>NZ_AOLP01000010.1 GCF_000337795.1 Haloferax denitrificans ATCC 35960
GACGATGTCCTTGACCTCGTCGCCGCGCTGGAGGACGTGAACCGGCTTGTCCATGCCGACGAGCATCGGGCCGATGGCCTCCGCGCCGCCGAGGCGCTGGAGCAGTTTGTAGCCGATGTTGCCCGCTTCGAGGTTCGGGAACACGAGGACGTTCGCGGGGTCGTCGAGCTCCGCGAAGTCGTAGGTGTCGGTCAGCATCTCCTCGACGAGGGCGGTGTCGGCCTGCATCTCGCCGTCGACCGGGAAGTCGACCTCGGGGTCGGCGTGCAGTTGCTCGACGGCGTTTCGGGGCTTGCGCGTCCCCTCGTTCGTGACGCTCCCGAAGTCCGAATACGAGAGGAGCGCCGCGCGGGGTTCGACGTTGAAGCGCCGCGCGAGCTCGGCGGTGTGTTTCGTCACCTCGGCGAGCACGTTCTCGTCGGGGTCGAGGTTGACCGTCGCGTCGGCGCAGAAGATGACGCGGTTCCGGAACGTCAGCATGTAGACGCCGGCCGCGTAGTCGGCGTCGTCGGCCGTGCCGATAATCTGGAGCGGCGGGCGGAGCGCCGAGGGATAGTGGTGCGTGAGGCCGGTCAGCATCGCGTCCGCGTCGCCCATGGCGACCATCACGCTGGCGAAGTAGTTCGAGTCGCTCCGCACGAGTTCGGCCGCCTCGGTCCGGGTGAGGCCCTTGCGCTGGCGGCGCTCGTAGAGGTGGTCCACGTAGTGGTTCCACTCGCCGCTTTCGGGGTCGGCGATGGTCGGGTCGAAGTCGAGACCGAGGTCCTCGGCGGTCCGGAGAATCTCCTTCGTCCGGCCGACGAGGATGGGCTCGGCGATGCCCTCCTCGACCAGTTGGCTCGCGGCGCGAATCATCTTCTCGTCTTCGCCCTCGGCGAGCACGACGCGCTTGGGGTTCGACGCCGCCTTGTTGAGGACGAC
This sequence comes from Haloferax denitrificans ATCC 35960, assembly GCF_000337795.1. Taxonomy (GTDB): domain Archaea; phylum Halobacteriota; class Halobacteria; order Halobacteriales; family Haloferacaceae; genus Haloferax; species Haloferax denitrificans. The sequence goes on from NZ_AOLP01000010.1 coordinate 922, forward strand.
GCGCATCATCTCGCGGGACTTGCCGAGGCGGGCTTCCAGCTCCTCGCGGTAGTCATCGAGGTCGCGCTCGCGGCGGGCCGCGCCGCTCTCCATGGCCGCCTCGGCGACGGCCGGCGTCACCTCGTAGAGGACGCGCTGGTCGAGCGGCTTGGGGATGAGGTAGTCGGGACCGAACTGGAGGGGGCCGTCGCCGTAGGCCTTGACGACCGCGTCGGGCACGTCCTGTCGGGCGAGGTTCGCCAGCGCCTCGGCGGCCGCGCGCTTCATCTCCTCGTTGATTTCGGTCGCGCGCACGTCGAGCGCGCCGCGGAAGATGAACGGAAAGCCGAGGACGTTGTTCACCTGATTCGGGTAGTCCGAGCGCCCCGTCGCCATGATGACCGTGTCCTCGCGGGCCGCTTTCGCGTCCTCGTAGGCGATTTCGGGCTCCGGGTTCGCCATGGCGAAGATGATGGGGTCGTCGGCCATCGACCGCACCATCTCTTGGCTGACGATGCCGCCGACCGAGAGGCCGACGAGCACGTCCGCGCCCTCGATTGCGTCTTCGAGGTCGCCGTCGTCGACGCCGCGGGCGAACGGCTCGGCGTACTCGTCGAGTTCGCCGGCCTCGGCCCGCGACTCCGAGAGGACGCCGTCGATGTCGCACAGCGTGATGTTCTCGTGGGGGATGCCCAGCGAGACGTAGAACCGCGCCGTCGCGGTCGCGGCCGCCCCCGCCCCCGAGAAGGTGACGTTCAGCGACGACAGCTCCTTGTCGGCGATGTCGGCGGCGTTCAGGAGCGCCGCGCCGGAGATGATGGCCGTGCCGTGCTGGTCGTCGTGGAACACGGGGATGTCCATCCGGTCGCGCAGGGACTCCTCGATTTCGAAGCACTCGGGGGCCTTGATGTCCTCCAAGTTGATGCCGCCGAACGTCGGCTCCATCGCGGCGACCGACTCCACGAACGCCTGTGGGTCGTCGTGGTCGAACTCGACGTCGAACACGTCGATGTCGGCGAAGCGCTTGAACAGCACGCCCTTGCCCTCCATCACCGGCTTCGACGCCTGCGCGCCGATGTCGCCGAGGCCGAGCACCGCCGAGCCGTTGGAGACGACGCCGACGAGGTTGCCCTTCGCGGTGTACTCGTAGGCGGCGTCTTCGTCGTCCGCGATGTCGAGACACGGCGCGGCCACGCCCGGCGAGTACGCCAGACTCAGGTCGCGTTGGGTGTTCGTCGGCTTCGTCGTCGCTATCTCCACTTTCCCCGCGGGCGGACGCCGATGGTAGTCTCGGGCGTCGTCTTCGAGCGTCATTGCTCGTGATGGGTACGGTCAGGTAAGTAGACCCTTCGCTCCGACAGCGCCTCGTCAACGAGAGTCACACGATACGACCGCTCGTCGCGCTGTCTCTCCGTCGAGGAATCGGAGTATACGGGCTGGACGGTGCGTTCGCGGCCGATGGCCCCGTCAGCAGTCCGTTCCACCCCGCGACTCGCTCACTCACCGAAGCGCTTCGTGCGGCATCGTGTAGAGCTGAACGTTCTCCGCTATCGACACCTCCTCGAACTGACTCTCCGTCGCGAACAGGTCCGAAACTGCGTCGACTTGCTTGATGGGATAGATGTGTTTCGCGTTCCCGTAGCCGTGGTACACCTCGACCGGCACGGCGAACGCCACCTCTCCCTCGTCGACCTCGACTGTCGAGCCGAACGTCAGCTCGTCGTCCTTGTCGGAAACTGTACAGATAGTTGACGGCACCGCGTCCCCTGCATCGTATCTGTCTTTGACCATCCGTTGACAACCCACACTATTTTTCATTATCCTGAGCAGTGTCTCTCCCCGCCCACTCTCCGGGACCGAACTGCTCAGGTTTCAGCCACATATCCAACGAGCACCGCCATAACTATTACTCAACCAACGGAACTATATGTGTGGTTGATACGTTTGGCGGGCGCGAGTCGGTGCGTCACCGAGTCGCCGCGTCGTAACCGACCGACGGGCCGCCGGTCTCGAAACGAGGCTCGCAATGCGTCTCTCCGGCGGGAATGGGTGACCGATTCGAGACCTGCGGCTATCCCCCGAAAGGGAACCCACGCGTCAACCGTCGCGGCACCGAGAGAGCAGTCTGCCAGCTGTCCAGTCCGGTCGCTTGCATGTTGGCGTGTCGCGGGCCGGCCGGTCGATGGTCGGATTTCGGACAGTTCGGCTCGCGTACACCCCGTCGGTGCGGCGTCGAACTCAGCGGAGGGCGTCGTGCGGAATCGTGTAGAGGCGGACTCCGTCCGCGGCGGTCATCTCGTCGGGTTCGCCGTCGATGACGAACAGGTCGGAGACGCGTTCGATCTGTTCTGTCGGGTAGACGTGCCTCGCGCTTCCGTAGCCGTGGTACACCTCGACCGGCACGGCGAACGTCAGCGCGTCCTCGACACCGAGAGCCGAACAGATGTCCGTCGGGACGGTTTCGCCTGCTTCGTATCGTTTGTTGGCCATTCGTTGACAACCCACAGTTCGTGACGACTCTGAGCAGTATCTCACCCCACCACCTCTTGAGAGATTCTGTCGAGCTTCGACTACAACTCCAACGACCACGATGATAACCGTTACCCAAACGCGCGACGGCGACTGACACGCGGCTGAGACGACGCGCGTCTGCGGCTGAGGCGCGCCATCAACATACCTACAACGCGAGCGCCCCGTGTTCGCGCGCGTCGCCTCCCCGACGCGTGCGTCTTCGAGCGCTCGCGAACGCGTCAGACGGCGTTGCCGGTCAGTGTGATACCTATATGTCCGTTATACCTCTGCGACCGCTCGAACGGCGTCCGTCGTCGGTTCGCAGTGGCTCTCGTGCCGCGCGACAGCCGACAGCGGGCGATGTCACCGCTATTGTCACTGACAGTATCTCTGGGTTCGTGACCGCGGTGGCCACGCTGGGGGGTCGCGCCACGGGGCGTCGATTTCGACCGCGTGAGGACCGCCCGCGACCACGAATCGATTTTTCAGAAAGTTTTCCATTCAAAAGTATTATGGCGTTCGTATCTGTTGAGTGAGACATGAGTCGTTACCGCAGGCTCTCCCAACAAGGGTTGAGTCTTGCACTCACTCTCATCGTGGTTTTCTCGGTTATCGCAGGCCCAGTGTCTGCGAGCGTCGGGACCACCACCGGTGAGGCACAGCTGGGGGGACCGCCCGCTAACCAACTCGACACGGTCGACGACGACCAACTGACACAGGCGTCGGAGAACATCAGCGTCTGGGACGGCGCGTTCCTGACGCTCCGGCCCGACGACACCGACCCGCGGCTCGATTCGGCCGCGGCGTATCAGGTCCAGTCGGTCAACACGTACGTCCGGCAAGACGGGACGGAACAGTCCCTCCGAAAGAACCCGATGTACGTGTACAACGTCGGACAGGAGGTCCCGTTCACGTTCGCCGGTTCGAACGCCGGCGCTCCCCGCGCCATCGAGGACCAGGACGTCCAGCTCGTCGCGGCCAAACTCGAGAAGGGCGCGTCGATTCCCCGGAGCATCTCCGGCGTCGCTGAGACGCTCACCAGCGACGACAGCGTGACCTCCTCGGTCGTCGGCGAGACCACGGGCGCGGCGGACGACAACTCGTTCGCGTTCACGCCCGACGAGTCCGGCATGTGGATGTTCGCGGTCGTCACCGTCGACGACGGGAACGGCTTTTCGGACACCAACGGCGACGGGAACCTCGAAACCGACGGCAACGTCACGTTCGTCGGCGTCGACGCCCTGCCGGTCCAGCAGGGGTCGTCGTCGGTGAGCGCGCCGTCGCCCGCGGGCAACGGCCAGAACGTGACGGTCACCGTGGACGCCTCGTCGCTCGACGCGACCGAGGTCAGCCACACCGTCGCAATCTTCAACGAGTCCGACCTCTCGAGCTACGACCAGACCATCAACGCGACCGACCGGTCGAGCATCTCCCTCGAAACCGAAATCGCGCGGGTCAACGGGACCAGTCAGATGCCGGCGGACACGAACGTCATGGGCGTCACTCCCGGTTCGCAGTCGTTCGTCGGGAGCCAGACGGCGATGTCGATTTTCGACCGCTTCAACGACAGCACGTCGCAGTTCGACGGCGTCCGCGTCGTCAGTCCCGGCGCGACCGTCTACGGTTCGGCCGTGACCAAGGTCGCGGGCAACCGGACGACCGTCGAGGTCCCCATCCCCGACGGAGCCACGCCCGGCGACTACGTCGTGATGCACGTGGCGACGAACCAGTCGGGCACCGAGTCGGTGACGAACCGCGCGCCGCTACAGGTCGCCCAGAGCGTCCAGCTGAACCTGACGGCGAACACGACCACGCCCGTCGCGGGCGACGACGTCGAGTTCACCGTCACGCGCGAGGACACCGGCGCGGCCGTCCAGAACGCCGAAGTCACCGTCGGCGACACGACCGTCCAGACGGACGCCAACGGCGTCGCGGTCGTCACCGTTCCGACGGCCGGCGAGTACGACGCCATCGCGTCGAAGAACGTGACGAACGGCGAGGCGTTCGCCGACGCCACGCTCGCGCTCGACGTGTTCGAGCCGGCGACCTTCGAGTACAGCAACCTCACCGTCGAGCCCCAGCAGGTCCTTCCCGGCGACGAAGTGGTCGCTAACGCGACCGTCGAGAACGTCGGCGACGTCAACGGGAGCTACGAGGCGGCGATCACCGTCGACGGCGAGGCGCAGTCGCCGTCCGACACCGGCGAGCTCCAGCCCGGCGAGTCGACCGAGGTGAGCTTCACCACCTCGTTCGAGGACCCCGGAACCTACGACGTCTCCATCGACGAGCTCTCGACCGACGACGCCGAGCTCGTCTCGCGGACCGTCCGCGTCATCGCGCCGGCGAACTCGAGCGTGACCGACGTCAGCGTCGAGCCGACGAGCATCAACACGACTGAGCGGTACACCGTCTCGGCGACCGTCGAGAACACCGGTGGCCGCTCCGACTTAGTCCGGCTCACGTACACCACGACCGACGACGAGGGCGACACGGAGGTCTACAACACCACCCGAACCGTCGTCGTGGGCGCCGATTCCACGGTCACGAGGAAGGTGACCGCCCTCGCGCCGACCGCGCTCGGCTCCGACGACGTCGGGAACTTCACCGTCGCCGTCAACGGCGTCGAAGCGGATTCGACGCTGACGGTCACGCGGCGCGACCGGCTCCCGCCGACCGTCCGGCTTCCGGCACCCGCACAGGGCGCGGTTCCCTTCGGGACGCCCATCACGCTCAGCGTGAGCGACGAGTCGGACATCAGGCGCGCGACGTACAACTTCGGTAACGGCCCACAGCCGCTCTCGCTCGACGCCAACGGGAGTGCGACCGTCCCGACCGGCGACCTCGACGAGGGAGAGACGACGCTGACGGTCAACGCGACCGACACGGCCGGGAACACGATCACCCGGACGTTCACCTTCGACTTCGTCTCCTCGCCGCGCGTCACGAGCGTCGGGCCGACCGACGTCGCCGGACCGTCGAGCACTATCTCGGCGTCCTTCGCGGACGACCGCAACGGCGACGCGGAGTCCGGAATCAACGCCAGCGCGACGAGGCTTGTCGTCGACGGCACGGCCGTCGACCTCTCGGACGCGACGACGAACACCAACTCGACGCTCGAAATCAACGTCTCCGAACTCGGCGTCCCGCTCGCCGAGGGGCCGACGACCGCGAAACTGACCGTCGTCGACGAGGCCGGCCACGCCACCTCGCGGTTGTTCGAGTTCGAGTACGACGAGACCGCGCCGACCGCGAGTCTCACGCTCGATCCCGACTACGTCGAGGACGACGAGGACGTGAGCGCGAACAACCCCGTCGACATCACGCTCGACAGCGCCGACGACAACCTCGAATCCGCGGCGTTCGTCGTCCGTGACTCGGACGACGAGGCGGTCTACACGCGCGACGTGACCTCGCTCGCTCGTTCCACCGGCGAGTTCGAAATCGAGTGGGACGGCACGAACGACGACGGCGCGCTCGTCGCCAGCTGTTCCTACAACCTCACGCTCGTGGGCACGGACGCCGGCGGTAACACCGGCGTCGCCAACGCCACCGTCTGCGTGGACAACGAGGAACCGACCTACGACGTGTCGGCCGTCGACGGGACGACGGACACCGTCTACACGAACGGTAGCGTCAACGTCACCTACAGCACCTCGGAGAGCGTCACCGTCGAGTACGCCTTCGAGTCCGGCTCGGGCGTGACGGCGACGTTCGAACGGACGCCCGACAGAACGCCGGACGGCGAGACGAGGAACCACACGCTCGACGTGGCCTCGGAACTCCCCGACGGGAGCTACACGCTGACGGCGACCGCGACCGACCTCGGTAACAACGACGTTACCGTGGAACGGTCCGAGCCCGTCGTGGTCGACACGACCGACCCCGGCGTCACCGCGACGCTCAACACGACCGCGTCCGGTAACCTCTCGGTCAGCGTGGCGAGCACGGAACCGCTCGCCGACACCCCCGACGCGGAACTCACGTACCCGAACGACGACGTCGAGTCGCTGACCCTCACGCGGGTCGACTCGACGACGTGGACCGCCGACCTCGCCACGAACGAGTCCGGCGAGTACGCGCTCGACGTGACGGGGACCGACCGCGCCGGCAACACCGCGAGCGACTCCAGTACGGCGACCGTCACGAGCAACGACTTCTCCCAGCAGTCGACGCTCCTGCTCGTGAGCTCGAGCGGCAACACGTTCGTTCGGATTAACGCCAGCGACGACGCGGACCTGCCCGCCGGGCAGACCGTCGTCACGCTGACGGACACGAACATCCCGCCGAACGCCCTCTCGCAGGGCACGGCGGCGACGAGATACCTCGAAGCCAACGCCGGCCTCACCGAGGACCAGATCGAGGACGTCACCTACGGCTTCAGCGCCGACCTCGACACCTCCGGCAACGGCTTCTACATCGTCTACATCGAGCGCGGCGGCACGCGAGTGCTCCCGACGACGCTCCAGACCGACCCGTTCGGCCTGACCGGTGACTACTACACCGCGACCCGAACCGGCCTGTCGACCTACGGCGCGGTCACGAACGACACGGAAGCGCCGACCATCAGCTACGACGACCCGACCGAGGGCGCCGAGTTCTCCGAGGCCAACAACACGGTCTCGGTGAACGCGACGCTCTCCGACAACGTGGACGTCAACGCGTCTTCGGTGTCGGTGACGGTCGAAAGCGACGGCCAGCTCAGGGACGTGACCGACGACGCGACGGTCACGAACGAGTCGGTCAACTACACCGCGCCCGGCCTCCCGCCGGCGGACTACACCGTCACTATCGAGGCGTCCGACACGAACGTCACCGCCAACACGGCGACCGAGCAGGTCAACTTCACCGTGCAGGACGACCGGGAAGCGCCGACGGTCACAGCACTCGGCCCGACCGACGGCACGACCTTCCCGTTCGGCACCGACACGGTGGAACTCAACGCGACCTACGAGGAAGCGAGTGACGCGGTGAACGACACCGGCGTCGACGCGGAGAACGTCACCGTCCTGTACGACGGACAGGACATCACGGCCTCGGCCGCGCCCGACGCGACCGGGTTCGACACGACCGTCTCCGTGGACGGAAACGAGACGCACAACCTGACGGTTCGCGTGCCCGACAACGCCGGTAACACGGCCGTCCGCACGGCGAACTTCAGCGTCGCGGACGACGACGCCGAGCCGACGGTCGAGATTTCCAACCCCGCCGAGGGCGACGAACTCTCGAACACGACGACCTCGGTCAACGTGACCGCGAGCGTCGACGACGCCGAAAGCGGCGTCAACCTCAGCTCCGTGACCGTCACCTTCGACGGGACCGACGTCACGAGCGAGGCGAACCTCGACGACCTCTCGAACATCCGGCTCAACGAGACCGGTCTCGAACCGGGCACCAGCCACAAGGTGTCCGTCTCGGCGGCCGACCGCAGTGGGAACGAGAACGCCTCGACGGTGAACTTCACCGTCGCGCCCGACCTGACGGCACCGAACGTCACGCGGGTCAGTTCCCGGAACGCCACCTTCGAGAGCGACGCTAACTTCTCGGTCGAAGTGAACTACACCGACCCCGAGAGCGGCATCGACGCCTCCGCGGTGACGATTCTGCTCGACGGCGAGGACGTGACCGACGACGCGACGGTGTTCCCGAACCCCGGCGCGACGCTCGACCTCAACTCGTCCGAAATCGACTCGGGCGACCACCAGCTCAGCGTGCGCGTCACCAACAACAACGGCGACACGACCACGAACGACACGACGTTCTCGGTCAATCAGGGCCCGGACATCTCGGTGACGTCCGTCACGCTCGACCCGACGAGCGCCCAGACCGGCGACCAAGTCGAGGTGACCGCGCAGGTCGAGAACTTCGGCGACGAGTCCGGCTCGACCGACGTCGGCGTCACCGGCACCAGTCAGGCGGGCACCACCGACTTCGGCGTCACGAAGTCCGTGACCCTCGCCACCGGTGAGAACCACTCCGTGAACTTCGTCATCAAGCCGACGAACGCGGGCACCTACACGGTCGCGGTCAACGGGACGACCGCGACGAACGCGCTCGACGTGAGTTCGCCGAGCGCCGACATCCAACTGCTCGGCGACTCGTCGGCCAGTCCGACGTCGCTCCTCGAAGGCGAGGAGACGACCGTCACGGTCAAACTCGGTAATCTCGGCGGCGCGAGCGGCAACGTCTCCGGCGACGTGACCCGGAACGGAACGACGGTCGGGAACATCTCGACCTCGCTCGCCTCCGGCGCACAGCGGACGTTCACCTTCACCGACACCCCGCCGGGAACCGGCGACTACGTCTACGCGTTCAACGGCACGACCATCGACACGGTCACCGTCTCGGCGCGTGCCCCGGCGTTCAGCATCGACGCGGGCGCGAGCACCATCTCGCAGACGACCGTGGACACCGACGAGACGTTCACGGTCAGGGTGCGCGTGAACAACACCGGCACCGCGGAGGGGACGTACACCAAGGCGCTCACGGCCGGCCGCACGACGCTGGCCACCGAGAGCGTCACCGTCGGCCCCGGTTCCTCCGGCACGCTGACGTACAGCGTCTCCATCGACGACGCCGGCACGTACGATCTGCGGGTCAACGGCGTCAAGATTGGCAGTATCACCGTCGAGGAAGCGAACGTCGGTGGTGGCGGCGGTGGCGGCGGCGGTAACAGCCTCCCCCACGACGACACGACCGACAGCGACCGGCTGTTCTCGGCGCGCGGCTTCGACGCGCAGTTCGACGGCGGGCAGGGCGTCTCCGCGGTGAGCATCACGTTCAGCCAGCAGACGACCGGTGAAATCACCGTCAGCGAACGCTCGGGGCTCCCCGGTAGCGTGGGACAGCCCGGCGGCACGGCCGTCAGCTACGTGCGCATCGACGTGCCCGACAGCGCGCGCGACCGCCAGTCGACCCTCCGGTTCACCGTCAGACAGAGCCGGCTCGACGAACTCGGCGTCGAATCGTCCGACCTCGTGGTCCGGCGGTTCAACGAGGACTCCGGCTCGTGGGAAGACCTCGAAACCCGCGTCGTCGACAGCGGTGACGGCGCGGTCGTCATCGAGGCCGACACGCCCGGCTTCTCGTACTTCGCCGTGACGTCGCGGCAGGTCGTCACGACGACGACCCCGACCGACGACGACACGACGACGACGCCGGACGGCGGCACCACCACCACGGCGTCCAGTACGCCCGGCTTCGACGACGAAACGTCGACGACCGCGAGCGGCACGACCGACTCCCCCGTTCCCGGATTCGGCGCGGCGCTCGCCGTGGTCGCGCTCCTCGCGGCCGCGCTCCTCGCGGTCCGCCGGAACGACTAACGACCGCACCGCGCGGTTCGTCTCTCCTTCGTTTTTTTTCGACCGGACCAGCGCCGCCCGCGGTCGGCGCGGCGAACTGCCTACAAGCTTTTACCACCGGTCAGCAAAACGAACGATGATGCTACGACCCCGCGTCTCGATTCCCGTTCTCGTGGTCGCCGCGATGCTCCTCGCGGCCGTCGCGCCCCCGGCCGTGGGGGCCAACGGGGACTACGATATCGATATCGACGGCTCCATCGACACCGTCGACAGAACCGTCTCGACCTCGCAAGGCGAGTTCACCGTCACCCAAGTCGGCCGCGCAGACGCCGGCGACGCCGTTTCGGTCTCCGTGGACGCGCCGAGCGACAGCGACTACACGATCACGATTCTCGACTCCGAACAGCGAATCCGGCGGTCCGCGTCGGCGACCGGTGACGCGGACCGCGAGTTCGGCACCGGCGGGCTCGACCCCGGAACCTACGCCGTCGTCGTCGGCAACCAGTCGACAGAAGAGGTGTACGCCGGCGAACCCCTCGTGATTCGCGCCTACGCGGTCTCGACGCAGGCCGCCGGGAGCGTCGAGCAGTCGGACGACCTCGACGTGACCGTCGAACTCGACGAGGTCGCGTCGGGCGAGTCAGTCGAGGCCGTGCAGGTCGTCCTCGCGGACGACTCCGAGAACGTCCGCGTCGACGCCTCGGCGGTCAACGACACGCACTACTCGGCGTCCGTCTCCACCGACGACGTTGATTCCGGCGACTACTCGCTGTACGCGGTCGTCCGCGGCGACGACCGGGCCCTCGGTGAGAACGAGCTCATCGGCGTGAGCGACGCCTCGACGGTCGAAGTGACCGAACAGACGGACGACACGTCGACGCCCGACGAGGGCTCCGGCGGTGCTGGCGGTGGCGGCGAGGACGACGCCACGACGACCACCACCGAGTCCGACGACACGTCGACGGCGGCGACCGACACCGCCGAGTCGACGGCGACGACCGACGCCGCGGATACCACGGCCGACGACGAGACGGGAGATTCCACCGAGTCGACCGACACGTCGACGGCCCAGACGACGACCGACAACGTCGTGACGCCCAACGAGTCCACCGCGACGGCCCAGTCGACGACGTCTTCGGAAGTTCCGAACACGGCGCCGTACCTCCTGTTCGGCGCGCTCGTCGTCTTCGCGGTCGGCCGGCGACTCGTCGGCTAATCAGCGCCCGCGTCACCCGCCGCTTTTTCTTCGCCGCGCCGCCGGGCTAGCGCTCCGCGCGCGCTCGCCGACGGTCGAGCCGGTTGACCGCCCAGATACCGAACGCGACGGCGGCGAGGGCGTACTGGAAGTTGTACCGCGGGTCGCCGAGCGATTCGAGCACGCGGACCCACGGCGGAATCGAGTCCGAGGCGTAGTCGGTCGCCGGGAACAGGGGCCACAGGAGGAACTGCATCGAACCCCAGTCGCCGGCGAGAAGCGCCCGGTAGGTGTCGCCGAGGTAGTGCGAGAGCGTCGCGACGACGAGGGCGGTCGCGTGCTCGTCGTAGCCCAGTCGGTGGCCGACGCCGACGAGGACGACGAGCACCGGAAGCATCACGAGAAGCGAGTGGCCGAGCGAACGGCCGCTGACGAGGACGCCGTAGTACGCGAGCGGTTTGTCGATGAGGTCGGGCAACTGCGAGCCGACGAGCGCGGCGACCAGCGTCCACCCGGTCGGAAGCGGGCGGCGACGGCCGACCCGGAAGAGCGCGACCGAGAGATATCCGAGGGCGAGGTGGCCGATTGGGAACACTACCGAGGTGGACGACGCCGAGGCTATTCAACCGTGTGGACGACGCGAGCCGGCGCGCCCCCGCGAATCTGGACGTTCGTCGAGTCGCGTCGGCCTCGCCCCGTCGGGGCGGCGACCACGCACCAAGTATATGTCACGCCGGGGACCACGTGGCAGTATGTCTGATTCGGTCTCCGAACACCGCCCTCCCGCCGCGGCGGACTCGGCGGCGACGCTCCGTTGCGAGCAGGTCGTCCGGGAGTACACCCGCGGCTCCGACTCGCTTTTCTCCCGCGGGTCCGACGCCCCGACGGTCCGCGCGCTCGACGGCGTCTCGATTTCGGTCTCGACGGGCGAGTTCGTCGCCATCGCCGGGCCGAGCGGGAGCGGCAAGTCCACGCTGTTGCACCTCCTCGCCGCGCTCGACACGCCCACCCGCGGCGACGTCCGCATCGCGGGCACCGACGTCCGGTCGCTGTCGAACCGCGGGCGGACGAAACTCCGCCGCGACACCATCGGCATCGTCTTCCAGCATTTCCACCTGCTCCCCTCGCTTTCGGCCCGCGGTAACGTCGCGCTCCCGCTCATCGAACGCGGCGTGTCGAAGCGCGACCGACGCGCCCGCGCCGAAGAACTGCTCGAACGGGTGGGCCTCGGCGACCGCGCCGGCCACAAGCCGGGCGAACTCTCCGGCGGCGAGCAACAGCGCGTCGCCATCGCCCGCGCGCTGGTCTCCGACCCCGCGGTGCTCATCGCCGACGAGCCGACCGGCGAGTTGGACACCGAGACGGGCCAACGCGTCCTCGACTACATCGAACAGACCGCCACGGAGCGGGCGGTCGTCGTCGCCACGCACGACGAACACGTCATCGAGCGGGCCGACCGCGTCGTCCGCCTCCGCGACGGCCACGTGGTGAGCGATGGCTAGGCGACACCGGCTGTTCGGCGTCGTCGGCCTCGCGGGCCGGCGCGTCCTCGGTCGCCTGCGGACCACCTCCTCGAAGCAGGTGCTCCTGAGCGTCCTCGGCGTCGCCCTCGCCGTGACGCTCATGACGACAGTCAGCGGCATCGCCCTCGGCCTCGGCGCGGAAAACGCCATCCAGAGCGAGGGCGTCGATTACTGGGTCGTCCCCGAGGCCAGCACGGCCTCGTCGGTCGCCGTCTCGGTCGGCAGTCCGCAACTCGGCGACACCCACGCGATTACCGACCGGCTCTCGCGCGACGAGCGGGTGGACTACGCCACGCCGGTCCAGACGCAGTTGGTGACGCTCGCGCCCGAAGGCGGCTCGACCGACGAGTACGTCCTCGCGGCGGGCATCATCCCGCCGGAGGAACCCACGTCGGTCGTCGGCGTCTCGACGGAGGCGCTCACGCCGGGGGACCCCCACTACGCCAACGGGAGCTACGACGGTCCCCGAACCGGCGAACTCGTCCTCAACGACGCCGCCGCGGAACTGCTCGGCGTCTCGGCCGGCGACGAGGTGACCGCGAGCGTCGGCGGCTCGAAGGCCGCCTTCACCGTCGCCGACGTCCGCGAGGGGTCGCTGTCGTCGGGCGTCGGGCCCGTCCCGGTCGCGCTCGTCCACCTCTCGGAACTGCAGACGATGACCGGCTCGACCGAGGGCGACCTCGCGGACCAACTGCTCGTCAGCACCGACTCGGCGGGCGTCCGGTCCGACATCGAGGCGCTCTACCCGCGGACCTCGGTCGTCACGCAGACCGGCCTCGCCGTCCGCGGCGCGTCGACCTCCAGTCTCCCCCTGGCGATGGCCGCCGTCTCGCTCGTCGTCGCCGTCCTCGTCGGCGTGCTGTTCGTCGCCACGATGATGGGCCTCGAAGTCAACGCGGACCGCCGCAATCTCGCCGTGCTCTCGGCGATGGGCTACCGGACGAGTTCGCAGATGTTGCTCGTCGTCGCCGAGACGGTGGTCGTCGCCACCGTCGGCGGCGTCGTCGGCGTCGTGGCCGGCATCGGCGGCATCCACCTGACGAACGCGATTACGCGGGAGCTACTCGGGGTGCAGGTCGCGCTGTTCGACCCGGTGCTCGTCGGCTACAGCGTCGCGGTCGCGGCGCTCATCGGCCTCGTCTCCTCCGTCTATCCGGCGTGGCTCACCTGGCGGACGCCCACTCTGGAGGCGATGTCGCATGACTGATGACGACGGTTCGAACCGGAATTCGGACGCGACGGCGAACGGGAACGGGAACGGGAATCGTCGGGCGACCCCGGAGCCGTCGCGGTCCCCGCGGCTCTCCCGAGTCCGCGCGTCGGCGGGCATCGCGGTCTCACAGCTCTCTCACGCCCGCGGGCGGACGGTCCTGACCGTCCTCGGAATCACGCTCGCGGTCCTCGCGGCGACGCTTCTGGCCGGGACGGGAATCGGCGTGATACAGACGGGCCAACAGCAGTTCGACGCGGCGGGCCGCGACGTGTGGATTACCGGCGGCCCGGTCCGGTTCTCGCCGACCGGCGTCGGCGGCTTCGAAAACAGCATCGTCGACGCCCACGGGTTAGACGCCGAACTGGAGACCCGCGAGGACGTGAAACTCGTCACGCCGATGTCGTTCCAGACGGTGTACGTCAGGTCCAACGACTCCGACTACGAGACGCTCGTCGGCGTCGGCGCGCCCGCCCGCGGCGGGTCGGTCCAGATTACGAACGGCTCGGGGTTCAGCTCATCGGACGTCCACTACGGCGACGGCGACTACTCCGGGCCGATGACCCACGAGGTCGTCATCGACGAGCGGACCGCCGAGATGATGAACGTCTCCGTCGGCGACTCGCTGTACGTCGGCGGCACCACGGGCATCGCCCGCGAAAACGAGTTCACCGTCGTCGGCGTCTCGCCGACGTTCTCGCGGTTCCTCGGCACGCCGAGCGTCGTGGTCCACCTGAGCGAGCTTCAGGAGGTGACGGGCTCGACCGGCGCGGACACGGCCACGCTCATGACGCTCACCGTCGCCGACGGGGCCGACCCCGAGGCGGTCGCGGCCGACATCCAAGCGGACTACCCGGACTACGACGTGCGGACGAATCAGGAACAGCTCACGGAGATTCTGCGCGACCAGGCGGTCATCATGGCCGCCGGCGGGAGCCTCGTCTTCCTCGCGTTGCTGGCGGGGCTGGCGCTCAGCGTGAACGTCCTGCTGTCGCACGTCTACCACCAAACGCGGGAGCTCGCCGCGCTGAAGGCGCTCGGCACGTCGTCGTCGACGCTGTCGCTGACGCTCGTCGTGCAGTCGCTCGTCCTCGGGACGCTCGGCGGCCTGCTCGGGGTGGCGCTGTCGTTCCCGGCCGCGCGCGGGCTGAACCGACTGGCCCAACTGCTCGTCGGGTTCGGCGACGTGGTCGTCCTCCCGGAGACGGTCCTCGCCGGCGGCTTCGCCATCGCGTTCGTGATGAGTCTCGTCTCGTCGCTCGCGGTCAGCCGACAGGTAGCCGGCATCCGACCGCTCGACCACCTGTAGTCGCGGCGTGGCGTCCGGGGGGTTCCCCACCCCCGCAAGCGATAGTTTAGTTATCCCGCCCCGTCCACGACCGTACATGGCAACGGCACGACGCGAGCGGTTCATCCGCGCCCAGCTCGCCTGGATGCTCGGCGCGACGCTCGTCTTGGTCCTCCTCGACGCGCTGTCCTACGAGCTGGTGTTCGTCGTGTCCCTCATCGGTTTCCTCGTCGTCGTCGAACTCACCGCGCCGGTCGCGGTGACGCCCGCGTGGCGGCGGCGGCTCCTGTGGCTCATCGGCGGCGGCCTCGTCGCCTTCGGCTACATCGTGGTCAGACGCATCCTCGACATCCTCCCGCCGGGGGTGTTCTGAGTGCGCCTCGGCTCCCGCGAGGTCGGCTATCCGCACCTGTTGGCGGCGGCGCTCCTCGTCGCGATGCTCGTCGGCGTCGGCGTCGGCGCGGGCACCTCGTCGTCGACCTACGGCGCGTTCAACGCCGCGTGGGACGGCGGCTCGGGCATTCGCGGCGTCGCCTCGGACGCGGGTGCCGAGACGCAGGTCGTCTACAACACCACCGAGTACGAGACGGTCGACCCGGCGGGCACCGTCGCGTTCGTCATCTCGCCAGAGCGGGGCTACACCGACGCCGAGGCCGCCCGCATCGAGTCGTTCGTCCGCGCCGGCGGCACCGTCGTCGTCGCCGACGACTTCAGGCCGCACGGGAACGACCTGCTCGCCCGACTGGGCGCGTCGGCGCGCATCGACCGGACGCCGCTCCGCGACGACCGCCACCAGTACCGCGCCGGCGCGCTCCCGGTCGCCACACGCGTCGCCGCCGACCCGCTCACCCGAAACGTGACGCGACTCACATTGAACCACCCGGCGACGGTGACGGCGAACGAAAGCACCGTTCTCGTCCGCTCGTCGAACTTCTCGTATCTCGACCGCGACGACGACGGCGAACTGGACGACGCCGAGACGCTTCAGTCGTACCCCGTCGTGACGGCAGAGCGCCTCGGCGCGGGCGACGTGGTCGTCGTGAGCGACCCCAGCGTGTTCATCAACGCGATGCTCGACCGGCCGGACAACCGGGCGTTCGCGGCGGCGCTCGCGGCCGACCGACAGACCGTCGTGTTGGACTTCTCGCACGCCGAGGAGCGCCCGCCCCTGCAGGTCGCGCTTCGGGCGCTCCGGGGCTCGGCCGGATTGCAACTCCTGTTCGGCGGCCTCGTCGTCGGCGCGGTCGCGCTCGTCGCCCGGCGGGGACGGCTCTCGTAGGCCGTCGAGGCGCTCGGGGGCGCGGTCGGCCCGCCGTCCGTCTCGCGGGCTCGCCGAGACCGCAGTTATATGTGGTCGCCGTCCCGACTGTTGCCATATGAGTGCTCCCGAAGAGGTCTACGAGGCCATCCTGGACGAGACGTCGCAACTCCTCGTCGGGAACGAAGACGCGATAGAGGCGCTCACTATCGCGTTGCTGACAAACGGGCACGTCCTCCTCGAAGGGGTTCCGGGCGTGGCTAAGACGACTATCGCCAACCTGTTCGCACACGCCGCGAACCTCGACTACCAGCGGATTCAGATGACGCCCGACGTGTTGCCGGCCGACATCACGGGCACCCACATCTACCGCGAGAACCTCGGCGAGTTCGACCTCCAGCGGGGGCCGGTGTTCTCGAACGTCGTCCTCGCCGACGAGATAAACCGCGCAACGCCGAAGACGCAGTCGGCGCTCCTCGAAGCGATGGAAGAGGGGCAGGTGACAATCGAAGGCGAGACGCTCAAGCTCCCCTACCCGTTCATGGTCGTCGCCACGCAGAACCCAATCGAGTACGAGGGGACGTTCAACCTCCCGGAGGCCCAGCGCGACCGCTTCCAGTTCAAGGTCGTCGTCGACATCCCCGACCGGGCCGACGAGCGGGAGATTCTCGAACGGTTCGACCGCTCGCCGTCGCTCAAGCCCTCGGACATCTCGAACGTCATCGACGACGCCGACATCGGGGAGGCCCGGCAGGTCGTCACGAGCGTCCACGTCGACGACAAGGTGTTCGACTACATCCTCGACCTCGTCGGCGCGACGCGGACGCACGCCGCGGTCGACTTCGGCGCGTCGCCCCGCGCCTCGCTGGCCTTCCTGCGGGCCGGGAAGGCCGCCGCGGCGATTCGCGGCCGCGACTACGTGATTCCGGACGACGTGAAGCGACTGGCTCCGATAATCATGTCACACCGCCTCGTCCTCGGGACCGAGGCAGACATCAGCGGGCGCGATCCCCGAGACGTCGTCGAGGAGGTCGTCGACACCGTGCCGACGCCCGAAGTCGGTCTCGACGAGTCGACGGCGACCTCGGTCGCGGGCGACGACGACTGAGCGCGAGTCGGCTATCGCTCGTCGGTTTCTGCTTCTGCTTCTGCTTCTGCTTCTGCTTCTGCTTCTGTTTCTCCAGTCACCGGTATTTCGACCTCGCGAGCTGTCTCCGACCCCGAATCCACGGACGACTCGTTGCCGTCCGCGTCACCGTCGCCGTCTTCGACCTCCCACCGGCAGGTGACGGCGAAGTCCGTCTCCTCGCCGGCGGTGACCTCTGTGACGACCGGCGCGTCGAGGCCGCGGGCGGCGACCACGGCGACGAACGACGCGACGGGCGTGTCGAACGTCTCGGCCGAGGCGAATCGGCAGTTTTCGACGCGAACCGTCAGGCGACCGTCCGCGGCGTCCGTCTCGGCGGTCGCGGTCTCGGCGAGTTCGAACAGCTCCACGAGGGCGTCGGTCGCCTGTCGCGCCAGCGTCTCGGGGTCGTCGCCGAGCGGGCCGTCGAGGCTCCGTGCGAACTCGTCGAACAGGCCGCCGCCGCTCGGGTCGAACGCGACGCCGCGGGTCAGTTCGTCGTCGGTGACGACGAAAGTGTCGCGGAGCGACTCGGCGTCGGGAAGGGCGTAGTCGCGGTGCTCCGGGACGAACAGGCGAACGCTGTCGCGCGCCTCGTCGGGGACGTAGACGGCCGCGTCCTGCAGGCCGAGTTCGTCGACGACGGCGGCGTGGTTGCGCGCGTGCGCGCCGAACACGGACGACCCGACACTGACGGGGATGAATCGCTCGGGGGTGAGATACCGCGTCACCGCGGCGGCGAACAGCCCGATAGCGCCGAGGACGACGAGCGTCTCCCGGACGGGCGGAAACAGCGCGCCGCCGATGAGGCCGGCGACGCCGAGTCCGGCCAGCGCGACGGCGGTCTGTCGATACCGGCCCGTTCGGAGCGCCTCGTAGCGCTGTCTGAGCCGGGCGTTCTCGCGTCGGAGGGTGGCGAGTTCGCCGCGGGCGTCGTCCGCCTCGTCGGTGCTCGGTCGCCTGTCGCCGCCGCCATCGCCGGTGGCGGCCGAAACGACGGCGCGGGCGTCCCCGTTGGTCAACGCCGACTCCCGGTCCCGGTCGCGGGCGTCGTCCGCGCTCATCGCTCCGCCTCCGTCGCGTCGACGAGGCCGAGCGCGACGCGCTCGTAGCGGTGGAGTCCGTAGGCGACCGCCGCCGCGAGGACGGCGGCGACCAGCGCGGCCTGCCACGCCCACCGGAGCGTCGTCCACAGCGCCCACGCGACCCCGAGGGCGACGACGTAGCCCGCCGCCAGTCTGGCGAGCCGAGCGCGGTCCGGCGGCCGCTCGTACGCGGCGCTCGCGAGGAGCGGGAACGCGGCCAGTTGCGTGGCTCCGAGCGCGACGAGGCCCGCGTCTCCGAACAGCGAGACGGCGGTCAGTTGGGCGACGACGAACGCGAGCGGTCCCTCGCTCGCCGCCGCCGCGACGAGGACGAAGCCACCCGCGGCGACCCCCCACAGCCCGTCTGTCAGGCTCACCGCGAGGGTGAAACAGAGGACGCCCGCCGCGTCCATCGGGGTGAGCTCGTTCGCGTCCAACACGGTTCGAATCGTCCGTTCGCTCTGGTTCACAGGTGTCTCCATCGGTATCACTCCGCGGCGGTGGCCCGCCCCGTCGCCAGTTTCATCGCGCTCTTCGGGGCGACCTCGTAGGCGGTGACGTTCGGCAGGCGTTCGAGGCGCTTTCTGAACTCCTCGAAGGCGACGAACCCGGCCGCGTCGCCCGCCCCGTTCGCACCGCTCGCGCCGGCGCTGTCGCCTTCGGCCGCGTCGTCGAAGAACGTCGTCGGCGTGAGGAAGACGCTCGTCTGGGAGCTTCGTTTCGACGCGACGACGACCGCCTCGTACGTCTCGACTTTCGCCGAGTCGTCGGTGATGAGCACGAGGTGGTCCTGTCGGTCCGACCGCGAGCACGCGGACTTCACCGCGTCGAAAAGCGGCCGGTCGCTGACCCGCGAGACGTAGCTCTCGCCGTCGTCGAGGTACGGCCGGAGCGTCGCCGCGAACGCCGAGTCGTCGCCGGCGAGACGGCGACTCCGCTTGCGGGCGTCTTCCGGCGCGACCGGGCGAGACGCGCCGACCGGGCGGCGCGGGCTGGTCGTCGGC
The DNA here is from genome assembly GCF_000337795.1 of Haloferax denitrificans ATCC 35960. Classification (GTDB taxonomy): domain Archaea; phylum Halobacteriota; class Halobacteria; order Halobacteriales; family Haloferacaceae; genus Haloferax; species Haloferax denitrificans. Next base: position 20,402 of record NZ_AOLP01000010.1, read on the forward strand.
GCTATCGCGAGCAGTCGCCGCCGAACCGTCTGGTAGGCGTTCGACGACGAGGAGGGGCCGAACTCCCACGTCGTCGCATCGTCCCCGACGAACTGCGCCGAGATCGGGTCGGAGTGGGACTCCGCGGCGTCGACGAGGCCGAGCGCGACCTCGCGGGCGTACGACAGCATCGTCCGCCCGGTCGGCCCGCGGTTCATGTGCGACCCGCAGTCGACCACGAGCGACAGCAGGTAGTCGGACTCCGATTCGAACTCGCGGATGTACGGGTGGTTCATCCGCGCGGTGGTCTTCCAGTCGACCTGCGAGAGCGTGTCGCCGGGGAGGTACTGCCGGGTCTCGTGGGGGACGTGCCCCGGGCCGGTCTGGTCGCTGGCGTGGTCGCCGAAGGTCGCGCCGACCAGTTCGCCGCCGCGGCCGACGTGGACGCCGTCGGGGGCCGGCGGTTCGACCAGACAGCGGGCGTCGAGGTCGAGCGTCACCGTCTCGGTGAAGAAACCGGCGCGGCCCTCGATGTCGACGGCGGCCTCGTCGAACGCGATTCGCCCGGCGACGGGGAACTCCACACTGCACGTGACCGACCCCTCGGTCTCGCCGGGGTCGAACGCGACCGTCCGGCGGGACCGCTCCGGCGCGTTCACGCTCGGCGGCGCGACGAGTTCGACCTCGACGGGCGCGTCGACGGCCTCGGACAGCGACGCCGTCAGCGTCACCGCGGCGCGGTCGCCGACGAACACCGACGTGGGCTCGACCGAGACGGTCGCAGAAAGGTCGCGGTCGACAGCGCGCATCGCCTCGACGGCGTCGACCTGCGCGACGACGAGCCACGCGGCGAGGCCGGAGGCGGCGACGAGCGGCGTCGGCTCGTCGAGGACGACCGCGTAAACGGCGAGAGAGCAGGCGACGCCTGCGAGCGCGGCCCACCGGCGGGTCGGAAGCATCGTGGATTCGATTCGTGCCGGCCAAGTTGAATGTTTGTGTTGGGCGCGGGCCGCTGTCGGCCGCGCGCCCTCCGAGACCCGGGGCGCATTCGGCGTTCACCCGGCCGTTAAACCGGTTGTTAACCCGGTGCAGTCCCCGAATCTCGCGACCCGCCCGTCCGCGGAGCGTCAGCCGAATGCCAAAACCCATTAGGTCCCCCCGTCTGGCTACGGGTAGTGCGTGGAGAATCGGGCCGCCGGGCGCGGTTGCTTTGGACGATGTTCGTCGTCGTCTGTCTCGTCGCGACAGCGCCGGTGGCGGTCGTTTCCGCGGGGACGGGGGCCGCCGCGTCCGCGGACGGCCCGGCCGCGACGACGTCAGCGCCGGTCGGTGCCGACTCGGGCCGCGCTTCGGCGCTCGGGCCGGCCGCGGGACCGCCGCGACAGACCGCCAACGAGACGAACAACAGCACCGGCGTCCTCCACGAGAACCCCGACGAGGTCGGCGACGAGAACCGACTCGACCGCCTGCTTTCGTACCTCTCGGGCGAACTCAACGGCGACATCGGCGCGAGCGCCCTGCGACTCAGTCAGGGCGAGTACGAGGCCGCGAGGGCGGCGCTCGGCGACGACTACGACGACTCGCTCGCCAAGTACGTCGACGTGGAAGGCGAGACCGGAGCCGACCGCGCGGGCGAGGAGTACCGGACCGTCGGCGAGACCCAGCGGGCGTACGTCGACACCGTCAGCGAGTTCCGCGAGACCCGCCGCGAGTACGAGGCGGCGAGGCAGGCGGGCGACGACGACCGCGCCCGCGAACTCGCCCGCGAGCTGACGCGTCTCGCCGAGGACGGAGAGACGCAGTCCGACCGGCTCACGGACGCGTTCGAGACGATTTCGAACCGGACCGACGGCGACCTGACGGACTCCAGCGCCCGAATCGAGGCGGTGCAGGCGAACATCTCCGAGCGGCGCGACGAAATCGTCTCCCGCGAGTTCGTCGCCACCCGCCTCAGCGTCGACGACTACGACCGGGACATCTCCTTTACCGACCCGCTCGTCCTCTCGGGGTCGCTCGTCGCCGACAACGGCACGCCGGTCGCGGCGACGACCGCCCGCTTCGCGGTCGGCGGGCAGACGGTCCGGTCGGCGGTCGCCCCCGACGGCTCGTTCGAACTGACCTACCGACCGACGCGGATTCCGGCCGACACCTCGTCGCTCGTCGTCCGGTACCTCCCGAACGACGCGTCGATGTATCAGGCGACAGAGCGGGTCGTCCCCGTCGCCGTCTCGCAGGTGAACGCGACCGCGGAGCTGTCGGAGCCGTCCGCGTCGCCCTACGGCTACGCCGACGCCGTCTCGGTTCGCGCCGCGGTTCGTGCGAACGGGACGCCGGTGGCTGACTACCCGCTTTCGGCGACGTTCGCCGGGTCGGCGGCGACCGCGGCGGCGACGAACGCGAGCGGCCAATCGGCCGTCTCGGCGACCGTCCCGGCGACCGCGACGGGGACGGCCTCGCTCCGCGTCGCGCCCGACGGCGACGACAGGGCAGTCACGTTCGCCCCCGCGACGGCGTCGGTCCCGCTCGAAACCGAGGAGACGACGCTCGACGCGAGCGCCCGGGAGACCGGGAACGGGACGGTCGCCGTCGAGGGCCGACTCGAAACCGACGAGGGAGAGGCCGTGCGCGGTCAGACGGTCGCCGTCAGCGTCGGCGGGCGCGCGGTCGCGTCGGCGACGACCGACCGGTCGGGCGCGTACCGGGCGACGTTCGACCTCCCGAGCGACGCCAGCGCCGAGAACGCGACCGTCTCGGCCGCCTTCGACGGCGCGGGGACGAACCTCGGGTCGTCCGCCGCGACGGCGAGCATCCGGCTCTCGAACGCTGTCGCCGACGGCGGAAACGGCGCGTCCGGCGGACTCCCGTTCGACCCGCTCGACCTCGCGTGGGTCGTCGTCGGGACCGCGGTCGTCGGGCTCGTCGCCGCCGTCCTCCTCCGGCGGAACGGAGCTGGCGACTCCGTGACGGCGGCGGTCGCCGACGAGTCGGCCGCGTCGGACGCCGGCGACGCGGCCGAGTCGGACCCGGAAACGACGGAGACGACGGCGTTGGACTCGGCGGCCGCGGCCCTCGACGCCGGCCGGCCGAACGACGCGGTGGTCGTCGCCTACGCGGGCGTCCGAGAGTCGCTCGGGACCGCCGCGGGGGTGGACGACGCCGCGACCCACTGGGAGTTCTGCGACCGCTGTGTCGACGCCGGCGTCGCGCCCGCCGACGCGCTCGAATCGCTCACCGCGGGGTACGAGCGCGCGGCCTACAGCGGGCTCTCGGTGAGCGACGAAGACGCCGCCGAACTGGTCGAGACGGCCCGCTCGCTCGCCGACCCGTCCGGGTCCGACGCGCTCGACTCGTCCGAGTCGGGCGACGGTACGGACTCCTCGGAAGCCGTCGGCGCGGTCGAGTAGCGCCGCCGGAACCCGCGGCTGACAAATGATTTTTGTGTTCGTGTCTCCCACCTCGGGTAGATGTCGCCGCGCCAAGACTGGCGGTTGTTCCTCCCCGGACCCGTCCGCGAGCTCCCGGCCGACCTCGCGGTCGTCGTCGCGGGGGTCGCGCTCACGCTCGTCGCGACGCTCACGCCCGGACTGGCGGGGACGCCGCTTCGGGTCGTCGTCGGCCTGCCGTTCGTGCTTTTCATCCCCGGCTACGCGCTCATCGCGGCGCTGTTCCCCGAGCGCGGCCCGCCGATAGACGCCGACGAGGGCCACGACCGGATTGAGGGTATCGACGGAATCGAGCGGGTGGCGCTGTCGTTCGGAACGAGCATCGCTGTCGTCCCGCTTCTCGGCCTCGTCCTCAACTTCACGCCGTGGGGGATACGGCTCGCCCCCATCCTCGTCGTCGTGAGCGGCTTCACGCTCGTCGCGACGGCGTTCGCGGCGAGCCGGCGGTCGGCGCTCCCCGAAGACGAGCGACTGGTGGTCCCCTATCAGCGGTGGTTCGCCGCCGCGCGCGACGAGCTGTTCGAGCCGGCGTCGCGGACCGACGCGATGCTGAACGTCGTCCTCGTGGTGAGCGTGGTGCTCGCGACCGCCAGCGTCGGCTACGCGGTGGCGGTGCCGAAGGACGGCGAGTCGTTCACCGAACTGTACCTCCTGACCGAAGACGGGAACGACGAACTCACCGCCGACAACTACCCGGAGGAACTCGTCCGCGGCGAGCCGGCGTCGCTCGTCCTCGGCGTCGGCAATCGAGAACACCGGACGGTGAACTACACCGTCGTCGCGGTGCTCCAGCGCGTCGAGGTGTCGAACAACTCGACGACCGTCCTGGAGTCAGAGCGGCTCCGGACGTTCACCCCTCGACTCGAACACAACGAGACGTGGCACGAGCCACACGAGGTTCGCCCGACGATGACGGGCGAGCGCCTGCGACTGACGTACCTCCTCTACGAGGGCGCGCCGCCGGCGTCGCCGGCGGTCGACAACGCCTACCGCGAAGTCCACCTCTGGGTGACAGTTCGCGAGAGCTGACGGCCGAACCCGACCGCGGTCGGGCGGCGCGTGGCCGACCAGCCCGCTGACGTTTCTCGGGACCTCCCCGGAATCTGCGAGAACCGTCCCGTAGCTCGTGTAACTCGCTTGTGTTCTAGTTTTATCATCTCTGATAACCTATGGGTAACGCTTAGGGTGTTGCACGCTAAGCTTGCGACAGCGAAGTCACAATGCGAGACTCTGGAAGGACGGTATCCCGCCGCGGCGGCCGAGGTCCGAAGATAGAACGCATCGCGGACCGATACGGACTCGACGGCCTCGGCGACGACCTCGTCGCCGCGTGGCTCGGCGAGGGTCGGCCACAACGGAGCCTCCGCGAACTGGAGGGCGACGTGAACAAGCGACTCATCCGGGCCGCGCTCGACGAGGCCGGCGCGCACGTCCTCGATGGCGAGGCGGAGAACTTCTACCGACTCCTGACGAGCGACGACGTGACCGCGGGAAGCCGCACCGACGCGCGGAACACGCTCCGCGAGCGCGGCGTCGATGTCGAGCAGTTAGAGGCCGACATCATCTCTTACCAGTCGGTGTACAACTACCTCAAGCGACACCGAAACGTCGAGCGCGAGGACGACGACGACGACGAGACGGACGCGGCCGAGTCGGGACTCGCGACGATTCGAAAGCTCCGGTCCCGACTTCGCACCGTGACCATCGACGTCATCGACCGACTGGTGAAGGCCGAGGCGGTCTTCATCGGCGCGTACGAGGTCGAAGTCGACATCAGAGTCACCTGCACAGACTGCGACACGCGAATGACCCCGACGGCGCTTCTCTCTTCCGGGCACTGCGACTGCGACCACGACGGAGACGAGTAGCGGTTCGGGCGCTCTCACACATCCACATCCGACACATGAACGATTCAGAGGCACTTCAGGCGGCGACTGTCCACATACGAAACATCGGCGGCATCGACGAGCGGAGCGTCAGGCTCGACCCCGGCGTCACCGTGCTCACCGGCCGCAACGCGACGAACCGAACGTCCTTCTTGCGCGCGCTCATGGGGGCGTGCGGGAGCGACGCGGTCAGTCTCAAGGGCGACGCCGACGAGGGGATGGTCGAACTCGAACTCGACGGCCGGACGTACACCCGCATCCTCTCGCGCGAGAACGGGACGGTCTCGACCGACGGGACGCCGTACCTCCGAGACACGACGACCGCGGACCGCTTTGCGTTCCTCCTCGGCTCGAACGAGGCGCGGCGGGCGGTCGTCGCGGAGCGCGACCTCCACGACGTCATCATGGCCCCGGTCGACACCGACGCCATCGAGGCCGAAATCGAGCGCCTGCAGAGCCGACGCACGCAGGTCGAGCGCCGACTCGACTCGCTCGACTCGCTCGAAGCCGACCGGCGGTCGCTCGAATCCAAACGCGACGCCCTCGAAGCCGAAATCGAGGAGCTCGAAGCCGAGCGCGACGAACTCGACGCAGAAATCGAGGCCGAAGACCGGACGGTCGAGTCCCAACGCGAGAATCAGGCGGCGTTAGACGAGGTGCTGTCCGACCTCCAGTCGGCGCGGTCGGACCTCGAAACCGTCCGCTTCCGCCTGCAGAGCGAGCGCGAGAGCGTCGAATCGCTCCGCGAGGAGCGCGGCGAACTCCAGTCTGAGCTCGATTCGTTCGACGACGAGGCCGTCGACCCCGGCGAGGCGAGCGACCGCATCGACTCGATTCGGTCGCGCATCGAGTCGCTCAACTCGACGATTTCGGAGCTTCAGACCGTCGTCCAGTACACGGAGGACGTGCTCGACGGCAAGGCCGACCTCGTCGAGGACTCGCTGGGGGCGGTCGGCGGCGACGGCTCGGTGACCGACCGACTCGTCTCGTCGGAGACGACCACCTGCTGGACCTGCGGCACCGAGGTCGGCCGCGACCAGATTCGGGAGACGACCGACCGCCTCCGCGAGGTCAGAGACGAGAAACGCGAGGAGCGCGCCGAGCTCCGCCGCGAACTCGACGAGCTCGAACGGTCGATGCGGGCCGCCGAACGGGCCGAACGCGACCGCCGGAGCCTCCGCGACAAACTCCGGCGACTCGAAGACGAACTCGACCGCCGCACCGGGCAGATAGCGTCGCTGACCGAGCGGCGCGAGGCGATCGCCGAGCGGGTCGAAGCGCTCGAAGCCGACGCGTCGGACCTCCGCGGACAGGCCGAAGGCGACCTCATCGAACTCCACAAGGAGCTCAACGAGGCCGAGTTCGCGCTCGACCGGAAGCGCGACGAACTCGCGTCCGTTCACGACGACCTCGACGCGCTCGACGCCCGGTTCGACGAGCGCGAGGAACTCGAAACCGAACGCGCGCAGGTCGAAGAAGAACTCGAAGCCGCGCGGACCCGAATCCGCTCGCTCACGACCGCGGCGGTCGAGTCGTTCAACGAGGAGATGGAGACGGTGCTCGGTCTCCTCGGCTACGACAACATCGAGCGCGTCTGGCTGGAGCGGGTCGAACGCCGGGTCCGCGAGGGCCGTCGCAAGGTCGACAAGACCCAGTTCGAGCTCCACATCGTCCGCGCGTCGGACTCCGGCGCGGTGTACGAGGACTCCATCGACCACCTCAGCGAGAGCGAGCGCGAGGTCGTCGGCCTCGTGTTCGCCCTCGCGGGCTACCTCGTCCACGAGGTGTACGAGACCGTCCCGTTCATGCTCCTCGACTCGGTCGAGGCCATCGACGCCGAGCGCATCGCCGCGCTGGTCGACCACTTCGAGCAGTACTCGACGTTCCTCGTCGCGGCGCTCCTCCCGGAGGACGCCCAGGCCCTCGACGCGTCGTACCGGCGCGTCACGTGGGGAACCGACGTGACGCCGACCGCCTGACCGCCCCGGCCTACCCTGACCTGCACCGACCTGAACCGACCTGCACCGACCTGAACCGACCTGCACCGACCTGTCCGCGTCACTTCGCGACGACAGTCGCCTTCTCGTGTCTTCGTTGTGTTCGTTCCGGCTGACTCTCGCTCGGCTCCGTCGGACGTTCGGGGTCTCACTCTCCTGTCTGTCGTTTGGACTGTTCGACTGCCGCCTCACTCCGACAGCCCGGTGCGTCGCCCCAGCGGGCGTTTCACGGCCCATCTCAACCACGGTAGTATTGCATTATTCTAGCACTATCAAGGGCACATACCGATAGTACGCAAGAAATATAACAGATTAGGACGACATATCGAACGGACGATATCGGGGGGACGAAGCCATCATCACATCTGACACACAGCTCCGAGACGAGTTCGAACCGACACGGGTCTGGTACGACTGCGAGCGCACCCAGCCCGTCTCTGAAGCGGTCGCCGCGGCCGTGGACAAACACACCCGCCGCGACGCGGACCTGCCGCCGCTCACAGAGCACGTCGACACCGACGCCCTCGACGCCCTATTCGGCCGCGACACGCCCGGAGCGCCGCGCGTATCGGGTGCATCGCTGGAATTCGCCTACGCCGACCTCGTCGTCACCGTCGAGTCCGTCGGCCGCATCGAAGTCCGCGACGCGGGCCGGTAACCCGCCGAGTCGCTCGGCGCGACGTCGGGGCGGGTCGACCGTCGCGGACGGACCGCTCGACCTCGCCGTTCCGACCTGCGCGAATCGGTACCGAAAACCGATTGGGAGGCTCGGTCGAACGGACTGTCTGGACGCTCCATCGACTTAATTGGTTGAGAACGTTCAGACGGTATATTTGCGGTTTATTTGAATTACTGTCCCCGATAACGGGGGTCGGACTCCTCCGCGCCCCCGCCGCGACGTACCTTTTTGTCTCGGGGACGCCGACAAGGGGTATGGAACTCGAATTACGCTTCTTTGCGACGTTTCGAGAGGTGGTCGGCCAGAAGTCCATCTCCTGGCGGGTCGACGACGACGCGACGGTCGGCGACGTCCTCCGGTCGCTGGAAGCGGAGTACGACGGCCTCGCCGGGCGACTCATCGAAGACGGCGAGGTCAAACCGCACGTGAACGTGCTGAGAAACGGGCGCGAGGTGGTTCACCTCGACGGGATGGCCACGACGCTCGACGACGGGGACGCCGTGAGCGTCTTCCCGCCGGTCGCGGGGGGCTGACGTGGCGCGCCGACAGCGGGCGTTCCGCGGCATCTCGCCCCGCCTCGCGATTCAGTACCTCGAAGGGCTCGGCGGCGAGGCCGACGGCGACGGCCGCGTGGTCGGTCCCGACTGGACCGTCGACATCGAGACCGAGGAGGTCACGATAACGAGCAGTATCCAACTCACCGAGGTGCAACTGTCGTTCGAGGGCGACGAGGCGACGCTCGACGACCTCGTCGAGCGGTTCGCGCAGAAGGCGATGCGCGCGGGGGGATGACCGTGGGGGCAGACGGCGACCGGCGACCGGGGCGCGAACGACTCAGCGAGCGCCTCGCGCCGGACGGCGACGACGGCGGGCCCCACGGCGGTGCCATCGACGGCACGGCCATCATGCTCGCGGCCGCGAAGGCGAGCGTTCCCGCCAGCAACCTGCCGCGGTTGCTCGACCGGGCGCAGGCGTACCTCGACGGGCGGGCCGGCGAGTACGCACAGGGGTTCGAGTGCGTCCACGAGGACGACGAGACGGCGGTGTTTCTCGTCCCGCTGGGCCACTGGGACACGAAGGGACTCGACCTCGACTTCTCGCACCGCGAGGTCGACGCCGTCCGCCGGGCGCACGCCGAACACCTCCGACGGGTCGGCGCGGACGCCGACCGCCGCGACGAGTTCGAGACGGCGCTCGAAATCCGCGAGGTCGCCGTCGTCAGTCGGTAGGGCAAAAGCCGGCAACCCGCCCGACGATAGACGCCTATTTCGGGGGCGACGCCGTGCTACCGACAGATGCCAACCGTTTCTTCCGACCTCCTCGACGGCGTCCGGGCCGCGGGGCCGCTCCAACTCGGCATCGCGCCGTTCGGCCTCGTCGCCGGCGTCGCGGCCGTCGAACAGGGGCTGTCGGTCGCGCACGCCCTCGGCTTCTCCAGTCTCGTCTTCGCCGGCGCGTCGCAACTCGCCATGATAGAACTCCTCGGCGCGGACGCGCCGCTTGCCATCGTCGTCGGCACGGCCGTCGTCATCAACCTCCGGACGATGATGTACTCGGCGTCCATCGCGCCCTACTTCCGCGACCTGACCGCCCGGTCGAAGGCGCTCGCGTCGTACCTCCTGACCGACCAAGCCTACGCGGTGTCCATCGCCCGCTACGGCCGCGACGGCGAGACCGACCGCTTCGCGTACTACTTCGGCGCGGGCGCGTCGCTGTGGCTCGTCTGGCAGGTGACGACCGTCGCCGGCGCGCTCCTCGGCTCCGGGCTCCCGCCGGAGCTGGGCTTCGACTTCGCCGCGCCGCTGGTCTTTCTCGCCCTGCTCGTCCCCACGCTGAAAGACCGCGCCTCCGGCGCGTCGTGTCTGGTCGGCGGCCTCGTCGCCACCGGCGTCGTCGTCGCGGGCGTCCCGTTCCACCTCGACATCATCGTCGCGGCCGTCGTCGGCGTCCTCGCCGGCCTCGCGGTCGAATCGCTCGGAGGCGACGCCTGAATGCCGACCGGCTACGACTCGGCGACCGTCTGGCTCGTCATCGCCCTCGCGGGCGTCCTCACGTTCGCCATCCGCGGCTCGTTCATCTACCTGTTCGGCCGCATCGACGACGTGCCGCCGGCGGTCGAGTCGGCGCTCGAGTACGTCCCCGCGGCCGTGTTCGCGGCGCTCGTCTTCCCGCCGCTCCTCGCGCCCGCCGGCGACCTCGCGGTCTCCGTCGGCAACGAGAAACTCGTCGCCGGCGCGCTGGCCGCGCTCGCCGCGTGGTACACCGAACGCGTCCTCGCTACCATCCTCGTCGGCATGGGCGCGCTCTGGGTCCTCCGGTTCGTCGTCTGACCGGACGGCCCCCACGCCCCCAAGCTATTCGGGTCGGCGGCGACCACGACCGCACGCATGCCCTCCCCACCTCCGCGCCTCTACTCGTTCCCCCGCGACGACGAGGGTCGCGCCCTCCTGCCGACCGGGTTCGCCGCCGGCGTCGCCGCGTTCGTCGCCGGCACGCTCGCGGTCGCCGGCTGGCTCGCCCTCGCCACCGACGGCTCGTTTTCCACGCTCGACGCCGCGACCGAGATGACCGGCGGCAAGTCCGTGTCGGCCCCGTTCGTGCCCGTCTGGACGTTCGGCGGCGCGATGGGCCTGCCCGTCCGCCTCGTCGAGACGACCGGTCCCGGCCGCGCGGTCGTCCTCCGGAACCTCGTCGACGGACTCGACGGCCCCGCCGACCCGTGGTACTGGCTGGGCGCGCTCCCGCCCGCCTGCCTCTTTCTCGCCGGGTTCGTCACGGCGCGCCTCACGGCGTGGTCGCGACGCCCCGCCGAGGGGTTCGCCACGGGGTCGTCCGTCGCCTTCGGCTTCGCCGCCGCCGTCGCCGTCGCCGCGGTCGTCGCCCGCGTCGGCCTCGGCGACGTACCCCCGAACGCGGAGGGGTTCGTCCGCGTCGGTTCGACCGGGTTCCACCCGACCGACCTCGACGGGGACTCGGTCGGCCTCCCGCTTTGGGGCGCGTTCACCGGACTCCTGTTCGGCGTCGTCTTCGGCGGCCTCGGCGGGGCGGTGGCGTCGCTCGTCGATAGACTCGTCTCCGCGGTTCGCAATCGGTCGAAAAAGGCGTGATTCGGGTGAGTATCGACCGCGGCCGGGTGGGGCCGGGTGGTCGGTCCAGCCGTCGGCTCAGTCGTCGGCGGGCGCGGGCGAGTCGCCGCGGGAGACGCCCGTACCGGGGCCGATGTCGATTTCGAGCTCGGCGAGACGCTCGTCGGGGACGACGCCGTCGACCCACTGGCGGCGGGCGTAGTACTCCTCTTTCATCTCGTCGAGTTCGCACAGCTGACCCTCGGACGCGCCCTGTCCCGGCATCGCCTCGTCGCCCTCGACGAAGCGTCCCGGAAGCGAGTCGTCGGCGCCGTCGAAGCCGGCGAGGTTGTTGTAGTACCGCTCTAACGTGTAGATGCGGTCGCCGGTTTCGAGCAGTTCCTCTTCGGTCACGTCGCGGCCGGTCATGCCGTTGTACTGCAGGACGTACTCTTCGATGCCCTCCGCGAACGCGTTGAACTTGCAGATGTCGAACGAGTCCGAGATGGCGTGCATGTCCTGGAACAGCGCCACGAGTTCGCCCTTCCCGCGCCACTCGTGGGGGTCGTGTTTCTCCGGGATGCCGAGAATCTCGGCGGACGGCGTGTAGCCGCGGAGGTGACACGCGCCGCGGTTGGAGGTGGCGTAGCCGATGCCCATGCCCTTCATACAGCGCGGGTCGTACGCCGCGATGGTCTGGCCCTTGACGGCCAGCGAGTTGTCGTAGGCGTCGAAGCGCTCGGCGACGCGGTTTGCGCCCTCGGCGAGGGCGTCGGCGAGGTCGCCGTCGCGGTTCGCAACCTCGGTGATGAGGTCGATCATGCGCTCGGTGTCGCCCCAGTCGAGCTGTTCGCTCAGGTCGTCGAGCTTGCCCTGTTCGGACATCTCCATGGCCATCGCCATCATGTTGCCCATCTCGATGGTGTCGACGCCCATGTCGTTACAGCGGTCGATCATGACGGCGATTTCGTCGCGCTCGGTGTGTCCGGAGTTCGGGCCCAGCGCGTAGGCGGACTCGTACTCGTAGGACTCGCCGCGGACGTTCAGCTCCTCGCCTTTGTGCATCACCGACACCTCGACTTCCTTCTTACAGGCGACCGGGCAGGAGTGACACGTCGGCTCGTCGACGAGGATGTTCTCGCGGACGTTCTCGCCGGAGACGCGCTCGGAGTCGATGTCGACGCCCTCGGCGTCTCGCATCGCCGACGTCGAGGTGTACTTCCCGTTTTTCGTCGGGAGGCCGTCGAGCTCCTCGCCCGCGTTCATCAGGACGTTCGTCCCGTACAGCGACAGGCCGCCCTCGTTGGGCGCGGTGACCTCGGACTCGCGGATGAGTTGCATCGCCTGCTGGTAGCCCTGTTTGAACGTGTCGGCGTCGGCGGGCTTCGGCATCCGCGTGCCGGACTTCACGACGACCGCCTTGAGGTTCTTCGACCCCATGACCGCCCCCGTGCCGCCGCGGCCGGACGCGCGGTCGTCCTCGTTGATGATACAGCCGTATCTGACCTCGTTCTCGCCGCCGGGGCCGATGGCCATTATCGAGAGGTTCTTGCCGAGGCTTCCGTCGACCTCGCCTTCGAGCTCCTCGATGGTCTCGTGGACGCCCTTGCCCCAGAGGTGTTCGGCGTCGTGGAGCGTCAGTTCGCCGTCCTCGACGACGGCGTAGCTCGGCCGCTCGGCCTTCCCCGTGAACAGCAGGCCGTCGAAGCCGGACCACTTGAGCCGCGCGCCGCTCCAGCCGCCGTGGTGCGAGTCAGTGACGGTCCCCGTGAGCGGGGATTTCGTCACGACCGCGATTCGACCGCTCATCACGGTCTGCGTGCCGGTGAGCGGGCCGGTCATGAACGCGAGGAGGTTGTCCGGCCCCAGCGGGTCCACGTCCGGTCCCTGGTCGAAGACGTACTTCACGCCGAGGCCGCGGGCCCCGATGTACTTCTTTGCGTCCTCGTCGTCGATTCCCTCGTACGCGATGTCGCCTGACGACAGGTCCACCCGAGCGACCTTGTCGTGATAACCACCGAGTTCAGTCATTGTAATCCTCGTTAGTTATATACGGTCGCTGGCGGGTTAGTGATTCCCACCTTCAAGTAACTGATAGTAGTTACGCCGACGCGAACCGACGCCGGACTGTCTCGGGATTGCGGCAATCCGTGCGACTCATCCCGGTTGCGGGCCGGCCGCCCGCAACGCGACGGTTCCGGTGGCGTCGACGACGACGCTCGCGGGGCCGCGCGGCGGACAGGACCACCACGTTCCCGAGGTTGCCGCGCCGGTTTCGAGGCTCGCCGAGACGGCGTGACCTCCCGAGGTCGTCACGGGGACGAGCTCGCGGACCTCGCCGGGGTCGAGCGCGAGCGTGCGGGCGAACGACTCGCCGCCGCCCGCGGCGTCGACCCGGAGCGAGAGCCGGTGCGGCTCGTCGTCGCGGTTGGCGACCGTGAGCGTCGTGTTCGCCGGGCCGCAACCGGTCGTCCCGCTCGACACGTCGACGTACTTCGTCGGCTGGTCGGGGACCGGCCACGCCGTCTCGACGCGCCGCTCGGCCGTCTCGACGGCGACGCGGTAGCTCCCGCTTCGGTACGTCACCGGCACCGACAGCCGCGCTCCCGTGGGGACGCGGTACGTCCGGTCCACGAGCGCCGTGTCGCCGAGGTCGATGCGGAGCCGCGCGGTCGTCTCGGGACCGGGGTTCTCCACGACGACGCCCGCTGGCGCGTACCACCGGGCTGAGCCGTCGCCGACGAGCGGGAGGTCGATTCTCGGCCCGTCGTCGGGGGTCGCCGCCGCGAGCGAACACTCCCCCCGCGCGTCGCACGAGACGGTCCGCCAGAACGCCGCGGCGTCCCGGCCGAGGACGACTTCCAGCCCCTCGAACGCCGCGTCGACGGTCCACGTCGAGCGTGCCCGCAGGCCGCTGTCCGTCTCGACGAGCACCGCCGTCTCCCCGGTCGGCACCGAAACCGACAGCGCGGCGCGCTCGCCGGGCACGAGGTCGCGGTTCTCGAAGAACGCGTCGCGGCCGCCGCGGACGCCGACGACGGTCGCGAACACCGGGTCCGGCGTCGGGTTCCAGAGCGTCAGCGACCGCTCTACGCGCGCTTCGGTCGTCGGCGTCGCGGTCGGCGCGTCGGTCCCCTCCTCGGGCGTCGGCGTCTCCGTCTCCCCGTCCGGCGTCCCGCACCCGGCGAGTCCGGCGACGCCGCCCGCGAGAAGCGAGAGGAGCGTGCGGCGCTCCATACCGCACCTACGGGCGCGACGCATATGAACGTCTGTCGCGGCGGCCGCCCCTCGCGACCGCGGCGCTCCGCCGTCGCGGCTCCGACCTCCAAAACAGCTATTTCGTCGGCCGTCAGTCGTGTTCACGAACAGATGGGACTCGACAGCTTCCTCGACGCGATTGGCACCACGAGTCGGTCGCTCTCGGTGGTCAATCGCTCGGCACCCGACCCCGTCCAGCGGATGCTCGAAACCACGTTCGCCGACCAGCCGGTCGACGTCGACGAGCTGTCGGACGACGCCCGCGGCGACGACGTGGTCGTGCTCTCCGAGGGGACGGCCGAGGGGCGGGAGGTCGTCGCGACCTCGTCGCTGGAGGACGTGATGAACACCGTCCTCCTCGTGAACTCCGACCTCTACAAGACGGGGCAGACGAAACTCGACGAGTTCGAGCTTCCGTCGGTGCTCACGCGGCTCGACGACGTGCCGTTCTCCCTCCGCGGCTATCCCGAGTCCGACAAGGAGAAACTGCTCCTCGTGGCGATTTCGCGGTACATCGAGCGCCACGCGTGGCGCGCCGGCGACGGCAGGCTCCGGTCGTCGTTCCAGCGGCTCTCCCGAATCAAAGACGAGCGCGGGACGCGGGCGGTCTACCAGAAGGTCGCGTCGACCGACGTGCAGACCCACGTCTACGGGATTCCGGACTGGACGCCGCCGTCGAACTCCGACCTCCTGACCCACGGCGGCTACACGGACGAGTTCTACGACTCGTGGTTCGTCGTCTACACGCCGCCGGAGGGCGGTCCGGGCGAAGCGGTCGAGTCGGACGGTGGGACCGACGAGGCGGCCCCGGGCGACGGGCGGGGTATCGACGGCGCGACGCCGGGCCAGCCCGTCGCCCTCCTCGCCTTGGAGACCGAACCGAAGCGCTGGGAGGGCTACTGGACGTTCCAACCGTCGCTCGTTTCCGACATCGACCGCTACATCTCGCGGAACATGTGAGCGACCGGACAGGCCCGGTCGGTCGGTGCCCGCCGGCCGTCGAACCCAGACGAAGCCGCTTTACGCACCCGTCCGATACGGGTATCCAATGAGTAAGCCGAGCCCCGAGGTCTACGAGCGGGGACGCGGGATGGACGCGCACAACAAGGTGATGCGCGACATCCGTTCGCGGAAGCAGAAGACCTACGACCCCCACGAGCCGACCCGGGTGTGGATAGACGAGGACAACACGCCCGACGGCGTCTACGACTCGCTGACGATTATCCTCAACACCGGCGGCTGTCGGTGGGCGCGCGCCGGCGGCTGTACGATGTGCGGCTACGTCGCCGAGTCCGTCGAGGGCGGTACCGTCGCCCACGAGGCGCTGATGGACCAGATTCAGGTCTGTCTCGACCACGAGGCCGAGGAGATGGACGACGGCGAGAAAGCCGGTCTCATCAAGATTTACACCTCCGGCTCGTTCCTCGACGAGCGCGAGGTGCCCGCCGAGACCCGCGACGCCATCGCCGAGACGTTCGCCGACCGCGACCGCATGGTCGTCGAGTCGCTCCCGGACTTCGTCACGCGCGAGAAGCTCGCCGACTTCACCGACCGCGGCCTCGAAACCGACGTGGCAGTCGGCCTCGAAACCGCCACCGACCGCGTCCGCCACGACTGCGTGAACAAGTACTTCGACTTCGCGGACTTCGAGGACGCCTGCGAGGAGGCCGCCGCGGCCGGCGGCGGCGTCAAGGCGTACCTCCTGATGAAGCCGCCGTTCCTCTCGGAGCCCGAGGCGCTCGACGACATGAAGTCCTCCATCCGCCGGTGCGCGGCGGTCGACAACTGCCACACCGTCTCGATGAACCCGACGAACGTCCAGCGCTACACGATGGTCGACGAGCTGTTTTTCAACGGCGGCTACCGCCCGCCGTGGCTCTGGTCGGTCGCAGAGGCGCTCCGCGAGACCGCCGACGTGGACGCCATCGTCGTCTCCGACCCCGTCGGCGGCGGCCAAGAGCGCGGCGCGCACAACTGCGGCGACTGCGACGAACTCGTGTTCAAGGCGGTCAAGGACTTCAACCTCCGGCAGGACCCGAGCGTCTTCGAGCAGGTGTCCTGCGACTGCGAGGCGACGTGGGAGTTCGTCCTCGACAACGAGACGAGCTACAACATGCCGCTCGTGAAGTAAGCGCGCCGAGGCGCGCGACTGCGCGTCACCGCCGATGTCGCCTTCGCGCGGGCGCACGCTCGCGCTGAACCGGAACCGGAACCGCGGCGTCGCCCGTCCGCATCTCCGACCGTTCGTCCACTATCACGCCACGTTTTCTCTCATTCGGCCGCGTTAGGGGGTGCTATCCGAAAGTAACAGGCTCCTAACGGTTGGATAGGACATTCGTATCAAAGAGGGTGTGAGTCGTTGTCATATTCGGTGGTTCGGACGTGTCCATCCGAACCGCCCGCCATCATGACGAAACACACGTACAAGACCGTCTACTACGCGGATGGGTGGTTCGAGATACGCGAAGAGGAGAACGCCGAGGCGTGGATCGCCACGGACGCTCCCTGCGGTCTCGCCCCATAGCACGCGGTACGCGGGCCGGAAACCTCGACACTCCAACATCGCTCATCGTGTACGCCGCCACGTTCGCCAACCGGCCCCGTACCGCCCGCCACCGCGGCGGACGGTCTTTTTTATAACCCCTATCCCTCGAAGCCCGCCAGCACGCCCCGACCGTCGGTGTTGCCGAGTTGCGGGAGTGACGCCCGCTCGGGGTGCGGCATCAGCACCGCGACGGACTCGCTGTCGCCGAGGACGCCCGCGACGTTCCCGAGCGAGCCGTTGGGGTTCGCCTCGTCGGTGACGTTGCCCTCTGCGTCGCAGTAGCGGAACAGAATCCGGTCGTCGGCTTCGAGTTCCTCGTAGCGTTCGGCGTCGAGTTCGAAGCGACCCTCGCCGTGGGCGATGGGGAGTTCGATGACCTCGCCTTCCTCGTACGCCGCGGTCCAGCGCGTGTCGGCGTTCTCGACGCGGAGGTAGACGTGTTCGCACTGGAAGCGGGCGCTCGCGTTCGTCGTGAACGCGCCGGGGGTGAGCCCGGACTCACAGCCGATCTGTGCGCCGTTGCAGACGCCGAGGACGGGAACGCCGTCTTCGGCCGCCTCGCGGACCGATTTCATGATGGGCGAGCGGGCGGCCATCGCGCCGCCGCGCAGGTAGTCGCCGTACGAGAAGCCGCCGGGGAGGACGATGCCCGTCGTCTCCTCGGGCAGGGGGTCTTCGTGCCAGACGCGCTCGGCCTCGAAGCCGAGGTCCGACAGCGCGCGCACGGCGTCGCGGTCGCAGTTCGAGCCGCCGAACTGCACGACTGCGATCATCTCAGGCCTCGGCGACCGCGACCTCGTAGTCGTGGATGGTCGGGTTCGCCAGCAAGCGTTCTGCCATTTCGTCGGCGCGGGCCTCGGCCTCGTCGGCGTCGGCCGCGTCGAGGTCGACTTCGTAGCGTTCGGTGAAGCGGAGCGCGTCGAGCTCGAAGCCGAGTCGTTCCAGCGCGCGCTTCGTCGTCTCCGCCTCCGGGTCGAGCACGCCGCGCTTGAGGCGCACCGTCACCGTCGCGGTGTAGGTGGTCATCAGGTGGCGATGCGCGGTCATGTGCAAAAACGGTTTTGGGTCGTGTTTGATATGCACAGATGTGCGTATCGGTGCGCCGGTCGGCGACGAAGCCGGCGGAGACCGCGCCACATCGCCGTCGTCGGAGCCTCTGACGGGCGAGTCTCCGCGTCGGCTCCCCCACACGAATTCTATTGTTTGTTATACTTACTATACAAATTATTTCTATAAATTTCTAATATAATAATTACATACATGATATATGATAATCATTTTTATAGTATGGGTGATACGGCGTCTCACGTATGGCAATCGAATTCGCACAGAGTCCGCTCTTGACGTTCGTCGTCGGACTCGCGTTGGTCGTGTTGCTACTGGTCGTGTTAGACCTCCCCGCGTTCGTCGGCCTGGCGATAGCCGCGTTCGCGGTCGGGCTCGTCAACGCGGCGTTCGTCCCCGACTTCGCGCTCGCCGACGCGGCGACGCGGACGGCGTCCGCCTTCGGCGACGGGATGGCCGGCATCGGGATTCCCATCCTGATGGCCGCCATCATCGGGAAGTCGATGCTCGAAAGCGGCTCCGCCCAGCGAATCGTCCGCTCCTTCCAGTCGCTCGTCGGGAAGGGTAACAGCGACATCGCGCTGTGGGGGAGCAGTACCGTGCTCGCCATCCCCGTGTTCTTCGACAGCGTGTTCTACCTCATGGCCCCCCTCGCGCGGTCGATGCGCGCCCGGATGGGCGACAACTACGCGCTCTACCTCGTCGTCGTCGGGGCCGGCGCGGCGACGGCCCACGTGTTCGTCCCGCCGACGCCCGGCCCGCTCGCGGTCGCCAGCCGAGTCGGGGCCGACATCGGCACCACGATGCTCATCGGCGTCACCGTCGCCGTCCCGTCGGCCACCATGGGCGGCCTCGTCTACGGCCGCTGGATTAACCGCCGCGTCGACATCCCCCTCCGCGACGCGATGGGAACGACCACGGAGGAACTGCAGGAGCGCGCCCAGCGCGACGTGTCGTCCCTGCCGAGTTTCCTCGAAGCCACCGCGCCCATCGTCATCGCCGTCGCGCTCGTCGGGTCGCTCACCGTCGTCAACGCCCTCGAAGGCGTGACGGTGGCCGAACCGTTCCAGCCCCTCGTCTCGTTCGTCGTGGATAACCGACCGTTCGTCGCGTTCATCGGCGACAAGAACGTCGCGCTGACCGTCGCCGCGCTCGCCGCGGCCTACACGTACTACCGCTGGTCCGACCTCTCGCGGTCCGACTGGGAGGACGAACTCACCGAGGCGCTGAAAAGCGGCGGCAACATCGCGGCTATCACCGCGATGGGCGGCGCGTTCGGCGCGCTCCTCGCGGCCTCGGGAATCGGCTCCTACCTCGCCAACGGCCTCGAAGGCTTCGGCATCCCGCTTCTCGTGACCGCGTGGCTCATCGCCGCCATCGTCCGCATCGCGCAGGGCTCCGCGACCGCGGCGATGCTCACGGCCGCCGGCATCATGGCCCCGCTCACCGGCCAGCTTCCGGTCCACACCGCGTATCTGGTGATGGTCATCGGCGCGGGCGGCAACATCTGCTCGTGGTACAACGACTCCGGCTTCTGGCTCGTCAAGGAAATCGGCGGGCTCACGCAGATGGAGACGCTGAAGACGTGGACCGCGCTGACGACGATTATCTCCGTGACCGGTCTCGTCGTCGTCCTCATCGTCTCGTCGATACTGCCGCTGGCGTAGGCGCGCTCACCGTCACGTCGGCTTTTCCTTTTCCCGGGTGATTCACGGTCGTTCCCGAGGGGTTCGCTTGCGGAGAACGACAGCGGTTTACCGTTCGCCGACGCAGGACGGGTATGTTCAGCTTCGAACAGCTGGAGGTGACGGTATGACTCGCGAACTCACCGAAATCACGGTCATCGGAGGAGACAAGACCGGACTCATCGCGAACGTGACCACCCTGCTGTTCGAGCGCGGAATCAACGTCGAGGACCTCGACCAGGCGGTCCGCGAGGGAATCTTCCGGATGACCCTCCACGCCGACACCGCGGAGATGACCTGCTCGCGCGACGAGCTTCGGGCGGCGCTGTCCGACCTCGGCGACGACCTCGGCGTCGACGTGCAGGTCCGGTTCCCCTCGGACCGCGAGACCCGCGAAATCGCCGTCCTCGTCACGAAGGAGTCCCACTGCCTCGAAGCGCTGTTCGAGGCGTGGGCCAACGACGACCTCGGCGCGGATATCTCGGTCGTCATCGGCAACCACGACACGCTCGAACCGCTGGCGAGCCACTACGACGTTCCCTTCCACGACATCGGCGACCAGAAGGGCACCGCCAACGAAGAGCGCCTGCTCGACCTCCTCGAACAGTACGACGTGGACCTCATCGTCCTCGCGCGCTACATGCGCATCCTCGGCCCGAACGTCGTCTTCCGCTACGAGGACCGCATCATCAACATCCACCCGTCGTTGCTCCCGTCGTTCCCCGGCGCGGCCGCCTACCGGCAGGCGAAAGAGGAGGGCGTCCGCATCGCGGGCGTCACCGCCCACTACGTGACGACCGACCTCGACCAAGGCCCCATCATCGCCCAGCGCGCCTTCGACGTGCCGGACGACGCCTCCATCGACGAGATAAAAGAGCGCGGCCAGCCGCTGGAGGCCGACGCGCTCCTCGAAGCCGTGAAACTCCACCTCAACAACGACGTGTCGGTCCACCGCGGCCGCACCAGCCTCCGCGAGAGCGCCGACCCCGAGCGCTACCAGCTCGGCCTCACCCGCGAGGCGCAGGCGTCGAACCCCGACCGCCCGGTCGACGGCATCATCGACGCCCTCGGCGAGCGCGAGGCGCTCGCCCCCGAACAGTCCGAGGACTGAGCCGACTCCGAGCGGGGCGACTCCCGCCAGACACCAAGCCTATTTTCCCGCCGACCGACTCTGAGCCGTGCCCGTCTCTCTCCGCTATCGCGTCGCCCTCGGCTGTTACGCGCTGTGGCTCGCGGCGACCGTCCTCCTCGCCGCGCACGAACTCGGGTTCATCCCGCTCCTTCCCGGCGTCGAACCGGGCGTCGTGGCCGGCGCGGTGGTGTTTTTCGCGCTCGGCGTCGTCCAACTGCTCCGCCGCGGCTGGCGGTTCCTCGTCGGTGGCGACGCGTCGTGAGAAGGGAACAGACGAAAAACGGAGTCGCTCGCTCGTGGCCGACTACAGCTCTCGAACGCGAGCCACGGCGTCTTCGATGGCCGGCGCGTCGAACCAGTCGTGGTCGACGTAGGCGTTGGTGCCGGCGCAGTAGAGGTCCGACAGCGCCTCGACGATGTCGGCGGGCAGGTGGTCGGGCTCGACCGCGCAGTTCTCGCGCCAGTTCGGCTCGCCCGTCTCGATGGCCTCGGCCTTCGCGTCTTTCACGGCCGCGACCCACTCGGGCTGGACGCGCTTGTAGTACTGGCGGACGACCTCCTTCGAGACCTGCTGGCCGCCGTAGGAAAACCGGTTCTCGTCGAAGGTGCCGACCACGTCGCCGACCTTGACGGTGCCGTCGTGGTAGAGACACTCGATTTTGCCGTCCTCGTGGTCGAAGCCGGCCTTCTCGGCGCGCTCGGTCAGCACGTGATTCACGGCGAGCGCCAGCTCTTCGAGGCGGTCGAGGTCGACCTTCCCGGCGATGTCGTCGGCCTCCTCGCGGGAGAGATACCGGTCCTGTTCTTCGTACTTCGTGGAGAACTCCACGACCGGCTCGGGGAGGGAGACGGCCTCGTCGGGCCACTCGTCGGCGTCGAGGCCGTAGTCGGCGGGCTCGCCGCGCCGCCGGAGGCTCGACCCCACGGGGACGGTGTTGCGGAAGACGATTTCCAGCGGGATGAGGTAGTTGTCGCCGGCGGCCTCGTGGTAGGCGTCGTAGTCGTACGCGCCGTCCTCGTGGGGGAGGTCGGGCACCTGCGTGAGTTCGATGGCCATCTCCGTCGGCGGCGACTCGCACTCGCCGAGTTCCTTGACTTCGCCGTCCTCGACGACGCCGAGGTAGTGGGTCGGGACGTGGTTCACGTCGAGCAGTTCGAAGTTGTACGCGCCCATGAGACAGAGGCTCGCGCCCTTGTTCGGGACGTGGTCGGGCATCTCGCCCCAGTCGAACACGGAGTAGCGGTCCGAGAAGACGAAGCGGCCCCGCCCGAGGTCGGTCGCCGTCGGCTCCTCCTCGACGCGGAAGTCCTTCACGCTGGTCATGGTCGTTCTCTGGACTCATCCCACTAAGAAGCTTCCACTTCCGTGCGTATCTCACTCCGTGTCGAGACGAATCTATGCACGAATGCGCCCACCGAACGAATCGTATCGCTTTTTCGCGACTGTCCCGTCCGTTGGGCTATGGACGCTGCCCTCGAATCAGACGCCGCGTGGGTCGCCCGCCGACTCCGCGAGGCCGACACCGCCGTCGCCTTCACCGGCGCGGGGATGAGCACCGCCTCGGGCATCCCCGACTTCCGCGGCGACGACGGCATCTGGGAGACCGAGTTCGACCCGGCGTCGTTCCACCGCGACCGCTTCGTCAACGACCCCGGCGGCTTCTGGCGCGACCGCGTCCGCCTCCAAGAGCGCATGTTCCCCGACGGCGTCGAGCCGAACCCCGGCCACGAGGCGCTTTCGGCCCTCGAATCGCGGGGCGTCCTCGACGCGGTCGTGACGCAGAACACCGACGGCCTCCACCGCGAGGCCGGCTCGGAGCGCGTCGTCGAACTCCACGGCAACGCCGCGGAGGTCGTCTGCGAGGACTGCGGCACGCGAACCGACGCCGAATCCGCGTTCGAGACGGTCCGCGCGGGCGACGCGCCGCCGCGGTGCGAGGACTGCGGCGGCCTGCTCAAGCCCGGCGTCGTCCTGTTCGGCGAACACCTCCCGCGGGTCGCCTACAGCGAGGCGAACCGCCTCGCCGGCGACGCCGACGTGTTCCTGTCGCTCGGGTCGTCGCTGACGGTCCACCCCGCGGCGGGTCTCGCCGGCCGGGCCGCCGAGGGCGGCTCGCTCGTCGTCGTCAACTTCGACGCGACGCAGTACGACGACCGCGCCGACCGCGTCGTCCGCGGCGACCTCGCGGCGTTCCTCCCCGAAGTCGAAAAACGAGTCTGAAAACGAGTCTGCGCGCGACCGCTCGACCGCGCGACCCTGACCGCCCCGTCAGGAGTCGGACGGCTCGGCTCGCGGTCGTCACGTCCGCGTCGGTGTCCGCGGACAGCGGGCCCCTCGCCAGCCTCGCCCGCTGGAGATGCGTGACTGCGGACTGTCGCGAACTGCCGGTCGCACTCACCAATCAATTGATACCGGTTCCCAGTCATGTCTGTGCATGACTCGGTCACCCTCGCCGGGGACGGCGGGGACGGCACCGTCCGTTCTCTTCGTCGCTCCCGACCGCACCCGGGCGGACGCCGTCGCGGCCGCGCTCGACCGCCACGACGTGTCCGTCACCGTCGAATTCGACCTCGGGACGGCCCTCGGGCACGTCGCCGACCGGACGGTCGACTGCCTCTTGATTCCCGGCCAGTTCGGCCAACACACCGCCGCCGACGTGGTCGCGCTGGTCCGCGACCGCCACCCCGAGGTCCCGGTCGTCCTCCTCGGCCCCGGCGGGGCGGACGGGGGCGACGAGGGTGACGAGGGTGACGATAGCGACGAGGGCGACGACGACCTGCTCGCGGCCGACCCCGCCGTCTATCGCTTCTCCGACGACGTCGACTCCATCTCGTACGACCGCCTCGCCGACCGCATCCGGGCGGCGGTCGCCCGCTACCGGAGTTCGCAGGCCCAGCGCACCGAACGCGACATCGTCACCCGGCTCGAACGCCGCATTCAGCGCACCGAGCGGAAGATTACGTCGCTCCACGGCGTCGCCATGCGGCTCGCGTCGGCCGCCGACGCCGACGACATCTACGCGGAGACCGTCGAGGCGGCGGAGCGCATCCTGAACCTCGACATCTGTTTCGCCTTCGAGGCCGAGGCGGACCGGTTCGTCCCGAAGGCGCAGTCGTCGACGCCGACGGCCCGCGCCCTCCGGCCGGTTCCGAAAGACGCCGGCGCGATGGGCGAGACGTTCCGCACCGGCGAGTCCCACCGCGCGGTCGACATGGAACTCCACGCCTTCGGCCGCCCAGAGTTCGGCGACTACCGCTCCGGCCTCAGCGTCGCCATCGGTTCGTTCGGCGTCTTTCAGGCGGTCTCCGAGCAGACCGGCGCGTTCGACGAAATCGACCTCGAACTCGCGGAGCTCCTCGTCGCCCACACGAACGCGGCGCTCCAGCGGCTCAGCTTCGAGCGCCGGCTTCGGGTCGAACGCGACCAGTACGCCGCCCTGTTCGAAAACAGCGCCGACTGCATCATCGACTCGGAGTTCGTCGACGGCGAGTCCGTCATCCGCGCGGTGAACCCGGCGTTCGAGGCCACGTTCGGCTACGACGAGTCCGAGGTCGTCGGCCGCGCCATCGACGACGTGGTCGCGCCGGACGACCGTCTCGACGAGGCCGCGAAGCTCACCGAGATGGTCCGCGCCGGCGACTTCGTCCAGACCGAGGTGCGCAGACAGACCGCAAACGGCGAGCGGGACTTCCTCCTCCGGTCGGTCCCGGTCGGCGAGAACACGATATACGCGGTGTACACGGACATCACGGCGCGCCGGGACATCGAACGCGAGATGGAAGCCCAGAACCGCCGGCTCGACGAGTTCACGAGCGTCGTCTCCCACGACCTGCGCAACCCGCTTTCGGTCGCCACGGGCCACCTCAACCTCGCCCGCGAGAGCATCGATAACGACCACCTTGAGGCGGTGGCGCGGGCGCACGACCGGATGAACGCGCTGACGGAGGAACTGCTCGTCCTCGCGCGGCAGGGCACCGACGCGTTCGCCACGACGACCGTGTCCCTCGCCGAGACCGCAGAGCGGTGCTGGGAGAACGTCGAGACCGAGGGCGCGACGCTCGTCGTCGCGTCCGACCGGACTGTCGTCGCCGACGCGGGCCGGCTCCACCAACTGTTCGAGAACCTGATGCGGAACTCCGTGGAACACGGCTCGCCGGAAGCGTCCGAACCGACCGACGGCGGCGACGACACGGGCGGCCCACTCACCGTCACCGTCGGCGCGCTCGACGACGGGTTCTACGTCGAAGACGACGGCGCGGGCGTCCCGCCCGAACTCCGGTCGCGCATCTTCGACACCGGCTTTTCGACCGGTACCGCCGGTATCGGCTTCGGGCTGACAATCGTCTCGAACGTCGCCGACACCCACGGCTGGACGGTCTCGGTGGGCGAAAGCGCCGCGGGCGGCGCTCGCTTCGAGTTCACCGGCGTCGCGTCCGAGCCCTGAGCACCGGGTCGGCGAACGGGTCAGCGAGTCGGCGGGGGCCGCTCAGGCGAACTCCTCGTGGAGATACGCGCCGAGGTAGCCGCCGAGCGCGCCGAGACCGACGGTGTAGACGAGGAGCAAGGCGAGGCCGAACAGCGCGACGACGGCGATGCCGAGGATGCCGAGGCCGAAGCCTCGCGGGCCGACGCCGATGGCGAAGATGCTGAAGAAGCCGAGGACGACGACGCCGAGAACGACGCCGACGAGGCTCACGAACAGCCCCGAGACCGCGCCGGACTTCACGCCGAGTTCGCGGTCGCTCCCGGTCAGGTAGCCGGCGAGCGCCCCGCCGAGGACGGTCGACCCCGGAAGCGGTGAGAGGACGACGCTGGCGACCGCGCCGACGAGCGCGGAAAACAGCAGGCTCTCGCGGTCGTCGCCGAGAGCGGACTCGGTTTCCGAAGACGGGGTGTGTTCCATGCCCGACACAACACGGCCGGACGGCCTAACGCTTTCTCCGCCGCGGCGTCCCGCGGTCGGAGTTCCGGTACCGCCCCGTTTTTAGCACCGTGGCGCGTTTCAAACGAGCATGACCGGTGCCGCCCACGACTTCGGGTTCGACCACGTCCCGGAGACAGACCAGTCGTTCGAGAACGCCTTGGCGAAGGCGCGAGCGGGCGAGCGCCTCACGGTCGACGACGGCGTCGAACTCATCACGACGGGGACCGACCGCGAGGGAATCGACGCCGCGCGCAAGGAACTCGTGCTCGAAGCCGCCGACCGCCGGCGCGCCGAGATGGTCGGAAACGACGTGACGTTCGTCGCCAACCTCAACAACAACGTGACGACGGCCTGCAACACCGGCTGTCTGTTCTGTAACTTCAAGAACACCGCCCACCTGTTCGAGTCCGACTCCGACGCCGACCACGGCGGCTTCACGAAGACGCCCGCCGAGTCCCGCGACATCGTCGCCGACGCGGTCGAGATGGGTATCTACGAGGTCACGTCCGTCTCCGGCCTCCACCCCGCGCTCGTGCTCGACGAGGAACACCGCGAGATTCTCGAAGCCTACGACAACCCCGCCGCCGAGGTGAACTACAAGCCGCCCGAGGCGTACGACACCGACCCCGCGAGCTACGCCGAACAGCTTTCCGCCATGTCGGTCGACGGCGCGCACGTCCACTCGATGACGCCCGAGGAGGCCCACCACGCAAAGCGCGGCACCGACTGGAGCTACGAGGAGGTCTACCGCCGCCTCGCCGACGCGGGCCTCGCCAGCGCGCCCGGCACCGCCGCGGAGATTCTCGTCCCCGAGGTGCGCGAGGTCATCTGCCCCGGGAAAATCGGCACCGACGAGTGGGTCGCCGGGATGGAGGGCGCGATGGAGGCCGGCCTCGACGTGACGGCAACCATCATGTACGGCCACGTCGAGACCGAGAAACACCGCGTGCTCCACCTCGACGTGATTCGGGACCTACAGGACCGCTACGGCGGCATCACCGAGTTCGTCCCGCTGTCGTTCATCCACCAGAACACGCCGCTGTACGACCGCGGCCTCGTGACCGGCGGCGCGTCCGACGACGAGGACGAACTGATGGTCGCCGTCGCGCGGCTCTACCTCGACAACGTCGACCACATCCAGTCGTCGTGGGTGAAGTTCGGGAACGCGAAGGCGCTGAAGCTCCTCAACTGCGGCGCGGACGACCTGATGGGGACGATTCTCTCCGAGGAGATAACGAAGCGCGCCGGCGGCGGCTTCGGCGAGTTCCGCTCGTTCGATGACTACGTCGACATGATAACCGCCATCGGCCGCCGCCCGGTCGAGCGCTCGACCGACTACCGGACCCGTCGCCCCATCGATATCGACGACGGCCCGCACGGCCCGACGCTCGGCCCGCGCGCCGACGGGACGCCGCTCCTCGACGGTCGGCGCGACCCGGCGACCGCCGACGACTGAGATGATGGCGACCACCCACGCGGTCGTGGGGCTGACCCTCGCCGCACCGCTGGTCTGGATTGCGCCCGAACTCGCCACCGCCGCGGCCGTCGGCGCGCTCGCCGGCGGCGTCTTCCCCGACGTGGACCTCTTCGTCGGCGTCCACCGCAAGACCCTGCACTTCCCCGTCTACTACAGCGTCGCGGCCGCGGTGTTCGGAGCCGTCGCCGTCGCATCCCCCTCGACGCTCACCGTCGCGGCCGCGTTCTTCTTCCTGTCGGCGGGGCTTCACTCCGCGTCCGACTGGCTCGGCGCGGGCGGCGAACTCCGGCCGTGGGACCGCACCTCCGACCGCGCGGTGTACGTCCATCCCGCGAAGCGCTGGCTCCGCCCCCGCTATCTCGTCCGCTACGACGGCGCGCCCGAAGACCTCGCGCTGACGCTCCTGTTTTCGGTCCCCGGGTTTCTCGTCTTCTCCGGCGGCGTCCGCGTCGCCGTCGCGGTCGGCGTCGCCGTCGCGCTGTTCTACACCGGCTTCAGAAAGCGGATGCCCGAGTGGTTCGGCATCTGAGGCGCGGCGTCTGCGAGGACGACCGCGCCCGCGGGCGTTCGGCCCGACCACGAAACTCATACGTCTCGGTCGCCGAGTAGGCGAAGCGATGACGACTCGACGGAACCGACCGGCGCTGGAGGTGTTCGCCCCGTGATGGCCCCGACGCACGTGTCGATGAGCCTCGCGCTCGCCGCCGCCGTCGCGGTCGTCGCCCCCGCCGCCGCACCCCTCGTCGTCGCGGCGGCGCTCGTCGGCGGCGTCTTCCCCGACCTCGACATGGTCGTCGGCGTCCACCGAAAGACGTTCCATCAGGTCGAGGCGTTCGTCGTCGGCTCGGTCGGAGCGGTCGCGGTCGCGGTCGTCACGGGCGACCCGCTGGCCGCGGCCGCGGCGACCGGGTTCGTCGCGGCGGCGCTCCACTGCGCGGCCGACTACCTCGGCGGCAGTAGCGAGGCCCGCCCGTGGGAGGCCCGAACCGACCGCGGCGTCTACGTCCGCAGTCTCGGCGGCTGGGTCGAACCTCGACGCCTCGCCGCCTACGACGGCTCGCCCGGCGACTTCGCGCTCGCCGCGGCGCTGTCGGTGCCGGGGTTCCTGACGCTCGGCGACGGCGCGCGGGGGGTTCTCCTCGCCAGCCTCGCCGTCGGCGTCGCCTACACGGTCGTCAGAAAGCGCGTGCCACAGCTCTCGGGGCGCGCGCCCGCGGTGACCGCCGTGGTCGTCGCGCTCTACTCGCTTTTCGTCCGCCGCCGATAAGCCGTCGCCCGACTCAGTCGCTGGCGTTCGGCGGAGCCGGCCCGCCGCTTCCGAGCGACGACGCCGGCCCCTCGCGGCCGGTCGCCGACTCGACCGCCAAGCGAGCGAGTCGGAACTCCCGGCACTCGCCGACGCCGAGGGCGTTCTGCGGGAGCACCGCGTTGTCGGCGAGCGCCCGAAACGCGCGGGACTCCTCGTCGGCCGCCACGGGAACGAGGCGACCGCGGACGACGACGCTGTGCCAGTCGTCGACGCTCTCGACGGCGCTCACGACGAGTTCGACCGGGCCGTCGGTCGCGGCGAAGCGACTCGCGTTCGACTCCGCCGGGGCCGCAAGCTGGAAGTAGAGGTCGTCGCCGTCGACGCCGAACGACATCGGGCGGGCGACCACGTCGCCGTCGACCGCGGCCGAGAGGACGCCGTGGCCTCGTCGTCGAAGCACCTCGGCGATGGTCTCGTCGCTCAGTTCGCGGCCGCGTTCGACCCAGTCCGTGCTGTCGTGGTTCCCGCCTTCCATACCCCCCCGTTTATTCGGAGGTGTATAACCGACTGTGGGACGTTTTCGCCCGGCGAGAACGAACGAAACCGCGGTCAGTCGGGAATCGACAGCGGGCCGTCGCCGCGGGCGACGTTTCGGAACCGGCGGCCGTGAACGTCGTCGGCGCCGAGCCGGTCGGTAATCGGGTCGCGGAGCCACTCGCGGTCCGGCGCGGTCGCGGGCGCGGGCGCGCCGTCGCCCTCGTCGGTTTCGCCGGCCGGTCCGAGCGCCCCGCCCGGCAGGAACCGCTCGTAGACCGGCAGTCGCTCGCGGAGCGGGACGCCCGCCTCGTCGGCGATGTCGGCGAGTTCTCGGAGCGCGGGCCACTCGTAGTCGGGGTTGACGTAGTCGTCGGTGACCGGCGAGACGCCGCCGAGGTCGTCGACGCCGCAGGGGACGAGGTCCGCCGCCGCCGAGAGGTTCGGCGGCACCTGCACCGACACCTCCTCGGGGAGCGCGACCCGCGCCATCGCCACGACCCGGCGCATCGCGTCGAGCGACGGGCGCTCGTAGTCCGACCGCTCGTTGGGGACGACGTTCTGGACGATGACCTCCTGTACGTGGCCGTAGCGCTCGTGGAGCGCGCGGATGGCCAGCAGGCTCTCCGCGCGGTCGCGCCACGTCTCGCCGATGCCGACGAGGATGCCCGTCGTGAAGGGGACGCCCACCTCGCCCGCGGCGCGGACGGTGTTGAGCCGCTGGCCCGGCGTCTTCCGGCGGTTCCCCGAGTGGGCGGCCACGTCGGCGGTCGTCTCCAGCATCACGCCCATGCTGGCGTTCAGGGGCGCGAGGTCGGCGAACTCCTCGCGGGTCAGGTCGCCGGGGTTCGAATGCGGCAGGAGGCCCTCGTCGAGCGCGACTTCGCAGGCCGCCGCGAGGTAGTCGAGGATGTCGTCGTAACCCCACTCGTCGAGCTGGCGGTGAATCGCCGTGTAGCGCTCGTCGGGGGCGTCGCCGAAGGTGAAAAGCGCCTCCGTACAGCCGGCGTCCGCGCCCGTGCGGACCGTCTCGCGGACCTCGTCGAGGGACATCAGCGTCGCCTCGCCGGGCACGTCGTAGTAGGTGCAGTAGGTGCAGGTGTACCGGCAGGCGGTCGTCAGCGGGACGAAGACGTTCCGCGAGAACGAAAGCGACGCCGGCGCGTCGGCGTCGTCCGGGGTGACGGCGAGCAGTCGCTCCACGTCGGCGTCGTCGATAGTCAGGTCGACTCCGTACTCGTCGGCACCCGGGAACATACCTCCCGGTGTGTGACGAGCCACTAAAAGCGTGTCACTCGCGGCCGATACGGTGGGTGTTCGAGACTGCGGCGGCAGAACGGAAGTCGAGCTCGGGGCCGGATAGTTGGTGCCAGACACGTCTCCGGCCCGTCCGAGGCGCCGTCAGGCGCTCGCCCCGAGTTGGTTGCGAGTGAGACTCGCGTCGTCGTCGCGACGTTCGGACTCCACTTCGACCCCCACGTCGTCTTCGCGACGCGGAGCGCGCGGCGTACGTTGCCTCAGTTCCCGCCGGGCAGACAGACAACCGCGCCAGACACTGTTTATCGCGGACCGTTAAGGTCCTATCGGCGCGCGCGGACGGCCTCGACCCGGCCGGTCCCGCGTTCGAGCCGGACGCCGGCGTCGACCAGCCACTCGCGGGCGCGGCCCTCGCCGTGGACGAGCACCTCGACGAGGTCGCTCGGCTCGTCCACGTCGACGGCGAGCCGCATCGAATCCACCTCGGCGAACGAACAGCCGGCGTCGCGGGCGATTCGCCGGTGGTCGAGGATGGACGCGCCGTGGTAGTCCACGGAGAACTCCGGGTCGCGGACGACGAGCGCGTTCGTTCCGCCCCCGAGACCGGGTGCGGCGACCACGTCGCCGTCGGTCTCGAACAGCCGCGAGAGCGCCGCGGGCGTCGCGAGCGCGAGGTCGGCCATGACGACCGCGACGGGGTCGCCGCCGAGTCCGTCGAGTTCGTCGCTGACGACCGCCGTGAGCGGCCGGTCGTCCACGGTGACGGGTGCCCCGACCGAGACGGGCGCGTCCGCGACGACCGCGGGGTCGCCGCCGGCCGCGCGGACCGCGTCGAGTACGTCCCGGAGCATCGAGACCGCGAAGTCGCGTCGCTCGTCGGCGTCAAAAAATGAGGCGAGTCGGGTCTTCGGCTCGCGTCCCCCGAAGGGAACGACGACTCGCACGGAGAATCAGCCCAGTTTGTCGTAGCTCGTCTGCTGGGAGCGCCAGTAGAGGAACCCACCGACGATGAGCGCGACGACGAGCAGACCGCCCGCCGCGTAGATGAGCAGTTGGGTCGTCTGACTCGACTGCCGAGCCTGATTCGCGCTCGTCTCCGCCTCGTTGGCGAGGTTCGTCGCGAGGTTGAACTCCTCGCCGTTGTACGCTTCGACGGCGTTGTTGAACGTCTGCTGGGCTTGTTGCGTGTTGGCCCCACTCGCACGCTGAATCGCGTCCCGCGCGCTATCGAGTTCATCGCGCGCGGCGGCGCTGTCTTCGGTGTAGTGGTGGACCGTCCACGAGTCGATATCGTTACTGGAGCCGCCTTCGCGGGTCTGGTCGAGCGAGATGATGGTGAACGTCTGTGCGGGGTCGTAGCTGAACGACTCCACCTCGGGAACGATTCCCGTCACGGTGACTTCCACTTCGCTCGTCCCGTCGGCAGTGGCGATTTCAGCGCCGCTGAAGTTCTGCCCGTCGAAGGACTGCTGGTCGACTCTCGCGCCCGTCTGGTCGTAGTACGCGACGGTCCACGTCACGTCTTCCAGGTCGGTCTCGCCTGCGAGCGTCCACGATTCGAGTTGCGGGCTCCGGTACAGCTCTTCGAGGGTGACCGACGCGGTCACCTGCGTACCGACCTGCGCCTCGTCGGGGACGTCGTCGGACGCGACGCTCACCGCCCCTGCCTGCCCCGCGAAGGCCGACAGGAGTACGACGAGCGCGAGCGCCAGCTTAGAAAAGCGACTCCAGTTCGTCCTCGTCATCGTTTATGAGGGTCTCCAGATTCGAATCACTCTCTTGGCGGATCTCTTCGATGTTGTCCTGTGCTTCGATGGCGACCTGTTGCAGTTCCTTGATGCGCGGGACGTTCGTCACGCCCGACAGAAGGATGACACTCGCCACCTTCTCCGCGCCCGGGATGGGGTAGTCGCCGCCGCGAACTTCCATGGAACCGGTCTGCTCCTCGATCCACTTCCGCCCGCGCTCTATGCCTTTCCGGTTCAGATGCTCCGGGGGACCAGCGAGGACGAGCAGTGCGCGCTCCGCGCCTTCGATCTCACACGGGAGCGTGAGTCGACCGAGCGCGGCCTTGCGGACGAGGCTCGTGATGCGGTTGGTCGTGTGCGCCGTGTCGAGGTTGTCGTCGGGCTCGTCGCCGCCCGTCAGCCGAGACAGGAGGCCGCCGCCCTTGTTCTTCCGCGGTTCGACGCCCTCGGAGGCGTAGCCCACGGTCGAGACGCCGCCGCCGGCCAGCGTGTTGATGATCTCCGAGGAGTCGACGACGGACTCCGCGACTTCCTGTCCGTCCTGGACCTCGCCGGCACCGAAGAGCACGCCGAATCGGTTGACGATTTCCGCGTTAATCTCGTCGTATCCCCCTTGGACCGACTCGCCGGTCTTCCGCCAGGCGTCGTTGTCGAACACGAGGAGGTTGTCGACCTCGCGGACGAACGTCTGGAAGGAGCGCGCGGCGTTGAGCGTGTAGATACCGCCCTCGTCGGACCCCGGCAGGATGCCGATCCCGTAGACGGGTTCGGTGTAGATGCGCTTGAGGTGTTTCGCGAGGACCGGCGCGCCGCCGGAGCCGGTGCCGCCACCGAGCCCGGACACGACGAGGAAGGCGTCGACTTCGTGGACGGGGATGCTGTCGATGGCACCCTGTACCTCGTCGATGTCCTCCTCGGCGATTTCGGCACCGAGTTCGTTGTCCGCACCGACGCCGTGTCCCTTCACGCGGGATTGGCCGATGAGGACGCGCTGGTCCTTCGGGATGTTCTTCAGTCCGAGCAAGTCAGCCTTCGCGGAGTTCACCGCGACCGCCGCGCGGACGATTCCCGCGTTGCGTTCCCGGTCGTACTCGACAAACTTGTCGACTACTTTTCCCCCGGCTTGCCCGAATCCGATCATTGCGAGCTTCATAGGTTCAGTCCCCTCGCCATTGCGTGAATGGCAGTACGAACGCGGACATAAGCGTTGTGATGGGGAAGTGTATTCTCAGCATCAGATTATCGGCGAAAAACGGCGACTCGAAACCGGTGTTAATCGGACGTTATCCCCGGAGAGCGCCTCATACCGGCGAAATGGGCCGCAGTTCACGACCGCTTAACTTCGGAGAACGGTTGGCGCGCCGTCAGTTTCGCTCGGCGAGATACGTGCCGAGCGTCTTCATCGACGACACGTCGACGCCGAAGACGCCCACGTCGTTCCGGTCTGTCGTGTTGTCGAACTGGAGCGAGCGGTACTGGTCTTTCCCCATCGGGAAGCCGGGGACCGCCCCGAGGACGGTCAGGCCGACGCCCGCGAGGCCCATCGGGAGCGGGACGATGGTGATGGACTTGTTCTCGGCGTCGTACACCATCTCCGTGATTTCGCGGAGTGTGAGCTTCTCCGGACCGCCGATGCGGTAGGTCTCGCCGACGTGTTCGTCGCCCTCGACGGCGTCCGCGAGCATCGGCGCGAGGTCGCCGACCCAGATGGGCTGGAACCGCGTCTCCCCGTTGCCGGGAAGCGGGTACAGGGGAACGCCGGGCGCGAACATCCCCTTGAGCCGCTTCGTGAAGGAGACGAACTCGCCGCCGTCGCCGAAGACGACCGACGGGCGGAAGATGACCCAGTCGAGCCCCGACGACTTGACCGCGCCCTCGGCTTTCCCCTTCGAGCGGATGTAGGCCGTGTCGCCGTCGGTGTCGGCCCCGAGCGCGCTCATCTGGACGAGTCGGGGCACGTCGTTGGCCTCGGCGGCCTTGACGACGTTTTCGGTCCCCTGCCAGTGGACGATGTCGTGCATCCGGTTGCCGCCGCCCGGCTCGAACAGCGGCGAGAGCGCGACGAGGTTCACGACCGCGTCCTTCCCCTCGAACGCGCCCGCGATGGAGTCGTAGTCCGTCACGTCTCCCATCGCCTTCTCGACGCCGTCTGGGAGGTCCTCGCTGTTCGGACTCCGCGACATCGCGGTCACGCTGTGGCCCCGCGACTGCAGTTCGCGGCAGAGGTGGCTCCCGATGAATCCGCTTCCGCCGACAACAAGGACTTTCATGCGCTAATATTCGGCGGAATGAGGGTAAAGCTAACGGGGGAATGAGGTCGATTTCGCCGGCGAACGCTCAGATGCGAAAGACGTTCTCGCGCTCGGCCGCGGTCCGCATCCGCACCGCCCGCGACTGCGACCGCGCTCAGAACAGCACCGAGGGCGCGACCGACCCGTCCGTGCGTTTCACCATCCGACCGATTCGGTCGTAGACGACGAGCTCTTCGGCCGCCGCGGGCCACTCGTCGGGCGCGTCGTTCGGGTGGTCGACCTCCGACTGCTTCGTCGCGAACGCCGGGTCGGTCGGGGACACCAGCTCGTCGAAGCGGACGACGCTGTACTGTTTGTCCCTCGGTCGGAGGTCGTCCCACCGCTCGCAGGTGGGTGCCACTACGCTGTATATCGGTCCGCGTTGACATTATCGTTGTGGCGGCGCGCTTCGGCGCGCTTTTTCCGGAGCGCCGAGTTGGTAGGGTATGCTCGTCACGCTCGAAGGGCTCGACGGGAGCGGGAAGACGACCGTCTGGGAGGCGCTCCACGACGCGTACCCCGACGCCGTCTTCACGCGCGAGCCCACGTCGGACTCGTGGTACGGAGAGGCTGTCAACCGCGCCATCGACGACGACGACGCCGACCCGCTGGCCACGCTGTTCCTCTTTACCGCCGACCACGCCGACCACCTCTCGCGGGTCGTCCGGCCCGCCCTCGCCGACGGGGACCTCGTCGTCTCCGACCGCTACTCCGACTCGCGGTACGCCTATCAGGCGGCCGCGCTCCGCGACAGCGACCTCCGCCGCCCGATGGAGTACATCATGGGCATCCACGCGGCCTTTTCCCGCCCGCCGGACAAGACCATCTACCTCGACGTTGACCCCGAGACGGCCGCCGCGCGGAGCGGCGCGACGAACAAGTTCGAACAGGCGGCGTACCTCGCGGACGTGCGCGCCAACTACGAGCGACTCATCGATGCCGAGCCGGAGCGGTTCGTCCGCGTCGACGCGACGCAGTCGCCCGAGGACGTGCTCGACGCGGTCGAGGCGGCGCTCGAAGAGGTTCTCGCGGAACAGTAACCCGACCGCTCGCGCCTCACCGAGAGTTCGGAAGGTTCTCGTACTCCTCCGGCGGCGGAACGTAGAGCGTGTCGATGGTGAAGCCGAGCGCGAGCGGCATCCCTATCATCACGCCGAGCGCCGCCGTCGGACTGCCGAGGTCCACGCCGATGCTGAAGACCCCGGAGAACACCAGCGTCGAGACGAACAGCACGAGCGGGATGAGAAACAGGGCGTACAGGACGGAGCCCCACCGCGTGTTCAGCCGCAGGCGGAAAAAGCGGGTCATGACCGCCGCGATGAGGGTGTGGAGGACGATGAGCGCGCCCATGAGCACGAGGTTGACCACCGAGACCATGGCCGACCTAGGGAGGCGGTGGTCTTTGGCCTGTCGCTCTCGGCGACCCGCTCGTCCCGCGCCGCAGTCGGTCGAACACCCCGGATCTGACCGCCCGACTTGAACCGCCCCGGACCGCCCCGCAGACGGGTGACGTTTATCACGAAGGACCGTGACTCACGGCCATGCACCGACTCATCGCAGAGCGCGGGCTGGACGACACGGGGTTCACCGCGGACGACGCCCGTGCCGCCCTCCGCGACATGATTCGAGCGCGCCGGTTCGACGAGCGCGCACTCGCCCTCCAGCGGCGCGGGTGGATGAGCGGCTACCCGCCGTTTCGCGGGCAGGAGGCCTCCCAAATCGGGGCCGCACACGCCATGCGCGACGACGACGTGTTACTGCCGACCTATCGGTCCAACGCCCTCCAGCTCGCCCGCGGCGTCCCGCCGAGCGACATCCTCCTCTTCCGACGCGGCCACGCCGAGTACGCCTCCGACCACGACGTGCCGGTGTTCCCGCAGGCGGTTCCCATCGGGAGCCAGATTCCCCACGCCGCGGGCGTCGGCATGGCCGCGAACTACCGCGGCGACGACCACGCGGCGCTGGTCTGTTTCGGCGACGGCGCGACCTCCGAGGGCGACTTCCACGAGGGGCTGAACTTCGCCGGCGTCTTCGACGCGCCGGTCGTCTTCTTCTGCGAGAACAACGGCTGGGCGATTTCGCTCCCCCGCGAGCGCCAGACCGCCAGCGAGTCAATCGCGGCCAAGGCCGACGCCTACGGTATCGACGGGATGCAGGTCGACGGCAACGACCCGCTGGCGGTCAGGGAGGCCGTCGAGCGCGGCTTCGAGAAGGCCCGCGCCGGGGAGCCGGTGCTCATCGAGAGCCTCACCTACCGGCAGGGGCCGCACACGACCGCCGACGACCCCTCGCGCTACCGCGACGACGAGCCGGACCTCCCCGAGTGGCGGACGCGCGACCCCCTCGACCGCTTCGAGTCGTTCTGCCGCGAGGGGGGCGTCGTCGACGACGCGGCCGTCGAGGCCATGTATGACGACGCCGACGAGGAACTGCGCGAGGCCGTCGAGCGCGCCGAGGCGACGCCCGAACCGGGGACCGACGAGCTGTTCGACAGCGTCTACGCGGAACTGCCGCCGGAGCTCTCCCGCCAGCGCGAGGAACACGTCGCGTTCGTCGAGCGCAACGGCTCGTTCGACATCGAGCGCTGAGCCGCGTTCGACCCCTCAGTCGTCCAAGGAGATGTACGTCTTCGTGTCGGCGACGCCCTGTAACCCCTGTACGCGGCTCGACGCCGTCTTCAGCACCTCGTAGACCGCGTCGGTGTCCACCTCGGCGATGATGTCGTACGCGCCCGCGACGATGTGGGCCTCGGTCACCGTCTCGAAGTCGCGGATGGGTCCGAGCAACTGCTCCGACTCGCCGGCTCCGGTCTTCACCATGATGAACGCGTGAACCATGCGTGAGATATTCTACCACAGTCATCAAAAGCCTTGCTTCGACCGGAGACGGTCCGCTCGCCCGAACCGGGGGAAGGTTATTTGCCTCCGCCGACATACCGTCTTATCATGCGGTTCGTTATCATTGGTGCTGGACGGGTTGGGCTGCGCACCGCTCGCGTCCTCCGCGAGGAGGGCCACGACATCGTCCTGGTGGAGTTGGACCGCGACCGGGTCAAGCGGGCCCGCGAGGCGGACTTCGACGTGGTCGAAGGCGACGGCTCCCGCGAGGAGGTGCTCGTCGACGCCGGTATCGAGGCGGCCGACGCCCTCGGCGCGCTCACCGCCGACCTCAACGTGAACTTCGCGGCCTGCATGATTGGCAAGCACTTCGGCTGTCGGACGGTGCTCCGGGTTGACGAGGACTACCGCGAGGAGGTGTACCAGAAGTACGCCAAGGAGGTGGACGTAATCGTCTACCCCGAGCGCCTCGGCGCTATCGGCGCGAAGAACGCGCTTCTCGGCGGCTCCATCCGCGCTATCGCCGACATCGCCCAACACCTGCAGGTCATCCTCGTGACGGTGACCGACGGGTCGCCGATGAACGGCTACAGCATCGAGGAGGTGGCGCTCCCGGCGAACGCCCGCATCCTCGCGTTCGGGAAGAAAGACGGCCCGATGGGTATCCCGCTTTCGGACGACTCGCTGGAGACGGGTGACCGCGTGGCCGTCCTCGCGGACTTCGACGTGCTCGACGACGTGCGACAACTGCTCGTCGGCGACGAGGTCGCCACCGCGGCGGGGGGTGCGTGACGATGGTCTACGCCTACATCATGGTCAAGGCCGCGCCCGTCTCCGGCGGCATCGACCAACTGAAACAGGACCTCTTGGCCGTCTCCGACGGCATCGTCAGCGCCCACATCGTCGCCGGCGACGTGGACTTCATCGTGAAAGTCGAGGTGGAGTCGCCCACCGAAGTAAAGGACATCGCCGGCGGTATCCAGTCGGTGGCGGGCATCGAAGACACCCAGACGTACATCGCGATGGACTGAGCCCGGACACGGCCAGCCCACAAGGCCGGCCGAACCGCGCTCGAACCGAACACGCTCGAACACGCTCGTTTTTCAGAAGCCCGCGCCGGCGGCGTCTCGAGCGTTCTGGACGAGGCTCGTCACCGGTTCGCCGTAGTCGTAGCCGGGGATGATGCCCTCGACGAACGTGCCCTCGACGTAGTCGATGACCGCGCCGGCGTCGTCGACGCCGCGTCGCTCGTTGATATCGGCGAAACTCGCCCGAACGACCGCCTCGTCGCCTGCGCGCGTCACGTCGGGGTCGAGGTCGTGGTCGCCGGCGACGACGCCGCCCACGTCTTCGAGGCGGAGTTCGAACGTCTCGTACCAGCCGTCTTCGACCACGGGGGCCACGTCGTCGGCGACCGCAGAGAGCATCGGGACGCGCACCTCCACGTCGAACTCGACGTGGCCGCCGTCCTGCGCCGCGACGCCGACGGTGCCGTCGAACGGCGTCGTCACGGACTCGAAGGTTCGGTCGTCGACCGGTTCGAACGACCCGTGGTCGCCGAACGCGCGGCGGACTCGACCGGGGATGTCGTCTTCGCTCATGCCCGGACGAACGTCCCGACGGGAGAAAAGCCCGTTGCGTCGCGAGCGCCCCCGAATCGCCCGCCTGCGGCGGTTTTGGGCGAATGGCGGCACGTTTAAGTATCTCGCGGCACTCCGTTCAGGTGACGCTTCGCTTTGGAGGGCCGAAGCGTCAGCGGGGACCAATCTAGGGCGGCATTTGCCGCGCGGGCCGCTCCCGTGCGGCTGCCTATCCCTTTCTCACGAAGCTCACATCGGGGAGCGACGGCTCGCGTTTTCGCGCGCGGTCGAGTCGAACAACCGACCCGAGCGATAGCTGAACAGTATCGCCCCGAGAAACGGCCGACCAATAACACTCCGCCAGCGACGCGGCCGCGTCAGTTCTCGCCCGGACCGTCGCCGGCGGGTTCGCGTTCACCCGAGTCAGTTCCGTCGCCGACGGACTCGTCTCCGCCCGAACCGTCGGTGGCGAGGTCGGCCATCGTCGGCGACGACAGCGGTTCGGAACTCGCCCCGTCCGCTGTCGCGGGCCCGTCTTCGTCGCCGATGCCGTCACGAGCCGCTTTCTCACGCACCTCGAACCGGTCGGCGAGCGCCCGGAGTTCGTCGGTCGCCGACGACAGCTCCTGCATCTGCCCGGCGACGGTGACCATCGCGTCGTTCTGTTCGTGGGCCGCGCCGGCCACGTCGGCGGCCTCGCCTCGCGTCTCGTCGGCGATGTCGGCCGCCTCGTCCGCGAGGCGCGCGACCGACTGCGCGGCCGACGCCTGCGAGGTGGTCGCCTCGTCGACGGCGGCGACGCCGTGGTCGACCTCTTCGAGTCTGTCGACCGCCTCGTCGATTGCGGCGACGCCGGACTCGACCGTCTCGGACCCGCGAGAGACGCGCTCGCGCGCTGTCCTGACGGCGGCGACCGTCTCGTCGGCCGTCGCCTCGACGGACTCGATAGACGACGCGATTTCGGTCGTCGCGTCGGCGGTCTCCTCGGCGAGCGCCTTCACCTCGTCGGCGACGACGGCGAAGCCCGCGCCCGCGTCGCCGGCGCGGGCGGCCTCGATGGAGGCGTTGAGCGCGAGGATGTTCGTCTGGTCGGCGATGTCCTCGATGAGGTCGACCACCTCGCCGATGTCCGCCACCTCGTCGCGGAGCGCTTCGACGCCCTCGGCCGCGACCGCGACGCGCTCGTCGATGTTCGCCATCTCGTCGTGGACGGCGGCGCTCGCGTCCCGGCCGGCCTCGCCGCGCTCCGACGCGTCGCCGGCGAGCGCCGCGAGTTCGTCGGCGGAGGCGGCGACCTCCTCGACGGTCGCCGAGAGGTCCTGCATCTCCGAGGAGACCTCCGTGAGGAGCGACGCCTGCTCGGCCGCGCCCTCGGAGATGTCGGCCGTCGCCAGCTCGACCCGCTCGGAGGCGGCGCTGACCTCCTCGGTGCCGGCGGTGACGCGCTCGCCCGCCGCGTCGACGGTCGCCGCGAACGACGCGACCCGTCCGACGGTCGCTTCGAGGTCGGCGAGCATCGCGTCGATGCCGTCGCCGACGGCCGCCATCGCCTCGTCGGTCGGCTCGACCGACGTCCGAACCGTCAGGTCGCCCGTCGCCGCGGCGTCCATCGTCTCGCGGTAGTCGTCGGCGGCGCTCGCGAGGTCGCGGCGGGCGTCTTCGGCCGCTTCGATGCGCTCGCGCAACCCGTCGCGCATCTCGGCGAACGCCCGCGTCAGCGCCCCGAACTCGTCGACTCTGCGGGTTTCGAGGTCCACGTCGAGGTCGCCGCCGGCGAGCGCCGTCGCCTTGGCGCGGAGCCGTCGGAGCGACAGCACCGTGTTGCGACCGATGACGACGCCGACCAGCGCGAGGCCGGCGAGGGCCACGCCGATGAGGACGGCGACGTCGCGCTCGACGACCTGCGCGACCGCGTAGGCGTTGTCCTGCGGCGCTTCCACGAGGACTGCCCAGTTCGTCCCCGAGACGGGCGCGTAAGCGACGACGTCGCCGCCGGCGTCCCCGTCGGTCTCGCGTTCGACGACGCCCGTTTCACCGCCGAGCGCGGCGTCGAGCGCGGGCGTCTCCGCCCCCTCGCGGTACGTCGTGAGGACGTTCTTTCCGTACTTGTCGAAGGCGATGACGCCCCCCGCGGTCACCACGCGCGTCTGGGAGCCTTCGACCGGCTCGCTCAGCAGTTCGGCGTGCTTCGTCGCGTCGACGACCACCATCACCGCCCCGTCCCGCCCCTCGACCGGACTGAGGAACGCGAGGCGCTCGCTCCCGCCGTAGCGGTAGACCTCTGAGACGGCCACGGCGTCGGGGTCGCCCATCGCCAACGACCCCGTCGTCCACGACAGGCCGAGGTCGGACACCGATTTGGTCTCAATCACGCCGTTGGTGCTTCGGACGATGTCGCCGTCCGACGGCCGCAGGTAGTGAATCGCCATCACCTCGTCGGGGAGCGTCTCCTTTTCGCGTTCGAGCGCCTCGTCGATGCCGTCGGGGTCGCCCGTCTGGACCGCCTCGTACTCCGAGAGCATCCGGGACGTCCGGGCGTAGCCGTCCACCCAGTTCGATAGCCCCTCTGCCTCCAGCGTGGCGACCATCTCAAGGTCGCTGTGAGTGCCGGCTCTGACCTCGGTCCCGACCGCGTCCGAGACGTACAGACCGAACCCGCCCATCACCGCGGCCACGAGGAGGATAACGAACAGAAACTTCCGGAGGTAGCTCCGCCTGAGCACCGCCGGAACCAGCGTGGCGAGCTTCATGTCAGTCGGTAGCAAGCGAATGCGACGTAAAGCGTTGTCCCGCTGACTATCAGGAGTGATACTGTGCGGGAAAACAGCACCCGTCTCACGTGCCGAG
This sequence comes from Haloferax denitrificans ATCC 35960, assembly GCF_000337795.1. Lineage (GTDB taxonomy): Archaea > Halobacteriota > Halobacteria > Halobacteriales > Haloferacaceae > Haloferax > Haloferax denitrificans. The sequence continues at coordinate 61,881 of NZ_AOLP01000010.1, forward strand.
TTACGAGTTCCGAGAACCGGCTACAGTTCGCTCGCGGTGACGCCGAACGCGAGGGCGGCGGCCCCGGTCGCGCCGCCGCCCGCGGCCACCGACGTCGGGAGGGCGGACACGACGCCGACGACGGCCCCCACGAGGAGACAGACGGCCATGCCGAGGAGCGTGGCGTCGAATCGCGTGATGAGGTGTCCGGGTGTCACGGCTAATTACATCTCATTATTCGAACTGTCAAAATAGTTGTGGGTGCGGCCCTACTCGCCTCGCTCTCTCACGTCCGGGTCGGCCGCGTCGGCGGCGGCCTCGCGCGCCTCTGGTTCCGCGTCGCGGGCGCGTTCCGGGGCCGCGGCCGCGCTTTCCCGCGCTTCGGTCTCGCTCTCGACGGCGTCTTCGAGGAACGCCGCGGACCGCTCGCGTTCGCCCCGCACCGAGGCGTCGCGCATCCCGAGGGCGATGGCGGCGTCGAAACAGCGGACGGCCTCCTCGTGGAGGCCGCGCTCGGCGAGGAAGAAGCCGCGGTTGTACCACGCCTGCGGGAGTCGCGGGTCGAGTTCGACGGCGCGCTCGGCGCGGTCCAGTGGCTCCGACGAGTCGCCGAGTTCCCACAGCGCGTACGCGAGGTTCGTCTCCGCGGCCGCGGCGTGTTCGCCGTCGTCGTCGATGCGGAGCGCCTCGCGGTACGCGCCGACCGCCTCGTCGTACTCGCCGAGCTGGGCGTGGGCGACGCCCCTGTTCACCCACGCCTCGCACGCCGTCGGCGAGTCCTCGTCGGCGTAGGCGACCGCCCGTCCGAAGCTGTCGATGGCCTGTTCGTACTCCTCGATGGCGGCGTAGGCCAGTCCGACCTCGACGAGCGCCGCCGGGTCGACCGCCTCGGGGTCGATTCCCGCCTCGTCCACCAGTTCGGCGAGAGCGTGGTCGTCGGCCGGGTCGACCAGCCGCCCGTTCACCCGGTACGTCGGCGGGTCGAGGTCGAACCCGTCGTAGGGGTCGCCGAATCCCTGTCCCTCCGAGTAGCGGTGTCTGCGCGTCGAAGCCATTCGTACCCATTGGCGGGGAGTCGACATAACGTGCTCGGGGGTCGCCCTCGGGTCGCCGGCGGGTCGGTGGGACGGCGCGGCTCAGTGGGTCGGTGGGGCGGTGGGTCGGCGGACGCGCCGGACGCGCCGGACGCGTCGCTCCCGAGTTCACGTTCGTCGTTCGAGTTGCGCGCCTCGCCGTCGCTCGGCGACGAAAATGCGGGGGACGAGATTCGAACTTCACTCGCTCCGCTCACTCCGTTCGCGACGCTCCCTAGCTCAAATCTCTCTGGCCGCATCGCTCTCTTCACTACGTTCAGAGAATCGATGCGGGGGACGAGATTCGAACTCGCGAACCCCTACGGGAGCGGATCTTAAGTCCGCCGCTTTTGGCCTGGCTCAGCCACCCCCGCGCACTCTCCCGTTCTTCGAGGGGGAGAAAAGTGCTTTCGCTTTACCAGTCGACGGAGAGCGTCCCGTCGCCGTGCGGGTTCGGCGATAGCTCCTCGTCGGTCCGGCGGTCGATAACGTGGATGACGCCGCGGCCCTTCTTCGCCGGGCAGACCTCCGCCGCCTCGACGTTCTCGTCGAGTTCGTCCTCGCCGACGAAGTAGGATTTGGCGCGGGCGAGGCCGGTTTCGAGGTCCATCTCCCAGTTGTCGGCGACCTCCGCGCACCGGCCGGCCCCGAAGCACTTGTTCGCCTCGAAGATTATCTTGTAGGGCTTTTCGTCGACCGGCGGGGCGTTCTCGTCGGTTCCGAAGTCGCTCGGCTTCGGACGGTCGGACTCCTCGCTCATCGTCGGCCCTTGCCGCGCGGTGGTCTTTGCGCTGTCGGTCGCGCGGCGACGCCCCGGGCCGGACCCCGCGCGACGCCTCGGAGTTCTGGTACGTCCGTCGAAGCGCATCTCCCTCGCCCTCCCCCGGCATACCGCCGAGTACACGTACCGTATTCTATCGGGAGAATCCGGGCTCAGTGGAACGCTTCCGTCGAACGGGCAGTCGACCGATTCACCGTCAGTCACGAATCTGTTCTCATATTTGATACCCGAGGGCGTGGTCTTATCACCGACCAGAGGGATTCCGGACCAATGGACGACGACAGCCACCTCCGGAGTCGAGCGTCGTCGGTTCGCGCAACCGTCCGGGCCGCGCTCGGGTCGCGCGCGACCGACGACGAATCCGAATCGGACGCCGCGAACGCGCCGGCGCGCGACGACGCGCGAAGCGACGGCGGGGGTCCCCCCTCGGCCGCCGTCGAGTCTGGGGCCGGAGAGTCTCCCTCCGCCGACGACGATGCCACCGCGCCGGCGGGCTCGAACGCCGCCGCGCTCGACGGCCTCGACGACTTCACCGCGGCTATCGAACGCTGTATCGACGGCGACCTGACGGTCCGGGTCGACGTGCCCGACGACCCGGCGCTCGCGCGCCACGCCCGCGCCCTCAACGAACTGTTCGAGGAGTGGCAGACCGCCATGCGGACCGTCGACGCCTTCGCCGACCAGGTCTCGGCGTCGACCCGAATCGTGGCCGACGCCGCCGAGGAGAGCCGCGAGGAGAGCCGGTCTGTCGCGGGCTCCGTCGACGACATCGCGGCGGGCGCGCGCCGGCAAAGCGAGAGCGTCGAGGAGGTCGCAGACGAGATGCGGAACCTCTCGGCGACCATCGAGGAGGTCGCCGCCTCCGCCGACGAAATCAGGCACGCGACCGACGAGGCCGTCGCGCGCGGCGACCGCGGCAAGCGCGCCGCCGAGACCGCCATCGACGAGTTGGCGGCCATCGGCGAACGGACCGACGCGACCGTCGGGCGCGTCGAGGAACTCGACGACCGCATCGACGACATCACCGGCATCGCGACGAAAATCTCCGACATCGCGGAGCAGACGAACATCCTCGCGCTCAACGCCTCTATCGAGGCCGCCCGCGCCGGCGAGGCCGGCTCCGGCTTCGCCGTCGTCGCCGACGAAGTGAAGGCGCTCGCAGAGGAGACGCAGGCCGCGACCGCCGACATCGAATCGACCATCGAGGCGGTCCGCGCGCAGTCGGCCGCGACGGTCGACGACATCACCGACACGAGCGAGCGCCTCGACGAGGGGAGCGAGACGATTCAGGACGCGCTGTCGGCGCTCGACGGCGTCGTCTCCGACCTCGAAGAGACGAACGGGAGCCTCCACGAGATCTCCGACGCCACGGACTCGCAGGCGGCGACCTCCCAAGAGGTCGTGAGTCAGGCCGACGGCGTCGGCGAGATAAGCGACGAGACCGCGGCGCTCGCGGTCGACGCCGCCGGGTCGGCCCGCCGACAGACCGTCTCGCTCTCCGAAGCGGTGACGAAGATAGGCGCGCTTTCCGACCAAGCGGACCACCTCCAAGACTCCATCGACGACTACCGCCTCCACGCCGAGGCGACCGAGTCGGGCCAGACCGTCGTCCAGTTCTGGCACGGTATGTCGGGCGACAAGGCCGAGGTTCTGGAGTCGCTCGTCGACGAGTTCAACGCCGACCACGACGGCGTCCGCGTCGACACCGCGTCGAAGGGGAGCTACCGCGGCACGTTCGACGCGACGCTCGCCGCGGCCCGGTCGGGGACGCCGCCGACCATCGCGCAACTGTACGAGGTCGGCACCCAGCGCGCCCTCGACAGCGGGGCGTTCACCCCGGTCGAGTCGGTGCTCCCCGACGGGGCGTCCGCGGGTGAACTCGTCCCCGAAATCGCCAACTACTACCGCCACGACGGCGCGCTCTGGTCGATGCCGTTCAACGCCTCGAACCCCGTGTTGTACTACAACGCCGACGCGTTCGAGCGGGCCGGACTCGACCCCGACGACCCCCCGGCGACGTTCGACGAGGTCACCTCGGCCGCGGCGACGCTGAAGACGAGCGGGAACGTCGACTACGGCGCGACGTGGGCGAACTACAGCTGGTTCGTCGAGCAGTGGTTCGCGGCCGCGGGCGAGTGCCTCTTCGACGCCGACAACGGCCGGAGCGGGACCGCCCGCACCTCGCACCTCGACGGCCCGGTCGGGATGCGCGTGTTCGAGTGGTGGCGCGACCTCGAACGCAACGACCTGCTTTTCGACCCCGGAGTCGAGGCTCGCCGGGACGCCCGCGAAGCGTTCCTCGACGGCCGCGCCGCGATGCTCGTGGACTCCAGTTCGAGCGCCGCGTCGGTCGTCCGAGGGGCCGCAGAGCGCGGGTTCACCGCCGAAGTCGGCCGGTTCCCCGCACCCGGGTCGTCGCGGGAGGGCGTGGTCGTCGGCGGCGCGTCGCTGTGGGTCGCAGACGGCGTCGAGTCCCGGAAACGGGCCGCCGCGGGCGAGTTCATCGCGTGGCTCACCCGGCCCGAACAACAGCGTCGCTGGCACCGCCAGACGGGCTACTTCCCGGTCCACCGGCGGACGCGGGACCTCCTCCGCGACGACGGCTGGTTCGACGAGCACCCCGGCTTCGCGGTCGCGTTCGACCAACTGGCCGAGACCGTCGATACGCCGGCCACCCGCGGCGCTCGCGTCGGCCCCTTCACGACCGTCAGGACCATCGTCTCCGAGGGGCTGTCCGAGCTGTTCGACGGCCGCGACCTCGACGCCGTGTTGGCGACGATGGACGAACAGGTGTCGGCCCGCCTGTCGGAGTACGAGAACTCGGCGAACCGCTGAGCCGGCGCGGTCGCAACGGAGCCGACCGCGCCAGCGCCGACCGCGCCCCACCGAACCGCACCCCACCGAACCGCACCGCGACCAGCCCGGTGATGCTTTCGCCGTCGAGCCCTAATTCCGAGCGATGCGGCAGTCCCGTCGCTCGCGCTTCGGCGACCTGATTCGCGCCGCCGGCCCCAGCGACCGCCGCCGATTCCTCGCCGACCTCTGGACCGCCCGCGGGTGGGAGACGAGCGTCGAACGCCGCCTCGTCGTCGCCCGCAGA
>NZ_AOLP01000011.1 GCF_000337795.1 Haloferax denitrificans ATCC 35960
TTCATACAGAGCCCGCTGGACTTCGGTCCAGTGGGCTTTTTTCATTTATAGCGAGCGGACGGTTCGCTCGTCCATCACACAGACAGCGACCGCACTCCGGTCGCGTCTCTCTCGTCGTTCGAGAGTGGCAACACTCTCGCAGTGCGGGCCGCCTCCGATGCACCCCTAAGCTCGACCGTGAGGGCGTTTCGATGCGACCCAGTCAGTCGTTCGGTGCGAAACTCGACGAAATCGACAGACGAAGGCCCGATTTCGAACGCGTTGATTGGGGTGAAATTCAGCGAAAACCGGGGTTACGATTCTCCCCTTTTACCGTATCAGGGTTAGAAGGAACGGTTGCATGCGCGGCAGCAAACACCTCACCGTAGTCATGGTCGTTGCGATGCTCGCCGTCGCGATGGTCCCCGGGACCGTCGGTGCCGCGAGCACCGATGCCCTCCATGTCGGCGTCACGCAGGACGCCGACACGGGCGACGCGACAGTGACCGTGACACGGAACGAGACGGCCGTCGAGAACGCGACGGTCGTCGTCGAATCGAGCGATAACTACGCCGGGAACGGAACGTACGCGACGGACGCGGACGGCACCGTCGACCTCCCCAATCCGCAGGAACGCGTGAACGCGACGTTCACCGTCTCCGAGGGGAACAACACGACTAGCACGTCCGTCGTCCTCGTCCCGCTCGACGAGTCCCTCGACGTGTCCGTCGAGGCCGACGACGCCAACGACACGGTCGTCGCCACCGTCACCCAGTACGGTGACGCCGTCGAAGGCGCGTCCGTCATGGTCAACGGGACCGACTACGCCGGCAACGGAACGTACGAGACGGACGCGGACGGCACCGTCGAGGTCGACGAGCCGACGACCACGACGGACCTGACGTTCGTCGCGATGGACGGCGACCTCACGGCCGAGACGACGGTCGCAGTCGAGGCCGACGACCTCTCGGTCTCCGCCGAGGTTGACGACGCCAACGACACAGTCGTCGCCACCGTCACGCAGGACGGCGAACCCGTCGAGAACGCGTCGGTGCAGGTCAACGGGACCGACTACGCCGGCAACGGAACGTACGCGACGGACGAGAACGGCACTGTCGAAGTCGCGGAGCCGACGACCACGACGAACCTGACGTTCGTCGCGACCGCCGACGGCCTCACCGCCGAGACGACGGTCGCCGTCGAGGCTGACGACCTCAACGTCTCCGTCTCGCAGGACGGAAACGAGTCGGTCACCATCACCGTGACCGAGGACGGCGAACCCGTCGAGAACGCGTCGGTCGCGGTCGATGGGAACTACACGGACGCGGGCGAGTACGAGACGGACGCGAACGGTACCGTCGAACTCATCTCGCCATTGCAGACTGTCACGGTCGACGTGACCGCCGAATACGACGGCCTCACCGCCGAGACGACCGTCACCCTGCAGGGTGAGGTCGCCGCGGACGACCCGTTCGGACAGCTCGTCAGCAGTTTCGTCGAGCGTCTCAAGGACACGGGCAGTGACGGCCCGCTCGGACAGGCCGTCTCCGACTTCGTGACCGAGAACAACCCGGGTAACGCGGACGACAAGCGTCCGGACCACGCCGGTCCGAAGCACAGCGACGACGCTGACGACGACGAGGACGCACCCGGGAACTCCGCCAACGCCAAGAACGGCAACGGTGGAGGTCCGCCGGAGCACGCGAACAACAACAAGGCGAGCGACGACGAGTCAGAGGACGACGAGGAGACCGAAACCGCGGACGATGCTGACGACGAGTCAGACGACGACTCCTCGGACGACGGCTCCGCAGACGAGTCAGACGATGATTCGGACGACTCCTCGGACGATTCGAGCGGGAACAACGGCAACGGCGGTGGCCCGCCGGACCACGCAAACAACTAACTAATCGGACACGGGTTTCCCACGCATCGAGCGTGGGCTTGGGTTTCAGCCATCCGCGTCCGGGCGGGTACTGTGGGTCAGAGGCACCCCATCCCACTACGCCCCCGACCGTCGTTGTCAGAGGCTGACGGTCGGGCTACTCACTCGCCCGACGCGATTTTTTCTATCGAAACGTCACCGAGCGCGCCGACGAGCGCCGGGTCGACGTCGAACCGTCGAACCGCGAGCCGTGCGCCCGCGACCACGAGGTCGTCGTCGACGCGGGCGGGTGCGCCGCTGGGATACCACGCTGAATCGTCGGACGCGCGGACGCTCGACCGGAGCGACTCGCGGAGGCGACGGTGTGCGAACAGCGTCGAGACGAACGCCAGCGACGCCGCGAGCGTCACGCCGCCGTCGTCGAACGCGGCGTCGGTCGCTTCCGTTCTGGCCGTTTCGAGCGCGCCGGCGACGGCGAGCGATTGCCTCGCGTGGTCGTCGTCGGTGAGCGCGCGGCTGAGCGCGGCGTCCTGAATCTCTCGAATCGCGGTCTCGGTCGTGGGTTCGGTCATCTGACGCTGAGTCGGGTCACGCCCCGTCGAGCGGCGGCACGCGAAGGGAGTGGTCGACGACGGTCTCGTCCGGTCGGAGCGTCACCGTCCCGAGGAACACCGTTTCGCCCTCGGCGGCGCGGGTTGCGACGGTCTGAAGCGTCTCCCGCTGGTCGAGTTGTTCCCACGTGACGCGTTCGACGAGGCGCTGGAACGCGTCGGGGTCGGTCCACCCCGAGTCGATGTCGGACGGGACGTTGACCACGAACCGGAGCTCGGTCTCGGTGACGTGGATGCCGACGCGGAACGTGTCCGCGTCGGTCGTGTCGTCCGGCGAGGACTCGGCGGCGGCCGCGTCGGCGTTCGCGTTCGACGCGGATGCGGTTTCCCTCGCCGTCTCGTCGCGGTCGGTCATGCCCGGCAGTCGGGGACGTGAAGACAAAGATGCACCGGACGTGAGCCGAAGGGACCGCGCCCGGCGCGGAACGACCGTCGGCTCGCGGGTGCGACTCGGCTCTCCCCGCCGCGAACTCGCCGACGGAGTCGCGTCCCCGGCGCTCGAACCCGGGAGTCGAGCGCGGGGAACCGGCCTCCTCGACACCGATGGCGTGTGAATTTCACGCATAGCGAGACGAACCTCGAACGGTTATTAGCGTTCGAGACACCAGTCCGACCAACGAATGAGTTACAAGATCGGTCTCGTCGGAAAGCCATCCGTCGGGAAGTCGAGTTTCTTCAACGCGGCGACGATGAACGACGTGCCCGAGGGTGCGTACCCGTTTACGACCATCGACCCCTCTATCGGCGAGGCGTACGTCCGCGTCGAGTGTGCGGCCCCGGAGTTCGACGAGTCGTGTACGCCCTCGGTCGGTTACTGCGACCACGGGATGCGGTTCGTCCCGGTCAAACTCGTCGACGTGGCGGGGCTCATCCCCGGCGCGCACGAGGGCAAGGGCCTCGGGAACCAGTTCCTCACCGACCTCAACGAGGCGGACGTGCTCGTCCACGTCGTCGACTTCTCCGGTGAGACGGACATCGAAGGCGAGGCGACGGAGGGCCACGACCCCCGCGAGGACATCGACTTCCTCGAAAACGAACTGGACATGTGGTACCTCGGCGTCTTAGAGAAGGGTATCGACCGCTACCGCTCGGGCTACCACGGCGAGGACAAGGACATCGAAGTCGACCTCGCGGAGCAGATGTCCGCGTTCAAGACGAACAAAGACGAAATCAAGCAGATAATCCTCTCGCTCGGGCTGGAGCTCGACCCCGACGAGTGGGACGACGCGGACAAGGAGTCGCTCGCCCGCGAGATTCGAAAGCGCACGAAGCCCATCATCATCGCGGCGAACAAGATGGACAAGCCGGTCTCCCAGGAGAACTACGAGGAAATCACGGCGGACCCCGACTACGAGCACCTGACGTTCGTTCCGACCTCGGCGCACGCCGAGAAGGCGCTGAAGAAGGCCGACGAGGGCGGCGTCGTCGACTACCGCCCCGGCGACGACGACTTCGACATCGTCGGCGACGTGAGCGACGAACAGGAGGCGGGGCTCGAACAGATTCGGGAGTTCGTCACCGAGTTCGGCGGCACGGGCGTCCAGCAGTCGCTCGAAAACGCGCTGTTCGACGTGATGGGTGCCATCGCTATCTTCCCCGGGAGCGCGAACGGCAAGAGCGACTCGCAGGGCGTCTTCCGCGACTGCTTTATCCTCCCCGAGGGCTCGACGACCGAGGACTTCGCGTACCACCTGCATTCTGACATCGGCGACGGTCTCCTCCACGGCATCGACTGCCACTCGAAGCGTCAAATCGGGTCGGACCACGAACTCGCACACCGCGACGTGGTCGAAATCGTCTCGACGAACTGACTCTCTCGGACGCCAACCGCAACACCGTTATATCCGTGGCTGTAGGACCCGGGTATGGGTGAGGCCGAAACGACGGCCGCGGCACTCGACGTCGAGATTGGGGGTCTCGGCGGCGAGGTGACGCTGGCCGACTTGTTCCCGTCGCCGTGGGTCGAGTCACATTGTCAGGCGGCATCGATCAGTGAATTCCTCGAAGAAAGCGGGTTCGCGGTCGCAGATCAGGATTCCTTCGAGTCGATACCGACCCACGAGTGGGACCGGTACGTCGAGTCGAACACCGAGTTCGACGACTGGCAGGAGATGCTCTCGGCCGGCGTCGAGCGGTACGTGCTCGAACAGGCGGGGACCGGCGACCCGACCGACGAGGTTGAGGCGCTCGACGAGGTCGAGACGGCCGACGGAGGCGACTCGGCGGACGCCGAGACCGAAGACTCGCTCGAAGCCGGCGTCTGAACGCGCGGGCTGACGGGAAGAAGGGCTCCCGGTTCGGGGGAACCGGGAACCGGGAACCGTTATGCGCTGTTTTCGACGAGCGTCGCACCGCGGGCGAGCGCGTCGTCCCACCAGTCACGTTCGCGAGCGTCGGCGACGGACAGCGGCGCGTCGGGTTCGTCGGGCCGGTCGCCGAGGTCGAGACTCCACCACTCCACGTCGTGCCACGCGTCGCCTTTGTAGCCGACGCGCTCGAAGCGGCCGACGCGCTCGAAGCCGAACGACTCGTGGAAGGCGATGCTCGCGGGGTTCGGCGTCGTGATGACGGCGACCGCGGAGACGTAGCCCTGCCGTTCGAGCAGGTCCAAAAGCGCCGTGTAGAGACCGCGAGCGACGCCGCGGCGCTGGAACTCCGGACGGACGTAAATCGATGTCTCGACGGTCCACTGGTAGGCGACGCGCTCTCGAATCGCGCCGGCGTAGGCGTAGCCGGCAATTTCGCCGTCGAGTTCGCAGACGAGCCACGGGTAGTCGGTCTTCGCTTCCAGTTTCGCTTCGAGGTCCGCGACGCTCGGCGGGTCGTAGGCGAACGAAATCGCGGTGTCTTCGACGAACGGCGCGTAAATCTCCCGAATCGCCGGGAGGTCGGACGTCGTCGCCGCACGGAGTCGGACAGTCATGACTCAGGTGGGGTCGCGCGGAGAGAAAGAGGCGACGGTGGCGGCGGGCCTCGCGGACACGGTCGGCCGGTCTTGCGTGCGAGGCGGTCTCCTGAGCGGGGGCGCTCAGTCGCTCGTCGGTGCCGAGTCGAGGCCCGCGGCAACCGCTCGCGCCCGTTCTCGGACGTCGTCGGCGTCCGCGCGGACGTGTTCGCCCCCGTCGTAGAGCACGTCGCCGTCGACCATGGTGAACACCACGTCGTCGCCGTGGGCCGAAAACACGAGGTGCGACAGCACGTCGTGGAGCGGCGTCGCTCGCGTGCCGTCGGTGTCGATGCCGACGATGTCGGCGTTCCATCCCTCGCGGAGTTCACCGACGCGGTCGAAGCCGGCGGCTTTCGCGCCGTTGCGGGTCGCCATCTCGAAGACCGTCGCGGCGGGCGTGCTCGTCGGGTCGAGCGCGTCGACCTTCTGGAGGAGGCTGGCCTGTCGCATCTCGGTGAAGGGGTCGAGCGTGTTGTTGCACGGCGGGCCGTCGTTGCCGAGCGCGACGTTGATGCCCCGGTCGAGGTAGTCCGGAATCGGCGCGATGCCCGACGCGAGCTTCATGTTCGACGACGGGCAGTAGGTGACGTGCGTGCCGGTGTCGGCGAGCACCTCGCGCTCGGAGTCGTCGGTGTGGACGCAGTGGGCCAGCACCACGTCGTCGCCGGTGATGCCGACTTCGTCGAGCCAGTGGATGTTGCGCATGCCCGTCTCCGCCTCGACGGTGGCGATTTCGTTTCGGTTCTCGCTGGCGTGGGTGTGGATGCGGACGCCGTCGTAGCGGTCCGCGAGCGCGCGGACGCCCCGCAGACACGCCTCCGAGCAGGTGACGGCAAATCGCGGCGTGACGGCGTACTGGATGCGGCCGTCGAAGCCGCCGTGATAGCGCTCGATGAGGCGCTCGGACTCGGCGAGGCCCGCGTCGGTGTCTTCCTGTAATCCCTCGGGGGCGTTCGTGTCCATGAGCACCTTGCCGATGCGTCCCCGGATGCCCATCTCGCCCGCGGCCTCGAACGCCTGCTCGGCGTGGTTGACCGACAGGTGGTCGACGACCGTCGTCGTGCCGGACTCGATGCATTCGAGGTAGCCGAGCTCGGCGGCGACGCGCATCCCTTCGGCGTCGAGACCGGCCTCCATCGGGAGCACGTGGTCGAAGAGCCAGTCCAGCAGTTCGGTGTCGTCGGCGATGCCCCTTCCGAGCGACTGCACCGAGTGGACGTGTCCGCCGACGAGTCCGGGCGCGACGATGCCGAACTCGCGGCGTTCGTGGTCGGGGTACGCCTCGACGACCGACTCGCGCTCCCCGACCGCGACGATGCGGTCGCCGTCGACGACGACGGCGCCCTCTTCGATGATGGTGGACGCGTCGATGACCACCGTTCCCGCGAGTAACATTCCCGTGCGGGTAGACGACCGGGCGTAAAATAGGTGGTGACCCGGCCGCCGTCCGAGGTTGGTTGGAGTGAACGGGTGCGGTCGGTGGTGGGAGGGGATGGTCGGAACCGGTCCCCGCGAGCGAGCGCCTCCGAGCCACACATACGTTTCCGAATCGACGGGTGGAACCCGCGTCTGCCGTGTCGCACCGGTCTGCTCGCCCGTGTTTCGCTCCGTGCTAAACTGGCCTCACTATTTCGTTAGCACCTGCTAACTCTGGTCGCGAAGCGGTGACGAAAACGAACGTGACCCGGAAAGGGACTGAGAACACGGTCGATGTCGGATTAGTACATGCTAAGTCACTCCGCGACAGAACGAAGACCCAATGCGCGAGTTCGAATTCGTCGTTCGCTTTTCGGAGGGGACCGACGAGCTGATGGACCTGTTTTACGAGTACCCGAGTCTGCGCTCCCGTTCGTCGGTCTGTTCGTCCACGGAGGACGTGATGTGGCGGGTCGACCACGTCGTCGGCACGCCGGAGGGGCTGTCGGCGTTCGAGGAGGTGTTCACCGACGAGACGCGGTGCAACGAATGCCTCGACGCCCCTGACTGTCACACCCACCGCGACTACCACGTCCTCGACCGCTCGGACCACTCGATGACCGTCTACACCTACCGCGAGGAGGTGAGCAACTGCCACTCGATTCCCCGGTACGTCCTCGAACACGTCGGACCGGGTGTCATCTTCGAGTCGTCCCGCCGCGCGGGCGAGTACCGCTGGCGCATCCTCTACCCCGGCGACCACCCGCTCGGCGAACTGTACGAGACCATCGAGGCGCAACTCAGAGACGGTCTGCAACTGGACGTCGAACATCTCACGAACGCCGGCAACTGGGACGCCGAGGCGCGCATCGCGGCCGACCTCTCGTCGGCCCACTGGGAGGCGCTCGAAACAGCCGTCGAACACGGCTACTACGAGCGCCCGCGGAAGGTGACAGTCGAGGACCTCAGCGACGTGCTCGACGTACCGCGTTCGACTGTTCAGTACCGGTTGCGAACCGCCGAGGACATCGTGATGTCGCAACTCGGCGACCCCGAGGCGTAGACGGCGAAGAGAACGCTCGCTGTCGCTCGCGGTTCGGGGATTGAGAGAAGTGCTCCGTCAGGGATTCGAACTCACTCGCAACGCGTTGCGTTGCTCGCTGCTCGAACCCTTCTGTTGCATTTCGGACCCGAACACGCTCGCTGTCGCTCGCGGTTCGGTGTTGAGAGAAGTGCTCCGTCAGGGATTCGAACCCTGGTCATCACCGTGAGAGGGTGATATGATTGGCCGGACTACACCAACAGAGCACGTTGGTACATCCTTTCGTATTGCTCGTGATTGTAAAAGGTTGTCGCTTCAAATCGGGTGTGATACCGACTGCCGTGTTGCGATTAGACGACTCGCTCGCCCTCGCGGTACACCTGCCGGACCGTCCGCCACGCGCTCGCGTCCTCGCTCGGGTCGGCGTCGAGGACGACGAGGTCGGCGACGTAGCCCTCGGCGACCTTCCCCACGTCGTCCAGTCCGAGGAGGTCCGCGCCGCCGACGGTCGCGGCTTCGAGGGCCTCGGCGGGCGACAGGCCGTATTCGACGAGCAGTTCCAGCTCGCGGAGCGCGTTCTCGCCGTGGTCGTTGAACGGCGTGCCCGCGTCGGTTCCCATGGCGATTTTCACGCCGGCGTCGAGCGCGCGGTCCCACGCGCCTTCGAAGCGCTCGGCGGCGTCTTCGGCCTTCGCAACGGCCTCCGGCGGGATACCGCCCTCGACGCCCGCCTCGACGATTTCGCGGACGGCCGAGGCCGTCGGCACCCAGTACGTGCCGTGTTCGACCATGAGCGCCGCGGCCTCCTCGTCCATGAACATCCCGTGTTCGACGCTCGAAATCCCGGCGCGGGCGGCGTTTTTGATACCCGCCTCGCCGTGGGCGTGGGCCGCGGTCGGGACGCCCTTCGCGCTCGCGGCGTTCGAACGCGACGCAAAAAGGCCCGACTCACTCGGGGACGATATCGCCGACGGTGACGACGTCCCCGACCGACAGCGTCTCGCCCCACGACGACTCCGGAACCGCGGTGTTGACCATGAGCCGGAAGTCGTGGTCGAACCAGTCGCCGCCGGACCACTCGGGGAGCGTCTCGCGGCGCTTCGTCATGAGCGTCGTCCGGAAGTCGGCCGTTTCCGCGCCCGTGTCGGGGTCGCGGCTCGGGACGACACAGCGCTGGCAGGGGTTGACGCCCTCGAAGGCAACTCCCCCGACGCCGAACTCGACGACCGTCCCGCGCCGGTCGAACAGGTGGTCCTCCCAGAACGGCTCGGTCGCGTCGAGGACGAGGTTCGGCCGGAGGCGGCGGCGCATCTCGTCGGCGTCGACGCCGTCGAACCACGAGGCGACCGCATCGAGCGTTCCGGTCGAGATGACCGTCGGGCCGCTGGCTTCGGTGTCGTCGGGGAACCCGCCGGCGAGGTCGCGCCGGAGTTCGACCGGGTAGCCGAAGTACGCCGAGAGCCAGTCGTCGGCCTCGGCTATCGGGCCGTCGTAGTCGTCCATCTCGGGGGCCGAGAGTTCGACCGTGCCGTCGGCGAGCGAGACGGAGCTTCGGATGCGGTGGACCGCCCGCTCGCGCTTGCCGTTGACGTACTGGTCGTCCTCGTCGAAGATGGCGTACTCGCGGTCGCCGCGGAGCCCGCCGTTCTCGACGATGTCGGCGGCGTCGACGAACTCGGCGTCGAGCGACTTCACCGGGTAGACCGCGATGCGGTCGAGCGTCACGGCCGCCGCGCCCGCGGTCGCGTTCGCGGTCGGCGCCGACGAGTCGTCGTCAGTCGGGCTCCCGTCCGTCATCTACTCCTCGCTTTCGTCCGTCTCGTCGGACCCGTCGTCCGCGGTCGCGTCGGCGAACAGCTCGGCGATGGTCTCCTCGTCGACGATTTCGTAGCCCGCCTCGGAGACGGTGACGAGGTTCAGCTCGTCGCTCTCGATTTCGTCGTCGGCCGCGACGAGCGCCTTCACGGCGAGCGCGAGGCCGTCTTCGAGCGACAGGTCCTCGGCGTACCCGTCTTCGAGGGCGGCCTGCACGTCTTCGCGGTGGCCGCCGATGGCGACCGCTTTCCACTCCTGTGGCGTCCCGGACGGGTCGGTCGCAAAGAGGCGGCCCGAGCCGTCTTCGACGCCGCCGATGAGGAGCGACGCGCCGTACGGGCGGGTGCCGCCGGACTGCGTGCTCTCTTGGATGTTGTCGGTGATGGTCTTCGTGAGCGTCTCGACGCCGATGGGCTCGCCGTAGCGCAGGTGCTCGCGCTGGGCGGTCGTCCGCGCGAAGTCGACGAGCTTCCGCGCGTCGGCGACGTGGCCGGCCGTGGCCGCGCCGAGCGCGTCGTCGAGCTTGTGGAGCTTCTCGATGCTTTCTGCTTCCATGAGTTCCGACGGGGTCGACCGGAGCGCCGCCAGAACGACGCCGTCGGCGGTGCGCACGCCGAGGACCGGCGCGCCGCGCTTGACGGCCTCGCGGGCGTACTCGACCTGATAGATGCGTCCGTCGGGGGAGAAAAGCGACGTCCCGCGGTCGTACGCCTGCTTGTCGTTTCGGTTCATCGTGCGACCTCCTCGCTCGCGTCGGCGACGTTCGTCATTACTCTCCGGTCAGTCCCGGAGGCGGAAAAAGCCTCCACACCCGGCATCGGTGTGGGGTTCGTACTCGAATCGGCGGGTCATCCTCCGATTTCAGACGAATCGGGGGCTCGAACCGCGGAACTACGCTTCGACCACGTCCGCGTCGGGGGCGTTCCGCTTGACGCTCTCGATGCCCTGCTTCGCCTTCTGTTTCGACGCGTACCCCTCGCCCGAGTCGGCGAGGATGTTCCCGTTGTCGTGGACGAGTCGCCAGCGGTAGTCGTCCGCCGCGTCGACGAACACCTCGAAGTGCGCCTTGCTCATACTGAGAATCTGTTGTCAACGGACAAAAATGTATTCGCCGGCGGAGCGTCGCGGCCGACACGTCGGTCCGGTTGGTCCGGTCGGTCCGGTCGCCTCAGGCGGTTTCGGGTTCGAGCGCCTCGGCGTCGACTTCCAGCAGTCGCGCCTCGCAGTCCTCACAGCGGACGGCGAACACCTCCCACGACCGGCAACACGACTCGGCGGTCTCCGAGCCGAACCGGACGTCGCCGCCGCAGGTCGGACAGCGGTTGAGGTAGATGCGGAGCCCCCTCACCAGCGCGCTCCGCTGTTCGGCCGTCAGGCGGTCCCAGTCGTCGAGACGGCCGTCGAGGGCGGCGTCGGCGGCCACGTCCGCGACGAGCGCGCCGTCCGACTCCCAACTGCCGAGTGTCGTGCCGTCGACCATCGCCACGAGCCACCGGCTCCGAGCCCGAGATTCCAGCGTGACGTCGGCCTCGTCGACCCCGGTCAAGCGCGCGAGCCACCGTCGCGCGACGTCCTCGTCGGTGCGCGCGATTTCGTCGTTCCACGCCGATTCGAACGTCGGGACGAGGCGGAGTTCGTCGCCGTTCTCGTTCACCTCCAACGCGCCGGCGTCCATCAGGGTCGCCTCCACGTCGAACGCCGCGACCGACGCGCCATCGCCGTCTAACTCCCCCGATTCGACCTCGTCGTCCGGCGATTCGGCGTCAGCGTCGTCGCCGGCGGCCGACCCCGGCGCGGACGCGGTGGCCCCGACGCGAGTCTGGGTCGGCGCCGGCTCCTTGTCGAACCACCGGAGGACCCGGTCGGGGAAGTACGTCTTCGTGAGCGTCGGCGTGCCGGGAACGAGGTAGCCCCGGAAGTAAATCGCGCCCGCGAAGAGGGCGAACGAGACGAGCGCGAGCGGCGGCCACGCGACGCCGAGCACCAGGCTCAACGCGGCGGCGATGACGACGTTCACGACGGTACACGGGGTGCACCGGTTTTCGCCGGTGTACTCGGGTTGACGGAGTCGATCTGCGAGTGTCGGAGTGGTCATGGCGGACGGGAAAGCTTCGTTCCCTGTTAGGTGGTCGTTCGCGTCAATAAAGCTACTCGTGACGCGTCACGGGAGATACAGGTCGTTCACGAGTGGTTCCGCGAGACGACGCCGAGGCCCGGCGTCTCAGCGCTTCGGCCGCTTGAACACGAGCGCCGTCTGGCCGCTGTTCGCGCCGGCACCGCGCGAGTCGGAAATCGTGTCCACGAGCTCCCACCCCTCCCCGCCGAGGGAGTTGAGCGCGTCCTCCATCGGGGACGTGTCGCCGCTGAACAGGCCGCCGTCGGCCGTGCGGACGATTTTGTACTCCCACTCGTCGCCGGGGGCGGCGGGGTCAGTCATCGGACCCCTCCGGGTCGCGCTCGGCTCTACCTGCCGCCGCGGGGTCCCCGCGTTCCCGGCGCTCGTACGTGACGAACGAGAAGCCGTCGCGGTCGTCGCGGGCGGTCTCGACCCACTCCTCGCGGTCCCACTCGGGGAACCGCGTGTCTCCCTCGTGGGGCGCGTCGAGTTCGGTGAGAACCAGCCCCGCCGCGCGGTCGAGGAACTGCTCGTAGACGGTCGCGCCGCCGACGACGTAGACGGTCTCGACGCCCATTTCGGCGGCCGCGTCTTCGGCGGCGGCGACCGCGGCGGCGACCGAATCGACCGCCTCAGCGCCCTCGGGGAGGTCGAGGTCGCGGCTCGTCAGCACGACGCTGTGGCGGTCCGGGAGCGGGCCGTCGAGTTGGCGGGCGATGCTCTCGTAGGTCTTGCGGCCCATCACGACCGGGTGCCCGGTCGTCGTCCGCTTGAAGTGCTTCAGGTCCTCGGGGAGGTGCCACGGCATGTCGCCGTCGCGGCCGATGACGCGGTTGTCGGCGACGGCGGCGACGAGGACGAATCGGACCGCGGAACCGACGGCGTCGTCGGCCTCGGCTTCGGCCATCTCCTCGCCGTTCATTCGGCCACCGCGAAGCGAATCCCGTCGGCCGGGTCGTAGCCGCGGAGGACGATGTCCTCGAACGAGAGTTCTTCGAGCGGCACGTCGGCCACGTCGAGCGTGGGGCGCTCGCGGGGTTCGCGCGAGGCCTGCAGGAGCAGTCCGGGCACGTGATCGTAGTCCTCCTCGCCCTCGTCCTCCTCGGGGGCCGCGTCGAGGAGCCACTCGCGCACGTCGAGGTACTCTTCGGGCGACTGCACGTCGGCGAGGCGGGACTGGAGCTCGTCGAGGTGGTCGCCGTACCACGCGCCGCGCTCGCCGGTGCCGCAGTAGACGTGGGCGTCGACGATGGTGTGGGCGAACGACCCGAGTTCGAAGCCGGCGCGCTGGGCGACGACCTGCGCGAGGATGGCGTACGCCGCGAGGTTGAACGGGACGCCGAGCGCGATGTCGCCGGAACGCTGGGTCAGGTGGAGGTTGAGTTCGTCGCCCTGCACGTTGAAGACGAACGTGTAGTGACACGGCGGGAGCGTCGAGACGGCCGCGTTGGCGGGGTGCCACGCGTTGATGACCATCCGGCGGGAGTTCGGGTTCTCGTCGAGCGTGTCGAGGACGTACGCGAGCTGGTCGAACGTCCCCTCGTCGTTCATCCAGCGGTGGTCGTCGTCGGGCCACGCCTCGCCCGAAAGCCCCTCCTCGGGGACCGGGTAGCGCCGCCAGAACCGGCCGTAGGCCGTGTCGAGGAGGCCCTCCTCGTCGGCCCACGCGTCCCAGATGCCCGTCTCCTCGCGGAGGGTGCGGATGTGCTCCTCGCCGGAGAGGTACCACAGCAGTTCGTGGATGAGGGAGTTCCAGCGGAAGCCCGAGAGGTCCTTCGTCGTGAGAAGCGGAAAGCCCTCCTGTAAGTCGACGGTGTAGTGCTTCGAGAAGCCCGAGATGGTGTCGACGCCCGTCCGATTGGGTTTGTGTCGCCCGGTGCCGAGAACGTCTGTCACGAGGTCGAGATATTGGCGCATGAGAGGTGTCCTGATTGGCTGTTGGTCGTCGTTAGTCCCTGTAAAACCTACTCTATTTGTTTACTACTTCGGCAGTTACGTTTGCAACGAGCAGACTACGAGAGTTCGTCAATCCACTCACAGAATCTGTCGAAATCTTTTGCACCTGCCTGCTCTGCAATTTTTCGCAGAGTCCCCGGTGCAAGCTCTTTGTGCATCGGAACGGTGACTCGACGTGTTTCACCGTCAGGATGTTCGTACACAAGACGGACGTGGCTTCCGGTTCGTCCAGCAGGACGATAGCGCATTTTCCGGAGGGCCTTGACGACTTCTCGGCCACTATAGGTCCGTCGTGACACGATAGTCAGCCAGACACGATCAGAGGTAAAAATACTCCTGATATTAATTGACAGAATTATGACACGGGCGCGAGAACCGACGAGAATTCAGAACCAAGGGGCGTCGGGTATCTCACCGGAGCCTTTGTCAGTATCGGCAGGGAGGGGAGACTCGTGAAGTTCTATCGCCTCTGCGAGCATTGCGAGTGCTTCATGGCGAGTCTTTCCCTGACTGGCCACGCCCGTAGCCTCGTCTGTTGCGACGAACCAATCACCATCTCTGACGATTGTGACTGTCTCTTTGGGTGTATCCGGCGTACGGGCTTCACTCATACAAATACAGTCGTAAGACGCGGGTATAGATTTTCGGGAAATCGATCTGTTATGTTGCTTCCCCACGATCAGACACGATATAACTGGTAACGCAACCAGTGTTCATATCCTTCAGGCAGTATGCGGCCTGTGTAATATGGTGGTGATACCAAAGCGTTCTTTGCGACGCCCACAACACCGAATACCCCGCTTTTCGTACCTGTGCCCATGATTCGCAACCTCGCAGGGGACACCCGGGCCTTCACGAGCAACGTCTTTCTCGTCGACGGCGAGACCACCGCGCTCGTCGACGCCGGGGCGAACTTCGACGTGGTACCGAAAGTCCGCGAGGTCACCGACTCGCTCGACGCGGTGTACCTCACCCACACTCACCCGGACCACATCGGAAACGTGGACGCCGTCCGCGAGGCGTTCGACGTGCAGACGTGGGGCTACGACACCGGCAACCTCGCCGTGGACAGGCGCATCGACGACGGCGAGCGCGTCCAAATCGGCGACGACGTGTTCGAGGCGGTCCACACGCCGGGCCACAAGGACGACCACCTGTGTTTCTTCTCCCGCGGGTCGGGCGTCTGCTTCGCGGGCGACCTCGTCTTCGCCAACGGCGGCTTCGGCCGGACCGACCTCCCCGAGGGCGACCGCGGCGCGCTCGTCGAGAGCATCGACCGCCTGCGCGAGGTCGTCGGCGACGACCTGACCGAACTCCACGCCGGCCACGGCCCGAGCGTCACGACTCGCCCGAGCGAGGACCTCGACCTCGCGGCGAAGGCGGCGCGGACGAGGTGAGTCGCCGCCCAATCGTCTGTCTATCTGCTCGTGTAGCCGCCGTCGACGGTGAGCGCCTCGCCCGTCGTGAACGACGCGCCGTCCGAACAGAGCCAGACGACCGCGGAGGCGATTTCGTCCACGTCGCCGAGGCGGTTCATCGGGTGGAGCGACTCGATTCCCTTCCGGGCTTCGGGGTCGTCGAGGCCGCCCTCGCCGAGTAGCGGCGTGTCGACGAAGCCCGGACACACCGCGTTGACGCGGACGCCCTGTTCGGCGTACTCGATGGCCGCGGTCTTCGTCAGCCCGAGGACGCCG
This sequence comes from Haloferax denitrificans ATCC 35960, assembly GCF_000337795.1. Lineage (GTDB taxonomy): Archaea > Halobacteriota > Halobacteria > Halobacteriales > Haloferacaceae > Haloferax > Haloferax denitrificans. The sequence goes on from NZ_AOLP01000011.1 coordinate 15,462, forward strand.
TGTTTGGCGGCGACGTAGTGGCCCGCGTTCGCGAAACCGACTTTCCCGAGAATCGACGCCATGTTGACGATGACGCCGCCGTCGCCGTCGAGCATCGCGGGAATCTCGTGTCGCATCGACCGCCAGACGCCGTTGAGGTTCACGTCGATGACCCCTTGCCACTCGTCGGCCGAGAGGTCGGCGGTCGGTTTCTGCGCGCCGCCGATGCCCGCGTTGTTGCAGGCGAAGTCGAGTCGGCCGTACTCGGAGACCGCCGTCTCGACCATCGCGGCGACGGCGTCGTCGTCCGTCACGTCCGTCTCGACGAACGTCGCCGTCCCGCCGGCTTCTTCGATACGCGCGACGGTCTCCTCGCCGCCCTCGACGTTCACGTCGGAGACGACGACGCGCGCGCCCTCGGCGGCGAACGCCTCCGCGGTCGCTCGACCGATTCCAGAGCCAGCGCCTGTTACGACTGCGACTTCGGTGTCGAATTGAGCCATAGTACGAGCGAGAAAACAACTACCTGACAGATAACCGTTTGTGCGAGTCTCACGTCGGAAGAACTCGCGGACGCCGAACCGCGAGACGGGGACGCGGCGGTCGTTACTCCTCGTCTGCTTCGGGGACGGCGTCGGGGTGGAGGCCGAAGTAGCCCGGTTCGTCGCTCCGGGGGTCGTTGATGACGAAGTCCTCTTGGTTGGCGACGATCCACGGAATCGTCCACTGGATGATGCGGTCTTCGGTCTCCTCGCTGAGATCGTCCTGCGGCGACAGCCCCTGCATCAGGCGGGCGATTTCGCCGACGGTGTACATGTAGTCGGGGTCGAGGATGTCGGCGGGTTCGTACAGGAGATACCCGTAGAGGGTGTCGAAGTCGTCTTTCGGCTTGGGCATGCCGTAGGCTTCTCGGCCGACGGGCAAAACCCCGACGACCGCGGGCGGCGAGCGACGGGGACGGGGACGGGGACGGGGACAGGGACGACGGCACTGCGGCTGACGAGCGCGGCCATGGCCTCCGCACGGGCCTCGACGGCCCCATAAGTAGGCTTATCAGCCGCGACGCGAGACCCGAAACGATGAGCGACGCCGCCGCACGACTCGTCGAGGCCTTCCGTAGCTTCGGCGGGGACGACCTCCGGGACCTCTGGGTCTTCGACCACCACGGCTACGAACACCTCTATCTCAGGGAGGACGTGTCCGACGCGCTCGAATGTCTCGACGTCTCTCGATTCATCGACAACGAGCGGTTCGGGTACGTCACGAGAGACACCTACGAGACGCTGTACTACGCGGACTACGGCTACACCGTCCGCGGGTTCGACGCGTTCGAGCAGTTTCGGACGTTCGTCGGCGACCGCCCCACCGGCGTCCTCGCCGGCTTCGACCGCGGGACCGACGGCCGCGACTTCGCGGCACTGCACGACCGAATCTGCGCGCTGAACGAGGAGTTCGGCGGGACGGAGCTGTTCTCCGACCCGACCGCCCGCGACCGCCGGCCCTGAGCGGCGGCTCGACCCCGCGGCAGACGACTCGTTCTCGGTTCGCTTCGGTTCGACGCGGACAGCGCCGCCGCTGACGGCGTTGCGTCCGAAAGAAAAGTCGGGATGTATCGGGTTTACTCGAAGAGTTCGACGGCCTGGTCGTAGCGGGCCGACGGTTCTTCCCAGTCGACGACCTCGAAGAACGCGGAGACGAAGTCGCCGCGGGCCGGGCCGTAGTCGTGGTAGTACGAGTGCTCCCAGACGTCCAGCGCGAGGATGGGATGGCTACCCCAGAGTGCGCCCTGGTCGTGCTTGTCGACGACGACGTTCCGAAGCTGGTTCGAGAACGAGTCGTAGACGAGAAGCGCCCAGCCGCCGGCCGCGCCGGCCGCCGCTTCGAATTCGCCCTTCCACGCCTCGTAGGAGCCGAAGTCCTCCGCGATGCGCTCTGCGAGCGCGCCCTCGGGCTCGTCGCCGCCTTCCGGCGACATGTTCTGCCAGAACAGGTCGTGCAGAATGTGTCCCGAGCCGTTGTGGGTGACGTTGCGGAGCGCGCCGGCGGACGAGCCGAACTCGCCTGCTTCGCGGTTGTCAGCGAGAGTCTCCTCGGCCGCGTTCCAGCCGTTGACGTAGCCCTGATGGTGGGTGTCGTGATGCCACGTCAGCACCTGCTCGGAGATGTGCGGTTCGAGGGCGTCGTACTCGTACGGAAGTGGGTCGAGTTCGTAGCTCATAATGTGTAACCTCCGTATCATGGGTCGGGCGGAATCCTGTTAAAACTTGAGGAGGGGTATGCTAGCACAAACCACATCGTGCGGGTCGCTATCGGTCGATTTCTCCGCTTCGAGAAACTCCGGTTCGCGCGAGCGTGTCAGCCGTCGAACGGGTCCGTCCGGCGCTCGTACTCGATTTCCGTCGAGACGGCGTCGGCGACTTCGGCTCCGAACTCGCGTTCGACGACGTGCAACGAGAGGTCGAGGCCGGAGGTGACGCCGCCCGCGGTGAGCACGTCGCCGTCGTCGACGACGCGCGCTTCGACGACTTCGGCGGCCGTCTGTCGGAGGTCGGAAAGCGCGCCGCCGTGGGTGACCGCGGGGCGGCCGTCGAGGACGCCGGCGCGGGCGAGGAGCATCCCGCCGGTACAGACGCCGGCGACGGTCGTTCCGGCCTCGTGGAGTACCGCGATTGCATCCGGAATCTCGCCTTTCTCGGCCTCGGCCCACGCGCTCTGTTCGGCGCGGGAGTTCCAGCCGCCGCCGGGGACGACGAGGAGGTCCGGGCGGTCGGTCTCGGGGTCGAGGACGCCGTCGACGCCGACGCGCATGCCGTGGCTCGCGGTCACGAACTCGCGGTCGTCGAGCGCGACGAGTTCGGCCTCGCAGTCGGCCCCGGCCGCGCCGGCGTTCTGGAACACCTCGAACGGGGCGACGGCGTCGAGTTCGTCGAAGCCGTCGTAGAGGATGATAGCGACGTGCATGGATTCGGAGTCGGGTTCCGAGGAGAAAGCCGTTCGTACCGCGGCGACCGAGGGCGGAGGGCGGGCGCGGCGGCTCGCGACCACCGCCTGCGCGCCCGTCGCTCAGTCGTCGCCGCGGGCGGCCTCGAACATCGAAATCGCCCGCTCGCGGCGCTCGGAGTGGTCCACGATTGGTTCCGGGTAGTCCGGCGCGAGGCGCTCGCGTTCGAGGTCGGTCAGGTCGTGCCACTCGTGGATGGTGTTTGCCGTCACGTCCGATAGCTCGGGGACGTACCGCTTGATGTACTCGCCGTCTGGGTCGTAGCGCTCGCCCTGCGTCATCGGGTTGAAGATGCGGAAGTACGGCTGGGCGTCGGTCCCGGTCGAGGCGGCCCACTGCCAGCCGCCGTTGTCGTTGGCGGTGTCGTGGTCCGCGAGGTGCTCGCGGAAGTGCGCGTAGCCGTGTCGCCAGTCGCACAGGAGGTCCTTCGTGAGGAACGACGCGACAATCATCCGGACGCGGTTGTGCATGTACGCCTCCTCGCGGAGCTGTCGCATCCCGGCGTCGACGATGGGGTAGCCGGTTTTGCCCTCCTTCCACGCCGCGAGTTCCTCGGCGTCGTCGCGCCACGCGATGTCCTCCTCGTACTCCTTGTAGTTCTCCGTGACGACGCTCGGGTGCTCCCGGAGGACGTGCGCGTAGAACTCCCGCCACGCCAACTGCGACTGGAACTCCTCGACCGACTCGTCTCGCTCGCCGCCGACGCCCTCGCGGGCCGCCGCGGTCGCCGCGTACACCTCGCGGATGCCGATGGTCCCGAACTTGAGGTCCGTCGAGAGCCGGGACGTGGCGTCCCGCGTCGGGTAGTCGCGGTCGTCGGCGTAGCGGTAGATGGCGTCCGCGCAGAACGCCGACAGGCGCTCGCGGGCCGCCTCGGTCCCCGCCGACTGGACCGCCGCCGTCGGCTCCTCGAAGCCGAGGTCCGAGATGGTCGGGAGGTCGCCGACGGCGACGTCGAACTCGGCGTCGCCGTCGGAGAGGCTCTCTGCCGCGGTTTCGAGCGTGCCGGCGTCGGCGAGGTCGTCGGCCGTCGGTTCCGGGTACGGCTCGGGCTTGTCGCGGTCGCGCCACTTCTTCCAGAAGTAGGTGTAGACCGAGTAGGTGTCGCCCGCGTTGGTCGTGATGCTCCCCGGCGGGTGGAAGATGGCGTCGTGGACCGACTCGCGGGCGACGCCGGCGTCGTCGAGGGCGAGCCGCACGTCGGCGTCGCGCTCCCGGGCCAGCCCGGAGTAGTCGATACCCCACACGGCCCGTTCCGCGTCGAGCGCCGCCGCGACCGCCGGCACGACCGTCCGGGGGTCGCCGCGGGCGACGAGCAGGTCGCTCCCGCGGTCGCGGTACGCCTCGCGGAGTTCGGCGAGCGCGTCGAGCAGGTACCTGACGCGGGGCGCGCCGGCGTGGTCGAGCACGTCCCGGTCGAAGACGAAAAGCGGGGCGACGGGGCCCGCCTCGGCGGCCGTGGCGAGCCCGCGGTTGTCCGCGACTCGCAGGTCCCGGCGGTGCCAGTGCAGTTGCATAGCCGCGCCTCAGGACGGCGTCCATGTCAATGTAGCGGCAGTCAGACCCCGACGCGCGACCGAAACCGGCCAACTTGTCCGTTCGAGCGAGCTTAATCTGCTCGCGGCGCGGGAAACGGCTTCCTACCGCGTCCAGCGGCGGACGTTCGCCCGTTTCCGGACGCAGAGTGGGATGAATATGGTACGGTAGTCGACTCTCGCGGCGGCGCGACTGTCGCGGGTAATGTGATGTTATCGACCGAATTCCGGGACGGGAGCACGTTTACGTTCTTGATATCTGGTGTACCCAGTCCATACCTATACGGCGTCGTGCCCACGGTTCTGGTATGTCCGGGCATCGCTTCCTTCCCGATTCCGCGGTCCGACAGCCGCCTCTCCGGTCCCCGCTCGTGTTTCCGCTCCTCCTCTTGACGTTCGTCTGCGGAACGCTCGGGTGGCTCGTCTGGGTGCCGTACGGCGCGTTCCTCGGCGCTCTGCCGCCGGTCGTCGTCTTCGGTTTCGCGCTCGTCGAGCTCTCGTCGGTCTCGCCGCCGCCCCCGCAACTCCCGTCGGCGCGCCCGTCGCCGCCGCTCTCGCTCGACGGCCGGGTCGACCTCGCGGCCGCGCTACACGCCGCGGGCGTCCTCTCGGCCGGCGCGGACGGCACGCTGTCTCTGTCGACGCAGTTCGCCGAGGAGTGGCGCGCCCGCGTGCTCGACACCGAGGGGCGGGACCGCGACCGCGAGGCGCTCGCGGCGCTCCTCGGCGTCGCCCCGGACAGAGTCGAACTGGGCTGGGACGAGCAGGGGCTGTTCGCGCGCCTCGACCGCGGGACGGTGGGCCGGTGGACCTCTCGCGCCGCGTTCGTCGCCGACCTCACGGCGGTCGCGACGTTCCGGCGGTACTACCCCGAGTGGTGGCGGCTCTCGACCGCGGACCGGAACCGCGTCCTCGGAGCGCTTCGGCTGTGTCTCCGAACGTGCCCGACCTGCGACGGTACAGTCGCGGTCGAGAGCGAACGGGTGGCGGCCCCCGAGAGCGAGGGGACGAAGCGGCGCGTCTCGGCGACCTGCCGCGGCTGTGACGCGTCCCTGTTCGACGGCGTGGTCGAGCAGTCGGCGGCCGAACCGACCGGGACCGAAGAGGGAGCTGACGTGCACCCGCAGAACACGCGGTAACCGGGGCGCGAGCGCGAGGGACGCCGCGCCGACGAGTCGGTGTGAGCGGGCGCTCAGGGGAGCGGGTCGATGCCGTCGCGTCGCCCGTCGAGTACCGAAAACCGCTCTCCGCGGCGTCGTTCGAGCCACCGGAGCAGGCGCTCGGCCCACCTGAGTTTCCGCGCTTTCATCGGGTCCACGGTCGGGTCGTCGAAGTCCCAGCCGGCGAAGACGAGCCGGTCCGCCCCGAGTTCGTCGGCGATGAAGGCCGCCCGGTCGCCGTCGGTGAACCCGCCCCAGTTGACCACGGGACCGACCGGGGCCGCCTGCGTCGTCCCGAGGACGTGGTCGGTATCGAACCGCGGCACCCACTCGCGGACCGCGGGGAGATTGTCGCCGTGGGCGTGGGCCGCGACCGGCACGCCCGATTCGGTCAGTTCGACCGCCGTCTCGGGGTTTTTATCGAGGTCAGTCACCATTAAATCGAGGTCGAAGCCGGCGTCTTGAACCGCGTCGGCGGCGGTGGAGGCGGCGACGACCACGTCCACCTCGGGGTCGTCGAGCCGGTCGAGTTCGTCGTCGAGCGTCGGGGCCGCCCCGCAGACGGCGACGGTCGCGCCCGCCCAGTCCAGCCGGTCCCGGTCGAACGGTGCGACGAGGTCCGCGAGCGCATCTCTGGCCCGCTCGTCGCCGGTTCGGTCGAAGCCGAAGTCGTCGAGAATCCGCCCGTAGACGGGTTCCCACGTGGTGAAATCCATGGTGTAGCTGTCGCTCAGAATGTAACTGTATGGGCCGGAACGGCACTCGTGTACCCCTACCCGCGTGCCCTTCCGGCGTCCACAGGACCGTTTTAGAGTCGGATGGTATAAGTTTTCTCTTAGTAGAACGGTCAACGTCTGCCGAACGTCAGACGGCGAGACGGGTTCGTGAGGGGTTCTCGGGCCGGTTAGCGCGTCGCCCGCTCGACCGTTTCGAGGGCGGCGTCGAGGGCGTCGGACGCGTCCGTGACGAGCGCCGAAAGCCGGGCGAGCGCGGCGGGCGTCCCGACCAGAAGCGCGCCGGTGTCGCCGCCGGCCAAGACGGCTCCCGCGTCGCCGGCGGCGGTCGCGAGGGCCTCCCGGTCGTCGGCTCCGAGCCCCTCCAGTTCGAAGACGCGCGTGACGCTCTCGGCGGCGACCTCGCGGTTCGCGCCGACGCGGTCGAGGTGTCTCGCGGCCTCGGCGGGCGTCGTCACGTCGAGTTCCTCGACCGACACGTCGCCGGGTTCGCGGACGCGACGGCGCTTGAACTCGTGGCCGATGAGGGCGGCGTCGCGGGTCTCTTTCACGTCGTGGGTGCGGACGACGTGGGCACCGCGCTCGACCGCCATCGACGTGGCGGCGAGGCTGACGGGCAGGGCCTCCTCGGTCGGGCGGCCGGCCACGTCGCGGAGGAAGTTCTTACGGTTGATAGAGACTAAGATGGGGTAGCCGTAGCCGCGGAACTCCCGCAGACGGTCGAACGTCTCGCGGTCGTGTTCGAGTGTCTTCGCCTCCGACCAGCCGCCGAAGGCGGGGTCGACGATGGTCTTGTCGGTGAAGCCGTTCAGTTCGAGGGCGTCGTAGATGTCGTCGACTTCCTCTATCGCCCCGGGGCGGGTGAGGTCCGGGGGGCTGGCCATCTTGGCGACGGCGGCGTCGAACTCCTCGCAGACTCGGGGCATCTCCGGGTCGGCGAAGCCGCAGATGTCGTTGACCATGTCGAAGCCGCCGTCGAGCGCCGCCTCGGCGACTTCGTGGTAGCGCGTCTCGATGGAGAAGACGGCGTCGCCGGTGACGCTATCGAGGACCGAAAGCGCCGTGTCGAGGCGGTCCAGTTCGTCTTCGGCCGACAGCACGTCGAGGCGCTTGTTCGCCGATTCGAGGCCGACGTCGACGATGTCGGCCCCCTCGTCGATGAGTTCGCGGTCGACGTATTCGGCGGCCTCGCCCGGGTCGTTGAACACGCTCGGCTTGTACGGGGACTCCTTGGAGACGTTCAGCACACCCATGATTCGGGGCGGGTGGTCGTCGCCGATTTCGAGTCCTGCCGCATCGACGGTTCGCATACCCGTCGGTTGGACCACACGACCATATGCCGACCGGTCGCGGAAGGCGGGCGAGTTCGTCGAGTACGAAGCCGCATGCGACGGAATTGAGGGCTATTGAGTCCTCATAGCAACCGCTTAATAGCGTTCTCTGGACTACACAGCCAACCGGGTGCCTTCCGGGCGCACCCACACAGGATTATGACTGGCGACGGACCACCGACGATACTCGCCGTTGACGACGAACCGTCCCTGACGACGCTGTACGAGGCGTGGCTCGCAGACGACTACCGCGTCGAGACGGCGTCGAGCGCGGAGGAGGCGCTCGGACTCGTCGCCGACGAGTCGTTCGACGCCGCGATGCTCGACAGGCAGATGCCCGGCGGCACCGGCGACGAGGTGCTGTCCGAACTCCGGGCGCGCGACCACGACTTCCCGGTCGTGATGGTGACCGGCGTCGACCCCGACACCGACATCGTCGAGATGCCGTTCGACGACTATCTCGTCAAGCCGGTCGGAAAACCGGAGGTCCGCCGCGTCGTCCGCTCGCTCGTGGTCCGCGGGTCGTACAACGACCTGCTCCGCGAGTACTTCGCGCTCGCCCGCAAGCGGGCCGTGTTGGAGTCCACCTACGACCGCGAGACGCTCGAAGAGTCGGCGTCGTACCGCGAACTCACCGCCTCGGTCGACGACGCGGCGGCCCGCGCCGACGACGCCCGCGCGGAACTGCTCGACGACGCGTTCGAGGAGGCGGCGCTCGACTTCGGATGACAGACCGGAGGCTCGACCGGCCGTGACGCGACGCCTCCTGCCGCGGTTCGTCAGGAAGCGGTACGCGGTGCAGTTCGCGCTCGCGCTCGGCCTCGTCACGCTCGCCATCGCGGCCGTCGGCGGCTACTCGTATCTCCACGCCAACGAGGTCATCGGCGACGAGACGCGCGACGACCTCGTGACGAACGCCGAGATTCAGGCGCAGAACCTCGACGAGTGGCTCACGCGGATGGAGGTGCAGATGCGGTCGCTATCGGAGTCCGCGGCGTTCCAGTCCGGCGACGACCGCGACATCAACCTCTATCTGTGGTCGGTGGTCGAACGCGACCGCGACATCGACGCCGCGTACTACATCGACACGAGAAACGAGACGGTTCTCACGAGCACGGGGAGCGCCAGCGTCGCCTCGGCCGAGTCGGTGACGACGTACTACGGCCGCCGGGAGTTCACCGCGCTCGCCCAGCAGTCCCACGGCGACGTGGTCGTCTCGGACCCGTTCCGCCCCTCCGAGGGGGCCGCGCCCGTCGTCCTCTTCGCGACGACGATTCCCGACCGCCCGAACCGGGCCGTCATCGCCGTGGCGAACCTCCGCGACATCTCCGAGACGCATCTCCACGACATCGACGCCGGCCGGTTCGTCGTCGTCGACGGGGCGGGGACGGTCGTCCTCGCGGAGGACGAGTCGCGGCTGTTGGAGACCGACGCGCTCGACACGACCCGGTACGACGCCGCGTCGGGGTTCGTCCCCGGGCAGTCGCTCGCCGGCTCGTCGACCGAGGTCGGGTTCGCCCGGATGGAGACCCACGACTGGGTCGTCACCTCCCGCGTCCCCACGGGCGAGGCGTACGCCCTGCGGACGGACATCCTCACGCAGATACTCGCGACCCTGTTCGTCGTCGGCGCGGGCGCGGCCCTGCTGGCGGTCACCATCGGTCGGGACACCGTGGACGCGGTCCGGACCCTCGGGTCGAACGCGCGGGAACTCACCGACGGCAACCTCGACGTCTCAATCGACCGCGACCGCGAGGACGAGTTCGGCGACCTCTACGAGGCGTTCGACGTGATGCGCGTCTCCCTGCGCGACCAGATTCTCGAAGCCGAGCGCGCCCGCGAGGAGGCCGAGGCGGCGAGAGGGGTGGCGTGGGCCGAAAAGGAGGCCTCCGAGCGCCGCCGCCGCCACCTCGAACGGACCGCGGAGGCCTACGGCGAGGTGATGCGGGCCTGCGCCGACGGCGACCTCGCGGAGCGAATCGAGCCCGACGAGGAGAGCGAGGCGATGGCCGAGGTCGCCCGCTCGTTCAACGAGATGATGGCCGACGTGGAGGAGCGAAACGAACAGCTCCGAACCGTCTCGAACGTGCTCTCGCACGACCTGCGAAACCCCCTCAACGTCGCGGTCGGCCGGGCCGAACTCCTCGCCGACGAGACCGAAAGCGACCACGTCGAACCGCTGGTCGACTCGCTCGACCGCATCGACGCCATCATCGACGACGCGCTCGTGTTGGCGCTCCAGCGGCGGGTCGAAGACACGCTCCCGGTCGCGCTGTCAGACGCGGCCCGGCGGGCGTGGGCGCACGTGGAGACGGGAGACGCGACGCTCGTCGTCGAGGAGAACGCCCGGTTCGCCGCCGACCCCGACCTCGCGGCCCACGTCTTCGAGAACCTCTTTCGGAACGCCGTGGAACACGGTTCCACGGGCAACCAGACTGCGTCTGGTGACGCCGTCGAGCACGGCGACCCCGACGGGGTGACCGTCACCGTCGGCGCGCTCTGCGACGCCCCCGGCTTCTACGTCGAAGACGACGGGCCCGGCATCCCGGAGGCAGACCGGGCGAGCGTGCTCGAACCGGGCTACACGACGAACCGCGCCGGCGGCGGGACCGGCTTCGGCCTCCCAATCGTCCTGCAGGTCGCCGACGCCCACGGCTGGGACCTCGCGCTCTGCGAGTCGGCGACCGGCGGTGCGCGGTTCGAACTCAGCGGCGTCGAGCGCGTCGGCCGCGGTTCCGACGACGCCGTCTCCTTCGTGTGACTATATACCCCACTTAGCAACCACCATGACCGGACGCGAGAAACGACCGACCGTGAAGCCACCTTGTCGGAGCGGAGACGGACCGAGTCGGCGCGGGTTCCTCGGCGCGGTCGGGGTGGCCGGGGCGGTCGGACTCGCGGGCTGTCTCGGGAGCGTCGAGTCGGTGCCGGGGTCGACCGCGAGTCGGACCGCGACCGCGGCGACCGACGGCGCGCTCTCGGGGCGTATCGCCGTCGCTGGGAGTAGTACGGTCTACCCGCTGACGCTCTCGCTCGGCAAGTCGTTCTCGGAGGCGCACCCGGACGTGACGGTGTCCGTCGCCTCGACCGGGACCGGCGGGGGGTTCGCCGACTTCTTCTGTGCGGGCCGGACCGTCGTGAACGACGCGAGCAGGGCCATCGAGGCGGACGAGCGCGACGCGTGTGCGGCCGCCGGCATCGACCCCGTGGAGTTCCGCATCGCCACCGACGCCGTCTCGGTCGTCGTCAACCCCGACGCCGACTGGGTGGACTGCCTCACGCTCTCCGAACTCGCCTCGATATGGCGCGTCGGCGGGGCCTCGTCGTGGAGCGACGTGCGACCCGAGTGGCCCGACGAGCCGATTCGCCTCGCCGGCCCGACCACGGCCTCGGGCACGTTCGACTACTTCTCCGACGCCGTCCTCCCGAGCGCGGTCCAGCGGACCGACCACCTCACGACCGAACAGGACACGGTCATCGCCAAGACCGTCGGCGACTCGCCGCACGCGATGGGCTACTTCGGCCTCGCGTACTACCTCCAGAACCGCGACACCGTCCGCGCGGTCCCGATTTCCGAGCCCGACGGATGCGTCCTCCCGTCGCCCGCGAACGCGAAGAACGGGCGCTACGACACGCTCTCGCGACCCCTGTACATCTACGTCGCCCGCGAGGCGCTGTCGCGTCCGGAGGTCGCCGCGTTCGTCCGCTACTACCTCGAACGGTCCACGTCGGAGCCGGCGGTCGTCGGCTACGTGCCCGTCACGGAGGGGACGGCCGCCGACAACCTCGACCGGCTGGACGCGCTCCTCGCGGACGGCTGACCGGCATCACGCCATTTTTATCCGCCGCTCGGCTATCTCGGCCCATGGCGAAGGTCAGCGTCGGACTCCGCGGATGGCGGTTCGAGGAGGCCGAGATATTCACCGACGAGGGCGAGTTCAAACCGCTCGACGAGATTCCCGAGGACCCGCGGGAGCGACTCGTGCGCCTCGTCTCGCTCGTCGAGGAGCCGTGCGACGCCTGCTATCTGATTCACGGCGACGAGGAGATACAGCAGTGCCGACAGGCGTCCATCGTCTACGGCGAGCCCCGCGAGGAGGTGCTCCTCTGTGACCACCACGAGCCGGACTTCCTCTACTGGTTCCGCGAGGAGGACGGCCGCGACCTCGTCGGCGACGCGGTGTTCGCCGACGCCTTCCACGAGTGGTTCGCCGACGGCGGCCGCGCCCCTGACGGCTACGGCGGGCTGGAGTACGTCGACACCGAACCCGACGAACTGCCGTCGCCGCCGGACGCAAACGAGATACAGCGCCGGCTGGAGGAGAACTTCGTCGAGGGCGAGCGCATCGACCTCCGCGACTACGGTCCCGACGCGGACGACGACGAGGAGGCCACGCCCCTAACCGAAGACGACCTCGACGGCGTCGACCTCGACACGGACTACCCGACGAGATGAGCGGCGACCGAGACGCCGGTGCCGACGGGGGCCGCGAGTTCGTCGTCGTCGTCGTCGAACCCGAGACGCCCGGCAACGTCGGAACCATCGCGCGGGCGATGAAGAACTTCGGCATCTACGACCTCCGCCTCGTCAACCCGCCGCCGCTCGACCCCGACGGCGAGGCGTACGGCTTCGCCGGCCACGCCCGCGAGGACGTGCTCCCGAACGCCACCGAGACGACCTTAGAGGAGGTCGTCGAGGAGTTCCACACCATCGGGACGACCGCCGTCTCCCACGAGGACTCCACCCGGCACATTCGCTACCCGTTCAAGACGCCGGTCGAAATCGCCGACTCGCTGGAGTCGGTGGAGACGAAGACCGCGCTCGTGTTCGGCCGCGAGGGCACCGGCCTCGACAACGAGGAGCTTGCGATGCTCGACGAGGTCTGTTGCATCCCCGCCGACGACCGCTACCCCGTGCTCAACCTCGGGCAGGCGGCGACGATTCTCATGTACGAGCTTCGCCGCTTCACGGTCGAGGAGACGCAACTACCGGACGTGGAACGCGAGCGCGCCTCCGAAGACGAAATCGAGGTCGTCTACCGCTTTTTCGACGAACTGCTCGACGCCGTGGACTACCGCGAGCACAAGCGCACCAAGACCTCGCGGATGATGCGCCGACTGCTCGGCCGCGCCCACCCGACCGAGCGCGAGGCCGCGACGCTGACGGGCGTGTTCCGCCGGGCCGCCGAGGCCGTCCGCGACCCCGACCGCTTCCGCGACGACGACGGCGACGGCGACGGCGACGGACTGGGCGACCGCGACACGGACCGCGACGCCGAACCCTGACGCCCTACGGGCTTCCCCACGTACCGTCCCGCCGGGCGACCATCACGTCGCTCACGAACGAACAGACCAGTTCGACCTCGCCCGACTCGCGCTCCGCGAAGGTCCGCGTCCGAATCTCGACGAGGCCGCGGTCGTCGGTTTCGACGGTCGTCTCCAACACCTCGCTTTCGACGACGAGCGTGTCGCCCGGGTACACCGGCTTCCACCAGCGAAGCTCCTCGACGCCCTTCGCGCCGAGCGAGGCGGCGTCGCTGAGGACGCCGTCGACGAAAAGGCGCATCGTCATCGACGCGGTGTGCCAGCCGCTGGCGATGATGCCGCCGTACATGGATTCGGCTTCTGCGCGTTCCGGGTCGGTGTGGAACCACTGGGGGTCGTACCGCTCGGCGAATTCGAGAACCTCAGACAGCGTCACGTCGTACTCGCCGAACTCGTCGGTGTCGCCGACCGCGAAATCCTCGAAAAACTGCATGTCCCCCTTTTGCCCACCCCCATTGAGAATGTAGCGATGCCGGCGGTCCGGGCGGGCGCTCACGGCCGCGTGCCCGCGCGGTCGTTCCCCCGGCGCGCCAGACAGCTTTTGCGGTCCGACGCCCTATCGGCACGCGAGATGGCATCGTCCCCGCGTCCCTCTCGCCTCCCGATGGTCGCCGTCGGCGTCGTCGTCCTCGCGTTCTACCTCTCGCTCAGCGCGCTCAGCGCCTTTGCGGTGGTGACGCTCTGGCGGCTCCGCCCCGACCCCCTGACCGCCGCCGTCGTCGGCGTCGGCGTCGCCGTCGTCCTCGGCTATCTGAGCTTCCGCTTCGGCACGGTCAGACTGCTCAGCCAACTCGACGCGCGGGACATGTCGCCCGCGGAGTCGCCGTCGGTCCACCGCCTGCGCGACCGCCTCGCCGAGCGGATGGACCTCGACCCGCCGACGCTGAAGCTCGCGCGCTTTTCCGCGCCGAACGCGATGGCGCTCGACCCGATGGGCCGCGACGTGGTCGTCCTCGACGCCGCGCTGTTCCGCCTCCTCGACGCCGACGAGTTCGAGGCCCTGCTGGCGCACGAACTCGCGCACCTCGAACGGAAAGACGGGCTGGTCCAGTCGCTCGTGGCGAGCGTCCTCCAGACGGTCGTCGGCGTCGGCTACCTGTTCGTCTCGCCGGTGACGTTTCTGACGACGGGCGTCGCCCTCGGCTCGGCGTGGATGCGCGGCCGGCCGAAGTCGTGGCCCGAGACGTTCGCCGGGCGGATTCGCCTCCGGCTGGACGAGTTCGTCGGGCTGTTCGGCTTCGGCCTCACCGTGTTCGTCCGGTCGCAGTCGAGAAAGCGGGAGTTCGCGGCCGACGCGCGGGCCGCCGAGGTGACGGGCAAGCCGATGGCGCTCGCGTCGGCCCTGCGGAAGTTAGACCGGGCCGCCCGGCCGAAACTCGGCCTGTCGCCTCTGTGGGTGTACGGCGAGGTCGAGGTCGAAGACCCGGTGTCGGACCTGCTTTCGACCCACCCCTCGACCGACGAGCGCGTCGAGCGACTGGCCGCGATGGCCGACGAGTCGATGACGCGAATCGAGGTGCGGTGAGATGCCCGGCTCGCCCGACCCGGTGCTCGGAAACTGGCTTCTCACCCACGTCGTCGCCGTCGCCGCCGCGCTCGGCACCGTCGGCGTCGTCTACGCGACCCGCGCTCGGAGCGCCCGAAGTTTCCTGACGCCCGCGCTCGTCGGCGGCGGCTACGCCCTCGCCACGCTCGCGGTCTGGACCGCGGCGCGACTCGCCACCGACGCGGTCCCCTCGGAACTGGTCGAAGACCCGCTGACCGCGGCTGGCTTCCTCGGATTCTCGTTCCTCCTGCTCGCCGGGTTCGTCGTCGTTTCGGCCCTGCTGTTCGCTCGCCGCGGGCTGGTCGCGCCGCTCGTCGGCCTGTTCGGCGTCACGGAACTCGTCTGGTGGGCGTTCCTCCACGTCCGCGGCGAGACGGACGCCCTCGGGATGTTCCTCTTCGTCGGGCCGGCGCTGTTGGTGCTTCTCCTCGTCGCGGCCGGCGTCGAGTACGCGGGTCGATGGGGCTGGCGGCGGTTCGTCCGCGATGGCGGACGCTCGGCGACGTGAGAACGAAACAGACGGCCGGAGAGAGCAGTTAGAGTTGGCTCAGGCGCGCTTTTGAATCTCCTCGCGGAGCACGTCGCTGACGACGCCGCCGTCGGCCTTGCCGCGGAGCGCGCCCATCGCCTCGCCCATGAGCGCCGAGAACGCGCCCATGCCCTGCTGTTCGACCTGGTCGGCGTTGCGCTCGACCACCTCGGCGATGGCCTCGCGGACCTCGTCTTCGGAGACGCCGGAGAGGCCGGCCTCCTCGACGGCCTCCTCGGCCGTGAGGCTCGGGTCCTCGGCGATGGTCGAGAGCACGTCGTTGACGCCCTCCTTGGCGAGGTCGCCGTCCTCGACGAGATGCATGACCGCGAGTAGATGGTCGTCGGTGAGTTCGGCGACGGCCACGTCGTCGCGGCGGAGTTCGGTCAGCGTCGATTCGAGCAGGCCCGCCGCGAACGTCGCGTCGATGCCGGCGTCCACGGCCGCCTCGAACAGCGGCATCTTCCGGCCGTAGGCGACCTGTTCCGCGAGGCCGGCGTCGAGGCCGAACTCGGCCTGATAGCGGTCGACCTTCTCGGTCAGGAGTTCGGGCGTCTCCACGTCGCTCGGGTCGAGGTCGACGGGGAGCACGTCGGTCTCGGGGTACATCCGGGCCGCGCCGGGGAGCGGGCGGAGGTAGCGCGTCGTGCCGTCGTCGTTGGCACCGCGGGTCTCCTCGGGGACCTCCTCGATGGCGACCGTTGCGCGCTCTGCGACCGCGTCGATGGCGAGGTCGGCCGTCTCGGGGTCGTCGGCGACGATGGCGACCGCGTCCTCGGGACCGGCGTCGACGGCGTCGCGGAGCGCCTCCACTTCGGCCTCGGTGACGCCGTAGGCCGGGAGTTCGTCGGTGTGGAAGATGCCGCCCGCCCCGTGGCGCTTGGCGTGGTCGGAGAGTTCGGTGCCGAGGCGGCGGTCGGGCTGGAGTTCGCGGCCGACGAGGCCGTCGAAGCCGTACAGCGGGACGGCCGTGACCTTCCCGCCGGCGTCGAGCGCGCCGCGGATGACGCCGGAGTCGGAGTCCTCGAACACGTCGGTCACGTCGGCCACGTCGCCGACGGAGGCGTCGCGCGACCGGAGTTCGTCGCGAATCTCGACGAGTTCGGCCTGCCGACCGACCTCGAAGCGGACGATTTCGTCGATCTGGTCGAGCGCCTGCACGCCCTTGATTTCGACGCGCGCGCCGTCGGCGATAGAGACGTTCACGTCCTGTCGGATGGTGCCGAGGCCGCGTTTGACCTTGCCCGTCGAGCGCAGGAGCATGCCGATGGTCTGGGCCGCCTCGCGCGCCTGCTCGGGCGACGAGATGTCCGGGCCGGTGCCGATTTCGACCAGCGGGATGCCGAGGCGGTCGAGGCTGTAGAGGACGCCGTCGTCGCGCTCTTCGACGCGCTGGGCGGACTCCTCTTCGAGCATGAGGTCGACGACGGAGACGGGACCGTCGCTGGTCTGAATCTCGCCTTCTTGGGCGATGAGCGACGAGCGCTGGAAGCCCGAGGTGTTCGAGCCGTCGATGACGAGCTTGCGCATGACGTGCGCCTCGTCGACGACGTTCATGTCGAGCAGTTCGGCGATCTGCATGGCGACCGTGCGCGCCTCGTGGTCGAGGCGGTGCGGCGGCTCGTCGTCCTCTTCGACCAGACAGGTCGAGTCGTAGGCGAGGTACTCGAACTCGCGTTCGACGCGGCTCTCTTCGAGCGCGGCGTCGTCGAGTTCGCCCAGTTCGCTCTTTGTCGGATGGAGGAACCGCGAGAACGTGCGCGCCGCCTCGTCTGGCTCGCGGAGGTCGGTCGGACACCCGCAGAACAGCTTCGTCTCGGTGTCGAGTTGCTGGTGAATCTCCAGCCCAGCCACGAGGCCGAGGTCCTCGTAGTCGTAGTCGTACTCGGTCATTGGTACTCCCTGCGTTCGGGGGGAGTAAAAAAGGATTCAGTCTGCCGTCAGAGGCGACGAAGCCCCTCGCCGATGCCTTCGACCTGTTCACACTCGGGACAGACGTACGTCCACCCGTCGTTCGTCGCTCGTCCCTCCGGGAATACGGCCCCACAACCTCGACACTCCAACATGTCTCGCCCGCGGGCCCGCTGCTGTTGCAGTCCGGCCATACCCGTATAATCGTCAAAATCAAGCTTCAAAATACCGATTTTAGATATTTCGTGACAGTTCTTCACTCGGGACGGACTGTCACGGCGATGCGGAGATGCGATTGCTACCGCGAGCCGAGTAAATATAACCGTCTCCGCGGCTGAACTGACCGAAACCGACGCGAACGCGACTCGAACCGAGCGGTTCGCCCGCTCGCCCCGACGTATCAAAAAGCGGACTGCTTTTCCGGCCTGCTCAGTCGTCGCCGAGGATGCCGCGATGCGTCATCTTCTCGGGGTCGAGCACCTCGTCGGCTTCCGCCTCGGTGAGGTAGCCCTCGTCGACGGCGACCTGCCGGACGCTTTTGTCCTCTGCGAGCGCCTGCTTTGCGACCTTCGAGGCCTTGTCGTAGCCGATTGCGGGGTTGAGCGCCGTCGCCAGCGCCATCGACTGTTCGACCCGCGTCTCGCAGTGTTCCTCGTTGGCTTCGAGCTTGGCGACGAACCGCTCGGCGAACACCTCCGAGGAGTTCGCCAGCAGTTTCGCCGATTCGAGGAAGTTGTGGGCGAGGACGGGCTTGTAGAGGTTGAGGTCGATTTGGCCCTCCGCGGCACCGGCGGAGACGGCGGCGTCGTTGCCGACGACCTGCTTGTGGACCTGATTGACCGCCTCGGCGACGACCGGGTTGATTTTCCCGGGCATGATGGAGGAGCCGGGCTGGTTCTCGGGCTGTTCGAGTTCGCCGAGGCCGTTGCGCGGGCCGGACGCCAAGAGGCGGAGGTCGTTGGCGATTTTGTTCAGGGAGCCGGCGACCGTGCGGAGCGCGCCGTGGGCCTCGCTCATCGCGTCGTGGGCCGCCTGCGCCTCGAAGTGGTTGTCGGCCTCGCGGAACTCGACGCCGGTCTCCTCGGACATGTACTCGGCGGCCTTCGCCGGGAACTCGGGGTGCGTGTTGAGTCCCGTGCCGACCGCGGTGCCGCCGAGCGCGAGTTCGCCGAGGTGCTCGCGGACGTTCTCGACGCGGCGGATGCCCTTTTCGACCTGCGTGCGGTAGCCGCCGAACTCCTGTCCGAGACGGACGGGCGTCGCGTCCTGCAGGTGGGTGCGGCCGGTCTTGACGACGCCGTCGAACTCGGCTTCCTTGTCGCCGAGCGCCTCGGCGAGCGTCTCCAGCGCGGGAAGCAGGTCCTTCTCGACGGCTTCGAGGGAGGCGACGTGCATGGCGGTCGGAATCACGTCGTTGGAGGACTGGCCGAAGTTGACGTGGTCGTTCGGGTGGACGACGCGGTCGCCGATGCCCTCGCCCATAATCTCCGCGGCGCGGTTGGCGATGACCTCGTTGGCGTTCATGTTCGAGGAGGTGCCCGAACCGGTCTGGAACACGTCGACGGGGAACTGGTCGTCGAGCTCGCCGGCGATGACCTCGTCGGCGGCCTCGACGATGGCGGCCGCGACGTCCTCGTCAATCATGCCGAGGTCGCGGTTGGCCTGCGCGGCGGCCTTCTTCACCACGCCGAGCGCGCGGACGAACCGCCGCCCGAAGGTGATACCGGAGATGGGGAAGTTCTCGACCGCCCGCTGGGTCTGTGCGCCCCAGTAGGCGTCGACAGGCACTTCCATCTCGCCGAGACTGTCCCGCTCGATTCGATAATCATCGTCGCCCATGATTCGGGGGTCGTTTTGGCAGGAGGTAAAATCCATTGGTCCGTGCGCCTCACTGACAGCCGCGCCCGTCGGCGCTCGTCGGAGACCGTCGGAGACCGTCGGCGTCCGTCGGCGCTCGTTGGCGTCCTTCAGTACGTCGGGGCCGCGACGGCGCAGTTACTCCTCTTTCGCCGCGTACTCCTCGGGCGTGTACGTCTTCAGCTCCATCGCGTGGATGTCGGTCGTCATGTGGTCGCCGAGGGCGTCGTAGACGAGCTGGTGCTGTTGGACGAGCGACTTCCCCTCGAAGGCGGGCGAGACGACGACGGCGGCGTAGTGGTCGTCCTCGTGGTCTTGGTCGACCGTCCGCGGCCGCGAGACCGTCGCGTCGGCGTCCTCGATGTGCGATTCGATGAGATCCTCGATTGCGGAGAGTTCCATGTCCCAACTGGCGGCCCGCGCCGGCAAAAAGCGTCCGGGAAGCGGTCGGTGCATCGGTCGCGGGCGAACAAGCGATTCTCAGACGTTCGGCGTGATGCCGTGGCCGGGGCCGTCGAGCGCGTGGACGGGGCCGGCCTCCTTCGGGACCACGTCCTCGGCGAGAAGCCGCGTCGCGTCCAAATCGACGTGCGAGAAGCCGCCGATGCCGGAGACGAGGTGGGCGCTGGTGTGGATGCCGATAGAGCTCTCCAGCATACAGCCGACCATCAGGTCGCGGCCCGCGGCGCGGGCGATGGCGGCGATGTCCGCCGCGCCGAGGAGCCCCGACTTCCCGAGTTTGACGTTGATGACGTCGGCGGCGTCCTCGCGGACCACGCGCACGGCGTCTTCGGGCGTGAACACGGTCTCGTCGGCCGCGACGGGCGTCTTCGTCCGGTCTCTGACGCTCGCGAGCCCGGCGACGTCCGTTTTGGCGACGGGCTGTTCGAGCAGGGAAAGCGGGATTCCGGCGTCGTGGACGGCGTCGTCGAACCGGACGGCCTCCGAGACGGACCAGCCCTGATTCGCGTCGACGGTGAGCGTCGCGTCCGGCGCGGCCTCGGCGACGGCGCGAAGCCGTTCGAGGTCGGTCTCGACGCGCTGTCCGACTTTCACCTTGATGGTCTCGAAGCCCGCGTCGGCGGCGGCCGCCGCGCGGTCGGCCGCGACTTCCGGCGGGTGAATCGGTATCGACATGTCGGTCCGCACCGGCTCGGGCGTTCCGCCGAAGAACTCCGACATCGGTAGCTCGCGCTCCCGGCAGTACGCATCGATAATCGCGGTTTCGAGGGCGAACAGCGCCGACACCGCACCGGGGTACGTCGCGTGCAACGACTCGATGACGGCGCGGTAGTCCGCCACGTCGCGGCCGACGAGGAGGTCGCGGGCGTGCCTCGCCGTGTCGAGCGTCGCGCCCTGCGTCTCGCCGGTGACGTAGTGGTCGGGCGACCCCTCGCCGTAGCCGACGACGCCGGACTCGGTCTCGACGGTCACGAGGACGTTCGGCGCTTCGTACTGGGTTCCGAGGGCGATTTCGAACGGTTCGACGAGCGGCAGGTCGAGCGCCTCGACGCCGACCGAGACGATGTCGCTCACAGCGCCTCCAACACGGCGTCGAGGAGCGACTCCGTCCCGCCGTCCGCGTACACGTTGCCTGCGGGGAGGCCGGTTTCGGCGGTCGCCGCGTCGGCGTCGCCCCACGTCGAAACCGCGGCCACCGTCGCCGGAGACAGGTGTTCGATGAGCGAGAGTTCGTCCGCGAGCGGTTCGACCTCGAAGCGGTCGAAGTCGTCGCGGGAGTCCCGGCCGGGCTCGTCGGCGACGACGACCGCGTCGGGGTTCGCCCCGTGGAGGAGCCCGAGCGTCACCGCCGAGTAGGCGCGGTGGGAGAGCGCGGCCTGCCCCTCGACGAAGACGAGGTCCCGGTCTTCGGCCACGTCGCAGACGAGGTCTTCGACCACGCCCGCGACGAAGTCGGCGGGGACGCGGTCGATGACGACGCCGGCGTCGGCACCGATCATCACGCCGGTCTGGCCGGTGGCGACCCAGCCGGCGTCGAGGCCCGCCTCGCGGGCGGCGCGATACAGTTCGAACGTGGTCGTCCGCTTGCCGACGGCGCAGTCGGTCCCCATGGTCAACACCACGTCGGCGTCGCAGTCGTCGACGCGCCCGTCGGCCACCCGAAGGTCGTCTTCGGGCGGCTTGCGAACGTCGATGAGGGAGACGCCGGCGGCCGCGGCCCGCTCGCGCCACTCGGGGTCGTCGCTGAGGAACTCGTGGAGGCCGGAGACCACGTCACAGCCGGCGTCCATGGCGGCCTCGATGCCCGGAATCCAGTCTCGCGGGAGGCTCCCGCCGACGGGCGCGACACCGAGCACGAGCGCCTCGGCGTCGGGGGCCTCCTCCAACGCGGCCGCGACGGAGGGGACGACCGCGGGCGGCTCAGCGAGGTCGGTTCCGAGCACGTCGTCGGCGTCGCGGCCGGCCTTCTCGGAGTCGACGACGGCGCGAACGTCGAACAGCGTGCCGTGGGCGACGACGCCGTTTGCGGTCTTTCCCGCCGTCTCACCGAAGGCCCCCTCCGCGAAGACAATCGCCTCGACGGGGCCCTCGTAGCGTTCGGTCAGATGCATACTGTAGCTGGGTCAGCTTTCGGGCAAAAGTCAGCCCCCTCGTATGAGAGGGTCCGGCGTCGGGGTTCGGACAGCTATAACTCGGCGCGCCTCGACGGGTCGTCTCATGAGTCCGGACGACACAGCGAGTCGGGGCGGGGCGGCCGCGGAGGGGTCCGAGGCCGCGGACCTCGTCGCACCGTACCTCTCCGGCGCGAACGCCCGGTTGGTCGCCGACGCGGAACCGAAGGGGCTGACAGACAGCGTGACGTTCCACGTCGAAGGCCGATGAGCGAGGGAGACGCCGGAGACGAGCCGCGGCGAATCAAGTCGGTTCAGACCGCGAGCCGAATCGTCTCCGTGGTCCAGCGGCTTTCGAACCCGACGCTCGGCGAGGTCTGCGCGGAACTCGACGCGTCGAAGGGGACGGTACACACCTACCTCGCCACGCTCGAAGACGAGGGGTTCCTCACGCGCACGGGGCGGACCTACCGGCTCGGCCTCCGCTTTGTCACCCTCGGCGAGAGCGTCAGAAACGAGACGCCGCTGTACCGCGCGGGCAAAGAGGAGGTCGACGCGCTCGCCGCCACCACCCACGAGTACGCTCACCTCACGGTCGAACACCGGGGCCGCGAGGTGACGATTTACGAGAGCCGCGGCGACGACGCCGTCGCCACCGACTACCACCTCAGGATGCGGGAGACGCCCCAACACCTCCACTACAGCGCCAGCGGGAAGGCGCTCCTCTCGCAGTTCGACGACGACCGGGTCCGGTCGATACTCGACAGCGAGGGCCTCGTCGGGCAGACCGCGAACACGATTACGGACCGCGACGAACTGTTCGCAGTGCTCGAACGGGTCCGCGAACGCGGCTACGCCGTCAACGACGAGGAGGAAATCCGCGGGATGCGCTCGGTCGGCGCGCCGGTTCGCGGCGTCGACGGCGCGGTCTGCGGCGCGGTCAGCGTGACCGCGCCGACCAGCCGACTCAGCGGCGAACGGTTCGAGACCGAGGTTCCCGAACTCGTGACCGAGACGGCGAACCTCATCGAACTGAACCTCGAAACCGCGGTTTTCGAGCGAAATCGGTGAACTCGGCGTTCGAGTTCGCCGCGTCTGGATATATCAAACGAGCGAGCGGCCGCGCCCGTCGTGTCGCGTGACACCGTCTCTCTTGATTCGGCGCTGTTCGACCGGAACCACGACCGAACGTCGAGCGAGCGCGCCGGACTGCGCCCGATAATTCGTCTGCATATATCAAATGCAGTCGTCCAATTTAGAAACAAATACCTCGCATATGGACATTTGTCTGGTCCAATCGGCTCACTTAGCAAAATTTTATGTATGTATGTCCAATCTGTGGCGTATGAACCGAGACACGGTCGAGCCGAGCGTCGGTGAGTTCCCCGGCCCGAAGGCGGAGCAGTGGGTCTCGTACCACCAGCGGTCCGCCGCGCCGAGCACGTACGTCTACGACTTCGTCTGGGACGTGACCAAAGACGCGGTCGGGCCGTTCTGTACCGACCCCGACGGCAACGTCCTCCTCGATTTCACGAGCCACGTCGCGGCCGCGCCGCTCGGCTACAACAACCCGGACCTCATCGACCGACTGCGGGAGTTCGACCTCGTCGACCCGATGAAAATCGCCGGTCAGGACTTCTACGTCAGTACGGGCGGCACGCCAGACGACACGTCGCTCCCGGGGCCGGCGCACCTGATGGACCTCCTGACCGAGGTCACGGGCCAGTACGACATGGACACGGTGTTCCTGTCGAACTCCGGGGCCGAGGCCGTCGAGAACGCCATCAAAATCGCCTACGACAACTGCGAGACGCCGAAGTACGGCATCACCTTCGAGGGCGCGTTCCACGGCCGCACCCTCGGCGCGCTGTCGCTCAACCGCTCGAAGTCGGTCCACCGCCGGAAGTTCCCGGAGGTGTCGGGCATCGTCGACGTACCGTACTCCATTGAGGGCGTCGAGCGACTGCGCGCCAAACTCGACGGGACAGACGGGCATCTCCCCGCCGACCAAGTGGCGTTTCTCATCCTCGAACCCGTGCAGGGCGAAGGCGGCTACCGCGTCCCGAGCGACGAGTTCATGCGCGAGGTGAACGCGCTCTGCGACGCCCACGACATCACGATAATCGCCGACGAGATTCAGTCGGGCGTCGCGCGGACCGGCGAGATGTGGGCCTCGGACCACTACGCGCTCGAACCCGACGTCATCACCAGCGCCAAGGCGCTCCGGGTCGGCGCGACCATCTCGCGGAGCGATATCTTCCCCGAAGAAGAGGCTCGGCTCTCGTCGACGTGGGGCGCGGGCGACGTGCTCGCGGCGATGCAGGGCGCGCTCACGCTGGAACTCATCGAGGAACAGAACCTCGCGGCCAACGCCGCCGAGAAGGGCGCGTCCCTCCGGGCGCGCCTCGAATCGGCGACCGAGTCGCTCGCGGAGGTCGTCGACGTGCGCGGCCTCGGGCTGATGGTCGCCGTCGAGTTCGACACCAAAGAACGCCGTGACGCGGTCGTCGACGCCGCCTTCGAGCGCGGCCTGCTCACCCTCGGATGCGGCGCGCGGTCGCTCCGCCTCCTGCCGCCGCTCGACGTGACCGAGCGCGAACTCGACCTCGCGGTCGACCTCCTCGACGCCGCGCTGTCGGACGTGGTCGGCGTGGCCGCGCCCTAGCGCCGCCGCCCGAACCGGGGGAGATTTTTATCGGGGGACGACGCACCTCGGGTCGTGACTGACGTGACACCCGCCGCCGCGTCCGCCGAGGAGGCCGTCCGCGTGCTCCGCGACGACCACGAGCGACTGTTGACCGTCGTCGGCCAGTGCGCCATCGCCGTCGCCGCGAAGTGGGATAGCGACTCGGTGACCGACCGCGAGCGCGTCGTGCCCCCGTTCAAGCGCGCGCTCGACGGGTCGGGTGCGCTGTCTCGCCTGCCGCGGGCGCTCGCTGACGCGGTGACGGCCACCGGCCGGCCGATGGCCGCGCCGCCCGTCGCGGCCCCGCCCTACGTGGTCGTCACCGGCGAGGGCGTCGTCCTCCGCGCCAACCTCGGCGACGGCCGACTGGTGGTGCTCCTCCGGGCGTTCGAAGTCGTCCGCGACGGCGACGACGGGAACCACCGCTACCGCCGCATCGACGACGTCGAAATCGAAGCCGAAATCGTCTGAATCGGTCGCTCCTGCCCCGCAGTTACATCTGGTAGCGGCGCACGTCGTCCCGCGGCGGGGCCTGCGACTGCCCGGTCATCTCCTCGTAGGTCATCCCCGCGAGGTACTCGTCGTAGGTCACGTCGTAGCCCTGCCGGAGGTGGAAGTCGAGCTGTCCGCGGTCGAGTTCCGACTGGAACAGCGCGTGGACCGCCCGGCGGACGAGTTCGTCCGCGTCGTCGGGGTCGAACAGGGCGACGAGCATGGCGAGTTCGTGTCGCGTCTCGCGGTCGAGCGACACGTCGAGGCTGTCGCCGAGGTCTCCGTAGGCCGCGTCAACGTCGTCTGTGAGTTCGTCGAGCGTCATCGCCCGGCGATGGGGCCGTCACGGGGATACGCGTTTCGACCGCGGAGACCGCCGGGTCGGGTTCGCTCCCTCATCGCTCATCGCCACGGCTAAACGCGGGCCGTCCCAAGCCGGGGCGATGAGCGACGCGCCGTCCGAACTCCCCGCCGACCTCGACCGCGAAGCAGTCCAGTCCGCGCTCACCGAGTGGTACGAGGCCGACCACCGGGACTTCCCGTGGCGGCGCACCGACGACCCCTACGAGATTCTCGTCTCCGAGGTGATGAGCCAGCAGACCCAACTCGGCCGCGTGGTCGAGGCGTGGGAGGCGTTCCTCGACGAGTGGCCGACGACGGCCGACCTCGCGGCGGCCGACCGAGCCGACGTGGTCGGCTTCTGGACGAACCACCGACTGGGCTACAACAACCGCGCGAAGTACCTCCACGAGGCCGCCCGGCAGGTCGAAGAAGACCACGGCGGCGAGTTCCCTCGGACGCCCGACGGCCTCTCGGAACTGATGGGCGTCGGTCCCTACACCGCAAACGCGGTCGCCTCCTTCGCGTTCAACAACGGCGACGCGGTGGTCGACACCAACGTCAAGCGGGTGCTCCACCGCGCGTTCGCGGTCCCCGACGACGACGCGGCGTTCGAGGCCGCCGCCTCGGAACTCATGCCCGACGGCGAGTCCCGCGTCTGGAACAACGCCATCATGGAACTCGGCGGCGTCGCCTGCGGGAAGACGCCGTCCTGCGACGAGTCCGGCTGTCCGTGGCGGCGGTTCTGCCACGCCTACGAGACGGGCGACTTCACCGCGCCCGACGTGCCGACCCAGCCGAGTTTCGAGGGGAGCAGGCGGCAGTTCCGCGGCCGGGTCGTCCGGGTTCTCGGCGAGTACGACGACCTCGGCCTCGCTGAGTTGGGACCGAGAGTCCGCGTCGATTACGGCGGCGACACGGGCGCGGAGTGGCTCCGCGGCCTCGTGGACGACCTCGAATCCGACGGCTTGGTCGACGTCGCGGAGGGCGACGACGGCGTCCGCGTCTCGCTGGCGAAGTAGCCCGCGCACCGTCGGTGGTTCTCGCCGCGGCTGTCTCGCCGCCCGTATTTACCCCACCGGACTAGTCCGGCAGTAGTCGCACCCCTCGGTTCCGACTACGTACACTCGATGGCAACACGCGACGCGTCGCTGTCCGACCCTCGCGAAGCCGCCGAAGCCGCCGAAGCGAAGACCCTCGCGCTGGACGGCGGGAGGCGACTCGCCTACGCCGAGTACGGCGATTCCGACGGCATCCCGGTCGTCTTTCTCCACGGTGCGCCGGGGTCGCGCCTGCTCGGTTCGCTGTTCGACCCGCCGGCCGAGGAACGTGGAATCAGAGTCCTCGCGCCCGACAGACCCGGCTACGGCCGTTCGTCGCCGCGCCCGACCGAGGAATCGGGCGAACCGAGCCAGCGACTCACGACACCTGCACCCGCGGACTTCTTCGACGCGCTTCTCGACGACATCGGCGCGCAGTCGGCGGGGGTCGTCGCGTTCTCTGGCGGGAGCCGAGACGCGTTGGCTATCGCGGCGGCGCGGCCGGACAGGGTTCGGTACGTGAGCGTCGTCGCGGGGGCGGTTCCGCCGGAAGCGCGCGCTGAGACGCCCCGAACGCAACGGCTCCTGTCGTGGCTGGCGACGAACGCGCCGACGCTCCTCGGTGGTCTCCTCCGCGGACAGGCGTGGCTCGCCGGGAGGCTCGACCCCTCGGTCGTCGTCGCGCAGTACACGGCCGGCGACGCGACTGGAGAGATTCCAGACGGAGTCGCCGCGGTGGTTCGAGACGACTTCGTGGCGGCAGTCAGCCGGTCGCGCCGGGGCGTCCTCGACGATTTCCGAAGCGCGGCCGCGCCGTGGGACATCTCCTTCGACGACATCGAGGCCGACGTGTCCCTGTGGCACGGCGACGCCGACACGAACGTCCCGATAGCCGGCGCGAGACGCCTCGAACCGGAGGTTCCCGCGGCTCGACTCCGAGCGCTCCGCGGCGCGGACCACCTGCGGACGCTCCTTTGGAGCGTCCCCGGCGTGCTGGACGAACAGCGCCGCGCCGCGCGGTCGCTCGACCCGGATGCTTCGAGGGACTTCCCGGGGTCGACCGCCGCCGAATCGCACCACCGCGTTTGATATACTGGACCGAAAAACGGCCGGTCGAAACGGAATGAAACACGCCCAGTTCTCGGTCGATTACCCGGACCGACTGGTCCACCCGCTCCAGCGGGGGATGATGCGCGACTCGCCGGTCGACCGGGCGGAGCTGTTGATGTGGAGTCCGACGGCCGACGCGACGACGCTGTTCTGGTTCGACGGCGACCGAGACGCGGCCGACGCGCTCGTTTCGGGTGTCGATTCGCTCGTTCGGGCGCACTTCGTCGAGGGCGCGGAGGGGACCTACGGTTTCCTCCACCAGCGCGATTACGAGTTCGCGGACCCGCTCCTCGGAGTCATCGCCGACTCACGGGTGATATTCCTCCCGCCGGTGGTGTTCCACGCCACCGGCTCCGTCCGATTCGAGGCGGTCGGCGAGGTATCGGCGCTCAGCGCGTTTCACGACGACATCGCCGCGCTCGGCGACGTCACGGTCGAACGCGTGCGGCCCTTCGACCGGCGGCGGTCCCCCTCACAGCTCACCGACCGACAGCGGGCCGCGCTGGAGACCGCGGTCTCGACCGGCTACTACGAAATCCCTCGCGAGGGGTCGGTCGCGGACGTGGCCGACGCGCTCGACTGCTCGACGAGTACGGCCGGCGAGCTACTCCGAAAGGCCGAGGCGACGGTGCTCCGGGAGTTCGCCGGTTCGGGGTGACGCGCGCTAACGCCTACGGCACCTTCAGATACGCGTCGCCCGCCGCCTGCCGTTTCACGAGTTCGCCGACGCCGGAGGGGACGACTTCGACGCCGTCGGCCAGTCGGTCGGCGTCGAACCCGCGGCCGTCGAGGGAGTTCTGACAGGCGCAACAGCGAACGCCGGCCTCGAAAAGCGGGTCGAGGCGCTCGCGGACCGGAGAGTCTGCGAGGAACAGAAGCGCCGCGTCGCCGTTGGCGAGCAGGGTGACCTCGCCCGTCTCGACCGTCTCGTCGTCGAGCAGGTTTCGGACGTTGCGGATGGCGTGTCGCCAGTCGCCGAGGTCGGCGCTGGAGACGTGGAAGACGACGTTCATATCCGGCTTTCGTCCCCCGGCTCCCTGTGTGTTGCGCCCGTCCGACACGCCCGGGTGCGGCCGACGAGGTTTTCACGCAGTCACGGAGACACAGGGTATGACGCAACCACACGTGGTCGCCGTCTGCGGCAGTCTCCGCGACCACAGCTACACCCGATTGGCACTCGAACACGTCCTCGCCGGCGCGTCGGCCGCCGGCGGCACGACGGAGCTCGTGGACCTCCGCGAGTACGACCTCCCGCCGCTCGACGCCGACTTCGACGAGCAGGGCGACTCGGCCGAACTCGTCCGCGTCGTCGACGGCGCGGACGCGGTCATCCTCGGCACGCCGGTCTACCACGGCTCGTACTCGGGCGTTCTCAAGAACGCGCTGGACTACTGCGGCTTCGACGAGTTCGGCGAGAAGACCGTCGGCCTGCTCGCCGTCGCCGGCGGGTCGTTCCCGGTGACCGCCCTCGAACACCTCCGGTCCGTCTGTCGGTCGCTGAACTCGTGGGTGCTCCCGCACCAAGTCGCGATTCCCCGCGTCTCCTCGTCGTTCGACGGCGACGACATCGCGAGCGATGACCTCCGCGACCGGGTCGAACGACTCGGCCGCGACGCGGTCGTCTACGCCAACATCGAGCCGGAGCCGCCGACGTTCGAAAGTGCCGAGAACGTCGGCGCAGACGACTGAACCGCCGTCACGCGCCCCCTCGTGGCGCAGTCACGACCGCGCCGTCGGCCCGCGTGGCGACCCGTCGCGACGCCCGACGGTCGCGGCAGATGAACAATCGTTTTGACCCTCCTCGTCCCCCAGTCAGGATATGCACGCCATCACGCAGAGCGGGTGGATAGAGGTCATCTCCGGCTCTATGTTCTCGGGGAAGACCGAGGAACTCCTCCGACGACTCCGCCGGGCGGAAATCGCCGGTCAAGAGATTTCGGTGTTCAAGCCCCAGCTCGACGACCGCTACGGCGAGACGACCGTCGGCTCGCACGCCGGTCGCTCGTGGGAGGCGAGCGTCGTCCCCTCCGAGGGCGAGGGCGTCTGGCAAATCGCCGAGGAACTCAACGGCGAGGACGTGGTCGCCATCGACGAGGCGAACTTCTTTTCGGCCGAGTTGGTCGACGTCTGCGAGGCGCTGGCCGCCGACGGCAAGCGCGTCGTCGTCTCGGGGACCGACCAGACGTTCCGCGCCGAACCGTTCGACCCGCTTCCGCAACTGATGGCGCTCGCCGAGTACGTCGATAAGCTCCAGGCCATCTGCACCGTCTGCGGCGAGCCGGCGACCCGGAACCAACGGCTCATCGACGGCGAGCCCGCGCACGTCGACGACCCCACCATCCTCGTCGGCGCGGAGGAGTCCTACGAGGCGCGGTGTCGGAACTGTCATACCCTCCGGCGGGACTAGAGGCTAGCGTGACTACTTGGGTCGAAACCCCACGGGAGGGCCGCGACCGCGGGCTGACAGGGCTCCTCCGCGCGTGGGTCGCCGTGGTCGTTCGTCCCCGCCAGTTCTTCCGCGACGGGGTCGCGCCCGGCGACCAAGCGCCCGGCCTCGTGTTCGCCATCGCGGTGGCGCTCGTCTACCAGGGCCTCGGGTTCGCCCTCGCGCCGGCGACGATTCCGGCCATCGAGGGCGGCCCGGTCGTGTCGGCGCTCGTCGCCCTGCTCGTCGTCGCGCTGTTCGTCGCGCCGGCGTTGCTCCACCTGACGGCGGCCATCCAGACGGCGCTTCTCATCCCGCTTCTGTCCCGTCGCGCGGGAGTGAGCGAGACGGTGCAGGTCATCGCCTACGCCGCCGCGCCGTGCGCCTTCGCCAGCCTCCCGATTCCCGGCGTCCGCGCGCTCTGTGCCGTCTACGGGGCGGTACTCCTCGTCGTCGGCATCAGCGAGGTCCACCAGACGACGGTGCCGAAGGCCGCGGTCGCGGCGGCCGTCCCCGCCGGCGTGGTGTTCGGGTACGCCTTCGGGGGCTTCCGCGCCCTCGGTGAACTCGCCGCCGCGCTCGCGCTCGTCTGAGTCGACCCGGCCCGTATTTCCCCCGTTTCGACCGACCGAGCGCCGATTTCTCGCCCGCGAACGCGCGAATCTCTCCTGAGCGTTTTTCGACAATCGTTTTAGTTAGGGGTTGTTTGCTCAACGCAATGGATTGGATTACGCACGAGGAGGACGTCTGGTTCGAATTCCGGGGCAATAGCCCCCACCAGCTCGTCCCCGGCCGATTTTACAAAGGCACCGTCGACGGCTACGCCGACTTCGGTGTCTTCGTCGACCTCGCTTCGAACGTGACCGGATTACTGCACCGTAGCGAACTCGACCGCCGCCTCGAATCCCTCGACTGGGAGCCGGGCGACGAGGTGTTCGTCCAGGTCAAGAACGTCCGCGACAACGGCAACATCGACCTCGGCTGGTCGATTCGCCAGTCCGACTCGGAGTTCCGCGGCGCTCGCATCCACGACCCCGACGGCGACGCCGACGGCCAGCCCGTCGAAACGGAGTCCGAAAGCGGCGGTTCGGCGACCGTCAAGACGCGACCGAAGACGGGCAAGACGACGAAGCCCGCCGGCGCGAGCACGTCGTCCGAGACCGCCGACTCCGAGTCCGACTCGGAGCCCGAACAGGAAGCCGAACCCGAACCCGAGCAGGACGCCGCGTCCGAGTCCGAGTCCGACGCCGGAGACGAGGACCGCGCGCCGACCGCCGGCGACGTCGTCGACGACATCGCCGCCAACGGCGAGTCTGAGCAGGAAGCCGAACCGGAACCGGAGAGCGAATCGGAGCCCGAACAGGACGCCGAATCCGACGCCGAGCAGGAAGTCGAGACCGACGCTGACGCCGAGTCCGACGACGCCGAGGTCGAGCGCGTGACGCTCGACAGCATCGACGACCGCGTCGGCGACGTGATTCGCGTCGAGGGCGAAATCGCCAGCGTCCGCCAGACCGGCGGTCCGACGGTGTTCGAACTCCGCGACGAGACGGCCATCGCCGACTGCGCGGCCTTCGTCGAGGCCGGCGTCCGCGCGTACCCCGAAGTCGAAGTGGGCGACTACGTCCGCATCGACGGCGAGGTCGAGCGCCGCCGCGGCGAACTCCAGATAGAGACCGAGGAGCTGACGATTCTCGACGGCGACGAGGCCGACACCGTGAGCCAGCGCCTCGCGGACGCCCTCTCCGACGAGGCCCGCCCGGACGCCGTCGCGCCCCTCGCGGCCCACGAGCCGGTCGCCGCCGTCGGCAAGTCGCTTCTCGACGCCGCGGAGGCCATCCGCCGCGCCGTCCTCGAATCGCGCCCCATCGTCGTCCGCCACACGGCCACCGCCGACGGCTACGTCGCCGGCGCCGCCGTCGAGCGCGCCGTGCTCCCGCTCATCCGCGAGGAGCACCCCCGCGACGACGCCGAGTACCACTACTTCACCCGCCGTCCGCTCGAGGAGGCCGTCTACGGCATGGACGCCGCCACGAACGACGTGACGCGGATGCTCGAAGACCGCGACCGCCACGACGAGAAGCTCCCGCTCGTGCTCCTCCTCGGTGCCGGTTCGACCGCCGAGTCCCTCGACGGTCTCGGCCTGCTCGGCGTCTACGGCTCCGAGCGCGTCGTCGTCGACGCCGCGCCCGCCGACGACGAGGTCGCCGAGGAAGTCGACGTGCTCGTCAACCCCGCCCGCGAGGGAGCCGACGCCCGCGACCTCTCGGTCGGCGCGCTCGCCTCGACGCTTTCGGTCGCCGTCAACGACGACGTCCGCGACGACGTGTCGCACCTCCCCGCCGTCAGCTACTGGGAGAACTGCCCACAGCAGTACCTCGACCTCGCCGAGTCCCACGGCTTCGACGCCGACCGCGTCCGCGAACTCCGCGAGGCCGTCGCGCTGGAGGCCTACTACCAGTCGTATCAGGACAAGCGCGAACTCATCGCCGACCTGCTTTTCGACGCCGACGAGGGCCTCGCCGGCCACGTCTCCGAGCAGTTCCGCATCAAGCTCGAAGCCGAAATCGAGACGGCGCAGGCGAACCTCGAACGCCGCGAGGTCGGTGCCATCTCCGCGGCCGTCCTCGACTCCGACGCCTACAGTCACCGCTTCGACTTCCCGCCGACGGGCCTGCTCGTGGACGAACTCCACCGCCGCACCCGTGAGGGCGACGCCTTCGTGACCGTCGCGCTCGGCATGGACGAACTCTACCTGCGCTCGACGGGCGACCTCGACTTCCGCGCTGTCGTCGAGTCGGCCGCCGAGAAAGCGCCCGCCGCCGGCCTCGCCGCCGCGGGCATCCGCGAAGGCCGCATCGAGTTCCTGACGGGCGCGCGCGACGAGGCGCTCGAAGCCGTCCTCGACGCCGCCGCCGAGCAGTTCTAAGCCGCAATCCAGACTCCTCCTCGCGCGGTTCGACGGAGGGCTGTATTCCAGCCTCCCGAGCGACACGCTTATCCACGAAACGACCCGATTCGCGCCCATGAACCGTCACCACGTCGCCGAACGGGAGGTGTGTCCGTGAGCGCCGAGACCGAGACGGAGTCCGAGGCGTTCGAGCGGACCTGCGAGGCGCTCGTTGAGCGCATCCTCGCGGGCGACGTCGACCGCGACGACCTCGAATCCGCAAAGCTCGACGCCTGTTCGGAACACTCCTCGCCGAAGGTCCCGAAGAACGCCGAGATTCTGCAGTACGCCCCGGAAGACCGCCGCGAGGAGGTCAAAGAGGTCGTCCAGCGCAAGCCCGTCCGCACCGCCTCCGGCGTCTCGCCGGTCGCCATCATGACCTCGCCGCACATGTGCCCCCACGGGAAGTGTCTCTACTGTCCCGGCGGGCCCGCCAGCGAGTTCTCCTCGTCGCAGTCGTACACGGGTCACGAGCCCGCGGCCGCCCGCGGCGTCCAGAACGACTACGACCCCTACGGACAGGTCACGCTCCGCCTCGAACAGCTTCGACACATCGGCCACCCCGTGGACAAGGTCGAACTCATCTTGATGGGCGGGACGATGACCGCCCGGAGCCACGACTACCAGGAGTGGTTCGTCAAGCGGGCGCTCGAAGCCATGAACGACTACGACCTCGACAAGGAGCCCGAGCCGGCCGAGGACCGGTCGTTCAAGCCCGACCCCGAGGATGTCGAGTTCAAGTACATCGAGGACGTCATCGCCGAAAACGAGACGAACGAAATCCGCAACATCGGGACGACGTTCGAGACGAAGCCCGACTGGTGCGACCCCGAGCAGATAGACCGGATGCTCGACTTGGGCGCGACGAAGGTCGAAGTCGGCGTCCAGACGACCTACGAGCGCATCAACCGCGAGATGCACCGCGGCCACGGCGTGCAGGCGTCCATCGACGCCAACCGCCGCCTCCGCGACTCGGCGTTCAAGGTCGGCTTCCACATGATGCCCGGCCAGCCGGGCATGACCAAGGAGATGTGTCTGGAGGACTTCCGCCAGCTGTTCGAAAACAGCGACTGGCGGCCCGACTACCTCAAAATCTACCCGACGCTCATCGTCCGCGACACCATTACCTACGACATGTGGCGGCGCGACGAGTACGAGCCGCTGAACAACGAGGAGGCCGCCGACATCGTCGCGGAGGTCATGGGCATGATTCCGAAGTACACCCGCCTCCAGCGCGTCCAGCGGGACATCCCCGCGGACTTCATCGACGCCGGCGTCTGGAAGTCCAACCTCCGGCAACTGGCCGCCCAGCGCGCCGAGGAGCGAGGCATCGTCCAGCGGGACATCCGCGCCCGCGAGGTCGGCATGAACGAGGCCGACCCGGACCCAGAGCGCATCGAACTCGACGTGATGACCTACGAGGTCGCCGGCGGCACGGAGCACTTCATCTCGTTCGAAGACCCCGTCGAGGACCTGCTCGTCGGCTTCTGTCGGCTCCGGTTCCCCGGCAACCCGGTCCGCCGCGAGCTTCAGGACGCGGCGCTCGTCCGCGAACTCCACGTCTACGGCTCCGAGGCGGGCATCGGTGCCGACGGCGACTGGCAACACAAGGGCTACGGGAAGAAGCTCCTCGCGCACGCCGAAGAACTGTCCCGCGACGCCGGCTACGACAAGATTTCGGTCATCTCGGGTATCGGCGTCCGGCAGTACTACAAGCAGAAACTCGGCTACCACCAGGACGGGCCGTACGTGTCGAAGCGGCTGTAGGGAATAGTTGGATTTTTGGTCCAGATTTTTGCGAGACGAGCGGAGCGAGTCTCGGAAAAAGGTGGGACTGGGCCGTACGTGTCGAAGCGGCTGTAGGCTAGTTCGGCTGTTTTTTGGTCCAGATTTTTGCGAGACGAGCGAAGCGAGTCTCGGAAAAAGGTGGGCGTTACGTGTCGAAGCGGCTGTAGGGAATAGTTGGATTTTTGGTCCGCCGTGAGGCTGAGCCTCACGAGCCTTCGGTCGCAGTCGCTCCCGAAGACAGATTTTTGCGAGACGAGCGGAGCGAGTCTCGGGAAAAGGTGGGACTGGGCCGTACGTGTCGAAGCGGCCGTAGCCGACGAACCACGGCCCCCGATTCTCACTCCTGAGTGTCGCTCCGTCACGCTTTTACTGCCTGACCCACCGAACACGGTAGAATGGCACCGCAGGGGGGTGCGGCGGGTTCGGGGCAGGCGGCGACGTGGCTTCAGGACCTCCGCTCGACGCTCGCACAGTTCGTTTCGACAGAAGAGCGACTCGGCATCTCGGCGGCGCTCGTGGCGCTCGCGCTCGGCATCGCGGTCTTTCTCGCGCCGCGGCTCGTCTCGCGGGCGACCGCCGAAATCCGAACGCGGGTGTTGGCCCACCCGCGGGTCCCGGACGCCGTCACCGACGCCGCGTGGCTGTTTCCCGCGACGGTCGTCGTCCGGACGCTCCAACTCGCGGTGTTCGTCGGCGCGGCGCTGTCGCTGTTGCTCCTCTGGGGGTACACCGGCGTCGCCGCGGACCTCGCCGAAGTGCTCGCCGTCGCGGTGCCGAACGCCGCCAAACTCGGGCTGACGGTCGCGCTGTTCGCCGGAGCGCTCGTCGGGACGAACGTCCTCGAAGAGAAACTGGACTCGTACGCGACGGCCTCGGACAACATCAACGCCCACCAGCAGGGCATCGTCTTCCGCGTCCTCCAGTTGGTCGTCCTCCTCGCGGTCGGGATGGCGGCGCTCACGGTCTGGCAGGTCAGAATCGGCGGCCTGCTCGTCGGCGCTGGCTTCCTCGGCATCGTGGTCGGTATGGCGGCGAGACAGACCCTCGGGTCGCTCATCGCGGGCTTCGTGCTGATGTTCTCCCGACCGTTCGAACTCGGCGACTGGGTCGAAATCGACGACGCCGAGGGCATCGTCACCGACATCACCATCATCAACACCCGGCTGAGCAACGCCGACGGCGAGACGGTCGTCTTCCCCAACGACCGCGTGACGAACGCGAAGATAACGAACCGGACGAAGCGCAACCGCCTCCGGCTTCGCCTCGACGTGGGAATCGACTACGAGGCGGACATCGAACACGCCGAGTCGGTGGCGGAGGAGGCGCTCACGGACCTCAAGTTCGTCGAGGAGGTGCCGAAGCCGCAGGTGATGCCGACGACGTTCGGTGACTCCGCCATCGGGCTCCAACTCCGGTTTTGGATTACGAACCCCTCGGCCCCGCGGCGGGCGCAGGCGAAAGCGGAGGTCCTGCGGAGCGTGAAACTCGCGTTCGACCGCGAGGGAATCAAGATTCCCTACCCACAGCGCGAACTGCTCGCCCGCGAGGAGGCCGACGGCTTCCAGCTACGGGAGGACCGCCGGAGTCGGCCGGTCGAGAGGTCGGTCTCGGAGGATTAGGCGACGGCGTCGGCTACAGCGACTTCCGCATCTCGACGTGCGGGATGCCGGCCTCGTCGAACTCGTCGCTCGTCGTCTCGTAGCCGAGGCCGTGATAGAAGCCCTCCGCGGTCGTCTGGCCGTGGAGGACGAGCGAGTCGAACCCGCGCTCGCGCGCCTCGGCTTCGAGCGCCTCCATGAGCCGCCGTCCCCAGCCCTCGCCGCGGGCCGATTCGAGGACGGCGACGCGCTCGACTTTGCCGACGCCGGGTTCGTACTCGCGCAGGCGGGCCGCGCCGACCGGGTCGCCGCCGCGGGAGGCGACGAAGTGGACGGCCTCGGCGTCGGGGTCGTCGTGTTCGTCCCACTCCAGTTCCTCGTCGACGCCCTGTTCGTCCACGAAGACGGCCTTGCGGACGGCGAAGGCGTCGTCGCGCTCGCCCTCGGTGACCGCGACGCGGACATCGGGTTCGCTCATGGAGGCAGTTCCGCGGGGGTCTACCTGACGATTGCGGAGCGAGGTTTATCATGTCGGACCCGCGAGCTTCCGGGTTCGCGCTCGGTTTCGGCGGTCGCTACGCCGTCGCTCGCGTGCTGTCGTCGGCCTTCCCCCGAGCCGACTCGCCGCCGAGCGCCCAGCCGAGTCGGTAGACGAGCGACCCGGCCGCGAGCGTCACCAGCACCCAGACGACGAGCAGAATCCCGACGAACAGGACGCCGTAGCCGCCGAAGGGGACCAGCGGGAGCGCGAAGACCACGGGCGCGGCGACGATGGCGAGCGACAGGGGGCGCGTGCCTCCGTCGCGCCGGGCCGCGTAGCCGAGAGGCAGAAACAACACCACGGCGGCCTCTAACGCGAGCGCGCTGAGCGAGAACCACGGGTTCGGACCCGGCATCGTAATCGCGGTAGCGACCGCGAGCGCGACCTGCGGCCCGACGGTCGCGGCGACGAGGCGACGGAATCCGAGCGCCTCGGGCCGGACCGCCGAGACGACGCCGAGCGCGACGAGTTGGACGGCGAGGAGCCACGCCATCGCGGCGACGCTCCCGGAGAACGCCCGGACGACGAGGAGACAGAAGCCCCACAGGACGCCGAGTCCCGCGACGACGGGTCCGAAGCGCCGCGCGGTCCGGCCGTCGTCGAACCGGCGGTCGAAGTGCCGGATGAGGAGCACACCGATGGCGAGCGCGAGCGTCGGGACGAACGCGACCCACGCGAGGTTCGTGAGGATACCGGGGCCCGAGTCGGCGGCGAGGTTGGCGTAGGCCGCGGCCGTAGTCGCCAGTCCAGCGTCGGGGCCGAACGTGAGGTACGTCTGGCTCCCGACGCTGGACGCGTCCCCGTCGTCGGCGCTCCAGACGGCGGCCGTCTCGTTGGCCCGCGTCCCGGGGGGCGCGGTGAGGAGCGCCGACCCCTCGGGGCCGGTCACGACGAACCGGTCGGCATCGACGTAGACGGTACCCCTGACCCCGTCGTCGTGGAAGTAGTCCACGACCAGCACGTCCCCGTAGCCGCGGGACGCCATCTCGGGTACCTCGAACGTCACGACCGCGGTGTCGCCGTCCATCCGGGTTTCGAGGCGTCGGCGGTCGTCGGTGAACACGCGGTGGTCTTCGAAGGTCCGGCGCACGACGCTATCGAGCCGTTCGGGGTTCTCGCGGAACGTCGCGGCCGACCCGTCGTCGAGTTCGACGCGGGCGGTCCACGTGCCGACGCCGTCGTCGCCGACGCGGACCCGGAGCGCGCTCGATTCGACGGTGAGCGGGACGCCGGCGTCGTCGGCCGTCTCCTCGAACGTCTCACCGCAGACGCCGCAGACGGCCTCGGGCGGGGGTCGCCCTTCGGCGGGAACGCTTCCGATGGGGAGCGCGGCCAGCGCGACGAGGAGGGCGAGTGCGGCGAGCGTGAGGGTACGAGGACGCATTCACCGAACACATTCGGACTGGTTGACAAGTATCTTCTCCCCGATTCGGACGGGCGTCGCATTCGCGGAAACGACACCCCTTTTCGTTCGCCGACAAAAAGCGAGTCCATGGACCCGAAGCGGGAACTCACGAGCGTCGACCTCGCGGCCCTCGTCACCGAGTTGAACCGGTACGAGGGCGCGAAGGTCGACAAGGCGTACCTCTACGGCGACGACCTGCTTCGCCTCAAGATGCGGGACTTCGACCGCGGTCGGCTCGAACTCCTCCTCGAAGTGGGCGAGATAAAGCGCGCGCACCTCGCCGCACAGGAGCACGTGCCGGACGC
Organism: Haloferax denitrificans ATCC 35960; assembly: GCF_000337795.1. Classification (GTDB taxonomy): domain Archaea; phylum Halobacteriota; class Halobacteria; order Halobacteriales; family Haloferacaceae; genus Haloferax; species Haloferax denitrificans. Next base: position 53,622 of record NZ_AOLP01000011.1, read on the forward strand.
CCCCGGTCGGCCGCCGAACTTCGCGATGATGCTCAGAAACCGGCTCAACGGGGCCGACTTCGCGGGCGTCGAGCAGTACGAGTTCGACCGCATCCTCACGTTCACGTTCGAGCGCGGCGACGAGAACACGAAAATCGTCGTCGAACTGTTCGGGCAGGGCAACATCGCCGTGCTCGACGAGACGGGCGAAGTCGTCCGCAGTCTGGAGACGGTGCGGCTCAAGTCGCGGACGGTCGCGCCGGGGTCGCAGTACGAGTACCCCGCCTCGCGGCTCGACCCCCTCACCGTCAGCCGCGACGCCCTCGGCCGGAACATGGAGCAGTCCGACACCGACGTGGTGCGGACGCTCGCCACGCAGTTGAACCTCGGCGGCCTCTACGCCGAGGAGCTGTGTACCCGCGCCGGCGTGGAGAAGACCCTCGACATCGCCGACGCCACCGACGACGACTACGACGCCATCTACGACGCCATCGTCGACCTCCGCGAGCAGGTTCGGTCCGGGGAGTTCGACCCGCGGCTCTACCTCGACGACGACGGCGAAGTCGTGGACGTGACGCCCTTCCCCCTGCGCGAACACCAGAACGCCGGGCTCGACGAGGAGGCCTACGACACGTTCAACGACGCGCTCGACGAGTACTTCTTCCGGCTCGACCTGACCGCCGACGAGCAGGAGGCGACCTCGGACCGCCCGGACTTCGAGGAGCAAATCGCCAAGCAACAGCGCATCATCGACCAGCAGGAGGGCGCAATCGAGGGATTCGAGAAGCAGGCCCAAGACGAGCGCGAGCGCGCCGAACTGCTGTACGCCAACTACGATCTCGTCGACGACGTGCTGTCGACCGTCCGCGGCGCGCGCGAGGAGGGCGTCCCGTGGGACGACATCGGCGAGACGCTCGCGGAGGGTGCCGAGCAGGGCATCCCCGAGGCCGAGGCGGTCACGAACGTCGACGGCGCGAACGGCACGGTCACCGTCGACCTCGACGACGCGACGGTCACCCTCGAGGTGTCGATGGGCGTCGAGAAGAACGCCGACCGCCTCTACACCGAGGCAAAGCGCATCGAGGAGAAAAAGGAGGGCGCGCTGGCGGCCATCGAGGACACCCGCGAGGAGTTGGCGGCCGTGAAGAAGCGCCGCGACGAGTGGGAAGCCGACGACGACGACGACGAGGAAGACGAGGACGAAGAGCCGGAGGAGACCGACTGGCTGGCGCTCGATTCGGTGCCCGTCAAGTCCACGGAACACTGGTTCGAGCGGTTCCGCTGGTTCCACACCTCCAGCGGCTATCTCGTCGTCGGCGGCCGCAACGCCGACCAAAACGAGGAGTTGGTGAAGAAGTACATGAGCAAGCACGACCGCTTTTTCCACACGCAGGCCCACGGGGGGCCGGTCACGCTCCTGAAGGCGACGGGGCCGAGCGAGCCCGCGCAGGCGGTCGACTTCTCCGAGGAGACGCTCCGCGAGGCCGCGCAGTTCGCCGTCTCGTACTCCTCCATCTGGAAGGAGGGCCGCTTCGCCGACGACGCCTACATGGTCGAGCCCTCGCAGGTGTCGAAGACGCCGGAGTCCGGCGAGTACATCGAAAAGGGGAGCTTCGTCGTCCGCGGCGACCGCGAGTACTTCGAGGACGTGCCCGCGAAGGTCGCGGTCGGCATCCAGTGCGAAGACGAGACGCGCGTCATCGGCGGCCCGCCGTCGGCAATCGAGGCGCGCGCGGAGACGACGCTGACGCTCACGCCGGGGCAGTACGCCCAGAACGACGCCGCGAAGCTGTGCTACCGCCGGCTCCGCGAGCGGTTCGCCGACAAGTCGTTCGTCAGAAAAATCGCATCACCCGACCAGATTCAGGAGTTCCTCCCGCCGGGCGGGAGCGATATCGTCGACGAGTGAACGTCGCCGTCGTCGTCCGGTAATCTGGCGTTAGACGGCTTAATCTTCAATTATTCGGGCGCGTCGGGTACAAGATTATATACTTTCTCGTCGTAATGTTGAATCGAGCGTGCGTGTCAACCCGCGGTTCTCACGCGGCCGAACGGCCGGTGGGTGGGTGGTGGCGCTCGGTGAAACATCATGATTTCAGAATCACTCAATTACCTTCGAAACGGCGAGGACTGGGTAAAGACGGTCCTCATCGGCGGCGTCCTCGGCCTGCTGAGCATCCTCATCGTCCCGACGTTCCTCGTCATCGGCTATCTCCTTCGGGTCGTCCGCGCGACGATGAAGGGCGACGAGCAACCGCCGGTGTTCGACGACTGGGGCGACATGGCGATAGACGGCGTGAAAGGCTTCGCCATCGCGTTCGTCTACGCGCTCGTCCCGGCCATCATCGCGGGCGTGTTCGGCTTCGCCGGCATCGTCGGCGCGGCGGCCGGCGGCTCTGACGCCGCGGGCGCGGTCGGCGGCATCGTGGCGCTCGTGGGCCTCCTGCTCGCGTTCGTCCTCGGCCTGCTCGCCGCGTACCTCATCCCGGCGGCGCTGTCGAACTACGCCGAGACCGACCGCATGGGCTCGGCGTTCGACTTCGGCACGCTCCGGCCCATCCTGACCTCGGGCAAGTACGCCACCGCGTGGCTCATGTCCTTCGCGGTGCTGTTCGCGTCGTCCATCGTGGTCGGCGTCCTGAACGTCATCCCGCTTCTCGGCTTCGTCGTCGGGGCGTTCGTGACGTTCTACGCGGCCGTCGCCGCCTACTACATCATCGGCAAGACGTGGGGCGAACTCCACGAGGTCGAGATGATGGACGAAGGCGAGACGCCGGGCGAACAGCCCGCCGTCTGAACTGTCAGCGAGAATTCGACTTTTCGACGGAATATCTAAGCCGATAGCGACGCGACACCACGGCATGCTCTCCGACGCGCTGTGGTTTCTCAAGCGAAGCGACGACTGGTTCGCAACGACGATTATCGGCGGGGTTCTCTCGTTGCTCTCCGTGCTGATACTCCCGGGGATTATCCTGCAGGGCTACTTCGTCAGGGCGATGCGGGCGGCCGCGAACGGCGAGCAGGCCGCCCCCTCGTTCACCGACTGGGGCGGGCTGTTCGTCGACGGCCTGAAACTGTTCGTGGTGACGTTCGTCTGGGCGTTAGTGGCTATCGTCCCGGCGATACTCCTCTCTGTCATCATCGGCATCGGCACGTTCACCGTCTCCGAGGCGGCGACGGGGAGCGCGGCGGCTTCGTCCGCGGGCGGTCTCGGGCTCGGTATCGTCTCGCTCGTCCTCGGCCTCCTCGTGTTCGTGCTCGGTCTCCTCGCGGCCTACCTCGTTCCGGCCGCCGGGGCGAACTTCGCCATCGAGGGGAACCTTAGCGCCGGCTTCGACGTGCGCACTATCCTCTCGGGCGCGCTCACCGGCGAGTACGCCGTCGCGTGGTTGCTCGCGCTCGTCGTCGCGGTCGTGCTCGGCTTCATCGGCGGTCTTCTCTCGGCCATCGTCGTCGGTTTCTTCGTCCTGTTCTACGTTCAGGTGATGACGTACTACCTGTGGGCCCGCGGCTTCGCCGACGCCACCGGCAAGGGCCGGCAGTCGACCGGGTGGTGAGCGAATCGAGACGCCGGGCGACGGCCGCGTTGCCACCGGCGACGCCGACCGCCGCCGGGTGACCGCGATAGCAGGACTCTTTTCCGTTCCCCGACGACCGGACGTGTATGCGCATTTCGAGCCGCGGTCGCGGCGAGGAGGGGCGCGAGCGAATCACGCTCGTCCCCGAGAACGTCGACGACCTCTGGCACCTCTCGTACGTCCTCGAACCGGGTGACCTCGTCTCCGGCGACACCACCCGCCGCATCCAGCGCGACGACGAGCAGATGCGGGACACCGGCGGCGAGCGCGAGCACCTCAACGTCACCATCGAGGTCGACGACGTGGAGTTCGCGCGGTTCGCCAATCGCCTCCGCGTCGGCGGCGTCATCGTCTCCTGTTCCCGCGAGGACCAACTCGGCCACCACCACACGCTCAACGTCGAGGAGCGCGCCGAGATAACCATCGAGAAGCACTTCAAGGCCGACCAGATAGACCGCATCGAGACGGCCGAACAGGCCGCAGAAAACCCCGACGTGGCCATCGCCACCGTCGAGGAGGGCGCGGCGTACATCCACACCGTCGCCCAGTACGGCACCGACGAGTACGCCTCGCTCACGAAGCCGACGGGGAAAGGCGAGTACGCCCGCCCGCGCTCGGAACTGTTCGACGAACTCGGCTCCGCGCTGTCGCACCTCGACGTGGACGCCATCATCCTCGCCGGGCCGGGCTTCACGAAGAACGACGCGATGGACTACTTCGAGGACAACTTCCCCGCGGTCGCAGAGACCATCGTCACGACCGTCGACACCGCCGGCGTCGGCGACCGCGGCGTCCACGAGGTGCTGAAGCGCGGCGCGGTCGACGACGTGCAGAAACAGACCCGTATCGCCGAGGAGGCCAACCTCATCGACGAGCTGATGGAGAACATCTCGACGGGCGCGAAGGCGGCCTACGGCGTCGAACAGGTCGCGGAGGCCGCGGACTTCGGCGCGGTCGAGCACCTGCTTCTCCTCGACTCGCGGCTCCGCGCGGAGCGACAGGGCGACGGCGACTGGGACGTGGACGTGAACGACATCATCGACTCGGTCGAACAGAAGGGCGGCGAGGTCACCGTGTTCTCCGCGGAGTTCCAGCCCGGCGAGCAGTTGAAGAACCTCGGCGGCATCGCGGCGGTCCTCCGGTACCGCCTGCAGTAAACCGCCTTCGCCGCCATCGCCGGAGAAACGGTTTAGCCGCCCGAAACCCACCTTTAGTCGTGATGCGGAGGGGGATTTCGAAGGCGACGAAGCGGGTCGACCGCTGGCTCGACCAGGTGTTTTTCGCCGCGTGGGAGGTGTCGGTACTGGCGATTCCGACGCTCTGGTTCCTGCTCGCCGCGACCCCCAGAGCCGAAGTGTCGCTGTCCGGCCTCACCGCGCTCGCGGCGAGCGCCGTCGCCGTCGGCACGTTCCGCGGCGGCTACGTCCGAACCGGGTCGTGGCCGCGGCCCGGCCACCTGCCGACGCTCCCGATTCGGTCGGCCTACTACAGCCTCGTCGTCGGCGGGACGGCGCTCCTCGGCGCGTTCGCGCAGACCGAACTGGGGGCGTTCTGGCCGGGCGTCGTCGTCCCGGCGGTCGTCGGCGTCGGGGCGCTGGCGTTCGTCCCGGTCGTCCTCGTCGGGACCGAGCGGGTCGCGCGAGTGACGCTGTGATTCGGTCTCGACACGCGACTCGCGGTCGACAGTGCGGCGACATTCACACCAGATTTGGAAGAGACCCGGTACGGAGTGGTGAGAGATATCGAAAAACCGCTATCTGTTCTCTCGCCCCTCGTTCAGTCGAATCGCCGAGCCGGGTGGAACCGCCCCCGACTCGCCGATTTCGAAGGAGAACGACTATGACAAAGGCAGCAACTCGCGACGGCCCGACCCGTCGCCGGTTCCTCCGAACGACCGGACTGCTCGCGGGCGGCCTCGCCCTCGGCGTCGGCGCGACTGGAACCGTCGCGGCGGGGGTCTCGGTCGCAAACGGGTGGTACGAAGAAGAAGAGATATACTACGTCGCTCACGGGGTGGAGGAGGGAGTGACGGAACGCGGAGAAAACGACATCTACCTCATCGGCGGCGACAGGACGCTACAGGCGCAGGTCGTCGAGTTCGTCCCCGGAGAGTCCGGGTACTCGCCCCACTGGAACGTCAACCTCGTCAACACGGCGGCGGGGACGACGGTTGCCGACATCGTCGCCTCGCCGTACGTCTCGGACCACTATCCCGAGGCGCTGTTCGACGACGTCGAAGACGTTCGGGCGGCGGCGGACGCCGGACTGGTCACGGTGTCGAAACCCGGTGTCGTCGTCCTGTGCCCAATCGTTCCGGAACGCGTCGCAGACGCACCCGGAAACACCGAACTGCCGGAGGCGTTCCCCCGTCCGTGGCCGACGACGTTCTGAGCGAGCACGAACGCCGGTTACCGGCGGTTTTTCCGCGGCCGCGAAGCCGTGACGACCGCGTCGGCGAGCCGTCGCTCGCCAATCGAGACTCCTCCGTCCGTTCTACTCCCCCGTGAGCGACTCGCTGGCCGGTGAGAAGTCGATGGTCGTCCCGAGTCCCTCGTCGCGCGCCCTCTCGTAGAGCATGTGCGCCGCGGCGACCGTCTCGATGCCCGTGCCGCCGCTGTCGAAGACGGTTATCTCCTCGTCGTCCTCGCGGCCGGCGGCGACGCCAGCGACGACCTCGCCGAGTTCGGCGTGGATGTGGTCTTCGTCCACGACGCCGGCCTCGACGGCGGCGAGGAACGACCCGGCGTCCATCGTGGCGCGCTCGCGGAGGTCGGGGACGTACGTCGCGCGCTCGATGGTCGTCTCGTCGAGTTCGCGCTTTTCGGGGTGGTACTGGCCCATCGCGGTGACGTGCGTGCCGGGTTCGAGCAGGTCGCCGTCGAACACCGGGTCCGTGGCGGTCGTGGCCGTGACGACGATGTCCGCGCCCTCGACGGCCGCGGCGCTGGAGGCGACGGCCGCGACGCTCGCGTCGAGCGTGCGGTCCATCTCGCCCGCGAACGACTCGCGGCTCTCCTTCGTCGGCGAGTAGACCCAGACGGTGTCGAGGTCGCGGACGGTCGCGACCGAGCGGAGCTGGCCGCGGGCCTGCGCGCCGCTCCCGATGAGCGCGAGCGTCGAGGCGTCCTCGCGGGCGAGCGCGTCGACCGCGACGCCGCCCGCCGCGCCGGTCTTGAAGGGGTTCATGCTCGCGCCGTCGAGGAGCGCCAGCGGTTCGCCGCTCTCGGCGTCGAAAAGCGGCGTCATGAACCACGCGTCCTCCGCGCCGAAGCCGGCGGAGTACATGTAGCCGCCCATCGCGCCCGTCTCGGGCAACACCGCCGCGTAGGAGGTGAGCATCCCCGGCGGCTCGCGGTTGAACAGCTTGGTCCGCGGCTCGGCCGGCGCGCCCTCGCCGCGCTGTCTGTAGCCCTCGCGGACGGCCTCGACGTACTCGGCCGGCGTCGCCAGTCCGCTAACCTCGTCGCTCGTGAGGAACAACGTCGCTGTCATGGTCGAAAAAACGAGACCTGCGGTCAAAACCCTGCGGGCCGGCGAACCGGCCGGGCGGGCGTGCGATGGGGATTAGTCGGCGTCGAGGACCGACGGAGAAGGGGCGTCAGCGGCGTTGGGACCGGCGTGTTCGTCGAGGCGGGACGGGGACGGCGACGAGGGCCCGTTCACGAAGAGCGCGTGGCCGGTGAGGAGCGCGGCCACGCCCGCCGCCATCGGCACTGCCGTCGTCAACTGCAACCCGGCGACGGTAAGCGTGCCGGTGATGCCGAGGAGTGCGAGCGGGATGAGCCCAAGAATGTAGTCGTAATATCCGGTCATAATATGTACCATACTACGGACGTAAGTGGTATAGTTCTTTCCCATAGATGACTGATATTCTCTTCGTGACCTTCCGATAACGTTCTCATAACTTATGAGTGAATAATCGACAGACTGCGTCGGGGTGACCGCCGGCAGAGAACATCACAAATCCGATACTGTGGGTTGTGCCTCGCCTTCGAACAGTCGGCTCGGCGCGCGCGTCGCCTGCCGGAACTCCACACGGTTATGGGAGTCGGTACCGTGGCCGGAGACGTGAACCGCAACGACCGCTCCATCGTCGCGCTGGTGATGCTCGCCCACGGGATGGTCCACACGTACGAACTGTCCATCCCCATCTTCGTGGCCATCTGGCTCGGCGAGTTCGCCAGCATCGACCTCGGTCTCGCGTCGGTTCCCGTCACGACGGCCTCGCTGGGCGTGATGACCGGCCTCGGCTTTTCGCTGTTCGGGCTCGGGGCGCTCCCCGGCGGCATCCTCGTCGACCGCGTCGGCTCCAAGCGCCTCATCGTGGCCTGTCTGCTCGGGATGGCCGGGTCGTTCGTCCTGCTCGCGCTGTCGCCGAACCTCGTCGTCGTCGCCCTCGCGCTCGTCGTCTGGGGTGCCGCGGCAAGCGTCTACCACCCCGCCGGACTCCGCCTCATCAGCACCGGCGTCGAGGAGCGCGGAACCGGCTTCGCCTACCACGGCATCGCCGGGAACCTCGGCATCGGCTTCGGTCCCTTCGTCACCGCGCTCCTCTTGCTGTTTTTCGACTGGCACCTCGTCGCCGGCGTGCTCGCGCTCCCGGCGCTTGTGGCCGCCGCGCTCGCCACCCGCGCCAACTTCGAAGAACAGGCCGCGGTCGCCGCGGCCGACGGCGGTGCGGGGACCGACACCGGCGACGGCGGCGACACCGGCGGCGACGACAAGGCCGGCGCGGGCGTCTCCTCGCTCGCCGAACTGGTCTCGCAGTCGAAGCACCTCTTCGCCGGCGGGTTCGCGCTCGTCTTCGCGCTCGTGATGTTCTCGGGGCTGTACTACCGCGGCGTCACGACGTTCCTGCCGGACCTCCTCGGCTCCGTCATCGGCATCGAGCCGATTCCGGTCTCCGAACTCCTGCCCGCCGCCCTCGCCTCCGGGTCGGCCGGGGGCGCGCCGACGCTCGACGTGGAACTGTTCGTCTACGCCGGCCTCCTGACGGTCGGCGTCTTCGGGCAGTACGTCGGCGGCAAACTCACGGACCGCATCAGGACTGAACGCGGCATCGTCGCCGGCTTCGGCGCGCTCGCCGTCATCGCCGTCGCCTTTCTCCCCGTGGCGAGTCTCGGCGTCGGCCCGCTCCTCGCCATCTGTGCGCTCCTCGGCTTCTTCCTGTTTATGGTTCAGCCGTTCTACCAAGCCACCGTCGCGGAGTACACGCCCGCCGGTCTGCGGGGGCTCTCGTACGGCTTCACTTACCTCGGCGTGTTCGGCGTCGGCGCGCTCGGCGGTGCCATCGCCGGCTACATCCTCACGGTCGCCGACTCGACGGCGCTGTTTTTCGTCCTCGCCGGGTTCGCGGCGGCCGCGACGCTCCTCGGCGTGACGCTGTTGCGGCGGCGGCCGACGCCCGCCTGACTCCGGGACGGGCGGGACGGCCGGCAGAAAATGCGGTTTCGGTTGTTCTTCGGTTGATTCTTCGGTGCGGTTCGGGGGCCGGAACTCGGTGGTCGGCGTTCGACGCTCAGACGAGTTTGAAGTACAGCGTCCGCCAGACGCCGAGGGCGACGGAGCCGAGCACCAGCATGACCGCGACGAACGTGAGTTCGACGCCGCCTTCGAAAAGCGGCGTCCAGCGAATCGCCATGCCGACGACGGTCGCCGCGAGCCACGAGCGAACGCCGAGCGGGACGGCCGACTTCGCCGACTCGGCCGCGCCCGGCGAGTACGCGCCCAAAAGCGGGGCGGCGACGAGCCATCCGATGAGGAACGGGACCGCGGTGAGCACCCACCCGACCGGGTCGGCCGAGAGGTACGACACTCCGTTGTGCTGAATCACGCCCACGGTGACGAGGAGGAAGATGGCGAGCACGTCGCCCACGGCGATGGGTAACGCCCCGGCATCGAGTCGCTCCTCTAAGAACGACGTCGAGGTTGCCATAGGCGTGGATTCGTCGCCCCCCTAATGGCTCTCCCGCTTTTTTCCGACCACCGTGTACTCGAAGCCGCGTTCGACCACCTCGGCGTCGAACCCGACGCGTTCGAGAAAGCGAACGAGTTCGTCGGGCGCGGCGAACGCCGACCCGAAGCCGACGACGCGCTCGGCGGCGACCAACCCCCGCCCGAGGAGCGTGTCGGGGTCGAACTCGTTGACGGCGAACACCCCGCCGGGCGCGAGGACGCGGAAGACCTCCTCGGCGACGCCCCGCTGGTTGGGCATGTGGTGGAAGGCGTCCACGACGGTCACGGCGTCGAGGGCGTCGTCGGCGAAGGGGAGTTCTCGGGCGTCGCCGCGGACGCAGTCGAGGCCCCGCTGGCGCGCCCGGCGGAGCATCCCGGCCGAGCGGTCGAGGACGATTCGCTCGGGCACGTCGAGCGCGAGCGTCGCCCGCCCGGAGCCGCCGCCGATGTCGACGACGCGCTCGACGGGGCGGTCGGCGCGGTCGAGAGCCGTGCCGAGCGCGCCGGGGTCGGCGGGCGGCATCACGAGGTCGTAGACGGGTGCGAAGCGGTCGAAGAACCGAACGTCGCCTGCGCCGTGCATGGTCGAGTCCACGGCTCCGCCGGGGAAGGTTCTTGCGCGCGGCGGCCCCATCTCGGCCATGGAGTTCGACCTGCTCGGGTGGCCCGAAGACGGGCCGCGGCTCCGCCTCGACTACCGGCGGTTCGCCTACGCGGGGAAGTTTGTCACCGCCGGGACAGGCAAGACGGTGCTCCGGGACCCCGACGGGTCCCTTCCGCCCCTCGACGACGACCGACCCGCGCCGACCGGCGGCCCCGACTCTTTGCCGCCACTGGCCGAGGACGTGGTCGCGGCCGTCGCGTTCAACGAAGACCGGACCGACCCGACGACGCTCTGGCTTCGGTACGTCACGGTTCGGCGGGACCGACGGGGCGACGGACTCGGTCCCGACCTCCTTCGCCGGACCTGCGAGGCCGCCGCCGACCGCGGCTACGAGACGGTCCGCATCGCCGCGAACAACCCCTTCGCCTACGAGGCGTGCCACAAGGCCGGATTCGGCTTCACGGGCCGCGAGACGGGCGTCGCCGAGTTGGTGCTGGAGCGCCCCGCCGACGCGCCCGCCGCGGTCTCCCGCGAGGCGTATCAGTCCGGCCTCGACCACTACCGCGCCCGCGACCTCGACGACCCGGAGCGGTCGTTTCTCGCGGCGCGCGAGGGAGTCGGACCTCCCGAGGTAGACGGCGTTCACTCGCACGATTGAAACCCTCGGCCCCCGAAGGCCGAGCAAATGGGAAACGCAGACCTGCGGACGCTCGCCGCGCTCTCCGAGGTGTCGTTCGACGAGGTGGCCGGGAGCGTCGTGGCCGTGGACGCCCACAACTGGCTGTACCGCTATCTCACGACGACGGTCAAGTGGACGAGTTCGGAGAAGTACACGACGACCGAGGGCGAGGAGGTCGCCAACCTCGTCGGCATCGTCCAGGGACTCCCCAAGTTCTTCGAACACGACCTGACGCCCGTCTTCGTCTTCGACGGCGGCGTCACCGAGATGAAAGACGACGAGGTGGCCAAGCGCCGCGAACAGCGCGAGAAGGCCGAAGAACGCCTCGAAGCGGCCCGCGAAGCGGGTGACTCGGTCGAGGCCGCCCGGATGGAAGCCCGGACCCAGCGGCTCACCGAGACGATTCAGGACACCAGCCGCAAACTCCTCTCGCTTCTCGACGTGCCGGTGGTCGAAGCGCCCGCCGAGGGCGAGGCGCAGGCGTCCTACATGGCCCGCAAGGGCGACGCCGACTACGTGGGAAGCGAGGACTACGACACGCTCCTGTTCGGCGCGCCCTACACGCTCCGACAGCTCACGAGCAAGGGGAACCCCGAGCTGATGGACCTCGACGCGACGCTCGACAAACACGACATCACCCACGAGCAACTCGTCGATATCGCCATGCTCTGCGGGACCGACTTCAACGAGGGCATCACGGGAATCGGCCCGAAGACGGCCGTGAAGGTGGTCAAGGAACACGGCGACCTCTGGTCGGTCCTCGAAGCCCGCGGCGACACCATCCCCAACGCCGACCGGGTGCGCGAGTTCTTCTTGGACCCGCCGGTCACCGACGACTACGACTACGACACCGACATCGACCCCGACGTGGCCGCCGCCCGCGAGTTCGTCACCGAGACGTGGGAGGTCGACCCCGACGAGGTCCGCCGCGGCTTCGAGCGCATCGAGGAGTCGGTCACCCAGACCGGCCTCGACCGCTGGACGTAGGGCGCGTCCCCGCCGAGCAGACAGCCCGCCGACACGTTTACACGGGCTGGTTCGGAACTCCGGCGTGTGTCCCCCGACGACGACCCTCCCGCGGACGACGATTCCGAGGCCGCCCGCGACCGCGACGACGCCGACACCGATTCCGACTCGCCCTCCGACGCGCCCCGCTCCGACGACCGCTCTTCGCTCTCGCGTCGCCAACTGCTCGGCCTCGTCGGCGGCGCGGGCGCGGTCGGCGGTATCGGCTGGTTCAGGCCGACGTGGCTCCCCGACCCGATTACCGACTGGCTGACGACGGTGTATCCCGACCCGCCGAGTAACTACGTCTGGCGGCCGCCGGTGAGTGACGAGCACGCCGACGCGGCGGTGGCGAACCTCGAATCTGTGGTCGAACGTGCCGAGGAGTTGCGCTCGCGAGTCGACCGCGACTCGGTGGACGAAGACACGTGGTTTCACCTCCGCGGGTCGCCGGCCGGGGGTCACCTCGAATCTGCGGAAGACTGGGGAAGCGCTCGCGACCGACTCAGGTCTGCGACCGCCGGGATTCAGTACGCCGGTGAGACGGTCGGCTACGCGACTGTTGCGCTCGGAGACGACGACCCCGAGTTCCTCGTCGAGCGCGGCCGCGAACTGGACCGAGCGGCCGACGACCTCGCGTCGTCACTCTCCGAGTACCGCGTCTCCGACCCCGGCCGCGACCTCGCGTTTCTCTACGCCATCGAGCGGCTCCTCTCAGTCACGCGCATCGAGATAAGCTGGGACGGTGTCGACGGCGGCGGTGAGTCGATGGACTACTCGGCACACGACTTCGCCGGCGAGTGGGGCTCGCAGTTGCAGGCACAACAGCGCCTCCGGACCGCCCGCCATCATCGCGAGCAGTACCGAGCGAATCTCGGAGACGACGCGACCCCGTACCGGGACCGACTCGCTGACGCCATCGACGCGTTCTGGACTCGAATCGACGAGTACCCGCGCCGAAGCGAAATGCGGACCACTATCGAAGAAGAGCGCGACCTGGACCAATCTACGCCCTACGGGGCCGCCCGGTGGGAACTGTTCACCCTCTGCTTCGACAACGACGCCAGATACCTCGGCGACTACGAACGCGGACTGACCGCGAAGCAGTTCGTCGACACCGCCCGTGCCCTCCTGGCGCGGCGTGCCCACGACTTCGCGCTCGGTGCCCTCGACGTGGAACCCGGCGATACCGACTACGACTCCGGCCGGTCGTTCCGGGCGAAACGCCGTGCGATGCGCAACTTTCGGGCGACGCGCGACGAATACGACTCACCCATCGCGGGCATCGTCGCCAGCGAGGCGGCGAGTCGAATCCGCGCCGGCGACGTGAGTCTCGAAATGGGCGACGGTCCCGCGTGGAAAGAGCGCGTCGAATCGGCGGTGTACTACCTCGTCGGTGCCGGGATGATGCGCGAACTCGGGAACGCGGTCGAACCCGTCGTCAACCGCGACGCGACCTGACCGGCCGCGTTACGAAACGTCCTCGATGGCGTCCAACAGCATCGTCGCGCCGAGGTCGATTTCGCGGGCGGTCACGTCGAGCGGCGGGAGGATTCGAAGCACCTTGTAGCCACACGACAGGGTGAGGAGGCCGCGCTTGAGGGCGGCTTCCTGCACGGCGTCGCGGCGTTCGTTGGTGTCGAACTCGACGGCGAGAAGCAGGCCCTTGCCGCGCACGTCGGCGACGGTGTCGGGCGCGTCGTCGCGCAGGCGCTCGACGAACTGGCGGCCGCGGGTGACGGCGTTGTCGAGCAGGTCGTACTCCTCGATGGCGTCGAGGGTGAACACGCCCTGCATCGACGAGACGATGTCGCCCGCGCCCCACGTCGAGGAGAGCCGGGAGGGCTCGTCGGGGAATATCTCGTCGTTCGAGACGGTCGCGCCGACGCGGAGACCCTTCGCGCCGGTGATGATGTCGGGCTCGAAGGGGTAGTGGTCCGAACCCCACATCTCGCCGGTGCGGCCGACGCCGGTCTGAATCTCGTCGGCGATGAGCGTCAGGTCGTAGTCGTCGACGACGGCGGCGAGCTCCTCGGCGAAGGCGTCGGACGGGAAGCGGTAGCCGCCTTCGCCCTGTATCGGTTCGACGATGACGTAGGCGACCTCGTCGGCGTCGATGTGACCCGTCTTGGGGTGGAGCTTCTGCCGGAGTTTGGAGACGGCGGAGTCGGCGTCGGGGAAGAAGCCGCAGGAACACGTCGCGGGCGAGCAGGTCCGGTCGTCGCAGAACGGCACGTCGAGGACGCCCGAAATCTCGGGGAACTTGCGGCGGTAGACGGACTTCGAGCGGTTGAGCGAGAGCGCGCCGAGGGTGCGGCCGTGGAACGCGCCCTCGAAGGTGACGCCGTACTTCGCGCCGTCGGCGTGGTCGTAGGCGATTTTGATGGCGTTCTCGACGGCCTCGGCCCCGGAGTTCGACAGGAACACCGTGTCCATCCCGTAGTGGCTCGTGAGGTCGGTCAGTCGGTCCATGAGCGCGGCGGAGCCGGGAAGTCGCTCCTCGCCGGGCGCGGAGCCGTCGCTGACGTAGAAGTCCTGTCCGGCGATTTTCGTCGGGTCGACGAGGTCGAACTCGGCCATGCGGTCCACGAGCTTCGGGTTGTTGTAGCCGAGCGGCGCGGCCGCGACGTGGCTCGTGAAATCGAGGAGGACGTTGCCGTCGACGTCGGTGCAGAAGGGGCCTTCCGACTCCGCGGTGATGTCCCAGACGAAGTCGTAGACGTACGTGCTCGGCGCGGCGTGCTCGTGGTGGTACGAAACCCACTCGCGCGCTTTCTCGCCGGGCATCGAATCGACGCGTGGCACCGCCGTCTCTCGGTCCATGCGACTCGGTACGGCGACACGTGAGTTAAGATATTCGTTATTATTGATGTACTATTGTCCGCGACGCGGCTGAGTCGGTCGGTTTCGTCGCGCGAAACGACGGCTTCTGCGGCCGGTCGTGACGGTGTCCCGTCGTGACCTGTCGCTCCCGCGATAGGCTTTTGACGCCTCCGCGTCCGTGGTTGGGTATGGCTCTCCCTGACATTCAGCGCTCCCGCGCGATGTGGTGGTCGCTCGCGTTGGTCCTCGCGGGCGCGCTCACCTACGTCGTCTACTCTTTTATCGGGACGTTCGTCTTCGGTCTCTTCATCTACTACGCCACGCGGCCCATCTATCGGCGGATTCGTCGCCGGGTGAAGCCCCCGAGCCTCGCGGCCGCCGTGGCGCTTTTCGCCCTCGCGCTCCCCGTGCTCGGACTCGTCGTCTACGCCGCGACCATCGCGCTCCGCGAGTTCCTGCGGTACGCGGACCGACTCTCGACGGACGAGGTTCCCATCGACCTCGAAGCCTACGGCATCGACCCGACGCTGTTGGAGGGAATCGCCAGCCCGCAGGCGCTGTTGGAGTACGACTTCCGGTCGGTGCTGACGCCCGAGGCCCTCGCCTCTGTGTTCGACTCCTTGAGCGTCGCCGCCAACACGTTCGCCTTCCTCGGCGTCGGCGCGATTCACCTGTTCGTCATGATCGCGTTCGCGTTCTACCTCCTCCGCGACGGCCACCGCCTGCGGCGGTGGGGCCAGTCGATGTTCGCCGACGACCACGGCATCCTCGAAGCCTACGTGCGCGGCGTGGACCGCGACTTCAACAACATCTTCTTCGGCAACATCCTGAACGCCATCCTCACGGGCACCATCGGCGTCATCGCGTACTCGCTTTTGAACGTCCTCGCGCCGGCGGGCGTCCGCATCCCCGCCCCGGCGCTCATCGGTCTGCTCGCGGGCGTGGCGAGCCTCATCCCCGTCGTCGGCATGAAACTCGTCTACGTCCCCGTCGCCGGCTACATGGGGGTCCAAGCGGCGATTGCGAACCCGCCCGGACTCTGGTTCGTCCTGCTTTTCGCCGCCGTCTCGTTCGTCATCGTGGACACGATTCCCGACCTCGTGCTCCGGCCGTACGTCTCCGGTCGGAGCCTCCACGTCGGGGCCGTGATGCTCGCGTACACGTTCGGCCCACTGCTTTTCGGCTGGTACGGCATCTTCCTCATGCCGATGATACTCGTGTTGTTCGTGAACTTCGCCAAACTCGTCCTGCCGGAGCTCCTGGCTGGAAAGCCGATTCGGCCGTACATGGTGGACCCGGCGCACTTGGTCGACGGCCCGCCGGTCGAGGAGCTAGCCGCTGACGAGGGCGACGACGCGGAGCGAGAAACAGCCGAAACGAAACGGCCTGTGGAAGGCGAGTCGGACGCTTCGGAGACGTTTACCGACCGAGACGAGACCAGGTCAGGTCGAGACTCACGGTCGCCGTCCGACGCCGGCGTGGACGGGTAGCCCGAGCCGCCCGGTCACGCCTCGAAGTCTTCGGGGACGTACTCCGCTTCCCACTCGTCGCGGGCCTTGATTTCGCGGCGACCGCGGCGGGTGAGCGTGTAGTAGTTGGTCCGGCGGTCGCGCTGTCCCTTGTCGACGAGGCCCTTCTCGACGAGCGTGTCGAGGTTGGGGTAGAGCCGCCCGTGGTGAATCTCCTTTTCGTAGTAGGCTTCGAGTTCTTCTTTGATGGCGAGTCCGTGCGGCTCTTCGAGACCAGCGATGACGTACAGCAGGTCTCGCTGGAATCCTGTCAGGTCGTACATCGGTAAATTCGACCCGTATGTTACTGTCTAATTCAGATAAACATATCGGCCTCGGCCGACGATTTACCCTCAAAGACGCGCCAGTCCCCGGAATCTTCCGGCGGCAATTATGTTGACCAGTTTACCAATCCGCCGGACTGTCCGTTTCGAGGACTGGATATGTCCACAGCTGGACGACTCGAACGAATTGCGGAAAATATGTTGTTACTTGTTAACTAGCAACACAGTTTGACTGTCGGAACCGGAACCCCGTGGGGTGTCGAAGTAGCCCACAGCGCTCCTGTGTGGTTTTCGACAGGTCCGGAACGACGGGACACCGTACACGGACGGCGAGAGACGGACCGCTCGGTCTCGGGTCGTAGTTTCGCACAGAAGGAAAGCAAGCCGTGCCGGAAATCTCCGGCACGGCATGCCGCCCTGAATTGGTCCCCGCTGACGCTTCGGCCCTCCAAAGCGAAGCGTCACTATCGGCTACTGTTCGGTTTCACTTAAAGATAACGACGCGTGCCAAACATTGACAACGCGGCTAACTGTCCGTCTGCGTGGCACGTACGGGTCGAATTCCGGACGCGCCCCGGATTCCGGTCCGCTGGAATATTTATGTTGGGTGGCTCACATGTGTTCTTCTTCCAGTACCCAGCCGAGCGCCCGCTTGTAGTGCGTCATGAGCTTTCTGACGCCCTCGTGTCGCATCTCCTCGGAGTCGAGTTCGTCTCTCAGGAACTCGTACTGCTCTCGGACCTCGGATTCGCTTCGCATGCCTCGATGGTGGGTCGCCGGACGTATGTAGCCCGGCGGTCGCCTCGGGGGCACCGCTCGCTCCGGCGTCGGGCCTGCCGCTCCGGGTCGCCGTGCTTTTGCGCCGTCGGGACGAACCGCACCGCATGGAGATACGCGGCGAGCGCGAGTGCAAGGAGTGCGACCACCGATGGTCGTACTACGAGACGGGAAGCGTGTCGTGCCCGCAGTGCGGGAGCCTCCGGAGCGTCGGCGTCGGCGACAGGGAGCGCCACACCGCCACACAGACCGACCTCGACCTCTCGGCGCACCGCGCCGCCGTCGGCGACGGGTCGATTCGGGACGCCGCGCCGGCGTTGAAATCCGACCTCCGCGACTACGTCCGGCAGACGGGCTACATCCGCGGGGGCGAACTGCTCCCGCTCGGTGACACCCCGCTCGCGGCCCACGAACTCCTCCACGCGGTCGACGTGGTCGCCCGGTCGAACCGCCCCACCGACGACGAACAGCTCTACGTCATCACCCTGCTCCGCCGCGCCGACGAGGGAGAGCGCCCCGCCCCCGACGCCGTCCCGGACTCGATGGTCGACGCCCGCGGCCTCGCCTACGCCGAGGCCATCGACGCCTACTGCCGCGACCTCTCGACGTGGCTCGACGACAACCCGAACCCCGAGGGCAGGACGACGCTCGAAACCCTCTCGAACCACCGCAAGCGCGTCGAGGCGCTCGACGGAGCCGTCTCGCTTGCGGAGTCCGAGGCGCTCGTCGAGGCCGCCCGCGAGCTACACACCGCGGTCGTCGACGACGACCTCGACGCGCTCGCGTCGGCCCGCGACACGCTCGCGGCGCTGTTCTGAGGCCGCCCGACCACCGCGCTCACCGAACGTTTTTGCCTCGCGGCGACCCTTCGCCGACGATGACTGCCGGATTCGACGTCCACGAGGTGCGCCACCGGGTGAAACTGCTCCGCGACGACGGCGACACGATGCTCGTCGAGAACCGCGACGGCGTGGCCTGTCCGGCCTGCGGCGACGACTTCTCGCAACTGCTCATCTCCGACCGGGACGCGCACAGCTTCGACGTGGACGCCGGCACTCGATTCTGCGTCCGGCGGGACGGCGACCGACTGCTCGTGGCGACTCACGAGTGAGAAACGAGTGAGAAAAGCGGGTCGGACGCGCGGCCGGTCAGCGCCCGCGGAGGAACCGAATCAGCCCGCTGTCGAGCGTGTCCGCGGGGAGCGTCTCGAACCACGACACGTCGGCGATGGCCTCGTCTTCGAGGCCGGGGTCGTCGGTGAGGTCGCCGTCGACGGCCGTGTCGTAGATGGCGAAGTGGAACGTCGCGTGGTCGTCGCCGTGTGTGAACGTCTGTTCTGTGACGACCAGCGGTGACCCGACAGTCGCGTCGAGTCCAGTCTCTTCTCGCATCTCTCGGACAAGCGCCTCGGTCTTCGACTCACCGGCTTCGACCCCGCCACCGGGCAGGACCCACTTGCCGTCCTGGCGGACGAGGAGCACCGCCCCGTCCCGTTCGCAGAGGCCCGCGACGCCCCAGTCGAGGCCGTTGCGAATGCGGGACGCGAGACGGTCGAACGTCTCGCTGTCGAGGTCACGGCGGTTTCGACGCCGGACGACGCCGTCGTCGTCGACGGTCCACTCGCCGTCGATGCCCGGCGGTGCACCCATCTGTCTCTCCATCCGATTCAGGGAAGGTCCACGTCGACGCCCTCGGCCTCGGCGGCGGCCTTCACGGTGTTCCAGAGGAGCATCGCGCGGGTCATCGGACCGACGCCGCCGGGGACGGGCGTGATGGCGCTGGCCTTCTCCTTCGCGGAGTCGAACTCCACGTCGCCGACGAGTTCGTAGCCCTTCTCGTTGTCAGCGTCGACGCGGTTGACGCCCACGTCGATGACGACGACGCCCTCCGAGAGCATGTCGCCGGTGACGAGTTCGGGAACGCCCGCCGCGGCGACGACGATGTCGGCCTCGCGGGTCTTCGCGGCGAGGTCGTCGGTGCGGGAGTGGCAGACCGTGACCGTGGCGTTGCCGCCCTCGGCCTTCTGGATGAGCAGGTTCGCCATCGGCTTGCCGACGATGTCCGAGCGGCCGACGACGACCACGTCCGCGCCCTCGGTCTCCACGTCGGCGGCGGCGAGGAGCTTCTGGACGCCGTGGGGCGTACAGGGCTTGAAGCGGGCGTCGCCGGCGACGAGGCGGCCCACGTTCTCGGGGTGGAAGCCGTCGACGTCCTTGGCGGGGTCGATGCGGCGGAGGACCGTCCGGTCGTCGACGTGGTCGGGGACGGGCATCTGGACGAGGATGCCGTGGACCTCGTCGTCGTCGTTGAGGTCGTCGACGAGCGAGTACAGCTCGTCGGCGGGCGTCTCGGGGTCGAGCTCGTAGTCGAACGCCTCGATGCCGACCTCCTCGCAGTCGCGCTGTTTCATCGAGACGTACGTCTCGCTGGCGGGGTCGTCGCTCATCAGGACGGTCGCGAGGCCCGGCTTCACGCCCGCCTCGTCGAGGGCGTCGATGGCGTCGGCCAGCCCGTCTCGAATCTCCTCGGCGACGGCGTTGCCGTCGATGATGGTCGTCATTGTCTCAGACAGCGCGCCCCGACCATTTCAAAGATTCGGATTCGTGCGTATTCTCGGCCGTGAAATGCCAAAAATATACACGTCTGTGGCTATCGGCGGTCACCCGAACAGCAGGTTCACGGCGGCCACCGCGACGCCCGCCAGCGCCATCCGCAGGCCGGCGACGTACCACCGCTGGTCCGATATCGACCCCATGTACGCGCCGAACGCAAAGAGGATGGCCGTCCCGAGGGCGACCGAGGCGAGCGTCGCCCACGTCATCGACAGGAGGGTGCCGACCGCGAGAAACGGGAGGAGCGGGACGACGATGCCGACGAGCGGACCGAGCCCGCTGGCGACCGCGTTGATTCCCCGCGCGGCGACCTTGTCGCGTTCGACCGCGGTCCCGTCGAGGTCGGTCAGCATGGCCTCTTCGATGCGGCCCAGTTCGGCCCGCTTCTCGGCGCGCTCTATCTCCCAGACGCTCCAGACGCCGGAGGTGGTCAGCCCCACCGCCGCGCCGACGCCGATTTCGACGACCGTCACCCCGTCGGTGACGCCGGTGAGGTACGCGCCGATGACGAGACCGATGCAGGTCAGCGCGCCGTCGAAGCCGTTCGAGACGAAGTACCGACGGGAGATGGCGCGGACGCGGTCGTCGCGCAGGAGCGAGGCGAGCCGAGCCGACATCACGACGGCGACGGGTCCTGCGGTTGAGTTCGGTACTCCACCAGCGTCTCGCCCGCGACGACCTCGTCGACCGAGTGGACCGTCCCGCCGAGGTCGCGGACGCGACGTTCGACCTCGTCGGCGTCGACGGCCTCGCCTTCCACGACGAGCCTGAGGTTCTGCACCTCGCGGTCGGTTTCGAGGAGCGTCGCGTTCACGCCGGCGACGCCGGGCGCATCGGCGACTTCGCGGGCGACCTCTACCGTCGAGGGGCTGTGCGGTTTCAACACGTCGAGAACGAGCCGGCGAATCGGAGCCATGTCGGACGGCGATACGGCGGCGCGGGTAATAGTGTTACTCGGCAGAGGGGTTTGAAAAACCGAACGCGCCGGGCCGCCGAACCGCGGCGGTCGCCCGCGGGCGTCGCTTACTCTACTCGTACAGCGGGTTGGCGTCGCAGAGCTCCTGCACGCGCTCGGAGACCTCCGCGAGCACGTCGTCGTCCTCGGGGGCGTCGACGACCTTCACGATGAGTTCGCCCACTTCGCGGATTTCGTCTTCGTCGAAGCCGCGGGTGGTGAGCCCGGGCGTGCCGGCGCGGATGCCGCTGGGGTTGAACGCCGACCGCGTCTCGCCGGGGACGGTGTTCGCGTTGAGGACGATGCCCGTCGATTCGAGCGCCTCCTCGGCGGTGCCGCCGGTGAGGTCGGGGTGCGAGTCGCGGAGGTCGACGAGCACGAGGTGCGTGTCGGTGCCGCCGGAGACGACGCTGAGACCGTGGTCTTCGAACGTCTCGGCGAGGGCCTTCGCGTTGTCGACGACCTGCTGGGCGTACTCCTCGAACTCGGGTTCGAGCGCCTCTTTGAAGCCGACCGCCTTGCCGGCGATGTTGTGCATGAGGGGGCCGCCCTGCGCGCCGGGGAAGACGGCGCTGTCGATGTCGGAGGCGTACTCCTCGTCGCACATGATGATGCCGCCGCGACCGGCGCGGATGGTCTTGTGGGTCGAGCCGGTGACGAAGTCGGCGACGCCGACCGGCGAGGGGTGGACGCCGGCGGCGACGAGGCCCGTGATGTGGGCGATGTCGGCGAGATGAAGCGCGTCCACGTCGTCGGCGACCTCCTGAATCGTCTCCCACTCGACGGCCCGCGGGTACGCGGAGTAGCCGGAGACGATGATGTCCGGCTCGAAGTCCGCGGCCTTCTCGGCGAGCTGGTCGTAGTCGATGTAGCCGGTTTCGGCGTCGACCTCGTACTGCTCGACGTCGTAGAGCTTGCCCGTGAAGTTCGCGGGGTGACCGTGGCTCAGGTGGCCGCCGTGGGTCAGGTCCAGCGAGAGAATCTTGTCGCCGGGGTCGAGCATGGCGAGGTAGACGCCCATGTTGGCCTGCGTGCCGGAGTGGGGCTGGACGTTGACGTGTTCCGCGCCCCAGAGTTCCTTCGCGCGCTCGACGGCGAGGTTCTCCACGTCGTCGGCGTACTCACAGCCAGCGTAGTAGCGCTTGCCGGGGTAGCCCTCGGCGTACTTGTTCGTCAGCGCGCTCCCCTGTGCTTCGAGGACCGCTTCGCTGACGTGGTTCTCCGAGGCGATCATCGCGAGCGTGTCGCGCTGGCGTTCGACCTCGCCGTCGAGGGCGTCTGCCACGGCGGGGTCGACGTCGCGGACGTGGCTGTAGTCCATACGTAGTATCCGGGCCAATTACGGCATAAATGTGTCCCATTTGGCTACGCCTGCCGGTGTTGTGTTACACACTCGTGTATATTCTGTGGCGTGCTACCGTGAACAGATACACGAACGCGTGATGCCACCCGTCGCGGACGTGTCTCCGACCCGAGTCGACCGCTCGGGGCGACTCTCGCGGGCGACGACTCCTTCCCGACCGAGTCAGCCGGTTCGAATTCGATTTTCCCACTCTCTCCTTGGAGTAAAATTTCTGAAACGTGTCGCTCAATTCGCTCGGTACAGCGTTGGTACAACTCGATTTCGAATACGTTCTGCCGGTCGTCTTGCGTTAATATTAAATATATTACTGGCGATATTCAAGCTATGGCTATTCGTTCTAATCTACTCGCTGAGGGGGTAGAAGACATCATCCAGTCCGTCCTCTCCTCGTCGGAAGACGAGGTGCTGGTCGCGAATCCGACCGCCGAAGTCATCGAGGGGCTCGTCGCCGTGGCGACCGACGTCGACGACGACCTCCCGGAAATCCGTCTCGTCGCCGACGAGGGCATCCTGAAAGACGTCCTCGACGACTTCATCGTCGCCTCCAACGCCGCGAACCTCGTCGCCGACGGCGCGCTCTCGATGCGGACCGCCGCCGACGAAGTCGAGAACACGCTGTTCGTCACGCCGAACTCGGTCGTCGCGCTCGTCGCCGCCGGGGGCAAGGTCGCCGGTCTCGTCACCGACGACGAGGCGTTCGTCGAGACGGCGTTCGAGGCCCACCAGACCCACTGGGAGAACGCCCCCGAGTTCAAGCTCCGGACCCCGCCGCTGTCGCGCGTCCGCGAGACGCTCGGCGAGGACATCGGCGAGGAGACGCTCGCCGACTTCGACGCCGTGCTCGCCTCGCTGTCGTCGGCTCGCGGCGACGGCGACGGCCTCGACGAGGTGACCATCTCGCTTCTCGTCGCCGCCCGCAACGAGGTCCTCCTCTACGACATCTCGAAGTGGGGCGAGGACGTGGGCATCGCCAGCAAGGCGACGTTCTCCCGGACGAAGACGAAGCTCGAAGAACTCGGCCTCATCGACACCGAGAAGGTCCCCATCGACGTCGGCCGGCCGCGGCTCCGCCTGAAGCTCGGCGCGGACGAACTCGTCGCCGCCAGCGCGGACGAACTGGCCGACGAGGCCCAGAAACTGCTCGACGCGTAGCCGACCGCGACCCCCTCGCTTTTTCCCGCCGCCGCTCCTCGTCGCGCGCATGGATATCGGACTCGTCGGGAGCGGTCCCGCCGCCGAGTCGATTCGCGCGGCGTGCGCCGACATCGACGCGACGGTCGCGGAGACGGCCCCCGACTCGCTCGGTTCGTTCGACCTCGGCTTCGTCGTCGCCGCGGCCGGAAGCGACGCCTTCGACGCGGCCGACGAAGCCGCCTCGCGCTGGCTCGCGGTCGAAATCGGCGGCGTCGGCGGTCACGCCGTGGCCGACCTCGACGCGGCCGTCTCGGCGTTCGACCCCGGGAGCGCCGACTTCGCGGACCTCCGGGCGCGGGTCGCGTCCACCACGGAGTCGAGCGGCCGTCCCGGGGGCGACCGCGCGGCCGTTCGACTCGCCGGCGCCATCGCCGGACGACGGGGCATCGCGCTCCTCGCGGGCGACGACGTGGCCGGGACCGTCGTCGAAGTCCCGGGTCCCGAGCGGTCGGTTCTCCCGACGCCGTCGCCGACGGAGCGAGACCGGACCCTCGACCGCGACTTCCGCGCCGTCGAGTTAGACGACGCGCTCGCGCGGGCCGAGTCGGCCGTCGACGACCGCGTCGGCATCGTCACGCAGGTCGGCGAGCGCGAGTCGTTCCCGCTCCCCTACTACGTCGCGCAGACGGCGGATACGACGGTGTACGCCGACGCTCGGGCGGCCGAACTCGCCGGCGGCGCGGCCGCCGGCTGGGACGAGGCCTACATGAAGGCGCTCGGCGAGGCGCTCGAACGCTACTCGGCGGGCGTCTACCGCACCAGCGAGTTCGCCGTCGCGCCCGCGGCGTCCCGGCCGGCCGCGGTGCCGCCGAGTCGCTTCGTCAGACCCGACTCGTTCCGCGACCCCGACCCCGAGGAGCCGATTCAGTGGGTCGAAGGCGCGGACCTCGCCACCGGGGCGACCGTCTCGCTCCCGGCGGAGTTCGTCCACTACCCGCCGCCGTCGGAGCGGCACAAGCCGTCGATTACGACCGGCCTCGGCCTCGGCAACTCCGGGACCGAGGCGATTCTCTCGGGGCTGTACGAGGTCGTCGAGCGCGACGCGACGATGCTCGCGTGGTACTCGACGTTCGACCCGCTCGGGCTGGACGTGACCGACGAGACGTTCGAGACGCTGGCGGCCCGCGCCCGTTCCGAGTCCTTGGAAGTGACTGCGCTCCTCGTGACGCAGGACGTGGACGTGCCGGTCGCGGCGGTGGCGGTCCACCGCGACGGCGAGTGGCCGAAGTTCGCGATGGGCTCCGGCGCGGACCTCGACGCGAACCGCGCCGCTCGCTCCGCGCTGGCCGAGGCGCTCCAGAACTGGACCGAACTGCGCGCCATGGGACCGGAACAGGCCGCGACGCAGGGCGGCGCGATTGCGACCTACGCCGACTTCCCGAAGCCCGCACGGACGTTCGTCTCGCCGGACGCGACCATCCCCGCGGACTCGGTCGGTCCCGACGAGGTCACCGAGGGCGCGGCCGAACTCGACGCGGTCGTCTCGGCGGTCGCCGACGCCGGTCTCGACGCCTACGCGGCGCGGACCACCCCGCGCGACGTGGAGCGCCTCGGCTTCGAGGCGGTCCGCGTGGTCGTGCCGGCGGCGCAACCGTTGTTTATCGGCGAGCCGTACTTCGCCGACCGAGCCGAGTCGGTGCCGCGGGACCTCGGCTTCGAACCGCGGCTGGACCGGGAGTTCCACCCGTTCCCGTAGCCGGCGAGTCTCGGGGTTGGTGGGGTTCGTGGCTGACAGCCGGCACGGGTGGCCGCGCGGCAGGCGGGCCGAGTCGAATCCGCGCGGCGGTGTGCCGGACACCCGCGAGCCGCCGCGCGGCCTGCGTCACAGAATAGCGGCGGTGGCCGCGGCTCGGTACTTGAAGCTTCGTCGGGAGAGAAGCGATACGCGGCAGAGTTGGAGACCGAGAGCGGGAAAACGGAGGAGACCGGCCGATTAGACGCCGAACGTCGCGCGGAGCATGTCGCGGCTCCCCGGTCCGAGCCCGACCGCGAGGACGGCGATGAGAAGCAGAATCGCGTAGCGCGGGCTGTCCTCGAATATCTGCTCGTCGAACACCCAGACGACGGCCGTCGCGGCCACGAGCTTGACGAGCAGGAACGGCCACGCGTCGCCCGTGACGGCCAGCACCGACTCGGGGAGGGTGGAAGAGGTGAAATCGACGACCGCCTGATTCACCGGGTGCTTCGGGACGAGGTTGTTGCCCGCGCCGAGCGCGACCATCCAGTCGAGGCCGATGACGTTCGCCACGCCGTCGACGGCGTGGCCCCAGATGACGACGAGACCGATGTAGCCGGTCCCCTCGTTGATTTCGGGGGCGAAGCGCTCGATGAGCCACCACGTCGCCGCGGCGGTGAGCGTCGCGCCGACGAGGATGACGACGAGCACCTGCGGGTAGAACGTCGCGCCCTGCGCGCCGGTGAGGCCGGCCCACAGGAGGTAGCCGAGCGTGACCGCGAGCACGGCGAGGCCGGCCCCGAACAGCGGTTTCACGTAGTCATCGACGAGTCCCCGTCGCTCGGCGAAGACGCTCCCGACGACGGCGACGAGCGTGATTGCGAAGACGGTCACGTAGATGACCGGGCTGATGACGAGCGTGTTCAGCGGGTAGGTGATGAGGGCGTCGGCGACGCCGGGGGCGTCGTTGGCGTCCTCGACCACGCGGAACGCGCCGCCGAACAGCATGAACGGGAAGAGCGCGTAGAAGAACCGCGGGCGCTCGCCGATGTCGAGGCGGCGGAGGAGGAACACGACGCCCGAGAGGGCTATGACGAGCGTGACCATGTAGCCGACCTCGGAGACGAGCGTGTAGCCGGGGTACGCGACGGGTTCGGCCGCGGCGGCGCAGGCCGACGCCGTGTCGAGGTACTGCGTGACGCCGTTCGCCCGAACCGCGCAGACGGCCGAGTTCGCGTCGGCCTGGACGGGGCCCCAGAAGTAGTGCCAGATGAAGCCGTCGTAGACGACGCGAGGGAACGCGAGCGACCCGCCGACGAGGGCGACGAGGATGGCCGCGACGCCGAGCCCCCAGAGGCGCTCGGGGTCGAGACCCATTCGCTCTGCTACCGTTGCCATAGCCGATACCCCGACGGCGGGCCTGTTGAGGGTTCCGGTCTCTCGCACTCCCCGCGCGGGTCTCGGCGCGGCGACTCAGCTCCGCGACGGGCGGATTTCAGTCTTCGTCGTCCGGCTCGCGAATCGGCAACACCGGGTCGTCGTACTCGGTCCCGAGGATGACCATCGTCTGGGACCGCGAGAAGCCGTCGAGTTCGGCGATGTGGTCGAACATGAGCTCGCGCAGGGCGTCGGTGTCCTCGGCGTACACCCGGAGCATCACGTCCCACTCGCCGGTGGTGAGGTTGATTTCTTGGACGCCCTCGATGTCGCGGAGCTGTTGGAGCGCCTCCTTCTCGCGGCCCTGCTTGACTCGGAAGCCGACCAGCGCGGAGGTGCCCAGCCCGACCTGCCGCGGGTCGACGTGGGCGTGGTAGCCCTCGATGACGCCGGCGTCTTCCATCCGACCGACCCGGTCGTGAACCGTCGCGCTCGACATGTCGATTCTGCGGGCGATTTCGCTGAACGGGGTTCGCGCGTCCTCCATCAGAATCCGGAGAATCGCCCGGTCCGTCGCGTCGAGGTCCATGCTATCCCTTCTGATGGGGGGTAACTTCGCACTTGCGGATGGGGACTCGGTTCGCTGACTGCCGCCGGAACCGGCCGACCGCCTCCCCGCCGGTTCTACCGGTCGTCGATTTCCCGCGCCGCTTCGAGCACCGCGTCGTGGACGCGCCCGTTCGAGGCGACCAGTCCCTCCGAGTCGTGTCGCCACTCGTCCCCGTCGAGGTCCGTGACCGTGCCCCCGGCCATCCGAACGAGGTGCGCGCCGGCGACCGAGTCCCACGGGTTCGCCCGCTTGTTCGTGATAACGCCGTCGAGCGAGCCGTCGGCGACGTACGAGAGCACGACCTGCATGCTCCCGTAGCGCCGCAGGTCGCCGAAGCGCGTGACGATGGCGCGGGCCGCCGCGGCGTACTCGTCGCGGGCGTCGTAGTCCCACCAGAACGTCGGACAGACGGTGCACGTCTCGGGGTCGTCGCGCTGGCTCACCGAAATCTCCTCGCCGTTTCGGTAGGCCGTCTCGTCGTCGGCCGCGTAGCAGTCGTCGAGCGCGGGCAGGTAGTTGGCCGCCGCGACCGGCTCCCCGTCGCGGACGGCGGCGACCGCGGTCGCCCAGACCGGCACGTTGCGGACGAAGTTGTTCGTGCCGTCGATGGGGTCGACGACCCACGCCGGCCCCGACTCGGGCACCGATTTGAGTTCGTCTTCTTCCTCGCCGACGATGGGGTCGTCGGGGAACGCGCCGCGGATTCGCTCGACGACGCGGCGCTGGGCGTCCCTGTCGGCCTGCGTGACCACGTCCGTCTTCCCGCCTTTCGTCTCGACGGCGACGCCGGTTCTGAAGGCGCGCCGCGCGACCGCGCCGCCGTCTCGGGCCGCGCGCTGTGCCCGGTCCGCTCGGGCGTCGAGTTCGTTCATGGGCGTGGCAGGACCGGCAGGTGCCTATATCCACCGACCGGACGGCGACGCGGCCCGGTGGCTTATGTCGATGGACGGTTTACCTCGTGGCGTGTCAGACGCTATCGACCTCCCGGCGCGGGTCCGCGAGTCGCTCGCGGATTCCTTCGAGGACGCCAGAGCGGCGGTCAGAGCCGGCGACGCCGAGACCGCGTTGGAGCACGTCGAGACGGCGTCTCGCGTGGTCGGCCACAAGGTGCCGCCGAGTCCGCTCAAGGAGAAACTGAAACACGGCGTGGCGGCCGTCGAGCGGACCGCGGCCGACGAACCGCTCGTCGCCTCGGAGTATCTGCGACTGATGAGTCGGTTGGTTCGGCCGTAACGTCGTCGCCGACGCGGCACCGACGTGCCACCGACGCACCGCCGACTCGACGGGTCGTGAACTGCGCGCCCCCGCGAGGCGGACCGCTCGCTCGAAGGGCAGATAACGGAAAAGCCAGAATCCGCAATTAGAACCCGGACGGAAGACGTTTTCCACAGCCCTCACGACCGTTTTCGGCTTGCGCCGAGTTCCCGAACTCCGATTCCTCGTGGTCCGGTACTTGGTCTTCCTGCCACTCGCTCGCAGAGCGGTTACGGGGCTGTTTCGGTTCCTCTTCGGCACTTTGACCTCGTCTTCCTGTTACGAAAGACTCGGTGTTCGTGTCGATTCCATTCCTCCGCAATCTTGCGATGCGTACCGTCGTCGACGCCTTTCACGTCGCCCGAGGGATTCGGTTTGGTCATCCGGTGCGTCCTTGCGCTTCCGGCAACACTACAGTAGGCCCGATAACATAATGAATGTTTCTGATATTTTCTGGATAGTCAGAAGACACTGATAGTTTGTTCGACCGATAGGTTGGCCGGAGTCGCCGTCGAATGTCGTCCGCGGTCGGCTCCCTTCCGGCGTTTTTCATCGGAAACGTGGTCTGTTCATGATGAATCGTTCGGGATGCCGCTGGAGATGTGTGGCGTCCCTGTCGCGGCGGCGTGACCGAGAACCTCGCGGGCGTAGAAAAGACGGCGCAGGCGGCGAGCGGTCGGGTTTATATTGGCACGACGGTCCTTCTCAGCGTCCGTCTGCTCGCCCGTGGACGGCGGTCCACCACGGTCGCTGACGCGCCCCGATTCGACGCCCTCGGGACGCATTTGTCACTCGGCGCGTCGCGTTTCAGCAGAAGTGCGAGGGGAGGGATTTGAACCCACGGACCCCTACGGGAGCGGATCTTGAGTCCGCCGCTTTTTCCTGACTTAGCTACCCTCGCGCGTACTCAAGTACGACAGGGGGACCGCTAAAACGTTGCGAAACGTCAGACGACGCCGCCGAACTGCTCGGCGACGGGGAGACCGCCACCGACACTCACTCCGGTCGCCACTCGCAGGACGCGCCGGTTGCGAGTCCCGCCGCGTCGATGTGCGACGAGAGGCACGCGTAGTTGCAGAACGCGCCCGCCGGCACGCGCTCGCCGGCTTCGAGTTCCTCCACGAAGACGGGGTCGTGACGCCGAACGTCGCTCCCGCAGTAGGTGCAGTCTATCGCGTCCGTCACGCCCGACCGTTGTCGCGCCAGCACGAAAAACCGCGCGACCGATTGCGCCACCGATGGAGTTACCGGCCTCCCCGTCGCCCTGACTCACATGGACGAACACACCCGCGACCCGAGCGTCGCCCCGCCGCTCGGCAACCCGTCGGGGTGGGACGACGACCTGCGGACGTGGGAGCACGCGACGCTCCGGCGGGCGGTCGAACACGGCGTCCGCCTGTTCAACTCCGGCGACTTCCACGAGAGCCACGACTGCTTCGAAGACGAGTGGTACAACTACGGCGCGGGGACCGCAGAAAGCGCCTTCCTCCACGGGATGGTGCAGGTCGCCGCCGGCGCGTACAAGCACTTCGACTTCGAGAACGACGCGGGGATGCGGTCGCTGTTCGAGACGGCGCTGGAGTACATCCGCGGCGTCCCGGAGGACTTCTACGGCGTCGACGTGGACGACGTGCGCGAGACCCTTCGGGCGGCGCTGAACGACCCGACGGCGCTCCACGGCTGGCAGATCGCCCTCGACGGACACCGCGCGACCGCCTATCCCGCCGACTACGAGTACGCCGAGGAACTCGACCACTGACCGCGTCGGACCCGGAGGTGCCGCAGTTCCGAGGCGACTGTCTCGGCTGACGCGTCCGCGAAAGCGGCGCGAACCGGGAGAATCTAAAGGTCCATTAGCGTCCAGTTCTAGGAACCGGCAATGCGAATCTACGAACTCGGTGACGGCACGCCGGAAGTGTCGGTCGTCGGGTCCATCCACGGCGACGAGCCCTGTGGTGCTCGCGCCATCGAGCGATTCGTCGCGGAGGACCCCGACGTCGAGCGGCCGGTGAAGCTCATCGTCGCCAACGAGGAGGCGCTGGCGGCGGACGAGCGCTACCTCGACGAGGACCTCAACCGGGCGTTCCCCGGCGACCCGAACGCCGAGAGCCACGAGCGACGCCTCGCCCACGACCTCGGCCGCGAGGTCCGCGGCACCACGGCCTTCTCGATTCACTCCACCCAGTCGTACGCCGAGCCGTTCGCCATCGTTGACACGGTCGACGCCATCTCCCGGTCGATTCTCCCTCGCCTCCCGGTCGACGTGGCCGTCGAGACGAACCACTTCGCGGAGGGCCGCCTCATCGAACACGCCCACACCATCGAGGTCGAAGCCGGCCTCCAGAAGTCCGACGAGGCCGCCGACAACGCCTACTGGCTCATCCGGGCGTTCCTCACCGCGACCAACGCCCTCCCCGCGCCCGCGATCGCGAGCGACGGGGGGAACGACGGCGGCGCACCCGACGAAACCGCGTCGCAGACCGAAGACGACCGGCTGAAACTCGGCATCC
The DNA here is from genome assembly GCF_000337795.1 of Haloferax denitrificans ATCC 35960. Taxonomy (GTDB): domain Archaea; phylum Halobacteriota; class Halobacteria; order Halobacteriales; family Haloferacaceae; genus Haloferax; species Haloferax denitrificans. The sequence continues at coordinate 84,364 of NZ_AOLP01000011.1, forward strand.
CCGAGGAGCACAGCCTCGACGTGTTCCGCCTGCTCGAACGGCTTCCCAAGCCGCCGGCCGACCAGTACGAGGTCCACGCGACCAACTTCGAACCCGTCTCGGCGGGCGAGACGTTCGCCCGCGCCGACGCCGAGCAGTTCGTCGCCGACCGCGATTTCTACCCCATTCTCCTTTCGGCGTACGGCTACGCGGACATCTTCGGCTACGCCGGCGAGAAGGTCGGCACGCTCCCGTAGTCGGTCGGCTCTCTCGGTTCTCCCGTCCGTTCGGTTCTCTCCTCACGGATTCGAGCCACCGCGTCGGCGACCGAGAACCGCAGAAAATCCCTACTCGTCGGCGGGTTCGAACTCGACGAGCGTCAGGTTCCGGTCGAGGTGGCAGTGGTCGTGCGGGGGGTCGCCCAGTACGTCGTGGATGCGGTACTCCTGGTCGAACTCCGCCCCCTCGGGGACGCAGTACTCGTGGCTCGGGCACTCGGTGTGCGGGCAGGGACCCTGCAGGCTGGCCTTGCTCCCGGCGTACGCGCCCTTCGAGGGGACGTTCGCCGTGACCGGGGCCGGCTCGACCTCGACGGCGCGGACGCCCTCGTCGTGGACGGCGCAGTCGAGGACCTGCGTGTTCTCGCGCACGCCGAGGACCCGGTAGCGGACGCCCTCGGTGAGGTTGAGACACTGGCGGCGATACGGACAGCCCTCGCAGGCGCTCGATTCACCGTGGTAGACGAACTCGGTGCCGGGGTCGGTCAGGCGGGCACCGACGAGAGTGACGGAGGTCATAGCGGTGGTTCTCCTGCGAGGTGGTTAAGGCTCCCGCCCGGTCAGCTCGTCGAGCTTCTGGAAGTACTCCTCGCGGGGGACCTGGTAGGCGCTCCGGTAGTCTATCTCGCCGTCGGAAAACCGCCCGGCGATGTCGGTCGCGCCCTCGACGGCCGCCTCGCGGGAGTCGAACGCCTCGACGACGACCTCGATTTCGGGTTCGAGATAGAGTACCGCGTGCCACGTCTCGGTGCGTATCTGCGTCGCGCCCGGACGGTTCGCCCGCGACCCGTTCCAGACGAAGACGGTCGGCATGCACTCGGCGGGGAAGGCGCTCTCGTTGAACACGTCGGGGCGATACGCGAGGATGCGCCGCCCCTCGGGTTCGTCGTTCCAGAGCGTCCACCCGTCGGGCAGGTCGGTCATGGGCGTGCTAGTCCGCCGCGCGTCCTAAGCCTTCCCGCTTCCGCCGCGCCCGCCGGTCGCGCCCTTGCGTCGCGCTCGCGCGTCGCCGCGACGGCGGCTCGCCAGCGGCCTGACGCCGATTCGGCGGCCGTGGTTTACCGCTCGAAAGTGACCGGGCGGCGACGACATGAATCCCAGCCGACCCGATTAACGGGACCGCCAACGGACTGAATCGCCGATTAAATCGACATACGTCGGTCAGTCGAAGGGTCACTCGATGTGGTACGTATCTGGATTGGTTGGCGTTCGAGACAATTCGTTGACTACTTTCACAGAAAGCGTTATATGTTAACGTCTCTCATTGATTGGTAGTCTCGGTCCCCGGGCCGAGCGAGCCGTCACGCATCGTCCGCAAATCGCCGATTCTGTCGCCCGTCGCCGACCCGTTGTGAGCGCGTAGCGGCGGCGACGCACTCCGATTCACCGCCCGCGGTCTGTCGCCGCGGGTCCGTGGCTCTGGGTGTGTCGTCTGCGACCCGCGAACGCGGGCGCGTCGCCCTCGGTCGTCTCCGGACGGCTGGTCCGACGAGGCTCCACGAACAATGACCGGCGAAATTGAAACACTCGCAGACCTGAGCAAGCACTACAAAGACTCCGTGCCCGCGGACCTCCGCGAGGCCAAGAGCTTCGAGTGGTACTTGGAAGAGGTCTACGCTCACCCAAAGATCGCTCGCAACGCCCACCAGCGCGTGGCGGACATGTTCGACTTCTACGGCACCCGTTACGACGAGGACGCGGGCGTCGTGGAGTACCTCATGGCCTCCGAAGACCCCCTTCACGACGGAGAGAACGTCTTCTACGGCCGCGAAGTGCACGAGTCGATACACGAGTTCGTCAACAAGGTGAAATCGGGGGCCCGCGGCCTCGGCCCCGAAAAACGCATCAAACTCCTCTTGGGCCCCGTCGGCTCCGGGAAGTCGCACTTCGACTGGATTGCCCGCCGCTACTTCGAGGACTACACCATGTCCGACGAGGGGCGGATGTACACCTTCCGGTGGACGAACATCGGCGACGTCATCCGCGACCAGGACCCGTCCGACGACGTGGTCCAGTCGCCGATGAATCAGGACCCGCTCGTGTTGCTCCCGCAGGAACAGCGCGACGTGGTCATAGAGCAGTTGAACGAGAACCTCGACGCGCCCTACACCATCCGGAACGACCAGGCGTTAGACCCCGCCTCGGAGTTCTACATGGACCGACTGCTCGCCCACTACGACGACGACTTAGAGGAGGTCGTCGAGAACCACATCGAAATCGTCCGGCTCGTCGCCTCCGAGAACAAACGCCAGTGCATCGAGACGTTCGAGCCGAAGGACAAGAAGAACCAAGACGAGACCGAACTCACCGGCGACGTCAACTACTCCAAGCTCGCGGTGTACGGCGAGTCCGACCCGCGGGCGTTCGACTACGCCGGCGCGTTCTGTAACGCCAACCGCGGCATCTTCTCCGGCGAGGAACTGCTGAAGCTCCAGCGGGAGTTCCTCTACGACTTCCTGCACGCCTCGCAGGAACAGACCATCAAGCCGAAGAACAACCCCCGAATCGACATCGACCAGGTCATCGTCGGGCGGACGAACATGCCCGAGTACAGAGAGAAGAAGGGCGACGAGAAGATGGAGGCGTTCAACGACCGGACCAAGCGCATCGACTTCCCGTACGTCCTCGAGTACGAACAGGAGGCCGAAATCTACCGGAAGATGCTCCGGAACGCCGACGTGCCCGACATCCACGTCGAGCCGCACACGCTGGAGATGTCCGGCCTCTTCGGCGTCCTGACCCGCATCGTCGAACCCGACTCCGACACCATCTCGCTCGTCCAGAAGGCGAAGGCCTACAACGGCGAGCTGGACGACGGCGACGACGTGGACGTGCGCAAACTCCGCGAGGAAGGCGAGAAGAAAGCCGACATCGCAGAGGGGATGGACGGCGTCTCCGCCCGGTTCATCGGCGACGAAATCGCCGAGGCCATCATGGACGCGACTCACCGCGGCCGCGGCTACCTCTCGCCGCTGTCTTCGTTCACGCACCTCGAAGAGAACCTCGAAAACCACGGGTCGATTCCCGAGGAGAACCTCGAACGCTACCACCGCTACCTCGAGATGGTCCGCGAGGAGTACAAAGAGCGCGCCATCGAAGACGTGCGCCACGCCCTCGCCTACGACATCGACGAGATTCGCCGGCAGGGCGAGAAGTACATGGACCACGTCATGGCCTACATCGACGACGCGACGGTCGAAGACGAGCTGACGGGCCGCGACCAAGAGCCCGACGAGAAGTTCCTCCGCGCGGTCGAGGAGAAGCTCAACATCCCCGAGGACCGCAAGGACGACTTCCGACAGGAGGTCTCCAACTGGGTCTCCCGGCGCGCCCGCGAGGGCACGTCGTTCAATCCGCAGGACAACGACCGCCTCCGCCGCGCCCTCGAACGCAAGCTCTGGGAGGACAAGAAGCACAACATCAACTTCTCGGCGCTCGTGAGCGCGAACGAGCTCGACGACGACGAGCGCAACGCGTGGGTAGACGCGCTCGTCGACCAGGGCTACTCGCGCGACGGCGCACGGGAGGTGCTCGAGTTCGCCGGTGCGGAGGTGGCGAAGGCCGAGCTCGAAGGGTGACCATGCGAGACTACATCCGCGAGGCGGACGAGGCGCTCCGCGGCACCTACGAGGAGCCGATGAGCCTCGGCGAGTACGTCGACGCCGCGTTCGAGTCGCCGTCTATCGCCTCCCACGCGTCGAAGTACCTCCTGGAAGCCATCGAGTCGATGGGGACCAGACAGGTGGTCGAACAGGGCGAGGAGAAACAGCGCTACCGCTTTTTCGACGACCCCGCCAACGACGGCGAGCACGCGGTCCTCGGCAACACGGAGGTGCTCAACGCCTTCGTCGACGACCTGCGGACCATCGCCGCCGACCGCGGCAAAGCCGAGAAAATCGTCTGGTTCGACGGCCCGACGGCCACGGGCAAATCCGAGTTGAAACGCTGTCTCATCAACGGGCTTCGGGAGTACTCGAAGACCGACGCGGGGCGGCGCTACACCGTCGAGTGGAACGTCGCCAACGCCGACGACACCCGCGGGCTGTCCTACGGCGGCGAGGTCGACGCCGACGACGAGGACTGGTACGAGAGCCCGGTCCAGTCGCACCCGCTTTCGGTGTTCCCCGCCGAGGTCCGCAAGCGACTGCTTTCCGACCTCAACAGCAGGAACGGCGACCACATCGCCATCGACGTGGACGAGGACCTCGACCCGTTCTGTCTGGAGGCGTACACCTACCTCGAAGAGGAGTTCCGCCGGGCGGGGAAAAGCGACCTCTTCAGCGCCGTCACCGACCCGAAACACCTCCGGGTGAAGAACTACGTCGTCGACGTCGGCCGCGGCGTCGGCGTCCTCCACTCGGAGGACGACGGGTCGCCCAAGGAGCGACTGGTCGGGTCGTGGATGCCGAGCATGCTCCGCGAGCTGAACTCCCGCGGGCGGAAGAACCCGCAGGCGTTCAGCTACGACGGGGTGCTCTCGCAGGGAAACGGCCTCCTCACCATCGTCGAGGACGCCACCCAGCACGCCGACCTGCTCCAGAAGCTCCTGAACGTCCCCGACGAGGGGCACGTCAAACTGGACAAGGGAATCGGGATGGACATCGACACCCAGCTCGTCATCATCTCGAACCCGGACCTCGACGCCGAACTCGACAAGTACGCCGACAGGAACGGTCGCGACCCGCTGAAGGCGCTCAAGCGCCGGCTCAACAAACACGAGTTCCGCTACCTGACGAACCTCTCGCTGGAGGCCGAACTCATCCGCCGCGAGCTGACGAACGAGACGAGCGTCTGGACCGACGACCCCGAGGCGATGGCCGACCGCGTCGCCGAGGCCGTCTCGTTAGACGTGCGCGAGGGGCCGGGCGAGGTCCGCACCCGCGAACTCGCCCCGCACGCGGTCGAGGCCGCGGCGCTCTACAGCGTCGTGACCCGTCTCGACGGCGACGACGTGCCGCGCGACCCGGACGCCGAGTTCGACCTCGTGGACAAGGCGCTGTTGTTCGACCGCGGCTACCTGCAGGTCGGCGACCAGCGCCACGAGGTGTCGGCGTTCGAGTTCATCGGCGACTCGGAGGGGACCCACGGGATTCCCGTGACGTTCACCCGCGACGTCATCGCCGATCTGCTTCACGACCGCATCGACCGCAGACACCCCGACCTCGACGTGTCGTCGGTGGTGATGCCGGCCGACGTGCTCGACGAGATGGTCGCCGAACTCTCCGATGCGCCGGTGTTCTCGCGGGCGGAGTCCTCGGAGTACGAGGGCCGCATCGCGATGGTCAAATCGTACATCTTCGACCGGCAGGAGGCGGACGTGCTCGACGCGCTTCTCGCCGACAAGGGCGTCGAGCGCGAGACGGTCGAGGAGTACGTCGAACACGTCTACGCGTGGGCGTCCGAGGGGCAGATAGAGACCGAACGCGGGCCGGTCGACCCCGACCCGCTTCTCATGAAGCTGTTCGAGACCGAGCACCTCGGGCGCTTCTCGCCGGGCGACTACGAGGGCAACGAGCCCTCCGAGTCGGTCGAGGAGTTCCGCAACGAGAAGGTCATCACCGCGCTCAACCGCTACGCGTGGGAGAACCGCGACGAGGGATTCACCGTCTCCGACGTGGACCTCACCGAGATTCCGGTCATCCGGACGGTGCTCGAAACCCACGACTGGGAGGACGTGCGCCGGCTGTTCTCCGACCTCGACCCCCGCCAGTGGGACGACCCGCCGGCGAACACCGAGACCGCGCGCGTGAAAGCCCGCACCATCGACGAACTGGTCGACCGCGGCTACACCGCCGCGTCGGCCGAACTGACCAGCCGCGCCGTGATGAAGGAGGTGAGCCACACATGGGACTGAGAGACGACCTCGAACGGTTCCGCGAAGTGGGCGAAGAGCGCCGCGAAGACCTCAAGGAGTTCATCTCCTACGGCGACCTCGGCGCGTCCGGCTCGAAGGACATCAAGATACCCATCAAGGTCGTGGACCTGCCGGAGTTCAAGTACGACCGCCTCGACATGGGCGGCGTCGGACAGGGCAAAGGCGGCACGCCCGACGTGGGCCAGCCGCTCGGCCAGCCGCAACCCGGCGACGGCGACGGCGAAGACGGCGAGCCCGGCGAGGAGGGGGCCGAACACGAGTACTACGAGATGGACCCCGAGCAGTTCGCCGAGGCGTTGGACGAGGAACTCGGCCTCGAACTCGAACCGAAGGGCAAGGAGGTCGTAGAGGAGGTCGAAGGCGACTTCACCGACATCACCCGGAGCGGCCCCCACAGCACCCTCGACTTCGAGCGCCTGTTCAAAGAGGGCCTGAAGCGCAAGCTGGCGATGGACTTCGACGAGGAGTTCGTCCGCGAGGCGATGAAGGTCGAGGGCACCACCGCCCGCGAGGTGTTCGAGTGGTGCCGCGAGCAGAACATCCTCGTCTCGATGGCGTGGATAGAAGACGAGTGGGGCCGCATCCCGGACGACGAGCGGGGGACGTGGGCCTCCTTCGAGGAGATGGAAGAGAACGTCGAGCGGACGACGTCCATCCAGCGCATCCGCCGCGAGGGGCTCCGCGAGATTCCGTTCCGCCGCGAGGACGAGCGCTACCGCCACCCCGAGGTCGTAGAGAAGAAGCAGTCGAACGTCGTGGTCGTCAACATCCGCGACGTGTCGGGGTCGATGCGGGAGACGAAACGCGAACTCGTCGAGCGCACCTTCACCCCGCTCGACTGGTATCTCACGGGCAAGTACGACCACGCAGAGTTCGTCTACATCGCCCACGACGCCGAGGCGTGGGAGGTCGAACGCGACGAGTTCTTCGGCATCCGCTCGGGCGGCGGGACGCGCATCTCGTCGGCCTACGAGCTGGCCAAGGAGGTCTTAGACGAGCGCTACCCGTGGCGCGAGTGGAACCGCTACGTCTTCGCCGCGGGCGACTCCGAGAACTCCTCGAACGACACGAAAGAGCGTGTCGTCCCGCTCATGCAGGAGATAGACGCGAACCTCCACGCCTACGTGGAGACCCAGCCCGGCGGGACCGCAATCAACGCCACGCACGCAGAAGAGGTCGAACGGAGCCTCGGCGAGCAGGGTAACGTCGTCGTCGCGTACGTCTCGGAGCCCGACGACGTCATCGACGCCATCTACACCATCCTCAGCACGGAGGCGACAGCAGAATGAGTTTCAGACGACACCGCAGAGACGCACAGCGCGAGGCCGCCAGACTCGACGAGCCCGTCCGGGAGGCCGGCGCGCTCGCGAAGAAGCTCGGACTCGACCCCTACCCGGTGAACTACTGGGTGGTCAACTACGACGAGATGAACCAGCTCATCGCCTACGGCGGCTTCCAAGAGCGCTACCCGCACTGGCGGTGGGGGATGACCTACGACCGCCAGCGGAAGACCGACCAGTTCGGCATGGGCAAGGCGTTCGAAATCGTCAACAACGACGACCCGGCGAACGCGTTCCTCCAGGAGTCGAACTCGCTGGCCGACCAGAAGGCCGTCATCACCCACGTCGAGGCGCACTCGGACTTCTTCAAGAACAACCAGTGGTTCGGGCTGTTCTCCGACGAGGGGCAGTTCGCCGCCGCCGCGATGCTCGAACGCCACGCCCAGACTATCGAGAGGTACGTCCAGAACCCCGAAATCAGCCGGGACGACATCGAGAAGTTCATCGACGCCGTGCTCTGTCTGGAAGACACCATCGACCAACACCGGACCATCCGCGAGGCCGCCGCCGACGAGGACGGCCGCATCCCCGGCGACATCCGCGCCCAGTTGGAGAGCCTCGACATCTCCGAGGACGTGCGCCGCGAGGTGTTCGACGACGCGTGGCTCGAAGCGGCCGAGGAGGCCGAGCGCGAGGCCGCGAAGCTCACCGCTCCCCGGAAGGACGTGCTCGCGTACGTCCGCGAACACGGCATGCGGTACGACGAGGAGACGGGCAAGGCAGAGGAGATGGAGCCGTGGCAGAAGGACGTCCTCGACATGCTCCGCGAGGAGGCGTACTACTTCGCCGCCCAGAAGATGACGAAGGTGATGAACGAGGGCTGGGCGGCCTACTGGGAGTCGCTCATGATGGCCGACGAGCGGTTCGCCGGCACGGACGAGTTCATCACCTACGCCGACCACCAGTCGCGCGTCCTCGGGTCGCCCGGGCTCAACCCCTACAAGCTCGGCAAGGAGCTGTGGGAGTACATCGAGAACTCGACGAACCGCGCGGAGGTCGCCGACAAGCTCCTGCGCGTGAAGGGCGTCACGTGGCGCAACTTCCGCGAGACGGTCGACTTCGACGAGGTGCAGGAACGCCTCCGGGCGGACCCGGTCATCGACGGCGTCAGCGCCGACTCCCTCGACGAACTGTCCGAACTCGGCCCCGACGACCCCAGAGTCGACCACGAGACCCTCGACCGGGCGCTTTCGGGCGACGAGTCGCTCGACCTCGACGCCTACCCGTGGAAGCTCCTCACCTACGAGGGGCTCGCGGAGCGTCACTACTCGCTGGTCAAGTCGCAGAACCGCGGGTTCCTCAGTCGGATACGGCGCTCCGAGCTCGAACAGCTCTCGCGGTACATGTTCGACGACGAGGTGTACGACAGCGTCGCGGAGGCCGTCGCCGACGTGGACAAGACCGCCGGCTGGGACCGCATGCGCGAGATTCGCGAGAGCCACAACGACGTGACGTTCCTCGACGCGTTCCTCTCCGAGGAGTTCGTCCGCGCGAACCACTACTTCGCCTACGAGTTCTCCCAGTCGTCGCGGCAGTTCCGCGTCTCCTCGTCGGAGTACCGGGACGTGAAAAAGAAGCTCCTGTTCCAGTTCACCAACTTCGGGAAGCCGACCATCGCGGTGTACGACGGCAACTTCGACAACCGCGGGGAACTCCTGTTGGGCCACCAGTACAACGGCGTCATCCTCGACATGAAGCAGGCGAAGGGCGTCTTGGAGCGCGTCTACCACCTCTGGGGCCGCCCGGTGAACCTGATGACCATCACGAAGGAGTTCGACGAACACGAGGTCGAAGTCGCCCGGCGACGGGGGCGCGAGCCGACGCCCGAAGAACGAGCCATTCGGATTCGATACGACGGCGCGTCGTTCGAGGAACACGACCTCGACGCCGAACTGGAAGCGCGCATCGCCGCCGGCGAGGTCGACTACGACACGAAGCCCGATGACTGGCTCTGAGCGGGGCGATGGTCGACGCTGAGCCGCCGGCGGTGGACGAGCCGGCGGACGACTCGCTCGACGAGGCCGACATCCACGACGTGCTCAGAAACGAGCGGCGACGGCTCGCGCTCGAACGACTGCGAGACGCGGCGGGGCCGGAGTCGGTCGGCGACCTCGCGGAGTACATCGCGGTCGCGGAGTCCGGCGAGTCGCCGCCGCCCAAGAACGTCCGGCAGAGCGTCTACATCTCGCTTCACCAGACGCACCTCCCCAAACTCGATTCGCTCCGCATCGTCGCGTACGACTCGCGGGCGAAGACCGTCTCGCTGGGCTCGGCCGCGGCGGAACTCGACCACTTCTTGGCCGACCCGGAGCCGACACAGCCGCCGCTGGCGCTCCTGTCGCTCGCGACGTGTCTCGCCGGCCTCGCGCTCCTCGTCGCCGGCTGGATGGGCGTCCCCGTCATCGGCGGCGTGGACCCGCGGCTCGTCGCCGGCCTCGCGCTCACCGCGGTCGCGGTCGTCGCCGGCGCGGAACTCGGCTTACAGACGCGAAGCCGGACGTAGCTCGGAGATACGGTCGCGGTCCGTCCTATTCCATCAGCCCCGAATCCGCCGTTCGACTCAAGTCACCCCCATCCTAAGCGCCGCCGACGATGCCCGAGACAACTTCGCTCGCGTGGTTCCGCCGCGACCTCCGCCTGCACGACAACGCGGCGCTCGCGGCCGCCTGTGACGCCGACCGCGTGGTCCCCGTCTACTGCGTGGACCCCCGCGAGTACGGCGACCGACCGTTCGGCGGTCCCGACTCCTTCGACTTCGAGAAGACCGGCGCGCACCGCGCCCGGTTCCGCCTCGAATCGCTGTCCGACCTGCGGGCGTCGCTCCGCGACCGGGGGAGCGACCTCCTCGTCCGCGAGGGCCGCCCCGAGTCCGTTCTCCCCGAGGTGGCCGCCGCCGTCGACGCCGATGTCGTGACGGTCCACACGCGCCCGACGCCCGAGGAGTCGAGCGTCGAATCGGCGGTCGAAACGGAGCTCCGGGACGACGGGGTCGAACTCCGGCGCTTCTGGGGGCACACGCTCACCCACGTCGACGACCTCCCGATGGCGCTGTCGGCGCTCCCGGACACGTACACGACGTTTCGGAAGGCGGTCGAGTCGGCCGCCGAAGACGCCGACGCAGACGCGGCGACTGGGCGCGGAAGCGCGCGCGTCGGCGACTCCGCCGTCGGCGACCACGTCGGCCGCAATTCCTCCGGCCGTAACCTCGCCGGCCGCGACCCGCTTTCCGAACCGACCGTCCCACCGCTTCCCCGAGACGCGCCCGATGCGGGCGACCTTCCCGCAGTCTCGGACCTCGTCGGAATCCCGGACGCCGAGTTCGACCCCGCACCCGACGACCGCGGCGTCCTCCCGTTCGACGGCGGCGAGACGGCCGCACTCGACCGCGTGGCGTCGTACATCTGGGCTGGTGACAACCTCCGCGAGTACAAGGAGACGCGGAACGGACTGCTCGGAGCCGACTACTCCTCGAAGTTCTCGCCGTGGCTGAACGAGGGCTGTCTCTCGCCGCGGTACGTCAAAGCCGAGGTGGACCGCTACGAGGACCGCCGAGTCGCCAACGACTCGACGTACTGGCTCGTCTTCGAACTCCGCTGGCGCGACTTCTTCCAGTTCCAGTTCGCCAAACACGGACGCGACTTCTTCCGCCGCGAGGGCATCCGCGAGCGGACCGACATCGACTGGCGACGCGACGACGCGCAGTTCGAGCGCTGGGCGGCGGGGAAAACGGGTATCCCCTTCGTCGACGCGAACATGCGGGAGCTGAACGCGACGGGCTACATGTCGAACCGCGGGCGACAGAACGCCGCGTCGTTCCTCGCCAACGACCTCAGACTGGACTGGCGACGCGGCGCGGCCTACTTCGAGACGCGACTGGTCGATTACGACCCCGCGTCGAACTACGGCAACTGGGCCTACATCGCGGGCGTCGGCAACGACTCGCGGGACCGCTCGCTCGACGTGCGCTGGCAGGCGAAGCGCTACGACGAGAACGCCGAGTACGTGACGACGTGGCTCCCCGAACTCGACGCGTTACCCGCCGAGTACGCCCGCGAACCGTGGAAACTGAGCGAGGACGAACAGGCGTCCTACGGCGTCGAGCTGGGCGTCGATTACCCCGAGCCGATGGTCGACCTCGACGAGAGGTAGAGAGACGGCGGCGCTCGGAGCGCGGTCCCGACCGCGGTCACGTCATCCCCCACGCGTCGTCGGCCTCGCCGCCGATTCGGGCCACGGCGACCGCGAGGACCGTCACGAGCGCGAATCCGATGAACGCGAGTCGCGGAATCGTCAGGAGGCCGCCGAGCATCGAATACTGGATGGACGTACACGGGCCGCCGACGGTGCACGTCGCGCCCGGCGCGACCTGCAGATAGGAGTGGTACCCCGAGAGCGCGAGGCCGCCGAGCGAGAGCGGCAGGACCGTCTTCCAGACGCCGGGCCGGTCTTCGACCGCGGCGACCCCGAGCACCACGACGAGCGGGTACATCAGGATGCGCTGGTACCAACAGAGATCACAGGGCGTCAGTCCGAGGCCGAGGCTGAAGTAGAGACTCCCGCTCGTCGCGGCGAGCGCGACGAGGGTTCCCGCGGCGAGCGCGGCGCGCGTCGCATCCGACACGCTCAGGCGCTCCCGAGGACGTGCCTCGTTCCGTTCGGTTTGGGAGCCGACCGCTGTCGCTCCGCGCGCGGTTCGCCACGGTCTCGTCGAGTCGAGTCGAGTATCATCGCTTGTTGGACGTGGAGCGACGATAGCCCTCGGCGTACCTCAAGCCATCGGCTCGCCCGGCGACCGGTCGGCGCGCGGCTCACCCGTCCGTGTCGGGCATCGGTTGCACGCCTGCGTCGATGCCGACGTTCGCGCCCGGAGTCGTCCGGTCCGTCCGCCTCTACTCAGGGCTGAACGCCGACGGTGGTGACGATGACGACCCCGACGAGGCCGGCGGCCACGAGGAGCGCGCTCCGGCGGGCCACCGGCCCGAGGAGTTTCCGGTCGACGCTGGCCGCGAGCGCGACCTTGACCGCGATGCTCGCGGCGGTGCCGGCGAGGACCCCGACGACGGCGGTCGTTTCACCGATGGTACCGCCGCTGTAGAGCGTGACGGCGGTCGTTACGACCGACCCGCTCGACACGAGCCCGCCGAGGAAGCTCGTCACGACGAACCCGGTCGCGCCGAAGTACTCCTGTGCCGCCGCGGAGGCGAGCAGGACGAGGAGGAAGAAGACGCCGAACCGAAGGGCGCTTTCGAGGCTGAACGGCGACTCGAACGCCACGTCGAGGTCGACGTCCCATTCGAGGGAGTACAGCGCGTAGCTCACCCCGACGAGCACGATGAGTCCGAGGGGGACGCCAACCTCGACCGCGAGTTCCGGGACGAACACGGCGACGAGCGAGAGGTTCCGAAGCGCCATCGCCGCGTCGGCCATCAGAATCGCACCGGCCGCGAGCGGCCGAATCGACGGGTTTCGAGTGGTCCGACCGGATATCTCGCCGATGACGGCCGTCGAGTTCACCAGCCCGCCGAAAAAGCCCGTGATGGCGATGCCCCGCTCGCCGTACCGCCGGATGATGACGTAGTTGACGAAGCCGATGGCGCTGACCGCGACGACGAGTAGCCAGACGGTCCGGGGGCTGACGGCGTCCCACGGGCCGACCTGTCCCTCGGGAAGCAACGGGTAGACGACGAACGCGATGATGGCGAACTCGACGGCGCTTCGGACCTCGTCGGTCGTCAGTCGCCGCGCGAACCCGTGGAGTTCACGCCGCAGGACCAACAGGAGCGACGAGGTGAGCGCGACGACGACCCCCTCGATGACAAAGCCGCTTACGACCGCCGCGCCGACCGCGTAGGCGACCAGAAGCGACGTGGACGTGGTGAGCGAGAGGCTCACACCGAGGTCGTCTAACCGGGCGACGCCGGTGTCGTCGCGGTGGGTGTCGGTTCCGGTGTCGAAATCCGCGTCGGAGTCGGCGTCGCCGTCGGCATGCCGGTCGTTCGACCGACGTTCGACCAGTCCGCGGCTCCCGAGCAACACCGCCTGTGCGACGACCAACAACCCGCCGACTGCAAGGAGGATGTCGCTCCCGACCGCGACGGCGATGCCGCCGAGGAGACTCGTCAACGTAAAGGTCCGAACGCCGGCCCCCTTTTTCGACCGCTCGCGCTCCAAGCCGAGGAACATCCCCAACGCCGCCGCGACGAACAGGCGGACGACTACCGGGTCGAGTTGCGAGACGAACTCTTCGAGCATCACCGACTCCTCGTCTCGGGACGGTCGAGTTCCATGCTATCGGTCATATTTTAATTGCCATTGTTAAAAACGTGCAAGCTAATCGGCGTGGGCGGGTGCCGAGTCGTCGATGTCCAAGAGAACTGCTTGGGAGGGGATTTGAACTCCACTCGCAACACGTTGCTCGCTAGTTCAAACCCCTCGTCGTGCATTCAGTCTCACAGAACCGAGAGACACGGAGGTCTCTCGGAGGTGTTAGTTCGACAGAAGTGCTCGGTCAGGGATTTGAACCAAACCCAGACGTGCTCGCTCACTTCGTTCGCTGTGCGCGACTGGTCGGGTTCCAATCTCCTGTGTCGCATTCCTGCTTCACAGTCGAAACGACACGCAAAGCGGTCGCTTCGAAGGTAGTTCAGCAGAGAAGTGCTCGGTCAGGGATTTGAACCCTGGTCCTCGGCTCGAAAGGCCAAGATGATTGGCCGGACTACACCAACCGAGCGTCTGCATTCACGAGTGGTCGTTGGACTATTTTAAGCGTTGCGTTCCATCGCGGGTGAGTGAGAGGAACCCACCCACGACGGCCGATTACTCGCCGGTGAACTCGGGGTCGCGGTCGCTCGTGAAGGCGGCGACTCCCTCCATCAGGTCGGTGGTCGTGAACACCAGCCCGAACGCCTGTGATTCGACTTCGAGGCCGGCATCGCTGTCTTCCCACGCGCTGTGCATGGCGCGTTTGGTGAGTCGCTGGGCGACGGGCGGTCCCTGTGCGAACTGTTTGGCGTACTCGAACGCTTCGGTCTCGAAGTTCTCGCTCTCGAAGAGTTCGTTGACGAAGCCGTAGTCGGCCATCGTCTCGGCGTCGTACCGGTCGGCGGTGAAGATGATTTCCTTCGCCCGACCCGTGCCGACGATGCGCTGGAGGCGGACGGTGCCGCCCCACCCGGGGACGAGGCCGAGGTTGTGTTCCGGTTGGCCGAACTCGGAGCGTTTCGTGGCGATTCGCAGGTCGGCGCACATGGTGAGTTCCATGCCGCCGCCCAGACAGAAGCCGTCGATGGCGGCGACGACGGGCATATCGCTCGCTTCGAGTTTGCCGAACGTCTGTTGGCCCGTCCGGGAGAGTTCGGTGCCGGTCAGGGCGTCGGGGCCGCTCGCGGCGATGCTCGTCACGTCCGCACCGGCGGAGAACGCGCGCTCGCCGGCCCCCGTGAGGAGGACGGCGCGAACGTCGTCGTCATCGGCGAACAGGTCGATAGCCGTCGAAAGCTCCTCGATGAGGTCCGTGCTGATGGTGTTGAGACGGTGCGGGCGGTCGAGCGTGATGTGGCCGACGCCCTCGCGCACGTCGACCGAGATGGCGTCGAACGCGGGCATGCCATCGGACGACCCCTCGTCGCCGTAGAACCCCTCTCCGGACTGGGCGAGGTCACGGAGGTACGCGACGGCCTCGTAGCGCGCTTCGCCGGTCTCGTCGTGCAGGTCGTCGAGCGCGTCGACGAGGGTGGGGATACCGGCGCTGTCGGCCATCTTCGCCGGGCCGTCGGGGAAGCGCCCGCCGAGTTTGACCGCGCGGTCGATGGCGGCCGGGTCGGCCACGTCGTTTTCGACGAGGCCGGCGACCTCGTTCGCCATGACGCCCAGCAGGCGGTTTTTGACCGCCTCGCTCCCCTCGTCGTGGGGGACTTCAGCGCCCTCGCCGTCCTCGTAGTCGTAGAAGCCCTGCCCGGTCTTCTGGCCGAGGTCGCCCGCCTCGACCTTCTCGGAGAGGAGCGGACAGGGTTCGTAGGCGTCGCCGAGCACCCCGTGCATGTATTCGAGGACGTGGAAGCCCACGTCGATGCCGACGTAGTCGGCGAGTTCGAAACTCCCCATCGGGAGGCCCATGTCGTACTTCGTCGTGGAGTCGACTTCGGCCATCGTCGCGTCGCCGGCGTGGACAATCCACGCCGCCTCGTTCATCAGCGGGACGAGGATGCGGTTCACGATGAAACCGGGGCTGTCCTTGCGGACGCGGACGGGCGTCTTGCCCATCGACTCGGCGAGGTCCTCGACGAGGTCGAGCGTCTCGTCGCCGGTGTGCGCGCCGGAGATGACCTCGACGAGGTCCATGCGGACCGGCGGGTTGAAAAAGTGCATCCCGCAGAAGCGCTCGGGGCGCTCCGTGACCTCGGAGAGGTCGGTGATAGAGAGACTGGAGGTGTTGGTGGCGAACACCGCGTGGTCGGGGGCGTGCTCCTCCAACTCGGTGTACACCTCCTTTTTGATGGCCATCTTCTCGGGGACGGCCTCGATGACCACGTCGGCGTCGGCGACGGCCTCGCCGAGGTCTACCGCGGTCGAGACGCGGGCGAGCGCCGCGTCGGCGTCCTCTTGCGACAGTCGGTCCTTCTCGGCGAGTTTGTTCAGCGACCACTCGATTTTGTCGTAGCCCTGCTGGACGAACTCGTCTTCGATGTCGCGCAGGACGACGTCGTAGCCGGCGAGCGCCGCGACCTCCGCGATGCCGTGGCCCATGTTGCCCGCTCCGAGAACGGTGATACTGTCGACGTCATCTACGTTCATGGAAGAACGTTATACTGCGTCGCGGTTTCAACGTTTCCCTCGTCTGAGACGTAAACGTAAGCGCTGTTTATTCCCTCGCCGAGCAACATCACCGCAGTCCGTCGATTAACTGGGCCGGTTCGGCTTTCCACCCATCCGCCGTTAGTCCACGCACCGCCAGAGATATCGGCTGGCGTAGCTCCGATACGGTGCCCATCGCTCGGCGCGTTCGCGCATCTCGCCGCGGGAGACGGCGTCGCGCTCGAAGCCGAAGACGTGCTCCATGCCGCGTCGAATCCCGAGGTCTTCGACCGGGAACACGTCCTCGCGGGCGAGCACGAAGATGAGAAACATCTTCGCGGTCCAGTCGCCGACGCCGCGAATCTCGGTGAGCGCCGCGACGACCTCGTCGTCGTTCATCGCCCGAAGCGATTCTGCCGACAGGCCGTCTCGGAACGCCTCGGCGACGTTGCGGACGTAGCCCACCTTCTGGTTCGAGAGACCGCAGTCGCGGAGGACGGCCTCGTCGGCGGCGAGTATGCCCTCGGGGGTGACTTCGACGCGGTCGAACAGGCGGTCCCGAATCGTCGCCGCCGCGGTCGTCGAGAGCTGTTGGTTGACAATCGAGACGACCAGTCGCTCGAAGGGGTCGTCGGCGGGGTCGAGCGAGAGCGGGCCGTGCTCTTCGACCACGTCGCCGAGATGCGGGTCGGCCCGGAGTTCGCGGTAGGCGTCGTCGCTCATCGACTCGTGGTTGGGCCGTCGGGGAGAAAAGTGCGCGTGTCTCGGGGTCGGTCGCGGGCACGCGCGACCGAGGCGAATGCGTCGGGCGCGGTCGCGCCGGCGGCCGACTTACTCTTCGAGGAGTTCCTCTTCCTCGTCGTCGCTGTCGTTGCGGTCGGCGTTGGCGCGGCGGCGCACGTCCACGCGGTAGTGTTCGAGGATGTCGCGCCCGAGGAGAAGCGGGTAGTCCATGTGCGAGCGGTCCTCGACGCTGGCGGTCACGGTGTGCTGGGTGCCGCCGATACCGATGACGAGGTCGACCACGGGGCGGGCCTTCCCGCTCTTGAGGCTCCCGGACTTCACGCGCGTCATGCTCTTAATCGGCCCCGCGCCGATTTCGGCGGCGAGGCTCGTGTCGATGCTCGTCCGGGTCGCGCCGGTGTCGGACTTCGCGAGGGTCTGCTGGGAGCCGCTGGTCCCGTTGACGACGACCTCCTCGATGTAGCCGATGATGGGCGCTTCGCCGTCGAAAATGGGCGACTCGTTGGGGGCACACGAGGGGACGGAGTCGTCGAGCGTCGCCGACAGCTCCTCGACGCGCGTCTCGTCGACCTCGCCGCCCGCGCGCTCGATTGCGAGCTTCGCGATGTGCGGCGCGGGGCTCTTCCCCGTCGCCTGATACAGGCCCTTGAAGCCGGCGGTCGGGTTGGCTTCGAGGACGAACCAGCCGTCGTCGCCCTCGACGAGGTCGACGCCGACGTAGTCCATCTCCATCACTTCGGCCGTGTAGAGCGCCGTTTCCCGCGCTTCCTCGGGCATCTCGTCGGTCGCGTTGAGCACGTCGCCGCCGAGAGCGACGTTGGTCCGCCAGTCGCCTTCCGGGGCGTAGCGGTACATCGCGCCGATGATTTCGCCGTCGACGATGTAGACGCGCAGGTCGCGGTGGCGGTCGCCGTCGCGGTCGATGAGCTTCTGGAGGAACGCCTGCCGGTTGCCGACTTTCGGGTTGACGGGCTCGGTCAGGTCGACCTTCCACGTCCCGCCGCCGTGGGTGCCGATGGCGGACTTGTAGACGCCGACGTCGCCGAAGCGCTCGCGGCCCTTGTTGAGCCGGTCGTTCGAGAGCGCGAGGAGCGCGTCGGGCACCTGGATGTTCCAGTTGGCGAGCGTCGCGGCGGTGGCGAACTTGTGGATGGCCGCGAGGACCGCGTTCGGCTCGTTGAGCATCGGCCGGATGCGGTTGAACGTCGTCGCCAGCCCGAGGAGTTCGGCGGGTTCCTCGGTGTTCGATAGGAGCAGTCGATTCGCGATGATGTCCACCTCAGGCTCGACTGTCACCTCGCCGTCTTCGATGCTGACCGCCGCGTTCTCCCGACGGAGCCACACCGGCTCGTGACCGAGGTCTTCGACCGCGTTGAGGATTGCCTTCGTCTCCTTGCTGTTGTGTAGAGAAAGCACGCCGACACGTACGGCGTCGTCTGTGGTGGACATACTCAGTTGATATCCTCCCGGTTTCAAAGACATGACGGTCGAGAGCCGGAGCCCCCGGTTCGCAACTGCGAGGGCGACGTCGGGCGGTCCGTCGCGACCGTTTATAACCCCGGCCCTCCCATCGCATCACATGGCCGACAACGAGGCCTTCACCTACAACGGCGGGAAGGTCGAGCCGGGCGAGACACAGGACATCCGGTACGGCATCTCCGAGACGTATCTCGGCGACCCGGTTCGCATCCCCGTCACCATCATCAACGGGGAGCGGGCGGGGCCGACCGTGTTCCTCTCCGCCGCCGCCCACGGCGACGAACTGAACGGTATCGAGGTCGTCCGAGAGGTGGCCTACGAGTGGGACCTCGCGGACCTCGCGGGCACGCTCGTCTGCATGCCGGTGATGAACGTCCCCGCCTTTCTCGCTCAACAGCGGTATCTCCCCATCTACGACCGCGACCTGAATCGGTCGTTCCCCGGGTCCGAGACCTCGACGGGGGCAAAGCGGATGGCCCACCGCATCTACCAGAACTTCATCGCGCCCTGCGACCTCGGCATCGACTTCCACACGTCGACGCGGGGCCGGACCAACATGCTCCACGTCCGCGCGGACATGTCCGACCCCGCGGTCGCGCGCCTCGCCAACGCCTTCGGCTCGCACGTCATCATCGACAGTTCCGGGTCCAGCGGGATGCTCCGCACCGAGTCGTCGGCGAGCGGAACGCCGGCGATAACCGTCGAGATGGGCGAGGCCCACCGCTTCCAGCGCGAACTCATCGACGAGGCGCTCGCGGGCGTCGAGAGCGTCTTCGCCGAGTACGGCCTCCGGGAGACCTCGACGGTCAACTGGCCGGGCTGGCGGACCGTCATCTCGGACGAAAACGAAAAGACGTGGCTCCGCGCCGACGCGGGCGGCATCGTCGACATGCACCACGACCGCGGCGCGCTCGTCCACGAGGGCGACCGCATCTGCACGATTACGAACCCGTTCAAGGACGACAACGTGACCGTCGTCGCCCCCTTCACGGGCCTGCTCGTCGGCGTCCTCGAAAACCCGGTCGTCTACCCCGGCAACCCGCTTTGCCACCTCGTCGAACTGAAGGACAAGGTGCGGCGCGTCGTCGAGCGCGAGCAGTCCGGCGCTCCCGAGGCGACGCGCTGAGACCGGCCGCCCCGACCCGAGACAGCCGTGGGGCCGGCGATTTTTGCCGACCCTCACGAAACTCCATACACGTAAGTTCTATACCCTCCCCTTCCCGACACTCACAGGAGCATGAGTCAGTCTTACAATCGGGGCCTCATCGAGGACTTCAGCAGATGGCGGGAGTTCTCGGCCGGCATGTGGGCCTGGATATTCCACAAGTTCACCGGCTGGGTGCTTGTGGGCTATCTCTTCACCCACATCGCCGTGTTGTCGACGGCCCTCTCGGGCGCGGCGGCGTACACGAACACGATTCAGGCGCTGGAGAGCCTCCTGGTCGTGCGTATTCTCGAAGTCGGACTGCTCGCGGTGGCGGTGTTTCACATCCTCAACGGACTGCGACTGCTGTTCGTCGACCTGGGCGTCGGGCTGGAAGCGCAGGACAGGAGCTTCTACGCGTCGCTTATCCTCACGGGTGTCATCGTCGTCGCGAGCGTCCCCACGTTCCTCTCGGGGGTGAGCATCTGATGGCGGAGCGATACACGTCCTTCGAGCCCGGCGGCCGGCGGTGGCTCTGGCAACGGCTGACTGCCGCGTTCCTCGTCGTGGTGCTGGCGTTCCACTTCTTCCTGCTCCACTTCCTCAACCACGCCGACGAAGTGACGTTCGCCCTCTCACAGGCGCGCATGGAGCAGTTGACGTACTTCTCGCTGATGATCCTGTTCCTCGTCACCGCGACGTTCCACGGGGTCAACGGCGTCTACAACGCCCTCGTCAACCAGGGCCTCTCGGGCACCCGGAAGACGGCGGTCAAGGCGATTCTCGGTCTCGCGAGCGTCCTCCTCATCGTGCAGGGCGTCCGCACGGCCCTCGCGTGGGCCGGAGGTGTTCCCATCTAATGAGCACGCAAGTTCCCGAATCAGTCGAAGAGGAATCGGCCACCGAAACCGCGTCCGCCGGCAAGCAGAAGCGCGACGCGAAAAAGCGCGAGCGCGCCGAGCGCGTCCAAGAACAGCGCGAGGCCGAGGCGGCCGAGAAAGCGCGTTCCGCGGACGACACCTACCACCTCAAGGTCTTCCGCTACGACCCCGAGGTGCCGGAGAAACAGGAGCCCCGCTTCGACGACTTCCACGTCCCGTACAAACAGGGGATGACGGTCCTCGACGCGCTGATGTGGGCGCGGGACCACTACGACTCCTCGCTTACCTTCCGGCACTCCTGCCGGCAGGCCATCTGCGGGTCCGACGCGCTGTTCGTCAACGGCTCGCAACGGCTCGGCTGTAAGACCCAGCTGTCGGACCTCTCGGAGCCGATTCGAGTCGAACCGCTCCCGCACTCCGACGTGGTCAAAGACCTCGTCGTCGACATGGAGCACTTCTACGACCAGATGGAGTCCGTCGAGCCGTACTTCCAGACGAACTCGCTTCCGGACGGCGAACTCGACGAGCAACGCCAGACGCGCGAGAACCGCGAGAAGGTCAAGATGTCCACCCGTTGCATCTGGTGTAGCGCGTGTATGTCCTCGTGTAACATCGCCGCCGGCGACAACGAGTACCTCGGTCCCGCGGCCATCAACAAGGCCTACCGCTTCGCCATGGACGAACGCGAGGGCGAGGACATGAAACAGCGCCGCCTCGAAATCCTCGAACAGGAACACGGCGTCTGGCGCTGTCAGACGCAGTTCTCCTGTACCGAGGTGTGCCCGAAGGACATCCCCCTCACGGAGCACATCCAGGAGCTCAAGCGCGAGGCGATTAAGAACAACCTGAAGTTCTGGTGAACTTCCCGGTGAAACCCTGAAGTTCGACCAACCCTACGACACACCCAAACACACCATGTACGAACACGACGTTATCGTAGTCGGCGCGGGCGGGGCGGGCCTGCGCGCGGCGATTGCGGCACACGAGGAAGGGGCCGACGTGGCCATCGTGTCGAAGCTCCACCCGGTCCGAAGTCACACGGGCGCGGCGGAGGGCGGCATCAACGCCGCGCTCCGCGAAGGCGACTCGTGGGAGGACCACGCCTACGACACGATGAAGGGCTCGGACTATCTCGCCGACGCGCCGGCGGCCGAGACCCTCTGTAAGGACAGTCCGAAAGAGACCATCAAGCTCGAACACTGGGGCATGGCGTTCTCCCGCGACGACGACGGTCGCGTCAGCCAGCGACCGTTCGGCGGGCTCTCGTTCCCGCGGACCACCTACGCGGGCGCGGAGACGGGCCACCAGTTGCTCCACACCATGTACGAGCAACTCGTCAAACGCGGCATCAAGGTGTACGACGAGTGGCACGTCACCCGGCTGGCCGTCTCCGACGAGGAGAAGCCGGAGGACCGAACCTGCCACGGCATCGTCGCCTACGACGTCCAGACCGGACAGGTCGAGGGCTTCCGCGCCCGCAACGGCGTCATCCTCGCCACCGGCGGTCTCGGACAGGTCTACGACCACACGACGAACGCGGTCGCCAACACCGGCGACGGCGTCGCGATGGCCTACCGCGCGGGCGCGCCGATGGAGGACATGGAGTTCATCCAGTTCCACCCGACGACGCTCCCCTCGACGGGCGTCCTCATCACCGAGGGCGTTCGCGGCGAGGGCGGTATCCTCTACAACGAAAACGGCGAGCGCTTCATGTTCGAGTACGGCTACGCGAACAACCTCGGCGAACTCGCCTCCCGCGACGTTGTCTCGCGCGCCGAACTGACCGAGGTCAACGAGGGCCGCGGCATCGAAGACGAGTACGTCCACCTCGACATGCGCCACCTCGGCGAGGAGCGCATCATCGACCGCCTCGAAAACATCGTCCACCTCTCGGAGGACTTCGAGGGCGTCAACCCGCTCGAAGCGCCGATGCCGGTCAAGCCCGGCCAGCACTACGCGATGGGCGGCATCGAGACCGACGAGAACGGCGAGACGTGTATCTCCGGCCTGTACGCGGCCGGTGAGTGCGCCTGCGCCTCCGTCCACGGCGGCAACCGCCTCGGCGGCAACGCGCTCCCCGAACTCATCGTCTTCGGCAAGCGCGCCGGCCACCACGCCGCGGGCAAGGACATGGAGGAGGCCAGAATCACGACCGGCAAGGAAGGCGAGTACGAACTCGGCGAGGTCGACTCGCCGGTCGAACTCGGCGAAGCGGGCATCGGCGAGGACGCCGTCGCGGACGGCGGGACGGCCGCCGACGCCGGCGCGTCCGTCTCCGGGACCGACCTCGTCCAGCGCGCCGTCGAAGACGAGCGCGAGACCATCGAGACGCTCCTGGAGCGAGACGACGGCATCCAGCAGGCCGAGATTCGCGAGCGCGTCCAGAAGTCGATGACGCGCAACGTGAACGTCTTCCGCGAGGAGTCGGCGCTCAAGGACGCGCTCCGCGACCTCCGCGAGGCGCGCGAACTCTACCAGCAGGTGTTCGTGGCCGACAAGTCGCGGACGTTCAACACGGACCTCCTGCAGACGCTGGAGATGCGCAACATCCTCGACATCGCGGAGGCAATCACGCTCGGCGCGCTCGCGCGCAACGAGTTCCGCGGTGCCCACTGGCGCAAGGAGTACCAAGAGCGCCGCGACGAGGAGTGGCTCAAGCACACGATGCTCTCGTGGAACGACGGCCGCCCGGAACTCTGGTACAAGCCGGTCATCCTCGAAGGCGAGAACAAGACCTACGAGCCGAAGGTCCGGAGCTACTGAGCCGACTCCGACCGCGCCGGTCGTGTCGCAGGCGACATTTCTTTCGACGCCGCCAGCCGCCCAGCGGCGCATCGACGGGCACTCGACCCGCCGAATCGCGTGCCCGTGACCGAACCCACCAACGGCTATTTGCCCGCTCGACACCTACGCCCGGCCGGAAGGGTGGCTCAGTGGTAGAGCACACCGGCACAGGCCCTCGCGGTCGGACCGGTGGTTTTCAATGGCTTCGCGTGGTTCGACTCCCGCCCCTTCCGTCTCGAAACCGCGACGCCCGGAGCGTTCGGGATTCGACGACCCGCGACCCGCGACCCGCGACTCGCGCTCTTCGACTGTCGTCGAAGTCGGAGGCGTCGAACGCCGGGTTTCGTGCGATGTACGTTCGTGACGAATTCGACGATTCTCCCGAATTCGAGACGTTCGACGCCTCACTCCCGGCCCCTGTTCTTCGACGATTGTTGTAAGAGAGTTTTATTATCGTCGAAGCAAAGAGGATGACAACGACCATGCAACAGACGGTTCCGACCATCGAAGTCCCCGGCGAACTCGAATCGCCCTCGGCCAAACTCGTGTACCTCTATCTCACCACGCACGACGGCGCGTCCATCACCGACCTGCAAAACGGGCTGGAGATGAAGAAAATCGCTCTCTACAGCATTCTCAGCACGCTCTCCAAGCGCGGCTTCGTCCGACAGGACGCCGAGCACTACCACGTCGCGCAGTAACGGCTCTGACCGTTAGTGATTTCTCGGTGAGCGGGCCGCCCGCACCTGTGCGCCGTCGCGGACCATATCCTCGCAGTTCGGACAGACGCGCGGGTCCTCCATGCCATCGGGAGTGAAGACTCGGGCGTATGCGGGCGTCACGAACGAACCACAGTTCTGACATTCCGGCATGGTAACTAGTATCCTCCATGAATATCACATAAGTTTTCTCCCTACACGAGTGCGAGAAGCAAGCCGACGAGGAGGAGCGCGAAGAGGAGGAGCGTCACGGCGAGCATGAACTGGTCGGTCGCGTGCATACCGAACGAGACGTTCCGGGTGAAGATAAAATTCCGTCTCACGGCGGTCCACCGCCGCTCAGGGCGGCGTTCTCTAATTTTCTCCCGCGATAACGAGGGGGGTAGAACTAAATTCCCCGCACTCGTCGGGCCCGTAACGGTCCTCCAATGGAGTTCGTGTACGCGCTGTCTGGGTTGTTCGCCGGGCTCTTTCTCGGAGCGGTGGCTGTCGTCACCGCGCTCACGTACACGCCCTACGGCGCGTCGCTGTTCGACACCGCGATAACGGCGCTGACCGGCGTCACGCTCCAACTGGGAAACCTCCTTTTCATCTCGGCGCTCACCGCCCTCGCGTTCGAGGCGCTGGCGATGCTCGGGGTTCGGTATCCGGTCGTCGTCCCCGCGGCGTTCGCGTACGTGTTGACTCACGTCACGGTCTACTACTCGTGTATCCGCATCACGGACCTCCAGTCGGAGCCGCTCGACCCCGACGTTATCATCAAGCATAACCCGTTCCGCGCGCTCGTCCTCGGCGTTCCGGGGTCGCTTCTCCTCATTCGCGTGCGGTCGCCCGCCCGCCGGAACTGACGGCGCGCGTCGAGGCACCGACTGCGACGGTGGTTCGGTAGCTCGGCGGCGACGGGACTCGGCAAGCACGAACGAAACGCCGAAAGAAGCCAGGAGTGGGATTCGAACCCACGAAGTCTCGATTACAAGTCGAGTGCATGAACCGCCCATGCTCTCCTGGCGCGTCTGTCGATTACCCGTCCTCCTTTGAGTGTGTATCGCTTCGCATCGATTTCTCCAGTTCGACGCGGTGGGGTCGATAGCCGTGTCGTCGGTAGAACCGACGGGCGGCGTCGTTGGCCGCCAGCACGTCCAGCGCGACGGTGTCGGCTCCAGCCGCTCCGAGGGCGCTCTCCGCGGCCTCCAGCAGTCGCGTGCCGACGCCGGCGTCTCGGGACGACGGGCGGACGAACAGGTTCCGAATCATCCCGCGGGTCACGTCCTGTTCGTACGCCCCCGCCTCGATGTCGAACATGACGAAGCCGACGAGGTCGCCCGCGGCCTCCGTGTCGCTTCCGGTCCCTGTCTCACCCTTCGTGCCATCCTCTGCGTCCGCCGAATCGCCTTCGCGGGCGACGAGCACCCCGTCGGTGGCGACGTGCCGAGCCAGCGCCTCCCGAATCGGCGTCCGGTTGGCGTCGGCGCGGAGGTGCGACCCGAACGCCCGCTGGTCCGCGGCGAGTTCGACCCACAGGTCGGCGAGGTCGTCGAGGTCCGAAAACGCCGCCGAACTGACGCGCATGGGGTCTGTCGTGGCTCTATCCGCATTTAAGTGTCGCCGATTCGACTCCAAATCGGGGAATCGCATTCCTGCGGGGTGCCGAGTAGGGTCAGTAAAGACGACCGATGAGGAAAGATTTATCTATGTTTATGGTCCGCACATATCATGAGGATAGTTATCAATGGGTATTGCCGAAACCTACTCCCGTGGAAGGCGGTTCGCCATCGAGCGTCCGTTCGCGCTCGTCTTGGCGGTCATCGTAGTCGTACTACTCGGTGACTTACTTCGCGGGTTAGCAACGGGGCAGACGCAGTTTGCCGACATTGGCACGCTCGTCTGGGATGGTCTGATGCGGGGGCTCGTAATCGGCCTCGCGGGCATCGGGTTGTCGATGACGTACAGTATTCTAAACTTCGCTAATTTCTCGCACGGCGACTACATCACGGCCGGTGCGTTCTCGGGGTGGGCGACGACGTACCTCATCGCCGGGTTGGGCCGCGCCGATATCGGCGCGCTCCTGCTCGTCGGGGCCGGGGGGTCGGTGTACGGTGGGACGCTCGGTATCGGGGTGCTCTCGACGCCGCTGGCGGTCGTCGCCGGCATCGTCGTCTCCGGCGGCTTCGCCATCGCGCTGTCGCTCGCGGTCGACCGAACCATCTTCAGGCCGATTCGAAACGAGGACGGCATCACGCTTCTCATCACGAGCGTCGGCGTCGCGTTCGCGCTCCGCTACCTGATGCAGTTCGTCTTCGGTTCCGACGTTCGCGGCACGACCGCCCAGCCGCCCTCGGTATCGCTGTACTTCATCGACGGCACGGTCTTCATCAACGCCCACGACATCACGCTCCTCGTCGTCGCCTCGGCGCTGATGCTCGGGGTTCACGTCCTCTTACAGCGGACGAAACTCGGGAAGGCGATGCGCGCGATGGCCGACAACAAGGACCTCGCGCTCATCACCGGTATCTCCACCGAGCGCGTCGTTCGCGCGACGTGGATTATCGGCGGCGGACTGACCGGCGTCGCCGGGTACATGTTCATCCTCTGGAAGGGGACACTCGGGTTCAACGACGGGTGGCTCCTGTTGCTTCTCATCTTCGCCGCGGTCATCCTCGGCGGCATCGGCTCCATCTACGGGGCCATCGCCGGCGGCCTCGTCATCGGGCTGACGGCGTCCATGTCGGTCCTGTGGATTCCCTCGGCGTTCTCGCGGGCCGCCGCCTTCGTCGTCATGATCGTCATCCTGCTCGTGAAACCGTCCGGGCTGTTCAGCGGGAGGGCGACCGCATGAGCGTCCGCGACGACTTCACCGACCGCATTCCGGGCGGCGACGCGGGCCTCATCGTGCTGGTCCTCCTCGCGACGTACCTCGCGTACGTCCTCGCCGGGTTCGTCCTCGGCTACACGCTCCGCGGACAGCTCAACTCCATCGCGACGCTGACATTCTACATCGGCGTCTTCGCCATGCTGTCGCTCGCGCTCAACCTCCATTGGGGGTACACCGGGCTGTTCAACATCGGCATCGTCGGCTTCATGGCCGTCGGCGTCTACGTCACGGCAATCGTGACGAAACCGACGTACGTCGCCGGCGGCGCGGCGCAGGTCGGCGGCCTCGGCCTGCCGCTTTGGGTCGGCATCCTCGCCGGGATGCTCGCGGCCGCGCTGTTGGGGCTCGTGGTCGCGCTCCCGGCGCTCCGGTTGCGGGCCGACTACTTGGCTATCGTCACCATCGCCATGTCGGAAATCGTCCGGTTCAGTTTCCTCTCGGGCGAACTCCAGCAGTTCCAGCTGTTCGGCAACCGCGTCGGCTTCGGCGGCGGGTCGGGCCTCATCCTCGACTTCGCCCCGCCGCTCGAGGCGTTGCTCCGCGGCGTCGGCCTCTGGGACGCGTATCTCGGCTTCGTCGACGCCTTCCAAGTGGTGGTGCCGAGGAACCCCAAGCCGGTCGTCGACGGCCTCATCTACGGGCTGTTGCTCCTCGGCTTCGTCGCGGCGTTCTACTGGCTCCTCAAGCGCACCGGCGAGTCGCCGTTCGGCCGCGTGCTGAAGGCCATCCGCGAGGACGAGGACGTGGCGAACGCCCTCGGCAAGAACACCGACCGGTTCAAAATCAAGTCGTTCATGCTCGGCTGTGCGCTGATGGGACTCGCCGGCATCCTCTGGCTCGTCCCGCAAGGCGCGGTGACGCCGAACTTCTTCCGGCCGCGCGTGACGTTCTTCGTCTGGATTGCGCTCATCATCGGCGGGGCCGGCTCGAACACGGGGAGCGTCCTCGGCGGCGCCGTCTTCGCGGCGGTGCTCTATCAGGGGCCGCGGTACTTCCAGAACCTCGTGACGGCGGTGTTCCCCAACTTCGACTCGCCGTCCGGCTTCGGACAGGCCATCTCGCCGCTCATCTCGCAGTTCGACCCCGTGCCGTTCCTCCTGTACACGGTCGACAGCATCCGACAGCTCCAACTGGTCGTGATGGGCCTCGTGCTCATCTGGCTGATGCACAACCGGCCGGAGGGGATGCTCGGCTACCGCAAGGAGACGGCGTCGGTCATCCCGCTGTCGCGGCCGAAGTCGATGACCGCCGACGGCGGGGACGACGATTCGGTCCGCACCGACGGCGGTGTCGACGCCGCGGCCGAAGGGGGTGAGACCGATGAGTGACGCCGCCGACCAGCCCGTCGAAGACGTGGCGAACAAGGTCGACGAGGGGGCGCTCGGCGCGTTCGCCTCCGGCGTCGACACGTCGGTCGACTACCCGCTTCAGGTCGAGGGACTGGAGAAGTCCTTCGGCGGCATCACCGCCGTCGACGGCGCGACCTTCGAGGTCGAATCCGGGACGCTCACGGGCCTCATCGGCCCGAACGGGGCCGGCAAGTCGACGACGTTCAACCTCATCACGGGCATGCTCAAGCCCGACGCCGGCACGGTCACGTTCAACGGCGAGGACATCACCGGCGAGGAGCCGCACCAAATCGCCAACCGCGGGATGGTCCGGACGTTCCAAATCGCCCGCGAACTGAGCGAGATGACCGTCCTCGAAAACATGATGCTCGCGCCGAAACACCAGCGGGGCGAGGCGCTGTGGCGCTCGGTCATGCCGGGCGTCCGCGACGACGTCCGCGAACAGGAAGAGGAACTGCTCGAACGCGTCTGGGAGGTGCTCGACTTCTTCGACATCGCCCACATCGCAGAGGAGTACGCGGGGAACCTCTCGGGCGGCCAGCGCAAACTCCTCGAAATGGCGCGGGCGCTTCTGACCGACCCCGACATGCTACTCTTGGACGAGCCGTTCGCCGGGGTCAACCCCACGCTCGAGAAGAAGCTACTCGAACACGTACACGAACTCCGCGAGCAGGGCTACACGTTCCTGCTCGTCGAACACGACATGGACCTCATCATGAACAACTGTGAACACGTCATCGTCCTCCACCAGGGCTCGGTGCTCACCGAGGGGACGCCAGACGAGATTCGGAGCAACGAAGAGGTCATCGAGGCCTACCTCGGAGGCAACGTATGAGCGTCGACGCCAACACCGACGCGACGAGCGGCGCGGGCGTCGAGGGCCGCGACGACGTGCTCTTGCGCGTCCGCAACCTCGACGCCGGCTACGGCGACCTCCAGATTCTCACCGACGTCGACATGGACGTGTTCGACGGCGAGTACGTCACCATCGTCGGGCCGAACGGGGCCGGCAAATCGACGACGATGAAGTCCGTCTTCGGGCTGACCGTCCACATGGGGGGCAACGTCCGGTTCAAAGACGAGGACATCACCGGCCGCCGGCCCGAGGACATCATCCACGTCGGCATCGGCTACGTCCCGCAGAACGACAACGTCTTCCCGACGCTGACGGTCGAAGAGAACCTCGAGATGGGCGCGTACATCCTCGACGAGGTGCCGAAGGACGCCATGGAGGCGGTCTACGAGCGGTTCCCCATCCTCAGAGAGCGGAAAGACCAGAAGGCGGGCACCATGTCCGGCGGGCAACAGCAGATGCTCGCGATGGGTCGCGCGCTCATGCTCGACCCCGACCTCCTGCTCTTAGACGAGCCGTCGGCGGGCCTCGCGCCCGACCTCGTCGAGGAGATGTTCGACAAAATCGACGAAATCAACGAGGCCGGCACGGCCATCCTGATGGTCGAACAGAACGCCAAGGAGGCGCTTCGGCGCTGTGACCGCGGCTACGTCCTCGCCAACGGACAGAACCGCTACATGGACACCGGCACGGCGCTCCTCGAAGACGAACAGGTCCGGCAGGACTTCCTCGGCGGATAGCCCGCCTCGGAGTCCAGCGTTATTTTTCGGCGGTCACTCGCAGACGTACTGGAACGACTCGACCGACGGGCCGTCGTTTCCGTCGTCTCCGCCGTTCGAAGCCCCCGCCGAGTCACCGCCGACCGTCGCCGTTACGTCCGTGCTCCGGCAGTAACACGCCGGGTAGTCGACCGTCTCCGAGCCAGCGGGCGTCTCGACGGTTAGCTCGTACTCGTCGCCGATGGGGACGTCGACCGACACGTTCGACTCGCCGGGCGGGACGGTTTGCGTCGTCTCGGTGACGACCGCGTCCTCAGAGCCGGTGCCGGTCCCGCCGGCGTCGTCGCCGCCGGCATCAGCGTCGTCAGGGCGGACGAGCGTCAGCGTCACCTCGCGCTCCGTCTCGGCCACGTTTTGCACACGAATCGACGCGGTCGTGGGCCACGCACAGCCGACCCGAAGCGAGCCGTCGTCCGCGACGAGCACCGCGAGCATCGGCCACGCCCACGTCTCCGGGATGTGCCACTCGTGGGTCGCGGTGCGCCCGTCGTCGGCCTCCACGAACACCTCGTAGGTGCCGTGGGACTCGACGAGCGCCGGCGTCGAAATCTCCCTGTCGGTCGCCGCGTCGAACGCGTGCTCCAAAAAGCGGGTCCCGTCGTGTTCGATGGCGACCGTAAGCCGGGCGTCGGCGTCGCTCCGGTTCCGAATCCCCGCGGTCGGCGGCGAGAAGATGTCCGCTGCGCCCGGCACCGAGTACGGCAGGTCGGCGTCGTCGAGTGTCGGCGTCACGCGCTGTCGCGGTTCGAGGCCGGCGTCGGACGTGACGACGAGTTCGAGGCGGCGCGTCTCGTTCGTGACCGTCCACTCGTAGTCGAGCGTCGCGCCCGCGTCGAGTTCCGCGACGACGCGGTAGCGACCGTCGTCGACGAGGTCGTTCGCGACGTTCCGACCGTAGCCGGGGCCGGCACCGACGTCGAGCGAACTGTCGACGCGCGTCTCGTCGCCGTCGGCCACTCGGACCGACAGCGCGTGCGGCTCGTCGTCCTCGTTGACGACCGAGAGACCGGCGCCGGACTCGGAACCCGACTCCGGCGTGTCCGACTCGGTCGGGCCGTCAGTCGTGGCTGTGGTGTTCTGCGGGTTCGCGGGGGTCTCGGTCGGGGCGTCGGTATCGGAGAGACAGCCGCCGGCGAGCCCGAGGGCCGACCCGGCGACGGTCGAGAGGAGGGCGCGTCGCTTCATCGACTCGAATCTGTCAGCGGTCGTATGTATATCTTGTGTCCCCCGGAGGCGTGTGGCGGGAACGCGGAACGGAGTGGACGAGAACGGAATCGATGGAACTGAAATGGACGGAAACGGAACGGGAACGGAAACGGAACAGGAACGAAGTCGTGAACTGGAGCGTGCGCGCGGCGACAGAGCGCAGTCGCTCGCGTCGGCGGCGACGAAAGAAAATTCGGGGTCGTCGTCGGGTTAGTTCTCCGGGCCGGACAGCGCCGTCTCGATGACGGAAGAGTACGAGGACTCGCCGATGTTGAACGCGACCTGGTTGTACACTTCGCCGTCGAACGAGTCGCTGAACACGTTCGCGAAGCGCTCGGAGAGCTGTTGGCCGTAGTCGTTGTTGACGTACAGCGTCGAGACCGAACTGGCTTCGAGGCGCTCGGCCATGACCTGCGCCATGACGCGGCCCTGCAGGAAGTCCGAGGGCGCGGTCCGGAAGATGAAGTCGTTGTCTTCGAGGTTCGAGACGGACAGCGCCGTCGAGGACGGCGAACAGCCGACGATTTCGTTCGGGATGAACGCCTGCTGTGAGACGGGGACGTTCACGCCGGACGACGCGGACCCACAGACCGAGGGAACGCCCGCGGAGACGAGCGACTGCGCGGCGGAGACACCGGCGTCCGGGGACGTCTGGGTGTCTTCGATTTGCGCGTTGACCGAGAGGCCGGCCGGGTTGGCGTCGTTGACCTGCATGACCGGAATCTGACCGGCCTGAATCATCGGCGCACCGACGGCCGCGAGGTCGCCGGTCTCGGGCAGGAGGATACCGACCGACATCTCGCGGTCGGAGCCTCCCGGACCGCTGTCCGCCGACGGGCCGTTCCCGTCGGGGTTCTCGCCGGCGAACGACTGCGTCTCGACGCTCGACGTGGCGTTGTTCTCGGCGTCGAACTCCCAGATGGCGTACGCGGCTTCCGCCGGGTCGCCGTTCTCGTCGAAGTTGACGGACGAGGACGCACCCTGGTAGTTGATGTCTTCGCCGTTTGCGGCCGCCTCGATACCCTCGACGAGGTTGTCGGGGCCGACGGTCATCCCTTCGGGGTTCGCCATCCGGCGCATCTGGTCTCTGATTGCCGGGCCGGAGTTCTCCCCGGCGGCGGCGTTCGAGAGAAGCTGAATCGCGACGGAGTCGTACGTCTGGGACGTGAAGACGCCCGGTGCCGCATCGTACTCGTCTTCGAACAGCTGATTGAACGTGTCTTGGTTCGGACCGCCCGCCGCGGGTGCCGTCCCGGTCACGTTCGCCATGTCGTTGCCGACCTGCCCGGGCATCGAGCCGGAGCGCATCCCGTCGGGGACGAGTATCTCCTCGCTCCCGTCGGACGCGCTGTAGTAGTCACGGAACAGTTGAATACCGCTTTCGGGGTAGCCGATGACGACGAGCCCCTCGGGGCCGCCGCCGCCGCCGCCGCCACCGATACATCCGGATAAGCCAGTCAAGCCTGCCGCGCCCGCGGCTCCCACTCCCTTGAGGAAGTCGCGGCGTACGATATCACGTACCATGTGAAAGCCAATGGCAACTCCCACTTATAAAACTTACTTCCCGCGTTTGAAAAGCCATGATAATTGCGACCGACGGCGGTGCGAGAATCGGTTGTGTGAAACTGCCTGTCAACGTGCTTTATATACTCGCCCGCCGAAGCCGGCGAACCGCTGCGTTCAAACCCGTTCGCGGGCGTCTTTTGGACAATGACCATCCCGTCGTTCGTCATCGGTATCGCGGGGGGGAGCGGTGCCGGGAAGACCACCGTGTCCCGACTCATCACGGAGAACGTCGGCGAGTCCGTGACGCGGATTCCGATTGACAACTACTACAAGGACCAGAGCCACCTCGAGATGAGCGAACGCGAGCAGGTGAACTACGACCACCCCTCGGCGTTCGAGTGGGACCTCCTGTACGAACAGCTCTCGGAACTGCTTGAGGGGAGGGCGGTCGAGATGCCGCAGTACGACTTCGAGATTCACAACCGAAAGCCCGAGCGGAACACCGTCGAGCCGACCGACGTCATCATCCTCGAAGGGATTCTCGCGCTCTACGACGAGGACGTAAACGAGATGCTCGACCTCCGGCTCTACGTGGAGACCGACGCCGACGTTCGCATCCTCCGGCGCATCCAACGCGACGCCATCGACCGCGGACGCGACCTTCAGGGCGTCATCGACCAGTATCTCTCGACGGTCAAGCCGATGCACGAGCAGTTCATCGAGCCGACGAAGAAGCACGCGGACCTCATCATCCCCGAGGGAGCCAACAGCGTCGCCGTCACGCTCCTCGAAGAGAAGGTCCAAGCCGAAGTGGAGGGCGACGAGACGCGCACCTGGGAGCGCGACGCTATCGAGCAGGAAGTCCAAGAGCGGACCTCGTTCCGCGGGTCCGGCAACTAACTCGCCGTCGCGGGCCGAAAACCGATGTCTCGAAGCTTACGCGTTCTTGCCCGTGACGAACTGGTCTGCGCCCTCGTAGAACCAGAAGCCGTTTTCGCGCATCGCCTTGCCGATGGCCTTGTGTAGCTCGACGAAGTCGCCGAACTCCTCGCCTTCGACGTGCTCGAAGATGTCCGCGAGCGAGACGACGCGCTCGTAGTCGAGTCGGATGGGGTGGTCGCCGAACTCCTCGACGAACTCCGCTTTGTTCAGCGGGAAATCCTCGTCTTCGTCGACCTTCTTCGCGATGACCGCCTGGCCGTACTTGCGTCCGCCTTCGCTCCCCTCTTCGCCGTCCGGGTCGTGTGGCCAATCCATACCCGAACGTTGGCAGGCCGATTCAAAGCCGTTACGCATCTGTGGGGATTTGTCACGCGGCGCGTCGCCGCCGCGTCGGCGTCGGGTCGACGTCACAACCTCGTGTTGCTTGCTACCGATAAACAAGAAATATACGCGTGGCACGCCATCGTTCTCGGAGTCATGCGAGCGACCGAGCGCCCGACGTTCGAATCCGAGGCCAGCAAGCTGATTTACGAGTACGTCGAGCGGCACGGCACCGCCAAGCGAAACGTCCTCCTCGACGTCGCGCCCGTGTCCTCCGACGAGTTCCAGAGCGAACTCGACCGGCTGAAGTCCCGCGGTTACCTCGAAGAGGACGGCGGGACGCTCCAGTTGGCGCTCGACGTGGGCGCTATCGAGGAACACGAGACCGACGCCGGCATCGTCACCATCCGGCCGGGCCGCCAGCGCGACTTCGAGGGCCTCATCGACGCGATTCGCGACGTGACCGCCGAGGAGACGTACGTCGTCGCCGAGACCATCGCCGAGCAACTCCTCTACGACGAGGCCGTCACGCGCCACAACCGCGTCGAGTCCCGCGTGTTCTTCGTCGCCACTCTCGGCGAGGAGGTCGTCGGCTGGACGCACCTCGATCTCCCGCAGGTGTCGCGCATCCGCGAGACCGCCCAGCAGACCGTCGGCGTCAAGGAGGACTACCGCGGGTCGGGCATCGGCAGTCTGCTCCTTCGCCGCGGCCTCGACTGGGCCGAGGCCAACGGCTTCCGGAAAGTGTACAACAGCGTCCCGATGACGAACGACCGCGCGCTGGAGTTCCTCGGCGACCACGGCTGGGAGACCGAAGCGATTCGCAGAGACCACTACACCATCGGCGACGAACACGTCGACGAGGTGATGATGGCGTACCGGTTCTGAGCGAGTCGCAGTCCGTCGGTCGCGTTTTATCGGTTGTCGGTATGGGTTGTGCGGTGGGACTGGGATTTGAAGCAGGGACGGAGCGAACGACGTGAGCGGAGCGAGTGGGGTTCAAATCCCAGTCCGTTTCCGCGTGACACGTTCACCGGAGACGCGCAGATAAACCTGCGCGTCTCGGTTCTCTGAGAATGCGGTGGGACTGGGATTTGAACCCAGGATTCCGTGAGGAAACCTGCTTTCAAGGCAGGCGCGTTAGGCCACTCCGCCATCCCACCCTCACACGGGAATTTTGAGTCGGATACCTAAGTGTTGTCGCTTCGCTCAGTCGCGGACGAGTTCCAACACGCCGTCGGTCGATTCGACCCGAAGCCCCTTCTCGAAGACGAACGTCGTCGTGTGCTCGGGGACGAGCCGCTCGGATTCGACCCGCGAGCGGAGCATCGGCACGACCGTCGCGAGGTCCGCGCCCGTTTCGAGGACGGGCAACATCGGGACGTAGTCGAGGCCGTGGCCCGCGTCGTCGGCGCGCTCGGCGAGCGTCTCGACTTCCGGCTCCGCGTAGGCGTCGGTGAAGTCGATGGGGTCGAGAAAGCCCGAGAAGTAGACCCGACCCTCCGTCGAGGGGCCGAGGACGACCGGCGTGCTCCGGAGTTTCATCGCCGCGCTGTCGATGTGGGTGCGGCCGAGAAGCGGCGCGACCGGGCGGACGACGGCGACCGAGTGGACCTCCTCTTCGTTGAGGAGGTGCGAGACGGTGTTGCCCGCGCGGGCGGAGAACGTCGAGCCGACCTGCGGTTCGAACCGCGCGTCGTCGGTGCCGCCGAGGGCGTCGGCGACGACGCTCCGAACCTCGGCTTCCGAGTCGTGGTCCCCGGCGAACTCGTCGGGGATGTCGTCCTCGGCGCGGTAGTTGACGAGGAGGTCGCCGCCCGACCGCTCGACGGCGATACAGACGTCTTTGAGCATCGCGGCGTAGAGCTCCGCGGCCTCTGACTCGGAGAGCGGACTCGTCTCCGCGAGTTCCGAAAGCACCAGTCCCGGCCGCGGCGGTTCGGCGAGTACGGCGATGACCGTCATACCCTCCCTCACTTCGGGGAACCCTTGAACCCGCCGCTTGTGGCCCGCCGAATCGGGGGCCGGCGAAGACTGGATCCTCCGCGTACCGCCCCGCCTCAGCGACTCTGCCGACCCTTCGTCTGTCGGTAGTCCCGGCCGAACACGGACTCGCTGACGTGCTCGACGAACGCCTCGGCGTCGTCGTCGGTCAGGCGCTCCGGCTCCTTCATCGGGACGAGTTCGAAGCCGCGGCCGCGGATGGTCGTCGCGTGCTCCGCGTCGACGTCGAAGCTGTCGGCCGCGCGCGTGGTGTAATCGAACGCGAGCGCCTCCAGCGCGGCCTGTCCGACGGGGACGATGATGTGCGGGTTTATCATCCGAATCTCCGCGTTCAGATACGGCTCGCAGGTCGCGACTTCGTCGTCGGTCGGCCCCCGGTCGGGGTGTCGACAGCGCGTGAGATACGTGAAAAAGACGTTCTGCACGTCCGGCTCGTCGGCGTCCGGGTCGGACCGGACGAACCCGAGGTCGCCGAGGATGCGCTGGACGCGCTTTCCGGCCTCGTCGCCGGTGAAGGGGACGCCCGTCCGCTCCGCGGCCGCGGTCGGGGCCTCGCCGACGAACAGGAACTCCGCGCCCACGTCGCCGTAGCCGTGGACGACCCGCTCGCGCGTCTCGCAGAGCGCCGAGCAGTTCGTGCAGTCGGTGTCCATCGAGAAGGGGTTCCGGAACTGGCGTTGGTGTGCGTCCACACCCTCGAATTCGGCTCCGGAACCAAAACCCGCCCGGTCCGCGCAGGTTCGGAGTTCCCCGGCGTCCAGTCCGTGGTGAAAGTGAACACGAGGCGGACGGGCGGTTGAATCGCTGAAATCGGCGCTGGCGGTCGAATCGCGGACTCGGAGAAAGCGGAAGTGAAGCCGCCGGAGGCGGACACCAGCCGGGGGCTGGAGAGGCGTGGTCTCGGACGGTTCAGCGGTCGATGCCGCCCTGCGCCTTGATGTCCATGATGTGGCGGACGTTCAGGTAAATCTCCTCGGGCGAGGTGTCGCCGTCGGGGTCGTAGAGGTCGCTGACGCGGTAGAGGATGGCCGACACCTGCCGGCTCTCGGAGGACTCGCCGTAGATGTCGTCGGCGATGTCGCGGAGGAACGCGACGCGTTCTGGGTCCGCGGGGAAGTCGGCGTCCGAGTCCGGGGCCATCTCCCAGTCGACTTCGTCCGGGTCGGCGTCGGCATCGGGGTTCGAGTCCGCGTCGGCGTCCAGTCGGCCGTCGTCGCTCATCGCTCGCTGACGGTTCGCCGCTGGACGACACCGACCATGTCGGCGATGTTCTCGGTCATCACGCGGAACGCGTCGGCCGTCTCGTCGTCGTCTTCGAGGACGATGGGCTTGCCGCCGTCGCCGCCCTCGCGGACGGCCGGGTCGAGCGGGAGTGCCCCGAGGAACGGCAGGTCGTTCGACGCGGCGAACTCGCGGCCGCCGCCCGCGCCGAAGATGTCGTGGCGGTTGCCGCAGTCGGGACACCGGAACGTGCTCATGTTCTCGACGATGCCGAGGACGTTCGTGTCGTGCTTGCCGAACATGCGGAGGCCCTTGTTGGCGTCGTCGAGGGCGACGTTCTGCGGGGTCGTGACGATGACCGCGCCCGTGAGCGGGAGCGTCTGGAGGATGGACAGTTGGGTGTCACCCGTGCCCGGCGGCAGGTCGAGGATAAGGTAGTCGAGACTGCCCCACTCGACGTCCTCGACGAGCTGGGTGAGAAGCTGGTGGACCATCGGGCCGCGCCAGATGACCGGGTCGTCGTCGCCGACGAGGAAGGCCATCGACATGAGCTTCATCCCGTACTTCTCGGGCGGGACGATGGTCTGGTCTTGGGTCGCCTGCGGCGCTTCCTCGGCGGCGACCATCCGCGGGACGTTCGGCCCGTAGATGTCGGCGTCGAACAGGCCGACGCGCGCGCCGAGCTTCGAGAGGCCCGCCGCGAGGTTCACGGCGACCGTCGACTTCCCGACGCCGCCCTTGCCGGAGGCGACGGCGATGATGTTCTTCACGCCGGGGAGCACCTCCTCGTCGGGGTCGCGGTCGGTCGGGACCTTGGCGGTGAGGTCGGCCTCCAGTCCGTCCTCGGCGAGGACCTCGCGGATTCGACGGCCGATGTCCGTCTCCGTCGGGGAGTACGGGGCACCGAGCGCGAGCGAGATGCGGGCGGTGTCGCCGTCCACCTCGACGGCGTTCACCAGTCCGAGCGAGACGATGTCGTCTCCGAGGTCGGGGTCCTCGACCGACCGCAAGCGGTCGCGTACGTCGGCTTCGTCCATGTCCGTCATTCCGGCGGTGCGGCCGATAAGGGTTTTGTAAGGTCTCGTCGCGCGGTGACAGTCGCCGTTAACGACCCGGCCAGCGTGCGGCCCGCGTCGGGCTCCGACCGACTGCAGAGCGTCGCCGACCCAACCCGCACCGACTTCGAGGCGCCGCGAGTGTAATCGAATCTAGTTACCACGCCCCGGCTATCGACAGCGAATTTATCAACGTACACTTCCAGGATTCGGTATATGGTGCTGGTGGACGACTTCGGCCGCGAGGTAACTGGCGTTCGAATCTCTCTGACCGACCGGTGTAACTTCGACTGCGTCTACTGCCACAACGAAGGGTTGGGCGACACGCGCGGGCCGATGGACGCCTCCGACGCGGAGATGAGCGCCGACGACGTGGTCCGCTTTCTCGAAGTCGTCGAGGGGTACGGCGTCGAGAAAGTGAAGTTCACCGGCGGCGAGC
This sequence comes from Haloferax denitrificans ATCC 35960, assembly GCF_000337795.1. Taxonomy (GTDB): domain Archaea; phylum Halobacteriota; class Halobacteria; order Halobacteriales; family Haloferacaceae; genus Haloferax; species Haloferax denitrificans. The sequence continues at coordinate 122,927 of NZ_AOLP01000011.1, forward strand.
CGATGCTCCGCGCGGACCTCGAAGAGATTATCCGCCGGACGCCGGATTCGATGGAGACCTCGCTCACCACCAACGGGACGTTCCTCGGCGACCGCGCCGAGGACCTCGTCGCGGCCGGCCTCGATCGCGTGAACGTCTCGCAGGACGCCCTCGACCCCGAGGCGTTCGCCCAAATCACGAAGTCCGGCGCGTACGACAAGGTGATGGAGGGCGTCAAGGCCGCGGTCGACGCCGGCCTCACGCCCGTGAAACTCAACATGGTCGTGTTCACGAAGACCGCCGGCCACGTCGAGGAGATGGTCGAGTACGTCGCCGAAAACGAGGGGCTTCAGCTCCAACTCATCCAGTACATGCCCGAACTGACGGGCCGCCCGGAGTGGAACATCGACATCGAGCGCGTCCACCGGTGGCTGGCCGACCTCGCCGACGAGGTGGAGGTCCGCGACATGCACCACCGCCGCCGCTACTACGTCGGCGAGGGCATGGTCGAAATCGTCGACCCCGTCGAGAACCCCGAGTTCTGCGCCAACTGCCACCGCGTGCGCGTGACGCACGAAGGATACCTGAAGGGCTGTCTCAACCGCAACGACGACCTGCGCCCGATGGGCGAGATGACGCGCGCGGACATCCGCGAGACGTTCGAGGCGGTCGTCGAGAACCGCGTGCCGTACTACGGCGAGTATCTCGTCCGCGACGGCGACGACGGCTGGACGATAAACGAGGAGTACATCGGCGCCTGAGCGCCGGTCGCCCCGACGCGCGAGCTTTTCTCCTCCGACGACCTCTCGGGTCGCATGACTGTCACCGTTGAGCGAGTGGTCCTCGCGACGGACGGAAGCGCCCCCGCGGTGACCGCCGCGGCCCACGCGCTGTTTCTCGCCCGCGTCCTCGACGCGCCGCTCCACGTCGTCTCCGCGACCGGCGCGCCGCCGGCCCCCGCGCCCGAAACGACTGGCACCGAGACCGCCGGGCCGTCCGCCAGCGCCGCCGTCGAAGCGGAGGAGGCCGTCGGCGCGGTCACGCGTCGGGCGCTCCTCGCGGGCGTCCGTCTGACCTCTGAAGTCGTCGGCGGGCCGGCCGCGACCGCGGTCGGACGCGTCGTCGGCGACGGCGACCTACTCGTCCTCGGTCGCCACGGCCGGTCCGGCCCCGGTCGGTTCCTCGTCGGCTCGGTCGCAGAGCGCGTCCTTGACGCGCCGCCGGCTCCGACGCTCGTGGTTCCGTCGGCGTCACCCCAGCCGACGTACCGGCGAATCGCGCTCTTCGCCGACGACGCGCCGTCGTCGGGGTCGGCCGCGACGCTCGCTCGCCGCATCGCCGCGGCGACTCGCGGGGTTCTCGAACCGCTCGCGGTCGTCGACGAGCGCGCCGTCTCGACGGCGTCAGCCGAAACGCGCCGGACGCTCGAAACCGAGGCGGGAGCCCGCGTGAACGCCGTCGCCGCGGCGGCCGCGAGAGACGCCGTCGAGTCCGGCGGGACCGTCCGAACCGGCGTTCCCGCGTCCGAACTGCTGGCGCACGTCGACCGGACGGGAGCCGACGCGGTCGTCCTCGGCGTCGGTGGAGGCGACCGAACTCGTCGCGGCGGGGACCGCACCGCGGGAACCGTCGCTGGCCGCGTCGTCCGCCACGCCGGGGTACCGGCGCTCGTCGTTCCGAGCGCAGGCGACGGCGAGCGCCCAGACGACGCCGATACCATCGACTTGCCCGAGCGACGATAACTCGCGCTCGCGGAGACTGTTTCGGGAGCGCCGCGCCGGGTTGCGTGGCTCACTTTATGTGTCCGTTCCACGTCGGTTCACGTGTCGATGTGCGTTCGGTCGCTCGGCGTCAGCGGCGGACGCGCGAGCGCGTTCGCTCGCCGCGTCTCACGAACGGAACTCTCATGAGCGAGAATCAACCCAATCCACGTATGTCCGCACTCACGAAACACCGCCCTTGGCTCGCCGCGATACTCGGCCTCGTACTCACGGGGCTCGGGCACCTGTATCTGCGACGCTGGCGGCGGGCCGCGCTCTGGGTGCTTCTCACGTTCGCGGTGTCCGCGCTGTTCGTTCCGCCGGAGGCGTTCGACCCGCTGACCAGCGGTGCGGCCATCCCGCCGTCGGAGTTCGCCGCGGTGCTCGGGGAACTGGTGCCCATCCTCGTGGTGAGCTTCGCGAGCGTCCTCGACGCCTTCTTCCTCGGCCTGCGGCAGGCCGCGGCGCGGGCAGAGCGCTCCGCCGTCGAAGACGCCGAGGAGTCGGCGGCCACCGTCGCCGACCCCGACGCGGACGCCGTCACGTGCCCCGAGTGCGGCCGCGAGGTCGACGCCGACATCGACTTCTGTCACTGGTGTACGACCCGCCTCGACGAACCGATCGACCGCTGAGACCGCCACCGTGGGGTCGAAAGAGTGCCCCCGCCGCCGGCCGCGCAGAACCGACGCGAACCGACCTTACCGCGCTTTCTCGACGAAATCCACGACCGCCTGCGCCCCTTGGAAGCCGTCGGCGAGGCGGTCGACGAGTTCGCCGTCCTCGAACAGGAGGAGCGTCGGGACGCTCCGAATCGTGTACCGCTCTGCGACCGACATATCCGTCTGCGGATTTATCATCGCGACGACCACGTCGGTGGCTTTCGCGACGTTGCCGAGGACGGGTTCGATGCTCTGACAGAGCGTACAGCCCTTCGTGTAGATGTCGAGGAGGACGCGGTCGTGTTCGGCCACGAGGGCGTCGAGCTCCTCGGCGGTGTCGATTCGCACGGGCTTCGTTGTCGCGGTCGCGGACTCTGTCGAACTCATTGGCGAGAATACGTAACCACCATTATTATGATTTCGGTGAGGTGGTGTACCACACCACATCGCCCGCGAGCGGCGGTGTCTCGGGCTGTCACGCGAGGTCCCTTTCGTGATGTTTAAGTAATGCCCCCGTCTCGTAACGGATGCAATCGATGTAGGGGAATGTCGTCCCCGAGTCCGGAAGGGCGAAACTAACACGACCGAAGTGTTGCGGTAGCCAAGCCTGGCCCAAGGCGCTGGGTTGCTAACTCAGTGGCGTCAAGCCCCCGGGGTTCGAATCCCCGCCGCAACGCTCACAACACGACTTCCAAAGTCATGAGTGCAGAAGAACCACAGGACGGCTCTCCGGAGGAGGAAGAGGACCTCCGTTACTTCATCCGAATTGGTCAGACCGACCTTGACGGGACGAAGACGGTAGAGCGCAGTCTGACGGACATGAAGGGTATCGGCAAGCGCACAGCGCGCATCATCGCCGACGCCGCGGAAGTGAACCGAACGGCGCTGTTCGGTAAGCTCCCCGAAGACGAGATCGACTCCGTTGTCGATGTCGTCGAGAACTTCGAGGACCACGCCCCCGAGTGGATGGCAAACCGACGGAAGGACTTCTTCTCCGGTGAGACCGACCACATCACGGGTTCGGACCTCGAAGAAAAGCGGCGGCATGATATCAACCGCATGAAGATGATCAGCTCCTACAAGGGCGTTCGACACCAGCGCGGCCAGAAGGTTCGCGGCCAGCGGACGAAGTCCACTGGACGTACCGAAGGCACCATCGGTGTCAACGTCGAGGAGATCAAGGAGGCGCAGGCTGAAGAATGACGACGGGTAACAACACCAAGTTCTACGAGACCCCGAACCACCCGTTCCAGGGCGAGCGCATCGCGCAGGAATCGGACCTCCTCTCTCGGTACGGTCTCAAGAACAAGGAAGAACTCTGGCGCGCGCAGTCCGAACTGCGCAACCTCCGCCGCGAGGCGCGACGCCTCCTCGGCGAGGCCCAGGGTGACGTCGAGGAAGCCGAGTCGCTCGGTGACGAGTTCATGGCGCGCATGCGCCGCTACGGCATCCTCTCTGCGGAGGACGACATCTCCCAGACACTGCGTCTCGACGTGACCGACATCCTCGAACGTCGGTTCCAGACGGTCGCCTACCGCAAGGGGATCGCACAGACGCCCCAGCAGGCCCGTCAGTTCATCGTCCACGGTCACGTGACCGTCGACGGTGCGCGGACGACCGTCCCCTCCCGCAAGGTCGAGGTCGACGAAGAGGACACCGTGGCGTTCGACGAGACGTCGAAGCTCGCGGACGAACTGCACCCTGAGCGCGCGGAGGCCCAAGAATGAGCGAATCCGAAACCGGTGACAAGTGGGGAATCGCCCACGTCCACGCATCGTTCAACAACACGCTCATCACGGTGACTGACATCACGGGCGCCGAGACGATCGTCAAGTCGTCCGGTGGTTCCGTCGTCAAGCAGAACCGTGACGAGGCATCTCCGTACGCGGCCATGCAGATGGCAGAGAGCGTCGCCGACCAGATTAAGGCGGCCGGTATCGCCGGTCTGCACGTCCGCGTTCGCGGTCCCGGTGGCAACGGTAACAAGAGCCCCGGACCCGGCGCACAGGCAACGATTCGCGCCCTCGCTCGCGCCGGTCTCGAAATCGGTCGCATCGAGGACGTGACGCCGATTCCGCACGACGGAACTCGCGCGCCGAAAAACAGCCGACTCTAACACACCATGGTAAACGACTTCCAGGTCGAGTTCATCGAACGCGAAGACCGACGCGCCCGTTTCGTCGCGCGCGGTCTGACCCCGGCGCTAGCCAACGGCATTCGCCGGGCGATGGTCGCCGACGTGCCGACGTTCTCCATCGACACCGTTCGGTTCGTGGAGAACACCTCGGTCATGTTCGACGAGATGATCGGGCTTCGTCTCGGTCTGGTTCCGTTGACCACGCCTCTCGACGACTTCGAACCCGGTGACACCGTCACCGTCGCGCTCGAAGTCGACGGGCCGGCAACCGCGTACTCCGGGGACATCGAATCCGCCGACGACATGGTCGTCCCGGCGGACGAGAACATCCCCATCATCGAGCTGAAGGAGGGCCAGCGCCTCGAGTTCGAGGCAGACGCCGTCCTCGGCTACGGAAAGGACCACGCCAAGAACCAAGGCGGGGTCGCCGTCGGCTACCGACACCTCCAGCGCGTGGAGGTCGTCGGCGACGCCGGCGAGTTCGATGAACAGGAGCCGAACATCCTCCGCGGCGTCATCGAAGAGGCCGCGGCGGAGCACGCCGAGGGGGACGCCGAAGACGGCGACCTCGTCGCGACGGAGACGTTCGGCAACGACCTGACGGAGCGGTACCCCGGTAAAGAGGTCGAAGTACACGACGTGCCCGGAGCGTTCGTCTTCAGTGTGGAGACGGACGGTTCGTTCGACGTCGACGAGCTCGTGACGCGCGCCGTCGCCTCCTTAGGTGACCGCGCGGCCGAACTCGAAGAGAAGGTCGCACTGTAAGAATGAACACTGCCCCGTCTCAACACCGACGTTCGCCCGCCCCACGAGGGGTCACAGCCACCGATAGCGTGGCGTGTGACTCCCTCACGGCGGCGGGTCGGACCGAAGGTGTTTTTACGGGGCATGAAGTACAGCGGAATGCTTGCAGGGATAGCCAAGTCTGGCCAACGGCGCAGCGTTCAGGGCGCTGTCTCATAGGAGTCCGCAGGTTCAAATCCTGCTCCCTGCACTCCGCTTTCTCTCTGGAGGTAGACAATGAGTAAGACGAACCCGAGACTCAACAGTCTCATCGCCGAGCTGAAGGCGGTCTCGCGTGAGTCCGGTGCCAACGTCTGGCAGGATGTCGCGGACCGTCTCGAAAAGCCACGGCGCACCCACGCGGAAGTCAACCTTGGTCGTATCGAACGATACGCTCAGGAAGACGAGACCGTCGTCGTGCCCGGCAAGGTGCTGGGTAGCGGTGTGCTGCAGAAGAACGTCACAGTCGCGGCCGTGGACTTCTCGTCCACCGCTCGAAAGAAGATCGAGCAGGTCGGCGACACCGTGACGCTAGAACAACTCGCTGAACAGAACCCCGACGGGTCCAACGTACGGGTGATCCGATGAGCCTCGCAGAATTCGACGCAGACGTCGTCGTCGACGCTCGAAACTGCATCGTCGGCCGCGTCGCCTCGGAGGTCGCACAGCGCGCCCTCGCGGGCGAGACGGTCGCCGTCGTCAACGCGGAAGACGCCGTCATCACGGGCTCGGAAGAGGACGTGATGGCCAAGTACAGAAAGCGCGTCGAAGTCGGTTCGGACCAGGGTCCGTACTACCCGAAGCGTCCCGACCGCATCTTCAAGCGTGCCATCCGCGGCATGCTTCCGTACAAGAAGCCCCGCGGCCGCGAGGCGCTCTCGAACGTCCGCGTCTACGTCGGCAATCCGTACGACGAAGACGGCGAGATGCTCGAAGACACCTCGCTGGACCGCCTTTCGAACATCAAGTTCATCTCGCTCGGAGAGGTCTCCGAGAAGCTGGGTGCTAACGTCACATGGTAACGAACACGTCCGGTAAGAAGAAGACCGCAATCGCCCGCGCCACCGTGCGCGAGGGCGAGGGTCGAGTCCGAATCAACTCCCAGCCGGTCGAGCTGGTCGAGCCGGAGATGGCCCGCCTCAAGATGCTGGAGCCGTTCCGCATCGCAGGCGAGGACCTCCGCTCGCAGGTCGATATCGACGTGCGCGTCAACGGCGGCGGCGTGGCCGGTCAGGCCGACGCAGTCCGCACCGCGCTCGCTCGTGGGCTGGTGCAGCACCTGAACGACGCGGAGCTTCGCGACGCGTACATGGAGTTCGACCGCTCGCTTCTGGTCAACGACGTCCGCCAGTCCGAACCCAAGAAGTGGGGCGGACCGGGCGCGCGCGCTCGTTACCAGAAGTCCTACCGCTGAGGTGATCTAACCATGATGATTCCCGTCCGGTGTTTCACCTGCGGCACAGTGATCGGCGAACACTGGGACGAATTCAAGGCCCGTGCTCGCGAGGGAGACGAGGACCCCGCTGACGTCCTCGACGACCTCGGGGTCACCCGTGCTTGCTGCCGGCGGATGATGGTGTCGCACAAGGACCTCGTGGACGTCGTGTCTCCCTACCAATGATGCAACGGTACAACCGATACGAGAAGGCACGCATCCTCGGCGCGCGAGCGCTGCAGGTCTCCTACGGCGCACCGGTTCTCGTCGATTCGGAACAGACAGAACCGATATTAATCGCCGCTGAGGAGTACGACGCAGGTGTACTTCCGTTCACCGTCAAACGAGAGGGTAAGTGACAACATGACTCGAATCACATCCGTAGCTCTGCGCCGCGTGCTCGACTCCCGTGGGAACCCGACGGTCGAAGCCGACGTGCTCACCGAATCCGGTGGGTTCGGTCGCGCTGCGGCCCCCAGTGGGGCGTCCACCGGCGAGTACGAGGCGATCGAACTGCCGCCGACCGAAGCCATCGCCGCCGCGCGGCGACACGCGGTTCCCCGACTCGTGGACGAGGTCCACGCGGGCAACCAGCGCGAGGTCGACGCGACGCTCCGCGCCGCCGACGGCTCCGAGAACTTCTCGGAAATCGGCGCGAACAGCGCGGTCGCCATCTCGATGGCGGCCGCCAAGGCCGGTTCCGACGTGCTCGGTGCGCCCCTGTACCAGCATCTCGGCGGCGCGTTCCGCGGCGACAACTTCCCGACGCCGCTCGGGAACGTCATCGGTGGCGGTGAACACGCCAAGGAAGCGACGAACATCCAGGAGTTCCTCGCCGCGCCGGTCGGCGCGCCGAGCGTCTCCGAAGCCGTCTTCGCCAACGCGAAGGTCCACGCCCGCGCGTCCGAGATTCTCGACGAGCGCGGCGTGCCCGCCGCGAAGGGCGACGAGGGCGCGTGGGCGCCGCCGGTATCGGACGCCGAGGCGTTCGAAATCATGGGCGAAGCGGTCTCCGACGTCGAGGACGAACTCGGCTTCGAGATCGGCTTCGGTCTCGACATCGCGGCCTCGGAGATGTTCGAAGACGGCGTCTACCACTACGGTGACGAGACGAAGACGACCGACGAGCAGATCGACTACGTCGCCGAGATGGTCGACGAGTACGACCTCGTCTACGTCGAAGACCCCCTCGACGAGAACGACTACGAGGGCTTCGCGGAACTCACAGAGCGCGTGGGCGACCGCACGCTCATCTGCGGTGACGACCTGTTCGTCACCAACGTCGACCGTCTGCAGGACGGCATCGACGTGGGCGCCGCGAACTCCATCCTCATCAAGCCGAACCAGATCGGGACGCTGACCGACGCGTTCGACGCCGTCGAACTGGCCTCCCGAAACGGGATGGACGCCGTCATCTCTCACCGCTCCGGTGAGACGGAAGACGCGACCATCGCACACCTCGCCGTCGCAACCGACGCGCCGTTCATCAAGACTGGCACGGTGCAGGGCGAGCGAACCGCCAAACTGAACGAACTCATCCGCATCGCGGACGACGCAGTATGAGCGACAACGAAAACGACGCGGTGGAGGTCGCCGACGAGGAACCCGAGACGGAGACCGAAGCGGTCGCCGAGACGGAACCCGCCGAGGCCGCCACCGAAGACGAGACAGCAGAGACCGCCGAGGCGGCCGACGACGCCGCCGAGGCCGAAGAAGAAGCAGAGCCGGAACCGGCCTTCGACGAGGACGTCATGCCCGACGAAGACGCCGACCTGCTCATCCCGGTCGAGGACTACCTGGCCGCCGGTGTCCACATCGGTACCCAGCAGAAGACCAAGGACATGGTCCGGTTCATCCACCGTGTCCGCGACGACGGGCTCTACGTGCTCGACGTCAGCCAGACGGACTCGCGAATCCGCACCGCCGCGGACTTCCTCGCGAACTACAGTCCGGAGCAGATTCTGGTCACGTCCTCCCGCCAGTACGGTCGCTTCCCGGCCGAGAAGTTCGCCGACGCCGTCGGCGCTCGCGCCCGCACGGGCCGCTTCATCCCGGGCACCCTGACGAACCCGGACTACGCCGGCTACATCGAACCCGACGTGGTCGTCGTCACCGACCCCATCGGTGACGCGCAGGCCGTCAAGGAGGCCATCACGGTCGGCATCCCGGTCATCGCGATGTGCGACTCCAACAACCAGACGTCGAACGTCGACCTCGTCGTCCCGACGAACAACAAGGGTCGACGCGCGCTGTCGGTCGTCTACTGGCTCCTCGCCAACGAGACGCTCGACCGCCGCGGCTCCGACACCGTCTACGCCCTCGAAGACTTCGAGGACGAACTGTAGTTCGGGACGACGTTTCGATTCGACTTTTCTGACGCCCGCCCGGCGAGCGGCGGCGCTTTCTCTCGGTTCGGCCGCAGTGTCGAGACGCCGACCGCGATAGCGTGTCGACCTCACGAGACCACGGACTCGCGTCCGCCGCAAACGGTTTTGTGCGTCGTTCCCATAGCTAACCACATGAGCAAACTCCTCCACCAGCTCACCGTGGGCGAACTCGCAGACAGAGTAGACGCGGGCGACTCGTTCACCGTGGTCGACACGCGGCCGCCGGAGAGCTTCGAGTCGTGGCACATCGAGGGCGCGGTCAACGTCCCCTTCCACCCCGTCGACGGACTCGGCGGCGACTGGGACTGGGACCGCGTCGGCGACCTCGCCGCTGAGGGACCGGTCGTCGCCATCTGCGGGAAGGGGCTGTCTTCCACGTCGTTCGGCTTCGAACTCGCGACGCGCGGCTACGACGACGTGGAGGTCGTCAAGGGCGGCATGGAAGACTGGAGCAAGCTGTACGAGGTGGTCGAACTCGACACCGGCGACGACGACCTGTTCGTCGCGCAGGTCCAGCGCCGCGCGAAGGGCTGTCTCGGCTACGTCGTCGGCTCGCGGTCGGCCCGCGAGGCGGTCGTCGTGGACGCGACCCGGCAGACCCACGAGTTCGAACTCGTCGCCGCCGACGCGGGGATGACGGTCACTGGTGTGCTCGACACGCACGTCCACGCCGACCACGTCTCCGGGGGGCGCGCGCTCGCCGACCGCCTCGGCGTGCCGTACTACCTCGGGTCTGAGGCGGCCGACCGCGACGTCGCGTACGAGTTCACCCCGCTCGACGACGGCGAGACGTTGACCGTCGGCGACCACGATATCGAGGCGATTCACGCACCGGGACACACCTCGGACATGACGAACTACCTCGTCGACGGGCGATTCCTCCTCACCGGCGACACGCTGTTCGTCGAGTCGGTCGGCCGCACGGAACTCCAGTTCGGCGACGACGACGCGGCGACGGGCGCGGAACTCCTCTACGAGACGCTCCACGACACGCTGTTGTCGCTTCCCGACGACACGCGCGTCCTCCCCGGGCACGTCTCAGTCGGGGCGGACGGTCGCTACGGTGTCGCCGCGCCGGGCGAACTCGTGAGCGCGACGCTCGGCGACCTGCGTTCGGACCTCGACCTCCTGTCGATGGACGAGTCGGCGTTCGTCTCTCGCGTCGCCGACGACACGCCCGAGAAGCCGGTGAACTACGAGCGCGTCATCGACATCAACACCGGGCGGGCCTCCGTCGGCGACGAGGAGGAGGCGACCGAACTCGAACTCGGACCGAACAACTGCGCCGCCTGAGCCCGTCATCCGGCTTCAATCGGCGGTTCAGGGGAGTTCGACCACGCCCAACCGACCGTCGAACAGGTCGTGGTCGAACCACGCCATCCGGCGGTCGCTGTAGCGAATCTCGGGGCCGAGCGACAGCGAGTTCCGCGCGCGGTCGAGGTCGGTGACGCCGACGAGGAACGCGCACGGACCCTCGCCGACCTCCTCGATTCGCTCCTTGAGCGCGCCGTCGCCGGGTTCGCACAGGGCGAGCGGCGTGCCGGGCACGACGGCGAACTCGGAGAACGGGCCGTTGATATCGACCGGCGATGGATAGCGGTGCCGCCGGGCGAACAGCGCCGCGGTCGCCTCGCGGTCGGCGGTGGCGACGACGACGGTTCGGAGTCCGCGGACGGCGGCGTTTCGCACGGCGCTCGGAACGCGGTAGCTCCGCGGGGTTCGGTCGCGGATGAAAAAGGGAAGTCGCTGGTCTGTGCCCTCGAAGCACATATCCCACTCGACGAGGCGACCGTCCGGTCGGGCGCGGGAGGCCTCGTGGGGGCCGTCGACGGGGAGTCCGGCGTCGATGGCAGTCTTCGCGCTGTCGGCGGCGTCGTCGGTCTCCAGACACCACGCCGCGGGGCCGGCGTCGGCCGCGAGGTAGTCGGGCCAGAAGCCGGCGTCCTCGGCGTCGGTCCCGAGCGTCGGTGCGATGAGTTCGAGGTACGACCCGTCGGGGAACGGAACGACGGCCATGTGGGTCGTTCCGGTCCCGTGTTCGCCGCCGTAGGTCGGCGTGAGACCGACCTCGTTCGCGGCCGCTCGGAGTTCGTACAGCTCGGTACCACCGAACGCGACGTGGTCGATGGTTCGGTCCATACGCCCCCCACGTCGGACTCGGTATAGTGTCTAGGGTCGTCGTGTCTGCGAATCGGCGGGTTCGAACACCCCGACCGAAGCGTTTTGCGTCCGGCCCGCCACGGTACGGTATGAACCTCTTTCGGAGCGTCAGAGCGGTCGCGGACGCTTCAGCGACCGGCTCCGGTACCATCGACTGGGACGCCGTCACCGAGGCCGCGAAGTCAGCGACCGACCCCGGCTCGCTCGACCTCACGGATGCCGAGCGCGCGGGCTACGCGGCCGACGTTCGCGACGCGCGCGACCGTCTGTCGGCCGTCGCCGAGGTCGAGTTCGACGTGCCCGAGGTCGTCGAAGTCCAGAACCGACACCACTGGATAGACGCGAACGTGGCGACGTTCCGCCGGGTGATGGCCCCGTTCGAAGAACACGGTCCCGCGGTCCTCCCCGGCGTCACGCGCGCGGTCAACACCGGGTCGTTCGCCTTCGTCCTCTCGTTTCTCGGCAACAACGTCCTCGGGCAGTACGACCCGCTTCTCCTCGCCGAGGGCGACGACGACCACGGCCTGTACTTCGTCCACCCGAACATCCGCCGGGTCGCCGACAGCCTCGACGTGGACTACCCGCGGTTCCGCCGCTGGATAGCCTTCCACGAGGTGGCGCACGCCGCGGAGTTCGGCGCGGCCCCGTGGCTCTCGACGCACCTCGAATCGCGGATGCAACGCGGGGTCGACGCCCTCGTCGACGGCGACATCGACCGCGACGCCTTCCGCGAGCTCGACACGGCGATGACGGCCGTCGAGGGCTACGCGGAACTGCTGATGGACCGGGCGTTCGACGACGACTACGAGGACCTCCGCCGGAAACTCGACGAGCGTCGGCAGGGCGGCGGCCCGATCGCGAAACTCGCGCGTCGGCTCCTCGGCCTCGGACTCAAGCGCCGGCAGTACGAACGCGGCGCTCGCTTCTTCGAACACGTCGCCGACGAGCGCGGCGTCGCCGCCGCGTCGCGGGTGTGGGACCACCCGGAGAACCTACCGACCGACGCGGAACTGGACGCGCCCGAGCGATGGCTCGCGCGGGTGTCGCCCTGAGAAAACGCCTCTACCGGCGGTTCACGGCGGTGAACTCGCGGCTCCACCGTTTCAGGTACCACGTGAGGAGGCCGCCGATAACGAGTCCGGCGACGAGCGCGATTGCGCTCTGAGGGAGCGTCGCTCCCGCCTGCACGGCGACGAGCGCGGCCGACACGCCGACCAGCAGGGTGAAGCCGATTTTGAGCCGGTTGTTGGCGAGTCGCGTCTCCTCGTCGCTCATGCTCGAACCGACCATCGTCCCTCCGAACTCGCATCGTGCGGGGAGTGCCGCGACCGCCCGCCGATCCTATCGTTCATAGATGAGTAATGGATGTGCGAGGGTTTGAAACCGGTGAATCCTACTGGAAGCCGCGGTCGACGCCGTCGGACTCGATGAGGTCGTCGAGGTCCGACGAGAGCAACTCGTCGGCGTCCGTGAACTCGTCTGCGAGGTCGTCGAGGCGGTCGGGCCGGGCGTCGAACTCGTAGTCCATCGGCCCGAACGCCGGGCTGTCGAGCGCCTCCATCACGTCGGTGAAGAAGTCGTCGGCGGTGGTCGGCGCGTCGGCGTGGACCTTCACGGTCTCTTCGAGTCGCCGGGCCATCGACTCGGCCTGCGACTCGTCTTCGGGCGGTCTTTGGACGGCGAATCGGCCGGCGTCGTTCTCGCCGCCGTCGCGCCGACGCGGGAACAGCGGGTCGAGGCCGTCGTCGACGCGGCGGGCGACGCGAGCGCCGACGCCGCGGACCTCGTAGGGGTTCTTGGCGTACGTCTTCAGTTGGTAGACGCCGGCGTCGGGATGGGCGAGAAAGAGGTCCTCGCCGAGGCTCCGTCGCCGGGTGCCCGCGACGGCCCGCCACGCGTCGGGGTCGCGGTCGCGGCCGTCGTCGACGACCTCCGAGAGGATGTCCTGCCAATCTCTGACGCGCATGGGTGTGCGTACCGCGCGGGAGAGAAAGAGCGTGACGGTCGCGGGGAGTCGCGCACGCGATCTGCCGAACCGTTCGTGTCCCACCGACGGCTATTTGCCCGCGCCTCACCCACGCTTTCGACGTGAACCTTCGCGGTCCGCTCGTCGAGGTCGGCGAGCCGCGCGACGTCGAAACGAAGTACGGCGAGCGCTCGCTGGCGGAGGTGACGCTCCGCCCCGAGCGCGGGACCGCAGACCCCGTGACCGTCACCCTCTGGGGGAAGTGGACCCACGCCGCCGAGCACGCCGAACCGGGCATGGACCTCCTCGTCACCGACGCCGAGGAGTCCGAGTACCGCGGCGAGACGACGTATTCGACCGGCTCGGAGTCGTTCGTCGTCGTCGAGCCCGACTTCCTCGTGGACGTGACCGACATCCGCTCGTGGGTGCAGTGCTCGCGGATGTACTACCTGAACAAGCTCTCGGGCATCCCGCTGAACTACCCGGTGGTGAAAGGGACCATCGTCCACGACGTGTTCGGCGACCTCCTCCGCGGCCGCGACCTCGAGTCGTCCATCGACGAGCGCATCGACGAGCGCGGCCTCGAACTCGGCCTGCTCGGCCGCGAGGTCGACGAGGTCGCGGACGAGGTGCGCCGCAACGCCGCCGCCATCGAGGGGTGGCTCTCGCAGGGCGTCCTCACCGACGAAGACGAGTGGCGCTCGGAGTACACCCTCATCTCGCCGACGTTCGGCATCAAGGGCCGCGCCGACGCCCTCCGTCGGGGGTCGCCCGTCGAACTCAAGACCGGCAAGAACCTCAACCGCGACCCGCGGTTTCAGGACAAGATTCAGGCCGCCTCCTACGCGCTCATCCTCGAAGAGCGGGGCGTGCCGGTCGACACGGGGACGCTCCTCTACACGAAGAACACGACGCTCGACCGCACCGAGGAGTCCGGCGACCTCTCGCCGGCGAAGGACTTCTCCATCGGCCGCGGCCTCCTCGAATTCGTCGTCCGCACCCGCAACGAAATCGCGGCGATGGAACACGACGCGTCGGTGCCGACCGGCTACGAGGTGAACTCGAAGTGCGAGTACTGCTTCGAGAAGGACACCTGCATGGTCGTCTCCGGCAGGCTCGACCAGGAGTCGAAAGCCGGCGCAATCGGCAAGCCGGTGCCCGAGGACGAACGCGACTACTTCGACCGCTTCTACCGCGCCGTCGAGGAGGAGCGCCGGTCGGTCCACAAGGAGTACCGCAAGCTCTGGGACCAGAGCGCCGAGGAGCGCGCCGACGACGACCGGGCGCTCATCGGTCTCGAACCCCTCGGACAGACGGAGCGCCCCGACGGCACGTGGGAACTCCGGGCGAAGCAGACCGACGACGCGGTGTCGAAGCTCCGCGCGGGCGACGTGGCGCTCGCCAGCGACGGCCACCCCGTCGAGGGCCACGCCGAACTCGCGCGCATCGTCGAACTCGGCGACGAAATCGTCGTCACGACCGACGAACCCGTGCCGCTCCGCCGCCTCGACGTGTACCCCTCCGAACTCACCGTCGACCGCTTGCTCACCGCGCTCCACGACGCGGTGCTCAAGGGTTCGCCCGACCGGAAAGACGTGCTGTTCGGCCGCCGCGACCCCGAGTTTTCGGACCGCTCTGCGGGCCGGACGTTCATCGACAACAACGACGCCCAGGACGACGCGGTGCGCCTCGCGGTCGACGCCGACGACCTCGCGCTCATCCACGGGCCGCCGGGGACGGGCAAGACCTACACCATCGCCCGGACCATCCGCGCGCTCGTCGAGGACGGCAACCGCGTCCTCCTGTCTGCCTTCACGAACCGCGCGGTCGACAACGCGCTCGAAGCCCTGCGCGACCAAGGCTTCGAGGACATTGTTCGCGTCGGCACCGAATCGGGCGTCCGCGAGGACATGCAGGACGTGCGCCTTTCACGGAGCGGCGACCCGAACGCGCTCGCGGCCGCCCTCCGGGACGCGCCGGTCGTCGCCGCGACCACCGCCTCCTGCGGGTCGCGCGTGATGCGCGAGCAGTCGTTCGACGCCGCGCTCGTCGACGAGGCGTCGCAGATAACCGAACCCGGGACGCTCGCCGCCGTCAATCTCGCCGACCGGTTCGTCCTCGTCGGCGACCACAAACAGCTTCCGCCGGTCGTCCGCGCCGAAAACGACCTCCAGACATCGCTGTTCCAGCGACTCATCGAGACGTACCCCGACGCCTCGGTCATGCTGGACCGCCAGTACCGCATGTCCCAGCGCATTCAGGCGTTCGCCTCGAAGGAGTTCTACGACGGCGCGCTCCGCCCGGCGACGGGTGCGGTCGCCGCCCAGCACCTCCGAGACCTCGGCGTCGATACCGCGGACCTCCCCGCCGAACTCGCGGACCAAGTCGCCTTCGTCGACCCCGACGGGCGGCGCGTCGGCAACACGAACCCAGTCGAAGCCGACCGCGTCGCGGAGGTCGTCGCCGCCTACGAGGCCGCCGGCGTCGACACCGACGACATCGGCGTCATCGCGCCGTTCCGGGCGCAAGTCGCCGAGATTTCCCGCCGAACCGACGCGATCGTGGACACGGTCGACCGGTTCCAGGGCTCCTCGAAGGAGGTCATCGTCGTCTCCTTCGTCGCTACCGGCGAGTTGGACGGCCCGCTGTTCGAGGACCACCGCCGCATCAACGTCGCCCTCACGCGGGCGAAGAAGGCGCTGTGTCTCGTCGGCGACGCCGACGCGCTCGAATCCGACCCGTTCTACGACCGGATGCTCGCGTGGGCGCGGCGGTAGGCGTCTTCACGGCGCGCCGACCATCGAACCGCGTCGAGCCGCGATTCCGTCACTCCACGTCGATGCCGAGGTCCGCCTCGTCGTCGCCGATTTCGGCTTTGACGCGCTCGTGGAACTCTCTGAGCGCCGCGCTCTCGTCTTCGGCGAGGACCACGTCGCTCGCGGTCAGCGTGGCGAGGCCGAACGCCCGCGGCGTCGGCGACGAGACCTGGTGGCCGACCACGTCCACGTCGCCCGCCCGAATCGCCGCGACCGCGTCCTCGATGGCGGCGAGGTTCAGTTTGTCTTCGAGAATCTCGCGGTAGGTCTCTTCCATCACCGCGAACTCGTCGAGGTCCTGGGCGAACGACAGCAACATCTCCGAGGAGACCTGCTGTTGGGCGGCGGACTTCTCGTAGCCCTTGTAGCGCTTGAGAATCATGAGCGAGCGCGTCGCGTTGATGCGGAAGTAGCGCTTCAGGAGGTCCGTCCCGTCGAGGGCGGCCCGCAGGTCGTCCTCGACTTCCTCGGGTTCGAGGTCGCGGAGGACGCCCGCGAGGTCGACCTTGCGGTTGAGCGGCATCGACAGCGAAAAGCCGTTGTCGGCGACGGCGACCTGCACGTTCGCGTTCGTCCGGCGGGCCGCGTGGTACGCGAGGAGCCGCGAGAGGCCGTCGTTGAACCGCCGGCCGTAGGTGCAGTGGACGTAGAACTGTCGGCGGTAGGCCTCGCGGTCGAGTTCGGTCTCGACGACGAGTCTGTCGGGCGTCGCCACGCTCTCGGGGCCGGCGTATCTGACCTGCTCGTCGAACATCCGCGTGACGGCGCGGACGCTGTTCTCGTCGAGGGGGAACTCCCGGAGCCACGACCTGACGGTGGGCGCGCCGCCGGCGGCGAGTCGGTCCACGAGGTCGGCCTGAAACGCCGCGAGTTCGCGGCCGAGGTCGTACGAAAGCGGCAGGCGCTCGGAGAACCACGAGGGGACCGTCGGGCGCTGAGAGGTGCGGTCGACGTACACCTTCGACCCGCGGCGGTAGCGGTAGGCGAAGTGGTCGCCGCCGAGGACGAACACGTCGCCTTTCTCCAGCGTGTCGAGGTAGCCCTCGTCGAGCGTGCCGACCCACTGGTCGGCCCCGCGGACCAGCACGTCGCAGGTGAAGGAGTCGGGAATCGTCCCGATGTTTGTCATGTAGATGACGCGGGCCATCCGGCCGCGCTTGCCGATGAGCGGTTCGCCGACGGGGTACTCCTCGTAGTGGTGTTCGCCGTCCGGCGGGTCGTTGGTGTCGCGCCAGATTTTCGCGTAGACGTTCCTGTCTTCGAGGCCGTCGTAGTCGGCGGTGAGATAGCGGAACAGGCGCTCGAAGTCGTCGTCTGCGAAGTTTCGGTAGGGGTAGGCCCGACGGAGCGTCTCGCGGAGTTCCGACTCGGGGCGAATCGCGTTGATGGCCATCCCGTACACCTGCTGGGCGGCCACGTCGAAGGCGTTCTCGGGGATGAACACCCGGTCGACGAAGCCCGACTCGGCCTTCGAGAGCATCACCGCGCACTCGACGAGTTCGTCCCTGTCGAGGGCGATGACGCGGCCTTCGACGGTCTGGCCGAGCTGGTGTCCGGCCCGGCCGACCCGCTGGAGGAGCGCGGCGACGGACTTGGGCGAGCCGACCTGCACCACGAGGTCGATGTGGGGCATGTCGATGCCGAGTTCGAGGCTCGTGGAGGTGGTGACGACGCGCAACTCGCCCGCCTTCAGCTTCGACTCTACCTCCTGTCTGCGCTCTTTCGAGAGGCTCCCGTGGTGACACCCCGAGTTCGACTCGTCGATGTCGTCGAACTCCTCGCGGAGGTTGTGGAGGACGCGCTCCGCGCCCGACCGCGTGTTGGTGAACACGAGCGTGTTCGTGTGCGAGGCCACGAGTTCGTGCAGGCGGTCGTAAAACCGATTCTGGACCTCGCTTCGGGGCGTCCGAATCAGGTCGTCGGTCGGGCACTCCAGTCGGACGTCGAAGTCGCGGACGAACCGCGTGTCCACGAGTTCGTAGTCGCGGGGCTCGCCGCCCTCGCACCCGACGAGGAACTCCGCGACCGTGTCGAGCGGTTCGACGGTGGCCGAACAGCCGATGCGCGTCGGCGACGATTCGGCGAGGTCTTCCAGTCGCTCCAGCGACACCGACAGGTGGGTGCCGCGTTTGTTCTCCGCGAGGCTGTGAATCTCGTCGACGACGACGTACTCGACGGTTCGGAGCTTCTCTTTGAACTTCGGCGAGTTGAGCAGAATCGCCAGCGTCTCCGGCGTCGTGTTGAGGATGTGCGGCGTCTCAGACAGCATCTTCTGGCGGTCCGCAGAGGAGGTGTCGCCGTGGCGGAGGGCGTGTCTGATGTCCACCGTCTCGCCGCGCTCTTCGGCGATGTCGGCGATGCCCGAAAGCGGCTCGGTCAGGTTCCGGTGGATGTCGTTGGCGAGCGACTTCAGCGGCGAGACGTAGAGGCAGTACACCGAGTTGTCGAGGCCGTCGGGCGACTCCCGGTCGCGGCGGAACAGCTCGTTGATGATGGCGGTGAAAGAGGCGAGGGTCTTTCCCGACCCCGTCGGCGCGCAGATGAGGGCGTTGTCGCCGTCGTGGATGCGCGGGATGGCCCCGCGTTGCGGCGGGGTGAAAAAGCCGCCGTTGCCGGGGACGAACTCGCCGAACCGGTCGACCCACCACTCTTGGACGGCGGGCTCCAGCAGGTCGAGCACGTCCTCGTCGGCGACGGGCACCGACTCGGGGTCGAACTCGTAGTCGCCGCCTCTCGACGCGAGAAGCGAGCGGCCGCGCCGGGTCATTACCTCGGGGTTAGCCTGCGCGGGTATGAGGGTTGTGCCTGTCCCCGCGGCGGCCGCCCCGGCGAGCACAAGGACTAACGCCGCCGCCGTGGTAGCTCTGCGCATGCGCGTCACGTTCCTCGGCACCGGCAGTGCGATGCCCGTCACCGGCCGCGCCCAGACCGGCCTCCTCCTCGAATCGGACGGCAACGCCCTCCTCGTGGACTGCGGGTCGGGCGTCCTCGCTCGCCTCGCCGAGACGGAAGTCGGCTACGAGGGTGTCTCGTCGGTCCTCCTCACACATCACCACCTCGACCACGTCTCGGACCTCATGGCGCTCGTGAAAGCCCGGTGGCTCGCCGGCGCTGACAGCCTCGAAATCGTCGGCCCGGAGGGGACCGAGACGCTCGTCGAGGGACTGTTCGACGTCCACGACTACCTGCGGGGCCGCCTCGACGTGCAGATTCGGGAGGTCGGCCCGACCGAGTTCGGCATCGCCGGCTTCGACGTGATGGGGTTCGAGGTCCGCCACTCGATGCCGACGCTCGCCTACCGCTTCAGCAACGAGCGGGGCGAGGCCGACTTCGTCTTCTCCGGGGACACCGAGGCGTTCTCCGCCCTCGGCGACTTCGCCGACGGCGCGAGCGTCCTCGCGCACGACTGCTCGTTCCCCGACGACGTGGACGTGTCGAACCACCCGACGCCGTCGCAGGTGGGCGAGGCGCTCGCCGGGCGGGACATCGACTCGGTCTACCTGACGCATCTCTACCCGCACGCCGACCGCGTCACCGACGACCTCCGGGCGAGCGTGAGCGACCGCTTCGACGGCGAAGTCCGAGTCGCGGAAGACGGGCTGGTCGTCGAACTCTGAGCCTGACACTGAGCCCGAGTCCGAATCCGAGCCCGAGTCCGAATCCGAGCCCGAGTCCGACGCCGACTACTCCCCGCGGATGACGGTCCCCGGCGACTCGCCGGCGACGAACGCCGACAGCCCCTCGGGGCCGAAGACGTGCGCCGGCGCGCCGAGCGCGAGCAGTTTTCTGACCTTCGCGGCCATGCCGCCGGTCACGTCGGTGGAGTCCGACCCGCCGAGCGCGTCGGCCGCGTCCGCGAACGCCGTAATCTCGGGAATCACGTCGCCGTCGGCGTCGAGCACGCCGGGAACGGTCGAACAGAGGCCGACGCGGTCCGCGCCGAGGCCGGACGCGAGCGACACCACGAGGTCGTCGCCGCTGACGATGGTCGCGCCCTTGCCCGCGTGCGCGATGACGTCTCCGTGGAGCACCGGGACGAAGCCCTCGTCGAGCATCGTCTCGGTCGCCGCGAGGGGAAGCGACAGCGAGCCGTCGGCCTCGCGCGCGCCGGCCGAAAGCGGGTGGACCGGCAGGGCCGCGACGCCGCGGTCGGCGAGCGCGTCGAGGACGGCGTCGTTGAGGCGCTTCATCGCGTCGTGGATGGCGCGGACGCCGCGGGCGTCGTGACTGCCGGTCTCCGATGAGACGCCGTGTTCGGCGGCGTGGTGGTGGCCGAAGCTCCCGCCGCCGTGGACGACGACGACGCGACCTGACTCGGCGAGGGTCGCGACTGCGTCCGCGGCGGCCGCCAGCCCCGCCTCGTCGACCGTCTCCGGTTCGTCCTTGTCGGTGACGACGCTCCCGCCGAGTTTGAGGACGACGAGGCTCACGCCGAGTCCGCCCCCGTCTTCTTCCCGTCCCCGTCGCTGGGGTCGCGCTCGGTCTCGCCCTCGGCGTCCGCTTCGGGCGGCACCTCGACCCTGACGCCCTCGGTGGCGAGTTCGGCGCGGAAGGCGTCCTCGCAACCGGGGGTGAATCGGAGCGCGGTCTGGGTCTCGGGCGTCGGGTCCAGAGAGACGATACAGCCGCCGCCGCCCGCGCCGGTCAGTTTCGCGCCGTACGCGCCGGCCTCGCGGGCGGCCCACACCATCGAGTCCAGCGAGCGCGAGGAGACGCCGAGGGCCTCCAGCAGGCCGTGGTTGAAGTTCATGAAGCGGCCGAGTTCGGAGAGGAGTTCCTCGGGCGCGTCGTCGGCGTCGGGGTTTGCCTCGGCCAGCAGTTCCTCGCCCCGCCGGACGATATCGCCGACGGTCGAGACGGTGTCGGCGGCGAAGTCGTACTCCTCGCGGAGCGCGCGGACGCCGGAGACGAGCGCGCCGGTGTCGCCCGCGCCGCCGTCGAAGCCGATGACGAACGGGAGCGGCGGCGCGTCGATGGTCCGGCAGTCGTCGCCCTCGACGCGGACGGCCCCGCCCATCGCCGAACAGAAGGTGTCGGCGCGGGACGCCTGTCCGTCTTGGACCTCGTGTTCGGCTTGGTAGGCGCGTTCCGCGATTTCGCGGGGCGCGAGTTCGACGCCGAGCTCGCGGGTCGCGGCGTCGATGCCGGCGACGACGACCGCCGCGGAGGAGCCGAGGCCGGCCCCCAGCGGGATGTCGCTTTCGACGGTGATGTCGAAGCCGGCGTCGGGCGCGTCGGCGGCGTCGCGGGCCTGGTCGACCGCGGCGTCGATGTAGCCCATCGCGGCCTCCACGAGCGGTGCCGGAACGTCCACGTCGGGCCGGTCGCCGGTCGAGCCGCGGTACTCGACGGTGAAGCCGTTGAGACTCAGGTCCTCGGCGCGGACGCGGACGTGGTCGTCGTCGCGGGCGGAGACGGTGACGGTCGCCCGGCGCTCGACCGCGCAGGGGACCGCCGGCTCGCCGTAGACGACTGCGTGCTCCCCGAACAGGTACACCTTGCCGGGAGCGCTCGAAACGGTCATACCCGGAGTTGCTACGGGATTCGCTTAAGGGTATCCGACTGCGGTCGAACCCGGTCGCGGGCGTCGAGGGGAGCAGTCGGTGGAAACGGTCGGCGGACACGGTCGCAAAAAAGCGGTGTTCGGAGCCGTCGGCTCAGGCGTCGATTTCGACTTCGTCGCGCTCCTCGTCGGCGTCGTCGTCGAGGTCGGTCAGCTCGTCGAGGTCGTCGTCGCCGCCGCGGATGTAGCGGACCGCCGCCGCGATGCCGACGAGCAGGACCAGTCCGACGAGGAGCCCCAGTCCGGAGCGGCCGCCCGACTCGTCCGACTCGGCGTCGTCGAGCTCGTCGGGTTCGTCGGCGTCGAACTCGGCGTCGTAGTCGTCGTACGATTCGTCGTCGGCTTCGAGTTCCGCGTCGCCGCGCTTGGAGAAAAGCGGCGAACTGTTGGTCGGGCTGAACTCGAATCCGTCGTGCAGGTGGACCTCGAAGAGGGTGAAGTCGGCCATATCCATCAGTACGCTCACAAGATGGATATGCCTTGTGGCGACGGGCCGATGCGAGTCGCCGCGGGACGCCGCGCGCGGAGACGACCGACCGGCTTTCCGGTGGGGTGTGCTGGAGTCGCTGTGTTCTTGTTTCGGCGCTCCCGAACGTCACGTATGGACGACGACCGACGCGCCTTCCTCGAAGACCTGCTCACCACACCCAGCCCGTCCGGCTACGAGGTCGACGGCCAGCGCGTGTGGGTGGACTACGTCTCGCAGTTCGCCGACGACGTGACGGTCGACGACTACGGCAACGCCGTCGCGGTCCACGAGGGTACCGGCGAGGGTCCCGAAATCGCCTTCACCGGCCACGCTGACCAAATCGGCTACATCGTCCGCGACATCGACGACGACGGCTTCGTCCGCATCGGTCCCATCGGCGGCGCGGACCGCACCGTCTCGAAGGGCCAGCACGTGACGGTCCACGGCGACGACGGCGACGTTGCGGGCGTCATCGGCCAGACCGCCATCCACCTCCGCGACGTGGGGAGCGAGGAGTACGACGACCTCGAAGAGCAGTTCGTCGACATCGGCGCGACGAGCAAGGGCGA
Organism: Haloferax denitrificans ATCC 35960; assembly: GCF_000337795.1. GTDB lineage: Archaea > Halobacteriota > Halobacteria > Halobacteriales > Haloferacaceae > Haloferax > Haloferax denitrificans. The sequence goes on from NZ_AOLP01000011.1 coordinate 145,610, forward strand.
CGCGAAGGACCACGTCGAAGTGGGCGACCCAGTGACGGTCGAAGCGCGGGTCCGCGACCTCGCGGGCGACCGCGTCGCGGCCAACGGGATGGACAACCGCGTCGGCACGTGGTCGGCCGCGGAGGGTCTCCGCGCCGCCGTCGAGGCCGACGTGGACGCGACGGTGTACGCCGTCAGCACCGTCCAGGAGGAAGTCGGCGTGCAGGGGGCGAAGATGGTCGGCTACGACCTCGACCCCGACGCGATGGTCGCCGTCGACGTGACTCACGCGACGGACAACCCCGACGTGCCCGGCAAGCGCAAAGGCCCCGTCGAACTCGGCGAGGGGCCGGTCGTCTCCCGCGGGAGCGCGAACCACCCGAACGTCGTCGCGCTCGCCCGCGACGCGGCCGCGGAGGCCGACATCGGCGTGCAGTTGCAGGCCGCCGGCGTCCGCACGGGCACCGACGCGGACGCCTTCTACACGAGTCGCTCCGGCATCCCCTCGCTCAACATCGGCATCCCGAACCGCTACATGCACACGCCCGTGGAGGTCGTCTCCACGAGCGACCTCGACGACGTGGCCGAACTTCTCGGGTCGATGGCCGCGCTCGCGGGCGACGTGGACTCGTTCGGCGTCGAACTGTAAGCGGGCGGACGGCGGCCCAGCGCGCTGTGCGTAGTTGTCGCATACGACTCCGGGCGAAAGAAAACCGTTAAAAGTCGCCACACGGTGTTTCCACGTATGGCTGGAACTATCGAAGTACTCGTTCCCGGCGGGAAGGCGAACCCCGGTCCGCCGCTCGGCCCGGAACTCGGCCCGACCCCTGTCGACGTGCAGGACGTCGTCAACGACATCAACGACCAGACGGCGGCCTTCGACGGCATGGAAGTCCCCGTCACCGTCGAGTACGACGACGACGGCTCGTTCAGCATCGAGGTCGGCGTCCCGCCGACGGCGGCGCTCATCAAGGACGAAGTCGGATTCGACACCGGAAGCGGCGAACCCCAGGAGAACTTCGTCGCCGACATGTCCATCGAACAGCTGAAGAAGGTCGCAGAGCAGAAGTCCTCTGACCTGCTCTCGTACGACCTCAAGAACGCCTCGAAGGAGGTCGCCGGGACGTGTGCGTCCCTCGGCGTCACCATCGAAGGCGAAGACGCCCGCACGTTCAAACAGCGCATCGACGGCGGCGACTTCGACGACTACTTCGACGACGAGTAATCGTCTCGGACCCGCCTCGGCGGTTCGAACCGCCCTTTCCGTCGGGCCGAGCCGACTCGGCCCGCTTTCTTCTCTCCACCGACCCGATTTGACCCGGAGCGGCCCGACCGTCGACGACCTCGAATCGCTCGCGTGCTCGCCAGCCCGCATGTGTGGCTGTGGCACGCGAAACCCCCGAATTCGGGGGTTTCGGCTCCCGTAGTTCGACGGACTTAAGTTGAGCCTACTCGTCCTGCCGGACGAGGCAGGCAGTAGCCTGTTTCACTGACCCGTAGGAGCAATCCTGCGTACTACGGAGGTGAATAATGGCAGACACAATAGTTGACGCAGTCTCTCGCGCACTCGACGAGGCACCCGGGCGGAACTTCCGCGAAACGGTTGACCTCGCCGTGAACTTGCGAGACTTAGATCTTAACGACCCGTCGAAGCGTGTCGACGAGAGCATCGTGCTCCCGTCTGGCACCGGCCAGGACACCCAGATTGTGGTGTTCGCGACCGGTGAAACCGCGCTCCGCGCAGAGGATGTCGCCGACGAAGTTCTCGGGCCCGATGAGCTCGAAGACTTCGGCGACGACACCGATGCGGCGAAAGACCTTGCCGACGAGACCGACTTCTTCGTTGCCGAGGCTGGACTGATGCAGGACATCGGTCGCTACCTCGGTACCGTGCTCGGTCCCCGTGGTAAGATGCCGACCCCGCTTCAGCCCGACGACGACGTCGTCGAGACGGTGAACCGGATGAAGAACACGGTGCAGCTCCGCTCGCGTGACCGTCGTACGTTCCACACGCGCGTCGGCGCAGACGACATGACGCCCGACGAAATCGCGGAGAACATCGACGTCATCGTCCGTCGTCTCGAAGCGACGCTCGAAAAGGGCCCGCTCAACATCGACTCCGTCTACGTGAAGACGACGATGGGGCCGTCCGTGGAGGTGCCCGCATGAGCGAATCCGAGGTCCGGCAGACCGAGGTCATCCCACAGTGGAAGCGTGAAGAGGTCGACGAGCTCGTCGACTTCATCGAATCCTACGAATCCGTCGGCGTCGTCGGCGTCGCGGGCATCCCGAGCCGCCAGCTTCAGGCCATGCGCCGCGAGCTTCACGGCTCGGCCGCGGTGCGCATGAGCCGTAACACGCTCGCGAACCGCGCGCTCGACGAAGTCGACGACGGCTTCGAGGAACTCAAGGAGTACATCGCCGGGCAGGTCGCCCTCATCGGCACGAACGACAACCCGTTCGCCCTGTACAAGGAGCTCGAGGCGTCGAAGACGCCCGCGCCCATCAACGCCGGTGAAGTCGCCCCGAACGACATCGTCATCCCCGAGGGTGACACCGGTGTCGACCCGGGTCCGTTCGTCGGCGAACTCCAGCAGGTCGGGGCGTCCGCCCGCATCATGGACGGCTCGATCAAGGTGACGGAAGACTCCAACGTCCTTTCGGCGGGCGAGGAAGTCTCCGAGGAACTCGCGAACGTCCTGGCGGAACTCGGCATCGAGCCCAAGGAGGTCGGTCTCGACCTCCGCGGCGTCTTCTCCGAAGGCGTCCTGTTCGAGCCCGACGAACTCGCCATCGACGTGGACGAGTACCGCGCCGACATCCAGTCGGCCGTCTCCGCCGCGACGAACCTGTCGGTCAACGCGGTCTACCCGACCGCCCAGACCGCGCCGACGCTCATCGCCAAGGCGACGAGCGAGGCCAAGGCCGTCGGTCTGTTCGCCAACATCGAGAGCCCGGACTTCATGCCCGAGCTCATCTCGAAGGCGGACGCCCAGCTTCGGGCGCTCGCGGCGAACATCGACGACGAAGAGGCGCTTCCCGAGGAACTCCGCGGCGTGTCCGCGGCTGACACGGGTGCCGCCGAGGAAGAAGAATCGACTGACGAAGAAACAGCGGACGCCGACGAGGCAGACGCCGACGCCGACGACGCCGCCGCCGAAGACGACGGCGACGACGAAGACGCTGGCGACGCCCTCGGCTCCCTGTTCTAACAACACACAAGGTACACAACAATGGAATACGTCTACGCTGCGCTCATCCTGAACGAGTCGGACGAAGAGGTCAACGAAGAGAACATCACCGCGGTCCTCGAGGCCGCCGGTGTCGATGTCGAAGAATCCCGTGTCAAGGCGCTCGTCGCCGCGCTCGAGGACGTCGACATCGAAGAGGCCATCGAGACGGCCGCCGCCGCCCCCGCGCCCGCTTCGGGCGGTTCCGCCGGTGGCGAGGTCGAGGCCGCTGACGACGACGACGAGGAAGACGCCGAAGAAGAGGCCGCTGACGAAGGCGGCGACGACGACGACGAAGACGAAGAAGCCGACGGCGAGGGCCTCGGCGCGCTCTTCGGTTAAACTTCCGCGAGACCCCGCCGCGTCCGCGGCGACGCTCGCTTCGAAACTCCGATTTCTTTCGATGTAACCCGCCAGCCGCGGCTTCGGTCGCACGTCCCCCGTCGCGGATGCGGACCGCGCCGCCGTCAGCCTCGGTGCCGAGCGCGTAGCTTCATACCGGAAGCCGCGGCCACTGCGGCGCGATGGTCTTCATCGGCGGCGCGGTCGGCTCTCTTCTCGGCCGAGCGGCGACGCTCGTGTCGCCCGCCGCGGCCGACCCGACGGTCGCCGCCCTCCTCGGCGTGGCCGTCGGCGTCCTCCTCGGGACCTGCTCGGGGCTGGTCCCCGGTCTCCACGCGAACGCCTTCGCCCTGCTTCTCGCCGGCGTCGCGTCCGACGCGCCCGGGCCGCCCGTCGCCGTCGCGGCCGCCGTGCTCGCCGCGTCGACGGTTCACACGTTCCTCGACGTAGTGCCGGCGCTGACGCTCGGCGTGCCCGACGCCGCGCTCGCGCCGGGCGCGTTGCCGGCGCACAAACTCGTCCTCGGCGGGCGCGGCCGGGAGGCGCTTCGGCTGTCGGCGCTCGGAAGCGGCGCGGCGCTCTGTCTGGCCGTTCCGCTCGCGGTGCCGCTCACCGACGTGTTGGTCGAGGGCTACCCCGTCGTCCGCGACCGCCTGTGGCTAGTGCTCGCGGGCGTCGTCGTCGCGCTCGTCTGGACCGAACCGACCCGACGGGCCAAACTGGCGGCCTGCGTGACCATCGCCGCGTCGACAGGGCTGGGCCTCGCCGTCCTCGACCGGTCGTTCGGGGGGCCGCTCCCCGTCGGCGGCGCGTTGGCCCCGCTGTTGGCCGGGCTGTTCGGCGTGCCGGTCCTTCTGGCGGCGCGGCGGGGGTCCGGCGTTCCGCCCCAAGGCGATGCCGCGCTCGCAACGTCGCCGGGGGCGGTCGCGCGGAGCGTCGCCGCGGGGACCGGCGGCGGCGCGTTCGTCGGCTACCTTCCGGGCGTCTCGGCCGGCGTCGCCGGCACGCTCGCGCTGGCCGTCCTCCCCAGAACCGACCCCGACGAATCGACGCGGGCCTACGTCACCGCGACCAGCGCGGCCACGACGGCGACGACGGTGTTCGCGCTGTTCGCGCTCGCCGGGCTGGGGACGCCCAGAACGGGGGCGCTCGTCGCGCTCACCGAGGCGGAACTCCCGACCGGACTCGGCCTCGCGGTGCCGGTGACAGTCGTCTCGGGGCTCTGCGGGGCGGCGTTGGTGCCGGTCGTCGGCGACCGGGCGCTCGCGGTCGTCGGGCGGCTCGACCAGCGCCGACTCGTCGCCGCCGTCTGCGCGCTCCTCGTCGCGCTCTCGTGGGCGTTCGCGGGGGTCGCCGGGGTCGCCGTTCTCGCGGTCGCCGGCGTCGTCGGTCACGTCCCCGTCCGATTCGGCTGTCGGCGCGTCCACCTGATGTGCGTTCTCATGGGGCCGCTGATACTCGGATGAGGCGTGTCCACGCGGGCCACGGATTTCCCCCGCGGGAACCCGGAAAGACAACGGTTAAAAGTCGCGCGCCGGTTTATGAGCGTATGAGCGAGTCCGAACAGCGACACGCGCACCAGTGTGTGTCCTGTGGCATCAACATCGCCGGCATGAGCGCGGCGACGTTCAAGTGCCCCGACTGTGGCCAGGAGATTTCGCGTTGTTCCAAGTGCCGCAAGCAGAGCAACCTCTACGAGTGCCCCGACTGCGGGTTCATGGGTCCATAATCATGGGAAAAGTAGCCGCCAAAATCAAGGTCATGCCGAACAGCCCCGAGCTGGACCTCGACAACCTCGAGGACGCGCTCGAAGACTCCCTGCCCGAGGGTGCGAAAATCAAGGGCTTCGAACGCGACGACGTCGCGTTCGGTCTCGTCGCCCTCCTGCCGACCGTCATCGTCCCCGACGACGCCGGTGGCACCGAGGCCGTCGAGGAAGCGTTCATCGAAGTCGAAGGCGTCGAGAGCGTCTCCGTCGAGAACGTCGGCCGTATCTGAACTGACGACCGACCTTTTTCGTAGGTTCGTCCCCGGAGCGACTGCGCTCGCCCGCCGTCAGCGGCGCTCCATGAAGTAGACGCCGAGCACGACGCCGAACGTGAGCCCGAGCATCACGCCGATGGGCAGGGAGTTGCCGATGACGCCCGCGATGCCGCCGAGCAGGAAGCCGATTGCCAGCCCGATGCCGAACTGCTCGGCGCTGTGGCTCGACCCCTCGTGGTCGTCGGAATCGACCATCACGCGGTCGGTCGGTTCGGCGTAGCTCTGTCGCTGGGTGGACTCCGCGCTCAGGGAGAACGTCTCTTGGGACATACCTCATTATTCATCGTGCTGTTCAATAACCCTTACTCGCGTTCCCAGTTTCCGGCAACGACCGGTTCGTGAGGGCGCACGAGGGCGCATGAGGCCGAGCCGGCGCGGAGTTCGACGGCTCAGAACGCCGCGTCGAACGCCCGCTGGAGGTCGGCCTTCATGTCGTCGATGTGCTCGATGCCGACGGAGACGCGAATGAGGCCGTCGGTGAGTCCGGCTTCGAGCCGTTCCTCGCGGGGGATGGCCGCGTGGGTCATCGCCGCGGGCTGTTCGATGAGGCTCTCGACGCCGCCGAGACTCTCGGCGAGCGTGAACACCTCGGTCTCCTCGACGACGGTCGAGGCCTGTTCGAGCGAGCCGTCGAGTTCGAACGAGAGCATCCCGCCGAAGTCGTCCATCTGCTCGGCCGCGAGGTCGTGTTGCGGGTGGGAGTCGAGGCCGGGGTAGAACACCTCGGAAACCGCCTCGTGGTCGTCGAGCCACGCGGCGAGTTCGCGGGCGTTGTCGCAGTGGCGATCCATCCGGACGGGGAGCGTCTTCGTCCCGCGGAGGACGAGAAAGCAGTCGAACGGCGAGGGCGTCGCGCCGACGGAGTTCTGGTAGAAGCCGATTTCCTCGTCTAACTCCGCGTCGTCGGTGACGAGCGCGCCGCCGACGACGTCGGAGTGGCCGCCGAGGTACTTCGTCAGCGAGTGGGAGACGATGTCCGCGCCGTGGTCGAGGGGGCGCTGGAGGTACGGCGTGGCGAAGGTGTTGTCGACGGCGCAGAGCGCGTCGACCTCGTGGGCGATGTCGGCGAGCGCGCCGATGTCGTTGACGCGCATGAGGGGGTTCGTCGGCGTCTCGACCCACACGAGTTCGGTCTCCTCGCGGACGGCGTCGCGGACGGCGTCGTGGTCGGTGGTGTCGACGAAGTCGAACTCGAGGTCGAACTTCTCGTACACCTGCGTGAAGATGCGGTGGGTGCCGCCGTAGACGTCGTTGCCGGCGACGACGTGGTCGCCCGCTTCGAGGAGGTTGAGCACGGTGTTTATCGACCCCATTCCCGAGGCGAAGGCGCGGCCGTGCGAGCCGTGTTCGAGCGCCGCGAGGTTCGATTCGAGGTCGGTTCGCGTCGGGTTGCCCGTGCGGGAGTACTCGTAGCCGCGGTGGTCGCCCGGTCCGTCTTGGGCGTACGTCGAGTTCGCGTAGATGGGCGTCATGAGCGCGCCCGTCTCCTCGTCGGGCTCCTGTCCCGCGTGGATGGCGCGCGTCTCGATGCGCCGCTCGTCTTCGGACATACGAGAATCGCCGCGCCGACTCGGGTTAAGTCCGTCCCTCCCGCGCGACCACGCGGGAGACACACACGCGCGGTTCGTAACGTGCAATTTATAATGGCGACGCAAGTATTCGTTCTCACGACTATGCCGAGCTCCAACGGTCCGATGAAGGGGACGCGAGGAAAGCTCTCGAACAAGCCGCGCGAGCGCGGCACTTCGCCGCCGCAGCGCGCTATCGCGGAATTCGAGGAGGGCCAGAAGGTCCACCTCAACATCGACCCGAGCGTCCGCGAGGGTCGTTTCCACCCGCGCTTCAACGGTCTCACCGGTGAAGTCACCGGGAAGCAGGGCCGCGCGTTCAAGGTCCAGATTAACGACGGCGGCAAAGAGAAGACGGTCATCGTCCGTCCCGCTCACCTGCGCGCCCAGCAGTAAGCGATGACCATCTTCAAAGAAAAGCTCGACGAGGAGTATCTGACGACCTCCGAGGTCAAGGAACTGCTCGCCGAGGTTGAGGCGGAACGCGCCGCCGACGAAGAGCGCGAGATGCGCTACGAACTGGCCCGTGCGATAGAACACGTCAACCGGTTCGCCCACCTCGACCCCGAGGAGTCTCGCGAACTCGTCGAGGAGCTCGCCGAGCTCGAGAAGGTCGACGGTCCGACCGCCATCAAAATCGCGGACCTCCTCCCGCAGTCGCGCGACGAACTCCGCGCGGTGTTCGCCCAACAGCGCTACGCGCTCTCGGGCGACGAACTCGACGAAATCCTCAACGTCGTCGCGAAGTACGTCTGACCGCGCGACAGCGCGGCCAACTATTTAAATATCGGCTCGCCGTAACTACTGGTATGACACGTACGGAGAGCGGTGACGCCGACGCCACGACCGAGTACGTCGTCGTACTCGACGTACTCCGCCACGGGCGTCAGGGAGACGACCGACGGCGCTTCGACGCGGCACCCATCGCGTACGCGCTCGGAGAGTCGGACTTCCGTCTCCTCGAGTTGACCCTCGTCGAAGACGCCGACGTGAGCATCGGCGACCGACTCGTCGTCTCGCCGGTCGCCGACCGCGAGCTGATTCAGTCCGTCGAAGAACTCTCGTACGGCGACCTCTCGAACACGGCGACGGCCGAAGTCGACTACGTCGTCGAGGACATCGTCGAGGCCGACGAAACGCGGTTCGTCGACTTCTACAACGACGCACAGCCCATCACGTTGCGGCTCCACCAGCTCAACTTGCTCCCCGGCATCGGCAAGAAGCTCCGCGACAAGATTCTCGAATCGCGCAAGCGACAGGGGCCGTTCGAGTCGTTCGAGGACCTCGAAGAGCGCGTCTCCGGGCTCCACCGCCCGAGGGAGGTCATCGTCGAGCGCATCCTCGACGAACTCCGCGACAACGACGTGAAGTACAAGACGTTCGTCGGACGCGACGGGCAGTAGCGGAACGGGACTTTTACCCGCTCCCGCACGATACCTCTCCCAATGACGAGCGACGGTAGCGAACAGGGCCGCGGGACCGCCGCGCGCGACCCGGACGCCCTCATCCGGCGGGCGGGCGCTCGCGGGAACCCGGACCACGACCAGCACTTCCTCGTCGACGACCGCGTCGTCGACCGAATCCCGACGTATCTCCCCGAGGACGCGGACCGCTCGCACGTCCTCGAAATCGGCGGCGGGCCGGGCGTCCTCACGGACCGACTGCTCGGCGTCGCCGACCGCGTGACCGTCGTCGAACAGGACCGAACGTTCGCAGAACACCTGCGCCGCGAGTTCGCCGACGAGGTCGAGTCGGGGCGGCTCACGGTCGTCGAGGGCGACGCGCTCGACGTCGACCTGCCCGAGTTCACGGCGTGCGTCTCGAACCTCCCGTACGGCATCTCCTCGGAGATTTCGTTCCGCCTGCTTCCCCGAGGCAAGCCGCTCGTGTTGATGTTCCAAAAGGAGTTCGGCGAGCGGATGGCCGCCGAGGCGGGCACCTCGGAGTACGGTCGCCTCTCGGTGAGCACCCAGCACTACGGCGACGTGGAGGTCTGCGAGCACGTCCCCCGCGAGGCGTTCGACCCCAAGCCCGCGGTCCAGAGCGTCGTCGTCCGCATCACGCCGCGCGACCCGGACTACGAGGTCGACGACGAGGCGTTCTTCCTCGACTTCGTGAAGGCGCTTTTCACCCAGCGGCGCAAGACCATCAGAAACGGCATCCGCAACACGGCGCACATCTCCGGGCTGTCGGACCCCGAGGCCGTCGTCGAGGCCGCGGACGAAGACGTCCTCCGAAAGCGCGCCGGCAACATGGCTCCCGCGGAGTTCGCCGAGCTCGCGCAACTCGCCGCGTCGGTCGGCCTGTAATCCATGACGGTCCCCGCACCCGCACTCGCCGCGGCGCTCCTCCGCCTCGCCTCGACGGGAACGCCCCTCCAGAGCGACGCCATCCTCGACATCGCGTCGCTGTTCCCGACGTTCGAACTCCGCGTCGCCGCGAGCGTCCTCGTGACCGTCGCCGTCGTCGCCGTCTGGCGGCTCGGCGCGCGCCTCCACGACAAGGAGGTCGAGGCCGTCTCGATGCCGGTGTGGCATCTCTCGGTGACGGTCCTCCGTCTCGTCGTCGTCGCCGGCGGCGGGGCGTTCGTCTTCGCGCTCTGGTCGCTGTCGGGCGACATCGGCACGATTTCGGCGCAGTACGACGTCAACCGGCAGACGTTCGTCCGCATCGCGCTGTCGGCGGCGTTCGTCGTCGGCGCGTACGTCCTCACGAGCGTCCTCGGCCGGTTCATCGGCGAGATTGCGAGCACGCGCCCGGAGATTTCGGACCACCAGCGCGAAATCATCTACCGCATCGCGCAGGTGACGACCTACCTCGCGACGCTCGCGGTCATCCTCGGCATCTGGCGGGCCGACCTCGGCGGCTTCCTCGTCGGCGCTGGCTTCCTCGGCATCGTGGTCGGGATGGCGGCGAGACAGACCCTCGGCGCGCTCATCGCGGGCTTCGTCATCATGTTCTCCCGGCCGTTCGAAATCGGCGACTGGGTCGAGGTCGGCGACCACGAGGGCATCGTCACCGAAATCACGGTCGTGAACACGCGCATCCAGACGTTCGACGGCGAGTTCGTGATGATTCCGAACGACGTGGTGAGTTCGGAGAGCCTCGTCAACCGGAGCCGAAAGGGGCGACTCCGCCTCGACATCGAGGTCGGTGTCGACTACGACGCCGACATCGACCGCGCCGCCGAGGTGGCACAGGCGGCCGTCGAAGACCTCGACGAGGTGCTTTCGGTGCCGAAGCCGCAGGTCGTCGCCAAGCGGTTCGACGACTCGGCGGTCGTTCTCGGGGTGCGCCCGTGGATAGACCGCCCGAGCGCCCGCCGGTGGTGGCGCGCGCGGACGGCGACTATTTCGGCCGTCAGCGAGGCGTTCGACGAGGAGGGAATCACCATTCCGTTCCCCCAGCGCGCGCTGTCCGAGCGCGACCCCTCGGGTCCGATTCCACTCACCGACTCGCGGCCCGAAGCGAGTCCCGAAGCCGACGGCGGCGTCGAGGAGGCCGACGAATGACCGACCTCGCCGAACGCCGCGGGATGAACACCTCGGTCTACCAGCCCGCGGAGGACTCCGGCCTGCTCGCGCAGGCCGCGGTCGGCCGCGTCTCGGGGCGCGTCCTCGAAGTCGGCACCGGCTCGGGCTGGGTCGCAGAACGGCTCGCGACGAAGACCGACGCCGACGTGGTCGCCAGCGACCTCAACCCCCACGCCTGCCGGCAGGCCGCCGAGCGCGCCGCCGCCCTCCGTGCCGACGGCCACCGAGGATTCGAAGTCGTCCGCGGGAGCCTCGTCGAACCGTTCCGCGACGACGCCTTCGACGCGGTGGCGTTCAACCCGCCGTACCTCCCCGAGGACCTCGAAGCCGCGCGCGACGACTGGATGGAGGTCGCGCTCACCGGCGGCGAGGACGGCCGCGAAATCATCGACCCCTTCCTCGACACGGTCGGGCGCGTCCTCAAACCGGGCGGCACCGTCTTCCTCCTCGTGAGTAGCTTCACCGGCTACGACGAGGTGCTCGCGCGCGCCGAGGCGAACGGCTTCGGCCACGAAGTCGTCGTGCAGGAGTCGTACCCCTACGAGACGCTCACGGTACTCGCGCTAGAATAACCAATGCGCATATGTTGATACAGGAAATATTATACACCGTCATTTCTTAGCCAGGAGTGATGACTGAACTCGTCTCGACGACACCGGGACTGTATCCCCTCCCGGATTGGGCGAAACAGGAGCTTTCGGACCTCAAGGGCCACCAGAAACACGACCTCATCTCCGGTAACGAGGGCGCAGACATCGTGGGCGCGTACGATCGCGCCCGCGAGGAGGTCGTCTCCGAGCAGACCGATGCCGGCCTCGACCGCGTCGTCGAGGGGCAACTCCGCTGGGACGACATGCTCGCGCACCCGCTTACGGTCCACGAGAACGTCGAGACCGGCGGCATCGTCCGCTACTACGACAACAACAACTTCTACCGCGACCCGCAGGTCCGCGGCGAACTCACCTTCTCCGGCGACGTCGCGGCCGAGCTCGACGCCACCGCCGACCTCCTCGGCGACGAGTCGCTACAGGCGGTCCTCCCCGGTCCGTACTCGCTTTCGGACCTCGCCACCGACGAGCACTACGGCGACGAGGCCGACTTCCTCGACGCCGTCAGCGAGTTCCTCGCGGGCGAGGTCGACGCCTTCCCCGACCACGAGACGCTGTTCCTCCTCGAACCCTCGCTCGTGTTCTCGCCGCCGGGCGAGGACGTCGACGAGCGCGTCCCCGAGGCCATCTCGGCCGTCTCCGACGCGACCGACGCCGACGTGGTCGTCCACACCTACTGGGGCGCGCTCGACGAGAAGGTCTACGCGCACCTCATGGACGCCGACGTGGACGCCATCGGCTTCGACTTCGTCGCCGGCGACCGCGACCAGACGCTCTACAACGTCAACGAGTACGGCACGAAAGACGACATCGCCCTGGGCCTCGTCGACGGCCAGAACACGCTGGTCGAAGACCCCGAGACGGTCCGCGAGCGCGTCGAGTGGACCCTCGACAACGTCCAGAGCCAGACGTTCGACACCGCCTACGTGACCTCCAACACCGAACTGTTCTACCTGCCGGAGAACCGCGCGACGGAGAAACTCGCCGCTCTCGCGGCCGCCACCGAGGACGAACTGGAGGTGGAAGCATGAGCCGCGACGCCGAGAACCGCGAGCAGTTCCGCCCCGAGAACCACGACAACGAGCACTTCCTGCTCACGACCGTCGTCGGCTCCTACCCCAAGCCCAAGTGGCTCAACCGCGCCAACGACCTCGCGGAGGACCCCGACTCCAAGTTCACCCAGGAGCACCTCCACGAGGCCCACGACGACGCCTGTCGCGTCATCACCAACGAACACGAGCGCTCCGGCCTCGACACCGTCGTCGACGGCGAGATGCGCCGCGAGGAGATGGTCGAGTACTTCGCCCACCGCATCCCCGGCTACGAGTTCAACGGCCCGGTGAAGGTGTGGGGCCACAACTACTTCGACAAGCCCTCCGTCGTCGGCGAGGTCGAGTACGACGAGCCGTGGCTGGTCGACGAGTTCGAGTTCACGAGCGACGTGGCCTCCAAGCCCGTCAAGGTGCCCATCACGGGCCCGTACACGCTGGCGAGCTGGTCGTTCAACGAGCACTACGACTCCGAGGCGGACCTCGCGTACGCGCTGGCCGACCTCGTCAACGAGGAGATCGAACAGCTCGTCGAGGCGGGCGCGACCTACATCCAGATCGACGAGCCCGCGCTGGCGACGACGCCGGACGACCACGCCATCGTCGGCGAGTGTCTCGAACGCATCGTCGCGGGCGTCCCCGACGAGGTCCGCATCGGCCTCCACGTCTGTTACGGCGACTACTCCCGCATCTACCCCGAACTCAACGACTACCCCATCGACGAGTTCGACGTGGAACTCTGCAACGGCGGCTACGAGCAGATAGACGTGTTCACCGACCCCGAGTTCGAGCCGGACCTCGCGCTCGGCGTCGTCGACGTTCACACCGCCGAAGTCGAGACCGTCGAGGAGATAAAGGAGAACATCAAGCAGGGCCTGAAGGTCGTCCCGCCGGAGAAGCTCACCGTCTCGCCCGACTGCGGCGTGAAGCTCCTCCCCCGCGAGGTCGCCTACCAGAAGATGGAGAACATGGTCAAAGCCGCCCGCGAGGTCGAAGCCGAACTCGACGCCGGCGAAATCGACCTCGACGCGCCCGTCCCGCAGGCCGACTGAGCCACCGACGCCGCGTTTCGTTCTTTTTCGTCCGTCTCGACCCGCGACCACAGAGCCGCGGGACCGCACCGCCTTCGGTCGCGTCTCGGTCGGTGGTGGCGACGCGACGACGCGACGACTCGCCGGCGCGACTCAGGCGCGCTCGGTCTCGAACGAGCGACCGAGTGCGGCATCGTCGTCGCCCCGACGGTGGCCGGAGGCGTCGCCGCTTCCGACGCGCCAGCCGCCGTCAGCACTGCGAACCAGCGGAAGCTCCGCGCCGACGGCGTCCGAAATCTCCTCGGGGACCACGTCGCACGCCGCGGCGATGCGCTCGAACCGCGACCCGCCGGTCAGCGCCTCCGGGACCGGCACCCAGACCGCCGCGGTCCGGTCGTCGGGCGTCGCGAGCGCGAGGTCGAACCGCACGCCGTCCCGCCGGGAGAACCGAGCGAAGCCGCTCGCGCCGCGCCGCCGCTCGGGGACGACGTTCGTGACGACGCCGGAATCGACGTGGTCGAGCGCGCGCAGGCCGGCCACGCGGAGTTCCACGTCGCGGATGTCGGTCGGGCCGAGGACGACCGGCCGCGCGAGCGTCGAGAGCGTCGCCGCCAGTCGCGCGGTCGTCCACGCCGCAATCGCGGTCGCGCCGAGCATCGCCGCCGCGCCGCCGACGAACAGCACCGCGAGCGCGAGGACTACGAGTTCCACTTCGACCATGTGACACGATTCGCCGGGCGACGAGAAAACCGTTGTTCGCCGCGCGGTGGACGGTCAGGCCGCGGTGAGGGTCGCCGCCGAGCGCGGATGACCGATGGTAGAATCCCGCACACCGACCCGACGAGAGCGCCCTCTCGGCGGCTGGAGCGCGGACGAGAGGGGAGACGTGGCCGTCGCTCCTCTCGGAAGAAAGCGTGAGAACCGCGAGACGAGACTTACTCGTAGAGCCAGGTCTCGTCGACGCGCTCGTAGTCGACGAGTTCGTCCTCGTCGAAGAAGAGCGCGATTTCGCGCTCGTTCGCGCCCTCGTCCTCGTGGTCGGAGCCGTGGATGACGTTCCGGCCGAGGTCGAGACCGTAGTCGCCGCGGATGGTGCCGGGGGCGGACTCTGCGGGGTCGGTCTCGCCCATCATGCGGCGGACCTGTCGCGTCGCGTCCTGTCCTTCCCAGACCATCGCGAAGACGGGACCGGACGTGATGAAGTCGACGAGACCCTCGAAGAAGGGCTTGCCCTCGTGCTCGCCGTAGTGGTCGTGGGCGAGCTCCTCGTCGATCTGCATGAACTTGCCGCCGACCATCTTGAGACCGCGGTCCTCGAAGCGGGAGACGATGTCCCCGATGAGACCGCGCTGGACGCCGTCGGGCTTGACCATCACGAAGGTGCGCTCAGCGTCGGACATCAGTTGTCCTCCGACTTGCCGCTCGCGCGGCGGCCGGCCTCGGTCCACTCGAGGTCGCGGGCTTCGCGGCCGAGGAAGTAGTTCTTCTCGGCCTTCGAGTCCTTGAAGTGGAGGATGGTGCCGTCGGTCTTGACGTACATCGTGCCCGTGCCGGGCTCGATTTCGTCACCGCTGTAGTCGCACGTGCGCTTTTCGACCATTGTTACTGCCCTCCGATGGAGTCGGCGTCACGCTGAGTCTCGCGGAGCTGGAGGATGTCGCCCTCGCGGACGGGACCCAGCACGTTTCGCGTGATGATACGGCCCTGGTTGGAGCCTTCGCGGATGCGGCACTTGACCTGCATGGCCTCGCCGTGCATCCCAGTCTTTCCAACGACTTCGATGACTTCGGCAGGCGTCGAGTCGCTGGCTTGTTCGTCCGCGCTCATGGTCGGTTATCGAAGGTCCTCGACCTTAGTCGCAATGTCCTCGACATCGTCGGACGCGTCGCCGGCGTCGACGATGGCGGCCGCGGCACTGCCGACTTCGAGGCCGGCGGCGTGGCCGATGTCGTCCTGCGTCTCGACGAAGATGAACGGAATGCCCTTCTCGTCGGCGAGTTCGGGCAGGTGCATGACGATTTCCTCGGGGGAAACGTCTTCCGCGATGAGGACGAGCTGGGCGTTGCCCCGCTCGATGGACTTGGTCGTTTCGTTGGTTCCTTTCTTCACGATACCAGTATCTCGGGCGACCTCGAGCGCCTCGACGGCGCTGTCAGCGAGGTCGGCCGGTACGTCGAAGTCTACGTAAACAGCCATTGTTGTTCACCTATATCCTGCTCGCGGGCTCGACTCCCTCGCCGGTATCACACCGGTCGGTCGGTCGCGACCGGTCAACGATTTCCCTACGGCGAGGAGGTTCATCAACCCCGGACAGGCTGTAACCATCCTTTGCTCCGGCCCCCATAAAAGCGCTTTCAAAATCGTAGCGCCGTGCGACGCGTCCGCACGACCCGCGAATCGCCCGATTTCTCGCCGACCACAGCGACCCGAATCTGCGTGTCGACTGCTCACACGACTCGCGTTTGGCGGCGTGTGACACCCCACTAGAACCACCGCCGTACCGACCGAACTGCGGGGCGCTCGCGCCCGACCGAAGAACGTGAATAGCCGCGCCGACGTACCGATACCATGACCGAACTCGGCGACGACCCCGACGTCGAGGCGCTCGCCGCCGCCCGCCGCGAGGAGGCGCTGGCGACGAATCAGCGACGCCTCATCGTCCTCGCCGGCGACCGGGACGCCGGCATCGACGCCGCCTTCGACGCGGTCCGCGGGGCCGACGTGCCCGACGACGAGGTGACGTTCGTCACCGCCCGCGAGGGCTTTCGCTTCCACCGCGTCGAACCGAAGCGCGCCTCCTCGCTCCTCGGGACGACCCGGACGCTCGTCGTTCTCGACGCCCACGAGGACTTTTCGGCGAACGCGCTCGGCCGCGTCGCCGGCGCGGTCGACGGCGGCGGCCTGCTCGTTTTGCTCACCCCCTCGCTCGACGACTGGCCGGCCCGCCACGACTCGTTCGACGAGCGATTGGCCGTCCCGCCGTTCACCGTCGGCGACGTGACCGGTCGCTTCCGCGGCCGACTCGTCTCGACGCTCCGGGACCACCCCGGCGTCGCGCTCGTGGACCTCGATTCTGGGACCGCCGAGCGCGACGGCGCGTACCGACAGGGAATCAGCTTCGACGCCGCCCCGCCGCGGGTGCCGAGAGAGGGGGACCGCAGATTCCCGCGGCGCGCCTACGAGGACTGCCTCACCGCCGACCAGTCCGAGGCGCTCGCCGCGCTCGAAGCCCTGACGGAACCGGGGACCGCCGTCGTCGTAGAGGCCGACCGCGGCCGCGGGAAGTCGAGCGCGGCGGGCCTCGCCGCCGGGAGCCTCGCGGCCGAGGGCGCGGACGTGGTCGTGACCGCGCCCGGAAAGCGGAACGCCGCCGAGGTGTTCGCCCGCGCGGAGCGACTCCTCTCCGAACTCGGCGCGCTCCGGGGCGGCGGCGCGGACGACTTCGACATCGCGGCCGACCGCGGCGGGCGCGTCCGCTACGTCCCGCCGACAGAAGCCGGCGCGGCCGGGGCCGACGCCGACGCGCTCGTCGTGGACGAGGCCGCGGCCCTCCCCGTCAGGCTCCTCGAATCGTTCCTCGCCGCGCCCGCGGTCGCCTTCTGTACGACCGTCCGCGGCTACGAGGGCGCGGGCCGCGGCTTCGCCGTCCGCTTCCGCGACCGCCTCGACGACGCGGACCGCGAGGTGACCGACGCGCGCCTCGACGACCCGATTCGCTACGCCGCCGGCGACCCCGTCGAGTCGTGGACGTTCCGCGCGCTCCTCCTCGACGCCCGGCCGCCGGTCGACCAACTCGTCGCGGACGCGACGCCCGAATCCGCCTCCTACCGGGCGCTTTCGCCCGACGACCTACTGGCGGACGAACACCTGCTCCGCGAGGCGTTCGGCCTGCTCGTCCTCGCGCACTACCGGACCGAGCCGGACGACCTCGCCCGCCTCCTCGACGCCCCGAACCTGACGCTTCGGGCGCTCACCCACGAGGGCCGGGTCGTCTCGGTCGCGCTCCTCGCCCGCGAGGGCGGCCTCGACGCCGACACCCGCCGGCACATGTACGACGGCGACCGGGTCCGCGGGAACATGCTCCCCGACGTGTTCACGAGCCAGCTCCGCGACGAGGGGGCGGGAATCCCCGTCGGTTACCGCGTGATGCGCATCGCCACCCACCACGCGGTCCGGTCGTCGGGCCTCGGCTCGCGGCTCCTCTCGGAGCTACGCGACGAGTTCGCGGACGAGGCGGACTACCTCGGCGTCGGCTTCGGCGCGACTCCCGACCTCCTCTCGTTTTGGCGCGACAACGGCTACGGTACGGTCCACCTCTCGACCACCAGAAACGACACCAGCGGCGAGTACTCCGCGCTCATGATGCGCCCGCTGTCGCCCGCCGGTCGCGACCTCCGCGACCGCCACGCGAGGTGGTTCCTCGGCCGCGTCGGCGACGTGCTCGGCGACGCCCTCTCGGACCTCGACGCCGACGTGGCGCGGACCGCCCTCGCCGCCGTCGAGGCCGGTTCCGACTCCGACGCCGACGCCGGCCCTGAGTCAGCCTTCTCGCCCGACCTCTCCGAGTACGAGTGGCGCGTCGTCGTCGGCGCGTCGTACGGCCCGGGACTCTACACGACCGCCCCCGGCGCGTTCCGGCGACTCGGACTCGCGCACCTCACGAACCCCGAGCGCGCGTCGCTCACGCCTCGGGAAGAGCGACTGCTCGTCCGCAAAGTCCTCCAGACGCGCCCGTGGGACGCCGTCGCGGACGAACTCGACTTCCACTCGACCGCGGGGGCCATGCGCGCGCTCGGCGACGCCTACGAACCGCTCGTGGACGAGTACGGCACCGACGCGGCCCACGCCGAGCGCGAGCGGTTCCGGTGACGCCGCCCGTGGGAACGGTCGCGCCGGTCGCCCGCGCGCCGACACACCGATAGTCGTCGGTGCCGACGCTCCCCGTATGGCCGAGTGTAGCGAACCCGACTGCGGAAACATCGCGGCGGTCAGGCTCTACGTGCCGTGGGACGCCGACAGGAACGTCTGTACGGCCCACGCGAGGGCGCTCGTCCAGCGGGACGGCGTCGTCGCCGAACCTCTCGACGGGGCCGCAGACGATTGGTCGTAAGCCGGTCGGGTGGTCGCGCGACCGGTCGCACGCGGGGCAGTCGCAGACCCACGCGTCGCTGGCGGAAGCGACGACGCGCAGAAAATCAGGGTCGGAGACGGAGCGAGTCCGCGCTCACCGGAGCGACACGGCCATCATCACTTCGTCGACGTAGTCGCCGTCTATCTTGTAGTGGCCGTCGCGGACGGCTTCGGTCTCCCAGCCGTGGCCTTCGAGGAACGCGATGGCCTCCTCGTTGGTCGCCGGGATGCTGTTGTAGAGCTTCTCGAAGCCGCGCTCGCGCGCCCAGTCGACGCCGCGGTCGAGGAGTCTGCTCCCGACGCCGTTACCGCGGAACTCCGGTCGCGTGCCGACCGTCAGGACGGCGGTGTGGCTCAGCTTCTCCGCCTCGGGCAGGTCGAGGTGGACCCAGCCGGCGAGCTCGTCGCCCACGGTGGCGACGAACACCATCCGGGAGTTCACGTCGTTGTGCCGGAGGACGACCTCCTCGTGGTCGAGCAGGTCGGCGACCGTCTCGGCCTCGATGTACCGGCCCTCGTCTGCGACCTCGTGGATGGCGTCGACGAGGCTCTCCAGGTCGACGTTCTGGGCCATCCGAATCGTCACGTCGAGGTCGCCGAGTTCGACCGTCTCCGCCTCGCCGGGCGCGTACGCCACCTCGACGTGGTTGCCGACTTTTCGGATGTAGCCGTCGCGTCGCAGAACGGTCAGGTGCGCCCCCAGCGCCGCCGGCTCGAAGTTGAGCGCCCGGCGTACCTCGTCTTCGCGGACGGTCCCGTTGCGCTCGATGTACTCGTAGATGTCTTTGCGGTCTTTGTGTCCGAAGTTGAGACTGTCAGTTACTTCCATGGTACACAATCACACTCATGATTTATAATTGTTGTTCGTGTTCGACTCGCCGACAGTCGGCTTCGCCGACGCGTGAAACGGGACCGCGACCGCGGGGCGCGGGCCGGCCTCAGCGCCGCTCGGGGACGCAGGTCAGGAGTTGGGCGGTGTCGACCACGTCGTGGGTCCGAAGCAGGACTTCGGCGGCCTCGCGCACCGTGAAGTCCGCGTCGAGGTCGACGCCGTAGCACCGGGCGTACATGGCGAGCCAGTCGTTCATCGCCCGGTGGAGGAGTTCGAACTCCTCGCCGGTGAAGGAGACCAGTCGGTCGCCCGTCCGCGCCCGGATGTAGAGCGAGACCGCCGGGCCGACGCCGTCGCGGGCGCATTCGAGCGCGCGCCGGTCCGCGGCCGACGACGGTGGCGGGTCGAACGACTCCCGCGCTTCCCGCGCCTCGGCGGCGAGGGCTCTGGCGCGCTCGCCGAACCGCACGTCTTCCGGGTGACGCTCCTCGGCCCCGCGGCCGTCGGCGACGGGTTGGGAGTCGGGGCGAGATTCCGGGCCGGTCGCGTCGCCGCTCATCTTCGCACCCCCGTCACCCCCACTTGAACTCGACGCCCTTGTCGCCGCGCGGGTGGCTCCAGTCGGTGTCGGCGACGACGGCGCAGGTGCCGCACTCGACGCAGGGCTGGGTGTCGAGGCTGACGACGCGCTCCTCGGAGCCGTTGGTCCGGACGACCTCCTCGCGGTAACAGCCGCCGCCGAAGTCGACCGCCGAGACCGGACAGGCCGCCACCGCGGCCCCGCTCGCCTCGAAGGACTCGTCGCGGAGCGTGATGTGCGGGTTGCCGATGTCGGTGTCGTAGGTCAGCCCGCCGATGCGGGCTTCGAGGTCCGGCGGCGTCACCGAACTCGTCTCGCGCACCCGCGTCCCCAACTCCTCGGCGATGACCGTCGGGAGCGTGACGTAGGGCGTCCGCGTGTCCGGCATCAACGCCGACAGCGTCGGGACGTTGTAGAGGCGTTCGAGCCGCCCGGAAAGCGCCCTGATGCCGGCGCGACCGACCGCCGAGGTGAGCACGGAGTCGACCACGCCGGTCACGCCGTCGTCCTCGGCGACGCCCCGGAGCAGTTCGTAGCCGCGTGGGCGGAGCTTCTTCATCACGCCCTCGCTCCGGAGTTTGCGGGCGTAGCGGGTCCCTGCCTTCTCCGGTTCGTTGCGCGATTTGGCCTGCGCGTACGACTCCGCGGCGAGCGCGCCGGCGGTGACGGCGTGGTTCATGCCCTTGATGATTGGCCCCTGCGCCTGCATCTGGCCGGCCGCGTCGCCGACGAGGAGCAGGCGGCCGAAGTGCGGTTCGCGCAGGGCGACCTTCTTCGAGTCGGGCACGAGCTTCGCGCTGTACTCCAGTTCCGTGTAGTCGTCACCGAGCCACTGCGCGAGAAGCGGGTGGGTCAGAAGTCCGTCCAGTAGCTCGTGTGGCTCCGCCTCCTCGGCGACGAGGCTGTCGAGGTGGAACACCGTCCCGAGCGACAGCGTGTCGCGGTTCGTGTAGAGGAAGCCGCCACCGCGGACGCCCTCGAAGAGGTCGCCCGAGAACAGGTGGGCCGCGCCCTCGTCGTCAGCCACGTCGAACCGGTCGGCGATGGCGTCTTCCGGCATGTCGACGACGGCCTTGACGCCCTGGAACCACTCGTCTGGCTCGTCCCAGTCCATCAGGCCCGCGTCGCGGGCGAGTTCCGAGTTCACCCCGTCGGCGGCGACGATGATATCGGCCGTTATCGGGTCGAGTTCGTCGAGCGTGACCCCGACGATGCGGCCCTCCTCGCGGAGCAGGCCGTTGACGTGGACGCCCGTCAGGAGACCGCCGCCGGTCTCGCGGGTCCGCTCGTGGACGCGGTCTTCGAGCCACGAGTCCATCTTCCGCCGGAGGACCGAGTCGGACCACTCGGTGTCGTGTTCGTGGAGGTCCGTGAGGTCGAACGACTCCACCTTGTCGCCGGCGATGTTGTGGATGCGGTACTTCGTGATGGGCCGCTCGGCGGCCGCCTCGCGGAAGCCCGGAAAGAGGTCGTCGATGGTGTACGGCGCGGACTCCTCGGCGTAGATGAGCCCGCCCGAGACGTTCTTCGACCCGGCCTCGACGCCGCGTTCGAGGACGAGCGTCTCGATGCCGTAGTTGGCGAACGTCGCGGCCGCCGCCGCGCCGCCGGGGCCAGCCCCGACGACCAGCGCCTCGTAGTGTTCGTAGTCGCTCATCGCGACTCACCTCGGTCGTCCGCGGCCGCGCCAGCGCCAGCGTCGGGCGCTCCGGCCGGCGGCGTCGATGCCGCGCGTCCCCCGTCGCTGGCGACCGCCGCCTCGAACCGGCCCTCCTTGAGCGCCGTCGTCAGCCTCGGCAACACCTCGAACAGGTCGCCCTCGATGAAGTAGTCCGAGAAGTCGCGGATGCGGGCGTCGGGGTCGGTGTTGACGGCGACGATGGTGTCCGACTCGTCCATGCCGACCTTGTGCTGGACCGCGCCGGAGATGCCCGCCGCGACGTAGAGCCTCGGCGCGACGACCTGCCCCGTCTCGCCTATCTGTCTGTCCTCGTGGGTGTACTGCTCGACGTGGCCGTCGAAGTTGAACGACCCCGTGACGATGCCGCGGGTGACGCCGACCTCGGCGTCCTCGAACTGGTCGGCGAGGTCCAAGGCGAGTTCGATGCCCTTCGTCGGGTCGTCGCCGATGCCGCGGCCGACCGCGACGATGACCTCGTGGCCGGTCAGGTCGATACCCTCGTCGAGTTGGTCGAAGTCCGTGACGGTGACGCGGAACCAGTCGTCGTCGAGCGGGGCGTCGTGTTCGACCACGAGTCCCTCGCGGTCTGGGTCCGGGTCGGGCACGTCGAAGCTCCCGGGGATGACCGACGCTCCCTGCGGGTGGAACTCCCGCGTCGGGTTGTCGATACAGAGAATCGTCGAGTACTCGAAGCCCGAGAAGTCCGGGCGCTTCATGTGGAGGACGCGCTGGAACTCCTTTTTCTCGCCGGCGACGCCGGTCTTGACCGGGTTCGAGATGACCTCTTCTGTGATGTACAGCCCCGAGCAGTCGCTGGCGAGGCCGGAGTCGAGTTCGGCCTGCACGAGCGCCGAGAGGTCCCGGCCGTTGTTCGTCGCCGGGAACAGCACGTACCGCGGCTTGTCGTAGTCGCGCCACGGCTCGTCGCGACCGTCCGTGACCTCGAAGTTCTGGTGGGTGGCCCCCGCGCGGGCCATGTCGCAGAATATCTCGGTGTACGGCTTGTGCTGGAAGCGTTCGAGCCGGGCGTCCTCGCGGACGACGACCACGTCCGCGCCGTAGGCGATGACGTCCTCGACGTGCTTCGACACGTCGGAGCCGATGAGCACCGCGACGACCCGCTCGTCGGTCGTGTAGTCGTCGTTGTAGGTGTCCATCAGCTCGCGGGCCTTGCCCAGCATCTCCTTGGACACGTCCACGAGTTCGCCCGCCTGCGTCTCGCAGTAGACCCACATGTCGCGGTAGGTCCCCCCGTGGAGCGACCGGACGTGTCGCTTGTCGCGGGTCGGGTGGTCGAGGTCGGGGTGGCGCTCCTCGGGCGTCCGGTCGTCCACCTCGATTTCCGTGTCCTCCTCGTCGCTCCCCTTCACCGAGTCGATGCGGTTGCTGATGAGTCGCTTCACCGGGTCGCGGTCCTCGCCGGCCTCCTCGCGTTCGAGGAGCGCTTCGAGCTCCGAGACCTCCTCGACGCTCTGGAGGGTGTTCCCGATTTCTGCGGTGCTCATCGACGCGAGGTCCAGTTCGCCCGCGTCCGCCGGCTCCTCGTCGTCCTCGGAGAACTTCTCGATGCGGCTCTCGATGAGCGCGACGGCCGGCGCGCGGTTCTGCCCGCGGTGTTCGGCCTGTAGAATCTCCTCTAGCTCGCCGAGGTCGTCGATGTCCTTGATGGCCGGGCCGAGCTCCGAAATCTCGTAGTCGCCGGGGTCGAAGTCGGTCACGCTCAGTCACCCCCCGCGGCCGCGGTGTCGCCGCCGTCGCCGTCGCCCACCGCCGACTGCATCGCGGTCAGCACGTCCTGCATGGCTCTCGTATCGTCCGGGTCGACCATCGTGGCCTCCCGCTCCGCCGGGGCCTTCGGAATCGGGTCGACCGACGAGACGATGGTCGGCGAGCCGTCGAGGCCGATGTAGTCCGGGTCGACGTTGATGTCGGCGTGGTCCCGCACTGTCAGGTGCTCCTCGTAGTTTTCGGCGCGCGCCCGGGTCTCCTCGCGGAGGTCCTTCAGCGTCAGGCGCTCGCCCGCCGTCCGATACGACGGCTCGAACTCGGGGTCCGCGACGACGAACGCCGGAAGCTCCGTCTCGACGGTCTCTATCTCCTCGATGTCGCCTTCGACCAGTCGCTTGGCGCGCAGGGTCCCCGCCTCCTCGTCGATGTCGAGGGAGACGACGTGGGTGACGAGCGGCATGTCGAGACACCAGTTCGTCTGCGGGCCGGTGTGGCCCGTCTCCCCGTCTGCGGTCTTGAACCCGGCGAACACCACGTCCGGTTCGCCGAGCGTCTCGATGCCCGCGCTGAGGGTGATGGCCGTCGCCCACGTGTCGGCGGCCGCCATCTCGCGGTCCGAGACGAGGTGGAGGTCGTCGGCGTACACCGTCTCCATCGCCTCCTGTAGCACCTCCTTGTACCCCGGCGGCCCCATGCTCATCACGCTCACCCGTCCGCCGTGTCGAACCCGCGTCTGGAGCGCCGCCTCCAGCGCGAAGCGGTCGTTCGGATTCATCACCGTGGGCGTCTTCCCCCGTTCGAGGTGCCCGTCCTCGTCAAACGATACCTGGCCCTCCCGGAAGTCGGGAACGCCTTTGGTAAGTACCACCATGTGCATTGAGAACACTCTCCAGTTAATGCTAGCTCATATTCATAATAATCTTTTGTACTAGGTTGCCGGAACGTCTGCGCCGCTCGGCGGCGTCGCTGGCGGCGGCGTCACCCGCAAAAAGTCGGGGTTTCTTCCCTCAGATGCGTCCCGCTCGCCCGGGGTCGACGTCGATGGCGTCGACCGGGCAGACGTCGACACAGAGCATGCAGTCGATACACTGGTCTTCGTGGGTCGGTTCGGCCTTGATGTCCGACTCGGGGTGGTCGGGCGTGTCGACCCACGTGAACACGTCCACGGGGCAGTCTTCCAGACACGCCCCGTCGGCGAGACAGATGTCGAAGTCCACCGCGACGTGCGTGCCGTGGATGCCGAGTTTCTCCGGCGGCTCGACCGGTCCCCAGACGGCCACGCCGTTTTCCTCTCCGACCTTCTCCCTGTTTGCCTCGAACTGCGGGTCGATAGCCATGACTCTTAGTGACATATTCCGGTAGAGGCAATAAACTATCCCCCGAACGGGCGATTCTCGGCGACTCGTCGCGGGAATCGGTGGCCCGTTACACTCACCGTTTCCCGCCGCAGTCTCGACGCGCCACTCGGTGGGGTGAATAGCCCCCGGCCCGAACCACCGCGGTATGGACGTGTTCCTCTGGATTGCGCTCGCCCTCTTGGTCCTCGGCGTCGTCGGGAGCGTGCTCCCGCTTCTCCCCGGCGCGCTCCTGTCCGTGCTCGGCGTGGTCGTCTACTGGGTGGCGTCCGGTTTTTCCGACCCCGGTCCCATCGCGTTCGTCGGCCTCACTCTCGTCGGCCTCGTCGCGCTCGTCACCGACTACGCCGGCGGGATGGTCGCCGCGCGGTTCGGCGGCGCGTCGACCAGAACGTCGATTATCGCCGGCGTCGCCGGCTTCCTGCTCATGTTCCTCATCGGCCCGCTCGGCATCTTCGTCGGCGTCGCGGGCACCGTCTTCGCCCTCGAATACCTCGACCATCAGGACGCCGAAGAGAGCGGTCGGCGCGCCCTCGTCGCCACCGTCGGCGTCCTCGCCACCGCGGCGGTGCAGGCGCTGTTGACGTTCTCCATGCTCGTCGGGTTCGTCCTGACCGTGGTGCTCTGAGCGCCGACCGACTTCGCGTTCCCGCCGATCTATCGCTCGTCGCGCCGCCGAATCAGTCCCGTCTCCGCGTCGGCGACGACCCGGGCGGGCGCGCCGTCGGCGTCCACCCGAAGCGGCATGACGTACAGGTCGAACGTCCGGTCGGTCGGGAGCGCGTCCAACCCGCGGAGGTTCTCGACGACGAGGAGGTCCGCCCCGAGAATCGCGTGGTGAGCGGGCACGTCGTCGCCGCCGGTCGGGTCGGGGCTGAGCGCGTCGATGCCGACCGAGAGTTCCCGGTCTGCGCAGGCGCGCGCCGTCTCGGGCGCGAGCGCCGGGTGGTCGGTCATGCGCTCGGTCCCCCACTCGTCTTCCCAGCCGGTCCGGAACACGAGGAAGTCCACGCGCGGTTCGAGGTGTTCGGGAATCGCGTCCGGCCCGATTCGGCCGCCGGCCCCCGCGTCTCGGCAGTCGATGGCCCGAGCGGTGAACCGGAGGTCCTCGACCGGGAAGTCGTCGAGCGTCGCGCCGTCCGGCTCGGTGTGGGCGGGGGCGTCGACGTGCGTGCCCGCGTGGGTTCCGAGTTCGAGCCGCGAGACGCGGTAGCCGTCGGCGTCGAAGTCGGCGTGCGACTCGACTGTGACTTGCGGGTCGCCGGGGTACGTCGGCATCCCCGTTTCGACGCGGCGGGTGAGGTCGAGGAGGGTCATACGACTCCTTAGGCGCGGGTGGGTAAAACGAGTGTTCGTGTCGAAAGCGACTGTCCGTCGCTCGGCTTACTTGTGCGCGAAGTAGACGACCGTCTCGTCGTCGCCGCGGTCGTCCACGCGGACGAAGCCGACGCGCTCGAACTGGACGAGTTCGTCCTCGGGCACGTCGCCGAAGTCGGGCTCAGCGACGCCCGTCACGTCGCCGTCCATGGTGCGCATGCGGACCGAGACGCCGTCGGTCGGGACCCAGTGAATCACGGCCACGTCGCCCTCGCGGACCACGTCGAGGTCGTCGCCGGTGGCGACGAGCGAGTCGCCCTCGCGGCGGACCGCGCCGAAGCCCTTCAGCCAGACGCGCTCGCCCTCGGCGGGCACGTCGCCCGACTCGAGGCGGACGCTGTCGCCGACGGGGATGTCGCGGGTGCCGCGCTCCTCGAAGCTCGGGTGAAGCGGCGGGTGGGCGCTGTCGGGGCCGCCCTCGACGGCGAACTCCTCTCCATCTCGGACGAGGAAGTAGCGGTCCGTCTCGTCGTCGACGAGGTCGCGGTTGTTCGCGTAGACGGTCGACATCGAGAGGTCGACGTTCGAGGTGGAGGTGCCGAGGCCGACCATCGCGTCCACGATGGCCTGCCCGCGGATGCCGCGGCGACGGAGGCTCTTGATGGTCGGCACGCGCGGGTCGTCCCAGCCTTCGACCTCGCCCGCGTCGATGAGTTCCTTGATGCTCGACGTGGACATCTTCACGTCGTAGGCGTCGACCTGCACGTGGCCCCAGTGGACGACTTCGGGGTAGTCCCAGCCGAAGTAGTCGTAGACGAACTGCTGGCGCTTCGCGGAGTCCTGTAAGTCGATGCCGCGGATGATGTGGGTGACGCCCGTGAGGTGGTCGTCGACGCCGGACTGGAAGTCGAGCATCGGCCACGCGCGGTAGTCAGCCGCCTCCTCGCGGGGGTGCGGCGTGTCTATCATGCGGAAGGCGACCCAGTCGCGGAGCGCGGGGTTCTTGTGTTCGATGTCGGTCTTGACGCGGAGGACCATCTCGCCCGAGCTGTACTCGCCTGCGACCATGTCCTCGAACTCCTCGCGAGTCGTCTCGGAGTCCTTGTCGCGGTGCGGACACGGCTTCCCGTCGTTCTTCAGGTTCGAGAACTTCTCGCCCGAACACGAGCAGGTGTACGCGCCGCCCATCTCGATGAGTTCGCGGGCGTAGTCGTAGTACGTCTCCACACGGTCGGAGGCGCGAATCACGTCGTCGGGCTCGAACCCGAGGTAGTCGATGTCGTCGAGGATGGCGTCGTACGCGGTCAGGTCCGGGCGCTTCGTCTCGGGGTCGGTGTCGTCGAACCGGACGATAAAGGAGCCGTCGTACATCTCCTTGTACGTCCCGATGACCGCGGGCATGCGGGCGTGGCCGAGGTGCCACGGGCCGTTGGGGTTCGGCGCGGCGCGCATGCGGACCTCGTCGTAGTCCTCGGCGTTCGGAAGGTCGGGAAGGAGCGAGTCGTCCGCCTCCTCCTCGGCTTCCATCTCGGCGAGTTCCTCGGGCGCGAGCTCTTCGAGTCGCTCGCGCTTTTCGCCCGCCGACAGCCGATTGACCTCGGCGACGACGGGGCCGATGAGGCCCGGAATCTCGCCGCCGTGCTGTCGGAAGTCGGGGTTCTCGCCCATCAGCGGGCCCATAATCGCGCCCACGTCGGCGTCGCTTTCGTGTTTGACCGCGTTGAGAAGCGCGTGCTTCTCGGCCTCTCGCTCGATGCGCTCTCGAAGCTCGTCGTCCATTACCGTTCGCTTCCGCGGCGCGCCTAAAAACAGGCCCGGATTGCGGGGAAGGGTCCTCGCGCGGGCAGGGGTACGTCATATGTTAGCACTTCGAAGTAGATATGAGTTACGGCGGGGCTCGGGGACGGGACGGCTCGAAGAGAAAACCGCACGGCCGGCGTCCGCGGTTCGCGGCGGGCGCGCCGCGCGCTCAGTAGCCGCGGGTGATGAGGTAGTCCGCGATGTCGCACAGCAGGTCGCGGGCCTCGTTGTCCGGGAGGACGTCGAGCCGCGACTTGGCCTGCTCGGTGAGGTCTTCGGCCATCTCGCGGGCGTAGTCGATGCTTCCCGCCTCGTTCAGTTCGGCGACAGCGGCTTCGACGGCGTCTTCGGTGAGTTCCTCGGCCGTCTCGGCGTCGACGAGGTCGTCCACGTCGATGCCCTGCTGGCGCGCGTGAAGCGAGATGATGGTCTCTTTGTTCTCCACGAGGTCGGAGCCGCGCTGTTTGCCGAGCTGATCGGACGGCACGGTCAGGTCGAGCACGTCGTCTTGAATCTGGAACGCGCTCCCGGACTCGATGCCGTACTGGTAGAGCGCCTCGACGACCTCGTCGTCAGCGCCCATGATGACCGCCGGAACGGCGGCGGCGGTCCCGTAGAGAACCGCCGTCTTCAGCTCGACCATCTGGAGGTACTCGTCGGGGAGCACCTCGGTGCGGCGCTCGAACTCGATGTCGAGCGCCTGCCCCTCGCAAATCTGCGTGCAGGTGGTCGCGAGCCGGCGGACGGCTTCGAGGCCGTCGGCGGGGTCCGCGCCCGTCTTCGTCAGGAGTTCGAACGCCTTGGCGTACAGCGTGTCGCCGGCGAGGATGGCGGTCGAGGTGTCGTACTCCTTGTGGACCGCCGGAACGCCGCGACGGAGGTCGTCGTCGTCCATGATGTCGTCGTGGATGAGCGTGAACGACTGGATGACCTCGATGCTCACGGCGGCGACCAGCACGTCGATGGCGTCGCCCGCGAGCGTCGGGAACGCCCGGTAGTCCTCCGACATCGGTTCGACGTCCGCGAGGGACTCCGCGGTCAGGAGGGAGACGGTCGGCCGGAGGCGCTTGCCGCCGGCTTTCAGGAGGTACCGGGTGGCCTCGTAGAGCCGTTCCGGCTCGGCCATCGGCACGTCCTCGTCGAGCGCGTCGTTGACGAGCTCGCGTCGCTCGCGAATCGCCTCGAGCACCCGCTTTTCCGTCGCGTCGGGAGTCATCACTCCACCAGCTGAATCATGTTTCCGTTCCGCGTGACGTGGAGGTCGCGACCGAGGGCGTAGCCCTGACTCTCCGCGAGGTCCACGTACGGAGCGAAGCCTTTCAGGTTCTGGTGAGCCGGGATGACGTGCTGGGGCTGGAGCGCCTGCAACATCTCGTAGTGGCCCTCCTCGCGGAGGTGGCCCGAGACGTGAATCTCGTCGTAGATGCGCGCGCCCTGCATGCGCAGGAGGCGCTCGGACTGGTAGCGCTGGCCCTCGTTCGTCGGCTCCGGGATGACCCGCGCCGAGAAGATGACCTTGTCGCCGTCGTCAATCTCGTACGGCGTCTCGCCGCGGCCCATGCGGGTGAGCATCGCGCGCGGCTCGCCCTGGTGGCCCGTGACGATGGGCAGGTAGTTCTCCTTGCCCTCCTTCATGATTCGCTTGAAGGTGCGGTCGACGGACTTGCGGTGACCGTACATCCCGAGGTCGTCGGGGAGGTCGACGAAGCCGAGGCGCTCGGCGGTGCCGGAGTACTTCTCCATCGAGCGGCCGAGGAGGACCGGCTGGCGGCCGATGTCCTTGGCGAACTCGACGAGCGAGGAGACCCGGGAGATGTGCGACGAGAACGTCGTCGCCACGATGCCGCCGTCGTAGTCCTCGACGGAGGTCATCACGTCTTTGAGGTGGCGGCGCGCGACGGACTCGGAGGGCGTGCGGCCCTTCCGGCCGGCGTTCGTACAGTCTTCGATGTACGCGAGCACGCCGTTGCCCTCGCGGCCGATCTCGCGGAAGCGCTTCATGTCGATGGGGTCTTCGAGGACCGGCGAGTGGTCCATGCGCTTGTCGAGACCGTAGACGATTGCGCCCTCGGGCGTGTGGATGACCGGGTTGATGGCGTCGATGATGGAGTGGGTGACGTGGACGAACTCGAGTTCGACCTGTCCGGAGTCGCCGATGGACATCGTCGACCCGGCCTCCATCTTGACGAGGTCGTTGTTGACGTTGAACTTGTTCTCGCCTTCGATCTGCTGTTTCACCAGTTCGATGGTGAAGGGCGTCGCGACGACGGGGGCGTCGTAGCGGTGGGCGAGCTTGGAGATGGCCCCGATGTGGTCGAGGTGGCCGTGCGTGGGGACGATGGCCTGCACGTCTCCTTCGAGGTCGCTCATGACCCGGTCGTCCGGGATAGCGCCCATGTCGATGAGGTCGAGGCTGTGCATCTTCTCGGTCTCGACGTTGTCGTGGATGAGGACCTGCGACAGGTTGAGACCCATGTCGAAGACAACGACGTCGTCTCCGGCACGGACGGCCGTCATCTGACGGCCGACTTCTTCGTATCCGCCTATGGTTGCGATTTCGATTTCCATGGTTTGTGTCTCGATATTCCGAGCATCGAAAGCCACGATGTGGCGAAGGTGCTCACGGAAAGACGGGTGTCTGGGGGCCACCGGCCCCGGCGTCTTGCAGCTCGTCGGTCGAATGACCCCGCGTGCGAGACGGCCCGAACCGGTCGAACTGGGCGCGCCCGCACTTACCCGCGGGTTTCTGGTACTGAGTTCTACTCACGGGGGTACTAAAAACTACGTGGGTTCACCGCGTCCGCACGCTCGCACCCGTGCGAGTCTCTCACGCGATTCGCGGTCACCCGTCCGTTCGACGACGATTTCGCCCCCGAACGACCGGGTTCGACGCGATTTCGCACTGTCGGTCCGGCACATTTAAGACAACTACGAGACGGATTTGATGCATGAGCGGCCGACCCCTCGACGTCCTCGAAGCGTCACTCGACGAGCCGGTGACGGTTCTCCTCAAGGACGGAAACGCGTACTTCGGCGTCCTCGCTGGTTACGACCAGCACATGAACGTCGTACTCGAAGAAGCGCTGGACGAAGACACCGTGCCCGGGGATATCGAACTCGAGCAAGTCCAAGACACAACCATTATACGCGGCGATAACGTCGTCACCATCAAAGCATGACGGGTGCAGGAACCCCCAGCCAAGGAAAGAAGAACAAGACGACGCACGTCAAGTGCCGTCGCTGCGGCGAGAAGTCCTACCACGTGAAGAAGAAGGTCTGCTCGTCTTGCGGCTTCGGTAAGTCGAAGAAGCGTCGGAGCTACGCCTGGCAGTCGAAGTCCGGCGACAACTAACGACTCTCGACGGTCTCCGACCGTCTCTGTCTTCTCTCTCGCCGTCTGCGGCGAGAACGAACCCGCGTTCCTGACTCCCGGTTCGTCCTCGCGTCCGTGACACTCGCTAGCACCGAGTACGTGTCCTCGACACTCGCCGACTGCGTGCGCTCTTCCTCGCGTGTCGTCGCCGCCGCGGTCGCCTTCGTCACTGTCTCTCCGACGAGCACCGTCGTCATCTCTGCGACTACCAGCGTCGCCGTGGCTGTCGTCATCGCGTTTCGCCGCGTCGTCGCCCGCAGTTCCGTCGCACGCCGAAATATGCACTCATGTGCATACTTTCCCGTTTCGGAACCCGTCGTTACTGCATAAGGACGGGTTTTTTACCCCCTCGACTCTCTACCATCTTCCATGGTAACTGGGCGGGACGACTCCCACCACCACATCGGCGGACCGACCGAGAAGTGCGGTGTCGTCGGCGTCGCACTCGGCGGTCGAGACGCCGCACGGCCCCTCTACTACTCGCTGTACGCCCTCCAGCACCGGGGCCAAGAGTCGGCAGGCATCGTCACCCACGACGGGTTCCAACAGCACAGTCACGTCCAGATGGGTCTCGTCGGCGACGCGTTCGGCGCCGACGACCTCGACGGTCTGAAGGGCGAGGCCGGCATCGGTCACGTCCGCTACCCCACCGCGGGCGACGTGTCGAAGTCGTGCGCCCAGCCGTTCGCCGTCTCCTTCAAGTCGGGGTCGCTCGGTCTCGCGCACAACGGGAACCTCGTCAACGCCGACGAACTCCGCGACGAACTGGAGAACTTCGGTCACGCCTTCACCTCCACGGGCGACACCGAAGTCATCGCCCACGACCTCGCGCGCAACCTCCTCGAAGAGGACCTCGTCCGCGCCGTCAAGCGGACCATGGAGCGCATCCACGGCTCGTACGCGCTCACCATCATGCACGACGAGACGGTCCTCGGCGTGCGCGACCCCGAGGGGAACCGCCCGCTCTGTATCGGGAAAGTCGATGACGGCTACGTGCTCGCCTCCGAGTCGGCCGCCATCGACACGCTCGACGGCGAACTCGTCCGCGACGTGAAACCGGGCGAACTCGTCGTCCTCGACCCCGACGGAAGCGGCTTCGACTCGTATCAACTGGTCGAACGCGACAACACGGCCCACTGCTTTTTCGAACACATCTACTTCGCCCGCCCGGACTCCGTGATGAACGACACGCTCGTCTACGAGGTCCGCCGCGGACTCGGCCGGAAGCTCTGGGAGGAAAACGGCGTCGACACCGACGTGGTCATGCCCGTCCCCGACTCGGGCCGCGCGTTCGCCTCCGGCTACGCCGAGGCCGCACAGGAAGACGACGCCACCGTCGAGTTCGCCGAGGGGCTGATGAAGAACCGCTACGTCGGCCGGACGTTCATCATGCCGACCCAAGACGAGCGCGAGCGCGCCGTCCGCCTGAAGCTCAACCCCATCAAGAGCACCGTCGAGGGCAAGTCCGTGACGCTCATCGACGACAGCATCGTCCGCGGGACGACGTCGAACCAGCTCGTCCAACTGCTGTACGACGCCGGCGCGACCGAGGTCCACATGCGCATCGGCGCGCCGCCCATCGTCGCTCCCTGCTACATGGGCATCAACATGGCCACCCGCGAGGAACTCATCGCCTCGGACAAGTCCGTCGAGGAGGTCCGCGACACCATCGACGCCGACAGCCTCGGCTACCTCTCTATCGACTCCGTGGCCGAGGTGCTCGAAAAGTCCCGCGCCGACCTCTGTCTCGGCTGTGTCACCGGCGAGTACCCCTACGACATCGACGGCGAGGAGACCGACCGCGACGTGAGTCGCCCCGTCGTCGGTGCCGAAGCGCCGCTGAGCGACTGAGTTTCGGTTCCCTTCGTCCCCCCCGACCTATCGCGCCACCTGACAGTCACCGCGAGCCGCGATAGCATAGTCAACGCGGACTTTCTTTTCTCTCGCGCGCGTCGTTCGAACCGTACTCCGACTCGCCGAGGACCGGGTTGCGAGCGGAGTACGGAGTGCGAATCGACGGGGCGGTGGAACGCCGCGGGAGGGCCCGCACGCCCCGTCTCTGTGACCTGCCGGTCGCACCACGTACTACCGCCCGTCCGCACCGGCCCTCGGGCCGCGCGCCCGCCGCGGGCGTCGGACGGGTACTCCCTTTGAACGGCCGAGCGGCGGTGCTCGCCGACTCCCGCCTCAGTAGACGACGTAAAGGAGGGCGTAGACGACGTTTCCGAGGACGAACGAGACGAGCCACAGCGAGGCGGCGACCCGACCGAACCGGGCGTGCTCGGTGCCGAAGACCTCCGTTATCGGCCGCGTCAGCGCCAACAGCAGGACGTAGTAGACGACGGGGACGCAGACGACGGCGAGGAGGATGTGAATCGCCAGCGTCGGGAGGTAGACGAACTGGTAGACCGCGTCGGGGCCGGGGAACTCCGCGGTCCCCTGCACGACGACCTTGTAGAGATAGAGGACGAGGAACGTCGCAAAGAGGAGAAAGGAGGCGAGCATCATGCGCCGGTGGTGCTCGATTTCGTCGCGCCGGACGAATCGGACGCCGGCGAGGATGGTGACGATGGCGACGGTGCTGATGACCGCGTTGACGTGCGGAATCGCGTTCAGCGCGGCCGCCGGTGCGGTCGGAATCGCGGCGCGGGGAATCGCGCCGAGCGCCGCGCCGAAGACGAGCGCGAGCGACAGCACCGAGAGGAGAGCGGTCAGTCCGCGGACGTGGTCGCGTGCTCGGAACTCCATGGGCGTATTCCGGGGCCGCGAGGCCAAAATCGTTCTGTCGCCCGCCGCGGCACGACGCCTGCAAACGCCCGACATTGCCGAGTCGAAAGGAAAGTCATTTAAATTACCGCGGGGTAACGGAGAGTGCAGTAAGACACAGCGAGCGTGGGTAGCCAAGCCAGGCCAACGGCGCAGCGTTGAGGGCGCTGTCCTGTAGAGGTCCGCCGGTTCAAATCCGGTCCCACGCATCGCAAGATGCAGGTGACGTCCCTACACGGACATCACCCACGCACAATCCTTCCACGAAACTACACCCGGAGAGGTTCGCCTCTCTGGATTTCTCTGAACCGCTTCCCGGTAGGAATATCTCTCCGAGCGACTCGCTATTCACCGACCAGCGACCGCATCGGCTCCGACTTCGGACACCCGCAGTCGCCCCCGTGCCGCGAGTTTAAAAGGGTCGAACGAGTAACACGGGGCATGGCCAAGTACTCGACGAACCGGGGCGGTGGCGGCGGTGACGGCGACAGTTGCGAACTCTGCGGCCGAAGCACCGCGAAGCTCCGGCGCGCGAACGTGGCCGGCGCGGACCTGTTGGTCTGCCCGGACTGCGCGCCGCACGGCGAGAACCGCCACGCCGACCGAAAGAGCGGGTCGAGTGGCACCTCTCGGGACGGTACCTCGGGGAACCGAAAGAAGCGCGCCGCCCAGCGCACCGCCAAGATGTACGACAGCGCGAAGGGCGACTCCAAACACTGGGAGGAGAAAGGGACGAACTACGAGAAAGACCGGCTTCCCTACCTCGTCTCCGGCTACGGCGGCGTCGTCGAATCCGCCCGGCAGGACGCCGGCCTCCAACTCGCCGAGCTCGCCGACGAACTCGACCTCGACGAGAAGCAACTGCTCGCCATCGAGCAGGGCCGCGCCACGCGGGCGAACGTCGGCGGGTCGGCCATCCGCGCGCTCGAAGAGCGCCTCGACGTGACCCTCGTCGACGAGTAGCACGATTTTTCTCGGTCGGGCGTCTCGACGCGCACATGTCCGACTCACTCGCACCCGAGTCGCCGACGGTCCGGGCGTTCGACGCGACGGTGACGCGCGTCGACGGTCGGTCGGTCACTCTCGACGAGACGTACTTCTACCCCGAAGGCGGCGGCCAGCCCGCGGACCGAGGTGTCCTCGGCGGCGTCGACGTCGAACACGTCCGCACGGACGCCGACGGCGCGGTCGTCCACGACCTCGCGGCCGACCCCGGTTTCGGCGTCGGCGACGAGGTGACGGGCGTCGTCGACGACGACTTCCGGACGTACTGCATGCGGGCGCACACCGCCAGTCACGTCCTCTACGGCGCGGGTCGACGCATCTTCGACGACCTCGGCTACGGCGGCTTCGACATCTCCGCGGAGAAGGTGCGCGTCGACTTCGAGACCTCGACCGAGGTCGACGACGACGCGCTCGTCGAACTGGAGCGCCTCGTCAACCGGGCGGTGTGGGACAGCCGCGAAGTGTCGTGGGAGGAGATTCCCGTCGCGGAGGCCCGCGAGCGGGAGGAAATCGCGTTCAACGTCAAGACCGAGGAGGGCGTCTTCGCCGACGCCGACGAGGTTCGCGTCGTCTCTATCGACGGCTGGGACTGGGCGGCCTGCGGCGGCACCCACGTCTCGAACACCGTCGAAATCGGGCCGGTCGAGGTGCTCGGCCGGTCGAACCCCGGCGAGGGACTCACCCGCGTCGAGTTCGCGGTCGGCCCGTCGGCCGTCGACCGGCGCGCCGAGGTCCGGGCGTCCGCCTACGAGGCCGCCCGAGCGCTCGGCACGAACCTCGATGGACTGGGGGAGTCGGCCGCCGGCACCGCGGCCGCCCGCGAGGAACTGGAGTCCGAACTCGCCGACCTGAAATCCGAAGTCCTGCGCGCTCGCCTCGCCGACTTCGAGACGGTCGAGCGCGACGGGCTGACGTGGAACGTCGGCGCGGTCTCCGGCTTCGACGCGAACGAGGTCGGCGAGGCCGCCAAGGAAGCCCGCGACGGGGCAGACGCAGACGTGTTCGTCGCCGTCGGCGAGTCCGACGCGCCGTTCGTCGTCGTCGCCAGCGCCGGCGACGCGGCCGCCGGGGACGTCGTCGCCGAGGTGACAGACGAGTTCGGCGGCGGTGGCGGCGGTGGGCCGACCTTCGCGCAGGGCGGCGGCCTCGGCGCGCCGGCCGACGAGGTGCTGGCGTACCTGCGCGACTGAATACGCCCGTGGAGCGGCCGGTCTGCGCCGTGCTGACGCCCGACGGACGACCGGCGGTTCAATCATCTTTTTCAATGATGGTCCGTACTCATCACCATGGAAACCGTAGGGTCTGCCACGGGTCTGACCGACGAGCAGCGGGCCATCCGCGACGTGGTCCACGAGTTCGCCGTCGAGGAGATTCGCCCGACCGCGCGCGAGGCCGACGAGACGGAGACGTTCCCGGAGGACGTGTGGGACGGCCTCGCCGAACTCGACCTGACCGGGCTGACCGTCCCCGAGGAGTACGGCGGGTTCGGCGCGGACCGCGCCACCTACGCCGTCGTCAACGAGGAGGTCGCCTACGGCCAACTCGCCGTCGCCACGGCGCTCTCCGTGCACTGTCTCGCCACCGAGTGCATCGCCGAGTTCGCCACCGACGAGCAGAAAGAGACGTGGCTCCCCGAGATGGCCCGCGGCCGGCCGGTCGGCATGTTCGCCCTCTCCGAGCCGGACGCCGGGTCGAACCCGGCGGAGATGTCGACAGTCGCCCGGCGTGAGGGTGACGAGTACGTCATCAACGGGAAAAAGCAGTGGATAACGAACGGCCAGCGCGGCGGCGTCTGCGTCCTCTTCGCCAAGACCGACCCCGACGACCCCTCGTCGGTCACGCAGTTCCTCGTCCCGGAGTCGGCCGGCTACGAGGTCGGCAAGAAAGAGGAGAAACTCGGTCTCCGCGCGTCCGACACGACGGCGCTCCGCTTCGACGACGTGCGCATCCCGGCCGAAAACCGGCTCACCGAGGAGGGTAAGGGCCTCTCTGCGGCCTTCCGAATCCTGACCGGCGGCCGCATCGGCATCGCCTCGCAGGCCGTGGGACTCGCGCAGGCCGCGCTCGACGACGCCATCGACTACGCGAACGAGCGCGAGCAGTTCGACAAGCCCATCTCGAAGATTCAGGCGGTTCGCCACAAAATCGCCGACATGGGCACGCAAGTCCATGCCTCGCGGATGCTCGTCCGCGAGGCCGCCCGCGTCGCCGACGCCGGTAACGACCCGCGGACCGCGGCGTCTATCGCGAAGTACTTCGCCAGCGAGGCCGCGGTCGACGTGACCAACGAGGCCGTGCAGGTCCACGGCGGCTACGGCTACACCACCGACTTCGACGTGGAGCGTTACTACCGCGACTCGAAGATTACGACCATCTACGAGGGGACCAGCGAGATTCAAAAGGAAATCATCGCGCGGTCGCTCCTCGACTGAACGGGCGAGTCGGCGAGCCGTCTCTTTTTCAGCCGGGCGAGTCGCTCACGGACTCCGGGCGAGCGTCGGCAGTCCTCGCTCGCGGACCACGTCGGCGGCGGCGACGCCCGCGAGGAGGAGACAGCCGACGAGCGTCACCCACGCGCCGGCCGCCGAGACGAACGTCTCGTCCCACAGCTGGATGAACCGCAGGACCGCGACGGTGCCGACGACGCCGACGACGAGTTCCGCGCGGCGGGAGCGCCGTCCGGCGAGCGCGGCCACGGAGAGCAGGACGACAGTCGGGAGGAGGACGACTCCGTGGACGAGTTCCAGCCCGTTTCCCATGCCGCCGTAGTAGACGTCGATGACCGGGCCGTCGTGGGCCGGGTCGACCTGTATCCACGGGAGGAAGACGCCGGCGGCGACGACGAGCGACGGGAGGACCGGCGCGAGGCGTTCGCGGAGCGGGAATGCCATACCGGAGGCGACGCGGGGATTCGGGATAGGCCTTCGCCCGAAGCGTCTTTTCCCCGCGGTTCCCTACTGCTGGCAATGACGCTCCCCGACCTCTCGGCGTTCGACGCGGTCGTCTACGACCTCGACGGGACGCTCGTCAACCTCCGCGTCGACTGGAACGACACCGCCCGCGACGCCGCGGCCGTCCTGCGGGACGCCGGCGTCGACGCCGACTCGCTGGACCTCTGGAACATGCTCGACGCGGCCGACGAAGCCGGCGTCCGCGACGAACTTGAGCGGGAAATCGCGGCGCACGAGCGGGAGGGCGCGTGGGTCTCCGACCGCCTCCCGCTCGCGGACCACCTCGCCGAGGACGGCGTCCCCTCCGGCGTCTGCTCGCTCAACGCCGAGGACGCCTGCCGGGTCGCGCTCGACGTGCACGACCTTTCGGACCACGTCGACGCCGTCGTCGGCCGCGACACCGTGGCGACGCAGAAGCCCGACCCGGAGCCGTTGCTCACGACGCTCGAACGCATGGCGGTCGGCCCCGACTCGGCCGTGTTCGTCGGCGACTCGGCCCGCGACGAGGTGACGGCCGACCGCGCCGGCGTGGCCTTCAGATACGTCGACGGCGGCCCCTCCGGCGTCTGAACGGAGGTTCGAAGGGACAGGGACAGGGCAGAAGCTACGACAGGAGCGAACAGGCGGCACGGCCGCTCCGCCGGGCGTCGTGCCGCGCTCCCGCGTCGCGCCCGGCGGCGATGCTCAACGCACGGAGACGATGGCCGCGGCATTCGAGATAAACCTCCGTTTCGGCGCGGGCGTTAAGCCCGCCGAGTCCTACGCTCACCCATGGGATTTCCGGTCTCGTACTACTGTCCGCACTGCGGCGCGGTCGTCGAACTCGAACGCGACGGCTACCTGGCCGACAAGTCGGTGACGCCGTACCCCCTCGAAGGCTGGGCGTACGCCGACCCGACCGACGACTTCGAAGACGCCGAGGGCGTCCGGTTCGTCTGCGGCGAGGGCGAGCGTGAAGGAGAGGGCGAAAGAGAGAGCGATTCGCCCCTGTCGTGGACCGGCGACGTGGTCGACGCCGACGACGTGGAGCGCCCCGGGTTGGCGTCGCCGTGCGGCCGCGAGTTCTACCTCTCGTTCGTCAAGTACGAAGGCGGCCGCGAGGTCGAGGCGGTCCCCGAAAGCGACTACGTCGTCATCGGCGGGCGAGGCCCCTCTGGGCCGGCCGGACCCGGCGGCCCGAACGCGGGGCCGCGCGGTCCCGGCGGGTTCTGAACTTTCGGCGCGACTCGCGCACCCGTGCGCTCCGAGACGATGTCTTCGTGTCGTGCGAACGCGCGTCCCTCCGTATTCAATAGCTCACGCGTCGATTATTCACGCATGGTTCCCATTCAGTCCTCCTTCGGCCTCGGCGACGCGCTGTTCTTCGTGCCGTTCGTCGCCCTCGCCGTCGTCGTCTTCGCGTTCGCCGGCGCGGTGGTCTACCTCGAACACAGAAAGGAGATGGCGCTCATCGAGCGCGGCCAGTACGACGAAGCCAGCCGCGACTCGCGGGCGTGGATTCTCGGCGGCGGCCTGCTCGTGCTCGCTATCGGCCTCGGGAGCGTCGTCTCGGCGCTCCTCTCGGGGGGCGCGGTCGGCGACGGCGTGACCGCGGTGTTCGTCGGCCTCGCGGCGCTCGCGTACTACTTCTACAAGCGCCGCGCGGTCGGGACGACCGTCGCCTGAGCCGCGGACACGGGTCAGGTCGGGCCGTGTCGGGTCGGCGACTCAGCCCTTGATGTTGCAGACGGGGAACGTCCGCGCGACCTTGTCGCCGATGCCCAGCTCGTCGGAGACGCGGACGACCTCGTCGACGTCCTTGTAGACGCCCGGCGCTTCCTCGGCGACCGTCGCGCCCGACTGGGCTTTCACGTATATCTTCTCCTGCTCGCGGAGTTCGTCCTGCACCGTCTCGCCCCAGTACTCCTGTTTCGCCTTGGTTCGGCTCATGAGCCGGCCCGCGCCGTGGGCGGTCGAGCCGAAGGTGAGGTCGAGCGACTGGTCGCCGCCGCGGAGGACGTAGCTCCCCGCGCCCATGCTCCCGGGGATGATGACCGGCTGGCCCACGTCGGCGTAGGCGGGCGGGAGTTCGGGCCGCCCCGCGGGGAACGCCCGCGTCGCGCCCTTCCGGTGGACGTAGAGTTCGCGCTCCTCGCGCTCGACGGCGTCACCGTCTCGCACAGGTCGCCCCTCCGGGTCGACCCCGACCTCGTGGACCTCTTTCTTGGCGATGTTGTGCGCCACGTCGTACAGAAGCCGCATCTCCATGTCGCGCCAGTCGCGGTCGAACACGTCGGCGAACACCTCGCGCGTGCGGTGCATGATGAGCTGTCGGTTCACCCACGCGAAGTTGATGGCGGCGCACATCGCGCCGTAGTACTCCTCGGCGAGTTCGGAGCCGGCGGGCGCGGCCGCGAGCTCCTTGTCCGGCAGGTCGTCGAGCAGGTCCTTGTGTTCCTTCTCGATGCGCCGGAGGTAGTCGGTGCAGGTCTGGTGGCCGAGGCCGCGGGAGCCACAGTGGATGAGGACGACGATTTGGTCGGCTTCGAGGCCGAACGACTCGGCCACGTCGTCGCGGTAGATGTCCGTGACGCGCTGGACTTCGAGGAAGTGGTTCCCGGAGCCGAGACTGCCGATTTGGTTGCGGCCGCGGTCCTTCGCCTTCTGGGAGACGAACTCGGGACGGGCGTCGTCGCGGAAGCCCTCGTCCTCGCAGTGGGCGAGGTCGTCGTCCGTGGCGTAGCCGGCGTCGACCGCCCAGCGCATCCCGCGGGCGAGGATGTCCTCGATGGTCTCGGCGTCGCCCTTGACGACGCCGCCGCCGCCGAGCCCCGAAGGAACCGCCTCGAACAGGGCGTCGACGAGTTCCTCCTCGTGGCCCCGGAGGTCCTCGTAGGTGAGGTTCGTCGTCATCATGCGGACGCCGCAGTTGATGTCGTAGCCGACCGCGCCGGGCGAGATACAGCCGTCCGTGGTGTCGGTCGCGCCGACGCCGCCGACGGGGAAGCCGTAGCCCTGGTGGCCGTCGGGCATGCAGATGGCGTGGTTGGCGATGCCCGGCAGGTGGGTCGCGTTCCGGAGCTGTTCGAGCGTCTTGTCGTCGCCGATGTGGTCGAGCAACGCCTCGGAGGCCAGCACCCGCGCGGGGGCGTTCATCTCGCCCTCCTGCGGAATCTCCCAGACGTGCTCGCGAACTCGTCGCAGTTCGATGTCGCCGAACTCGCGCGTTTCCATACCCGGACAATCGACGCGCCGACTCAATAGGATTCCGTCACGCCGCGAGCGTCTGTGGCGCGCGGCGCGACCGTCGGCGACGACGGAGACAAAGCCGACAGCTCACACGTCGAAGACGACGTACGCCTCCCAGCCGGCGTCGGTCTCCGCCAGTCGCATCTCGGAGTAGGTGACGGCCTTCACGTCGCGGGCGTCCACGTCGGCGAAGGGGACGCCGCGCGCGGACGCCTCGACGACCCACTCGTCGCCCGCTCGGCGGACGGTCGCCTCGTGGGCCGCGGGGAGGACGCCGCGCACGTCGCGCTCGTAGATGAGTTGGTCGAGGTAGTCGAACAACAGCGCCTCGCGGCCCTCCGCGCGGACGGAAAACGAAAAGCGGTCGCCCGTCTCGGCGGGGTCGTCGCACATCGCGGCGGTGAGCCCGTCGGCGACGGCGGCGAAGACGCCACCGAGGCTCTCGCCGTCGGCCTCGACGGCCACGTCGGCGGTGTGGTCGCGGAGCGTAAATCCCATAGCTGAGTGAGTGCGGCCGCCGACCCTCGTCCTTTCGGTCGGCGGCGAGTGTGCGTCGGGGGCCGCTGACCCGCGCGATTCATGTCGGCAGGCTATCGAGTCGGCCGGCGGCGGCCGCGTCCGGGCGTCCTGACGGACGGTGGAGTTATATTCTCGCTCCGGCTACGACGGGACGTGAGCGTCAACGTGGAGATGCGGGTCGACGCCCCCGGCCAGCGCGAGTACGCCGAGGAGGCGTGGGACCTGAAAGAGCGGATTCGGGTCGAAGAAGGCCTCCTGAAACAGCGACGGGGCTTTTTCATGGACGCCTACCGCCGGTCGAACACGTATCTCCTCTACGAGAACGACGCGCTCGTCGCGTTCGCCTCCACGCGGCGCGACGGCTACATCCTCTTTCTCGCGGTCTCGCCCGACGCCCGCGGCGAGGGCTACGGCAAGCGCCTCGTCGCCGAGGTCGCGAGAGAACACCCGGTCGTGACCTGTCACGCCCGGACGACGAACACGAACGCCCTCGATTTCTACGAGCGGATGGGCTTCGAGGTCCGCCGCCGCATCGACAACTACTACGAGGACGGCGGGGCCGCGTTCTACCTCCGACTGGGCGAGGAAGCCGGCCTCAGAGAGAAGCTTTCGGAGTTCCTCCGCCGGTAGTCGACCGACTGCGACCGTTCGACGCCGATTCGAGAGCGGCCGCGCCGGCCTCGCTCCCCCTTGCGCGTATCCTTAATTTTTATTCACTTCCTAGTATATATGGGTGATATGTACATCGGAGTGCTCACCGTCCCACTCGGAGACGAACCCCTCGACGACGCGCTCGACTATCTGTCGGGTATCGGCGTCGACGGCGTCGAACTCGGCGTCGGCGGCTGGCCCGGCGAGGACCACGTCGACCGAAGCGCCCTCGTCGCGGACGAAGAGGCGCAGGCCGCCCTCCTCGATTCGGTCGAGAGCCGAGACCTGCAAATCAGCGCGCTCGCCACGCACAACAACCCGCTCCACCCCGACGAGGAGACGGCCGCCGAGGCCGACACCGAACTCCGCGAGGCAATCGAACTCGCGGACGCCCTCGACGTGAACACCGTCACCTGTTTCTCGGGGCTCCCCGCCGGCGGCCCGAACGACGAGGTGCCGAACTGGATTACCGCGCCGTGGCCGACCGAGCACGCCGACGCCCACGACTACCAGTGGGAGGTCGCCGTCGACTACTGGTCCGACCTCGCCGCGTTCGCCGACGACCACGGCGTCGACATCGCCATCGAGATGCACCCAAACATGCTCGTCTACGAGCCGACCGGGATGCTGAAGCTCCGCGAGGCGACCAACGAGCGCGTCGGCGCGAACTTCGACCCCTCGCACCTCTACTGGCAGGACATCTCCATCACCGACGCGATTCGGTTCCTCGGCGAGGAAGACGCCATCCACCACTTCCACGCGAAGGACACGAAGGTCTACGAGTCCGAGTCGCGCATCAAGGGCGTCCTCGACACGACCTCCTACGCGGACACCGCCGACCGCTCGTGGCTGTTCCGCTCTATCGGCTACGGCCACGACGAGGGCCACTGGAAGGACGTGGTGTCGACGCTCCGGATGGTCGGCTACGAGGGCGCGCTCTCCATCGAACACGAGGACGCGCTCACGTCGTCCAAGGAGGGCCTCGAAAAGGCCGTCGACGTGCTCTCGCGCGCCGTCTTCGAGACGCAACCCGGCGACGCCTACTGGGCGGAGTAATCCATGACTGACTCACTCAAAATCGGCGTCCTCGGCTACCGCTTCAGGCCCACCTTTTTCCGGTTCGGGGCCGCTTCGCGACCCGCTCACCGCAAAAATCTGGGCCAAAAACTGCCGCGAGACTCGGCCGCCGGCCTCGCTCGCGGTACTGCACTGGTCACGGAGGCGGCACAATGACTGAACCACTCACCGTCGGCGTCCTCGGTTACCGATTCATGGGGAAGGCGCACTCCAACGCGCTCGCCCGCCTGCCGATGTTCTTCCCGGACGCGCCCGACGTGGAGCGCTCGGTCATCGTCGGCCGCGACGAGGAGGCGCTTTCCGACGCCGCAGACCGCTTCGGCTTCGAATCGACGGCGACCGACTGGCGCGACGTGGTCGACGACGTGGACGTGTTCTACAACCTCGGGCCGAACCACCTCCACGCCGAGCCCTCTATCGCCGCGCTCGAAGCCGGTGCCAGCGTCTTCTGCGAGAAGCCGCTCGCGCCGACGCTCGACGAGGCCGAGGCGATGCGCGACGCCGCCCGCGCGGCCGACGGCGTCGCCGGCTGTGCGTTCAACTACCGGTTCGTGCCCGCAATCCGGTACGCGAAGCGACTCATCGAGGACGGCGAACTCGGCGAGATTCGACACGTCCGCGGGCGCTACTTACAGGACTGGCTCGTCGACGCCGACGCGCCGTGGACGTGGCGCATGGACGAAGACGCCGCCG
Organism: Haloferax denitrificans ATCC 35960; assembly: GCF_000337795.1. Taxonomy (GTDB): domain Archaea; phylum Halobacteriota; class Halobacteria; order Halobacteriales; family Haloferacaceae; genus Haloferax; species Haloferax denitrificans. The sequence continues at coordinate 189,679 of NZ_AOLP01000011.1, forward strand.
GCTCCGGCGCGCTCGGCGACCTCGGCGCGCACACGGTCGACCTCGTTCGGTTCCTCGTCGGCGACCGCGCCGGCGACATCGACCGCATCTCGGGCCACCTCCAGACGTTCGTCGACGAGCGACCCGTGCCCGGCACGGACGAGTACAGGCCCGTGACCGTCGACGACGCCTACACCGCGCAGGCCGAGTTCGAAAACGGCGCGGTCGGGAGCTTCGAGGCCTCGCGCTTCGCCGACGGCCACAAGAACGACCACAGCATCGAGATTCACGGCTCCGAGGGAAGCCTGCAGTTCTCGCTCGAACGCCTCAACGAACTGGAGGTGAAAACCGGCGACGCCCGCGGCTACGAGACGGTTCTCGTCACCGACGAGACGGACCCCTACCTCGACCACTGGTGGCCGCCGGGCCACGTCCTCGGCTGGGAACACACGTTCGTCCACGAGAACTACGAGTTCCTGTCGGCGGTCGCCGACGGCGGCGACTTTTCGCCGTCGTTCGAGGACGGCTACGAGGTGCAGGCGGTTCTCGACGCCATCGAGCGCTCCGACGAGGCCGGCGGGTGGGTCAGCCTCGGCTGACGGGTCGAACGGCGAGAAATCGAATCGGACCGCGGGCGACTCGCCGCCCGCTCAGAACTCGATGATTCCCTCGTCGGTGATGACCTCGTCGATGAGGTCGACCGGCGTGGCGTCGTAGGCGGGGTTCTCCAGTTCGATGCCCTCGACGGGTTCGAGCATGACCTCGCTGGGCGAGCGAATCTCGTTTTCGAAGCGGAAGCCGCCGTCGACGACCTTCGCGCCCGAGCCGACCACCGTGACCGGCACGCCGACCTCGTTGGCGGCGGCGACGAGCGGGAACGTCCCGATGCGGTTGTAGAGCGTCTCCTCGACGATGCAGTCCATGCCGATGATGACGCGGTCGCACTTCGGGAGGAACATCCCCGACGCGCCGTCGACCATCAGATGCGGTTCGACGTCGTCGATGGCGGCGAGTTCGCGCGCGAACTTCCGGCCGAGGAACCGCGGGCGGGCCTCCGTCACGTAGGCGGTGAGTTCCGCGCCGTCGGCGACGGCGATTTCGACGGCCTCCATGACCGTCGAGGAGTAGTCGTGGGTGAGGAACGTCTGGCCGTCCTCGATGGTCGCGGCCGCCTGTTGGGCGGCGCGGCGCTTGCCCGTCTCGACGGTCTCGACCACGCGGTCGATGGTCGCCAAGGTGAGCTCCCGCGCCTCGTCGAGGTCGTCGGCCTCGCCTTGGACGCTGTGGAGCACGTCCTGCAGGGCGTTGTACAGCGACGCGTGCGACGGGTTCGCTCGCTTGAGCGCGCTGACGTTGCGTTCGAGGTCGCGTTCGAACTCCTCGACGGTCGCGTAGTCGCGCTCGGTCAGTTCCGCGAGCGCCCGCGTGGCCTTGACGGCGACGACCGAGGAGCTGTGCGTCTGCATCTCGCGAATCTCCTCGATGGTCTCGTCTATCATACGAGAACGTCGCCGTATCGTGTGAAAGAGTTTCCGGGAGCGGGCGACGCCGCCGACACCGTCGCGGTCGCCGTCGCAGGCCAGTCCCGCGTTCGCCTGCGTCGCCCGCGGGTCGGCCTCAGTCCTCCACGTCGATGTCGGTGTCCAACTCGGCTTCGGGGGGCGTCCCGCCGTCGCCCGCGTTGGTCCGCTTTGCGTAGACGAACAGGACGACGGCAGTCACGAACCAGATGACCGCGCCGACGCGAATCGCGAACTCGGCGCGCGCTCCCCACGTCTGGAGCCCGGCGTTAATCGAGAGGACCGCGACGATGGGCGAGCCGACGAGAATCGTCGTGACGAACGTCATCTGCATGACCCACCCGTAATCGACGCCGTCCGGATTCGAGCGCTCGACTGGTTGCACGGGTAGCAGTATCACGGCGACGGCTAATGCGTGCCGGTTCCCGCTCGCGGCGCGCGGGTCCGACGCCCCGACCGTCGGCGCTCAGCAGGCGGCGCTCGTCGAGGTCGGGTCGGTCGGAATCTCGTAGTCGACGAGGACGCTCGACGACCCGTCTTCGTGTTCGATGACGACCCGGTAGTGCTGGCCCGCCTCGCAGATGGGGCGGAGCGCGCTGTCGGAGCCGGCACCGTCGATGTGGGCGTACTCGCCCGCGGGACCGACCGTCTCGCCGCCGGTCCACACGTCCTCCCACGCGATTCGGTTGTTGGCGTCGTCGGCGACGAACACCTGACTGCCGTCTTCGATACTGCCGAACTCGTGGGTGATGTTGATGTACGCGCCGTTCGCGCCGTTGCCCGGGCCGTCGGGGTGGTAGGCCACGTCGAACGACACCTGCGGTTGCGGCTCGGAGAGCACGTCTTCGAACCCCATCACCATCACGCCGACCATCGCGGCGAGGAGGACGACGATGACGACGAGAAGCGAGACGCCGACGACCGGGGAGATGCCGCGGGACGAGCGGCGGTCGGAGGGTGACAAAGCGGGCATGCGTCGTTCGCACAGGCGCGTTCCTCTAAGTAAAGTGTTACTTCGACCGCAGGTCGGGCCGACCCGCGTGGACGCCGCGGGCTGACGGTGGCGGCGAGGACTCGCGTTCGGCGACGCGCAAGGGTAACCTGATAACGCAGACCCGCGAACGACCTCGCATGGTCACGGTACGGTCCATTCGGGCGAAGGCTGGTAGCGAGCCCATCACGATGCTCACGGCGTACGACGCGCCGACCGCGAGCGTCGTCGACGAGGCGGGCGTCGACGTCATCCTCGTCGGCGACAGCATGGGCAACACGGCGCTCGGCTACGACTCGACGCTCCCGGTGACCGTCGAGGACGTGGCGAGCCGGACCGCCGCGGTGGCGCGCGCGGCCGACGACGCCCTCGTCGTCGCCGACATGCCCTTCCTCTCGGTCGGCGTGGACGAGGCGTCGAGCGTCGAACACTGCGGCCGGATGCTCAAGGAGGCCGACGCCGACGCGGTCAAACTCGAATCCGGCCCGCACACGGTCGAACTGACCGAACACCTCGTCCGGCTCGGCATCCCGGTGATGGCCCATCTCGGACTGACGCCCCAGCGCGTCAAGGAGGTCGGCTACGGCAGGCAGGGCACCGACCGCGACGACGCGCGGGAGATTCTCGACCTCGCGAAGGCCCACGCCGACGCGGGCGCGTTCTCGCTCGTCCTCGAACACGTCCCGGCGAACCTCGCAAAACAGGTCACGGCGGCCATCGATATCCCGACCATCGGCATCGGCGCGGGCCCCGACTGCGACGGGCAGGTGCTCGTCGTCGACGACGTGGTCGGCATGAGCGACCGCACCCCGCCCTTCGCGGCCCAGTTCGGCGACGTGAAATCGGAGATGGAGAGGGCGGTCGGCGCGTACAGAGAGGCCGTCGAGACCGGCGAGTTCCCGGCCGACGAACACAGCCACGTCGAAGACGACCTCGACGAACTGTACTGAGGAGGACCGTCACCGACACCCCCGCTCGCGTCCGGTTGCGGCGACCTGCGACGACCTACGCGACGCGGCGGTCGAGGAACGACTTCACGGCCTCGTTGAACGCCGCCGGCCGTTCGAGCATCGCCAGATGCGCGGCGTCCTCGACCGTTTCGAGTTCGCAGTCGGGCATCGTCTCCGCGAGGTACTCGTGGTACGACGGCGGCGTGAGGCGGTCGTACTCGCCGACGAGCGCGAGCGTCGGAACCGAAATCTCGCCCACCTCGTCGCGCACGTCGAAGGTGTGACACGACAGGAAGTCTCGGCGGGTGACGGCCTGTCCGGCGTCGTACATCGCCGCTTTCGAGCCCTCGACGAGTCGCTCGTCGTCGGCGTGGAACAGTTTGTCCTCGCCGTGGAGAAAGGAGACGGCGCGGTCGAAGTCGTCGTCGAGCCAGCTCAGCAGGTCCGAGAGCACGGCGAGTTTCGCGCCCGTGCCCGCGAGGACCAGCGCGTCGAGGTCGAGGTCGCGTTCGAGCGCGAGCGTCAGGGCGACCGCGCCGCCGAGGGAGTTGCCGACGAGGACGCTCGCGTCCGTCGCCTCGGCCACGGCGACCACGTCGTCGACGTAGGCCGACAGCGTCTCGTAGCCGGCGTCGGCGTCCACGTCGTCGCTGTCGCCGTGGCCGCTCAAGTCGAGCGCGACCGTCGGGTAGTCGCTCGCGAGGCGGAACTGACCGCGCCAGACGCCGTGGGCGCCGCCGCTACCGTGCACACAGAGGACCGTCGGTCCCTCTCCCCCCGCGTCGCGGTATCGATAGGCTGTCTCCCGTCCGTGGTGGTCCACCGAAGCCGTCTCCATGCCTCGAAACTGGTCGCCGCGGGCCAATAAACCCCCACGCCGGCACCGAGTTTCGGCGGCGGGGCGAAGCGGCCGCTTCGCGGCCGACCGTGCGGCCCCCTGCCGAGGCCACTAGTTTGACGTTACTCCGCCGCGAACTACACGGTGAGGCGTGGCGACTGTGAACCGCAATTCGACCGAAACGCGAGATATCGGTGTCGTCACCCGATTTGCTGGGAAAAGACTTATATACTTAAAACGCTAACTTTAGGTTAGACTTACAATGAGCATGCAACAGTTCGCCGGCGGGAACGAGCGGTTCATTCGCCGGTACGAATACGAAGACAGCTGGGTCATCGCGGCCGACGTGGGTCTCTCGGAAGACGAGATCGACGTGGACATCGTCGGGTCGACGGCCATCGTCGTGGCCGACACCGGCGACCGCGTGACCGAGACGGAGTTCGAACTCCCCGCCGGCGGCGACGCCGACGTGTCGGTTCGAAACGGCGTGCTCACCATCACCCTCACCAAGTAAATGAAACTCATCGTCAAACCCCTCAAGCAGAAGGACGCCGGCCGCGGGCTCGCCGCCATCGACCGAGCCGCGGCCGCGGAACTCGACCTCGAAGGCGGGGATTTCATCCGCATCGACGGTCCGAACGACGGGACCGCCATCGCCCGCGTCTGGCCCGGCTACCCCGAAGACCAGGGTACCGGCATCATCCGCATCGACGGCCGCCTCCGCCAGCAGGCCGGCGTCGGCATCGACGAGCGCGTCGACGTGGAGAAAGCGGACGTGAAGCCCGCAAAGCGCGTCACCATCGCGCTCCCGCAGAACCTCCGCATCGGCGGCAACATCGGGACCTACATCCGCGACAAGCTCTCGGGCCAGCCGGTCGCGCAGGGCCAGAGCGTCCAGCTCCCGCTGGGCTTCGGCTTCATGAGCGCGTCGAACCAGTCGGTCCCCATCAAAATCGCGTCGACGGACCCCGACGGGACCGTCGTCGTCACCGACAACACCGAGTTCCAGGTGAGCCAGAAGCCCGCCGAGCAGATTACGGACGCCGCGCCGGGCGACGACGGCGGCCCCTCCGTCACCTACGAGGACATCGGCGGCCTCGACAAGGAGCTCGAACAGGTCCGGGAGATGATCGAACTCCCGATGCGCCACCCCGAACTGTTCAAGCGCCTCGGCATCGAGCCGCCGAAGGGCGTCCTCCTGCACGGCCCGCCGGGGACGGGGAAGACGCTCATCGCGAAGGCCGTCGCCAACGAAATCGACGCCTCGTTCCACACCATCTCCGGCCCGGAGATCATGTCGAAGTACTACGGGGAGTCCGAAGAACAGCTCCGCGAAATCTTCGAGGAGGCCACGGAGAACTCGCCGGCCATCGTCTTCATCGACGAGATAGACTCCATCGCGCCCAAGCGGAGCGAGGCCGGCGGTGACGTGGAACGCCGCGTCGTCGCCCAACTGCTGTCGCTCATGGACGGCCTCGACGAGCGCGGCGAAGTCGTCGTCATCGGCGCGACCAACCGCGTGGACGCCATCGACAACGCGCTCCGCCGCGGCGGCCGCTTCGACCGCGAAATCGAAATCGGCGTGCCGGACCGCGACGGCCGCAAGGAAATCCTGCAGGTCCACACGCGGAACATGCCGCTGACCGACGACATCAACCTCGACGAATACGCCGACAGCACCCACGGCTTCGTCGGGGCCGACCTCGAATCGCTGGCCAAGGAGTCGGCGATGCACGCCCTGCGGCGCATCCGGCCACAGCTCGACCTCGACGCCGAGGAGATAGACGCCGAGGTGCTCGAAGGCCTCAAAGTCACGGAAGACGACTTCAAGCAGGCGCTCAAGAGCATCGAACCCTCGGCGCTCCGAGAGGTGTTCGTCGAGGTCCCCGACGTGACGTGGGAGGACGTGGGCGGACTCGAACCCACCAAAGAGCGCCTCCGCGAGACCATCCAGTGGCCCCTCGAATACCCCGAGGTGTTCCAGCAGATGGACATGGACGCCGCCAAGGGCGTCTTGATGTACGGCCCGCCGGGCACGGGGAAGACCCTGCTGGCGAAGGCCGTCGCCAACGAGGCGGAGTCGAACTTCATCTCCATCAAGGGCCCCGAACTCCTGAACAAGTTCGTCGGCGAGTCCGAAAAGGGCGTCCGCGAGGTGTTCAAGAAGGCCCGCGAGAACGCCCCGACGGTGGTGTTCTTCGACGAAATCGACTCCATCGCGACCGAGCGCGGCCGCGACTCGTCGAGTTCGGGCGTCACCGAGCGCGTCGTCTCGCAACTGCTCACCGAACTCGACGGCCTCGAAGCGCTCGAAGACGTGGTCGTCATCGCGACGACCAACCGGCCGGACCTCATCGACTCGGCGCTCCTGCGCCCCGGTCGCCTCGACCGCCACGTCCACGTGCCCGTCCCCGACGAGGAGGCCCGCCGCGCCATCCTCGACGTGCACACCCGCAACAAGCCGCTCGCGGACGACGTGGACCTCGACAGAATCGCGTCGAAGACCGACGGCTACGTCGGTGCCGACCTCGAAGCGCTCGCCCGCGAGGCGTCGATGAACGCCTCCCGCGAGTTCATCCGGAGCGTCGCGAAAGAGGAAATCGGCGAGAGCGTCGGGAACGTCCGCGTGACGATGGACCACTTCGAGGACGCCCTCGACGAAATCGGCGCGAGCGTCACCGACGACGTGCGCCGCCGCTACGAGGAAATCGAAGAGCGCTTCCAGAAGAGCGAGGTCGAACGCGACCGCGAGACGGAAGTCGGCCGCACCTTCCAGTAAGCGCCCCGCGGTCGTCGCGCACCCGGATATTTTTTCGAACGCGACCCACCGAGCGACGGCGCGACCGTCACGTTCATATCACTCCCGTCTGCTACGTAGTGGTACGCGGTTCTCGGGATACGAAATAATCAACGAGTTCTACGTTTATTTCACCGGAAATGCGGTGTGTCTCCCGGCGTTTGTAAAGAATGTACTCGGTCGGTAGTTGTCAGTTGGGCGCGAGGGGGCACAGAGTGGCCGGCCGGCCGCTCAGCCGTCGAGGTCGGCGAGGATTTCGTCGGCGTGGCCGTCGGGCGAGACGCCCTCGTAGACCCGTTCGATGGTTCCGTCGGGGCCGACGAGGTAGGAGTTGCGGAAGACGCCGTCGAACGTCTTGCCGAACATGTTCTTTTCGCCGTAGGAGTCGTACGCCGAGGAGACGCTCCCGTCTTCGTCCGACAGGAGCGTGAACGGGAGGTCGTACTTCTCGGCGAACGAATCGAGGTCCGAGACGGGGTCGTCGCTGATGCCGAGGACCGTCGCGTCGCGTTCCTCGAACTCGTCCCACGAGTCGCGGAAACCGCAGGCCTCGGTGGTACAGCCCGGCGTGTCGGCGCGCGGGTAGAAGTAGACCACGACGTGCTCGCCGCGGAAGTCGGACAGCGAGACGAGGTCGCCGTGCTGGTCGGGCAGTTCGAAGTCGGGGGCGTCGTCGCCGGGTTCGAGCATAGCCACCAGTTCAGGCGGCGGGGAGAAGGGTCTTTCTCAGTCGAGTCGCTCGGCCGCGCCGCGCTCGACCAGCGGGTCGGCGTTCGCCGCCGGGAGCGTCACCACGTCCTCGGTGGCGAGGTCGTACTCGCGCTCGTCGACGCCGAGGATGGTCCCCACGTCGGCGGTGATGCGCACCGTCTCGCGCTCGTCGGCGAGGCCGGAAAGCGGGTCGTCGTCGGACGGTTCCACCGCGTCGGCGTCCGCCGTCGATGGGGCCGCGGTCTCCGAGTCGGGTTCGTCCGGCGGAATCGCGGGGTCGGAGTCCGTCGGAGTGGAACCCACGGACTCGGAATCGGCGGAGACCGCGGCGGCCTCAGTGGCCGGTCGGTCGGCCCCCGTCTGCGTCGCCGACTGCGCGTCCGAGGCGTCGTCGCCGCTCCCGCCGCCCATCGCGTCAGCGAGCACGTCGCCCGCGGCCGAGTCGGCGGTGGCGGCCTCGGGGGCGCTGGCGTCGGTTCCGGTTCCGGTCGGCGCGGTTTCCGGGTCGGGTTCGTCCGGCGGAATCGCGGGACCGGAATCGCCGGGCGCGTCCGGTTCCGCGGTCGTCACGTCGGTCGCCGACACGGCGTCGCGCGGGGAGTCGGCGGCCGACACGTCTTCGAGCGCGGACAGCACCGTCCCGCGGTTCTCCTCGATGCGGTCGACGAGATCGTCGAACAGCCGCTTTTCCTCGTGGGTCAGCCCGTCCGTCTCGGAGGACATCCCCGCGGCCGCGAAGCTCGCGGCCTTGACGACCTTGCCGACCCGGCGCTCGTAGATGGAGGTGACGACCTCCTCCGCGGTCTCGATTTCGTCCGTGAGCCGCCGAATCTCCGGCGAGTAGTGGGTGCCGAGCTGTTCGGCCTTCTCCTCGCGTTTCGCCTTCTGCTCGGCGATGAACTCCGCGACGTCCTCGTAGAACGACTCGCGGAGGTGCTGTAGGCTGTCTTTCTGTCGCTCCGTCCGAAGCACGCTCCTGAGGTCGTCTACGTTCATTCTGTCACCTTCTCGGCTCGACCGCGAGTCATGAGAAACACGCCGAGGCTCTCGTCTACCGACTGCACGCCGGAGTCGAGTGTAAAGCTATCGCCGTCGAACTCGACTTCGCCGGGGTCGGTCACTCTCACGGCGATGTCGCGGCCGCGGAAGCGGTCCGGGACCGCGTCGGACAGGGGGTCGAAGTCGTCGATTTCGTCGCGGTCGAGCGGTTCGACGACGAGTCCAGACCCGCCGTGGAGGCTCTTTGGGAGCCGAATCAGTCGCTTCGTGTCGGTCGTCACCGGTTCGTCTATCGGCGAGGTCTCGTCTTCCACGGTCTCGTGGGCGAGCGCCTCGACCAGCGTCCGGACGCCGGGGCCGCCGGCCTCGACGTTGCCCTCGCGGACGGCGTCGGGGTTGTTGCGGAACGCGCCGAGAATCGTCTTCGCGCGCCCGTCGCCGATGCCGTCGAGTTCCTTCAGCCGCGAGAGCGCGGCGTCCTCTTCCATCTCCAACAGCGCGTCCACGAACCCGAGGAGTCGCTCGTGGGTTCGCCGCCCCCATCCGCCTTCGGTCCGGAGGACGCGCTGGGTCGTCGTCCCGTGCTGTCGCGTCTCGATGAGCGCGTCGAAGTCGAGGTCGATGGCGCGGATGTAGTCGACCACCTCGCGGCGGGCCTCGCTGTCGAGGCCGCGGACCGACTCGTCGCGCACGTGGACGTGATAGCCGCGGCCGCCGGAGAACACCGCCTGCGTCTCCTCGAAGGCGAAGTCGTCTTCGAGGAGGGAAAGCAGGTCAAGCAGGGCCTCCTTCCCGGCGTCGAGCATGTCGGCGTACCCCGTCGTCTCGGGGTCGACGCCGGGGAGATGGTCCGCGTCGATGTCGAACACGAGGTCGGCCTCGCGCCAGCCCTTGTCGTCCATCGAGCCCGCGCCGGGGTCCGAAAAGCGGGCCGACGAGAAGTAGACGTGCCGGGGCGCGCTCCGGGCGAGGTAGTCCGAGAGGTCGCCGAGGTCGAGAAGCGACTGGTGGCGGTGCATCCGCGTGCCGCCGGCCGACCACGGGATGACGCCCCACTCTCGCTCGCCCGGGGCGGGCGGGAGCGGAACGTCGGTGCTCCGGTAGTAATCGCCGAAGCGACCTTCGAGGTACTCGCGAGTGCGCCCGTCCATACACCTCGGGTTCCGGAGGCGCGGGTAAAGCGATTACGTCTCCGCGCGTCCGTGGTCGTTTCTCTCACCGCCGAGACGTGCGTATGCTTATCATTGTCGTTCGTGTACGAACCGGTGTGACCGACATGGAGTACACCTATCTCGGCGACACCGGCCTCGAAGTCTCGCGGCTCTGTCTGGGCTGTATGAACTTCGGCTCCAGCGCGGAGTGGATGATGAACGACAGGCAGGCGAGCCTCGACCTCCTCGACAGCGCGCTCGACGAGGGTATCAACTTCCTCGACACGGCGAACGCCTACTCCCGCGGGGAGTCGGAGGAAATCGTCGGCGAGGCCATCGCCGACCGCGACCGCGACGAACTCGCCATCGCGACGAAAGTCTACTTCCCGATGGGCGACGGGCCGAACAAATCGGGGCTCTCGCGCAAGCATATCATCGACCAGGCGCACGCGAGCCTCGACCGCCTCGGCACCGACTACATCGACCTCTACCAGATTCACCGCTGGGACGACGGCGTCCCAATCGAGGAGACGCTGTCGGCGCTCGACTACCTCGTCGAGGAAGGACTCGTCAGGTACGTCGGCGCGTCCACGATGACCTCGTATCAGTTCACGCGGGCGCTGTACACCGCCGACGTGGAGAACCTCGAACGCTTCGCCTGCATGCAACCGGAGTACAACGCGGTCGACCGCCACGAGGAGGCGAACCTGCTTCCGGTCTGCGAGGGCGAGGGCGTCGGCGTCATCCCGTGGTCGCCGCTCGCGGGCGGCTTCCTCACGGGCAAGTACGAGCGCGACGCCGAAGTGCCCGCGGACACGCGCGCGAACTCGGACGAGTACACGTCGGGCCGCTTCACCGACGAGAACTGGGCCGTCCTCGACGCGATTCGGTCGCTGGCCGAGGAGAAAGACGCCACGCCCGCGCAGGTGTCGCTCGCGTGGCTCCTCCACAAGCCCGTCGTGGACGCCCCTATCATCGGGCCGCGCCGGCTCGACCACCTCGAAGAGAACGTCAGCGCGCTCGACGTGGACCTGAGCGACGACGATATCGAGCGAATCGAGGCACCGAAGTCGCCGACGTGGCCCGCGCCGGGCAAGGACTAAGGGTCCGGCGACCTATTCTTCATAGACGATAGTTACAGACTTGGGGGCGATTGAATTTCGGAACCGGGTGATTAGTATCATGTAGTTTACTACAACAGCGGTAGTGGCCAGCACCAAAACTATAAATAATCACTAATTGTAGTGTACAAACTGTAATGGTTGATGCTGACTCACGCAAGGGCAAGCGTACTGGCGTCTCTCGACGCAGTTTTGTGAAGGCGGCCGGCGCATCGGGCGTCGCCGTCGGGTTGGCCGGATGCATTAGCACCGGCGGCGGCGACAACGGCGGCGGTAACGGCGGCACGGACGCCGACACCGACACGCCGATTAACACCGAAGAGTCCACCGAGGACATCACGCTTCAGTGGGCCGCCGACACCCGCGTCGCGGAGGCGGAAGCGGAAGTCGTGCAGGCGCTTCGGGACGCGGGCCTCCCGGAGAACATCGATATCGACATCCTCGCCGGCTCGCAGGTGACCGACAACAGACAGGCGCAGTATCAGCAGTGGCTCTCCGGCGGTCGCTCGGAGCCGACACTGCTCATGATGGACAGCGGGTGGACGATTCCCTTCATCGCCCGCAACCAACTGCAGAACCTCTCGCAGTCGCTCCCCTCGGAGCTGACGTCGACCATCCAAGAGGAGTACTTCGAGGCCAGCGTCTCGACGGCGACGGGGCCGAACGGCGACCTCTACGGTCAGCCGCTGTTCCCCGACTTCCCGACGGTCCAGTACCGAAAGGACCTGCTCCGCAACGCGGGCTACACCGACGAGGACTTCTCGACGTGGGCGACCGAGTCGATGTCGTGGGAGGACTTTTCGCGCGTCACGCGGGAGGCGCTCGACGCCAACCCCGACATCGAGAACGGCTTCACGTTCCAGGCGAACGTCTACGAGGGCCTGTCGTGCTGTGACTTCAACGAGTTCATGACCTCGTACGGCGGCGCGTACTTCGGCGGCCGCGAGAACCTGTTCGGCCCCATCGGTGACCGCCCCATCACCGTCGAAGAGGAGCCGGTCATCAACGCGATTCGGATGGTTCGGACGCTCATCCACGGCGAGGACGACGAGTACGCCCTCGACGGCATCACCGGCGGTATCTCGCCCGAGGCGGTCCTCCAGTGGACCGAAGACCCGTCCCGACAGCCCTTCACGACCGGCAACGCGGTCATGCACCGCAACTGGCCGTACTCCATCGTCATCAACGGGGCGGAGCCCTCGGAGGAGAACGACCAGACCGGCTTCGGCGAGGACCTCGGCGTCATGCCGATTCCGTACGGCGTCACCGCCGACGAGGCCCAGTACGAGGGCACCGGCGGCCCCGTCGCCGCCCTCGGCGGCTGGCACATGACGATGAACCCGAACTCCTCGGACGCACAGAAGCAGGCCGCGGTGCAGGTGCTTCGGACGATGCAGACCGAGCAGTTCCAGCTCGACATGTTCCGCATCATCGGCTGGATTCCGCCGCGCCCGTCGCTCCTCGAATCCGACCAGGCCGCCGAGGTGCCCATCATCGGCCGCTACCTCGACGCCCTGAAGGTCGCCGGCGAGAACGCGATTCCGCGCCCGGTCACCGTCGTCTGGCCCCAGCAGTCCGGCCGCATCTCACAGGAGGTCAACGCCGCGTTCGCCCAGGAGAAATCCCCCGAAGACGCGATGTCCGACCTCGCATCACAGCTCGAACAGATCGAGCAGAACGCGTAGAGCAACGTCTTTACCGAGACGTAACAAACATACACGTTATCATTTGACATGGCTACCGAACAACAATCAGGGGAGACATTTTCCGACACCCAGCGGAGCGGTCCGTACGCCTCGGCCGTCAACTGGATGGAGTCGCTTTCCGAGACGCAGTTCGCGTACCTGCTTTTGACGCCCGCGCTCGTCCTCTTGGGGGTAATCGCCGTCTACCCGCTGGTGTCGACGTTCAGCATGTCGCTGTTCGCCGACCAGCTGACGGGGAGCGCGCGGCTCGGCGAGTTCGTCGGACTGCAGAACTACGTGGACCTGTTCACCGGCGCGCGCAACTACGCGCTCCCGTCGCAGTTCCTCCCGACGTTCTCCTCGGAGTTCCCCTTCGTCACGAACATCTACGCCAGCGCGCTCGCGGTGACGCTCATCTTCACCGTCTTCAGCGTGCTGTTCGAAACGCTCATCGGCTTCGGTCAGGCGCTCATCTTAGACCAGGACTTCCGCGGGCGGCGGTGGGTCCGCGTCGCCATCATCATCCCGTGGGCCGTGCCCATCGTCATTCAGGGGATGATTTGGTACCTGATGTTCCAACCGAACATCGGCTTCCTCGTCGGGACGAGCCAGAATCCGGCGCTGTTGAACCAACTCGGACTCATCGGCACGACGCCGCTTCGGAACACCGCCGACGCGCTGTTCCTCATCATCGTGGCCGACGTGTGGAAGACCTCGGCGTTCATGGCGCTTCTCATCCTCGCGGGGATGCAGAGCATCGACCGGTCTTTGTACGACGTGGCGAAGGTCGCCGGCGCGTCGCGCTGGCAACAGTTCAAGCTCATCACCTTCCCGCTCATCCTGCCGACGGTGCTCGTGGCGATGCTGTTCCGCACCATCGACGCGATGCGCGTCTACGGCATCATCCAGACGATGGCCGGCTGTCAGACGGTCCCGTCGCTTTCGTGTCTCGTCGTCACGACGTTCAACACGCCGCTGTACGGGACCTCGGCGACCGTGGCGTTCGTCACCGCCGGCATCATCGCCGTCGTGGTCTCGGTGTACATCGTGAACTTCGCCAGTGAGGGTCTCTGAGATGTCCAGCGAAACCCCGGGAGCCGGCCTCGGCTCCGACGACGACGACATGGAACGCGGGCCGCTCGGCCGTTGGGTCGACTCGGCCATCAAGAACCCCGACAGGGTCTACCGCGCGATGTTCTACGTGGCGATGCTGTTCTTCCTCGTCACGACGCTGTTCCCGTTCTACTGGCTTCTCGTGCTCGCGCTCACGCCGAACAACCTCATCGCCAACATGGGGCTCGTGCCGAAGGGGTTCAACCCCGAGGTGTTCGTCGCGATGTTCGAGCGGGTGCCGTTCCACCTGTACATGTTCAACAGCTTCGTGCTGGGCATCACGACCACCGTGCTCGTGTTGCTCATCGCCAGCCTCGCGGGGTACGTCTTCGGCCGCCTTCGCTTCCCCGGCAAGGGCGTGCTGATGCTCGGCATCCTCGCCATCAGCTACTTCCCGCCGGCGGCGTTCCTCATCCCGCTTTTCGAGCTGTTCACCGGGAACACGGCGATTAGCATCGGGATGGTGACGATATCGACGCCGGACCTGTTCAACACGCCGGCACCGATGGTGTTCCCGTTCAGCGCGCTGTTCCTGCCGCTGTCGATATTCATCCTCACGACCTTCTACGGGCAGATTCCCGACGGGTTGGAGGACGCGGCGCGGGTGGAGGGAACGACCCGACTTGGCGCGCTGTTCCGCGTCATCGTGCCGCTTTCGGCACCCGGCGTGGCGACCGCGGGCGTGCTCACGTTCATCAGCGTCTACAACGAGTTCTTCTTCTCGTTCCTGATGAACAACGGCGAGGCCGACTCGTGGGCCCCCATCGTCGCGGGTATCCTGAAGTATCAGGGGCAGTTCGACACCCCGTACAACCTGATGGCCGCCGCCTCCATCGTGGGGGTCTTACCCGTGGCTATCCTTGTCATCATCGCGCAGGAACGCATCGTGAGTGGACTGACCGCAGGAGCGCTGAAGGAGTAATCATGGGAGACGTAACACTCGAACACGTAAGCAAGCACTACGACGACGTAACGGCGGTCGACGACATGAACCTCGACATCGACGACGGAGAATTCATCTGTCTCGTCGGTCCGTCGGGGTGCGGCAAGTCGACGACCATGGAGATGATAGCGGGCCTCACCATCCCCTCGGAGGGGAAGGTGTTCATCGGCGACCGCGAGGTGACGAACCTCCCGCCGAAGGACCGCGGGGTGGCGATGGTGTTCCAGAACATCGCGCTGTTCCCCCACATGGACGTCTACGACAACATCTCCTTCGGCCTCCGCCTCCGCAACTACGACAAGGAGGAAATCGAGCGCCGCGTCGAGCGCGCCGCCGAAATCGTCCAGTTGCAGGGGATGCTCGAACGCATGCCCGACGAGATGTCCGGCGGCCAGCGACAGCGCGTCGCCATCGCCCGCGCCATCGTCCGCAACCCCGGCGTCTTCCTGATGGACGAGCCGCTGGCGAACCTCGACGCGAAGCTCCGGGTCCACATGCGGACCGAACTCCAGCGCCTGCACAAGGAACTGGACACGACCATCATCTACGTCACCCACGACCAGGCGGAGGCGATGACGATGTCCGACCGCATCGCGGTCATCGACTCCGGCCAACTCCAGCAGATAGACCCGCCGCTCGTCTGTTACAACGAGCCCGCGAACCTGTTCGTCGCCGGCTTCATCGGCTCGCCCTCGATGAACTTCCTCGACGGCGAAGTCACCGAAAACGGCTTCGTCTCGACCAACATCGACGTGGAGTTCGACCCCGCCGACCTCGGCGTCGAGCCGGGGGCGGACGTCACGATGGGCATCCGCCCCGAAGACGTGTACCTCGTCGGCGACGAGGCGCTCGTGTCGAACCCCAGCCGCCGCATCGACGCCGTCACGGACGTGCTCGAACCGATGGGCGACGAGATATTCGTCTACCTGAAGCTCGCGGAGACGACCGAGACGGACCTCGAAGACACCAGCGGCGTCGCCAACGACCAACTGCTGATGAGCGTCGCCCCCGACACCGACATCGAGGAAGACGAGGACGTGACGGTCCTGCTCGACCGCTCGCGCGTCCACCTCTTCGACACGGAGACGGGCGAGGCCATCAGCCACGGCATCGAGACGACCGTCCAGACGAGCGGCGCGCCCGGCACGGAAGCCGAAAGCGACGACTGACGCGGCCGTACCGCGGCCCGCGTCGGCTCGTCCTCCCTCGCCAGCGCGCGACTCGAACAGCCCGCACAACGCTTATCGGAGCCACACCACATCACACACCAA
The DNA here is from genome assembly GCF_000337795.1 of Haloferax denitrificans ATCC 35960. GTDB lineage: Archaea > Halobacteriota > Halobacteria > Halobacteriales > Haloferacaceae > Haloferax > Haloferax denitrificans. The sequence goes on from NZ_AOLP01000011.1 coordinate 205,748, forward strand.
TGGTCAACGAACTCGGCCTGTTCTACCTCGGCGGGATGACCGTCCTGTTTTTCTTCTGGGCCTACGGCATCGTCTCGTTCCTGCTCGACCTGAAGAACAAGTTCATCCCGAAGGGCAAGCAGTACCTCCGCGGACGGCGTCGGCTCAAGGAAGAACAGCGCCGCGAGGAAGAACGCAAGGAGCGAGAAGAACAGCTCTACTGACTCGGTTTCGACCCGTGTTCCCCGCCGCATCCGGTTTCGCCGCGCGCCGCTCGCCACGTCGAGAACGCGACCTGAACGGCGTCTCGCGGTCGATTCCGCCAATTTAGCCCAAAGAACGTGAAACTTAACACCACCTGTAGTTAATCATCGAATCATGAGTACGGAATCATCGGTCCGAGTCGGCATCGTCGGACTCGGAAACATCGGACACCACCACGCAGACCGCCTCGTCGACCTCGGCGCGACCCTCGTCGGCGGCCTCGACATACAGGCGGACGCCCGTCGCCGCTTCGCGGAGAAGTACGACGTGAACACCTACGAGGAGAAGTCGGAACTGTTCGCGGAGGTCGATGCGGTCATCATCACCACGCCGAACCGCTTCCACGAGGAGTACGCCGTCGCCGCGCTCGACGCGGGCCTCGACGTCCTGCTCGAAAAGCCGCTCGCACACTCGCTCGAATCGGCCGAGCGAATCGCCGCGGCGGCCGAGGCGGCCGACGGCTTCTGCATGGTCGGCTTCAACAACCGCTTTGCCAACCCCGTCGAGGTCGTCCGCCACCACTACGAAGAGGGCCGCTTCGGCGACGTCACCCACGTCGAGGCCAACTACGTCCGCCGCCGCGGCATCCCCGGCCGCGGGTCGTGGTTCACCTCCAAGGAAATCGCGGGCGGCGGGTCGCTCATCGACATCGGCGTCCACGCCATCGACCTCGCGCTCTACTTCCTCGACTTCCCCGAGGTCGTCGAGGTCTCCGGCGTCACCCGCTCGGAGTTCGGCGACCGCGACGACTACACCTTCGTCGAGATGTGGGGCGAGGACGTGGGCCCGGAGGCCTTCGACGTGGACGACTCCGCGAGCGCCTTCATCCGCACCGACGAGGGCACGACCATCTCCCTCGAAGTCGCGTGGGCGACGAACCGCCCGACCAACGACGAGTTCTTCCTCCGCGGCACCGAGGGCGGCGTGCGCTTCGACCGCGCGAGCCACGACCTCCAGTTCTACGAGGACGGCGTCGGCGGCGGCAACCACCTCTCGACGACGGACGTGGAGACCCAGGACAACGACACCCACAAGACCGAACAGGCGGCGTTCCTCGCGGCCGTCGCCGAGGGCGAACACCCCGGCCGCAACACGGTCGAACAGGGCCTCGCCGTCCAGCGCGTCATCGACGCCATCTACCGCTCGTCGGAGACCGGCGAGGCGGTCCGCCTCGACGCGGCCGAGACCGAGACCGAGACGCCCCCGGCGAACTGACCACCGCGAACGCACACCCCAAGCCCCACGTCTCACACCATGTCCGTCATCGACTCACTCAGGCGCCCGGAACACACCGGCGAGAACCGCTGTCTCCCGTGTACCGCCGTCAACGTCGCCATCGTCGTCGCCGTCGGCCTCGCGGTCAGCGTGCTCTCGCCGGTCGCCGGTCTCGCCGTCCTCGTCGGCGGCGCGCTCTCGGTGTACCTCCGGGGCTACGTCGTCCCCGGAACGCCCTCGTTCGCGCCGCGGTTGGTCGCGGCGGTCGGCCTCGCCGGCGTCTTCGACCACGGCGGCGAGGGGTCGGCTCCCGACCGGCGCTCGGAATCGCTCGACGCCGACGTCGACCCCGACGCGATGCTGTCGGCGCTCCTGAACGCGGGCGTCCTCGTCGAAGAAGCAGACGGGCTGTTCCTCGCCGACGACGCCCGCGAGGAGTGGGAGTCGACGATGGCGACGCTCCGGAAGACCACAGACGAGGAACTCGCCGAGGCCGTCGCCAACGCGGTCCCGTTCGAGGCGGCGGTCGACGCCGAGTTCGGCGGCATCTCGCTCGACGGCCCCTCGATGTCCGTGTGGATTTCGCGGCCGCAGGCCATCGCGGACGTGGCGACCCTCTACACGGTCGTCGAGCGCGGCGTCGACCCGATGGTCGCGCTCGCGGCCACGGAGCCGATGCGGATGTTCGTCGAGGTCTGTCCGGACTGCGGCGGCGCAGTCGAGGAGACGACGACGCGCAACTGCTGTGGCGGCACCGCGGGGCTGTACGACTCGCCGGAACACGAGGTGCTCGGCTGTGCGGACTGCGGCGCGGTCGTCTACGAGTTCCCCGACGAGTAGCCGTCGCTGGCGGGGCACGGCCGAGCGGAAAAGACGAGCGCGGAAACTGACGACGCGGCTTCAGACGATTTCGTCGCGGTTCGGAACCTCGTCGCGGCCGAGCAGAATCTCCTGTCCTTCCACGTCTTCGAGCGCGGCGACCAGCCCGCCGACCTCGACGACGCCCTCCTCGGTATCGATGTGGAGCGACGCGACCTCCTCCGTGTCCTCGAAGGCCGTCTCGATGACGCGTCCCTCGACCACGATGGGGTCGCCCGTCTCGATGTCGCGGCCGGAGACGGAGGCGTAGAAGTCGCCGTCTATCTCGCGGATGTCCTTGACGGCCCGGCGGATAGAGGCGTAGCGGCGGGGGAACGGCCGGCGCTTGCCGTTGGCGACGATGGTCTCGGCGGTGCTCCAGAGGACGGTCCCGAAGAAGCCGCTGACGAGGAAGCCGAGCGCGGAGCGGTTGAAGATGACGCCGTAGCGGTCGCGGTCGTCGCGGAGGGCGTCCTGCGTCGCGTAGATGGAGTACTCGCCGTCGGCGACCGCGAGGACGGGCGAGGTGATGCCGCGGCGGGCGCGGGCGATGGTCGCCACGTCGAGGTAGTTGAACTCCTCGGGGTCGGGCGCGCGGGAGGCGGGCGTGACGAGCAGGTCGATGCTGACGCCGCTGTCGATGGCCGCCGCGAGGTCGTCGCGGAAGCGACGGAGCAGGTCGGGCGTCAGCGAGAGCACGAGTTCGTACTCGGCGGCCTCGATGATTTCCTCGATGTAGCGGAGGATGGTCGACCGCGACTTGACGAGCGAGACGGCCTCGGTGTCGCGGGCGGGGGCGGTGTAGCGCGCCTCCAGTTCCTCGATGAGCTCCTCAAGCGAGGTCTTGACGTTCGCGAAGGCGTCGTCGGGGTCGACGGCGACGATTTTCATCGGGCGCGACTCGCGGAGCTCGACGAGGCCGCGGTCCGACAGGCTCCGGACCGTGTCGTACACCCGCGGCTGGGGGATGCTGGTTCGGTCGGCGATTTCGCTCGCCGTCAACTGTCCGTGTTCGAGGACGGCCAGATACGCGTCTATCTCGTACTCGCCGAGGTTGAAGCGCTCACCGACTCGCTCCATGGTGAGCCGCAGTTCGTCAGCCATAGTCGTGACGTGTACGGCATCACCTAAATCATTTACTGAAATCCGAGTAGCACGAAATTCCGAAAACAAGTGGCACAACAGACAGCAGGCCGTCGGTCGACCGTCGCGGGACGGCGGACGGGTCGGCACTCACATGTACATCCGGTCTTCCGGGAGGTCGGCCTCGCTGTCGTGGAGTCGCTCTGCGAGTTCGGCGTAGTACTGCTGGACCTCGGCCGCGAATGACTCCAGCGGCGAGGAGTCGACGCCGAGGTCGTACACCTCGTTGGCGGCGTCGACGAGGCGGATGGCCGCCTCCACGTCGGGGACCTGCGCGTGGACGGGCGTGACGTAGACGCCGACGCCGAGGGGCGAGCCGATGCCGCGTTCGACGAGCGCCGCGTTGGTGCCGTCGAAGAACCCCCGTCCCATCGGCGTGATGTCGCTGTCGGCGAGTCGCGCCTCGCGGTAGTCGTCGGTGGCGATGTAGAACACGCGGTGTTCGTCGGGGCCGTGGGCCATCGGAATCCCCGAGAGGACGGCGAGCTCCTCGACCTGATTTCGTTCGGTCCAGTCGAGGATGGCGTTTCCGAACTGCGTGCCGTGGACCGAGGGGACGAACAGTTCGCCGACGAGCACGGTCACGTCGAGGTCCTCGCGGGAGAACAGCCGCGTGTGGTGTCGGGGGCGACCGTCCTCGAAGGGCGTCACCGCCGGGAGCCCCTCGACGGTGAGGTGGCCGGTCTGTTCGAGGCCGAGGTGGTCGACGATGAAGTCGACGGCGGTGAGTCCGGCGAGTCCGAACGACGAGAAGCCGCAGAGGAGCGCTCGGCTCGGGGCGGTGTCGTGTGTAATCCGGAAGTCGGGACGGGTGGGCGTCGCGTTGGCCATACTAACACTGCGACGCCCCGACACTTAGCCGTTCACCGCGCGCGAATCCCGCAGTAACAACCCTTTTTTCGCCGCTCCCCGTTGCGGGTTCCATGCACGGAGTCGAGGGGGTCGCCGACGCGTCGGCCGCAGTAGGCGGGGCGCTGACCGCTGTGAGCCACCTCGCGGTCGCCCCGCTCCAGTCCACGGCGCTCACGCCGCCGACGTTCGTGCCGGAGTACCTCCTGTTCCCGGGGTGGCGAATCATCGTCGCCCTCGTCATCGCCGCCCTGTCGGTCGGGCTCTCGAAGTACGTCGTCCGCCTGCTCGGTCGTCCGGTCGCCCGGCAGTTCCGCCGTCAGAGCGTCGCCCAGACCGTGCTTCGAATCGTTCGCCTCGCCATCGTCCTCGTCGGCGTCGGCGTCGGGGCGAACGTCCTCGGCCTCGAACTCGGCGACATCGTCCTCTCGGTGACGGTGTTTTCGGCGGTGCTCGGTATCGTCCTCGCGCCCATCGTCGGGAGCATCATCAACGGGGTGTTCGTCCTCTCGGACCAGCCGTTCGAAATCGGCGACATGATAGAGCTCGACGACGGCACGAAGGGCTTCATCGACGAGATAACCCTGAGCTACACGAAGATATTCACCCTCGACAACACCTTTCTCGTGATGTCGAACTCGAACATCCGCGACCGCGACGTCATCAACTACTCCGCCGAGGACGAGCGGACTCGCCTGTCGCTCGACGTGCTCGTCACCTACGAGTCCGACATCGACGCCGCCCGCGACCTCGTCGAGCGCGCCGCCCGCGACTGCGATTCGGTGGTCGAAGGCGGCCCCGACATCCGCATCGGGAGCGCCCGCTACCCGGCGAAGCCGACCGCCTACATCAACTCCTACGCCGACAACGGCGTCCTCCTGCGGCTCCGCTACTGGGCGCTGAAACCGTACAAAATCGGCCGCATCCAGTCGGAGGTCCAGACGCGGCTCTGGACGCTCGTCGAGGAGTCCGAGGCGACCGTCGAGTTCGCCTACCCGCACACCCACCTCGTCTTCGACGAGACCAGCGGGAGCCTCCACGTCACCAGCGACGAGGCCGCGAACCGGCGTCACGCCACCGCGTCGCCGGCCCCGGGAGCGCCCGTCCAGTCGGTCTCTGACGGAGAGGGCGCTGAAGCCCCGGTCGATGCGACCGACACGACCGCTCCAACCGCCCCGGCCGACACGACCGACGCGACCGACTCGACGGATACCCCGAGTTCGGCGGACGCGGAGCCAACAGACAACGATTCGACAGACGCCGCCGGCGGCGACTGACCGGGAAGCGCCCGAGACGGTCGGCACTGGGGCGGCGTCGAAAACGGAACACCGAACCCGAACCCGAGAGCCGAGCGTCGCCGGCTCAGTCGTCCGCGCGGACGGTGATGACCGTGCAGTCGAGCTTTTCTCGGAGGAACACGTCGATGTCGGGGTCGTCGAGGAACCGCCGGAGCATCCGCCGCCAGCGGCTGGCCTGTTTCGACCCGATGACGACGATGTCGGCCTCCTCGGCGGCGACCTCTTCGAGAATCGTCTCCTCGACGAGGAAGCCCCGGCGGACGACGTAGCGCGCGCGGACGAGCGGGCCGAACTCGGCTTCGACCGCCCGCTTGAGTTCGGTCCGCGTCACGCCGCGGTTCGACTGGTAGAGGTCGACGTGGAGGACCGTCAGCTCGGCGTCGCGCTCTCTCGCGACGCGCACGGCCTCGTCGAGCGTCGCCCGGGAGTGCTTCGAGAGGGGATACCGAACCGGGACCACGACCCGTGTCATACTCCGAAGCCACTCGCCGGGCGTGCGTGAACCTTTCCCTCTCGGACGGCTTCGCCGGCGGCCGCGTCGTCGTTGCCCCCGTTTCTCCCTTCCCCTCGCCGCCTCAGTCGTCGGCGCGGCTGGCCGACCGGCGCTCGATGCGGCCCTCGACGGCGGCGTCGAAGCCGACCTCGCGGGCGTAGCGCGCCAGCGCGTCGTGTTGAATCTCGAACTCGCCGACGCGGTGGGCCTGCGTGATGGCCGGGAACTCCTGCGTGCTGTGGAGCAGGTAGTCGCTCGTGGCGACGGTGTAGCGCGCTTCGGGGTCGATCGGCTCGCCGCCGACGAACGCCTCGACGACCTCGTCGCGGTCGTCGTCCCAGACGATGCGCGCGCCGCTGACGTGGGCGTGCCACCAGTCGGATTCGCCGAAGCCCATCTCGGCCCCGCGGGCGGCCCCGAACGCCGCCAGGAGCTCCGTGCCGGTCACCTCGGCGACGACGAGGTGCTCCTCGAAGGGGACGAGGCTCACGAGGTCGGCGTGGGTCACGTCGGGGCCGACGGGCGGGCCGGAGCGGATGCCGCCGCTGTTCTGGAGTCCCACGTCCGCGCCGGTCGCCCAGCGGTAGGCGTCGGCGATGGCGTTGCCGACGCGGCACTCGCCGGCCGCGACGGTCTCCTCGGCGCGGTCCATCGGGCGGTCGATGCGGCAGAGCACCTCGTCGAGCCCGGCGGCGTCGACGCGGCCCTCAAGCGCCGCGACGAGTTCCGCGTCAGGGCGGTACTCGGCGGTCCGGTGGCGGACCGTCTCGATTCGGTCGGCGGCGACGCGGACCTCCCAGACGACGTGGCCGTTCGCGCCGGGGCGAACGATCGGCACGCCGTCGACCGCGTCGTCGCGCTCGGCGTGGACGTGACCGCCGAGGACGAGGTCCACGTCGCACCGGGCGACGAGTTCGTCGTCGCCGCTCCCGAGGTGCGAGAGCGCCACGACGAGGTCCGCGCCGTCGGCCCTGAGCGCGTCGGCGGCGTCCGACGCGGCCGCGTAGGGGTCGGCGAAGTCGAGGTCGGTCGCCTCGGGATTGATGGAGCCGGTCGCGGGGTCGGTGACGCCGAAGAACCCGAGCGTCAGGCCGTCTATCTCGCGGGTCGTCCGCGGGACGCTCCCCTCGGCGGCGGCGAACCGACCGCCGCCCTCGCCGCGGACGTTGCTCGTGACCCACGTCGGCCGGCTCGCGGCGACGAGTTCCCGGGTCCGGCTCGACCCGTAGTCGAAGTCGTGGTTGCCGAACGTTTCGAGGTCGGCGTCCACGGCGTCGTAGAAGTCGAGCGCCTGCCCGCCGCGCTCGACGAGCGAGAGGACGCCCGGCGCGGTGTTGTCGCCGGTGCCGACCACGAGGGTGTCGTCGCCGTCGAGAGCGCGGACACAGCCCGCGAGACGGCCGGCGCGCTCGGTGTCGTCGAAGACGTTCTCGATGTCGGAGTAGTGGAGGAGCCGAGGCATTCGCTTCTCGAATGTGGCGGCGCGGGCGGATAAGAAGCCGTCGGGACGGCCCGCGGGCGGGCGAGACGGCGCGGAACCGGCGCGGCCGCCATCGCCTCGACGCGGGCGAGTTACGCCTCTACTCGCCGTCTTTCCCTTCGAGTTCGAACGCGACTTCGACCTCGGCTTGGTACTCCCGCGTCTCGACGGACGCGAGTTCGACGCCGAGTTCTTTCACTTCGACCCAGTGGACGCCAGCGAGCGTCTCCTCCGCGCGGTTAATCGCGTCGTCGACGGCGGCGTCGAAACTCTCTGCACTCCGACCGACGAGGGTGATTTTCTTGAACACCATCTCGTCGGACCCTTCGTCTTACTATCACAAATAATCGTCCCCGACTCGGCGACGAGGCGGTCGGGGCGGTTGGAGTGGTTGGAGCGGACGAGACGGTCGGAGCGACCCCCGGCGCGTCGTCGCGGGACTCACTCGTCGGGACGGTACGGGCGCGCGGTCTCGGCCCGCGCCGCGACGAGCGTCCGCCCCCACGCCACGGCCGAGGGGTCGTAGCTCACGACCAGCGCCTCGGGGCCGCCCATGTGGTCGTAGACGACGAGCGTGACCGAGGCCGTCGTCGGGCGGTTCATCACCACGACGCCGAACTCCGGTTCGTCGTCGACCGCGGACACGCGGACGCCGGCGTCGACTATGGCGTCGAGGCCGTCGGGATAACGGTTCGAGAGCCAGTCGAGCGACTCCGCAGAGAGCACGAGCGTGGCGCCGTCCCCGAGCCGCATGAACTGTTCGCGCACCTCGGGCCAGCTACTGAACAGAAACGGGCCGTTGAAGCCGATGACCTCCGTCACCTCGCCGAGGTCGAAATCTATCGAGACCCGCCGTTCCATCGACGTGAGGTCGCCCGTACAGACGACCGCGTCGCGGAACAGCGAGGGCGGCGGATTGACCGACTCGGGGAGGCGGTCGAGCACCGGTCCCGCGTCGAGCACGTTCGCCATGGCCCGGAGCGCCTCGTCGTGCGTCTCCAGCGCGACTCGCCCCGCCGTCGTGGCGGCGAACCCGCCGTCCGACCGTTCGACCAGACCGAGGTCGACGAGCCGCTCGACGGCGCGGTCGACGGTGGACCGAGAGACAGAGAGCGCGCGGACCAGTTCGGCTTTCGATAGCGGCTCCGACGAGAGCGCCTGAAGAATCTGACTGCGGCGACCGACCGCCTCGAACGCGTCGGCGGCGTCCTCGTCGTCTTCGTCCCCGTCGCCGACCCAACTCGACATCGGTATGAACGTCTCAGTCCGTGTACAAATGTATATCGGGACTCGGCGAGATTCGGCTACGGTCGGCTGATTGGGTCGGAGTGTCGTTCGCCCCAGTCGTGTCAGCGAGCTTCTCTTTCGAGCCGGCGCTCCAACGCGCCGACCACGTCGGAGAGGTGTGCGGTGCCCCAGACGGCGACGATGACCCCGCCGACGGCGTCGAACACGAGGTCGAGAAGCGTGTCGTCGAGGCCGTACTGCGTCAGCACCGACCCGGTGCCGGCGAGCGAGGCCGCCCCGGAGATGGCGAACTCGATGACCTCCCAGAAGACGCCGAACGCGAGGACGAAAAGCAGGATGAAGACGAACATGAACCGCGGCGGCAGGTAGATGTCCGCCGTGTGCTCGTCGACCGCGCGGACGGTCGCGTAGCCTGCCGCCGCGACGACCGACGACGACAGCGCGTGGGTGAGATGGTCCCACCACCAGACGCCCGAGTAGAAGCTCGTCTCCGACCCCGGGAGGCCGACCGTGCCGAGCGCGTGGAGGAACGCCGCCGAGGAAATCCAGAGCGTCAGCCCGGCGTCCATCGGGATGCGGTAGTCGCGTTCGAGCATCGCCGGGAGGTAGGTCACGCCGAGACCGACCAGCGCGTTGACGACGATACCGAAGTTCCCGCGGTCGAGACCGATGAAGACGAGGCCGACGAGGACCACCTGCATCGCCCGCGAGAGCTGGGACTGCCGTCGCTCGTCGATGCGGAAGTACGAGCGAATCCTCACGACGACTCACCGCCTTCCGACGCGCGGGCGTCCCCGTCCGCCTCCGCCGCGTCCGACGGCCCGGCTGTCTCTGCCGCCTCCGCCTCCTCGGCTATCTCCGCCACCTCCTCCGGGAGCCGCTCGCGCGAGCCGGCCCGGCGGCGGAAGTAGTACTCGAACAGCAACCCGGCCGCGAGGCCGGCGACGGTGGCGGCGACGAAGTCCCACATCAGCCCGGTCTCGATGACCTCGTCGGGGCGGCCGTTCAACAGCAGGCGCGTGCCGAGGTAGAGGTCCGAGAGCCACTGGACGACCGCCCAGACGCCCGCGGCGGCCATCGTGGCGATGACGACGAAGAAGACGGCGAAGGAGTGGTTCATCCGGACCGGCGTGAACACGTCGAGTTCGACGGCGACGATGAGCGCGATGGCGGCCACCGCGAGATACGTCGAGACGCGGCCGGTAAAGGTCACGCCGCCGATGGTCTGGCCCCGAACGAGGACGCGAGCGACGAGCGGGAGCGACGCGAGCGCGACGACTTCCCACGGGAGCATCGCTCGCGGCTCGCGGAAGGCGACGGCCGGAACGACGGTGACCGCGGCGACGACGGCCGCGAAGCCGCCCCAGACGAGGTCGCCGCCGGTGACGACGCTCCCGACGGCGACGGCGACGAGGAAGCCGACGAACAGCCACGCGAGCGCCGCGTTGAGCCGTCTGCTCCGGACGAATCGCGCCAGCTCCGTCTCTGCGGCCTGCGACATGCTCGTCCGTTAGCGACGGGTTGAGAAAACGTTTGGGCGAAGACGCCCCGTTTCGATTACGTGTTCGTGCCGTGAACGACCTCGTAGTCGTTCCCACCACCGTTCGACACGCCGATGATTGCCCACTCGTATGGAAGGTCGATACCGCGAAGCCGCTCTCGAAGCGCGCTGATGTGGTCGTCCCACGTCACGAAACAGCGGAACCGATACGGTGTCTCGGTTCCGCCGTCTGCGAGCACCGGACGGCATTCGGTCGCTTCGCGCGAACTCAGTGCGGTCACGTGGACCGTACGCCACTTGCGTTCGGCCAGCATATCGGTTCCGTCCCCCGAGACGGAGTAGCCGAGCCGGCCGAATATCGACCGAGCCTCCTGAACCGGAGGCATCGAAGCCTGGGCCATGCACGTCTACGTACACCCGCACTCCTGATAAAGATTGTCACGGTATACCATACCACTAATTGACGAACGTCGCGCCGAGACCCCCGACTACTCGTGAGCGGCGTCCCACTCCTCGGGTTTGCGGACGTTCCCGCAGTTGTTGCACTCGATGCGGGCCATCGTGTCCATCGCGGTGTCGAACGAGTCGCAGTTCCCGCAGAGGTAGCCCCATCGGTTCTCGGCGTCCTCGGTCGAATAGACGACGTAGAACGGTCCCTTCGAGCCGCGTTCGGCCTCGTCGGTGGCGACGAAGACGGTCTTACCGCTCGATACGGTCTGGGTCTGAAGTTCGGCCATGCCACCGATTCGCGCGCGGGTGGCTTAAGAAATTGGTCCCTACGTCCGGAACGACTCGCCGCACCCGCAACTGCTCTCGGCGTTCGGGTTGTTGACGTGGAAGCCCGCGCCCTGCAGGCCGCCCTCGAAGTCGAGGGTGGAGCCGCCGATGTAGTTCATGCTCGCCGGGTCGACGAACACGCGGAGGCCGTGCTGTTCGACGACCGTGTCGTCGTCTTCCGGTTCGTTGTCGAAGCGCATCCCGTAGGACAGCCCGGCGCAACCGCCCTGCTGGACGAACAGCCGGAGTCCGGCCACGTCGGTGTCCATCGACTCGCCTTCGAGGAGGGAGACGGCCTCGTCCGCGGCCGCGGGCGTGACCGTCACCGCCACATCGCCGCCGCCACTCGCGGATTCCGTGCTCATACGCCCCACTATACTGTGGGAACGGATAACTGTGGCGCAGGCGGAACTTCGCGCGCCGCCCCGGTAGGGTGCGACTACCGGGCGAAAAACGGGGAGAGACGGCTCGAACGGGCCGTTTCGCCCGACTCGACTACTCGTCGAACCGCTCGCGGACGCTCTGGGCGTGGGCGTCGAGGCCCTCCGCCTCGGCGAGCGTCGTAATCGTCTCCGACAGCTCAGACAGCCCCTCGCGGTCGAGGCGCTGGACCGTCGTCGAGCGGACGAAGTGGTCCACGGAGAGCCCGCCCTGTCGCTTCGCGCCCCCGCCGGTCGGGAGGACGTGGTTCGTCCCGGAGGCGTAGTCGCCGGCCGCGACGGGCGTGTACGGGCCGAGGAACACGCTCCCCGCGGAGTCGATGCGGTCCAACAGCGCCTCGTCGTCGTCGGCCTGAATCGTCAGGTGCTCGGCGGCGTACTCCTCGGCGAACAGCACCGCCTCGGACATCGACCGCGCGAGGAGGACGCCCGACGCGTCGCCTTCGAGCGCCGCCTCGATGGTCTCCGAACGCTCGCGCTCGCCCGCCTGTCGCTCGACCTCCGCGACGACGTCCGCGGCGAGGTCGGCGTCGTCGGTGACGGCGACGACCGACGCGTTCGGGTCGTGTTCGGCCTGCGCGACGAGGTCGGCGGCGACGAACCGCGCCTCGGCGGTCTCGTCGGCGACGACGAGCACCTCGGAGGGGCCGGCGAGGAAGTCGATGTCAACGTCGCCGCGGACCTCGGCCTTCGCCGCCGTGACCCACTTGTTGCCCGGCCCGACGACCTTCTGGACGGCCTTCACCGTCTCGGTTCCGTAGGCGAGCGCGGCGATGCCCTGTGCGCCGCCGACCGAGTAGACCGCGTCCGCGCCCGCGACGTGCATCGCGGCGAGCGTGACGGGGTTCATCGGCTCCGCGGGCGGGGTGGCGACCGCGACGTGTTCGACGCCCGCGACCTTCGCGGGGATGACGCCCATCAGGACGCTCGACGGGTAGGCGGCGGTGCCGCCGGGGGCGTAGACGCCCACGCGGTCGAGCGGCCGGTAGCGACGCCCGAGTTCGCGGGTGCCGCCGTCGCCGAACTCCTCGCGCCAGTCCGCGGGGACCTGCTTTTCGTGGAACTCGCGGACGTTCGCCGCGGCGTCCTCGATGGCCTCGCGCACGTCGTCGTCGATTTCGTCGTAGGCGCGCTCGGCGGCGTCGGTCACGTCGATGTTGCCGACCTGGACGCCGTCGAACTCGTTTGAGAACTCCCGGACCGCCACGTCGCCCTCGCGGCGGACCCGCTCGACGATGTCGCGCACGTCGGACCGGACCTCTCCGACGCCGGCGTCCCGCTCGAAGAAGGCGCGGCGGGCGTCGGTGCCGAGGTCGGCCAGTTCGCGAACCTCGATGTTCATACCCCGGCTTTGCGGCCGGCGCGAAAAGTCGTTGCGGAAGCGGTGGGGCGGCCGCGGGCGGCCGTCCAACCGCCGGGGGCGGTCACCGAGCCGGCCCCGACGGGGACTCGACGGGCGGCCGCCCCCGCCCGGTCACCCGAGGAGCGTCGAGTACAGGAGCCAGCCGTTCAGGACCACGATAACGGCGATGACGACGCCGAGGACGCCGGTCGTGGTCGCCCGATTGCGGAAGTTCCCCATCAGCGACGCCTCGTGGGTGAACCAGAGGAGCGGAATCAGGACGAACGGGAGCTCGAAGCTCAGCGCGACCTGCGAGGCGACGAGCACCGACGTGGGGTCGAAGCCCGCGGCGACGATGAGGAGACTCGGCACGAGCGTGACCGACCGGCGGAGCCAGACGTTGATGTTGAGGTCCAGAAAGCCGTCCATGACGGTCTGGCCGGCCATCGTCGCCACGAGCGACGACGAGAGCCCGGCGGCGATGAGCGCGATACCGAACGCGAGGCTCGCGTTCGCCCCGAAGACGCCGGTGAGGGTGACGTACGCCTCTTCGAGCGTCTCGATGCCCGTCCCCTGAAGCGCGGCGGCGGCGACGATGAGCATCGCGGCGTTCACGAACATCGCGCCGAAGAGCGCGACGACGGTGTCGAGACGCTCCAGATTGAAGTGGCGGCGGTGGACGGCCTCGGTGTCGCCGTCGGACTCGATGAGCCGGTCGCGGCGGTCCTGGACGATGTACGGATGGAGGTAGACGCTGTGGGGCATCACGGTCGCGCCGAGGATGCCGATGGCGACGTACAGCGCCGAGGCGTTCGGCACGGTCGGGACGAGGCCGGACGCGACGGTCGACGCGGTCGGCCTCGCCAGCGCCATCTCGAAGACGAACGAGAGCGCGATGACGCCGACGAGCGCCATGATGGTGAGTTCGACCCAGCGGAACCCCCGTTTGTGGGCGGTCCGAACGCCGAGCAGGGCGAACGAGCTCACCGCCGCGAGGACGGCCCCGGCCCACAGCGGCAGGGAGAAGACGAGGCTGAAGCCGATTGCGGCCCCGATGATTTCGGCCATGTCGGTGGCGACCATCGCCAGCTCCGCGGCGGCCCACAGGACCACGACGACGGGGCCGGAGAACCGCTCGCGGCAGAGCTGTGCCACGCCCTTCCCGGTGGCGATGCCGAGTTTGGCCGCGAGCACCTGAATCCCCATCGCCATGACGCTGGCGAGGACGATGACCCACAGCAGGGCGGGGCCGAACTTCGCGCCGCCCGAGATGTTGGTCGCCCAGTTGCCGGGGTCCATGTAGGCGACGCTGATGATAAAGCCGGGACCGAGATACGAGAGCAGTTCGCGGAGCGAGGTGCGCATCTCTTACCGCCACCCCGATTGTTCACACATGCAAACGTCTAAATTGTCCATGTCTAAATTATAGTTTCGCGTACTCAGTAAAACTGCTGTCGGTCGTTTCACACGCGAACCAGAGCCACACCGTCAGTCGGGGGTGCGACGAGCGGCCCGGTGGTGCCCGGAACGCGTCGTCCGCGACCGGAACGACGGGGGACTCCGGCGCTCGCCTCTCACGACGGGGGTGACGCGACTTACGCCACGTGGCGCTGTTCCGTGTACGTCAGCGTCCGGTCGTCGGTCTCGATGGTCGTCTGGACCGTAATCCAGCCGTCGGCCTGCCGAACCGCGAACGCCTCCGAGTACGACAGTTCGACGCGCTTCGTCGTCGTGTACGACTCGCCGGCCGCGAGGTCGCCGACCGCCTGCGACCCGCGCCAGACCTCGTCGTCCGGGTCGGTGCCGTTGCCGACGAAGATGCGACTGTAGACGGTGATGCCCGTACTGTCTGTGTCCTGCTGGTTCGTTATCGTGCTCGTCACGTCGCGGCAGGTCTGGCCGCACTTCTCGATGTCGTCGACGACGACGCCGAACGGCGGCACCGATTCCGTCGCGGTCGCGTCGCCGGCGTCGCTGTCGCCACCGCTACCGTCGTTGCTACCGGTGTCGTTGCCGCCGGTGTCGCCGGTGTCGCTCCCACTGTCGTCGGGCGGCGCGGTCGTCTGCGTGGGGAACGCTCCGTCGGAGTCGCCGGCGGGGGTGGTGTCGGCGAACGGTCCGACCCCGGTCACGAACGCGGCTACGACACCGGTCGTCAGGAGGGCGAGAACTGTTGCGGCGGCGAGGAGTGGGTGTCTCATAACTGAGTCGGGAACTTATCTTGGACAGCTGTCATTTACCGCGTTGCTCGATACCGTCGGGTCACACTTAGTTACGCACCCGAAAAGCCGTTGGCGCGCTCGCTCAGCGAGTCCCCGAGCGACCCGTCGAGGGCCCCGCTCAGGAAGTCGCTCACGAGGTCGTGGACGCCCGAGACGAACTCGGGAACCCGGTCGGGGAGTTCGCCGGGCGGCCCCTGCTGGCCGGCCGCGGACGCGGGGGACGATTCGCGTGCGTTCTCGGACGGTGCGGCGGCGGCGACGCCCGCGGTCGCGACGAGGACCGCGAGCAGGACGCCGACGAGGGAGAGTCTGCGTCGGTTCATGGTGAGTCGCTCCGGTCGCCACTCGCGGGGCGACGGTCATGAAAAGCGGACACCGTGGCGGGCGTTTTGCGTCGGTTTCGCCGAGTTTCGACGCGGGTTGCGGCGAATTGCCGCCGATTCGGAGCCGTTACTGGTTCAGCGCCTCGCGCATGGCGGCGAAGCCGGCTTCGGGGTCCACGTCCGCGCCCTGCGCCTCCAGCGCCTCGCCGAGGGCCGTCAGGAGGAACGAGACGTTCTCCGGCCGCGCCGAGTGGCCCATACAGCCGATACGGAAGATGTCGCCCGCGAGCGCGCCGAGGCCGCCGGCGATTTCGAGGTCGTACTGTTCGAGCACGTAGTCGATTGCCTCGCCCGCGTCGACGCCGTCGGGGACGAGCACCGCGTTGAGGCTGGGGAGCCAGTAGCCGTCTTCGGGGTTGAGACCGAGGCCCATCGCCTCGACGCCGGCTTTCAGCGCGCCCGCGACCCGGCGGTGGCGCGCCCACCGCGCCTCGATGCCCTCTTCGGCGACCAGTCGGAGCGCCTCGCGGATGGCGTAGACGTTGGTGATGGGCGCGGTGTGGTGGTACGAGCGGTCGTCGCCCCAGTAGCCCTCCAACAGCGACAGGTCGAGGTACCACGAGCGGGTGGGTTCCTCCCGCGAGAGCACCTTGTCCATCGCGCGGTCGTTGAGCGTCAGCGGGCTCGCGCCCGGCGGGCACGACAGGCACTTCTGCGGGCCGGAGTAGGCAACGTCGATGCCCCAGTCGTCGACTTCGAGTTCGACCCCGCCGAGCGAGGTGACGGTGTCGGCGACGACGAGCGCGTCGTGGTCGTGGGCGATGCTCGTCAGCTCGGGGACGCTCGGCTGTTTCACGCCCGTCGAGGTCTCGGCGTGGACGAACCCGAACACGTCCGGCTGGTACTCGTCGAAGGCGTCCTGTACGTCCGCGGGGTCGAGCGGCTCGCCCCACGGCGCGTCCACGTGGACGACCTCGCCGCCGGCGCGCTCGGCCATCGACTCCATGCGCCCGCCGAAGTAGCCGTTCGTCGGGACGAGCATCGTGTCACCCGGTTCGACGAGGTTGCCGATGGCGGCCTCCATCGACGCCGAGCCGGTCCCCGAGACCGGAATCGTCCACTTGTTGTCGGTGCGGAACGTGTAGCGCATGAGCTCCTGCACCTCGTTCATGATGTCGATAAACGACGGGTCGAGGTGGCCGACGAGCGGCGTGGACATCGCGCGGAGCACGCGCGGGTGAACGTCGCTCGGGCCGGGGCCCATCAGCGTTCGATTCGGCGGGGTGAGTTCGCCGACATCGGGTGCATCGGACATGGTCTGACTTCACGTGCCACGCAAACCGGCAAAAACGATGTGATTGCGGAACGTCGTGAACTGGCTCTAACCCCGACCCCACCCGTCGGAGTCCGGCCGGCCGACTGCGCCGACGCGCTCACTCGTCCCGACGGCGCCGACGTGCCAACTCAGCGCGACAGCGCCTGCGCGACCTTCTCTATCGGGTGCGGCGGTCGCCGCGCCGCGTCGTCCCTGTCTTCGAGTTGCGTCCGGCACGACGCGCCGGGGGCGACCACCTCGTCGCCCGGGCTGTCGTCGACCTGTTCGAACAGGATGTTCCCCATGGCCTTCGAGAGGTCGTAGTGTTCGGCCTCGTAGCCGAAGCTCCCGGCCATGCCGCAACAGCTCGAATCGAGCGGGTCGACCCCGTAGCCGACCCGCCGGAGGACGCCCACCGCGTGGTGGTCCTTGTTCAGCGCCTTCTGGTTGCAGTGGCCGTGGTAGGTGAGCGACCCGAGCGCGCCGCCGTCGGCGACCGCCGAGGCGACGGGTCCGGCCGCGTCGTCGCCGTCGGCCGAGTGCCCGCGAATCGGGAGGTCCTCGTCCAGTCGGTGGGTGTCGAGGAACTCCATGACGCCGTAGGCGGCCGCGGCGACCGGGGCGACCGCGTCGTCCGGCAGGAGGTCGGCGTACTCGTCTTGGAACATCACCGCGTCCGAGGGCTCGACGAAGACCACCGACCAGCCGGTTTCGACCGACGGGCGGAGCGTCTCGACGTTGTGGCCAGCGCGCCGCCGCGCGAGGTCGAGGAAGCCGCCGGAGTAGGCCGCGCGACCGCTCGGCTCGACGCCCTCGGCGAGGCGGACGTGGACGCCGGCGGCCTCCAGCACGCGAACCGCCGCCTTCCCGATTTCGGGCGTGACGTAGTTCGTGTAGGTGTCGGGAAACAGGAGGACGCGGTGGTCGGCCTCGCTCGCCGGGACGCGGGGCCGTCGCCCGTCCATCCACGATTCGAGCGTGTCGCGGGTGAACGAGGGGAGCGACCGGTCGGAGGCGACGCCCGCGAGCCGCTCCATCGCGGCCCGCGCGCCCGGTAGCTCGGCCGCCCAGTTCGAGACGGGCGCGAGTGCGCTTCCGACGCCGGCCAGTCGGTCGATGTTGGCGAACAGGCGCTCGCGGAGCGACGCGCCTTCCTCGGCGTGGTGGGCGTGTTTCACCTCGGCTTTGAGCTTCGCCAAGTCGACGCCGGTCGGACAGTCGTTCTGACAGCCCTTACAGCCGACGCAGAGGCCGAGGACCTCCTCTTGGAAGCGGTCGGAGTGAATCTCGTCCTCCGGGAGGTCGCCGCTGATGGCCGCGCGGAGCATGTTGGCCCGCCCGCGGGTCGTCTCGGCCTCGTCCTTCGAGGCGCGGTAGGTCGGACACATCGTCTCCGAGCCGGTCTGCCGGCAGGTGCCACAGCCGTTGCAGAGTTCGACGAGGTGCGAGAAGCCGCCCTCCCCGTCGAAGTCGAGCGTCGTCGCGGGCTCGATGGACTGGTAGGCCGCGCCGTACCGGAGGTTCTCGCGCATGTCCGCGCCGACGCCGCGGTCGACGTCCGGGCCGAGGTCGTCGGGGCTGTCGCGGTAGACGACGTTGCCAGGGTTCATGTGCCACTCGGGGTCGAACGCCGTCTTCAGTTCCTTGAACGCGCCCCAGAGTTCGGGGCCGTACATCTTGGGGTTCCACTCGGTCCGGGCCATCCCGTCGCCGTGCTCGCCCGAGAAGGCCCCGCGGTGGTCCAACACGAGGTCGGTCACGTCGTCGGTGATGGCGCGCATCGTCTCGATGCCCGCGCCGTCTTTCAGGTTCAGGATGGGGCGGATGTGGAGCGTCCCCGCGCCGGCGTGGGCGAAGTACGCGGCCGACGTGCCGTGGTCCTCCAGCACGTCCTCGAACGACTGGACGTACTCCGCCAACTCCTCGGGCGGGACGCTCGCGTCCTCGATGAACGGGTAGGGCTTCGGGTCGCCCGGCAACGACATGAGAAGCGGTATCGCCGCCTTGCGGAGCTTCCAGAGGTCGGCCTGCGCCTCGGGCGTGTACGCCTCGATGGCTTCGAACGCGCCGCCGTCGCCGCCGTCGTTGGCGTCGTCCGCCTCCGACTCGTCGCCCGCCGCCGGCACGTCGCCAGCCTCCGACCCGTCGCCGCCGTCTCGCAGGAAGTGGTCGTTCGCCTCGCGAATCACCGCCTCGAAGTCGTCGTGCAGTTCGGAGTCGAACTCCAGCATCAGGGTCGCCGCCGTCCCGTCGGGAATCCCCTCGACGTACTGGGCGTACTCGCTGGACTCGGCGGCCATCCGCAACACCTCGTCGTCCATGAGTTCGACCGCGCTGGCGTCGAAATCGAGGGCGTCGGGGACCGCGGCCATCGCCTCGACGAGGTCGTCGTAGGCGTAGAGGACGAGCGCCGTCTCCTCGGGGACCGTCACGAGCGACACGGTGGCCTCGACGACGACGCCGAGAGTGCCCTCCGCGCCGACGAACAGCTTCGAGAGGTTGACGACGGTCTCGCCGTCGTCGTTCTCGGAGACGACCTTGTGGAGGTTGTAGCCCGACACCGACCGCTTGAGGCTCGGATACCGCCGCTCGATTTCCTCCTCGTGGTCCTCGACGAGTCCGAGGACGGTCCGGTAGAGGGCGGCCTCGCGGTCGTCTTTTTCGACGATGTGGTTCCACTCGTCGCCCCCGACGACCACGTCGCGGGTGTGGACGACCGACCCGTCCGCGAGGACGACTCGCAACTCCTCGGTGTAGGCGTCGGTGATGCCGTAGCGGACCGAGTGCGCGCCCGTGGAGTTGTTGCCGATGCCGCCGCCGACCGTCGCGCGGTTCGAGGAGGCGGGGTCCGGCGCGAACTTGAGGCCGTGCTCCGTGAGGCGGTCGTCGAGGTCGTCCTGCACCACGCCGGGTTGGACCCGCGCCCGCCGCGCGTCGGGGTCGACGCAGACGATTTCGTCCATGTACTTCGAGCAGTCGATGACGACACAGCCGGGGCCGACGGTCTGTCCCGCCAGCGACGACCCCGCCCCGCGCGGGAGCACGGGCACGTCGTGTTCGGCGGCCGTCCGCACCGCGGCGCGCACGTCGTCCTCGTCGCGGGGGACGACCACGCCCGCCGGGCGCGCCCGGTAAATCGACCCGTCGGTCGCGTACAGCACCTGCGCGTACTCGTCGAACCGCACCTCGCCGGAGACGACGTCCCGGAGGTCGGCGGCGAGGTCGGCGTGTTCGGATACGTCGACCACGTCGTAGTCGCGCGACTCCTGAAATCGCTGGAAATCTCCCCGTCTCTCGCCGTTCGTTTCCGCCGTGATTCGCGTCGCCCGCGGGGGGCCGTCGCCAGACATTATCACATATAATCGTGCAGGATAGCAAAAACCTGTGTGTGACTCGCCACGTTTGCCCGAAGCGGTAGTCGTTCGCGGCGGGCCGGCTTCGTCGCACGGGGGCTGAGCGGGGGTTGTACGGGTTCTCACCCGGCTGAGAACCCGGCTACTGCGGCGGGTTCCGGGGGTAGTTCCCGACGCCGGTTCGGAGTTCGCCGTCGGCGGCGACCCAGCCCTGTCGGTCCGCCGGGAGGTCGTAGGCGGCGACGTGGTCGACGTACTCGTTGTAGTTCCAGCCGCCGACCCACCACGAGTTCGCGCCGCGGAGTTCGACGCTCACCGAGACGTTCGTCGTCGCGGGGCCGTCGTACTGCACGAACAGCATCGACTCGTAGTCGTAACACCGGGCGTCGTCGCCCTCGCTCGGCCAGTCGCAGGGGACGAGCCGGGCGTTCTCGCGGGGTTCGAACAGCGGTTCGGTCCCCTCGGGCGCGAGCGTGTCGATGGACTGGTTCACCCGCACGTCGGCGGACAGGTCTATCGCGTCGTGTTCGACGCGGAGCGTGTCGGAGTCGTTCCGACTGTACTCGCTCGCCGGAATCGGCTCCCAGCGGACGAGTCGGTCGTTCTCGACGACCGCCCGGTAGTACGTCGGGTCGGCGGGAATCTCGTCGGCGCGGAGGCGGAGCATCGGCCCGTACTCCGTCTCGGCCACGTCGTACTCCCAGCCCGCCGGAAGCAGGTAGTCGCGGGACTCGACGGCGTCGCCGACGGCCGAGGAGCCGTCGCTGACGGGAAGCGGGACGAGGACCGTCACGTTCGAAACCGGTTCGTCCGCCGAGACGCGGACGCTGTAGTCGTACTGGCTCCCGTAGGAGTCGAGAAACGAGAGCCGGCCGAACGCCCAGAGCCCGCCGGCCGCGACCGCGACCACGACGAGCGCGGCGACGACGACGATACCGAGTGTGCGGAAGTTCACGGAAATCACCGGGCGGGTCGCACCGCCCGCTCAGACCGCCGCCCCTCCCGCGGCGGTGCCCGCGGTCGAGTCCACGAAGTCGGCGAAGTCGGCGGCGAACGTCTCGACTTCGTCCCAGTCGGTGTACTCGTAGTCCCGCGAGGTGTCCGTGTCGCCGGTCGCGCCCTTGGCGATGCGCTTCATCACCATCCGGGTGAGAAAGCCGTACTCGGAGTACCGAAGCGCGCCCCCGAACGCGGCCATCCGCTCGGGGTGCCAGCCGCTTTCCTCGACGAACTCGTCGATGTACGTCGCGACCTCGGCGCGGGCGTCCTCGTCGTCGAGCGCCGACGACAGCGACACCTGAAAGAAGCCGTTGGGCCGCGCCTCGATGTCCTCGCGGTGCTCGCGGACGAACGCGTACACCGGCTTCGAGTGCGCGCCCATGTGAATCGACGACCCGACGAGCACCGCGTCGGCGTCGGCGACCGCCTCGCCGGCGGCGTCGTCGGTGACCGACTCGGTCCGCACGTCGTAGCCGTGGGCCGCCAGCGCCATCGCGATGCGCTCGGCTATCTTCTCCGTCTGTCCCTCTCTGCTCCCGTACGCGACGAGTATCGTTCCCATACAGTTCACCGCGTTCCTGTTAGCTCGCTCACACCATAACGGCAGTCGGCACCTCCCAGTCGCCGGGAATCCGGCCGGACGACGCTCGGAGGAGGAACTGTTTTGCCCGTCGCCGCATCACTCCAAAATACAACCAATGAATATCTCGATGGGAACCTATCTGGTGACGCAGTCGGACCGCTCCGCCGGGCGGTCGACCCCCGACGTGGTGCGGGCCGCCGTCGACGGCGGCGTCGACGTCGTTCAACTCCGGGAGAAGCACGCGAGCGCCCGCGACCGCTACGCGGTCGGCCGCGAGGTCCGCGCCGTGACGGCCGACGCGGGCGTCCCGCTCGTCGTCAACGACCGGGTCGACATCGCGGCCGCCATCGACGCCGACGGCGTCCACCTCGGCGACGACGACGTGCCCGTCTCGGTCGCGCGCGAGCAACTCGGCGACGACGCCGTCGTCGGCCGGTCGGTCTCGACGGTCGCGGGCGCGAGAGCCGCCGAGGAAGCCGGCGCGGACTACCTCGGCGTGGGGGCGGTGTTCGCCACGGACACGAAAGACACCGACCCCGAACAGTCCGAAATCGGGACCGAGCGGGTGTCGGCCATCGCTGAAGCCGTCTCGATTCCGTTCGTCGGCATCGGCGGCGTCACGCCCGACAACGCCGCCGACGTGGTCGCCGCCGGGGCCGACGGCGTCGCCGTCGTCTCGGCCATCACCGCCGCGGACGACCCCGCCGACGCGACCCGCCGCCTCGCCGCCTCGGTCGTCGCCGGGAGTGACCGCCGATGAGCGGACGAGACGGCCCGGACGGCGCGGGTGGACCGGGCGGTTCGGGCGGCGCGGACGGTTCGGACGACGCGACCGGCGCGGGCGGCGTCCCCGACGTGGCGCTGGACGAGGCGCTCGCCGCCGTCGCGGGCGAGCAACCGCTCATCAACTCGGTCACGAACGACGTGACGGTCAACGACGTGGCGAACGTCACGCTCTACTGGGGCGGCCTGCCGGTCATGTCCGACGACGAGCGCGAGGTCGGCGACATGGTCGGCATCGCCGACGGCTGTCTGCTCAACATGGGGACCGTGAGCGAGTCGGGCGAGGAGACGATGCTGACCGCCGGGCGGGCCGCCAACGAGCGCGGTATCCCGCTCGTCGTCGACCCCGTCGGCGTCGGCGCGACCCCGACGAGAGACCGGGTCGCAGACCGCCTCGTCACCGACCTCGACGTGGACGTGCTCAACGGCAACTACGGCGAAATCTCCGCGCTCGTCGGCGACGACGCCGAGGTCCGCGGGGTCGAGTCGGTCGGCGAGTACGCCGAAATCGCCGCGGCGGCCGTCGAGTGCGCCCGGAAGACCGGCGCGGTCGTCGTCGCCTCCGGCGAGACCGACATCGTCGCCACCGAGACGGCCGCCTTCGAGGTCGACGCCGGCCACTCGATGATGGGCGCGGTCGTCGGCACCGGCTGTATGCTCGGCGCGACGCTCGCGGTGTTCGCGGCCGCCGTCGACGACCCGGTTGCGGCGGCGCTCACCGGAACCGCGGCGTACGGACTCGCGGGCGAACTCGCCGCCGAGGGCGCGTTCGGCGACTACCGCGGCCCGGCCAGCTACAAAATCGCCTTCCTCGACGCGGTCGCGGGGCTCGCGGACGCCTCGACACCAGACATCGTCGACCGAATCGACCGCATCGAGGTGCGATAGATGCCGGGGACCCCGCCCGACCCGCAGACGCCGTCGTACGCCCTCACCATCGCCTCCAGCGACTCCGGCGGCGGCGCGGGCATCCAAGCCGACCTGAAGACGATGACCCGACTCGGCGTCTACGGCGGGTCGGTCGTCGTGGCCGCGACCGCCCAGAACACCCGCGGCGTCGAGGGCTCGCACGTCCTCCCCGCCGAGTCGATTCGCGCCCAGTACGAGGCCGTCGCCGACGACTTCGAC
The DNA here is from genome assembly GCF_000337795.1 of Haloferax denitrificans ATCC 35960. Lineage (GTDB taxonomy): Archaea > Halobacteriota > Halobacteria > Halobacteriales > Haloferacaceae > Haloferax > Haloferax denitrificans. The sequence goes on from NZ_AOLP01000011.1 coordinate 229,341, forward strand.
ATCGCGGCCGTGAAACTCGGGATGCTGGCGACGGCCGAGGCGGTCGAGACGGTCGCCGACTGCCTCGCCGACTACGACGGCCCGGTCGTCCTCGACCCCGTGATGGTCGCCACCTCCGGCGACAGACTGCTGGCCGAGGACGCCGTCGACGCCTACGACGCCCTGTTCGCGCGGGCGACGCTCGCCACCCCGAACGCCGACGAGGCCGAGGCGCTGACGGGCGTGTTCCCCGACTCCCCGACGGCCGTCTCCGAGGCCGCCGACTGGTTCTTCGACCGCGGTGCCGACGCCGTGCTCCTGAAGGGCGGCCACGTCGCCACCGACGGCGACACCGTGGTCGACACGCTCGTCACGCCGACCGAGACGACGACGTTCGTCAACCCCCGCATCGACGCGACGGCGACCCACGGCTCCGGCTGTACCCTTTCGAGCGCCGTCGCCGCCCGCCTCGCCCGCGGTGACGACCTCGCCGACGCGGTCCGCCGCGGCATCGAGTTCACGCGTGCGACCCTCGCCGAACCCGCCGACGTGGGCGAGGGCGCGGGAAGCGTGAACCACCTCGTCGGCGTCGGCGACGGCTGGACGCCCGACGAGTCGTAAGCGACGACCGGCGACCGGCGACCGGCGACGCGGCTCTCCGACGACCGCCACGCCGCTTTTCCGGCTACGTGTCGTATCGCGAACATGGTCGACACACCATCATCGAACGCGCTCCGCGCCCGAATCGAGGCCGGCGGCGTCGCGCTCGGCGTCCTCGACAACACCTACAGCCCGACGCTCGTGGAGTTCTACGGCGAACTCGGTCTCGACTTCGTCTGGCTCGACCTCGAACACGGCGGCCCCAGCCCGCTCGACTCGGGTGCGATGGAAGACCTCCTCCGCGCGGCGGAACGAACCGGCATCGAGCCGCTGGTTCGACTCCCGACGACGGACCCCGAGTTCGTCCGGAAGGCCCTCGACCTCGGCGTCAGAAACGTCTTCCTCCCGCGCGTGGAGTCGGCCGACGAGGTCCGCGCGGCGGTTCGGTCGGCCCGCTTTACCTACGGCGACGGCCCCGGCGACCGCGGCCTCGCGTCGCCCCGCGCCCGCCGGTGGGGCCTCGCAGACGACTACGTCGCGGGCGAGGACCGCGAGACGCTCGTCGGCGTGACCATCGAGACCGCCGAGTCGCTTGCGGACCTCGACGCGATTCTCGACGTGCCCGAACTGGGCTTCGTCTTCATCGGACCGTTCGACCTCTCGGTGGCGCTCGGCCACCCCGGCGAGATAGACCACCCCGACGTGCAGGACGCGGTCGAGCGCATCCGCTCGGCCGCGGTCGATGCCGGGGTCCCCGTCGGCGGCCTCGGCTTCGGCATGGACGACGTGAACCAGAAGGCGGAACACGGCTATCAGCTCATCAATCTCGGCAGTACCACCGGCGCGCTCAAGGGCGTCGTCGACGGCTGGCTCGACGACGCGGCGGTCGACCGCGAGCGGTAGCGCCCGCGCCTACCGAGTCGTGTCCGCGGCTATCGAGTCGCGTCTGCCCCCGAGTCGGACAGCCGCATCGCCACGCTGTACATCTCGCCCGCGGACTCCGATTCGACCGCGTCGGCGACGCGCTCGACCTCGGCCGCGAGCCGCTTCCCCATCTCGCCGGGGACCTCCGCCGCCAGCGACGCCGCCAGCGACGCGTGCGCCTCGACGTGGCTTTCGGACCACGGCACCGGGTCCAGTAGGGTCAGTTCGCGGTCGAAGCGCCAGCCGTACCCCGAAAAGAGCGCCCCGAGCGCGTCGGCCGGATAGAACGTCAGCGCGGGTCGCCCGCGGGCCAACTGGCTCGCCGCGTTTTCGAGCGCGAACAACTCCCGAACCGCGGCGTCGTCGGGGAGCGGTTCGTAGTCGTCGACGACGAGGTGACAGCCGGGCGCGGCGACCCGGGTTAGCTCCCGTGCGACGGCGGCGAGCGACTCGGGACCGATGAGGTTGAACAGCCCGTGGGCGGTGACGATATCGACCGAGTCGTCGGCGAGCGGGAGGCTCCGAACGTCGGCCTGAAGCACCGCGGTCCGCGCTCGGTCCGCGGGCTCGGGTGCCACCCGGTCGCGGACGAGGGCGGCGTGTTCGGGGTCGTTCGTGACGGCGTAGATCCGTTTCGCGCCCGCGTCGAGGAGTCCGGCGGTCGCGTTGCCGGTCCCCGAACCGGCCTCCAGACAGACCGCGTCGCGGACCGGCCGGTCGTCGAGGGCGGCCGTGACGGTCGTTGGAACGTCCATTGGCGGCGGGTGGAATCGAGGCGGGAGTCGTCTCGCCTCGCTAGTGGTGCAGTTGCTCCGGAACCGGACTCTCGTCGTGGCGGAGGCGCTCGATGAGTGACCGCTGGGCCGTCTCGTCCATGCCGTTGTACCGCGTCGCGGCGTCGAGGACCATCGCCACGAGCTTCGGGTCGCCCGGCGTGACGACGCTCGTGAGGCCCCGCGCGGCCGCGAAGTCGAACCGCTCGGCGATTTCGTCCGGGGCGTCGACCGGCTCGTACCAGTTGGCGAACGGCCGGTCCGCCTCGGGGAGGTCGTCGGTGTCGGGCCACGGCCCGCGGGCGAACGCCTTGATTCCGAGGGTGCCGATGCCGGCCTTCTCGGCCGCCTCGAAGACGCCCTCGTAGTCGTGTTCGTCGTCGCCCTTGCCGACGACGACGGGGTTCAGCGGGAACATCAGCGTTTCGAGGTCGTCGATGCGGTCGATGGCGTCGCGGATGAGCCCCGGGTTGCCGTGGCTCGTCAGCCCGATGTGGCCGATTTTCCCCTCGTCTTTCGCCTCGCGGAAGGCCGCGAGCGCGCCGTCGTCGGCCGTGATTTCGTCCAGTTCCGACTCGTATTCGAGGCCGTGGACCTGATAGAGGTCGATGTAGTCGACGCCGAGGCGGTCAAAGGAGCGGTCGAGCTTCCGTTTCGCGCCCTCGTAGCCCCGCTCTTGGGTCTTACAGCCGAGGAAGATGTCCTCGCGGTGCTGGCGGAGCTTCGGGCCCAGTTTGAGCTCCGCGTCGCCGTAGGTCGGGGCCACGTCGAAGTGGTTGACGCCCTTCGAGAGGACGTGTTCGACCATCTGGTTCGCGCCCTCCTGTTCGAGCCAGTTGAGCGCGATAGCGCCGAACGTTGCGATGGTACTCTCGTGGCCGGTGTCGCCGAGTGCGCGGGTCTGCATACGTCGAACGTCATCGTCGATGGGGAAAAACGTGTGTCTCGCCGACTCGACTGCCGGGGCCGCGCGAGCGGCGACGACGCCGCCGCGACCCGGTAACACTCGCGTCAGCGGATACTCAAGTCCTTGCGGCCCGTAGGACCGTCCATGGCAGACATCACGCCCACCCCCGGCATCCACCACGTCACCTGCATCGCGGGCGACCCACAGGAGAACCTCGACTTCTGGGTCGAGACGCTCGGACTCCGCCTCGCCAAGCGCTCCATCAATCAGGACGACCCCAGCACGTACCACTTCTTCTTCACGGACGCGGAGGGGACGCCCGGCACGAGCATGACGTTCTTCCCGTGGGAGAACCTCTCGCGCGGGAAGGTCGGCACCGGACAGGTCTCCCGCACCGCGTTCCGCGTGCCCGAGGGGAGCCTCGACTACTGGGAGGACCGATTCGACGAGTACGGCGTCGACTACGACGACCGAGTCGAGCGATTCGGCGAGACGGTCCTCCCCTTCAGCGACCCCGACGGCCTCCCGGTCGAACTGGTCGAAGTCGAGATAGCCGACGACGACCCGACCGTCCCGTGGACCGAGTTCGTCCCCGAAGACGTTGCGATTCGCGGCTTCCACTCCGTGACGCTCTGGCTGGCCGACCCCCAGCCCACCGAAGACCTGCTCGAAACGATGGGCTTCGAGCGCGTCGGCACCGAGGAAGCGCAGGGCGACACCCCCGGCGACGAGCGGACGCGGTTCGCCGCGACCGGCACCGTCGGGAAGTACGTGGACGTGTTGCCGACCATCGAGAGCAGTCGACAGGGCCTCGGCACGGTCCACCACGTCGCCTTCCAGACGCCGACCGACGAGGACCAAGAGGCGATGCGCAAGGCCGTCCAGTCGAAGGGCCTGCGCCCGACCGCCCAAATCAACCGCCACTGGTTCCGGTCGGTCTACTTCCGCGAGTTCGGCGGCGTGCTGTTCGAACTCGCCACGAGCGACCCGGGCTACACCGCCGACGAACCCCTCGACGACCTCGGCGGCCGCCTCGTCCTCCCCGGCGAGTTCGAAGGTCGGCGCGAGCAGATAGAGGCCGGCCTGACCGACGTGACGGTCCCGCGGGCCGAGTCGGCTGAAGCGGACGACTGAGCCTCAGACCTCACGCCGGAGCCGTTTTCCCCCCGCCGACGCCGCCCGTTTTGCCCCGTGTTAACACCCCCTGAGCGACTGCGACGAGTGTCGCAATCACAAGTACCATCATCGCCCGCGACGCAGTGGTCCGTATTCAGGTGGATGACGTGACGGAAAAACGCGAATACAAGGACGACTATCCGGACAAGACGCTGTACATCCCCGGTCCGACCGAGGTGCGCGAGGACGTCATCGCGGAGATGTGCCAGCCGATGTTCGGCCACCGGATGGACCGCATGACCGACCTCTATACGACCATCGTCGAGGACACGAAGGAGTTCCTCGGCACGGACAACGACGTGATGATTCTCACGGGGTCGGGAACCGAAATCTGGGAGTCCTCGACGCTCAACCTCGTCGACGAGAACATCCTCGTGCCGACCTGCGGGAGCTTCAGCGAGCGCCACGCGAACGTCGCGGAGCGCCTCGGCAAGAACGTCGACCGCATCGAGTACGAGTGGGGACGGGCCATCAAGCCCGAGGACATCCGCGAGGCGCTGGAGTCCAGCGACAAACACTACGACGTGGTCGCCACCGTGATGAACGAGAGTTCGACCGGCGTCCGCAACCCCATCGAGGAAATCGGTGACGTGGTCGCCGAGTACCCCGACACCTACTTCGTCGTCGACGCGGTGTCCGCCCTCGGCGGCGACTACGTCGACATCGACGAGCACAACATCGACGTCATCTTCGCCTCGTCGCAGAAGGCGTTCGCCATGCCGCCGGGACTCGCCATCTGCACCGTCAGCGAGGACGCCTACGAGCGCGAACTGTCGAAGGACTCGGCGTCGTGGTACGGCGGTTTCCAGCGCGCCCTCGACTACTACGACCGCAAGGGCCAGACCCACTCCACGCCCGCGATTCCCATCATGCTCGCGTACCGCAAGCAGATGAAGTACATGCTCGAAGAGGGCCACGAGGGGCGCGACAAGCGCCACCGCGAGATGGCCGAGTACACCCGCGAGTGGGCCTACGAGCACTTCGATATGTTCCCCGAGGAGGGTTACGAGTCCCAGACCGTCGCCTGCATCGAGAACACGCAGGGCATCGACGTCGCCGCCACCATCGAGGAGGTCAACGAGAAGTACGACATGGCCTTCTCGAACGGCTACGGCTCCGCGCTCGGCGAGAAGACGTTCCGCATCGGCCACATGGGCGAACACGACGTGGAGTCCATCAAGGCGCTGACCGACGCCATCGAAGACGTGGCGGACCTGTAGGGCGACTCGCCGCCGTCTCGACGCATCGCGTTCTGTTCAGCCGACTCCGTCCCCGTTTCCGCCGACGGAGCGGGCTTTTTGTCGTCGCGGGCGTATCTGCGAGTCACGCAGATGCCGCATCTCCAGTTCGACCTCGACTTCGAGGTCACGGCGCGCGAGGCGGACCGATTCGCCAGCGAGATGGCCGAGTTGTACGCCGAGCGGATGGACGCCGACACCGACTACGCCGCCGTCAGCGTCCGCGAGGTCCGGGCGATTCACCTCGGCCGGGCGACCGGGGACAAGACCGTCGTACTACAGGCCGACATCCGCGCGGGCCGGTCGGCCGAGCGGAAGCGCGACCTCGCCCTCGCGGTCATCGAGGCCGTCGCAGAGCGGTTCGGCGTGCCGGAGTCGAACCAGAAGGTCGTCTTCACCGAACACGAGGGGAGCCAGATGATGGGCTACGACCGCGTCGGCGACGACTGGTCCGAGTCGGCCTGACCGGGGGCGGTCCGGAGTTCGACCGAGAAGACGGAACCGCAGGGGTTGTTGTCCTCGACCCACACGTCGCCGCCGTACTTCTCGACCAGCGACTGCACGAGGTACAGTCCGAGGCCGGTCCCACGGCTCTCCAGTCCCTTTTCGTCCTTGGCGAAAATCGCGTCCTTCCGCTCGTCGGGCACGCCGCGCCCGTCGTCGGCGATTCGGACCACGACGCGGCCGCCTCCCTCGCGCTCCGCGACGGAGACAGAGAGGCTCGGTTCGCGTTTGTCCGTGTGTTGGACGGCGTTCGTCAGGAGGTTCCGGAAGACGGACCCGAGCATGTCGTCGGCGAGCACCGCGACCACCGGCAACTCGGCGTCGACCGTCACGCTCGCGTTGGGTGCCATCTCCCGGAGCGACGCGAGTTCGGCTCTCAGCACGGGAGCCAGCCGGACCGGTTCGATCTCGACGCCCCGCGTGCTCATCATCTCGGCCATGTCTCTGGCCGTCTTCGTCAGTTCGACCGCGTGGTTCGCCCGCTTCCGCACGATTTCGACGTACTCCCGGGCCTCGTCGTCGGAGACGCGCTCGGCGAGCAGTTCCGCGTAGGCGGTCACCAACTGCAGGTCGTTGCGAACGTCGTGGCGGACGACCTGATTCAACACCGCGAGTTCGTCGCGTTGCGTTTCGAGGAGGCGGTTCTGTTCGTGGAGTTCCGCCTCGTACCACTTCCGCGTCGTGATGTCGCGGGCGACGCTCAGGATGGCCGACTCCCCGCGGTAGGTCACGAGGCTCGAACTGATTTCGACGGGGAACTCGCGCCCCGATTTCGTCCGGTGGACCGTCTCGAACACCTGCGTGCCGTCGGTCGGCATCCGGGAGATGAGCCCCGAAATCTCGTCGTCGCTGAGTCCCGCGTCGATGTCGTGCGGCGTCATCGAGAGGAGTTCGTCCCGCGGGTAGCCGAACAGCCCCACCGCGGTCTCGTTCACGGCGAGGATGCGGTCGTCGGTGCCGAGGACCCAGACGGTGTCGTTCATGCCGTCGATGAGCTCTTGGTACTCCTCGCGGGCGCGCTTCAGTTGCCGCTCTCGCTTTCGGTGGTCGGTGATGTCTCGCGAGACGGCGACGACGCCCACGACCTCGCCCGCCACCCGAAACGGCGCGAAGCGGTAGCTCAGCGTCCGCGACTCGCCGTCCGGGGTGACGAGGTCGGCCTCGCCTTCGAGCGAGTCTATCTCGCCGTCGACGAGTCGCTGATACGGGTCGTCCGGGGAGTCCCTTCGAACCGCCTCGACGAGCGGGCTTCGCTCGCCTTCGAGCTCGGCCGGCGTCGTCTGGTAGACGTCGGCGAGATAGCCGCTGACGAGTCGGAACCGACCGTCGCGGTCGTACAGGCACGCGCCCTCTCGTATCTGCTCGAAGACCTCCTCGTAGACGAGCGACGGGTCGAACTCCCCCCGAGCGGGCGGTGCGACCACCCGCTCGACCCGGGCGGCCAGCTCGTCGTACCCCTCGCGGCCTCGTACTTGGACGTAGTCGGTGACGCCGGCGTCGAGGGCGTCGCTCGCCGTCAGTCCCCGCCTCCCGTCGGCGACGACGAAAAACGGCAGGCCGAGCGCGCGTCGCCGAACCGCGGCGAGGAAGTCGAGCGTGTCCATCTCCCCCGCGTCGGTCGACGCGATGACACAGTCGAAGGTGGAGTCGGAGCCGGAACTGGAGTTGGAACCGGAATCCGAGCCGGAGCCGGAACCGGAACCGAAGCCGGCGTCAGCGCCTTCTAGCCGTTCCAGCGCCGCGGTGGCGGTGCGAACCTCCTCGACGTCGACCCGTGCCGCGCGCCGACGGACGGCCTCGGTGACCGCCGCCGCGACGCTCGAATCGGCGACGACGAGGAGCCCAATCGTACCGCCACCATCGTTCATTACCTATGCCACTCACGTCGGTCGGATAAAAGGACCCGTGCCGACTCCCACGGTTCGAGACGATTACTCGGTTGTAACACCCAGTAGCAACACTTTTGTGACGACCGCCGAGACCACGACGCCATGAGCGAACCCAGACTCGACGTATCGGCGGTGGCGGACGGTGACTGGCGTGGGTACCTCTCGGAGATGGGGGCCCTCGTGGGTCGCGGGCGCGGTCGCGGCGGGGCCGGCGACGATGGCGACCGTGCTCACGGCCGGCGCGACGTTCGGTTACGCGATGCTGTGGGTCGTCGTGCTCTCGGCGGTGCTCGGGGCGTCGGCGCAGTACCTCTCGATGCGGCTCGGACTGCTCACGGAGGACGGCATCGTCTCGGTCGTGGAACGCGAGCTGGGCGACGGCTGGGCGTGGGTGCTCGTCGCCGACGCGGTGCTGGCCGCGGGGCTGGCTCAGTTGGTCATCATGCAGGGCCTTGCGAACGTGAGCGCGACGGTAACCGGCGTCGACGCCCGCGTCTGGGGCGTCGCGTGGGCGGTCGTCCTCGCCGCCGGCCTCGCCGGGCGCGGCTACCGGTTCGTCGAACTCCTCGCGAAGGGGCTCGTCGCGGCCGTCGTCGTCGCGTTCCTCGCGTCGCTGGTTTTGGTTCCCATCGACCCGGCGGCCGCGGCCGGCGGGCTCGTCCCGCGACTCCCCGCCGGCGTCGACGGCGCGCTCGTCGCGGCCGGCATCCTCGGCGGTGCGGTCCACATCACGCTCATCACGATGCACTCGTACACGATGCGCGCCCGCGGCTGGACCACCCGCGACTACGGGCTGGCGACGTTCGACGTGGGCGCGTCGATGCTCGTCGCCTTCGGCGTCTACAGCCTCGCCATCTTCCTCGTCGCCGCGGGCGTCCTCCACGGTCCCGAGGTGGCCGCGGGCGACCTCACGGCGGTGGCGGCCGCGCAGGCGCTCGGCCCGATTGCGGGCGCGAACGCGCGGTGGCTGTTCCTCCTCGGCCTCCTCGGCGCGGCCGTCTCCACGCTCGGCGGCAACACCGTCGTCCCGCCGTACCTCGTGGCCGACAAACTCGGCTGGGGGACGGACCTCTCGGACGGTCGCTACCGCGCGCTCCTCGCGGGGGTGGCGCTGTTCTCCGGCGTCGGCGCGTTCCTCGGCGGCGCGTTTTTCCCGCTTCTCGTGTTGGTGCTGGCGTTCGGCCTCGTCGGCACGCCGTTCGCCATCGCCGTCGTGCTCGTCTTGCTCAACGGCGACGCGGTCTCGGAGCCGAACTCGACGCTGGCGAACCTCGGCGGCGTCGTCCTGTTCGCGGTCACGACGGTTCTCGCCGCGAACTTCGTCCGCTCGCGGGCGCTTTCCGACCTCGGCGACCCGCTTTCGGTGTTCGTCGTCGTCTTCGCCGCGGCGATGGGAGCCGCGACGCTCGGCCTGCTCGGCAAGTTCGTCCGCGAGGCGGTCGGGCGACCGACCGCGGCCTGACGGGCGGTCGTCGCGGCCCTACTCGCCGTAGCGGCCCGACGCCCGGTCGTACTTGGAGACCATCGCGACGACGGCGGTCCCGAGTCCGCCCGTCGCGGCCCAGAACTGCCACGGGAGCGACCCCGAAGAGCCGCCGCTCGGGACGTAGGGGTACGACAGCGACCCCGCCTCGACGATGTCCGCCGACCCGGGCATGAGACCGGACCCCGGCTCGTTCGGAATCGCGCCCTCCTCGGCCGGCCCACCGGGTTCGCCGCAGACGACCCGACCGACCATCCCGAGTTGCTTGTGCGGGCTACAGAAGTAGTCGTAGGTCCCCTCGACTTCGAAGGTGTACGAGAAGCTGGTTCCGGCCTCCTCCAAGAGGCCGCTGTCGAAACCGGACGCGTCCGCCGGGATGCGCTGTTCGGCCTGATTCGACTCGGCGTAGGCCGTCGCGGAGTGGCCGCCGCTTTCGAGGACCCACTCGACGGTGTCGCCGGGGGAGACGTGCAGTCCGACGGGGTCGAAATAGTACTCCCCATCTTCTGTCACCATCTGGATAGTATGAGTGGTCGAACCGCCGCCGGACGCGCCGCCACCGGCGTCTGTCTCCCCGTCGGAACCGGCGGTCGAGTTCCCGCTCGACGCCCCGGTAACACCCGTCGACGACCCGAGAACGGCGATTCCACCCGCGATATTTTTCATGAACGTTCGTCTGTTCATAATGGTGTTTGAGTTCGTATTACCGCTGATACCGCCTACTACCTGACCGTTCGTATACTATCTTGTAGTTCTGTTGGTTCTCGAACATCCCGAAACAGAAAGAAAGATAACCGCTCGTCTGAACGCTTACGTGGCATCGTCGCTCCCGCGAATCCGCGGTCGACCCACAGTCGTGGGAGCGTCAATCCGGCAGTAACGATTAGGTAAACCTATTGGTACATTCATGAAATTCGTGGTGAATCCGACCCGACGTTCGGCGGTGAGAACCGATGCGGCGTGAAACCGCAGTCATCCTGCTCCTCATCGCGGTCGTGCTACTCCCGATGTGGTACGTCGCGCTGACGAGCGGGACCGAGGGCGGCGGTATCGGCGTCGGCACCGGCGCAGAGCCGGTCGCCGTCAACACCTCGTCCGACCTCCAGCCCGCGAGCGGCTACCTCCCCGGCCCGGTCGAAGTCGGCGTCAATCAGGCCGGCGTCGTCGCGTGGGTCGCGCTCCTCGGGATGGTCGGCGTGATGGTCGGGACGAAGCGGTTCCTCGACCGCATCAGCCACCTCGGCGACTCCGTCGTCGCCGACGGCGGCCGCGCGACCGTCTCCGTCCCGCCGTACATGGAAACGGAGTCCCGGCGCATCCTCGACTACGTCCCGGCCGTGTCGTCGCGGACCGGACTGCTCGTCGTGGCGCTCCTCTCGTGGGTGGACGTGTCGTTCGCCGCCCTCCTCGCGCTGGAGGGGCTCGGCCCGGCGCGGACGCAGTTCCTCGGCACCTACGCCGGGATGCTGTTCCTCTCGCTCGCGCTGACCGTCCTCGCGTACACGGCGTACTTCGTCCCGAGCATCACCGTCGCAGAGACCAGAGACCACTGACCATTCGCACAGATATGAGCAAACGGACCACCGACACCGACACTGAGGCCGACACCGACACAGACGCTCCGGACATCCCGCAGAGCGACGACGAACTGACGCGGCGAAACATGGCGAAGCTCCTCGCCGGCATCGGCGGCGCGGCCGCCATCGGAAGCTTCGGCGTCGACTACGCCGCCGGCCTCCCCGGCAGTCTCGACACCGGAAGCGAGACGCTCTACGTCGAGGGCACGCGCCTCGTCGACAGGGACGGCAACCCCCTGACCGCCGCCGACGCGCTCTCGACCGACGAGTTCGACAAGATGGACGTCTTCCCGGAGAAGGAAGGCGGCGGCGCGCTCGTCACCAAGCGCGCGACCACGCTCCTGCTTCGCTTCCCCGAAGACGAGTACGAAGCGCCCACGAACATCGAGGGGACGGCCAAGGGCTACGTGGCCTACTCGAAGGTCTGCACCCACGAGGGCTGTCTCGTCGCGGGCGAACAGGGCTCCGAGCTCCGGTGTCCCTGTCACGGAAGTCTCTACGACCCCACGAAGGGCGCGTCCGTGACCGGCGGCCCGGCCTCGCGGGCGCTCCCGCAACTTCCCCTCGGCATCGCCGACGACGAGGACGGGACGCTCCTCCTCGCGACGGGACCGTTCGAGGGACCGATCGGGACGGAGGAGTGAGATGACGGGAACAGCACCGGACGACGGCTCCGGCGACGACCGACCGGACGTTCGGCCGGACGGCGGCGAGGCGGACGCCGACCTGCCGGGGACCGACCTGACGGTTCGAACCCACGAGGCGTACCCGAGAAACGCCCTGTTCGACTGGCTGGACCAGCGGCTCGAACTGGACCACACGCTCCTCGGCAAGGCGTTCCCGGAGGACAAGTACGGCTCGTTCCTCCTCGGCGAAATCGCGCTTTTCACCTTCGTCATCCTCGGCCTGACGGGGACGTTCCTCGGCCTCCTGTACAACCCGGCGGTCAACGCCGTCACCTACGAGGGCAACGCGCTCCAGTACGCCGACACGGAGGTGCCCGCGGCGTTCGCGAGCGTCCTGCACATCACCTACGACACCACCTTCGGGATGTTCGCGCGCATGATGCACCACTGGGCGGCGTACCTCTTCATCGCCGCCATCGCCCTGCACATGTTCCGCGTCTTCTTCACGGGCGCGTACCGCAACCCCCACGAGCCGAACTGGTTCATCGGGAGCACGCTCCTTCTTTTCGCCCTCGTGGAGGGCTTTTTCGGCTACGCGCTCCCCTACGACAACTTCAGCAAGACCGCGACGACAATCGGCTTCCAGATGACCGGCACGATTCCGGTCGTCGGGTCGTTCCTGCAGTCGCTCGTCTTCGGCGGGGCGTTCCCGGCGGGGGCCGACCAGGTCATCCCGCGGATGTTCTTCCTCCACGTCTTTCTCATCCCGGCCGCGCTGGTCGGCGCTATCGCCCTCCACATGGCCGTGTTGATGCGGCAGAAACACACCGAACACGCGCCGAGTTCCCGCGGCGAGGGCCGCCCCGACGACGATGACGACAGCCTCGTCGTCGGAATGCCGCTTTTCCCCCAGCAGTTCCTCGTCTCGACTATCGTCTTCCTCCTGACGGCCGCGACCGTCGCCTTCCTCGCCGGCTTCTTCCCGGTCCAGCGCATCGCCGCCATCGGCCCGGCGACGCCCACGTCGACGCCCTCGCACGTCGGCCCGGACTGGTTCTTCATGTGGGTGTTCGGCTCGCTGAAGATGATGCCCTCGTGGCTCGGCGAGTGGGGCCGGTTCGCCGGCGGCGTCGTCGTCCCCTCGCTCATCATCGGCGTGATGATGGTTTGGCCGCTCCTCGACAACCCCGAACACCCGGTCCACTTCACCGCCGACCCGCTCGACCGACCGCTCCAGACGGCCCTCGGCGTCGCGGCCGTCATGCTCATCATCGTCCTCTCTATCGACGGGATGCGGGCCACCGTCGCCGCCGTGTTGGGCGTCTCCGACGCCGTCCTCTACCCGTGGCTCGTCGCGCTGACCGTGGGGATGCCGCTTTTCGACTTCGCCGTCGTCTACTGGCTCCTCAAACGCCGCAAGCGCCGCAAGAGCCGAACCGGAACCGCCTGCTGACCGCACAGCCCGCAACCCACCGAACCCGACTTCGACTATGAACGTTCCACTCTCGCCCCGCGCGTTCCGCCTCGTCGACGCCGGCTCGAAACTCGTCGGCCTCGTGGCGATAGCCGCCGCGCTCAACGGGGCCGCGGCTCCGCACTCCCTCGCCGTCGGACTCGTCGGCTTCGTCGTCGGTGTCGGGACCGCGTTCCTCTCGCCCCGCGAGGCCCCGTCCGACGACGACCGCGGAGACGACTCCGCCTTCGCCTCCGCGACCGACCCCGACGACGGCCTCCCCCGACGGCCGCTCACGAGTCTCGCAAAGCGCCTGTGGCGCAGTCGGCTGGCCCGGCTGGGCGGCGCGCTCTGGCTCTCGGCGTTCGCCGTCGCGGCCGCCGGCGTCGCCCTTCGAGCCGCCGGCTCGTACCGCCTCGCGGCGACGCTGTTCGGGGCCTCCGGCCCCCTCGGACTGGTCGGCATCCTCGGCATCGTCGCCGGCGGTGGGTGGCTCGCGCTCGCCTCGCGTCGGGACTGATTGCGGCACCGCGCGCGGCGGTGACCCGCGGGCGAATCAGGCGACTTATTTTCGACCTCGACAAGCGACAGAGACGCGACAGTGCCCTCCGACACATCCGACACCGACGTTCTCGACGACCGGAGTGCCGACGCCGCCCCCGACTCCGATGCTGACGCCGTCCCCGACGCTGACGCTGTCCCCGCCCCCGACGCCGCCACCGATGTTGACGCCGATACTGACATCCCCGACGACGAACGCGAGGCGCTGTTGACCATCGGCCACGGCGCGGTCGTCGGCTCGGGCGGACAGTCGCTCCAGCGCGCCCTGACGACGGCGACCGAGTACGTCCTCGCACAGGGGTTCGGTCCGGTCGTCTACGGCGTCTACGCGTTCGCGTGGCGAATCGCCCAACTGCTGTTCCGCCTCGTCAACTTCGGGTCGGTCGGGACGCTCCAGCGGTATCTCTCCGCGTACGACGACGACCCCGCTCGGCAGGGGCGGGTGGTGGGGCTGGCGTATCTGACGACGCTCGTCGTCGGCCTCGGACTCGCCGCCGGGCTGGTGCTCACGAGCGGGTGGCTCAACGACGCGACGGTGTCACATCCCGACTTCCCGCCGACGATACGCCTGTTCGCGGCGCTGGTCGTCCTCGTCGGACTGGTGCGGATTCACGCCGGCGTCCTCAGGGCGGTGCAGTCGGCCCGCGGCGAGGTGCTTTTCAACCGCGTCCTCCGCCCGGCGGTCAAACTGGTCGGTGCCGTGGCCGCGATGGCGCTCGGGTACTCGCTGGTCGGCGTCGCCGCCGCCTTCGTCGTCGGCATGGCCGGACTCGTGGTGCTGGGCGTCCCGATGGTCGTCTCGGCGAGCGGCATCCGCCCGTCCGTCGGCGGCCTGCGCTCCGAGGCCCGGCGGTTCTACAACCACTCGGCCCCCATCGCGCTGAGCAGTCTCGGCAAGGTGTTTCAGAACCGCATCGACGTGATGCTCGTGGGGTTCCTCCTGACCGCGAAGGCGGCGGGCGTCTACAACGTGGTGCTCGTGTTGGTGTCGCTGGCGTGGATTCCGCTCCTCTCGTTTAACATGCTCCTCCCGCCGGTCGCGTCGGGGCTCTACGCCGACGACGAGATGGAGACGCTCAACGCGGTGTACACGGCGGTGACGCGGCTCATCGTCACCTGCGTCGTTCCGATTCTCGCCGTGCTCGCGGTGTACGGGCGGGCGGTTCTCGCCGCGTTCGGCCCGAACTTCACGGCGGGCTACGTCCCGCTCGTCGTCTACCTCGGCGGCGTCTTAGTCGGGAGCGCCGTCGGCGCGACGGGGTGGCTCCTCATGATGACCGACCACCAGTACGCCCGGATGGCGCTCGACTGGCTCTTGGCCGTCCTGAACACGCTCCTCACGTTCGCGTTCGTCCGGGCGTTCGGCCTCGCCGGCGCGGCGCTCGGCACGGCCGTCGCCATCGCCGTCCAGAACTCGGTGCAGGTCGTGCTCCTTCGCCGCTTCGAGGGGCTGTGGCCCTTCGACGCGACGTTTCTCAAGCCCCTCGGCGCGGGCGTCGTCGCCGCCGGCGTCATGCTCCTCGTCCGCGAGACGCTGGCCGGGGCCGGCCCCGGCGGCGTCGTCGCCGTCACCGGCGCGATACTGGGCGCGGTGACGTACGTCGTCGCGCTCGTCGCACTCGGCGTCAACGACCGCGACAGACTCGTGGTGACGGCGCTGGCCGCACGGTACCGTCGGGCGGTACTCGCGGCTCTCGGCGAGCGGCGTCCCGGCACGTGAGGGCCGATAGCGGTTGCGTGGGCGCGCCTTCGGTTTCGTCGCGCTCGCGGGGCGAACTATTCAGCAGGCGCATCGAAGCCTTCTCCACCGAGGCAATGAGTCATAGCCGAACTAAATTCCTATGTTGAATTTAACAAAATAATCAGCCTCAGCGCTCGTAAAGCCGTTTATGTCGTTAGTTGGTGTCTTACAACCAAGAGGTTGAATAGGGCAGAGAGCATAGTTAACAAGACTCATGGTTGGGGGGAGGACGATGTACAAACTGGGGGTGCTCGCTCTGATACTGTTTCTTGCGGTGGGGACTGTCTCGTCTCAAAACGAGGCGACGGGTCCGCGGTTGGAAGCCTCTGCGAGGGTTTCGCAGGGCGTCGTCGAAGCAGGGGACACGGTTCGAATCAGCTTCAGCGTGAGAAACGTCGGAGACTCGGCCGAGTCCACGACGTTTTACCTCCTGTTTCCCGAGTCGAACGGGGGGTTCCCGGATGGATGGGAGATGTCCGACCGGTTCGACGACGGTGGCTCGTGGACCGGACCGGGCGCGTGGTTCCAGAAAGTACACTGGGACTGGTCCGGCTTGGAGGCCGGTGAGTCGGTCGACCCGTGGATGGAGTTTAGGGTTCCATCGAATGCGAGCGGCGTCCACACGATAACGTGGGAACTCGACTACTCGGCTGGCGGCGGGACACAGACCGTCCAAATCGACGTCAGAGAACCCAACACCAAGCCGTCGCCGGAGTTCTCTATCAGTCCACAAAGCCCGAAGGCCACACAGTCGATTACGTTCAACGGGTCCGCGTCATCGGACCGTGTCGGTCGTATCGTCGAATACCACTGGGACCTGAATGACGACTCGGACTTCGAGTCTTCGGGGCCGGTGGTCCGACACTCGTTTGACTCCCCCGGTCGACACACGGTTCATCTCAGAGTCGTTGATGACCGCGGGGCGAGCGCGACCCTCTCTCAGCAAGTCGAGGTACGGGAAAACGAGAACCCGACCGTGACGATGCCGCCTCTCTCTCCGACACGCGAGCGCCAGCGTGTTCGAATCGCTCTCGAAACCGTCGAGGACCCCGACGGTGTCCGGTCGATAGAGTGGGACCTCGACGGTGACGGGGGCGTCGACCGAACAGGTGAAGCGGTGTATTTCAGCTACGACACGCCGGGTACGTACACCGTCTCAGTCACCGCGACGGACGCGTTCGGTGCCACGACGACGAGGAGCCGAGAAATCGTCGTCGTTGCGAACGAACCGCCGACCGCCGAGTTCGAACCGAACGAAACGCGGGCGACGGAACTCGACCCCATACGGTTCGACGCGAGCGCGACGACCGACGACGGCCGCATCGACGCCTATCGGTGGGACCTGAACTCCGACGGCGAGATAGATGCGGAGGGTGAATCGGTCACCCACGCGTTCGAGACGCCCGGGACGGTCACCGTCACGCTTCAGGTGGTCGACGACCTCGGTGAGACGGACTCGGCGCGGCGAGAGATTCGCATCGAACCGAACCCGACGCCCACGCCGCGGTACGACCAGTCCCCGGCGAAGGTCGCGGTCGGGATGACGGTCACGCTGGACGCCTCCTCGTCGACCGACGACGGCTCTATCGAGCGCTACAGCTGGGACCTCGACGGCGATGGCGAGCCTGAGATGACCGGTCGGACGGTGACGACCCGTTTCAACCGCACCGGCAGGTTCCCCATCTCGCTGTCGGTGACCGACGACAAGGGGGCGACGGCGACCCACGAGGGCGCCATCACCGTGCGGAGCCTGCCGCGAGCCGACGCCGAGGTCAGCCGGACCAGCGCGACTGTCGGCGATGAGCTGTTCTTCGACGGGCGGAGTTCGACCCACGAAGACGGCTCTATCGCCGAGTATCACTGGGATTTCGACGGCGACGGCTCGTTCGAAGCGACGGGCGCGACGACCAGACGCTCGTTCGGGGAACCGGGGACGCACGTCGTCCGACTGCAGGTCGTCGGCCCCGAGGGGTTCACCGACGAAGACACGGTGAGCATCTCCGTCGCCCCGAGACCACTGTGTGGACAGAACTGCCGGATTGGACTCGTCACCGCGGTCGCCGTGGTGGCTGGCCTGTTCGTCCTCTGGAGAGTTGTCGAGCACTTCGGGTTCTGGTCTCGGCGAGGGTGAACCGTGCAGTCAGCGTTCCATCGTCTCGTCGCGGCCTCCTCGACGGAGGTCGTCGTGGGGCTGGCCGACAACTGGCTCAACGTCGTCATCGTGGGCGACGTGGTGTTCTTTGTCGGCTGTCTCGGCGCTGTGCTGTGGCTGACCTCCAGTCAGCAGACCTCGGCAGTTGAGACGGCCGTTCTCTTCGTTGCTCTCGGCGTGGCCGGAGCGGTACTCATAATCGAGGTTCCGGTCGTCCGTGAAGCGGTGAGCGCGGTCGCGTTCGTCTTCGCCCTCGCGCTCCCCATCGGAATCGCGGTCAGTACCGTCGACCGGCTGATGAAGAGCGATATCAGGTCATGAGCGGGCTCCGAACCGTCCCCCTGATGGAGACCGCGCCGGCACAGATCGGCTACTTCTTCGACATCTATCCCCGCATCGCGGGACCGGTGATACTCGGGGCGGGTATCGTCGCTCTCATCTGGTGGTACGCGTACGACGTCGAACTCGCGCGCCGCCGGTGGAGACCGGGATACGGACAGCGATTACTCCTGGCGACGCTTCTCGTCACAGGTGGGTTCGTGGCGGGCGTGGGGTTCTTGGCTCGAGGCGAAATCGTCTGGCTCTACGCCGCGCTCGTGTTCGTTATCGGCCGCGTGCTTCAGGGGGCCGTCTTCGTCCAGTTCCTCCGGAAGCTCGGAGTTATCCTGGGGCGCGTCGTCGACGCGGTCTCCGGTGGGGGCGGTGGCGACGGTACCTCAGTCGTCCGTCGCTTCGTCGTGAGCCGGCTCCGACGGTGGGCGTACTTCGGTATCCTCACGCTCGTCGCGTTCGGTAGCGCCGCGGTCGCCTTACTGGGCGGGGTGGTCACCGATGCCCCGGCGTTCGAAACGGTCGCGCTCACGTGGACGGTGTTTCTCGCGATATCGACCCTCGGCACGCTACTGTGGGACCTCCGGTACGCGGCCCCCGACATCCAACGCCTCCCCCTGTTCGGACTCCTCCTCTGTATCGCCGGGACGGAGGTCTACGTCTTTGACCTCCCGCCGCAGGTCCGGTCGTTCGCGGCCCCGTACGTCACCGAGTACGCGCCCGTTGTACAGTTCCTCCAACCGATGGACTGGGTACTGCTCGCCGTCGGTCAGGCGGCACTCCTCGTCGGAGTCGCGTTCTCCACTGCCGTGCTCTTCTTCGGCCCCACGGACTCCGATGACGAACGGGAGACCGACGTGGCCCGTCCGGACGCGAAGTAGACTACACGTCACTGGTACAACAGTACACAAATTACATCAGCACACTAATTTCAGAACATGCCTGTGAGTATCGACGACTTCGAGTCGGGAAACCTCCCACAGGGACCATCGGTCCCCGAGCAGGTGGTTACGTATCTGTACGCGCACCGCGACCAGGCGTTCACCCGGTCTGAGATTGCCAGTGCCATCGACGAGAACCCAAACGCAGTCGGAACCGCCCTCTCGCGGCTGAAGGCACGTAATCTGGTTCGGCACCGGGGAGAGTACTGGGCAATCACCCCCGACGAAAGCCGCCTCGCTGACGCATACGACCTCCACGTCGCAAGTGAGCGATTGGACGCGAACGATGGCGGCATCGACGCCGACGAGTGGGACTCGACGGCCCCGGATACCCCGCATCCGAGTGAACGGGACGTGAGTGAGGACGAGTCATAGATGCAACCGGAGCGCGGCGACGTCGCACGGAGTTCGGACCCGTTCAAACTCGGGACTGGTAGACAGCGTCCGTGGCTAATCGTCAACAACGAGACGCACCCCTTCGACGGCGAACAGTACATCGCAGTCGCCATCTCGACGAAAGCGTACGACGACTCGCTTGCGCTCTCAGCCGACGTCTGGGAGACTGGCGGTGCCCTCGGGCATCGTACGTCTCCCCATGGGCTGTACACTCTCCACGAAGTGAGGATTTCGTCGCCTGGCAAGGCCGCGTGACGGATGCGTTCGTCGAACAGGTCGTAGCCAAACTGGAGACGTATCTCCGCTGAGGTAGGATGTCGCCCAGAACACTAACGGCCGGTCTCATCCCGAGGCGGCGTGCCGCGTCGACCGGGAAACCCTCGTGCCGGGCGGTCCGTCTTTCGGGCGCGGACGTTCCGAAGTACGCCGGCGTCAGCCGGCCAGTAGGTATTGCGCACCCGGGTTCGCCGTGCTGTCATCGCTCCCGAAGCGGGAACACTCGGCCGGGGACTTGAGGTACGCACTCGCCTCTAGCGCGCCGGGGGTGAAACGAGTTCCGACCGGCGGGCGTCGTCGCCGGCGAAGAAGACGGCCCGAAGCCGGACGACCTGCCCGTCGACGCGGACGTAGTAGCGGCGGTCTTCCGACTTGTCGACCGACGGGAGCGCGTCGAGGTCCTCGCGGAGGGCGTCGTAGTCGCTCAGACAGTCCGAGATGCTCGACTCGCGGGGGTGACCCTCGGCGGCCGCCTCGACCACCTTCAGCACCCACGGGCTGTTCGCGACCCGCGGGTCGGCGACGTCGACGACGGTCGCCCCGTCGGGGGCCGACCCGACCAGTTCCCCCCGGAGCATGATTTCGGCCGACGAACAGCCTCGAAGCGACGAACAGCCCGCGAGCCCGCCGGTCAGCCCGACGCCGACGGCGGCGGCTCCGCGGCGGAGCAGTTGGCGGCGAGAGGGGCGACCGGCCATCGACTGACAGAGATTCGGAGAAACCGATAAGTCTTCCGTCGGCTACAGCGCGTACTCGTCTTCGCGCAGTTGGACGTACTTGCCCTTGCGGTACTTCATTTTCGTCCGCTGGTACTGCGTGGCGAGTTTGGCGGCGCTGAACCCCGCGCTGAGCTTCGAGGCGCCGAACGCCTTGTAGCCCTCGTCCTTTTCGAGGAGCTTCCGGGCCGCCTTGAACGTCTTGTCCCACTGGGCGGGGCCGTAGTCGTGGACGATTTCGGCCATGGCGACGTTGCGGAGAATCTCGTCGCCGATGGCGTCCTTCCAGCGCTCGTTGTAGTCGCTCAGGTCGCCCTCGGCGGCGAGTTCGCCGGCGATGGCTCCCGTCCGGACGGCGACGTGGTCGCCACCCTCGTGGAAGGCGGAGGTCGCGCCCATCGCGCCGCCGGTGACGGCGATGCCGGCCGACGCGGGCGAGTCGATGGGTCGCGTCGAGGAGATGGCGTACGTCTCTGTCCCCTTCGTCTTTCCGCGGTCCTCGACGAGCGGGAAGTCCTCGTCGATGTCGTACTCGTCGCCGTACTCCTGTTCGAGGAGGCGGCGGACGTACTCGCGGCCCTGCGGGATGCGCTCGTCGTCCTCGCGGAGGAGCGTGTACGCATCGCGGTCGTCGACCTCGTCGATGTCGAGGCCGATGGGCATCGTGAGGCCGACCCGGCAGACGTTGTTGTCGTTCGGGAAAATCCACGGGTACGCCGTGTGGCCGGGCATGTAGCCCCACCAGAACTTAATCGCGCCGTCGACCTCGTCGAACAGTTCCGGCGGGAACTCGCGGTGTTCCTGATAGGCGATGTGGTTCGCCTCGGTGGACGACAGGCGGTCCGTGATGGGGAACGAAAGCAGGTCGTCGAGCACCTTGTTCGTGACCGTCCGCTGGGGGCCGTCGGCGAGGACGACGAAGTCGGCGCCCACGTCCTCGCCGTTGGCGAGGCGGACGACGTGACGAGGGTCGTCGCCGGTCGCGTCGAGGTCGGTCTCCACGTCGCGGACCGAGGCCTTCACGCGGTACTCCGCGCCGGCGTCTTCGGCGCGACCGCGGAGCCAGTCGTCGAACTTCGCGCGGTGGAAGGTGTAGCCGAACTCGTCGTACGAGGAGTCGATGCCGGTACTGCGGAGCGTCAGCGACTCGTTCGGCCCGATGAACTCCGCGCGGTCGAGGATGTCGAGCACGACGTCGTCGGGGAACTCGTCGGGGTGGATGCCCATGATGTCCACCCAGTAGTCGAGGATACCGGCCGCGTCCGTCGAATCGGGGCCGAGGCCCGGTCGGTCTGCTCGGGGGACGCCCTTTTCGAGGACCAGAGCGGAGGCCCCGGCCGAGGCCGCGGCGTGTGCCGCCGACGTGCCGGCCGGACCGCCGCCGATGATGGCGACATCTACGCGTTCCATACCGCTACAGCACTTCGCTCGGCTATTAAACCCCCTGAAGCGCCGCGGCGTCCGACGGTTTCGAGACCGCGCGTCCGAACGCCGCTCGGGGCGTTTTTCAGCGGCGTGGCGCGACCGCGACACCGGCGCGCCACCGCTCGGAACCCTCCTCGGAGCCGACAGTTCCACGAGCGACGTGACTCCCCGGAGCCGACAGTCTCGCGGCCGACCCGACGCGGGGTGTCTCGCCTAATTCCGTGATTCGATAATCTATATATCGTCAGATTTCGGTTACTGCGGTCGATCTTCTCCGGAAAAACCAACTGAATACAGCAGTTGATAACCGGAGACGGGGGTTTATAGCGGAGACCGCGGTAGCTCCGAGTCAATGACCGCAGACGAGCCGGACGAGCCGAGAGAGCCCGTCGTGTTCCGCGACGAGACGGGCGACCTCGTGTTCGTCGACGGCGGCCCCGCCCCACAGGGCTATGCGCCCGTTGCGTGGAAACTCGGCGAAGACGGCTCTCGGTTCGTCGTCGACTCGACGGTCGATGCAGTCGCCGTCACTCGCACGATTTCGAAACGTCGCCCGCGGCGGCGCGACCCCATCGAGTGAGCGGCCCGCCGCGTTCGAATCGGACAGATTCATCACCGCCTTCGAGAATCATCGAGCATGTCCGACCCAGACATCGCGGTGCTTCGGCAGAAGATACACGGCCTGTCTGCCGAGGCGTACGCCGAAACGCTCCGCGAGCGCCTCCCCGACCGCGAGGTCGCCCTCGCGACGACGCCCGAAGAGGAGCGCGACCTGCTCTCTCGCGTCCAAGTCGCGACCGGCTTCGACGTGAGCGAAGACGACCTCGAAGCCGCCGAGAACCTCGACCTGTTCGCCTGCGTGTTCGCCGGCACGGGCCACCTCCCCATCGAGGCGTTCGAGGCCCGCGACGTGGCGGTCACCAACGCCTCCGGCGTCCACGGCCCGAACATCGCCGAGCAGGTCCTCGGGAGCCTCCTCTACTTCGCCCGCCGCTTCCACGTCGCGGAGCGACAGCAGGAGGCGAACGTCTGGCAGTCGTACCAGACGGTCGAACTGCAGGACTCGACGGTCGCCGTCGTCGGCCTCGGTGCGCTCGGCGAATCCATCGTGGACCGACTCGACCCGTTCGGCGTCGAGACCGTCGGCGTGCGCTACTCGCCGGAGAAGGGCGGCCCGACCGACGAGGTCGTCGGCTTCGACGACGAACAGGGCCTCCACGACGCCTTCGCCCGCGCCGACTACGTCGTCATCGCGTGCCCGCTGACCGACGCCACCCGCGGCCTCGTCGACGCCGACGCGTTCGCGTCGATGGCCCCCGAAACCGTCCTCGTCAACGTCGGCCGCGGCCCGGTCGTCGACACCGACGCGCTCGTCTCCCAACTCCGGAGCAACGGCATCCGCGGGGCGGCACTCGACGTGACCGACCCCGAACCGCTCCCCGCGGACCACCCGCTTTGGGACTTCGAGAACGTCCTCGTCACGCCCCACAACGCCGGCCACACCCCGAAGTACTGGGAGCGCATGGCCGACATCATCGCCGAGAACCTCGACAAACTGGACGCCGGCGACGACGACCTGCGGAACCGCGTGGTCTGAGCCGAGTCGACTCGGCGGGCCTGCGAGTACGGAGTCGGTGACGCCGCGACCGGGCTCCGCACCGAAACTGTCACTTCAGTTGCGACTGTCGGTTGTGGCGTGCAGTTCGCATCGTGGCGGTGGAACCGAATTATCGCCTTCTTCGGCGGCGCTGGACTCCTCGTTTTGGTCCCGTGGTCCGGGCTCTCGCCCCCCTTCTCGGAGTGGACGGTGGACGTGTTGCTGTCCGTCCCGTTCGGCTTATGCGTCTACGGATTCACCGAACAGCCGCGAAAAGTGATTCTGCTGATTCCGGTCGGAACCGCGCTCGGAATCGGGATACTCGCCCTGTACCGGGCGTCCGGATTCGGCCTGTTCTGACGACGGCGTCCGCGTCGGGGGAGCCGCCGCGGCGACTCGTCTCTATTCGTCGCGCGTGAGCGCCGGGTTCGTCACCGCGCCGTTCGCGGCCGAGCCGAAGTCGCGGGCGTACTTCGCCAGCACGCCGGAGGTGTACGCCGGCGGCTTGGGTTCCCAGTCTTCCTTCCGCGCGTCGAGTTCCTCGTCCGTGAGGTCCACGGAGAGTTCGCGGTTCGGGATGTCGACGGTCACCTCGTCGCCGTCTTCGAGGAGGCCGATGGGGCCGCCCTCGGTCGCCTCGGGGGCGACGTGGCCGACCATCGGGCCGCGCGTCGCGCCGGAGAACCGACCGTCGGTGAGAAGCGCCACGTCGTCCTCGTGGCCCTGTCCGACGACGGCCGCGGTGACGCCGAGCATCTCGCGCATGCCGGGGCCGCCGCGCGGTCCCTCGTTGCGGATGGCGATGACGTCGCCCTCCTCGATGTGTCCTTCCTGCACGTAGCGCATCGCGTCCTCCTCGTTCTCGAAGACGCGGGCGGGGCCGGTGTGGTGGAAGGCGTCGTCGCCGGTGACCTTCAGCACCGCGCCGTCGGGCGCGAGGTTGCCGGTGAGAATCTTGATTGCGCCCTCCTCCTGATACGGCTCGTCGACCGTGTAGAGGAAGTCCGCTTCGAGGCCGTCGTCGTCCGGGAGGTCGAGGTGGTCGAGCTCCTCGGCGATGGTGCGGCCGGTGACGGTCATCGCGTCGCCGTGGAACAGGCCGGCCTCGACGAGACGACGGATAACGACCGGGATGCCGCCGATTTCGTGGAGGTCGTTCATGACGCGCGTGCCACCGGGCTGGAGGTTGGCGATTTTCGGCGTGCGACGGGAAATCTCGTCGAACTCCTCGATATCGAGGTCGACGCCGGCCTCGGCGGCCAGCGCGAGCAGGTGGAGCACGGCGTTGGTCGACCCGCCGGTGGCGACCTGCAGGGTGATGGCGTTCTCGAAGGACTCCTTCGTGAGGATGTCGGAGGGGCGGCGGTCGTTTTCCACGCAGTCGAGGACGACCTCGCCGGCGCGGCGGGCGTTCTCGTAGCGCTCGTCGGACTCGGCGGGCGCGGAGGCCGACCCGAGGGGGGCCATCCCGAGCGCCTCGGAGATGGAGGCCATCGTGTTGGCGGTGAACATCCCGCCGCAGGAGCCCGCGCCGGGGCAGGCGTGGCGTTCGAGGTCGTCGAGTTCGTCGGCGCTCATGTCGCCTTCGGCGTAGGTGCCGACGCCCTCGAAGACGTTCTGGACGGTCACCTCGCGGCCCTCGTGCTGGCCGGGCATGATGGAGCCGCCGTAGAGGAAGACGGAGGGAAGGTCGGTTCGGATGGCGGCCATCATCATGCCGGGGAGGTTCTTGTCACAGCCGGCGACGGTGACGAGCGCGTCCATGCGCTCGCCGAAGGAGACGAGTTCGACGGAGTCGGCGATGACCTCGCGGGAGATGAGCGAGGCCTTCATGCCTTCGGTCCCCATCGAGATGGCGTCGGAGATGGTGACGGTCCCGAACTCGATGGGCATCCCGCCCGCGGCGTCGATGCCCTCGATTGCGGCGTCGGCCACGTCGTCGAGGTGGACGTTACACGGGGTGATGTCGGCGGCGGGGTTCGGCACGCCGACCATCGGCGACGAGAAGTCCTCGTCGTCGAAGCCCATGGCGCGGAACATCGCTCGGTGCGGGGCCTTGTCGGGACCCTCCGTGACCTCCGTGCTTCGGAGGCTCGGGTCCTTACCGCTGGAGAACACGTCGTCCGAGTCCTCCTCGCGAGGGGACTGCTGGCTCATACCTCATCGGAGCGCGTGCGCGAACTTAAATGGCCGCGACTGGGCAGACGTTGCAGTCGGATTCGCCCGACGACCCTCGGTTTTTGGGGCGGGTATCTACGCCTCGTCGCGCCGCGCCAGTCCGGTGAGATGCGGCGCTTCCGGGACGATTATCTCCGCGGTGCCGAGCCGGGCGGCGTTCTCGCTCCCCGGCAGACAGAACGTCGGCATCCCGTCGACGACGCCCGCGGTCGCGCGGGTGCCGACGACCTTGGTGCCGATTTCGTCGTACGAGAGCCGCCGGAACAGTTCGCCGAAGCCGGGCAACGTCTTCCCGAACAACTGCGCCGTCGCCTCGACGGTCTGGTCGTCGGGCGTGACGCCCGTCCCGCCGGTCGTGACCGTCACGTCGACGTCGCCGCGGTCGGCCATCCGCGCGACCGCGGTCTGAATCTCGTCGTAGTCGTCGTCGACGACCCGCCGGACCGACACCGAGTGACCCGCCTCGCGGAACAGTTCGGCTATCGAGTCGCCCGCGGGGTCGTCGTCGATATCGCGGGTGGACGAAACCGTCAGCACCGCCGCTTGGAGGTCGTCGACATCGTGGTGGTGATGGCTGTGGTCGTCGTGGCCGTGGTCGTCGCGGTGATGGCTGTGGTCGTCGCCGCCCCCCTCGCCGTGGTGATGGTCGTGGTCGCTCACGGCCGCGGCTTCGTCGTCCGGCGATAAAATTCCCGCGTCGGCCCGGCGGTCGTCGGTTCGCGGCGGCCGGTCGGACGAGTCGCCGGCGACCGGCGTGGCTCACCCGTCGCCTGGAACGCCGTCGAGCGAGTCGAGCGT
Organism: Haloferax denitrificans ATCC 35960; assembly: GCF_000337795.1. GTDB lineage: Archaea > Halobacteriota > Halobacteria > Halobacteriales > Haloferacaceae > Haloferax > Haloferax denitrificans. The sequence goes on from NZ_AOLP01000011.1 coordinate 255,581, forward strand.
CAGGCGTTCCGCGTTCTCGCGGAGGGCTTCGAACTGCTCTGTGGCCCACTCGACGGCGGCTTCGGTGTCGTTGCGGGCGACCCCGCCGACGCCGGTGTCGGTGTAGACGACGATTCCCGCCTCCGATTCCGTCACCCAGAGGCCGAACCGGAACGGGACCTCGCCCCGGTAGAGCGTCACCGACTCGTGTCGGAGCTGGTCGGAGATGACCGCGTGCGAGTCCGGAGAGGCGGCGAGTCGGTCGAACAGCTCGTCGGAGATAATCATCTCGACGACCGTCCCGCCCTCGGTGGCGGTCTCGTAGAAGGGTCGAAGCTGGCCGACGAGCGCGACCGGGGCGACGCCGTAGACTCGCTTTGCGCTCTCGACGCTCGAAAACAGCTCCCGAATCGCGCTGTCCGGGATGTCCGGGGTCGGCGTGTGAACTGCCGCGCCCGTTAGGAACACCGGGTCGAGCGGCGCGTCGGTCGGGAGCATCGAAAGGAGGTCCCGCGCCGCTTGGACGCCGCGGAGCGAGTCGAGGCACTCGTCGTACGCGCCGAGCGCGCACCGGCCGACGCAGGTCAGCCGATACAGGCCGTCGGCGCGCTCGACGAGGCCGGCGTCGAGCAGGTCGCGGACGACGCGGTCGACCGTCGAACGCGAGGTGTCGAGGTCGTCGGCGAGTCCGCGCTTGTCTCGCGGTCGCTCCGCGAGCGCTCGGACGAACGACGACCGCCTCACGAGGAGGCGCGAAAGCTGTGCTGAAGTCTCGTCTCGAATCACGTACCTGATACTCCTTCCAACGAGTCGGACGCCTGTCGACCGCCCCTGTACGGGCCGCCGGTAGATGTCGGCGACCGTGACTGTCGGGCTCGACTGTGTTGGGAACCCTGTGTCGTATATATCTTCGCACCGATATGATTTGAATCCACGAGGTTCGTCAGATGTCGAACAAGAGGAAAGACGATTGGCGTAAACCCACACTTTAGTTCCTGCCCATCCTCGGTCGGGTCGAGATGAAAGCGGTCCAATTCACGGAACACGGCGACCGAGACGTCCTCGAGTACGGCGACTTCCCGGACCCGGAAGTCGGTCCCGACGAGGTCCTCGTCGACGTGAAGGCGGCGTCGCTCAACCACCTCGACATCTGGACGCGGCGGGGGCTTCCGGGCGTCGAGTTGGAGATGCCGCACATCCCCGGAAGCGACATGGCCGGCGTCGTCACCGAGGTCGGCGAGCGCGTGAGCCGGTTCGAGGCGGGCGACCGCGTGGCGCTCATCGCGGGCGTCGCCGGCGGCGGCGACGAGTTCTCCCGGAAGGGCGACCCGACGCTCGCGCCGGACTTCCACATCATCGGCGAGCACGTCCGCGGCGTCCACGCCGAGTTCGCGGCGATTCCCGAGGAGAACCTCGTGCCCGTCCCCGAGGGCGTGCCGTGGGAAGTCGCCGGCTCCGCGTCGCTCGTCTTCCAGACCGCGTGGCGGATGCTCGTCGACCGCGGCGAACTCCGCCCCGGCGAGAAGGTGCTCGTCCTCGGCGCGTCCGGCGGCGTCGGCCACGCGGCCGTCCAAATCGCCGACTACGCGGGCGCGGAAGTGTACGCCACCGCCTCCACCGACGAGAAACTGGAGTACGCCAAGGAGTGCGGCGCGGACCACGTCATCAACTACGAGGAAGACGACTTCTCGAAGGAGATTCGCAAACTGACCGACGGTCGCGGCGTCGACATGGTCGTCGACCACATCGGCGAGGCGACCTACAAGCAGTCGCTCAAGAGCCTCGTCAAGGGCGGCCGCGTCGTCACCTGCGGGGCGACGACCGGACCGGACCCGGGCGCGGGCCTCAACTACATCTTCTGGAACCAGCTCTCGGTCATCGGTTCGACGATGGCGACGCCCGGCGAGGCCGACGAGGTGCTCGACCTCGTCTGGGACGGCACCTTCGAACCCCGCATCCGCGAGACGCTCCCGATGAGCGAAATCGACCGCGCGCACGAGCTCATCGAGGAGCGACAGGGCTTTGGCAAGGTGGTCGTAATCCCCGATAGTGAGCTCTGACACCACGGCTCGGGACGGCGCGACCGGCGCGACCGCCGAGTCCGACACCTACGTCCACCGGCCGGACGGCCCCGCGGTCGGCGGCGACGGCTCGGAGCCGGAAGCGACCGGCTTCGGAAGTCGCGGCTGGGTGCTCGTCGGCGTCGTCGCGCTCTGTTTCCTCGTCGTCCCCGGCGCGGTGTACCTCGTGCCGTCGCTCCCGGCGATGGCCGGCCTCCCGTACCTCGCGGCCATGCTGGCCCTGCCGATGCTCCCGGCGCTCGCGCTCGGCCTCGTCGCCGTCTGGTCGATGACCGCGGCGACCCGCGGCGACGACTGAACCGTCCGTCACACCCGGAACCAAACCTTCTCCCCGCCGAGACCGCTCCCTCGAAGCGAGCGAGACGCCCGCCCCGCCCGCCCGTTTTCACGACCGATTCTCTCGCGCCCGAGTCGCGCTCTCGTCTGCCGGTCTCGACTCCCGCCGCCGGTTCTCGACGGTGGAATTGCGTGTCGATATAAATGGTTCCGACAAGGCTTATCCCTGTTCGTGGTTGACATTCACACGCACAGATGTTCGAACGCTTCTCCAGCAGTTACTTCCTCGGCCGGTTGTACGTCGAACCGTACGACGGGGCCGAGGCGGCGATTCACCGAACGGAACACGAGCGACTCAACGAGTGCGTCTACACGGACGGTAGCGGCGTCGAGCGAGTCGACTACCCGCTCGTGATGAAACTCGACACGGCCCACTTCCCGGTCGTCGGCGACGACGGCGTCCCCTCGGGGACGCTCGCGCTCCCCCGAGACGCCGTGGACTCCGACGCGCTCCCGGACGACCGGCCGGTGCTTCTCGCCGACGCCCCGCGAGCCGCCGAGTTGCTCCGGTACGCCGGCTACGACCCCGACGACCTCGCGCCCGGCGGACCCGGCGGCTCCGGCCCCGACCGACCCGACGACAGGCTGGCCTGAGTCGCGCCGCCGCGGTCGTCGCGCGGGCGGAACGGTCCCGCTCGCCTCGTCCCCGCGTCCGAACGCTCAAGTGGTCGGCCCGCACGCGTCCGTGTATGCTGGACGAGTTGTTGGGTCGAGCCGAACTCAAAGCGCGCATCGCCGAGTTGGAAGACGAACGCGACGCGTTAGCCGGGCGTCTGGAGGGCGAGTCCGACCGCCGACAGGAGGCGGCACGCGCGCGACAGGAGGCCGAAAAGGAGGTCAACCGCCTCGAAGACCGCGTCACCGAGCTCGAAGACCGCGTGGAGCGCCTCTCGGGCGAGGACGACTCCCTCGACTTCCGCGGGACCGAGGACCTCCGCGGCGACCGCCTCCGCGAGGTGCTGTCCCGCCTCGATTCGGTTTCGACCGACGCGGAGGGCGCGCTCACCGCCGCCGTCGCCGACGACCGCTCGCTTCCCTCGGCCGCCGAGTCCGCCTTCGGCGACCGCGCCCCGCTCGTCCGCCGGGCCGCGCCCTGCGTCGCGCTCACCGACGACGCCGGAGTGGTGAGCGTCGCGCTCTCGCCGCCGCGCCAACCGGATGACTTCGACCGCTGGAGCGACGGCTTCGACCTCGACCCGGCGTGGTTCCACCCGACCGAGACCACCGTCGTCGCGCTCGTCCGCGGCGACCTGTTCGCCCTCGGTCGCTACGAGGACGGCGACCTCGAATTCGTCGAGGGCTTCGAGAGCGACGTGAAGTCCGCCCACTCCAAAGGCGGGTTCTCGCAGGCGCGCTTCGAGCGCATCCGCGAGGGCCAAATCGACGACCACATCGACCGCTGTCACGAGGCGCTCGACGAGTTCCTCGGCGGCGATTCCGGCGCGGGTGAGGCGGAAACAGCCGGTGACGACGCCGACCTCGTCGTCCTCGGCGAGCGAACCGTCCTCGGTGAGTTCCGCGAGCGGGCCGCGCTGACCGCGACCGTGGACGCCAGCGGCGACCCCGAGGCGGCGCTCGCCGAGGCGTCCAGGGAGTTCTGGACCACGCGACTCTACCGGCTCTGAGTCGGCGACGACGCCGCGGATGCTCCCCAGAGAATACCCGAATACTCGCAGACAACTCGGCGATATGACCCGGCAGTCGCCGCCGAATCGCCTCACCTTTTAGGGTGGCACGTAGTGGCATTCAGTATGACCGATCCACAGCGAGTCGTCGTCCTCGCACACGAGAAGTTCCCCGACCGCGCGAAGACCGCCACGGGCGTCCTGAAGTACGCCGACTACGACGTGGTGGCCGTCCTCGACCGCGACAACCCCGGCACCTCCGCCGCCGACCACCGCCGCGACCTCCCCGACGTGCCCGTCGTCGCCTCGATGGCCGACGCGCCCGACGCCGACGCCCTCCTCGTCGGCATCTCGCCCATCGGCGGCGCGTTCGACGAGACGTGGCGCGACGACGTTCGCACCGCCCTCGAACGCGGCTGTGACCTCATCTCCGGCCTCCACTACTTCCTCGCCGAAGACGAGGAGTTCGCCCGCCTCGCCGACGAACACGGCTGTGACATCAACGACGTTCGCAAGCCCCACGACGACCTCGGCGTCGCGCAGGGGAAGTCCGCCGACGTGGACGCCGAAGTCGTCCTCACCGTCGGCACCGACTGCTCGGTCGGCAAGATGACCGCGACGCTCGAACTCGTCGAGGCCGCCCGCGAGCGCGGCATCGACGCGGGCTTCATCCCGACCGGCCAGACCGGCATCATGATCGCCGGCTGGGGCAACCCCGTCGACCGCGTCGTCAGCGACTTCACCGCCGGTGCGGTCGAGGAGATGATTCTGGAGAAGGGCGACGAACACGACGTGCTGTTCGTCGAAGGGCAGGGGAGCATCGTCCACCCGGCGTACTCCGCGGTCACCTGCGGCATCCTCCACGGGTCGATGGCCGACAAGCTCGTGCTCTGTCACGAGGCCACCCGCGAGGCGATTCACGGCTACGAGGAGTTCGCGCTCCCCGAGCTCTCGGAGTACGTCTCGCTGTACGAGAACCTCGCCGACCCGGTCCACGAGGCCGACGTGGTCGCCGGGATGCTCAACACCTCCCACGTCGACGACGACGTGGAGGCGGCCGAGGCCGTCGACGCCTTCGCCGACGAACTCGGCGTCCCCGCGGTCGACCCCGTCCGGTTCGGGTCGGCCGACCTCATCGACGAGGTGTTCTAGATGATCACGACCGAGTTCGAGCGCGTCTCGATGCCGCTCGCGGAGCCGTTCGGCATCGCCCGCGGCGTCCAGACCGACGCCGAGAACGTCGTCGTCCGCATCGAGGACGAAGGCGGCATGACGGGCGTCGGCGCGGCCGCCCCGTCGTCGCACTACGGCGAGACCGCCGACACCGTCGAGGCCGTGCTACCGGACCTGCTCTCGGTGGTCGAGGCGGTCGGCGACGCCCACGCCATCGACCGCATCGAGCGCGAGATGGCCGAGACGGTCCGCCGCAACCCCGCCGCGCGGACCGCCGTCAGCATCGCTCTCCACGACCTCGCGGCCAAGCGCCTCGGCGTCCCGCTGTACCGCCTCTGGGGGCTCGACCCCTCGCGGACGCCCACGTCGTCGTACACCGTCGGCCTCGACGACCTCGACACGATGCGCGAGAAGACCGCGGAGGCGTACGAGGCCGGCTACGACGTGCTCAAGGTCAAACTCGGCACCGACCGCGACCGGGCCATCATCGAGGCCGTCCGCGACGAGGCCCCCGGCGCGACCATCCGAGTCGACGCCAACGAGGCGTGGACCCCCCGCGAGGCCGTCGAGATGACCGAGTTCCTCGCCGACTTCGGCGTCGAGTTCGTCGAACAACCCGTCCCCGCCGAGGACGACGAGGGCCTGAAGTTCGTCTACGACCGCGGCGCGCTTCCCATCGCGGCCGACGAGTCCTGTATCACGGCCGACGACATCCCGCGCATCGCCGACCGCGTCGACATCGCGAACCTCAAGCTGATGAAGTGCGGCGGCCTCACGGAGGCCAAGCGCGCCATCCACGCCGCCCGCGCCCACGGGCTGGAGGTCATGCTCGGCTGTATGATAGAGTCGAACGCCGCCATCGCGGCGGGCTGTCACCTCGCGCCGCTCCTCGACTACGCCGACCTCGACGGCTCGCTCCTCCTCGCCGACGACCCCTACGAGGGCGTCCCGATGCCGAACGGCGGCATCGACCTCGAAGCCCTCGACCGACCGGGAACCGGCGCACAGCGTCGGTAACGCGGGCGCGGCGACGCGGATGCGGTAACGCGGCGACACCCACCGACGCCACCGACGCCACCGACGCCGACGCGAGACCGCCGCCCCCGTCAGGACTCCCAGTCGAGGTCGTCTTCGCGGGTCTCCGACCGAAGCACGAACGGCCCGATAGAGAGCGTCCGTTTCGCGACCGTGGAGATTCGGAGGACCGCGGCCGCGAGCACCGCAAAGGGCGAAAGCGAGACGGCCACCACGAACGCCACGGTGAGAAGCAGGTTCGACACGCCGAGCGTCGCGCCGGTAATCGTGGTCGGGTCGTCGAGGAAGAGAATCGCGCCGATGCTCGCCACGAGCGCGGGGACGGCCGCGTAGAACATCGTCCGCGAGAGGTCGACCAGTTCCCACCGGAAGTACAGCGTCTTGACGTGCTCGCGGGCGGGGCCGAACAGTTCGAGCGCGTCGCGGAGTTCCGACAGCGCCGTCTTCGTCTCCGCCGAGAGGTCGGCGTCGTGGACGCGGCGGAGCCGCGCCGCCTGATAGATTTTCCACGAGTAGTTGAGGTCCAGCGCCGCCGACAGCACCGCGAACGTCCCGAACTGCCGGCCCTCCAAACGTTCTGCGACCGCCTCGGCGTTGGACTCGACCTCCCCGGCGAACTCGCGGACGCGGGCCGCCGGGTCGCTATCGGTATCGTCCGCGTCGCCGTCCGTACTCGCCTCGCCGCTCTCGCCGGCGTCCCCGTCCGCATCGAGCGTGTCTTCGACCGCCCGCGCCCGCGACGCGATGCCCTCGGCCAGCGCGCGCAGGAACGCGGAGGGCTCCGGCGGCGCGACCGGCGCGTCCAAGAGGTCGGCGACGTCCTCGCGGAAGCGCATCGACCCCTCCATCCGGTCGCGCTGGTCGCCCAGCGGGCCGAGTTCGCGCGAGAGCACGAGCTGGTTGATGGTGACGACGAGCGTGACGCCCGTGATAATCGCGGTGAGAAGCCCCTGCGCGAGCGTCTCGATTGGGTCCGAGGACTCGACGGCGACCCGGAGCGGCGTCGGGTCCAGTTGGCCGAGGACGACGACGCTACAGAAGACGACGACGAGCGGGGCCGCGGCGACGGCGCGGCGGTCCGCGTCGAGGAGGGCGCGGAGCTTCGCGCGGCTCGTCGTCCCGCGCTCCCGCATCGTGTCGTCGGGCTCGCCGGCCGACGGCCCGCCGGTGTTCGACATGCCCGAAGCTATCGAGCGGCGGGGTCAAGTGCGTACTGGCGGTCGGTCGCGGAGACGGCAGAGGCGACTGGGTCAGCCGAGCGCCTCACGGCAAGGCGTCGGGTCGGGCGGGCGCGCTCAGGAGGACGAGGAGTCGTCTTCGTTCTTCAGCTCTTCGAGTTCGGCTTCGACCTCCTCGTCGGCCACCTCGGTCTCGACGTCCACGTCGGCGTCGCTCGCGCTCTCGCTCGATGACGACGACCCGGAGGACTTGCCCATCTCGGCTTTGAGCGTCTCCAGTTCGGTGTCGACTTCGGCGCTGGTGCGACCGGCCTCGAGCTCGCGCTCGATGGAGTCCTTGTCCGACAGCGCGTCGTCGAACGCGCCGGAGTCCATCAGTTCGTCCATCGCGGCGGAGCGGGCCTCCATCTCGTCGGTCTGCTCTTCGGCGCGTTCGAGCGCGCGACCCACGTCGGCCATCTCGTCGCCGACGCCGGTCATCGCCTCGGAGACGCGGCTCGACGCCTCGGCGGCCTCGTAGCGGGCCTTCATCGTCTCCTTTTTCGTGCGGAACTCCTCGATGCGGCTCTGGAGTTCGTCCTTCTTGTTGACGAGTTGGTCCTGCGTCTCCTGCAGGCTGGCGATCTGCGTCTCCAACTCCTCGATTTGGCTCATCTTGGCCTGCTTCTTTTCGAGCGCCTTGCGCGCGAGGTCCTCGCGGTCCTGCTGGACGGCCTCGCGGGCCTGGTCGTTGTGCTTTTCGACGTTCTCTTCGAGGCGGCGCTTCTGTATCTCCAGTCGCTTCTTCTGGGTGGTCAGGTCGGCGATACCCTGTTTGACCTGCTGTAGCTCGTCGCGCATCTTCTCGTAGGAGTAGTCGAGCGTCTCGGTCGGGTCCTCCGCACGGTTGAGGAGGGCGTTTATCTTCGACCGGATGACGTACGACGTGCGAGAGAGAATTCCCATACCCAATTACTACGCGACGTTCGGCTTAAAACCTCACCAGCGCAACCTGTCTCTATGACCGAGACGATTCTCGTGCCCGGCGGCCGCGACGTGCGGGCGACCCTCGACCGCGCCCGCGGCGACGCCGCGGACGATACTGACGACACCGACGACGCGGCGGCCCGAGGCGACGCGATTGTCGTCGCCTGTCCGCCCCACCCCCAACACCAGGGCCACCGCGGCGACGCCCGCCTCGTCGCCGTGGGCGACGCGCTCGCCGCCCGCGGCGTCGACTGCCTCCGCTTCGATTACGGCCCGTGGGACGAGGGCTACGGCGAGCGCGCCGACACCCTCCGGGCGGTCGAGTGGGCCGCGGAGCGCTACAACCGCGTGGGCCTGTTCGGCTTCTCGTTCGGCGGCGCGATGGCGCTTCTCGCGGCCGCCGAGGGCGCGGCCGTGGACGCCGTCTCCGCGCTCGCCCCCGCCGGGCGACTCGCCGACGACCTCGACGCCGTCGCCGCCTTCGACCGCATCCCCGTCCCCGTGCAGGTCGTCTACGGCACCCGCGACGACGTCGCCGACTGGGAACCCGTCGTCGAGCGCGCCCGCGAGTACCACCAACCCGTCGTCGAGTTCGCGGCCGACCACTTCTTCATCGGACAGGAGGACAAGGTCGCGGCCGCCGTCGCCGACTTCCTCGTGTCGAACCTCGGCGTCGAGTGAGAACGGGGGGAACGAGGGTGAGAGATGGGAATGAAAACGGGAGTGAGAGCCGGGGTCGCCTCCGACACCACGGACCCGCGACGAAACGGCCCGCAACGAAACGGCCCGCGACCGTTCGACCGAACGACATTTTTGACTCGGCTCCGAAGCCGGGGTTATGGTCTCCCGCAAGCGGCTCGCCGCCGTCGTCGCCCTTCTCCTCGTCGGCGTCGCGCTGAGTCAGTCGTTCGCCGTCGCCACCTCGGCCTCGTCGCTCGAATCGACGTACGAGGCCGAGGAAGTGACCGCCGACTCGCCGCCCGGTCTCGTCGCCTCCTACGACCCCGACGTGGTTAACCTCGACAAGACGGTGAACCGGACGCCGCAACTCCGAGAGCCGGTCGCCACCGCCGCCCGGACCGGCCGGTACGACGGCGACATCGAACCCGAGGCGTACATGACCCTCTCGGATGTGAACGAAGACGCCGAGTTCGCGGTCTACGACGGCCGGTACTACCGGTTTTCTCTGAACGTCTCGGGCGACCCGGTCCGCGCGACCATCGAACTCGACCCGACCGACTGGGAGACCGTCGCCGCCGCGGCGTCGTCGCCCGCCGCGAACGCCAGCGCCGACGTGCGCGAGGCCATCGACGGCGGCACCGTCACCAACAGCACCTTCGTCGTACCGGGGCTCTACGAGCGCGGCGGCGCGCACTACCTCGTCCACCCGGCGAACGAGGGCGAGATTCTCGGGAACTTCCTCGCCATCGTCGGCGGGTTCCTGTTCAACCCCATCGGCTGGGCGTACACCGTCGCCGGCCTCGGCCTCCTCGGCGCGTTCCGGATTCGACGCCGCGCCCGCCCGCTGGACCGCAGAACCGCCTTACTGGTCGTCCCCGGTACGGCCGTCGCCATGTGGCTGGCGACGACGCTCACCAACACGGGCTCGCTCGGCATGCGCTACGTCCTCGTTCCCGGCATCGGCGTCGTGGCCGCCTTCGGCCTGTTCGCCGGCTTCTGCATCCGCCGCGGGTCGTGGAAATCGCTCGTCGGCTGGAGCGTCGCGCTCGCCGTCGTCGTCGTCGCGGCCGACGCCGTCGCAATCGGCCTCGTCGGCACGATTTTCGGGACGCTCGGGCTCGTCATCGGCTGGTTCGGGAGCCTGTTGCTCGTGCCCTACGGCTACGCGCTCGCGAGCGATTCGACGGACGAACGTGACGAGGAACCGGGTGCGGTGACGGCCGCGGAGTTGGGTGAGGGGTGACCTGCTAAAAATCAAGTGGATTGACACATCCCGCGAGGCTGATGACCTTTCACCACGGTATGGAACTACGACCTTCGCACCGTTGAGCAAGCGGCCGAGCGTCGCAATCGTCACGACTTGCGACGAGTGGCAATCACCCGAATGCGGGACGAAGGCGTGGCGTGGGATACGATTAGTGGACGAATGAATGCGACTGTCCAAATGCTCAAGGACCACTACGAGTCTCCAACTCACTCTCAGGCGGCAGTCACCGGAAGGAAGAGATATTGAACATACTCTAGTTTTCTGTCGCCCGACACTCGAATTGACTCACAAGGCGCATACGTCGTCTCACAACATTCGTAGCAGGGGGCCGAGGGTTCCTTGCGTCCCGCAGGTTCCCCTCCCGTTTCTGAGGTTACGATTATCAGGAATGATGGACTGTCCAAAAGGCGTAAATCACGGATATGTGATTTTGGCGTATGACAGGGATAAGTGGATTCAACCGACGAGAGGTTCTGGCTGGAATATCTGGTTTCGGTTTAATCGGTCTGGCAGGATGCACTAGTGGAAGTGTCACCGGTGATGTGCAAACGGATACCCCTTCCGCCGAAACGGAGACTCACACAGAGGCATCACCCCAGGTCGGAAAATATGGACTACCTCATTGTGAATCAGGAAACTATGCCTTCCAGATTTTAGAAATAGAGAAAGGTAATTCCGTTGACTATCCGAATTTCGTAGCCAAGAATCTGACTACCGACAGGCTTGAGATCTTCTCGGTTAAGGAGGATGGCGACGAATATTTTGTTGAAGTGACATTTGAGCCAAAAGAGACAAAAACCGTAGTGATCGAGGGAACCGGGTTCGGCCCTACGTCGGATTTCCGACTGGATGTGAATGGCTTAGATGAGGAGTACGATGGAATGAAATGTGCCACAGGTTCGCCTTCAGGAAGTGGAGCATCAGAGAGCACCGAGACAACCCAACCAAAGCCAGAATATGAATCTCAATCCTCAGACATTGCACGAAAGTCCTCGATAGAGTTTGAATATTACTCGAATACGGAACGGTATGATGGTCAAGAATTTCGTACAGGAGGTAAAGATGCGAACGATTTCGTTGTATTGACTATGAGCACACCAGACTATCTGTTGAGTGAAAATATAGATGCGGAAATTTCGGGAGGAGATGAATGCGATTCTTCAAACCCAACGTTGGGGAAAACATATTGGTATCGGGGAGGACACGAAGGAGCTAAAGAAGTCAAATCAGGTGATAAACTGTTCGTATATTCATTTTCGTGGCGGAATTCGGATTCAGAATGCACATTAAGCGGTGGTAAGATTCGTGTTTCTTGGACAGAAGAGTCAGATAACTCAATATTGTTGGGAGAGTTTGAAATCCCCTGATTATGTTCAACTCAGTCGAGGGCCAGTATCTCGCTTTCCTCCCAACCAGTCTCGCTTAGCCTTCTCAAGAGCTTCATCGGATAGCTCCTCAAGTGCCTCAGATTCCGTCTCAGAAACGTCTACGGTGAGTTCACAGACGTGACTTATCTACCATTAACGTCATTTTTTGCGTCTTCTACCGCTGGACTTAGTTGTACTCCCGCCACCGATAGCCGCATTCCTGACATTTAAAGAACCGCGTCGGCGGTTCGTCGGCCGACCCGGTCTGCTTGATGGTGTACCACGCTTTCGTGTGGCCGCAGTCGTCGCAGTGAACGTCCTTCGCGGTCGGTTTGCCCTCGAACTCAGCGCCCTCTTCGGTCTCGATGAGTTCGTCGTCCGACTGGGCCTCGGTGGAGACGAACTCCGCCGCGAGCTCCTCGTCGCGCTCAGCGGTCCCCCCGCAGTCGTCGTTCGTGCAGGTCATCGCGCCGTTCTGGCTCACCATCATCGAACCGCACTCGTCGCAGAACTGCATACCCGCCGGTAGCGGACCGAGGGCAAAGAAGCTGTCACTCCGTTCTGTCGCGGGGAGAATCAGAGTCGGCCCGCCGCGCCGCCGCCGTCAGTCGTCGTCGACCATCGGGCAGTTCCGCACCCGGAAGTGGTCGCTGTCTTCGAGTTCGACGATGGTCGTCCCCTCGTGGTGGCACGCGAGCTTCGGCGGCTCGCCGAAGTGCTCACAGCGCTGGCAGAACTCGTTCTTGGGGACGACGTGGTCCGCGACGCCCCCGCTGGCGTCGACCGGGGTGGCCTCGGCTCCGACGCCGACGCCCTCCGCCTCCTCGCTGTCCCCGCCTTCGACGAGCGAGGTCCACACGTCGTCGCGGTCGAGTTCGCCGACTTCGACCGACTCGAAGAGCTCGGTCACGTCGTCGCGCTGGTCGGTGACGCGCGAGCGGTTGCGGCGCTCGGCCACGCGCCCCGCGAGGTCCGAAAGCGGGGCCGAATCGGCGTCGCCGTTGCGTCCGCCGCGGCCCGCTTCCGGGGTGTTCTCGGCGTCGGACGCGCCGTCCGTCGGGTCGTCGCGCTCGGGCCGGTCACCGCGGTCGCCGAAGGTGTATGTGTGGTCTCTCGCCGCGTCGTCCGTGGGGTCGTTGTCGTCGGTCATCGTCTTCGTGGGCTCTCAGTCGTCGCCGCGTTCGCTCCCCGCCGCGGCACCGGCACCCCGCTGAGCCGACTCCTCCTCTCGGGCGGCGGGGGACCGGTCGCGCTCGTCGATGGGGGCGTCGTCCGCGTCCGAACCGGAACCGGCGTCCGAACTGGCGTCGGCGTCCCGCCTGTCGGGAATGGCCTCGTCGAGTAGGTCTTCGACCTCGTCGGTCGGGGCTGACGAGTCAGCCGCCTCCAGCGCGGGGAGCCGGCCGGTGTGGAGCGTCGCCGTCCCGAAGAACCCGGGCGACGACGACAGTTCGCGGAAGGGGGTCCGACACGACGGACAGCGGGGTTCCGCGAGCAGGTCGAGGTGGACGGTCGCGTCGCACTCCTCGCACCGCGCTTTCTTCTCGCCGGCCGCGTTCGCCGAACGGAGGAGTTCGGCGAGCGCCGTCCGTTCGAGGTCGGCGGCTTCGAGGTCAGCCGCCCGCCCGCGGAGGTCCAGAAGCGTCCGCGCGACCGACCGGAGGTTCTCGTCGAGCGTCGCCGTCGTCTCGTCGAGGTAGCTGAGAATCTCCTCGAAGTTCTCGAAGCCGGCGTCGAGGCGGTCGTCGAGGTCGGCCACGCGGTTGCGAACCGCGTGTACGTCGTCGGCCAGTCGGTCGAGTTCGCCGTCCAACTCGGGGTGCGCGTGGTCGCGCGGCGCTTTCTCGTCGGTCTCGCGTTTGACCTGGACGACGCGCGTCCGCACGTCGGCTATCTTCTCGTCGAGATCGCCTTCGAGCGCCTCGACGCGACCCTCGACCCCGTCGAGTCGGTCGGGAACCGATGCGCTCTCGTCGATTGATTCGCCCGCGTCTATCACGGCGAGCCGGTAGGTCCCGAGGGCCCGCGAGAGCACTGTCTCCGGGTCGACGTCCTCCTCGTCGGCGCGCGCTTCGACCCACGTGCGGAGGTCGTCTGAGAGCGACAGCCCGTCTTCCCCTTCCATCTTCGTGTCCAGTTTGTCTACGGAGCCTTAAGAACTGTCCCCGAATCGGAGACAGGTCGTCGCACGATTCCGCGTCGGTTCGCTCAGCGAATCTTCCGCACGTCGCTCACGTCGAGGCCGCTTTCGTTGATTTCGGTCTCGAACTGCACGATGTTCTCGCTTTCCAGTCGGGCGAGCACGCCGCGGAACTCCTGGACGACCATCGTCCGCGCGCGCTTCGACCCGCCGGACTCCCACTCGAAAAGCAGTGTCCCGCCGGTCGCGCCCTTGAGGACGCCGAGTTCGGTCTTCGAGAGCGCCTCGGTGCTCGCGAGCACGAGGATGAGCCCGCCCCACTGGTAGGAGGCTTTCTCCAGCCCCTTGATGACCATCGCGATGTCCGACCACGTCATCTCGTCGGACTGGCTCGCCACGAGGTCGGTCAGGGAGTCGATGACGACGAGGTTCCCGGGGGCGTGTTCGCTCAGAGTGCTCCCCAGCGCGCCCAACACGGACTCGCGGTTGTGTCGGTGGCCGAGGTCCTCCAGCTTCGTCGGCTGGCCGAGGTACCACTCCCGCGGAATCGGGCTGAGCTGGAAGTACTCCGGCGAGAGGTCGTGGAACTCGATGTGTTCGACCGCGGACTCGACGACCTCGTCGTCCATGGTGTAGCCCATCTCGCGGCGCAGGTACTCCTCGCCGGCGGTGAACGAGACGTAGTGAATCTCCGGCGGCGGCGTCGCGGTGTCCGCGAGCGAGCCGTAGTGGAGGTCGAACAGCTCCGCGTCGGCGTGCGAGAGGGCGTTCATCGTCGCGCTCGTGTAGAGGAACTCCCGAGCGCCCGCGCCGGACTCGCCCGCGAGGAGCACGACGTTCCCCGGGGGTGCGCCGCCGCCGATGATGCTGTCGAGGCGGGGGATGCCGAAGGGGATTTGAGACATACCGAAGCCGACTCGGCCGCGTCGGTTAGGCGTTTCGGGGAGCGCGGTGGGCCGTCGCGGTCGCCACCTCCGACTCGCCCCGCGATGCTCACGTCCGTTCGCTCACACCCGTTCGCTCACGCCCGCTTCACTCGACGCGCGCGCCGCGGTTCCGCCCGCGGGCGACCGAGACGGTGCCGTCGATGTCGGCGTCGGCCAGCGCGGCCCGGCCCGCCTCGACCGCCTCGTCGACGTGGTCGGCGTCGGTGACGCCGTAGACGGTCGGTCCCCACGACGACTGGCCCGCGCCGTAGACGACGGGCGACTCCGACAGCGACGAGACGAGCGCGCCGACCGGCGGCCGGTAGACGCCGCCCTGCTCGTCGGCGTACCACGTCCCGTTGAGTCGGCCGACGGACTCGACGGCCTCGCCGAACCGCTCGGCGGACCCCTCGGCGAGCGCCGGGAGGAGCCGCCGGGTGACGATGCCGGCGATGCGGTCGCCGGTCTGCGCGTCCGCGCGCTCGACGACGGAGCGCATGCTCGACTCCTCGGCCGCGCCGTTGCGGCCGGGGTCGGCGTCGGGGACGACGAGCAGGAACCGCCAGCGGTCGGGCACCTCGTGTCGGGCGGCGACCGCCGGCACCGACCACGAGCCGTCTTCCGGGCGGTCGGTGGTGAACCGCGCGGTCGGGTGGCCCGCGTCGAGGACGGCCCCGCCGGCTTCGAACGTGGCGACGCCGACGCCGGAGCGGCCGCCGCGCCCCACCTCCGGGGCGAGTCGGCGCACGTCGGCCTCGCGGTCGGTGGCGGCCGCGACCGCCCGCAACACCGCGAGCGCGAGCTGTGTCCCGCTCCCGAGGCCGGCGTGTCGCGGCAGGGCGCGCTCGACCGAGACGTCGACGCCCTCGACGCCGAGGAGTTCGACCGCCTGCTCGGCGTACTCGCGGGCGGCGGGATGCCGACACCGAACGTCGGCCGCGGGCTCGGCGGCGACGACCACCCGCGGCTCGTCGAGCGCGACGCCCACGCCGCCGTAGAGGCGGTCGCGGGCGAGGCTCAGATTGAGGAAGCCGAAGTGGATGCGCGCGCCGGTCGAGACCCGAACCATGTCACCGGCTATCGGCGGGGACGCCAAAAGGGGGTTTCGACCATGGCAACGCGGGCCGGGGTCTCCCGCCGCTGTCGGTCGGTTTCGATTCTCGCCGCGGGCGGCGACCGGTATCGACTCAGCGCACGCGACGGACGCCCTCGTTGGTCGGCGGCTAGCGCGCGGGTGAGACGGCGTCGACGACGGGCAGGACGCCGAAGCCGGGCGAGCCGCCGGTGGCGAAGCCGATGGCGAACACCGAGTAGGTTCGGCCGCCTTCGAGCGCCGTTCCGGGGAGGTCGAGCACGACCGTCCCGTCCGACGAGAGGACGACCTGTAGGTCGTACGTCCCGGCGGGGACCGTCTCGTAGTCCGAGACGTCGCCGAACGCCAGTCCCGAAAACAGCGTCGGGCCGCCCGCGACGACGATGTCGACTTCGGGCGCGTCGGGCGAGAAGTGCGCGACGCGGACGCTGGCCTTGCCGTACGGTGCCGGGCGGTTCGTGTCCGCGGCCACGGCGGCCGCGATGTCGGCGAGCGCACCCGTCGCCGCGACGGTGTAATCGCGGTTGCGACGGAGCGTGACCTCGGTGTCGATGACGACCGTCGAGGCGTCGCCCGCGGGCGTGACCTCGACCCGATACGTCCCCGCCGGGACGGCGAAGTAGTCGGAGAGCACGCCGAACGGGACGCCCTGCAGGCCGGGGAAGGGGTCGCCGTTTACGTACACGTCTACGGGGGGCGCGTCGGGCGAGAAGTGACCGACTCGGAACCGCGCGTCACCCGCGGCGACGCCGCCGGGGCGTGCCGCCGCGGTCGTCGCGCCGCCTGCGAGCAGGAGACCGGTCGCGCCGAGGCTCTTCAGCATCGTTCGTCGAGAGAAGGACGACATCTGCAACTGTCATGAAGGACCGTGATGATATCAATATTTGTACAACTAAAACTGTGCAAGAAAGCCTGCGTATCGAGACAGTCAGGAACTCCTGACCGTCTCAGACGAGTTCTTCGGCGACCACGTCGACCGCGAGCAGGTTCGGGTCGATGGCGAGGTCGGCCTGCCCCTTGGCGAACTCCGGAAGGGTGTCGTAGGCGTAGGTCACGACGCGCACGTCGGGGTTCAGCTCTTTGGCCACCGCGATGGCCGTCGCGTCGTCCATGTCGGTGAGCACGAGCAGGTCGGCGTCCTCGATGCCGGCCTCGCCGAGCGAGTCGGCGGAGGCGATGCCCGTGACGCGGACGACCGTCGCGCCCTCGTCTTCGAGCGCTTCGCCGAGTCCGTCGGGGTCCGCCCCCGCGACGACTGCCGTCGTCATTCGTACTCGATGGTCGCCGGCGGTTTGTGGGTCACGTCGTAGACGACGCGGGCGACGTTCTCGTTCGTCCCGGTGATGCGCGACTGGATGCGCTGGAGGGTGTCCCACGGCAGTTCCTGCGCGCGGGCGGTCATGCCGTCGCGCGACTCCACGGAGCGCACGGAGACGATCCAGCCGTGGACGCGGTTGTCACCCTTGACGCCGGTTCCCTTGCCGATGACGGCGGCGAACGCCTGCCACGGGTCGTGCTTTTCGGTCTCGTCTTCGACGACGTGACACGCGTCGCGGGCGACCTGCACCTTCTCGGGCGTGACCTCGCCGAGGACGCGGACCGCGAGGCCCGGCCCCGGGAACGGCATCCGCTCGGCGATGATGGATTCGAGGCCGAGCGCGCGGGCGACCTCGCGGACCTCGT
This sequence comes from Haloferax denitrificans ATCC 35960, assembly GCF_000337795.1. Lineage (GTDB taxonomy): Archaea > Halobacteriota > Halobacteria > Halobacteriales > Haloferacaceae > Haloferax > Haloferax denitrificans. Next base: position 273,111 of record NZ_AOLP01000011.1, read on the forward strand.
CTTTGTAGAGGTCGCGGACGGGTTCGACGATGCCCTCGAAGTCCACCACGTCCGGCAGGCCGCCGACGTTGTGGTGGGACTTGATGTTGCCCTCGGACTCGATGCGGTCGGGGTAGATGGTCCCCTGCACGAGGTACTGCGCGTCGGTCTCTTTGGCCTCGCGCTCGAACTCGCGGATGAACTGCTCGCCGATGACCTGGCGCTTTTCCTCGGGGTCGACGACGCCTTCGAGGGCGTCGAAGAATCGGTCGCGGGCGTCGACGACGCGGAGGCTCTCCATGAAGGAGAAGGTGTCCGCAATCTGCTCGGTCTCGCCTTTGCGCATCAGGCCGGTGTCGACGTAGACCGGGGTGAGTTGCTCGCCGACGGCCTCGTAGGCGAGCGTCGCGGCGACGGAGGAGTCCACGCCGCCCGAGAGGGCGATGATGGCGTGTTCGTCGCCGATTTGGTCGCGAATCGATTCGGTCGCGTCTTCGATGAATTCGTCTACGTTTACCATTATGCGGTCACCTCTTCGTTGCCGAGTTCGCGCGCGTCGAGTTCGCCGAGGACCGCGCGGAGGAAGCCGAGGAACGGCGGGCTCGCGCGGTCGGGTCGGGAGCGGAACTCGGGGTGGAACTGCGTCCCGAAGAAGAACGGGTGGTTCGTCAGTTCGAGAATCTCCATGCGGTTTTCGGCGCGGCCGGAGAAGCGGAGCCCCTCGGATTCGAGTTCGTCGATGAGTTCGGGGTTCACCTCGTAGCGGTGGCGGTGGCGCTCCGTACAGGAGGTGTCGCCGTACACCGCCTCCGCGAGCGTGCCGGCGTCGATGTCGGTGTCGTGCGCGCCGAGGCGCATCGTCCCGCCCATCTCGTCGACCTCGTACTGCTCGGGCAGAAGGTCGATGACCGGGTAGGGCGTGTCGGGGTCGAGTTCGGCCGAGTGGGCGTCCTCGTGGCCGAGGACGTTCCGGGCCTGCTCGACGACGGCCATCTGGAAGCCCAGACAGAGGCCGAGGAAGGGAACGTCGTTCTCGCGGGCGTAGCGGATGGCCTCGATTTTGCCGCCGGTTCCGCGGGAGCCGAAGCCGCCGGGGACGACGACGCCGTCGGCGTCCTTCAGGCGCTCTTCGTGCTTGTCGAGCATCTCGTCGGAGTCGACCCAGAGGATGTTCACGTCGACGCCGCACTCGATGCCCGCGTGCTTGAGCGCCTCGTGGATGGACATGTAGGCGTCTTCGAGGGCGTACTTGCCGACGAGCGCGATGTCGACCGAGCCGGTCCGGTCGGCCGTGACGAGTTCGCGCCAGCGGTTGTCGCGGTCTTCCTTCGGAAGCGCCTCGTCGGCGATGCCGAGCCGCTCCATGACGTACTCGTCGAGGCCCTCCTCTTCGACCATCAGCGGGACGTGGTAGATGTCCGGCACGTCGGGGTTGGAGAACACGGCGGCGTCCGGCACGTCGCAGAACTGCGCGATTTTGCTCTTCGTCGCCGGTTCGAGTTTGTCGTCGGCGCGGCCGACGAGGATGTCCGGCTGGAGGCCGATGCTCCGAAGCTCCTTGACGGAGTGCTGAGTGGGCTTCGTCTTCTGCTCGCCGTTCTTCGAGTAGGGGACGAGCGTGACGTGGGTGAAAAGCACGTCGCCGTCTTCCTCCTCGGAGGCGAACTGGCGGAGCGATTCGAGGAACGGCATCGACTCGATGTCGCCGACGGTGCCGCCGACCTCGACGAGACACACGTCGGTCCCCTCGGCCGCCTCGCGGATGCGGCGCTTGATGTCCTCCGTGACGTGCGGGATAATCTGGACCGTCTTCCCGAGGTAGTCGCCGTCGCGCTCCTTCTGGATGACGTGCTGGTAGGTCTTGCCCGTCGTGATGTTGTGGTCGGCGGTCATGTCGACGCCCAGGAACCGCTCGTAGTTCCCGAGGTCAAGGTCGACTTCCGCGCCGTCTTTCAGTACGTACACCTCCCCGTGCTCGTAGGGGTTCATGGTCCCGGCGTCGACGTTCAGGTACGGGTCAATCTTGACCGCGGTGACGTCGAACCCGGCGTTCTTCAGGAGTCGCCCGGTGCTCGCGGCCGTGATACCCTTCCCGAGGCCGGACATGACACCCCCGGTTACGAAAATGAACTTGCGCCCCATCTCTGGGTCGTATTCGTCCGTCGGCATACTGACCGTGTGCGAGCGTACTTCAAAACCATTTCGGAGGGAACATCGTGTGCCAGCGCACCGCACGCACCAGAATCCGAGAGAATCGCGCGACGGCGACGCGGCGGCGACGCCGGCTCGACGGCGCGTCTCCCGTCAGTCCAGCCTTTTAATGACTCGCGCCGGGTTGCCGCCGACGACCACCGAGTCGGGCACGTCCTTCGTGACGACCGCGCCCGAGGCGACCACCGCGTCGTCGCCGACGGTGACGCCGGGGTTGACGACCGCGCGGCCGCCGAGCCACGCGTTGTCACCGATTGTCACCGGCTCGCCCGACTCGGAGCCCTTGATTCGCTCCGCGGCGTCGAGCGGGTGGGTCGCCGTGTAGACGTGCACCCCCGGCCCGAGCTGGCAGTTGTCGCCGATGGTGATGGGACAGACGTCGAGGAAGACGCAGTCGAAGTTGGCGAAGAAGCGCTCGCCGACGCGGACGTTGTAGCCGTAGTCACAGCGGAACGGCGGCTCGATTTCGAACGACTCGCCGACCTCCCCGAACAGCTCTCGAATCAACTCCTCGCGGCGCTCGGTCTGCGTCTCGTCGGTCTCGTTGAACTGGCGCGTGAGTCGGCGCGCGCGCTCGCGCTCGGCGACGAGTTCCGGGTCGCTCGCGTCGTACGGGTCGCCGGCGAGCATCTTCTCCTTCTCGGAGGGCATACCCGCGATAACTGGCGGGTCGGTGGTAAGTGTATCCACGGCTTCCGCAACCGCAGGATTTGACCCGCCCGGTCGCAATCGTCCGCCCATGAAGGAGTTCCCGCGACTCGGCTTCGGGACGTACAAACTCGAAGACCGCGACGAGTGCGTCGAGGCCGTCAAGACCGCCCTCGACGTGGGCTACCGCCACGTCGACACGGCCCAGATGTACCACAACGAGGAGTTCGTCGGCGAGGGGCTCGCCGAATCCGACGTCGACACCGACGACGTGTTCGTGGCGACGAAGCTCGACACCGACAACCTCGGCTACGACGACGTGCTGGAGACGGCCCGCGAGTCCGCCGAGAAACTCGGCGTCGACGCCATCGACCTCCTGTACGTCCACTGGCCGCTCGACAGCTACGACGAAGACGAGACGCTCGCGGCCCTCGACGAACTCGTCGAGGAGGGGGTCATCGACCACGTCGGCCTGAGCAACTTCCGGCCCGACCAGCTCGAATCCGCAATCGAGACGCTCGACGCGCCGGTGTTCGCCCATCAGGTCGAGATGCATCCGATGCTCCAGCAGACCGAACTCCGCGAGTTCGCCGCGGACCACGACCACCGTCTGGTCGCCTACTCGCCCATCGCGCGCAATCAGGTCGCCGACGAGGCGGTCATCGTCGATATCGCCGAGAAACACGACGCGTCGCCCGCGCAGGTCGCCCTCGCGTGGCTCATCGAGAAGGGCGCGACGCCCATCCCGAAGGCCGCCTCGCCCGACCACATCCGCGACAACTTCGCCGCGCTCGACCTCGACCTCGACGAGGAGGACGTGGCCGCCATCGACGACCTCGATGCGACCCACCGCATCGTCGACTTCGACGAAGCGCCGTGGAACCACGCCTGAGCTGAGCCGACCCGACCTGCCCCGACGGTGGCGACGCTGAAAACCCTCATTTTCGACCGCTCGGCCGCGCCGTATCCCATATTCGTCGTCACGTACACCCCTGTCAAAACGGGACGTGGGACCCCGCCACAAACGGGGTGAACATATATGATGGACTCGCCCGTACCGTCGAATATGGCAATGGTGGTGGTGGTGTGCCCGCACTGCGGACAAGAAGTCGAATCGAGATACGAGGGCGACGCCGACTTCGACGGCGTCAGACAGCGGCTGAAAAGCGAGTACCGCGTCGCGCGGCAGACCTGTCCGGTCTGTTCGAACCCGTACGACCTCCGTCGGGCCTAACCGGTCCCGACGGCGCGGCGACGGAATCCTCGGCGGGTGGCCGAGGTCGTCGGCGTCGTGTTCGCGTTATCCCGTGTTCTTCATCCCGGCGGCGATGCCTTTGACGGTGAGCCGCAGGGTCTGTTCTTCCTCGTCGGTCCGGTGGGTCTGCGACAGCAGGTGCGTCTGCAGTAGGTTCAGCGGGTCGACGTAGGGGTTGCGGCGGCGGAGGCTCTCTTCGAGCCACTCGCGCTTCAGGAGACTACTGCGCTCGCTGATGTCGAGCATCAGCCCCGCGGCGTCCTCGTACTCGTCGGTGAGGCGGGTGAAGAACTCCTCGCGGAGCTCCTCGTCGGCGAGGTTCGCGTACTCCGTGGCGATTTCGAGGTCGGTGCGCGCCAGCGCCATCGCGGCGTTGTCGAACGTGCTCCGGAAGAACGCCCACTCGTCGTACATCTCGCGGAGGTCGTCCATGTCGCCGCCGTCTTCGAGGAAGGCGTTGACGCCGGCGGCCAGCGAGTACCAGCCGGGGAGGATACACCGCGACTGGGTCCACGAGAACACCCACGGGATGGCTCGCAGGTCCTCGACGCTCCGCTCGTCGGACCGGGAGGCCGGCCGGGAGCCGAGGTTGAGCTCCTCGATGACGGTGATGGGCGTCGCCTGCTCGAAGTAGGAGACGAAGCCGTCGGATTCGAGGAGGTTCCGGTACTCCTCGCGCGCGGCGGCCGCCATGGTGTCCATGGCGTCGACCCAGCGGTCGGGCACCTCCTCTTCGGGCGTCCGAATCGCCTGCAGGCGGGCGCGAATCTGGGCGTTGAGCATCTGCTCGAGGTTCCGCTCCGCGATGCGCGGGTTGGCGTACTTCTCGGCGATGGCCTCGCCCTGCTCGGTGAACTTAATCTGCCCCGTGACGGTCTCGTTGGGGAGCGCGAGCATGGCCTCGTTCATCGGGCCGCCGCCGCGGGAGATGGAGCCGCCGCGGCCGTGGAACAGCCGCATCGTCACGTCGAAGTCGTCGCAGATGTCGGCGAGGCGGCGCTGGTTCTTGTAGAGGTCCCAGTTGGCCGCGAGGAAGCCGTTTTCCTTGTTGGAGTCGGAGTAGCCCAGCATGATCTCCTGGACGTCGTTCCGCGCGGCGAGCGCCTGCTCGTAGGCCTCGTTTTCGAACAGCGTGCCCATGATACGGCGCGCGCCGTTGAGCGCCGACTCGGTTTCGAGGAGCGGGACCACGTCGATGCCGCAGTGGTCGGGCATGGAGACGACGCCCGCCTGGTCGGCGAGGAACAGCACTTCGAGGACGTGCGACGGCTCTTCGGTCATCGAGATGCAGTAGGTGTCGATAGCGCCGACGCCGTACTCGCGCTGCCACTCGCCGAGCTTGCGGAAGCGGCGGAGGACGCGCTCGGCCGTCTCCGACACGTCGCCCGGCTCTTCGAGGTCGACGACCGGCTCGTCCTGCAGAATCGCGTCCGTGAGGAGTTCGACGCGCTCGTCCTCGGAGCTCCCGTAGTAGTCGAGGCCCTCGTGGGCCAGCGCCTCGTGGACGGCCTCGGTGTGGTTCTCCTGGTGGTCCCGGAGGTCGAGGCTGGCGAGGGTGAAGCCGAACGTGTCGACCTGTCGCATCAGGGGCTCGACGTACACGTCGGCGACCTGCGCCGCGCCGGTCCGGCGGAGGCTGGCGTCGATGACTTCGAGGTCGTCCATGAGTTCGCTCGCGTCGGCGTAGCCGTTCGGGCGGACGTCCTCGACGCGACGGAGCCGCTCGCGCATCAGCTTGAGCTTCTGGCGGTACGGCTCGTTGGGGTAGCGCTCGTCGGACTCCTCGGCGACGACGGGGAGGAGCTCGCGGTCGGCCTTCAGCGAGCGTTCGAGCTCGTGGCCCGGGTCGATTCGCGTCGCGTCCTGACTCAGCACACCGGAGAGACGCTTGAGCGAGTCGCTGTACTTTTCGAGGGCGACGCTCCGCTGGCGTTCGAGCGTGTCTTCGGTCACCTCGGGCGTGACGAAGGGGTTGCCGTCGCGGTCGGAGCCGGCCCACGAGCGGAACTCGAACAGCTTCGGCACGTCGAGGCCGGGGTACTCGGCGCGGAGCTCCTCTTCGAGTTCCTCGTACACCTCGCCGACCACGTCGAAAAGCGTGTTTTCGAGGTACCACTGGACGTTTCGGGCCTCGTCGGTCGGCTCCGGGCGGCGGTCGCGGACCTGCGAGGTCTGCCAGAGGCTCGTCACCTCGGCGACGACGTGCCGCCACTCCTGGTCGTGTTCGAGGTCGGTGAGGCGGCGCTCGTCGAGCGTCTCCAGCCGGTTGGCGATGGAGCGGAGCTTCGATTTCACCGTCTTCCGGCGGGCCTCGGTCGGGTGGGCCGTAAAGGTCGGCTCGATGAGCACGTCTTCGAGGACGCGTCCCAGAAGCTCCTCGTCGACCTCCTCGTCGTCCAGCGCGTCGAGCGTGTCGAGGATGCCGTCTTCGAGCGTCCCCTCTTGGGACGCCTCGCGGATGACGCGAACCCGCTCGCGCTCCTCGGCGAGGTTGATGAGTTCGAAGTAGGTAGTGAACGCGCGGGCGACGACGCTCTCGCGCTCCGGTTCGAGGTCGCCGACCACGTCGTAGAGTCGCTCGCGCGACCCGGACTCGCCTTTCCGGTAGGCGATGGCCGCCTGTCGAAGCTCTTCGACCGTCTCGAACGACGCCGTCGACGTCTGCGCTTCGAGCACGTCCCCGAGCAGTGCCCCCAGCTCGCGGACATCTTGCCGCACGTCTCTGGTGTGCAATCGCATCCTACTCGAATACGAGTACCACATTCTAAAAGGCCACGAGTAACGCCGAAAATTTGCCCGGAGATGGGTCCTAAACGAACGTTTCTAATGGTTCGTCCAGTTTCTTCGGCCGCGGGGTCGGCGGGCCGAACCCCTCGCGGGCGGCCGTTTCGTGGGGCGTACTAACACGGTTGATTCGTCACGCTTTTACTGACCGGGTCGAAGGTGGATGTATGAGCGATAGCGACAAGTACCCCGCCGATTCGGGTCGCCGTCGGTTCGTCAAGGGCGTCGTCGGGGGAGCGGCGCTCGCGGGCGTGGGAACGACAGGCGCGGCCGCCATCAACACCGCAACGTCGTCCACCGGGTCCGGCGGTGGGCCGACGCAGGCGTACGCCATCGAGAACACCGGCGGTCCCGCACCGCGCGGCATGCCGCAGATTCCGATCGAAATCGACGACGAGGGCTACATCAGAGGCGTCTGGCCCGAGGTCCAGACCGTCACCCAGAACGGTGTGGAAGTCGAACTCGCCATCAGCGAGGACTACCAGGGCACGGGCGTCACCTACTCGCAGGACTGGTTCCAGTACTGCGGTGTCCAGACCTACGACGGGCTGAACCCGACGTTCGAGTCGGACAACTACTTCCGCTCCGACAACGGGGCCTACGACTGGCAGTCCGAGACCTACAGCGCCGGCGACCGCCTGAACGTCAACGACTTCGACGAGTACGAGACGTGGGGCAACGGCATCGGGCAGGCCGGTCTCGGAATGCCCGCGACCGGGACGTGGCGCTCGCAGGACACCGAGGACACGATGCCGATTCAGGTGGTCCGCTCGACGCGCATCGAGGAGGCCGCACAGGACAACGAGTGGCTCGCCGCCTCGACGGACCAGGGCGTCATCGCGTGGCTCAACAAGTGTACGCACTTCTGCTGTGTCCCCGGCTACAAGCAGTCGGCCAGCTCCGCCACGTTCGGCGGCGAAGACGGCGTCTACTGTCAGTGTCACCAGTCCACCTACGACCCCTTCACCATCGTCGAGACGCTCTTTACGGCACTGCCGCGCCCGAGCGAGTAACCTCGCCTCGGCGCTCGCCTTCCCGCTTCGCGACCGACCGCGACGCGTCTCTCCGTTCTGTTCTCTCTCGCCTTTCTGTTCCGTTGCTCTCTCGTTCCGTCCCGCTGTTCTACTCCTCCCGTTCCATCCCGTCCTGTCGTACCCCGTTTCGCGTGCTGACAGACCGGCCGCTCTCGGGTCGTCCGTCAGCGTTCGAGAACCAATTACCGACCGGGCGACGTCGCTCCGGGGCGACGACCGCGCGCTAGCCGCCGCTGACCGGCGGGAACAGCGCGAGTTCGTCGCCGGCGGCCGTCGCCTCGCCGAGCGCGGCCGCCTCGCCGTTCCGGAGGACGTTGATGTGGTCGTACAGTTCGCCGTCGTCGCCGAACACCCGCGATTCGAGCGCCGGGTGCGCCCCGACGAGGGCGTCGAGCGCGTCGCCGACGGTCGCGTCGCCGTCGACGTCGACTCGAACGGTGCGCGCGCCCGTGACTTCCGCGAGGTCGGCGAACAGCTTCCACTCCATACTCCCGTCTCGTCGCCCGGCGCTCATGAGGATTGCGCCCCGGGCGACCGCGAGCCGTCGCCGTCGGAACCGCCGGCGTCGCCCCCGTCGGTGCGGCTCGTGTCGGTCGTCGCCCGGCGTTCGACCTTCCGGAGCACCTCCGGCCGACCGACGACGTAGAGCGTGTCACCGGCGGCCAGTTCGCGTCCCCGGCCGGGAATCGCGTCAACCGGGCGGTTCGACGACCGGATGGCGACGACCGTGGTGTCGACCTCCGAGACCGTCACGCCGTCGAGGTCGGCACCGGCCGCGACGGTCGTGACCGCCATCGTCTCGTCGGCGTTCCGCAGGAGCGACGCGAACTCGCGGTCGACGTGGGGGTCCGCGGGGAGCGTCACGAGCCGGTACTGCTCGCCGCTCGTCAGCCGGTCGGCGTCTTCAGCGTCGAGGGCGACGGTCGCCACGTCGTCGGCGACGCCGCGGAGTTCGCCGAAGGCGACGCGGGTCGGTGCGGTCGGCGCGTCGGTGCCGCCGTCGGACAGCGAGCCGGTGTCTGGCCCGCCGGCGGGCGTCTCGGTCGATTCGACGGCGTCGGTCGCCTCGGGCGGTTCAGATGCGTCCGCGGAGCCGCCGGCGGCCGGTTCGTCCCCCTCGTCGCCCGCGTCCGGTTTCGGAACCGACCAGACCTGCACGGGGTCGCCGGCGGCCGCGCCGGAGCCGGGGTCGCCCCGAATCGCGACCGCGACGGTGCCGGGCGCGAGCGTCGGCCCGAGGCCGGCCGCGCGACTGCCGAGCGCGAGATAGGACACCTCGCTCCCGCCGGCTTCGAACTCCACGTCGACGTGGCCGACGCCGTGGTCGTCCTTGATGCGCGTGGCGAGTCGGTCGCGGAGTTCGGCCTCGCTGAGCCGCCGGGGGAACAACAGCGTCTTCCCGCTCAGCTGGGTCTTGACGGTCTCCGCGACCGGGTCGTAGCCCTCGATGTCGCCGATGTCCTCGGGGAGCGTCACCGACGTGACGCGGCCGACGGTCCGGACGAGTCGGCTCACGTCGGCGTCGAGTTCCTTCGCGCCCGCGACGGCGAACACGTCGGTGGCGAGTCGGTCGCCGGCGACCCGGCCGACCGGCGCGATGAGCGCCCCGCCGGCGAGCGACCCGATGTTGAAAAGCACGGTGTCCAGTTGGAACACCTCGGTCTCGCTACCGGTGGTGAACGCGCCGAACAGGCCGATGGTGTTCAGGTAGAGCGCGACGACCGCGGCGCCGAACAGCACCGCCAGCGCCCGCGGGATTATCTCTCGGGTGTACCAGCGGTAGAGAAGCGAGGCAATCGCCGAGACGATGAACGCGCCGACGACGAGGCCGATGAGCCGGAGCACCTGCGGGACGAGCGCGTCGTCCGCGGCCGGAATCGACACCTGCCCGGCGGTCGCCGACTGCCCGACCGCCGCGAACAGGTCGGCGGCGGGGGCGGCGGAGGCGAGCGCGACCGACATCACGCCACCACCTCCTCGAAGCGGGTCAGGTCGCTTCTCGACCCGACCGCGTAGACGGTGTCGCCGGCGGAGACCTCTTGGTCGCCTCGCGGCGCAATCGTCCAGTTACCGCCGTGGCGGACCGCGAGGACGGCCACGCCGTAGGCGTCGCGGACGCCCACCTTTCCGAGCGTCACGCCGTCGAGCGGCCCGTCGGCCCCGACCGAGAGCCGCGAGAAGCGTTTGCCGGCCCGGCGGAGCAGGGAGACGAGTTCGAACTCCCGGCGGACGCCGCGGGAGGCGACGACGAACCGGTCCACGTCGCTCCCGAGGAGCGGTTCGACCTCGCCTCGGTCGACCGCGAGCGTGACGCGGCCCTCGCCGCCGACGGCCGTGGGGGCGCGCGGCGCGGCCTTCGGCGCGTCCGCGTCGTCCTCGTCGTCCTCGGGTTCGCTCAGGGCCTCGACGACCGATTCGACGCTGGCGACGGTCGCCGTGACGGTTTCGGTGCCGCCGTCGGTGACGACGACCACCTCGTCGCCCTGCGCGAGTCCCGTCGGCACGAGCGCCGTCACCGACACCGCGCGCTTGCCCGCCGGGAGGCGCTTCGAGAGGCCGCCGACCGGGGCCGCCGCGGTGACGGTGGCGCGGGCTCGCTCGTCGATTCTGACCTCGACGGCGGCGAGGTCGAACTCGTTCTGCAGGCGGTCGGCGAACCGCGATTCGAGCTCCACGAGCGGGATGTCGGCGGGGAACGTCCACTCGCCGTTTCGGATGCCGGTGCGGATGTCCAGCGGGACCGGCGGGTAGCCCTCGATGTCGCCGACCTCGCCGGTGACGGTGACGCTGACCTGCCCGCGGCCGCCGACGAGTTCGACCACGTCCGTCGACAGCGACCGCTCTGTGAGCTTTCGAAGCGACATCTTCCGCGGGATGTCGTTGGCGAAGGCGTCGCCGCGGTTGTGGGCGTACAACGCCCCCATCAGGACGACCAACAGCGCGACCGTCAGCCTGACCTGGTTGTCCGACTGCGTAATCGAGGGGTCGGCCAGCGCCATGAGACCGCCGCTCGCGCCAGCGATGGCGACGCTGAGGACGACGACGGCGAGGCCCGGGACGGTGACGCCGGTGACGTAGCGGAACCCGAAGCCGAGGAGCCACGCGACGGCGGCCGGCACGAGCCCCGTGAGGATGCCGAAGTACAGCCCGTAGACGACTTCGACGGGGAGTGAAGCCATGGGCCGGTACACTCGCCGACGGGATAAAGGCGTGACGACGCGCCCGTGACGGGCCGATACCCGACCGCTTTTGCCCTCTGACGCCAGAACTGGGAAAGACATGGCTTCCGTACGCGAGTGGGTCGGTGCCCGCGCGACCATCGGGACGGTGTTCGTCGCCGCCGTCCTCTCGGTCGCCATCGGCATCCTCAACATCAGCGTCCCGGTGAGCGGCGGCGTGCTGGCCGCGTACATCCCGGAGGCGGTCCGCATCACCGCCGGGTTCACCGGGACGCTGACGGGCTTTCTGCTCCTCGCGAGCGTCTTCGGGCTCCGCCGCCGCTACCGCGCCGCGTGGTACTCGGCCGCGATACTGCTCCCGGTGACGGCCGGGCAGGGGCTCGTCCAGTCGCCCGAGCGGGCGGCCCCGCTCGTCGGCCTCTCGCTTATCAGCCTCGCGCTCTTGGTGTTCAACTACAGGGCGTTCGACCGCGACCTCGACCTGACGGCGACACAGCTGTCGGCGCTCCTCGCCATCGCGGGGGCACAGACGTACACGACCGCCGGCGCGTGGGCGCTCAGAGAGCAGTTCAACGGCATCGAGACGCTGTTCGACGCGTTCTACTTCGGCGTCGTCACCGGGAGCACGGTCGGCTACGGCGACATCTACCCGCAGACCGCCATCGCCAGGCTGTTCGGGATATCGGCGCTCCTCATCACGGTGGCGACGTTCGCCGTGGCGCTCGGTGTCCTGCTCACGCCCGCAATCGAAGCGCGACTCACCAAGGCACTCGGACGCATGACCGAATCACAACTCGACATCCTGGAGAACCACATCCTCGTCCTCGGCTACGGGGAACTGACCGAACCGATTCTCGAAGAGCTCGGCGACCGCGCCCGCGTCGTCATCGTCACGCCCGACGAGGCCCGCGCCAAGCGCCTCACCGACCGCGGCTACGCCGTGGTCACGGACGACCCGAGCGACGAGGAGGCGCTCCAGCGGACCCGCGTCGACGCCGCCCGCTCCGTCGTCGTCGCCACCAACAACGACGCCGAAGACGCGCTGGCCATCCTGACGGCGCGACAGCTCAACCCCGACATCCACATCGTCGCGTCGGCGACCCAGCGGGAGAACGAGCGGAAACTGCGCCGCGCCGGAGCCAACACCGTCATCAGCCCGGCGGCGCTCGGCGGCCACTTCCTCGCCGAGTCCGCCGTCGGCGGGAGCGGCCTCGAAACCATCGAGGAGCGACTGCTCGACGAACAGCCCACCGACCCGCCTACCGACCCGCCCGCCGACGGAACGACCGAGGCTGACGGAACGACCGAGGCTGACGGGACGGGCGAGTCAGACGAATCCGAACCGGACGGTCGGAACTGACGAGGCCGGCGACCCCGGTCGCAAGCGCGAACTGACGCCGACGCCGACTGCTCCGCGTCGCTCCCCCTTCCCCTCCGCTTAGTGTCCGCTTAGTGCCCGCGGTCGAACACCGCCACGTCGCAGTCTATCTCGCGGATGCGCTCGAACGTCGGCGGCGCGATGAACCGCGAGGCGGGAGAGCGGTCGCCGCTGGAGCCGAGCACCACGAGGTCGTAGGTGGCGGCGTTGGAGGCGATGAAGCCGGTCACGTCGGCGCGGGCGACCCGCGTCTCGATGTTCCCGTCGGCCGTCTCGACCAAGTTGGCGAGCTTCGACTCCGCGGGGCGGCGCTCGACCTCCGAGGTGATGCAGGTCGTGACGCTCACGCTTCCCGTTTTCCCGGCGAGGCGGGTGGCGAAGTCTATCATCGCGTGGGCGGCGTCGCCCGGCCGCGAGACGAGCACGAGGATGCGCCGCCAGCGGTAGGTCTCGCCGGTCGAGCGGAACGCCACGGTGTCGTACGACCCGCCGAACAGCCCGCGGATGTAGTCCGAAAGCAGGCCGCGGTCCTCCTCGTAGGGCGTCACCACGAGGTCGGAGTTGGTGTTCGCCGCGGCCTCGGTGGTCGCCGTCAGCGGGTCGCCGCGCGCGACGGCGATTTCGACCGGGACGCCCAACTGGGTCCGCAGTTTGTGGGCGCAGGATTCGAGGCGCTCGACCGACGCGTCGGTCTCGGCGTCGAGGTCGGCGTCGGCCTCGCCCTCGGCGTCCGAGTTCGCGTCGCTCTCGTCGGCCGGCGTCGGCGGGAGCACGTCGAGGAGGACGACTTTCCCGGCGCTGTGGGCGGCGGCGAGTCGGGCGGCGAAAAAGGCCGTCTGGGTCGCCGTCTCGCCGCGCATCGGCACGAGGACGTGGTCGTCGCCGCGGACGGTTCCGTAGAGGTACTCCGCGCGGCGCTCGTAGAACTGCTCGCGCCAGACGGTGAAGGCGATAGCGATGACGAAGCTGGCGAAGAAGATGCTCACCACGTACTCCTCGGGGTTCACGTCGCCCGTCACGAGCGTCAACAGCGCCGTCGAAAACGCGGAGGGGGCCTCCACGTCCAGCGCCCACGTCGTGACCCCCGCGAGGAAGATGGCGAGCGCCGCCGCCGACGGGTGGACGACGGCGGTCCCGGTCGGGCCGTAGGCCCACCCGGCGAAGCCGACCGCGACGAGGCCGCAGAGCGCGCCGACCGTGAGGGCGACGACGAACTTCACGGGCGAGGCGTACCGCCCTTCGGGGTCCGAAAACAGCGTGTACGACCCCGACGCGAGCGGCGGGAACAGCAGGAACGACAGCGTGCTGACCGAGTTGGAGATGAGCGTCACCCCCGCGATGAGCACGGGGATGATGAGCAGAATCGAGAGGTGAAGCAGGTTGTTCGTGTTCTCTATCCAGCGGCCGAACGCCACCTTCTCGCGCCGCTCTATCCGGCGGATTCGGGTGCGAAGCGCCCCGATGCGTGCGACCGCTCTGGCCGCGAGGTGGCGGACGTCCACGGTGCTCGTCTACGCGAGGTCGGCGACCGCGTCGAGCGTGATGGAGATGGCGCGCTCGACGTTGTTCTTCGCCTTCTCGGGGAGTTCCTCGTCGGAGTCGGCTCCCTTCTGGGTGCCGGCGACGAGGTTGCCGTCGACCGTGCAGATAGCGCCGGCGCGGAGCCCTCGGCGGCGGGCGAGCGAGAACACCGTCGCGGCCTCCATCTCGATGGCGAGCAGGCCGGCGGCGTTCCAGTCTTCGACGTACTCGTCGGACTCGTTGTAGAACGCGTCGTCGGAGACGATGGGGCCGACGTGGACGTCTTCGTCGTTGGCCTCGGCCGACTCGACGAGCGAGGTGAGAACCTCGTAGTCGGGGACGGCCGGGTACACCTCGGACTCGTAGCGCTTCGAGGTTCCCTCCTCCTTGGCCGCGCCCGTGGCGACTATCATGTCGCCGATTTCGATGTCCGCCTGGAGCGCGCCGATGGTGCCGACGCGGATGAACGTCTCCACGCCGACGCGGGCGAGCTCCTCGATGGCGATGGCGGCCGAGGGACAGCCGATGCCGGTCGAGGAGATGGTGAGCGGGACGCCCTCGTACTCGGCGTTGACGACCTTGTACTCGCGGTTCTGCGCGACTTCCTCGACGTTCTCGCACTGCTTTGCGATGCGGTCGACGCGCCCGGGGTCGCCCGGGATGAGCGCGATGTCGTTCACGTCGCCTTCTTCGACGAGGAGGTGGGGCTGTTTCGCCATGTACCGACCCACTCGGGTCGCGGGCAAAAACGACGCGGTTCGACCGGGGTGGGGGCAACTCGGTCGACCGGTCGACTGTCCAGCCGACCTGCGCTGGCGTCACGCGACTCCGGTGAAGACCACCGGCGCGAGGACAAGAAGCGTCGCGCCGAAGACGAGCGAGGAGCGGAGCCACTGCCCGCGGACCGCCGTCGCGCGCTCCTCGTAGATGCGCCGGCCGGCGCGCGGGAGGACGAACCGGGCGAACGCGACGTAGATGAACGCCACGACGACCGCGGTCGCGACGAGGTGCGAGGGGAGGTCGACGCCGGCGACGCCGAGGTCCGGCGCGACGGCGTCGGTCGCGAGGTAGACGACCGCGTAGAGGACGCCCGCGAGCCCGCCGGCGGCGTGGTGGGCGACGTTCGCGTCGGCGAAGCTCACCTCGTCGGGCGTCGTCCGGCGGACGACCGCCGCGGCGACGTACGCCGGGGTGAAGCCGTCGTCCTGTCGCCACATCGGGATGGCCATCACGACCGCGGCCGCGACGCCGACGACCGCGCCGAGGAGCAGTCGCCCGGCGACCGCGCCGAGGCTCGACGCGGCGTCGAGGGCGGCGACGGCGGCCGGGAGGAGGTCCAACATCGTCCCGACGAATGGCTGGTGAGGATAAAACTGGTCGGGTCGTCGCCGAGCGGCGTGGCGGGCGGCGGCTCAGCCCTCGACGAGGTCGTCCAGCCGCCGCCAACTGAGTCGCGTCCGCGCGCCGGGTTCGGCCGCGGTGAGCGCGCCGCAGGCGTTAGCGACCGCCAGCGCCCGCTCGTAGGTGGCCCCGTCGAGGCGGGCCGCGATGAACCCCGAGGCGAAGGCGTCGCCCGCGCCGGTCGTGTCCACCGCGTCGATGGGGTAGCCGGGGTGGACGTGTCGCTCGTCGCCGTCTCTGACCTCCGCGCCGCGCGGGCCGTGTTTGAGGACGAGCGTCGTCCGCGCGAGCGCCTCGGCCACGTCGGAGGTGGGTTCGGGTTCGGGTTCGGATTCGGGTTCGGGTCCGGGTTTGGTGTCGGCGTCGGCGCTCCGGCCGCGTTCGACCGCCGCCTCGCCGAGCGCGGTGGCGGCCTCGCGGTCGTTGAGAAAGACGTAGTCAACCTCGCGGAGCGCGTCGGCGTAGCCGCGGTCGCCGACGCGTCGCCCGGGGTCGAAGCTGACCGTCGTTTCGACCTCGTGCGCCCGTTTGGCGAGCGTCGCGGCCGTCTCGGGCGACTGGCTCGTCAGGTGGAGGTGGTCGGCCGACGCGAGCGGGTCGGTCGGGAGGTCGGTCGCCTCGAACGCCTCGTTGACGCCGGGCGAGCCGAGGACGAACACCTCGCCCGCGGCGTCGACGACGATGTACTTGACCGTGGTCGGGCCGCGGTCGACGCTGACGACGTGGCGGCAGTCGACGCCCTTCGAGGCGAGTTCGGCGACGGCGGCGTGGCCGTGTTCGTCGTCGCCGACGCTTCCGAGGAGCGCGGCGGGCACGTCGAGGCCGACGAGGCCGCTGGCGACGTTGGCGGCGCTCCCGCCGCCAGCGCCGACCCGCGACTCGACGGTCGCCTCGCCGTCCGGCTCCGGCAGGGCGTCCACGCGGAGGGTAACGTCCCAGTTCACGTGGCCGGCGCAGATGACACGGGACATGCGTCCGCGTAGGTCGGTTCGCCTGTGGGATAACTCCCTCGGGTCGGGCGACTACGGAGCGCGGAGAAAAAGCGAGGACGCGGGGCGCGGTCGCGCCCCGAATCGAACCGAATCGAATCGGAACCGACCCGGAAGCGAACCGGACCTCAGCCGGCGATGGCGAACAACAGGAGGTTGTGGACGCCGGGACCGAGGCCGACGGCGGCGACGAGGCCCAACAGGAGCGACCCCTCGGTCGGGTCCTCGCGGACGTAGTCGGCGAGGAGGGCGACCACGAAGCCGGCGACGGCGAGTTTCACGAGGACGAACAGCCAGCCGACGCCGAGGGCCTCGGCGGTCGGGAGCGCCGCGGCGGCGTCGAGGATGACCCGCGACAGCGGCGTCCGCTCGCCGAACCCGAGCACGTCGACGCCGACGGCGGTCGACAGCGCGTCGAGGGCGTGCCCGAAGATTGCGAGGAGGCCGAGCGACCCCGCGGCGGCCGCCTCGGGCGCGAGTCGCGTCACGACCCGCCACGTCAGCGGGCTGACGACGAGCGCCGCGACGAGCGCGACGCCGGGCCAGACGACCGAGAGCGTCCCGGCGGCGAGGCCGATAAAGAGCGCGAAGCCGGCGAGGCCGAAGGCGACGAGCAGACCGGGAGCCGCGAGCGTCGTCGGCGAGTCGAGGTCGGCGGCGTCGAGCGCGAGCCACGACGCGCCGGCGACGACGGCCACGGAGAGGTAGACCGCGGGCGTGCCGGCGAGCGGTTCGACCGCGGGCGGGAGCGCGTCGACGACGTAGAGCACGTGGAGCGCCGACCCCGCCACCATCCACGGGACGAGCGCGAGGACGTGCGCGGGCGTGACCGTCGGGCGCGTGCGAGTCAGTCCGACGCCGACGCCGACGAGTCCCGCGACGAGGGCGACGAGGTAGGGAAGCGGCGGGAGCGCGAACCCCTCGGGGAGGATGGCCATGCAGGAGGCGCGGCGGGGCGGCGTGAAAGCCTTACGTTCTTTAGCCTCGGGTCGCCTCCACCGGGTATGAACCGAGCCGACCTCGCCGCCCGCATCGACCACACGGTCCTCGGACCCGAGACGACGATGGCCGACGTGGAGGCCGTCCTCGACGACGCCGACGAGTGGGGGCTGAACGCCTGCATCCCGCCGTGCTACGTCGCCGAGGCGAGCGAGTACGCCCCGGACGTGTTGCTGGCGACGGTCGTCGGCTTCCCCCACGGCCAGCACACGACGACGGCCAAGCGCGAGGAGGCCGTCGACGCGTGGCAGGCCGGCGCGGACGAACTGGACATGGTCATCAACGTCGGTCGGCTCAAGGCCGGCGAAGACGAGCTCGTGACCGAGGACATCTCCGAGGTCGTCGCGGCCGTCCCGATTCCGGTGAAAGTCATCATCGAGACGGCGCTTCTCACCGAGGAGGAGAAACACCGCGCCTGCGAGGCGGCCGTTGAGGCCGACGCCGCCTTCGTCAAGACCTCCACCGGGTTCGCCGACGGCGGCGCGACGGTCGAGGACGTGGCGCTCATGGCCGAGTACCTGCCCGTCAAGGCGTCCGGCGGCGTCGGCTCGTACGACGAGGCGGTCGCCATGTTCGAGGCCGGCGCGGAGCGCATCGGCGCGTCGTCCGGCGTCGACATCGTCTCCGGCGCGCCCGAGAAGTAGGTCCGTAGTCAAGCGGTCTCGCGGTCTCGCGGTCTCGCGGTCTCGCGGTCTCGCGGTTTCGTGGTCACCGATATCTCCCGAGCGTCGCGCGCCCAACATTGATTAGCCGACTCCCGAGAACCCACACCATGCTCCGAGGCGGACAGGCCGTTCAAATCGTCGTGATTCTCGTGTCAGTGCTTGGGCTCTGGGTCGGCGCGCGGCTGTTGGTCGACGCCGCCGTCCGGTCGGCTCGGAGATTCGGGCTCTCGGAGCTCACCATCGGACTGACAATCGTCGCGGCGGGGACGTCGACGCCGGAGCTCTCGGTCGCGGTCGACGCCGCGTACAAGGGGCTGGGCGATATCGCGGTCGCCAACGTCCTCGGCTCGAACATCTACAACCTGGCGTTCGTGCTGGGCGTCATCTCGCTGGTCCGGGTGATTCCGGTCGCGGAGTCGCTCGTCTCCCGCGACGGCGTCGCCCTGCTGGCGAGCACGCTCCTCGGCGGAGTGGTCCTGTTCGACCTCCGGGTCACGAGGCTCGAAGGGGTCCTCTTAGTCGGGGCGTTCGTCGCCTACACGGCGTACTTGCTTCGGAGTTCTCAGACGGAGACGAACGGAACTGACGACCAGTCGCTCGGCGACGGCGGCGTGACCCGCTCGATAACCGAACGAATCGACTTCCCCGGACGGGACGCCGTGTTCCTCGCGGGCGGGTTGGCGCTGGTGTTGGTGAGCGGCGACTACATGGTGCTCGCCGCCTCGGAGTTGGCCCGCGGTGCCGGCGTCTCCGAGTGGGTCATCGGCGGGACAATCGTCGCGGCGGGCACCTCGACCCCGGAGTTCGCCGTCTCGCTCGTCGCGCTCCGACGGCGGAGTCTCGGGGTCTCCGTGGGCAACGTCGTCGGGAGCAACATCCTCAACATCACCGGCATCGTCGGCGTCGCGGCGGTCGCTCGCCCGCTCGCGGTGAGCGCCTCGGCGCTCGGGACGCTCGCGTGGCTGGTCGCGGTCACCCTCCTGATTGTCGCCGCGCTCTGGACCGGGAGAGTCCTCTCCCGTTTGGAAGGTGCCTTCTTCGCGACCTCCGAGGTCACGCGGTGGATACTGGGGCTCATCTGAGGCTCGCAGTCTCCCGAGACGGTCCTGTCGAGCGCCCCCTAAATCGCTCTCCTACTCGGCCCGCAACGCCACGAGCCGTCGCGCCCCGTCGTCGCCCCCCGACTCGACGACGAACAGCGCGTCGTGGGCGGGCGTCGGCCCGGTCAACGCGCGTCCCGAGAGGTCGTATCGCCAGCGCGCGGCCCCGACGCGAGTGTCGTCGAGGCCGACACCCCCTCCGGCGTCGTAGGCGACGACCGCGCCGCCGCTCTTGCTCGTGTCCGAGACGAAGACGGTGTCGCCGGCACCGGCGGGCGGGGCGAAGAAGTCGTCGCCGGCCGCCCACGCCGGGGAGCCGGCGCGCCTGTCGAAGGCGTCGAGACCGGTTCCGTCGGTCGAAAAGACGCGCCGGGGGCCGACGACGAGCGAGCCGTGCGGCGAGGGCTCCTCGCGGTGCCAGTCCACGGCACCGGCGCGGAGGCCGCCTCTGAGGCGGGCGACGCCCGCGCCGAAGAAGCCCGCGAACACGTCGTTCGACTCGGCGATTGCGAGCGCCTGCACGCCGCCGGGGAGCTTGGTTCGCCACCGCCCGGTCGCGCCGCGCTCGACGCCCTCGTCTTGGAACGTGAGTACCTCACCACCCTCCGTGCCCGCGACGACGGTGTCGTACCTGGCCGCGAGGGACCGAACCGGGCCGAACACTTCCTCGCGCCACTCGACGGCACCGTCGCTGGCGCGAATGCGGTAGAGGTTCCCCGCGGTGTCGGAGGCGTAGAGGCGGTCGCGGTCCGGTTCGGGTCGGACGACGGGTGCCCAGACGCTCGACTCGGTCGGCGCGTGCCACGCTTCTTCGCCGTCGTGGGTGTACGCGAGCACGCCGGTTCTGGCCCCGACGTGGCCGACGTAGACGCGCTCCGAATCGACCGTCACCGACGAGCGGAACCCGCTCTGAGGGTCGCTTTCGACCGACCATCGCTCGGTGCCGTCGGCGACCGAGAACGCCCGGAGGCGCTCGCTGGTGGCGAGGTACACCGTCTCGTCGAACACGACCGGGCGCGCCAGTTCGAGGCCGTTCACGTCGATGCCCCACGACTCGCTCGGCTTCGACGCCGGGCCGGTCGCGCGGGGGTTGTAGCCCGCCCCCTCCGGCGAGAAGTAGGGGTGTGGCCAGTCGGCGCGGCCGTCGCCCGTGGAACCTTCGTCGCCGCCGACACAGCTCGCGAGACCGGCGACTGCGCCGGCTCCGAGGGCTCCGAGGAACGTTCGTCTCGATAGGTCCGCGTCGGGTCGCGTCACGATTCCGACCCTCCAGCGTCCGCGGCTGTCCCCGCGGTCGCGGTCGTGCCCGCACTAGATGAATCGGCGGCGTCGCCGACGACAGTCAGGCTGAACAGGCCGTCGTCGCGGACGACCGGGCAGAACACCCGGCGGTCGGTCGCGGCGAGCGAGTGGCCGACGTTGCGGCCGAGCGACATCGACCAGCGCTCGCGGTCGCCGAAGGGGCCGCCGCCGTCGGTTCGGTTCAGGGCGACGAGTTCGCCGTGTCCCGTGCCGACGTAGACCGCGTCGCCGACGACGCTCGCGGCGGAGACAGTCTCTCGCGGGTCGTACGTCCAGCGCACCTCGCCGGTCGCGCTGTCGAGCGCCCGGAGCGACCCGCGGGCGGCGTAGAGGCGCTCGCCGTCGAACGCGAGTCGCTCGTGGACGCCGCGGTCGTCCTCCCAGACCACGTCGCCGTTCCGCCGGTCGAGCGCCGCGATGCGGTCCCAGCCCGCGATGTACACTCGCTCGTCGCCGACGACCGGCGCGACGGTCTCGACCGTCTCGGTCGGGACCTGCCAGAAGGCACTGCCATCAGTTCCGAGGCAGTAGAGGCGCTGTCCCTCGGTGACGACGAACACCGAGTGGAGGTTGACCGCGAGGGGACGCCGGACCGCGCCGAACAGCGACCGCGTCCATTTGACCTCGGCGGCGTCGATGTCGACCGCGCAGACGCGCTCGTCGTCGAGGCCGAGAAACAGCGTCTCGCGGTCGTTGGAGAACGCCGGCGGCGTCCGCGGGCGACCGGGGAGCTCGATGGTCCGGAACTCCCGACCGGTGCGGGCGCGGTAGAGCGCGAGCCGGTTCGGGCCGTGGACCGTCACACCGAGCGAGTAGACGACGCCGTCGAGGACGACCGGCGCGGTCCACCTCTCGCCCTGTGCGGTCCACAGCTCCTC
The DNA here is from genome assembly GCF_000337795.1 of Haloferax denitrificans ATCC 35960. Taxonomy (GTDB): domain Archaea; phylum Halobacteriota; class Halobacteria; order Halobacteriales; family Haloferacaceae; genus Haloferax; species Haloferax denitrificans. Next base: position 294,434 of record NZ_AOLP01000011.1, read on the forward strand.
GCCGGCGACCGGGTCGAGCGCCCGCATCGGGTCGCCGGGCGTGTAGCCCACCCCGCCGGCGGCGACGGGCTCGGTGGAGTCCATCCCGAAGTCGGGTTCGTACTCGATAGTCGGCTCGGCGATGGCGGTGCCTTCGCGGAGAAACGCGGTGTTGGCGTCGTCGTGGGCGTAAGTCGGCCAGCCGCGGTCGAAGCGGACTCCCTCGGGGAAGTCGTCGTCTGTCTGTCCCTCGCCGCCGCCGAGGCATCCGGCGAGGCCGGCGACCGCGCCCGCCCCGAGCAGGCGAAGCGCGCCGCGGCGGGTGCTGGTGCTGGTGCTGTTGGTGCCAGCGGCGGGCGAAGCGACGCTGTCGGTCGCGGTCGAGCCGCGGGCGGAGGGCGAATCGGGAGGGTTCCTGCGAGAACGCATCGACCACAACTGCACAACACCGTGACAAGTAACTTTTCGCCGGAGGCGGCGACGAGGGCGCGAAAGCGAGGGAAAAGCGGAAGGAAGCGAACGGGAGCGGAAGGAACACTGAGGACGCGGGAACGCGGACGATAAAACAGGAATCGAGGTCGAACAGAATCGAGGTCGAACTCGTCGGCTCAGGCCGCGGGTCTGGTGCGGCGGGCGGCCGAGCGGTCGTGGAGCATGCTTCCGAGCGCGCCGCCGATAGCGCCGGGGATGCCCGCGAGGGCGATGATGACGACGGCCGCGGCGAACACGGTCAGGCCGAAGAACACGCCCGCGAACAGGACGTTCATGATGACGAGGCCGATGGCGACGATAATCCCGCCGAGCGTCGTGCCGACGAGGCCGTTGAGTGCACCGTCGGCCATGCCGGTCGTGACGAGGTAGCCGGCGACGAGGCCGCCGATGATACCCGTGAGGACGTAGCCGACCGTCGGGAGCGTGGCGTTCGTGAAGGGGACGGCGAAGCCGCTGAGGATGCCGACGACCACGGTCGCGATGAACCCGTAGGCGATGGCGCGCATGTTGAACTTCATAGCGGCTCTAAATACGCAGGATGAGATAATGAATTATTTTCGTCGTTCGACGGATAATACGGCCGATGCGAGACTCCTCGGGGGCGGAGCGTCCGGTCGGTGCGACGCTCCGTCGACCGTGCTCGTGGGGCGGAGACAAACGCCGAGGTGCGGAGCGAGACATCCGCGGAGCGGGCGGGTTCGTCCCGTGAGGCGCTATCACGGCCCGCGGACGCCGGCAGTCTCGGGGGAGACCGCGGCGTTTTTGCCCGCTGACCCGGTACGTGGGGTAACCGAATGGCCCGATACCACATCGAGACATACGGCTGTACCTCGAACCGCGGCGAGAGCCGCGCCATCGAGAGCGCGCTCCGCGACGCCGGACACTACCGCGTCGACGGGCCCGAGGAGGCCGATGTCGCCATCATGAACACCTGTACGGTCGTGGAGAAGACGGAGCGGAACATGCTCCGTCGGGCCAAAGAGCTGGAGGCGGAGACGGCGGACCTCATCATCACGGGCTGTATGGCGCTCGCGCAGGGCAACGACTTCCGCGAGGAGGGCATCGACGCCCAGATTCTCCACTGGGACGACGTGCCGACCGCCGTCACCAACGGCGAGTGTCCGACTCCCGGTCCCGGCGTCGAGCCCGTCTTGGACGGCGTCGTCGGCATCCTGCCCATCGCCCGCGGCTGTATGTCGAACTGCTCGTACTGCATCACGAAGTTCGCCACGGGGCGGGTCGATTCGCCCTCCGTCGACGAGAACGTCGAGAAGGCGCGGGCGCTCGTCCACGCCGGCGCGAAGGAACTCCGCATCACGGGGCAGGACACCGGCGTCTACGGCTGGGACAACGGCGACCGGAAGCTCCCCGAGCTACTGGACCGCATCTGCACCGAAATCGACGGCGAGTTCCGCGTCCGCGTCGGCATGGCCAACCCCGGCGGCGTCCACGGCATCCGCGAGGAACTCGCCGACGTGTTCGCCCGCCACGACAAGCTCTACAACTTCATCCACGCGCCCGTGCAGTCCGGCTCCGACGAGGTGCTCGAACACATGCGCCGCCAGCACCGCGTCGACAAGTTCAGAGAAATCGTCGAGACGTTCGACCGGGAACTCGACTACTGGACGCTCTCGACGGACTTCATCGTCGGCTACCCGACCGAGACCGACGCGGACCACGAGCGGTCGATGGAACTCCTCCGCGAGATTCGCCCCGAGAAGGTCAACGTCACGCGCTTCTCGAAGCGCCCCGGCACCGACGCCGCCGACCTGAAGGGCCTCGGCGGGACGCTCAAGAAAGAGCGCTCCAAGGAGATGTCCGAGGCGAAGATGGACATCGTCGCCGCCGCCTACGAGGAGATGGTCGGCACGGAGCGCGACGTGCTCGTCGTCGAGGAGGGCACCGGCGACTCCGTGAAGTGCCGCGACGAGGCCTACCGCCAGATAATCGTCCAGAACGCGACCGAACACGGCCTCGAACCCGGCGACTTCGCCCGCGTGACGGTGACCGCCCACCAGACCGTCTACGCCTTCGCAGAACCGGTCGAGGCACAGCCCGAACCGCGAGAGCCGACGGTCGCCTGAGCGGTCGATTCCGCGCCGTTTCAGCGCTGTTTCAGGGCCGCTCCGCCGGCTCGCACTCGTTTCTCAGTTCTCGTCGCGCCCCGGAACACCGTCTTCGCCGACCCGGAGAAACATCCCTTTCGACGCCGGCGCGGTCGGTTCGAACCCCCAGCGCTCGTAGTAGCCGTCCACGTCGGCGAGGAGGTTCACGAACGCCGACGGCGGGGCCTCGCGGTCGAGGTAGTCCACGAGCGCGTCCATCACGCGGGTCCCGAGTCCGCGGCCCTGATGGTCGGGGTGGACCGCCACGTCGACGACCTGAAAGACGGTGCCGCCGTCGCCGACGAGCCGACCCATGCCGACGACGCGTCCGCCCGAATCGTCGTCGCCGGTCGCGCCCTCGAAGACGACGCGCACGCCGAAAATCGTGTTCGGAACGCCGCGCTCGGCGGCCGCGAGGGAGCGCGGGGGCATCCCGGCGGCGTCGCGGAGGGAGACGTACGTTTCGGGGTCGGGAAACTCGGGGACGAGGCGGTAGTGGTCGGTCACGACTCGACGGTCGCGCCACCCGGTCCTAACGGTTTCTCTCACGCGGCGTCGGCAACAAGATTGATAGCGACGCGTCGGGTGACAGCACCCGTGTCCGACGACAGCCCATCGGAGGCCCGAACGTTCGCGAGAGACGCGCTGGAGACGGTCGCTATCGTCGTCGCGGTCGGCGCGGTGCTCTTCGCGGTGAGCGGCGTGTGGCCCCCGATGGTCGCCGTCGAGAGCGGGAGCATGCAACCGACCCTCGAACGCGGCGACCTCGTCGTCGTGACCGCGGAAGGTCGCTACGGCGGCCCCGCGGCCGACGAGTACGGCGTGGTCACGGCCGACGCGAGCGAGGGCTACGGGCGACTCGGCGGGCCGGGCGACGTCGTCGTCTACGACGCGCCCTCGCGCGACGGCTCACCCATCATCCACCGCGCGGTCTTCCGGGTCGAGGACGGTGAGAACTGGTACGACCGGGCCGACGACTCGTACGTGGACGGCGCGGACTCCTGTGCGGAACTCCTGAACTGCCCCGCGCCGCACGCCGGCTACGTCACCCGCGGCGACGACAACGACTACTACGACCAAGCGCGGGGCATCGCCTCGCCCGTCCGGCCCGACTGGGTGCGGGCGAAAGGCCAGTTTCACGTGCCGTATCTCGGGGAACTGCGGTTAGAACTGCAGAAACTGCTGTGAACTGTCGCCGACGCGTCAGCGGTCGTCGCCGCCGTCGGGCGAGAACATGGTGTAACGCTCCGTCTCGTCGTCTTCCTTCCACTCGCCGAGTTCCCGCGGGTCGATGTGGACGAACACGTCGTCCACCTCGTCGATGTTCCGAATCGCCTGCACCACCCACGTCTCGATGTCGTGGGCCTCGGTAATCGTCATGTCGCCTTCGACTTCGATGTGGAGGCTCACGTCGATTTCGGGGCCGACGTAGTGGGCGACCACGTCGTGCGCGCCGTGAACGTCCGGGTGCGACAGCGCCGTCTGGACGATGAGCGCCCGGAGGTACTCCGGCGGGGCGGCCCCGACGAGGTAGTTCACGTTGTCGCGGACGATTTCGTAGCCGGTGTAGACGATGCCGATGGAGACGACCATCGCGGCCAGCGGGTCCAAGATTGGGTAGCCGAACTGGCCGCCGACCACGCCGACGAGCGCCGCGCCCGCGGTGAGGATGTCGTTTCGGTTGTCGACGCCGGCGGCGACGAGCGCGGGCGAGTTCTGCTCGCGGCCGACCGAGTAGCAGTAGCGGTAGAGGACGTACTTGCCCGCCGCCGCGACGACGAGGACGACGACGCCGAGCGTCCCCGCGGCCCCGCCGTAGGTCCCCGCGAGGATGCTGGACGTGCTCTGCCAGAGAATCGCCCCGCCGGCGGCGAAGATGCCGACCGCGACGAAAAGCGAGATGAACGGCTCGATGCGCTCGTGGCCGTGGGGGTGTTCCCAGTCCGGCGGCTTCGTCGTCAGATAGAGGCCGCCGAGGATGATGGTGCTGTAGACCGCGTCCGCGAGGCTGTTGACCGCCTCGGACCCGAGGGCCAGGCTCCCGGTCGTCCACCACACGCCGCCCTTCCCGACGACGAGAAGCACGTTCGCCGCGAGGACGACGAATCCGACCCGCCGGATGGCCCGTCTGCGCTCCATTACCGTGGCTTTCGGGAGTGGGGTTGAAATGCGCTTCGGGCCGGAGCGGCCTATTAGACGCACTCGACGTGAGTTTTAGAGTCAGTCTAATTCGAAGCGAACCGCGTCGTCGTCGCCCTCGACGACCGCGCCGTCGAGCCCGGCGAACGCCTCGTGAAGTTGGTCGTAGGAGTCGTCGAGCGCCTGTACGAGCACTTTCGTGTCGGAGATGACCGGCATGAAGTTGGTGTCGCCGCTCCACCGCGGGACGACGTGCGTGTGGAGGTGGTCGTCGATGGAGCCGCCGGCGGCCGACCCGCCGAGGTTCTCGCCCGCGTTACAGCCGTCGGGGTCGAAGGCGGCGTCTAACGCGGCGAGCGTCTTCGACTTGAGTCGCGCGTGGTCGAGGAGTTCCGCGTCCGAGAGGTCGCCGAACTCGCCGGTGTGGCGGTACGGGATGACCATGACGTGACCCGGCGCGTAGGGGTAGTTGTTCAGGATGACGAACGAGTGCGGCGAGCGGGCGACGATTTTGCTCTCCCGATCGTCGTCGCGCTCGGGGAGCGCACAGAAGGGACAGCGGTCGTCGTCCGGGTCGTCGGCGTCGGCCGCGTCTTGGTCGTCGTCGCGGGCGACCCAGTCGATGCGCCACGGGGCGAACAGTTGGTCCATGGCGGCTCAATGGAACCGGACGGGCAAGCCGTTTCGGTCTCGGGGCGACCGGTTCGCCTCCGACCGCGTCCGACCCGACTACCGCGTCAGGTTCTCGTAGCCGTCTTCGGTGACGATGATGGTGTCTTCGGCTTGTCCGACCATCGCGCCCTCTTCTTCTTTCAGGACGGGGTAGCCGCGGAGGATGCCCTGCTGTTCGAGCCGGCGGATAGCCATCTCGGAGCGGCCGCCCTCGAACCAGCGGGCCGCGAAGGGGAGCAGTTTGTACTTCTCGCGCACCTCGTCGAGCAGTTTGCGCGACATGCGGTCGCGGACCGAGCGGTCGTTGACGAGGCTGTAAATCTCGTTTTTCGACCCCTCGGAGACCTTGCCGGAGCCGTCGGTGGCGAACGGTTCGATGGCGACCACGTCGCCGACTTCGAGTTCGACGCCGCGGTCTGCGCCGCGGTTCGGGATGGTCGGGTCGGTGTGGGCGTCCCACTGTTCGACACCGTGGCCCGAGAGGTTGAGGACGGGCGTGTAGCCGTAGCCGCGAATCACGTCCTCGATTTCCGCGCCGATTTTCCCGGTGTGCGCGCCCGCTTCGACCATGTCGAGGGCGGCGTCGAGCGCCTCCTCGGCGGACTCGACGAGTTCGTCGTTGCCCGAGAGGTCGACGGTCACGGCGGAGTCGGCGATGTAGCCGTCGACGTGGACGCCGACGTCGAGACACACCATGTCCTCGCCGAACACGGTGTCGTCGTCGCGGCCGGGGCTGGCGTGCGACGCCTCCTCGTTGACGCTGATGTTGACCGGAAAGGCACAGCCGTCGGCGAGTTCGCGGATGCGCGCTTCGGCGTGTTCGGCGACTTCGAGGTGGGTGACGCCCGGTTCGACCATCTCGGCCGACTCGTCTAACACCGTGCGGAGGACCTCCCCTGCCTCTCGATACTTCTCGACCGTCTCGTCGTCGAGGGGTCCGATGCTCATGGCCGCGACTTCGCGGCCGCGCCGGAAAGCGATTGCGGGATGGCCGGCGACCGGAATCAGACCATCGCCCCCGCCCGGCGGTGTATGACTGACAGTCTCTGCCACGTCTATATAGCACAACATTCCGAAACTAGCAACCCTTTCTTAGGCCGGGACGTTCTGAAATAGGAGAGAACGTTTCCAATGAGTGTCCCATCCTTCCACCCCGACGTCGCCGAGCAACACCTTCGAGTCGACATCGACGACTGGGACGACGTGTACGTCGTCGGCGACGTACACGGGTGTCTGCCGGCGCTCGAACGCCTCGTCGACCGGCTCGACCCGTCCGAAGACGACCTCGTCGTCTTCGTCGGCGACCTCGTGCGGAAGGGTCCCGACAGCAAGGGCGTCGTGGACTACGTCCGCGAGCGCGACAACTTCCTGACCGTCCGCGGCAACAACGAAGAAAAGCTCATCCGCGGCACGAAGGAGATAGACGCGCTGACCGACGACGACCTCGAATGGATGTCGAACCTCCCGGTCGCCATCACGTGGGACGGGGCCATCGTCGTCCACGGCGGCGTCCACCCCGAAAAGCCGCTTTCCGAACACGACGTGGACGACCTCGAAAACACCCGGGCGATGAACCCCGGCGACAGCTACGACGGCCCCTTCTGGTTCGAGCACTACGAGGGCCCCGAGCGCGTCTTCTTCGGGCACACCGTGATGGCCCACCCCGCCGTCTTCGAGCACGCGATGGGTCTCGACACGGGCGCGGTCTACGGCGGCGCGCTGACGGCGTACGACCTCCACGCCGACGAACTCGTCGCCGTCGACTCCGAGGTCACCCACGAGTCCCGCAAGGACTCGAAGATTATCGAACCCCGCCAGCCCGCGCTGGTCTGAGCCCCGCCGCGGCGACGGTGGGAGCGACGGCCGAGGCGGCGAACTAAAGGTCGCCGCCGAACCATCTCCTCTCAGCATATGTCCGACGACGAGCCTCGCGGCGGCGACTCGCAGGGCCGACGCGCCGGTCAGTCGACCGCGCCGGTCCGCGCCCGCGAGCGCGACGGAGACGCGACGGAGCCGGCCGACGCCGACCTCGCAGACCCCGCGCTGTATCTCAACCGCGAACTCAGCGAACTCGCCTTCCACGAGCGCGTCCTCCACGAGGCGAGAGACGACCGCAACCCGCTTTTCGAGCGCGTCAAGTTCCTCTCGATTCTCACCTCGAACCTCGACGAGTTCTTCATGAAGCGCGTCGGCGGCCTGAAACAGCAGATGGCCGCGGGCGTGAGCGAACTCTCGCCCGACGGCCGGACCCCGAACGGGCAGTGGTCGCTCGTCCTCGACCGCGCCCGCGACCTGCTCGACCGGCAGTCAGCCTGCTTCCACGATCTCGTTCGACCCGCGCTCGCCGACGCGGGCATCGAAATCGTCGGCTACGACGACCTCGCGCCCGACGAGCGGGCCGCCCTCCGCGACTACTTCGAGGCGTCGGTCCTGCCGACGCTCACGCCGCTGACGTTCGACCCGTCGAACCCCTTCCCGTTCATCTCGAACCTCTCGCTGTCGCTCGCGGTCCGCACGACCGAGGGCGACGACGAGCCGACGAAGTTCTCGCGGGTCAAAGTCCCCGGCAACCGCCCGCGGCTCGTCAACGTGGACGAGCGCGTCGGCGACGCGGATGGCGCAAGCGACTCCGACACCGCTTCATCGGCCGCAACCTCCGCCACTCCAGTCAGGTTCGTCCCGCTCGTGGCCGTCATCGAGCGCAACATCGACCTGCTGTTCCCGAACGTCGAGATAATCGACACCTCGGCGTTCAGGGTGACGCGGAACGCCGAGGTCCGCCGCAACGAGGAGGTCGCAGAGGGTCTCATCGCCACGATAGAGGACGTGCTCCGCCAGCGCCGGTTCGCCACGGTCGTCCGCTTGGAGGTCGAGTCGGGGACTCCCGAGGCGGTCCGCGACCTCCTCGCGGAACAGCTCGACGTGGACGACCCCGAGGTGTTCGAGCGCGACCTGCCGCTGGACTACGGGGCGCTCGCGTCGCTTTTCGACCTCGACCGACCGGAACTCGAAGTCGCGCCGTGGACGCCCCAGCCCCACCCGCGGTTCGTCGGCCGCTCGGCCGACGACCCCGCGTCGGTGTTCGCCGAAATCGACCGGAAAGACGTGCTCGTCCACCACCCGTACCACTCGTTTACGGGCACGGTCGGCACGTTCCTCGCGGCCGCCGCGGCCGACCCCGACGTGCTGGCAATCAAGGCAACCATCTACCGGACCGCGCCGGACTCCGAGGTCATCGAGACGCTCATCGAGGCCGCGAACAACGGCAAGCAGGTCGCGGTGATGGTCGAGCTCAAAGCCCGGTTCGACGAGGAGAACAACCTCCGGTGGGTCCGCCGCCTCGAAGAGGAGGGCATCCACGTCGCCTACGGCACCATCGGGCTGAAGACCCACTCGAAAACGGCGCTCGTCGTTCGCGAGGAGGACGACGAGGTTCGGCTGTACTCCCACGTCGCCACCGGCAACTATCACTCCCAGACGGCGAAGCTCTACACCGACCTCGGGCTGTTCACCGCCGACCCGGATATCGGCCACGACCTCGTGCGCCTGTTCAACTTCTTCACCGGCCACTCGCGGGCCGAGACGTACCGGAAACTGCTGGTCGCGCCGACGAACCTCCGCGAGGAGATGACCCGGCTCGTGCGTCGGGAGGCCGACCACGCCCGCGCCGGCCGCGACGCCCGCATCGTCGCCAAGATGAACGCGCTCGAAGACCCCGCGATGGTCCGCGAACTGTACGAGGCGTCGATGGCCGGCGTCGACATCGACCTCGTGGTCCGCGGCATCTGTCGGCTCAGACCCGGTATCGAGGGGCTCTCGGAGCGCATCTCGGTGTCGAGCGTCGTCGGTCGGTTCCTCGAACACTCGCGGGTCTTCTACTTCGAAAACGACGGCGACCCCGACTACTACGTCGGCTCCGCCGACTGGATGACCCGCAACCTCGACCGCCGGGTCGAGGCCGTCGCGCCCGTCGAGGACCCCGAACACCGCGCGGAACTCGACGCCGTCCTCGACGCGCTCCTGTCGGACAACCGCCGGCGCTGGGTGATGGACGCCGACGGTCGGTACGAACAGCGCCGCCCCGGCGACGACGAGCGGGTCCGAGAGGCCCACCGAGAGCTGATGGACCGGGCGCTCGGCGCGGCGTACCGGGCGGGCGACGACTGACGAAAAAACAGCGGGTCAGGCGCTCGGTTGCACCCGCGCGAGCACGTCGCCGCGAGCGAAGTCGTCGCCCTCGCCGACGAGTGTCTCCGTGACCGTCCCCGCCGTCGGCGCGGTCACGTCGATGCTCACCTTCTCGACCTGTATCTCGCAGAGCGTCTCGCCCTCGTCCACGGCGGACCCCTCGCGGACGAACCAGTTGGCGAGGTAGCCCTCGGCCACGTCGTCGGCGTCGTCGGGCCACGAGTCGGCCGAGTTCACGTCGACGGCGTCCGTCATGCGCGACCTCCGTTTGCGCCGACCGTCCCCGTCATTCGTGGAGTTCGCGGACGGCCGCCGCGATGTCGTCGGTGCCGGGGTTGACCTCGTCTTCGAGCGAGCGGGCGTAGGGAATCGGCACGTCGGGGATGGCGAGGCGCTTGACCGCCGAGAGGTCGTCCAGCGCGCCCTCGGCGGCCCTCGCGACGATTTCGCCCGTCACGCCGAACGACTGGTAGTCCTCGTCGACGACGAGGAGTTTCCCGGTCTTGCGGACCGAGTCGAGCACCGTCTCGGTGTCGAGGGGCACGAGCGTCCGGAGGTCGATGACCTCGGCGTCGATGCCGTCGTCGTCGAGCTGTTCTGCGGCCTCCATCGCCCGGTGGACGTGCAGGCCGAGGGTGACGACGGTCACGTCGTCGCCGGGCCGTTTCACGTCGGCCTCGCCGAACGGAATCGTGTAGTCCTCTTTGGGGACGCCGGTCTTCGGGCCCGGGGGCGACGGCATCCAGCCGAGGCCCATGAGACGCTTGTGGAACATGTAGACGACCGGGTCGTCGTCGCGGATGGCGCTGTGCATCAGCCCCTTGGCGTCGTAGGCCGTCGAGGGGACGACGACTTTCATCCCCGGCAGGTGGGCGAAGGTCCCGTAGAGCGTCTGGGAGTGCTGGCCGGCGTCGTTGTAGGTGCCGCCGACGGCCGTGGTCAACACCATCGGAACGGAAAACGACCCGCCGCTCATGTAGGTGTTCTTCGCCATGTTGTTGTAGATCTGGTCCATGGCGACGCCGAAGAAGTCGACGAACATCAGCTCGGCAATCGGGCGCATCCCGGCCTGTGCGGCCCCGACCGCCGCGCCGAGGTAGGCCGTCTCGCTGATGGGCACGTCCATCACGCGGTCGCGGCCGAACTCGTCCAACAGGCCGGTCGTACTGGAGAAGATGCCGCCGTAGTCGGCGACGTCCTCGCCCATGTAGAACACCTCCTCGTTCTCGCGCATCTCCCACGCGATGGCCTCGACCATCGCCCGGCTCATGGTCAGTTCGCGGTCCGTCTCGGTCGCTTCGGTGTAGTCTCGTGATTCGGTCGCCATCAGTTGTCACCTCCGGTCTCGCCGGCGTCGCCCGGCGCGTCTGCCGCGGCCCCGCCGTCCGTCGCCGCCTGCGCCGGCGGGTTCGTGAACACGTTCTCGTACGCCTCCTCCGGGTCGGGCTCGGGCTGTTCTTTCGCCCACGAAATCACCTCTTCGACCCGCTCGTGGGCGCGCTCTCGAATCTCGTCGAGTTCGTCGTCGGTCACGCCGTGCGAGCGGAGGTCCTCGGCGAGTCGCTCGATGGAGTCGCGCTGTTTCGCGCGGTCGATGTCGGCCTCGGGGCGATACCCCTCCGCGTCGCCCATGAAGTGGCCCATCCGGCGGTGGACCTGCACCTCGATGAGCGTCGGCCCGTTGCCGTCGCGGGCGCGCATCACGGCCTCGCCCGCCGCCTCGTACACCGCCATCGCGTCGTCGGAGTCGATACGGACGCCCGGCATGTCGAAGCCGTCGGCGCGCTGTGCGCCGTTCTGTACGTCCGTCACGCGGTCTTTGGGCATGCTGATGGCCCAGTCGTTGTCCTCGACGACGAAGACGACCGGGAGGTCGTGGACCGCCGCGAGGTTCAGCGATTCGAGGAAGCCGCCCTGGTCGATCGCGCCCTCGCCGAGGAAGGCGACGGCGACGGCGTCGGTGTTCCGCTTTTTCGCGGCCATCGCCGCGCCGACCGCCGGCGGACAGCCCTGCGCGATGATGCCCGAACACGCGAAGTTCACGTCGGGGTCGAACAGGTGCATGTGGCCGCCCTTCCCGCGGCACAGCCCCGTCTTCCGCCCGAAAATCTCGGCCGTCATGCGCTTGAGGTCGACCCCCTTCGCGATGGCGATGTGGTGCGGCCGGTGCGGCGCGGTCACCGTGTCGTCGTCGCGGAGGTGGATGCAGACGCCCGCGCCGGACGCCTCGTGCCCCGCCGCGAGGTGCAGTTCGCCGGGAATCGGTCCCGCCGAGATGTCGAACGCCGGCTGTTTCCCCACGAGGTACTCGTCTACCAGTCGCTCCTCGTAGTGCCGAGCGGTCACCATCTGCTCGTACATCGTCCGTAGGTCGGTAACACTCACCATAGTTGGCGTTCGGGTGTACTCCCGATTGTATATTAACATTAATTGTGTAAGTCATGACCATCAGAACGAGCGGACTCCGCGTTCACGGGAGCCGACGGGTCGAGACAGGCCTAAGCCGCAGTCCGGCGTATCGTCTCGTATGAGCGACACGACGCCGAATCTCGTTTCGATACCCGTCGGCGACGCGGTGCTGGAGGGCGACCTTCGGATTCCGGCGGGCGCGGCGGGGCTCGTGGTGTTCGCCCACGGGAGCGGAAGCAGTCGGAAGAGCCCGCGGAACAACTTCGTCGCCGAGGTCATCCGCGACCGCGGGGTCGGGACGCTCCTTTTCGACCTGCTCACGGAGGCGGAAGACGAGGAGTACGGGACGCGGTTCGACATCCCGCTTCTGAGGGAGCGACTGCTCGGCGCGACCGAGTGGCTCCGCGGCCGCGACGATACCGCCGACCTCGACTACGGCTACTTCGGGTCGAGCACCGGCGCGGCGGCGGCGCTCCTCGCGGCGGCCGACCTCGGTGACGACGCCGGCGCGGTCGTCTCTCGGGGCGGACGCGTCGACCTCGCGGAGTCGCGGCTCGGCGACGTGACGGCACCGACGCTGTTCGTCGTCGGCGGTGCCGACGAACCGGTGTTGAGCCTGAACCGCGACGCGTTCGCGGACCTCGACTGCGAGAAGTCGCTGGAGGTCGTCGCCGGCGCGGGTCACCTGTTCGAGGGGCCGGGCGAGTTGGACGCGGTGGCCGGCCTCGCCGCCGACTGGTTCGAAACGCACCTCGGCTGAGGGCGTCGCTCGCGGAGCCGACCGCGGGGCGACCGCAGGACGACCGCGAGGCGACCGCGGAGCCGAGTGCGGGGCGACCGGGATGGGTCGGGACGCTCAGCGCGAGAACTTGAGGTCTTTCGCGGGGTCTTCGACGACGACCCACCAGCGAACGTCCTCCTTGGGGTGGCGGCGCTCGACGTGCTCGTCGAGTCGCTCGCCGCTGTCGAAATCGCGGCCGCAGAGGTTGCAACGGTGGTGTCTGTTGGCCATGTGCGTAGCTACGACCGCTTACAAAATGAATGTAGCTCGCGCGGGCCTCGGCCGGCGAACGCGGGTTCAGACTCCGTCGACGAGGCGTTCGAGCTGTTCCGGCGGGACCGCGCCGCGGGCCGCGTAGCCGTCGTAGGCGAAGGTGGGCACGCCGGTCACGCCGTGGCGCTGGGCCTCGGCGAACTGCTCGCGCACCTCCGCGAACAGCGCGTCGTCCGACAGCGCCGAGCGGATTTCGTCGCCGTCGACGCCCGCGTCCTCGGCGAGTTCGACGAGCAGGTCCTCGTCGCCGATGTCCTTGCCCTCCTGCCAGAGCGCGTCGAAGACTGCCACGTCGAATTCGAGCCACGTGTCGTTGTCGTAGTGCTGTTTCACGTGGAACGAGGCGACCTGCGCCGGCAGGGAGTCGATGTCGGTCGCGATGTCGAGGTCCATCTCGACGCCGTACTTGTCCTGCAGGCGGCGGACGCCCTCCTTGGCCTGCTCGTAGTAGTCGTCGTCTTTGCCGTCGTCGACGGAGAAGTCGATGCTCCCGTCGGAGCGGCGCTTGTGGCTCCGGAGGTCGAAGGGGTGCCAGTCGATGTCGAGGTCCTCGTCGCGGGTCGCCTGATACTGCCGCAGGGACTCGCGGCCGAGATAGCAGAACGGACAGACGTAGTCCGAGTAGACGGTGATGTGGTCCGGCTCCGCGTCCGCGTCGGGTTGGCTCATACACACTCGTATCTGTCCCGGTTACAAAAGCGGCTTGCTCTGTCGTGTGCGGTCGCCGCGACGCCACGCCGCCACGCCGCCACGACGACGCCGCGGCGGTTCGGACTGGGCGGGACTCACACGCCGGGAGTCGATTCGAGCATCCGGCGGAGCGCGACTTCCATCTCCTCGAACTCCGAGAGTTCGAGTTCGTCGGTGGTGACGATGACGCCGCGGTCGCCGCCCACGACGCGGCCGACGAAGCCGTCCGAGAAGACGCGGAGGGTGAACTCGTACTCGCCGAAGTCGGGAGTCGCGCCGGTCGTGCCGGCGCTGTAGGTCTCTCGCGGGCCGAACCCGGTGCGCTCGTTCTCGACGAGTTCTGACTTGGCGGCGCGCGCCGCGGCCTCGTCGCCGTCGTAGAGGTCCCGTCGGACGTACAGCACGTCGAAGTCGTCGCGGGTGAAGTGGACGACGCTCCGCAGGGAGTCCCCGAGCGTCGTTCGGCAGGTGGAGACGATGGCGTCGGCGACGCTCTGGGTGATTGTCGGCGTTGATTCGGTCACGGGGGTAGATAGCACGCCGCAGTATTTGGCCGTCTCGCCTCCCGGCGCTCGTCCGAGACAGGTGGTGAATCAGGCCAGTCGGAACCGCGTGTCGGTGAGGTCCTCCGACACGTCCCAGAGCCGAGCCGCGGTCTCGGGGTCTCTGGCGCGGGCGCTCGGCTCCGCGATGCCGGGATTGCCGCGCATGCCGAACACCCCCTGCGGGCCGACGTACTCCCCGCTTTCGACGGCCGGCGAGGTCGCGGCGTACAGGAGCGGGAGCGCGCCCATCTCGGCCGACTGGGCGAATATCGCGTTGCCGAGCTTGCTCATCCAGTACCGGAGCGTCGACCCGGACGCCTCGGGCCCGCGGAACTGGAGGTTGGTGGCGGCGTAACCGGGGTGTGCGCCCACGCTCAGCACGTCGTCGATGCCCGCGGCGGTCAGCCGGCGGTCGAGTTCGAACGCGAAAAGCAGGTTCGAGAGCTTGCTCTGGGCGTAGGCGTCCCACTCGTCGTAGTCGCGTTCGCCCTGCAGGTCGTCGAAGTCCATTCGGCCGCGCTCGTGGAGGCCGCTCGACATCGTGACGAGCCGCGTCTCGCCGGGCGTGTCGCGGAGCGTCGGGAACAGGCGGGCGCTCAGGGCGAAGTGGCCGAGGTGGTTCACGCCGAACTGCGTCTCGAAGCCCTGTGCGGTCTCTTTCCGGGGAATCGCCATCACGCCGGCGTTGTTGCAGAGGGCGTGTAGCGACCCGTGTTCGGCGGCGAACTCGTCGGCGAACCGCCGGACTGAGTCGAGGTCGGCGAGGTCGAGTTCTGAGAGGGTCAGCGAGGCCGCCGGCACGGAGTCGCGGATGTCGGCCATCGCGTCCGCGCCGCGGTCGAGGCTCCGGCAGGCCATGACGACGTGCGCGCCCTTCTCGGCGAACATGCGCGTCGCCTCGAAGCCGAGGCCGCTGTTCGCGCCGGTGACGACGACGGTCTTTCCGGAGAGGTCGGGGGCGTCGGCCGCGGTCCAGTCGCTCATGGGAAATGCAACGGCCTGAATCGAGTAAACCGTGGCGGCGACGGCCAGTGCGACCGGAACGCGGTCACCGCCGGCCGCGACGACCTCAGTTCGACGCGGTGCTGGTCTGCATCCCGTCGGAGTTGTACGCCGAGCCGAAGCCCTCGTCGTCGAGGAGGATGATGCCCGCCGACGACCCGGTGAGTTCGCCGAACTCCTCGATGGCGAGGTCGGCCGCGGTCTGGGCGTCACAGCCGCGTTCGAGGTGGCCGACGGCGCGGCGGGCGAGCGTCACGCGCGCGATGTCTTCGCCCGCTCCCGTGGTCGACGCGCCGCCGGCCGGGGAGGCGTAGAAGCCCGAGCCGACCTGCGGCACGTCGCCGACGCGGCCGGCGAGGGCGAACCAGCGGCCGCCGGTCGAAGTCGCGGAGGCGAACGTCTCGCCGTCGGTGGCGACCGCCCCGACCGTGTCGTGGCCGGGAAGGCGAACATCGTGAGCCGAGCGGCCACTGCTTGCTGAGGTTTCCTCGTTCGCCGGCAGGAAGCCGTCACCGGCCTCGGCCGTCGGGTCGCTCGTACTCCCACCGAACCGGTCGGCGAGCCACGCGAGGTGTTCGCTGGGTGAGCCATCGGGAGCGTCCGCGTTCTCCCAGCGCTCGCGGGTTTCGTCGGTGAAGAGGTCGACGCCGGTCTCGACGCCCGCGTCGGCGGCGAACTCGACCGCCGGGTCGCCCGTCAGGAGGACGTGCGGCGTTTCTTCGAGGACCGCCCGCGCGACGGAGACGGCGTGTTCGACGCCCTCCATGCCGGCGGCCGCGCCGACTTGCCGGTCGCTGAGCATGACGCCCGCGTCGGTGCGGACGACGCCGTCGGACTGGACCGCGCCGCCGACGCCGGCGTTGAACCGGCGGTCGGATTCGAGGACGCGGACCGCGGTTTCGACCGCCGAAAGCGGGTCGGACTCGCTCGCGCCCGCGTCGGCCGCGTCGTCCATGACGGCCTGTCTGGGCGCCGGTTCGCCGGGGATGCCGCCGGCACCGCCGTGGAGGATAATTCGCATACGAGGGTGTCTTCGGAGCGTGGTCCTAAACGTATCGACCGATGAATGGAGCGATACTTGCATCTCGCCGTCGATAACGGCAGGACTTTTACACCGCACTAGAAAGCTCTGATTGTTCATGAGCTACGACCAGATTGAGGTTCCGGACGACGGCGAGAAAATCACGGTCGACGAGGAGACGGGCGAGCTCTCCGTCCCCGACAACCCGATTATTCCGATCATCCACGGCGACGGAATCGGAACGGACGTCGGCCCCGCCGCGCAGAAGGTCCTCGACGCCGCCGCCGAAGCGACCGGCCGCTCTGTCTCTTGGATGCGCGTCTACGCCGGCGAGTCCGCCCGCGACAAGTACGACGAGAACCTTCCGGAAGACACGGTAAGCGCCATCCGCAACCACCGCGTTGCCATCAAGGGCCCGCTCACGACGCCCGTCGGCGCGGGCTTCCGCTCGCTCAACGTCGCGCTCCGCAAGAAGCTCGACCTCTACGCGAACGTCCGCCCGACCTACCACCTCGACGGCGTCCCGTCGCCCGTCAAGAACCCCTCGGCGATGGACATGGTCACGTTCCGCGAGAACACCGAGGACGTGTACGCCGGCATCGAGTGGGAAGCCGGCACCGACGAAGTCCAGCAGGTCAAGGAGTTCGTCGAAGAGGAGATGGGCGCTACGGGCGTCATCCACGACGGCCCCGTCGGCATCGGCATCAAGCCCATCACCGAGTTCGGGACGAAGCGCCTCGTCCGCGAGGCCATCGAGTACGCCCTCGAAAACGACCGCGACTCCGTCACCCTCGTCCACAAGGGTAACATCATGAAGTTCACCGAGGGCGCGTTCCGCGACTGGGGCTACGAGCTCGCAGAAGAGGAGTTCGGCGACGTCACCATCACGGAAGACGAGCTCTGGGAGGAGTACGACGGCGAGAAGCCCGAGGACAAGGTCGTCGTCAAGGACCGCATCGCGGACAACATGCTCCAGCAACTCCTGACCCGCACCGCCGACTACGACGTCATCGCCACGATGAACCTCAACGGCGACTACATGTCCGACGCCGCCGGCGCGCAGATCGGTGGCCTCGGCATCGCCCCCGGCGCGAACTTCGGTGAGGGCCTCTGTCTCGCAGAGCCCGTCCACGGCTCCGCGCCCAAGTACGCCGGCGAGGACAAGGTCAACCCGACCGCGATGATTCTCTCCGGCCGTCTCATGTTCGAGTACATGGGCTGGAAGGACGCCGGCAAGCTCATCCGCGACGCCGTCGAGAAGACCATCTCGGACGGCGACGTCACCTACGACCTCGAACGTCAGATCGAGGGCGGCAACAAGCTCGCCACGAGCGAGTACGCCGACAAGGTCGTCGAGAACATCAACGAACTGGCGTAAGCGACCACACCACTTCTCTCTCGCGGCACCGACGCCGCATCTCTTTCGCGCCGGCTACAGTCGATTCGGGTCCCGCCAGCGGCGAATCCGGTTCCACAGCGGTCTGACGACGCCGAAGACCACCGCGCCGGCGGTGTCGGCGACGATGTCGACGGCCGTGTCTTCCAGATAGACCGACCGGGGCCACTCGACCCAGAAGCCGGTGAAGAGCCGTTCGTACACCTCGAACCACGTGCCGATTGCGGCGACGGCCATCGGGAGGACGACGAGGAGCGCGAGCCGCGAGTGGAGCAGGCGGGGGTTGAGGACGTAGAGAATCGCCGCGACGCCGAACCCGGAGGCGGCGTGGACGAAGATGTCCCACCACCAGATGCGCGTGTAGAGAAACAGCGCCATGCTCGTGAAGTGCGTCACGGTGACGACGCTCCCGAACACGGCGACGACGGCCATCTCTCGGGGCCGTTCTTCCCACCCGGCCAACACCGTCTCGTTCCAGGTTCGTCTCAGCATGCGCGGGTCGAACGGTGAACCGCGTCGGCTGGAGTGGCGAGGTGGTGTGTGCGGTGACCTGCGAGCGGAAGCATAGACGAGTGATAGGCCATCATCGATATGTAGCTTTTCCCGACGAAACGAC
Organism: Haloferax denitrificans ATCC 35960; assembly: GCF_000337795.1. Lineage (GTDB taxonomy): Archaea > Halobacteriota > Halobacteria > Halobacteriales > Haloferacaceae > Haloferax > Haloferax denitrificans. The sequence goes on from NZ_AOLP01000011.1 coordinate 312,742, forward strand.
AGGTCTGGTGTGAAATTAACGTCGTCGACGGCCGTACCAACGCCGGAGTCAGCGATTCGCCGGGCGGTCGTCGCCCGACTGCTCGCCGCCGTCGGAGCGGAGGTGGCCGATTCGGCGCGACGACTCATCACGACTCGCGTCGGCCGGCGTCCGCGACCAGAGGATGCCTTCGACGAAGGCGAAAAAGCCGAGGCCGCCGACCACGTCGACCACGAGGTCTATCGCGGTGTCCTCGGCGTAGTAGGCCATCGACCAGCCCCACCAGAAGTCCTTGAACAGGTACTCGTACACCTCGAACCCCGCGCCGATGGCGAGGAGGGCGGCCGCGACGACCACGGGGGCGCGAGCGCCGCGGAACGTCTGCGGGAACACGAGGAACAACACGCCCGCGACGCCGAAGCCCGAAAGCGAGTGGGTGAGCACGTCCCACCACCAGATGCGCGTGTAGACGTTGTACGCGAGCCCGCCGAAGTGGAGCGCGCTGACGACTGCCGCCCAGACGCCGACGAACGCCCACAGCCACGGCTCGCGCGCGAGCTTCGAATGACTCATCGTCGGCCGTCGCTCGTCGTGATAGCCGGAGTGTTCGACGCGCTGAGCGTTGTCCATAGAGGAAGTACGCGTGGGGAGGGCATAGTTAGGGACTACCGTCATGCCGTTGGTGACACCACATTGATAAATGCTTTCTCCTCACACGTTCCGGCTGAAACGTATCGAAAATCCGTTCGAGAAGGCCCGAGACCTCTCCGAAACGCACCTCTTGGCTATTCTAGCGCAGGCTCGGTTCGCGCTCGGCTCAGTCCAGCCACGGCGGGTCGGTCCGCGGCGGCGAGAACACGTCGATGCCGACGACGGTCTCGTCACCGCGGTTCTCCGCGCCGTGGGGTTCGCCGCCCGCGAGCGAGTAGGCGTCGCCGGGGCCGACGACGACTTCCTCGCGGTCGTCGCCGACGAGGAACGTCAGTTCTCCGGCGACGACGTAGCCGACCTGCTCGTGGTGGTGGTCGTGAACCGGGACGACCGCGCCGGGTTCGATGCGGAAGTGCTGGACGTTCATCTCCTCGCCGCCCGCGAGGAGCGAGAGGAACACGTTGTCGGCCGCCTCGGCGGACGGCGCGTCGTCGACAGAAACTCGGTCCATGGTGACACGCCACGCGGGGCGGAGATAAATCCGCTGGAGCGTCCCCAAGCGGTACCGGTGTGGTCGAGGGAACGCCGCCGCGCCCGTCCGCGCGCTCTCGTTCGACGCGCTCCCGAACGTTCAAATCCGACGCCGCGGAACATCGGCGTATGTACGCGGTCGTGGGGTGTACGGACTGCGCGAACATGTGGTTGCTTTCGGACCCCGACGGGTCGAAGACGGCGACGTGTCCGCGATGCGGCAGGCGACACCAGACGAAGAAGCTCCGGCGCTTCTTCGAGTCCGACGACAGGGACGCCGCGCGGCAGGCGCGGTCGGCGCTGTTGGCGAAGAAACACGGCGACAGCGAGGCGTTCGCGCAGGTCGAACACGTCTCGGAACTCGACCGGCGGGTCGAGGAGTCCGGCGTCGACGACCGCGAGTACCTCGAAGGCTCGGGACTCGACGCCGACGAGGTGTTCGAGGCGGGCGAGGCCGCCTCGAACGGTCGGAACTCGTCGTCGGGGTCGCCCGACCGTTTGACGGTCGTCCGCGAGGCGGTTCGGGACGGCGACCGGCCGACCGAGGAAGAGGTCGTCGCGGCGGCGGTCGAGCGGGGCGTCCCCGAGGACCGCGCCCGCGACCTGCTCGATAAGCTCCGGCGGCGCGGCGAGGTGTCGGAGTCGCGGGGCCGACACCGGCTGGTCTGAGCGCCGGGGTCGCCCTCGCGGACTCATCTCAGAGCGCGCCGAGCAACTTCGCCACGGTCAGCGCGGAGGCGACGACGCCGAGCGCCAACTTCACCAGCCTGAGCGCGAGCGCCACCCGCCGCGCGTCGTCGTACTCGTCGGGCGATTCGGGGTCGGTACCGCGTGTGGAGACGGGCATGGGAGGGGATGGGGTGTGGACACGCCCGCGGGTGCTCCCCGACGGACGCGTTTTCATCGTTTTCACAGGAACGGAATAAACGCGAGCCACGGGTGCGGAGTGAAAGTGAAAGTAGACGACAGGATGCAAACCCGGCAGTACAGAGCGGCGCAAAGCGAGAAAAGACGAGTGAGGGGATATCGCCGTCGGCGAAACTGAACCCGTTCGAGTTACCGGCCGAGTTCGGCGTGGGCGCTGGAGAGGTGCCGCGAGGCGAGCGCGGAGAGAAGCGAGAGTTCGCCCGCGAGCGAGCCGACGGCGATGCACTCGGCGAGGGCGTCGGCGTTGGAGCCGGCGGGGTCGCCGCCGCCGCTGACGCCGAGGACGTCGAGGCCCTCGGACTGTGTCGGGAGCTTCGTGCCGCCGCCGACGGTGCCGACTTCGAGAGAGGCGATGGAGACCGAGACGTAGAGGTCGCCGTCCTGCACCTCGGCGGTCGTGATGGCGTTCGACCCCTCGACGACCTGCGCCTCGTCCTGCCCGGTGGCGAGGAACATCGCGGCGACGACGTTGGCGACGTGGGCGTTGAAGCCGAGGCTCGCGGCCTTCGCGGAGCCGACGAGGTTCTTGCGGGTGTTGAGTTCGGCGACCGCTTCGGGCGTGGTGTGCAGGCGCTCTTCGACGACTTCGCGCGGGATTCGAACGTCGGCGGTGACGCTCCGCCCGCGGCCCTCGACGGCGTTGATGGCGGCGGGCTTCTTGTCGGAACAGAGGTTGCCCGAGAGGGCGACGAGCGAGGCGGCCGTCTCGTCTTCGACGACGCCGCAGGCGGCCTCGGTGGCGATGGTGGCCATGTTCATCCCCATCGCGTCCTTGGTGTCGTAGCGGAACCGCAGGTACACGGAGTTGCCGACGACGTACGGCGTCACGTCGAGGAGTTCGCCGTGGTTCGTCGTCTCCTCCGCGGCCTCCTTCAGCGCCGCGAAGTTGTCGCGGGTCCACGAGACGAGCGCCTCGGCCTCGGCCACGTCGGCGACGCGGAACACCGGCGCGCGGGTCATCCCGGACTTGAGGACGCGGGCGGTCGCGCCGCCGGCGCTGTTGATGACCGAACAGCCGCGGTTGACCGACGCGAGGAGCGCGCCCTCGGTGGTCGCGAGCGGGAGGTACTTCTCGCCGGCGACGGAGCCGCCGTCGACGCTGACGGGGCCGGCGACGCCCATCGGCACCTGAATCGCGCCGACCATGTTCTCGATGGCCGACTCGGCGGCCTCCGCGGGGAAGCCGTAGTTCCCGACCGCGTCGAGCGACGCGCCGGACTGCTCTTCGACGAGCGAGCGGCGCGCCTCGGCGGCGGTGTCGGCGTCGGCGTGCGCTTCGAGTTCGTGGAGGCGGAGTTCGCCCTCCCGAACGCGGTCTGCGAGGGACGCGGCGTCTGTCATGCCCCGACGTTTCCCGCGCCGGCCCTAACGCGTTCCGGTTCTTCCAACGGCCGCGGTCCGTCCCCGTTCGAGGCCGCCCCGTCGTCCGACCACCGCCCGACCGCTCCGCCGCCTCCCGAACCGTTTTGCCCTCCCGCGTCGGCGTCGAACGTATGACCGCGGCAGCGGACCTCGTACTGACGAACGCGGAGGTACACACCCTCGGGTCGCCCGACGAGACGCACGAAGCAGTCGCCGTCCGCGACGGCGAGGTCGTCCGCGTCGGCCGCGCGTTCGACGTGGAACTGCTCGCCGGCGTCGAGACGCGGGTCGTCGACTGCGGCGGCCGCGTCGTCCTCCCCGGCTTCATCGACGCCCACACGCACCTCCCGATGGTCGGCCGGTCGCTCGTCCACGCCGACCTCTCGGAGGCCGGCTCCGCGGCCGAGGCGGTCGAACTGCTCCGCGAGCGGGCCGCCGAGGTCGAAGCCGACGACAACGAGACCGGCGACGAGACCGACTGGGTGCTCGGCTACGGCTACGACGAGAGCACGTGGGACGAATCGAGATACCTCAGCCGCGACGACCTCGACGCCGTCTCCGAGTCGCTTCCCGTGGTCGCCTTCCGCGAGGACCTCCACACCGCCGGCGTCAACTCGGTCGTCCTCGACCGCTACGCCGACGATCTACCCGACGAGGGCGTGCGGACCGCCGGAGGTGGAGAGGGCGACGCCGCCGGCGAGCCAACGGGCGTCGTGGTCGAGGGCGCGGTGGACGTGCTCCGCGAGGCGACCGAGCCGGACCGCGAGGAGATGGCGGAACTCGTCCGCGCGGCGCAGTCGTACGCGACCGCCCGCGGCGTCACCGGCGTCCACGACATGGTCCGCGGCTCCCGCGCGCCCGAGGTCTACCGCGACCTCGCCGACGCCGGCGAACTGGCCCTCCGCGTCCGAATCAACTACTGGTCCGACCACCTCGACGCGCTCCGCGAGGTCGGCCTGCGGACGAACCACGGCGGCGGGAGCCGCGGCGACCTCGTCACCGTCGGCGCGATAAAGACGTTCACCGACGGGAGCTTCGGCGGGCGGACCGCGAAACTCACCGATCCCTACGCCGACGCCGCGGCGGACCCCGACGCGGCCGACGACGAGACGGGCCAGTGGGTCGTCGACCCCGAAGAGCTCCGCGAACTCGTCGCCGACGCCGACGAGTCGGGCTATCAGCTCACCGCGCACGCCATCGGCGACGCGGCCATCGACGCGGTGCTCGACGCGTACGAGGAGACCGACGACCCCGGCGCGGCCCGCCACCGGGTCGAACACGTCGAACTCGCGTCCGACGAAGCTATCGAGCGCTTCGCCGAGTCGGGCGTCGTCGCCTCGGTCCAGCCGAACTTCCTGAAGTGGGCCGACGAGGGCGGCCTCTACGACGCCCGCCTCGGCGAGCGACGCCTGCGGACCAACCGCTACCGCGACCTGCTCGACGCGGGCGTGGACCTCGCGTTCGGGAGCGACTGCATGCCGCTCGGACCGCTTCTCGGCGTCGACCTCGCCACCGACCACCCGACCCCCGGCCAGTCGCTCACCGTCACCGAGGCGCTTCGGGCGTACACCTCCGGCGCGGCCTACGCCGGCTTCGACGAGGACCGATTGGGAACCGTCGCGTCCGGGAGCGCCGCTGACCTCGTCGTCCTCGACGAGTCGCCGTGGGAGGCCGACTCGATTCGCGACATTCCGGTCTCGATGACCGTCGTGGACGGCCGCGTCGTCTTCGAACGCGACTGAGCAGAGAACCACCATCGATGTCGGCGCTCTTTTGAAGAAAATTATTCTTCGACCGAGTAGCGACTGTGTTCGACTTCTAACGACTAATCGAGTGCATGTACCACCGTCCAATCGTCTGTGTAGAGAATATTTACGGGTGAGTAGCGACTATTGAAGAAAAATATTTTTCAATAAGGCCCGATGATTGGACTTCAACCGTGGTGACCAATCGTGGTTGAATTACAGTCGGTCGGGTTCGAGTCGGAGCTCAGCCTGTTCAAATACGACACGCTCGAACAGCTTCCGGAGAGCCACCGCGACCTCGACGAGGCCGCCCGCTCCCGGCGAATCGCCGCCGCCCGCGAGGAACTCGGGGACCGCGTCGTCGTCCTCGGACACAACTACCAGCGACGCGAAATCGTCGAGCACGCGGACTTCATCGGCGACTCCTACGAACTCTCGAAGCGCGCCGCCGAGTCCGACGCCGACTACGTCGTCTTCGCCGGCGTGACGTTCATGGCCGAGAGCGCGGACATCATCACCGACGACGACCAGACGGTGATTCTCCCGTCGATGGAGGCGTCGTGCCCGATGGCCGGGATGGCCGAGGCCGTGCAGGTCGACGCCGCGTGGGAGACACTCGTCGAAGAGAGCGGCGGCAAGGACATTGTCCCCGTGACGTACATGAACTCCTACGCCGACCTGAAGGCCTTTTGTGCCTCTCACGGCGGACTCATCTGCACCTCCTCGAACGCCGCCGACGCCTTCGAGTGGGCGTTCGAGCGCGGCGACGCCGTGCTGTTCCTGCCCGACAAGCACCTCGGGCGCAACACGGCCGATGACCTCGACATCGACGAGGTGGTCGAGTGGGACCCGTGGGCCGGCGACGTGGCCGAATCGGCGGGCGCTGAGAGCGGCGAGGGCGGCGAGGGCGGCGGGGGCGGCGGAGACGCCGCGCCCGATATCCCGGACCTCGGCGACGCCGAGGTCATCCTCTGGGACGGCTACTGTCAGGTCCACGAGCGCTTCCGCGTCGACCACGTCGAGGCGGCGCAGGCCGACGGCGCGAAGGTCGTCGCCCATCCCGAGTGCCGCCCGAGCGTCGTCGCGGCCGCGGACGAGGTCGGCTCCACGAGCCACATCTGCGACGTCGTCGCGAACGCCGACCCCGGCGAGACGTGGGCCATCGGCACCGAGGTCCACCTCGCGCGACACCTCGCGCGCTGGCACCCCGAGGTCGACGTGCGCCCCCTCTGCGGCGACGCCTGCATGGACTGCAACGCCATGCGGCAGGTCGACCCCAACTACCTGACGTGGGTGCTCGAAGAGCTCGCCGCGGGCCGCGAACCCAACGTCGTCGAGGTCGCGCCCGAGGAGAAGGAACTCGCCGCGGTCGCGCTCGACCGCATGCTCGAACTATGAAGGCCGACGTGCTCGTCGTCGGCTCCGGCATCGCCGGCTGTGCCGCGGCCCTCGCCGCCGCCCGCGAGGGGGCCGACGTGCTCGTCGTCACGAAGGCGACCGAACCCGAGGACGCCGCGTCCGACTGGGCGCAGGGCGGCATCGCCGTCACCCAGTCCGCGCCCGCGGAGTTCGCCGCCGACATTCGCCGAGCGAGCGACGGCACCGCCGACCCCGAGGCCGTCGAGACGCTCGTCTCCGAGTCCCGCGCCGTCGTCGAGGACGTGCTGTTGGACACGCTCGGCGTCGAGTTCGACGCGGCGGGCGACGGCGACGCCGGCGACCCGGATTCTGGCGACGCCGCCGGCACCGACACCGCCGGCACCGACGCCGCCGACTTCGACCTCGCCCGCGAGGCGGGGCACTCCAGCCGCCGCATCCTCCACGTCGACGCCAGCACCGGCGCGCACGTCCTCCGGCCGTTCCTGAAGCACCTCTCGGCCCGCGACGGCGTGCGCATCGTCGAGGACGCGATGGCCCTCGACCTCCTGACCGAGGAGGGGGACCGTCCGCGGCGCGACCGTCCTCGCCGACGGCGAAGTCGAACCCGTGTTCGCCGGGGCGACCGTCCTCGCCACCGGCGGCATCGGCGACTGTTACGCCCGGTCGACCAACCCCGCGGGCGCGACCGGCGACGGCGTGGCGATGGCCGCGCTCGCCGGCGCGACCGTCTCGGACATGCAGTACGTCCAGTTCCATCCGACGGCGTACGACCCCCGGACTGACCCACGGGCCGACGACGACGCGCGACCGTTCCTCGTCAGCGAGGCCGTTCGCGGCGAGGGCGCGGTCCTGCGCGACGCCGACGGCCGCCGCTTCATGCCTGACGTGCACGAAGACGCCGAACTCGCCCCCCGAGACGTGGTCGCCCGCGCCGTCTCCCGCGCCCGCGACCGGACCGGCCGCGTCGTCCTCGACGTGTCCGACCTCGACTTCCGCGGGGAGTTCCCCGACCTCGCGGCGCTCTGCGACGACCGCGGCATCGACCTCGACGCCGGCGTCCCGGTCGCCCCGAGCGAGCACTTCCTCTGCGGCGGCGTCGCCGTCGACGACCGCGGCAGGACCTCGCTGTCCCGCCTGTTCGCCGCCGGCGAGTGCGCTCACACCGGCGTCCACGGCGCGAACCGACTCGCTTCGACCAGCCTGCTCGAAGGGCTCGTCTGGGGCGTCCGTGCCGGCGAGGCCGCGGCCGACAGGGGCCGCGACGAGGCTGAGACCGTCGAGTTCGCGCCGCCGCGCGACTCCGACCCGGCGCTCCCCGACGCCTTCGCCGACACGAAGTTCGACCGCCGTCGGGCGGACGATGGACGAGTCGTCGGCATCGAGCGCACGCCGGCGGCCTCGGCACCGCGCGGGCGCGGCTTCGCCGCCTGAAAGGCGAGGTCGACGCCTACGCCCGCACCCGCGTCTCGCGGGCCGTCTACGAACTCCGGAACGCCTGCGTCTCGTCGCTCCTCGTCGCCCGCGCGGCCGCCGACGCGCCGTCGGCCGGCTGTCACTCGCTCGTCGACCCGGACGAACGCGAGGGAGGCAAGAGAGACGAGGGAGGCGAGGAGAGCGACGACGCCGGACAGGGGGTGACCCCGAGTGCTGACGACTGAGACCGTCGAGCGCTGGCTGGCCGAGGACGTCGGACACCGCGACGTGACGAACGACGTGCCCGGCGACACCACCGGGCGACTCGTGGCCAAAGAGCCGGCGGTCGCCGCCGGCCTCGACGCCGCCGTCGCCGTCTTCGACTACCTCGGCGTCGAGGCCGAGCGAGCGGTCGAGGTCGGCGACGCGGTCGAAGCGGGCGACGAAGTCCTCCACGTCGACGGCGACGCCCGGAACGTCCTCCGCGGCGAGCGCGTCGCCGCCAACGTCGTCGGCCACGCCTCCGGCGTCGCCACCACGACCCGCGAGGCCGTCGACGCCGCCCGCGAGGTGTCGGACTCGGTTCGGGTCGCCGCGACCCGCAAGACCACCCCCGGCCTCCGCGGCGTCGAAAAGCGCGCCGTCGTCGCCGGCGGCGGCGACACCCACCGCCTCACGCTCTCGGGGATGGTGATGGTCAAGGACAACCACGTCGCCGAACTCGGGTTGGAAGAGGCGGTCCGCCGCTTCGCCGAGCGCAAGTCGTTCGCGACCAAGCTCGAAGTCGAAGTCGAGACGCCCGAGATGGGCGAGCGCGCCGCGGCCGCCGGAGCCGACATCGTCCTGTTCGACAACCTCCCGCCCGAGGCGGTCCGCGAGGGCGTCTCCCGGCTCCCCGAGGGCGTCATCTCGGAGGCCAGCGGCGGTATCACCCCGGAGACGCTCCCCGCCTACGCCGACACCGGCGTCGACGTGGTCTCGATGGGGTGGCTCACCCACAGCGCGCCGAGTGCGGACTTCTCCTTCCGAACCGGGTGAGAGACGGGCGTCGAGTCCGACTCGGACACCGTCGCCGGCGGCCGAATCCACACGTTCTTTGGGTCGTGTCGAGACCGTGGAACGATGACTTCGTGGCCCGCCGCCGCCCGCCTGCGCTCCCCGGTCGCGAAGTACTACGCCTACAAGACGACCGAGTTCGTCTCCTTCACGGCGGCTATCTGGATTCTGTTCGTCCGCTCGCGGGACCTCTCGTTCGCCGAGGTCGGCGCGCTCAACAGCGTCTGGTGGCTCGCGCTCGTCGCGGCCGAGATACCGACCGGCTACCTCGGCGACCGACTCGGCCGCCGGAGCGCGATGGCCCTCGGCACGGCCATCATCGCCGTCTCGACCGCGGCGATGGGCCTGTCCGAGACGTTCGTCCAACTCGCGGTCGTCTACGGCGCGTGGGCCGTCGGCCAGACGTTCCGGTCCGGGAGCGACGACGCGTGGCTCTACGACCTGTTGGCCGAGACCGACGAGACCCACGAGTTCGCCGCCGTCCGCGGTCGCGCAACCGGCGTCGGCCTCGCAATCGGCGCGGTGACGACCCTCGCCGGGGGGCTCCTCGCCGACGCGACGAACTACGCGGTCCCCTTCTTCGCCACCGCCGCGGTGACGGCGCTGGGCGTTCCGATTCTGCTGTCGGTCCCCGAGACGGGCGCGACCGGCGGCGATTTCACGCCGCGGACGGCGCTCCGAGTCATCCGCGAGAAGCTCTCGCGCCCGCCGCTCCGCGGCTTCGTCGCCTACTTCGCGCTCCTGTTCGGCGTCGCCAACATGGTGTACATCTTCGACCAGCCGATTCTCCGCGACGTGGCGCTCGACCTCGGCGTCCCCGCGACGGCGACGAACACCGCCGTCAGCGCCTCCTACGCGCTGTTCTCGCTCGTCGCGGCCGCGGCGACGTTCCGCGCCGGCTGGGTCGAATCCCGCGTCGGCGTCCGTCGGTGGTTCCTCGCCTCGCCGCTCGTGCTCGCGGTCGCCTACGCGTCGGTCCCGCTTTTCGGGCCGCTGGCCTTCCCCGCCTTCGCGGTCGCCCGCGGCGTCACGAACGTCTCGTCCGTCCTCGGGAACCAGTACGTCAACGACCGGGTGGACTCGGTCGGCCGCGCGACCGTCCTCTCGGCCGCCGGGATGCTCTACTCGCTCGCGGTCGTCCCGTTCGAACTCGCGGGCGGGGTCGTCGCCGACGCCCTCTCGCCGGCCGGCGCGCTCGCGCTCTTCGGCGGGGTGCTCGTCGTCGGCGCGGGCCTGCTGTGGACGGTCGAACGGCCCGTCTGAGAGCCGGCGGGGTGTGGTCGGCCAGCGCGCTCTGTTCACGCCCGGCCCGACGCCCGCGCCGAAGGGAAAACCCCTTACTTTCGGTCGTCGCACTCGCGGGCAATGGGCTTCTTCGACGACCTCCGCGACCGCATCGAGGCGACAGACAGCGTCGTCTCGGTCGGCCTCGACGCCGACATCGACCGCATCCCCGACCACCTGCTCGACAAGGACCTCCCGCGCTGGGCGTTCAACCGCCGCATCATCGACGCGACCCACGAGCACGCCGCGGCGTTCAAGCCGAACGCGGCGTTCTACGAGGACGAGGACGGCTGGCGCGCCCTGCGGGAGACCATCGCCTACGCCCGCGGCAAGGGCGTGCCGGTCCTCTTGGACGCCAAGCGCGCCGACATCGGCAACACGACCCGCAAGTACGCCGACCTGCTCGACGACGCCGACGCCATCACCGTCAATCCCTACATGGGCCGCGACTCCATCCAGCCGTTCCTCGCCCGCGAGGACAAGGGCGTGTTCGTCCTCTGTCGGACCTCGAACCCCGGCGGCTCCGACCTCCAGTCGCTCGAACTCGACTCGGGCGAACCGCTCTACGAGCGCGTCGCGGCGCTCTGCGACCTCTGGAACGAACACGGGAACGTCGGCCTCGTCGTCGGCGCGACCGGCCCCGACGAACTGGAACACCTCCGCGAGCAGGTGCCCGACCTGCCGTTTCTCGTCCCCGGCGTGGGCGCGCAGGGCGGCGACGCCGAGGCCGCCGTCGAGTTCGGCCTCGCGGACGGCGTCGGCCTCGTGAACTCCTCTCGCGGCATCATCTTCGCCGGCGAAGACCGCGGCGAGGACTTCGACAAGGCCGCCGGACAGGCGGCCAAGCGCCTCAAAAAGCGGCTGAATCAGTACCGCTGAGGCGACGCGGCGGGCGGGTCGTCGGCCGGCCGGTCACCTCCCGGTCGCGCCCCGGCGAGACGTTTACCACCGTGCGCCCCTAACTGCGCCCGTGGACCGAGACCGACTCGTCATGGGGCTCGCGGCGGTGTTCGCGGGCATCACCATGCTCCTCGTCGTGTTGGCGTTCGCCTACCGACAGCTCCTGTTGCTGTTCGTCGCCCTCCCCTTCGGCGCGACGACGTACTTCATGTACGCCCACGTCAGCGGCCGCCTCCACGAGCGGTTCCGCCGGACGCGCGTCCGCGCCGACGCCGGGCGCGGCGGGTTCGGCTTCCGGTCGGAGCGACGGCGGAGCGACCGCCGGGAGACCGGCGGCTTCGGTGCGGGGCCCCGCGGCGACCCACAAGAGGGACCGCGATCCGGGCGGTTCGGTCCAGATGGCGGATTCGGCGGTGACCGCCGCCGTCAACAGCGAACTCGCGGAGATGGGCCGAGCGTCCGGCCGCCGCGACGCGGTATGAGCCGACAACAAGCCCTCGACACGCTCGACCTCGACGCCGACGCCTCCGCGGACGAGGTGAAAGCCGCCTACCGGAGGCGCGTCAAGGAGACGCACCCGGACTCGAAGACCGGCGACGAGGAGACGTTCAAGCGCGTCAACCGGGCCTACGAGCGCCTGACCGAGTGACTGCGCCTCGTTTTCCCTCGCATTCGACCGCCACACGTCTCGTCGGGCGCGTCCGCGTCGCTTCCGTCTCGGTTGTGGTACAGTCTCATGGCAATCGCTACCGCGGAAAGCGTTTTCACGGTCGGTTTCCTACCCGCTTCCATGAGCGCGGATCGGGCTCTCTTGGACGAGGCCCTCGAGCGCGGTGAGGAAGAAGGCGGAAACGTCGAGTTCAAAGAACGCCTCACTCGCGCCGTTCACCTGTCCGACGGCCGGATGGAGTCGCTCGCGGCGCAACTCAGACACCGAGTGCTCTCCGGCGACGGCGTGGCGACCTACGTGGTCGGCGTCACCGACGACGGCGGCATCGCCGGCATCCCGCCTGACGACTTCTCCGAGACCATGGACGTGCTGTCGCTTCTGGCCGAGGAGGCCGGGGCGCACATCGAGGACGTGGAGACGTGGGGCGTCGGCGAGTCGGCCGAACGCGGCCTCGTCGGCGTCGCGACCATCCGCGAGGGCGCGATGCTCGACGTGGACGACGACCACATCGTCGTCGGCACCGCGGGCCACGTCGACCACGGCAAATCGACGCTCGTCGGCTCGCTCGTGACCGGACAGGCCGACAACGGCAACGGAAGCACGCGGTCGTTCCTCGACGTACAGCCCCACGAGGTCGAACGCGGCCTGTCGGCGGACCTCTCGTACGCCGTCTACGGCTTTTCCGACGACGGCCCGGTCCACATGCGCAACCCCCACCGGAAGTCCGACCGGGCGCAGGTCGTCCAGGAGGCCGACCGACTCGTCTCGTTCGTCGACACCGTCGGCCACGAGCCGTGGCTCCGAACGACGATTCGCGGCCTCGTCGGCCAGCGCCTCGACTACGGCCTGCTCGTCGTCGCCGCCGACGACGGCCCGACGAGAACGACCCGCGAACACCTCGGCATCCTCCTCGCCATGGAGCTTCCGACGGTCGTCGCCATCACGAAAGTCGACGCCGTCTCCGAGGAGCGCGTCGCCGAGGTCGAACGCGAGGTCGAGCGCCTCCTCCGCGACGTGGGGCGGACGCCCCTGAGCGTCGAGCGCCACGGCGTCGACGCCGCCGTCGAGGAGATAAGCGAGTCGGTCGTCCCGCTGTTCCTGACGAGCGCGGTCACGATGGACGGCCTCGACGACCTCGACCGGCTGTTCGAGGCGCTCCCGAAGCGGAGCGCCGCCGAGGGCGAGTTCAAGATGTACATCGACCGGACCTACTCGGTCACGGGCGTCGGCGCGGTCGCCTCGGGCACGGTCAACTCCGGGGCGGTCGAGGCCGGCGACACACTGCTCTTGGGACCGATGTCCGACGGCGAGTTCCGCGAGGTCGAGGTCCGCTCTATCGAGATGCACTACCACCGGGTCGACCGGGCCAACGCCGGCCGCATCGTCGGCATCGCCCTCAAGGGCGTCCGCGAGTCCGAAATCGAACGCGGGATGGTGCTCCTTCCGGGCGACGCGGAGCCAACCGCCGTCCGCGAGTTCGAAGCCGACGTGATGGTGCTCAACCACCCGACGCGGATTCAGGAGGGCTACGAACCGGTCGTCCACCTCGAAACCATCTCCGAGGCGGCAATCTTCCACCCCGACGGCGGGCGGCTCCTGCCGGGCGACACCGGCACGACCCGCGTGGAGTTCAAATTCCGGCCGTACTTCGTCGAGGTGGGCCAGCGATTCGTCTTCCGCGAGGGGAGGTCCAAGGGCGTCGGCACCGTGACGAAAGTCGACTAGAATAGCACGAGCGGCGACTCAGGTTCGGTTCGTCCCCGCCGACGGTCAGGCCGTCAGACCGCGTCTTCGACCGCGACGTAGCCGTCCGGTCGGTTTTCCGCCGCGTCGAACAGCACCGCCCAGTCCAGGAGCCGCGCGACTCTGTCGCGCCAGCGCGACTCCCACCCCTCGGGGTCGCGGTGGCGCTCCCAGTTCGGGACGGTCGGCTCGAACGCCTCGAACACCGCGTCCGCGGACGTCGGCTCGTCGCCGAGGGCGTCGAGCGCCTCGCGCGCGCCGAAGACGTTCCCCTCGAACGCGCTCCGCAGGTCGTCCGCGTCGGGGTCGTCGCGGACGCGCTCGAAGCCGCGGCTCACCTCGCGGGCGAGGCCGAGCGACTGGCAGAACACGAGCCAGTCGCGACCCTCGTCGGGCGTCACGTCGAGTCGGGTCGCCACTCGGCCACAGCAGTCGTCTTCGGACCCCGGAATCAGCGGGACGGCGCGGTGGGCGTCCCACAGTCGGTCGAGGGAGTCCGGCGCGGGCGGGACCGGCTTGCGCCTCACAGTCCGAACGACTCGGCGAGCACGTCCTCGTCGGTCTCGCCGAGGGTGTAGGTCGGCCCGTCGACCACGTCGACCGTGACCTGCGCGGGGCCGAACACGTCGGGGTCGACCTCGCCGAAGTCCCAGTCGGCGTCCTCGAACAGCCGTTCGAACGGAACGCCGTAGTCAGCCCCGGCCGTGGATATCGCGCGGTCGAAGTCGTCGAAGTCCTCGCTGACGGTGACGTGGACGCGCCCGCCGTAGGCGACGGCGTCGTTCGTCCGGCCCATGGCGACGCTCTCGTCGTAGCTGACGGGGGCGAGCGGGGCGGAGCCGTTGATAGAGAGGACGTTCGTCGGGTCGTAGCCCGCCTCGAAGAGGTTGAACACGGCGAGTTCGGCCGCACGGGCCGCGCCCGTGACGCTCCCGACGAGCGAGCCGGTCGCGTAGGTCGGCAGGAAGACGGCGCTCGGTTCGAGGCCGGTCGTCTCCGCGACGTGTTCCGCGACCTCGTCGGTCGGGAGGTCGATGCTCTCGACGGCGAGGACCGTCAGGTCGAACTCGTCGTAGTAGCCGAGGTGGTGGAACTCCTCTTCCTCGCCGACCAGCGCGCGCGCCGGGCCGGAGCCGAGGCCGTCGAAGCCGTCGAAGGTGAGCTCCCAGCCGGCCTTCTGCGAACAGAGCAGGGCCAGCGCGGGGCGGTCGGTGGAGAGTTCGACGTGCGGACGGGGCGTGCCGGCGACCTCGCCCATCCGCGTCTGTACCGTGGCGAGACCCGCGGTCTGAATCTCCGCGAGGAGCATCCCCGCTTCGACACCGCCGTCGGCGTCGACGCCGAAGTCGATGACCGTCGCGCCCGAGTCGAGTTCGTAGCCCTCGATGCCGAGCTCTCCGGCGAAGTCGAGCGCCTCGTCGACCAGTTCGATGGCCATCCGATTGATGCTGTCCATGCGAGGCGATTGCGCGCCTTCGGCTAAAGGGTTTGTCAGTCGCACACCCTCCGGGTCGCGTGGACGTGTCTCGTGTCTCGCACGGCGGACCCGCGCGGCGGGTCGCCGCGGCCCGCGAAGCTACTCGCGGTCGCGTCTCGCTTCCCGCCCGAGGTGGGCTTCGACGGCGTCGACCTTGTCGGCGGCCGTCTGGTCTTTCGTGCGCTTGTCGTCTATCTTCAGGAACGTGCTCACGCGGTCGCCGTCGACCGCCTTGTGAGCCGCGCCGACCGCCGCGAGCAGTTCGTCGATGTCGTCGGCCTCGATGACCGTCCCCATCGGGTTCGTCTCGTAGGCCACGTCGAAGTCGTCGAGGGCCGCGACGGCCTTTGCGACCTCGCCCGACATGCTCCCTTCGACGACCGGTGCGACGCTCAACATGGCGATGACTGTCATGGCCGAACCAACGCGCCACGCGGTAGTAAAACGGGGTGGGCCGAGCCGGTCGAGTCAGCGACCGAGCCGGCCGAGCCGACGACCGAACCGACGAGGCTATCCCCTCGAACAGCCACAGATTCCGATATGTTTCAGAGCGAACTCACTCGGCTGGCGCTCGTGTTGGGGGCGAACGTCGTCGGCGGAGTCACCCTCGGGTCCGCCATCGGCGGGGCCGTCGGCTACGCGGCGGAGTGGACCGTGACGGGTGCCGTCTTGGGGCTGGCGGTCGCCGTCTTCGCCGCCCGCCGGTAGTCGCTCCCGCCGAGAGCCGCCACCGCCGCCCGGGCGCGCATCGCGCTTTTCTCGTCGGCCGACGTATCAGCGCCCATGAATCCGCGCGTCGAGAGAGCGGTCACGCTGGGACGGGCCATCGTCTACGAGGTCCGAACCGAGCGGCTCACCTTCATGGCGGGCAGTATCGCCTACGGAGCGTTCGTCTCGCTGTTACCGCTGTTCCTGCTCGTCCTCGCGGCCGTCTCCGCCACCGGCGACAGCGGCCTCCGCGAGAGCGTCATCGCCGTCATCCAGTCCGTCTTGACCCCCGGCGCGAGCGACGTCATCGTCGCCGAACTGGAGTCGTCGACCCAACTCGCGAGCCTCTCCCTCGTCGGGGTGCTCGTGTTGGTGTGGGGGACGCTCCGCATCTTCCGCGGCCTCGACACCGCCTTCTCGGACATCTACGAGTCGGAGGCCGCGAACACCTTCGCCGACCAGCTTTCGGACGGCATCGTCGTGCTCGTCACCGTCGCGGTCGCCGTCGTCGCCGGCGCGCTCATCGAGTCCGTGCTCCCCGCGCTCGACGGGGCGCTCGGCTGGGTCGTCTACCGCGGCCTCCTCGTCGCCGTCCTCTTTCTGACGTTCTACCCGATGTACTACATCTTCCCCGACGAGGACGTGACCTATCTGGAGGTCGTCCCCGGCACGCTCGTCGCCGCCGTCGGGCTGACGACCTTCGAGTCGCTGTTCCGGCTCTACGTCGAGTTCAGCAGTCGCGCTCCCGAGTCGAGCGTCGTCGCCGGCATCCTCGTCCTCCTGACGTGGCTCTACTTCAGCGGGCTCGTCATCCTCCTCGGCGCGGCCGTCAACGCGGTGCTGTCGAACCGCTCGCGCGACGTGAACGTCCGCCCGCTGTTCGGCGGCGTCCCGCTCGGCTCCCAGACCGACACCGTGACCCGCGGCGAGGTGACCGCGGCCATCGAGCGACTCGACCGCCTCCTCGCGGCCGCTCCCGACGAGGACGTGACCGTCCGCGTCGGCGACGAGTCCGTCACGCTCCCCCGCCCAGAGCGGGTCGTCACCGACACCGAGACGAGTCGGTTCCTACCGGAGGGGCCCGTCAGACTGGAACTCAGATGGTCCTCGTGGCCTGACAGTCACGAGGAGTGACGACGGGCGTTATGGGGATGGCGTGCGTATGCGACACTATGGCAATAAAGACACCCGCACGACCGACAGAGCCGGCGCGACCGCTCGAACAGGACCGAACGAGGTGGGAGACCGTCGAGACGACCGCCGAAACGGCGTCTCGCGCGGTTCGACCGCCGACCGTCGTCGAACACCGACGACTGCCCGAGAAGGACCACGGCGAGGCCCGACTCGTCTGGCGGTGCGACGACTGCGGCGAACTCGGCTCGCTGACCGCGTTCCCGTCGGCGTGTCCCGACTGCGGCGCGGGCCGCGAGGCGCTGTTCTACTCCACCGAGGACTGACCGCCCCGGCCGAACGCGGTCCGCCGCCGGCCGACCGCGACCGTTTTCCCGCCGGCCGACGACCGCCGGATATGTATCTCTCTCACCCCGTCCGCCGCATGCGCGACGACCCGCTCGACGACGAGGTCGCGGAGCTCCGCGTCGAACCCGCGGACGACGACGCCCGCGCCGCGCTCGAAACCCGCGTCGAGTCGCTCGACGGAAGTCTCGAACGCGAACTCCGATTCGGCGGCGTCGTCGTCTCGCTCGCGGAGTCGGCCGTCTCCGACCTGTGCGAACTCGACGGCATCGAGCGAATCGAGACGGCCGACACGCTCGGATACTGATTCTTCGCCCACGCGTGCGAGAGCGGGACGCCGCTCCGTGCAGGAAACTGTCAACCATTTAGTGTTCGCGCTCCGGAGATGGCGTATGGCTCCCCTTCCCTCCCGCACCGCGCGAGTGACCCTCGTTGTTTTCACGTCTGTCACCGCCCTCGTGACGTTCCCTGCAGAATCGTGAGCGTCCTCGCCGACCTCGGGGGCCTTCCCCTGCTCGTCGCGTACCTGTTGCTCCTCGCGGGCACGGCCGTGCAGTACCGGCGCGGGAAGCTCTCCGGCACGCGGGCGGTTCTCCTCGTCGGGATGTGTCTCACGTGGCTCTCGTACGCCCTCTTGCAGGTGACGCAAGGCGGGGCCGTACCGACGGGCACGCCGCTTAACTACGCCCTCGACGCGCTCGCCGTCGTCGCCCTCGTCGTCGGCGTGGTCGCGATGGGCTGGTGGTGGCGGGCGCGGGACGAAACGTGAGTTCTCGGAGACGCGTCGCTGACGGGGTTGCGTTCGGGGAACTGCGTCGGCTGGGTGTTCACCGAACGCCGTGAGGTGAACTCAGGAGCACCGGCGAGACCGACGGTCGAGTCGGTGAGACGGGATTTGAACCAGAACCAGACGTGCTCGCTCACTTCGTTCGCTGTGCGCGACTGGTAGGGTTCGAAATCCCAGCGTCCCGCACACAGCCTCACAAGACCGAGAGACACGGAGGTCTCTCGGAGGTTTGTGTTCGGCAGAAGTGCGTCGGCTGGGATTTGAACCCAGGTTGTGACCATGGCAAGGTCACGTGATACCACTACACTACCGACGCATGTGGTGGAAGTGCGCTGGCTGGGATTTGAACCCAGGTTGTGACCATGGCAAGGTCACGTGATACCACTACACTACCAGCGCATTCCGCGTGTATCGTGGCGTGCTACTGCGTTACTCGATAGTGTCGGGTTGATAAATAAGGCTTGCGAAACGGGGGAGAAATCGGGCGACGGCGCGCCACCTGCTACCACGTGAGATTCGCCCTCGGCGACCTGTCGCCGACCGTGTAATTATGTACCACGCGACATTCGCCAATCTCCCGCAAACTGGGTCGTGGGACGCTCTATCACCCCAGAACGGATTCGCTACTCTTTTAGGTAGGCCCCCGGTACAAACGCCACAGTCTAGACGAGACGAGGATGAACCCGGCATGAAACTCAGCGTACTCGTGCCGTCCTCACTCGTCCGGGAAGCCGAAGACAAACGCGAGGCAACTCGCAAACTCGGCTACGTCGCCCGCGCGGCGGCGGTCTTCCGGGCGAACGAACTCGTCGTCTTCCCCGACGAAGACGGCGAGAACAAGTGGGGCGGCGAGTTCGTCGAAACCGTACTTCGGTACGCCGCGACGCCTCCCTACCTCCGCAAGGAGGTCTGGGGCAAGCGCGACGAACTCCGCTACGCTGGTATCCTGCCGCCCGTTCTCGTCGCGTCTACGACCGCGGACGACTCCGACGAGTCGCCCGCGTTGCGAGAAGGAATCGTGACCGAGGTCGGACCTGACGACCGCGTTCGGGTCAATTGCGGAATGCAACACCCGATCTCCCTGTTCGTCCCTCCCGGGATGGACCTCACAGAGGGAGAGCGCGTCGCTGTCAGGATCTCTTCGCGAGAACCGGTCCGTGCGCGGATCGTCGACGAGCCCCTTCCGGGCTTCGACGTATCCCGCATGGACCTCACGGAAGCACTCGGCAGGCCGGATGCGGGCGTGCGAATCGCCACGTCTCGCTATGGCGAACCGCTGTCGGTCCCCACATTGGGTGACCTGACGGCCCGCATCACCGACGCCGGCGGTATGACCGTCGTCTTCGGGTCGCCGGGCCGTGGGCTTCCGGACATGCTCGGGATGTCTCCCGAGGATGTTGCAGACGTCGAACCTTCCGTTGGTCCGGGGTTCGACCTCTGGCTCAATACGATTCCGCGACAGGGAAGTGAGGTCGTGCGAACAGAAGAAGCGATGTTCGCCTCCCTCGCCTCCCTGACACTCACGGAGTGAATCCATGCCACAACCAAGCAGACCACGAAAAGGCTCGATGGGCTTCAGCCCGCGCAAGCGAGCAGTCAAGGAGGTTCCACGCATCAAGTCGTGGCCGTCCGACGACGGCTCTCCCGCGCTGCAGGGCTTCGCCGGTTACAAGGCCGGTATGACCCACGTGATGATGGTCAACGACGAGGCAGACTCCCCCCGCGAAGGAATGGAGGAGTCCGTCCCGGTGACCGTCGTCGAGACGCCGCCGATGCGCGCCGTCGCCCTTCGCGCCTACGAGCAGACGCCGTACGGTATGAAGCCGCAGACCGAGGTCTGGGCGGGCGAGTTCCACGACGAACTCGACCGCGTCCTCGACCTGCCGGCAGAAGACACGTTCGACTCGGACGCCGACGCGCTTCGCGAGGCCGTCGAGGCCGGCGAAGTCGATGACCTCCGCGTCATCACGCACACGGTGCCCTCCGAGCTCGCGAACGTGCCCAAGAAGAAGCCCGACGTGATGGAGACTCGCGTCGGCGGCGGCTCCATGGTGGAGCGCGCCGACTTCGCCCTCGACCTCGTTGCCGAGGGCGGCGAACACGAGATGTCCGACGTGTTCCGCGCCGGCGAGTACCTCGACGCCGCGGGTGTCACGAAGGGTAAGGGTACGCAGGGTCCCGTCAAGCGATGGGGCGTCCAGAAGCGTAAGGGCAAGCACGCCCGCCAGGGCTGGAGACGCCGTATTGGCAACCTCGGCCCCTGGAACCCGTCCCGTGTCCGCTCTACGGTTCCGCAACTCGGTCAGACTGGCTACCACCAGCGCACCGAGCTCAACAAGCGCCTCATCGACCTCGGTGAGGGCGACGACGCCTCCGTCGACGGCGGCTTCGTCAACTACGGCGAGGTCGACGGCTCCTACGCGCTCATCAAGGGCTCGCTCCCGGGCCCCAACAAGCGCCTCCTGCGGTTCCGCCCGGCCATCCGGCCGAACGACCAGCCGCGCCTCGACCCCGAGGTGCGCTACGTCTCTACCGCATCGAACCAGGGTTAAACCATGCAGGCAACTATCCGAGACCTGAACGGCGACGACGCGGGCAGTATCGACCTGCCCGAGGTCTTCGAGACGGCTTACCGTCCGGACCTCATCAAGCGTGCCGTCATCGCCGCGCAGGCAAACCGAAAACAGCCGTACGGTGCCGACCCCTACGCCGGACTTCGAACCCCGGCAGAGTCCATGGGCAGTGGCCGTGGGATGTCCCACGACCCACGCCAGAACGGCGTCGCCCGACGCGTCCCGCACGCCGTCTCCGGCCGCCGCGCTCACCCGCCGAAGGCCGAGAAGGACCAGGGGAAGGAGATCAACACGAAGGAGCGTAAGCTCGCCGTCCGCTCGGCGCTCGCCGCCACGACGGACCCCGAGCTGGTCGCCGAGCGCGGTCACCGCTTCGACGACGACGTCGAGCTCCCCCTCGTCGTCTCCGACGACTTCGAGGACCTCGTCAAGACGAAGGAGGTCGTCGACCTCCTGCAGTCCCTCGGCGTCTACGACGACATCGAGCGCTCCGAGGAGAACAAGAAGGTCAAGGGCGGCCAGGGCAAGCTCCGCGGTCGCAAGTACACCCGTCCGAAGTCCATCCTCTTCGTGACGGCCGACGAGCCCTCGAAGGCCGCTCGCAACCTCGCGGGCGTCGACGTCGCCACCGCGGCGAACGTCTCCGCCGAGGACCTCGCGCCCGGCACCCACGCCGGTCGCCTCACGCTGTTCACCGAGAGCGCGCTCGAGGAGGTCGCAGAACGATGAGCATCATCGAACACCCGCTGGTCACGGAGAAGGCGATGAACCAGATGGACTTCGACAACAAGCTCCAGTTCATCGTCCACATCGACTCGACGAAGTCCGACGTCAAGTCGGAAGTCGAGTCGCGCTACGACGTGACCGTCGAGAAGGTCAACACGCAGGTCACGATGAAAGGCAAAAAGAAAGCAACAGTTCGTCTCTCTGAAGACGACGACGCGCAGGAAGTCGCGTCGCGTATCGGGGTGTTCTAACCATGGGACGCCGAATTCAGGGCCAGCGTCGCGGTCGCGGTACGTCCACGTTCCGGGCGCCGTCGCACCGCTACAAGGCCGAACTGTCGCACAAGAAGTCCGAAGACAAAGACACCATCTCGGGTACGGTCGTCGGCATCGAGCACGACCCCGCACGCAGTGCGCCCATCGCCCTCGTCGAGTTCGAGGACGAACAGCGCATGATTCTCGCGCCCGAGGGCATCAGCGTCGGCGAAGAGCTTCAGATCGGCGTCTCCGCCGAAATCAAGCCCGGCAACACCCTGCCGCTCGCCGAGATTCCCGAGGGTGTCCCCGTCTGTAACGTCGAGCACCAGCCCGGCGACGGCGGGAAGTTCGCCCGCGCCTCCGGCGTGAGCGCGCAGCTGCTCTCGCACGACCGCAAGGTCGCTATCGTGAAGCTCCCGTCGGGCGAGGTCAAGCGCCTCAACCCCAACTGCCGAGCCACCATCGGCGTCGTCGCCGGTGGCGGACGCACGGAGAAGCCGTTCGTCAAGGCAGGCAAGAAGTACCACAAGATGAAAGCGCGCGGTATCAAGTGGCCGCGCGTGCGTGGTGTTGCTATGAACGCCGTCGACCACCCGTTCGGTGGCGGCGGCCGGCAGCACCCCGGTCAGCCGAAGTCCGTCTCGCGGAACGCTCCGCCGGGCCGGAAGGTCGGTGACATCGCCTCCAAACGCACCGGTCGCGGTGGCAAGGGAGGTAAGTAACCATGAGTACGCAATACCGCACCGGCCGCGAAGGTGAGTTCACCTACCGCGGCCACACGCTCGACGAGCTGCAGGAGATGGAGCTCGACGAGGTCGCGGAACTGCTCCCCGCTCGTCAGCGGCGAACCATCACCCGAGGCCTGTCGGCCGAGCACGAGAAACTGCTCGCGAAGGCTCAGGAGAAGACGGAAGAGGAGACGGCCAACGCGCCCATTCGAACGCACCTGCGCGACATGCCGATTCTCCCCGAACTCGTCGGACTCACCTTCGCCGTCTACACCGGTCAGGAGTTCGAGCGCACCCAGATTCAGCCCGAGATGATCGGTCACTACCTGGGCGAGTTCCAGCTGACCCGTAGCTCGGTCGAGCACGGTCAGGCCGGTATCGGCGCGACCCGGTCTTCGAAGTTCGTGCCCCTCAAGTAAACCATGGGAATCAACTACAGCGTCGAGGCCGACCCGGACACCACGGCCAAGGGTATGCTCCGGGACCGGCCCATCAGCATCAAGCACAGCAAGGCCATCTCCCGCGCCATCAAGGGGATGCCCGTCGCCGACGCAGAGGAGTACCTCGAAGCCGTCATCGACGGCGAGCGGTCGGTTCCGTTCAAGCAGCACAACTCCGGCGTCGGTCACCGAAGCGACATCGACGGCTGGGACGCGGGACGGTACCCCGAGAAGGCGTCCAAGGCGTTCCTCGAACTCCTCGAAAACGTTCGCAACAACGCGACCGAACAGGGGTTCGACGGACCGGCCATGGAGATCAAGCACGTCGCCGCCCACAAGGTCGGCGAGCGTCAGGGTCGCAAGCCCCGTGCCTTCGGTCGGGCGGACCCGTGGAACACCCCAATCTGTGACGTCGAACTCATCATCGAAGAGGTCGAGGAATAATGGCTGACGAACACCAATTCATCGAGAACGGACTGCAGCGGTCCCAGATCGACGAGTTCTTCGCAGAAGAGCTCGGTCGAGCGGGCTACGGCGGCATGGACGTCGCCAAGACGCCGATGGGCACCCAGATCGTGCTCAAGGCCGAAAAGCCCGGGATGGTCATCGGGAAAGGCGGGAAGAACATCCGCAAGGTCACCCGCGAACTCGAAGAGCGATTCAACCTCGACGACCCCCAGATCGACGTGCAGGAAGTCGACGAGCCGGACCTCAACGCCCGGATCGTCGCCGACCGCCTCGCCAACGCGCTCGAACGCGGCTGGTACTTCCGTAAGGCGGGCCACACGACCATCGACCGCATCATGGACGCCGGCGCCCTCGGTGCCGAAATCGTCCTCTCCGGAAAGGTCACGGGCGCTCGCTCCCGCGTGGAGAAGTTCAACCGCGGCTACATCAAGCACAACGGCGAGCCCGCACAGGAGATCGTCGACGAGGGTCAGGGCGTCGCAGTCATGAAGCTCGGCACCATCGGCGTGACGGTCAAGATCATCCCGCCGGGTGCGCGACTCCCCGACGACTTCGAAGTCGAGGAAGACGCCAACCCCGAGGCGGTCGAACAGATCGAAGAGACCGAAAGCGTCGAGGACCTCCTCGAAGAGGAGCCGGAGGAAGTTCCGGACGTCTCCGAGGAGGACGACGCCGAGACGGACGCAGTCGACGAAGACGTCGTCGAGGAAGCGGCCGTCGAAGCGGTCGAAGAGGAAGTCGTCGACGACGACGCCGACGACGAGGA
This sequence comes from Haloferax denitrificans ATCC 35960, assembly GCF_000337795.1. Classification (GTDB taxonomy): domain Archaea; phylum Halobacteriota; class Halobacteria; order Halobacteriales; family Haloferacaceae; genus Haloferax; species Haloferax denitrificans. The sequence goes on from NZ_AOLP01000011.1 coordinate 336,789, forward strand.
CGAAGAAGCCGTCGAGGAAGTCGTCGACGACGACGAAGAACTCGACGAAGACGTCGCCGAAGAGGCGGCCGACCTCGTCTCGGAGATGGAAGACGAAGACGACGAAACGGAGGAAGAATAAATGGCGATCCTCTACACCGAAGAGATTCGCGACATGACGCCCGCAGAGCGCACCGCCGAGCTCGAAGAGCTCGAGACGGAACTGCTCAACGCGAAGGCCGTTCAGGCCGCGGGTGGCGCGCCGGAGAACCCCGGCCGCGTCTCTGAACTGAAAAAGACCATCGCCCGAATCAAGACGATTCAGGGCGAAGAAGGCGACCTCGACGAAGAATAATGCCACTCACACCCGAGACCCTCACGCGACACGAACTCAACGGCCTCCACGTGGAGGTCGTCGACGCGGCGAACCCCGACCTCGTCGGGATAGCCGGTCGCATCGTCGTCGAGACGATGCACACGTTCATGCTCGACGACGGGTCTCGGGTGCGGCAGGTGCCGAAACGAGGGGCGACCTTCGAATTTGCAATTCCGCGTACAGATGAAGCCGCCGGCGCCGCGAAGGCGTCGGGGACCGCGTCCAAACTTCGGTCGGATACTACTGGCGGATTTGATGCCAGTCAGTCTGGCCGGCTCGCCGACTCATCATCGGCGGCTTCCCGTTCCGGGAATTGCGAGGGCGTGGCCTACGTTACGGTGGATGGCGCACAACTGCTCTCACGACCCGCCCTGCGCACCGAAACTACAGGTGACTCGAAATGGCGATAGGACTTGACGTTCCAATGCCTCCGGAACCTGACGATTCCGAGGCTTACGACTACGAAAAATGTCCGTTCTACGGCTCGCTCTCCGTCCGGGGTCAGACCCTGGAGGGGACGGTCGTCTCGACGGACATGGCAAAGACCGTCATCGTCGAGCGGGAGTACGACGTATTCGTTCCGAAGTACGACCGCTACATGAAGCGACGTTCCCGCATCCCGGCACACGTGCCGGGCGTGCTCGACGACGTCGCTGTCGGTGACGAAGTAACGATTGCGGAGACCCGACCTCTCTCGAAGACGAAATCCCACGTCGTCGTCGAGATTATCGGAGGTGACGAGTGATGGAAGCGCTCAAAGCGGACATCACCAAGGGTGTCGCCCGTGGCTCGCTGGTCACGTGCGCCGACAACACCGGCGCTCGTGAACTGAAGATTATCAGCGTCGCGGGTTACTCCGGCACGAAGAACCGCCACCCCAAGGCAGGCATCGGGGACAAGGTGACCGTTTCTGTCACCAAAGGTACCCCCGAGATGCGCCGCCAGGTGCTCGAAGCGGTCATCGTCCGCCAGCGGAAATCCATCCGCCGGCCCGATGGCACGCGTGTGAAGTTCGAGGACAACGCCGCCGTCATCATCGACGAGATGGAAGAGCCTCGCGGGACCGAAATCAAGGGTCCCGTCGCACGCGAAGTCGCCGAGCGCTTCGGGAGTATCGCATCGACGGCTACGATGATCGTATAGTATGACTCGACAACCGCGCAAACAGCGAACCCAGATTCGCGACGCGCCGCTCCACGAGCGGCAAAAGCAGGTCCGCGCACCGCTGTCGGCCGACCTCCGCGAGGAGTACGGCAACCGTAACGTCCGCGTCAACGCGGGCGACACGGTCGAGGTGCTCCGCGGCGACTTCGCCGGCGACGAAGGCGAAGTCACCGAGGTCGACCTCACGGACGCCGTCATCTACGTCGACGGCGTCACCGTTGAGAAAGCCGACGGCGAGGAGGCCCCACGCCCCCTTCAGGCCAGTAACGTCCGCGTGACGGAACTGGACCTCGAAGACGACGTGCGCGAGGCCCGACTCAAGGAGGATAACGAATGACTCGACACCAGAAGCGACTGTCCGTACCGAAGTCCTGGCCGGTCGAGCGCAAGACAGGCACGTTCACGGTCAAGGCCGGAGCGGGTCCGCACGGCGAGGCGGGGGTTCCCCTCATCATCGTCCTGCGCGACGTGCTCGGCTACGTTGACTCGAAGAAGGAGGCCCAGTACGCCCTCAACCACCAGAGTATTCTGGTCAACGGCGACGTGGCCTCCGACGTCCGCCGTCCCATCGGGATGTTCGACATCCTGGCGTTCGTCCAGCGAGAGGAGTACTACCGCGTCTTCCCCGACGAGGGAGGCCGCCTGGCGCTGACGCCCATCGACGCCGACTCGGCATCCAGCCGTCTCGGCAAGATCGTGAACAAGACGCAGGTCAGCGGTGGCGACTTCCAGCTGACGCTCCACGACGGAGCGACCCTCATCGTCGAGGACGCCTCGGAGTACAGCGGCAAGGACTCCATCGTCGTCGACAACGAGACGAAGGACGTCGTCGCGCACTTCCCCTACGAGGAAGGCGCACTCGTCACGGCCGTCAACGGCCAGCACGCCGGCGAGATCGGCGAGGTCACCGAGATCATCGTCACGCCCGGAAGCGGAAACAACTCCGTTGTCGTCGAGACCGAAGACGGCGAGTTCGAGACGGTCGAACAGTACGTCGTCGTCATCGACGAGAACTTCACGGGTGATGACGAATGAGCGAGGCTGACTTCCACGCGATGCGCGACCCGCGCATCGAGAAGGTCGTCGTCCACATGGGCGTCGGCGAAGGTGGTCGCGAACTCGCCAAGGCCGAGGACATCCTCGAGGAGATTACCGGTCAGGAGAGCGTTCGCACGATCTCCGGCCGCGCCTCGCAGGACTTCGGCGTTCGCCGCGGCGAACCCGTCGGCGCGAAGGTCACCCTCCGCGGTGACACCGCCGTCGAGTTCCTCGAAACCGCACTCCCCATCGCGGACCTCTCGGTCTCGTCGTTCGACGAGACTGGCAACTTCGGCTTCGGCGTCGAAGAGCACACGGAGTTCCCGAGCCAGGAGTACGACCCGCAGATCGGTATCTACGGGCTGGACGTGACGGTCAACCTCGTCCGCCCCGGCTACCGAGTGAAAAAGCGCGACAAGCGTTCCCGCCAGATTCCGTCGTCCCACCGGATGACCGTCGAGGACGCCGTCGCGTTCATCGAGTCCACGTTCGACGTGGAGGTTGAAGAATGAGCGATAGCGAAACAGAACAGACGGGCGAGCACGCGTCCCGCCGCACCGGCCAGGAGAACGAGTGCCGGCGCTGCGGTCGAAAACAGGGACTTGTCAGTAAGTACGACATCAACCTGTGCCGCCAGTGCTTCCGAGAGATCGCCCGCGAGATGGGATTCAAGAAGTACCGATAAAATGGCTGACAACGACCCACTCAGTAGCGCGCTTTCCGGTGTGGACAACGCCGAGAGCGTCGGACACCTGTCCCACGAGATCCAGCCCGCCTCCAACATCATCGGCTCCGTCCTCGAGGTCTTCTACGACCGCGGGTACATCGACGGCTTCGAGTTCGTCGACGACGGCAAGGCCGGTCTGTTCGAGGTTGAACTGAAAGGCGCAATCAACGATTGTGGCGTCGTCAAGCCCCGGTATTCCGCCGGAGCCGACGACTTCGAGAAATGGGAGAAGCGATTCCTCCCCGCCCGTGACTACGGCGCGCTCATCGTCACGACGAGCCACGGCGTCATGAGCCACTACGAGGCCCGCGAGAAGGGCATCGGTGGCCAGATCATCGCCTACGTCTACTAGAACAATGAGCCGAATAGAAATCGAAATCCCGGACGAGGTATCCGCCGAGGTCAAGAACCTCGAGCTCACCATCGAGGGCCCCAACGGAAGCGTCACAAAGCGCCTCTGGTACCCGAACGTCACGGTCTCCGCCGAAGACGACGCTGTCGTCATCGAGAGCGACGTCGAGAACGCGAAGACCAACGCGACCATCGGTACCTTCGAGAGCCACGTGAACAACATGCTTCACGGCGCGACCGAAGGGTGGGAGTACAAGATGGAAGTCCACTACGCTCACTTCCCGATGCAGGTTAGTGTCGAAGGGAGCGACGTGGTCATCAAGAACTTCCTCGGCGAGAAGTCCCCGCGACGAGCGCAGATTCGCGGCGACACGGACGTACAGGTCGACGGCGAAGAACTCACCCTGACGGGCTCCAACAAGGAGGACGTCGGGCAGACCGCCGCCGACATCGAACAACTCACCCGCGTCAAGGACAAGGACACTCGCGTGTTCACCGACGGCGTGTACATCACCCAGAAACCGCAGACTGGTGATGCCTAATGTCGGAAGAAATCACCGAACTCGAAGACATCAGCGGCGTCGGCCCGTCGAAGGCCGACGCGCTCCGCGAAGCCGGCTTCGAGAGCGTCGACGACGTACAGGCCGCGAGCCAGTCCGAACTGGCCGAGGTCGACGGCATCGGGAACGCGCTCGCCGCGCGTATCAAAGCCGACGTCGGTGGCCTCGAGGTCTCCGACGAGGCCGAGGCCGAAGTCGAAGACGAGTCCGAAGCCGAGCCTGAGGAAGAGGAAGCCGAAGAAGTCGAGACGGAGCTTCAGCCCCGCGGTCACGCGGACAAGAAGCCCCAGCTCGACGACGAAACCGCGGAAGCCCTGGCGCAGAAGCGCCGCGAGGGCAAGCCGCAGTTCAACCGGCAGGACCACCACAAGAAGAAGCGCACGCCCAAGTCGTGGCGTCGCCCCCGTGGCGGTCTCTCCAAACAGCGTATCGGCATCAAGGGCAAGGGCCCCAAGGTCGAGGCGGGCTACCGCACGCCGAAGGCCGCCCGCGGCCTTCACCCGTCGGGCTTCGAGGAGGTCCGCGTGTTCAACACGGACGACCTCGAAGGCATCGACGGCGATACGCAGGCAGTTCGCATCGCCTCCTCGGTCGGCGCGCGCAAGCGCGAGCGCATCGAGGAAGCGTGTGAGGACCGCGAGATTCGCGTCCTCAACCCCACCTACGTCGAAGTCGAGGTGGACAACTGATGACTGACCTCAAAGCGCAGAAGCGAATGGCGGCCGACGTCCTCGACGTCGGCAAGGGTCGAGTTTGGTTCGACCCCGAGGAACAGTCCGAAATCGCGGAGGCCATCACGCGCGAAGACATCCGTGAACTCGTCGACGAGGGCACGATTCGCGCCAAGGACGCCAAGGGCAACTCGAAGGGTCGCGCACGCGAGCGCGCCGCCAAGCGTTCCTACGGTCACCGCAAGGGTGCCGGCTCCCGCAAGGGCCGTTCCGGCGCTCGACAGAACAAGAAAGACGCATGGGTCAGCCGAATCCGCGCCCAGCGCCGTCGCCTGAAGGAGCTTCGCGAGGACGGAACGCTTGACCGTTCCCAGTACCGCTCGCTCTACAACAAGGCGTCCGGTGGCGAATTCGATAGCGTGGACCGGCTCGAAGCGTACATTCAGAACAACTACCAGGTGGAGATTCAATAATGGCGACCGGACCACGATACAAGGTTCCGATGCGGCGTCGCCGCGAAGTCCGGACCGATTACCATCAAAGGTTGCGCCTGCTGAAATCGGGCAAGCCCCGCCTCGTTGCTCGCGTGAGCAACAAGCACGTCAGGGCGCAGCTGGTCACTCCGGGCCCGCAGGGCGACGAGACCCACGCTGCAGCGACCTCTGCCGACCTCGACGAGTACGGCTGGGAAGCCCCCACGGGCAACCTCCCGAGCGCGTACCTCACGGGGTATCTGGCAGGTAAGCGGGCGCTGGCCGCCGGCGTCGAGGAAGCGGTCCTCGACATCGGCCTCAACACGGCCACGCCCGGAAACAAGGTCTTCGCGGTGCAGGAGGGTGCTATCGACGCTGGCCTCGAAATCCCCCACAACGACGCAGTGCTCGCTGACTGGGACCGCAACCGCGGTGTCCACATCGCCGAGTACGCAGAGCAGCTCGACGAGCCGCTCTACAGTGGAGACTTCGATGCCACGAACCTCCCCGACCACTTCGACGAAGTGCTCGGGAACCTTCAGGAGGACGAATGAGCAGAGATAACAACGGCTGGGAGCCGCGAACGCGGCTCGGCCGCATGGTGCAGAACGGCGACGTCACGTCGATGGACCAGGCGCTCGAGACGGGACTTCCGCTCAAGGAACCCCAGCTCGTCGACCAGCTCCTTCCCGGACTGGACGACGAGGTACTCGACATCAACATGGTCCAGCGCATGACCGACTCCGGCCGCCGGGTGAAGTTCCGGTGTGTCGTCGCAGTCGGGAACCGTGACGGCTACCTCGGCTACGCAGAGGCCCGCGACGATCAGGTCGGCGGTGCCATCCAGAAAGCCATCGAGGTGGCGAAACTGAACATCATCAAGGTAGACCGCGGCTCGGGGTCGTGGGAAGACCGCGCAGGCGGCCTCAACTCCCTCTCGCGCAAGGCGGAGGGGAAGGCCGGCTCCGTGACGGTCCGCATCATCCCCGCCCCGCAGGGTCTCGGCCTCGCGGCCGCAGAGACCGTCCGCAACATCCTCGAACTCGCCGGCATCCAGGACGCCTGGACCAAGAGCGACGGGAACACCCGGACCACGGTCAACCTCGCGAAGGCGACCTACAACGCGCTCAAGAACGCGTCGCAGTCCCGCACGCCGCGGCGCGCTCGCGAAGTCCGTCAGGAGGTGCGCGAATAATGCAGGCTATCGTTCAGCTTCGCGGTGAAGTCAACATCGCACAGGACGTCCGCGACACGCTCACGATGCTCAACATCCACCGCGTGAACCACGCGACGTTCGTGCCTGAGAACGACGCCTACCGCGGAATGATCTCGAAGGTCAACGACTTCGTCGCGCACGGGGAACCGAGCGTCGACGTCGTCGAGACCCTCATCAGCACGCGCGCCGAGCCCGAGTCGGGCGACGGCGACATCACCGATGAGTGGGTCTCCGAGAACACCGACTACGACGACGTGGCCGCGCTCGCGCAGGCCATCGTCGACGAGGAGACGACCCTGCGAAAGCAGGGCGTCTCCCCCGTGCTCCGTCTGCACCCGCCGCGCGGCGGTCACCGCGGACAGAAGCACGTCACCAAGGAAGGTGGCCAGCTCGGTAAGCACAGCACCGAACAGATCGACGAACTCCTGGAGGACATGCGATGACGTCCAAGAAGCGACGCCAACGCGGCTCCCGCACGCACAGCGGCGGTACCCACAAGAACCGGCGTGGCGCCGGTCACCGTGGCGGCCGCGGCCGCGCCGGACGCGACAAACACGAGTTCCACAACTACGAGCCGCTCGGCAAGCACGGCTTCAAGCGACCCGACGTCCTACAGGACGACGTCGCCGAAGTCAAGATCCAGAAGCTCGACGAGGACGCGGCGCTCCTCGCGGCCGACGGAGTCGCCGAGAAAGACGGCGACACCTACGTCGTCGACGCTCGCGACGTGGCCGAAGACGGCTGGGAAGCCGACGTCGTGAAGGTGCTCGGTGGTGGGCAGGTCCGCAACGAACTGCACGTCGTCGCCGACGCCTTCACGGCCGGTGCCGTCGAACTCATCGAAGAGGCAGGCGGCGACGCCGAACTCTCCGAACGCGCTGAAGAAGCGGCCGAGGCCGAGGAATCGGCCGACGCCGACGAAGACGACGAGGAATAAATCATGGGATGGAAGGACGCCGCCGAACCAGTGCTTTCGCGGATGCCCGCAGTCGCCCGACCGGAGGGACACGTCCCGTTCCGCCGGAAGCTCGGGTGGACCGGCGGCATCCTCGTCTTGTACTTCTTCCTGACGAACGTGACGCTGTTCGGCCTCGACGCCGCGACCGCGAACGACCTGTTCGGTCAGTTCCGGTCCATCTTGGCCGGCCAGCAGGGCTCGGTGCTCCAACTGGGCATCGGTCCCATCGTTACGGCGAGCATCGTCCTGCAACTGCTCGGCGGTGCTGACCTGCTCGGACTCGACACGGACAACAACCCGCGCGATCAGGTCCTCTATCAGGGCCTCCAGAAACTGCTCGTCGGGGCTATGATCGTCCTGACGGGGGTGCCGATGGTGTTCGCAGGGAACTTCCTGCCGGCCGACCAGGCCGTCGCGACGTCGCTCGGCATCGGGACGTTCGGCGTTCGGAGTCTCATCTTCGCGCAGATCGCCGTCGGCGGCGTCCTCATCCTGTTCATGGACGAAATCGTCAGCAAGTGGGGCGTCGGCTCCGGCGTCGGCCTGTTCATCATCGCCGGCGTCAGCCAACAGCTCGTCGGCGGGCTGTTCAGCTGGCAGGGCCTCGGCGGCGCGTCCGGGTTCTTCCCGACGTGGATCGGCATCGTCACCGGTGCCATCGAACTGCCGGCCTCGCCGACCGACCTGCTGTCGACGATCTTCCTCGGTCAGGGCCAACTGCTCGCGCTCATCACGACGGTGCTCATCTTCGGCATCGTCGTCTACGCCGAGAGCGTCCGCGTCGAGATTCCCCTCTCGCACGCTCGCGTCAAGGGCGCTCGCGGTCGCTTCCCCGTGAAGCTCATCTACGCGAGCGTCCTGCCGATGATCCTCGTTCGCGCCCTGCAGGCGAACATCCAGTTCCTCGGGCGCATCCTCAACAGCCAGTGGGTTGGCATGCCAACGTGGCTCGGCCAGTACACGGGCGGACAGGTCACCGGCGGCCTGTTCTACTATCTCGCGCCAATCCAGTCGCGCTCCGACTGGATGTGGTTCCTCGGTCTCACGTCGGCCGACCCGCTCGACATCGCCATCCGCGTGCTCATCGACCTGATCTTCATGATCGTCGGTGGCGCGGTGTTCGCGATCTTCTGGGTCGAGACGACGGGCATGGGTCCGGAATCGACCGCGCGACAGATTCAGAACTCCGGGATGCAGATTCCCGGCTTCCGCCGCAACCCGCAGGTCATCGAGAAGGTCATGGAGCGGTACATCCCGCAGGTGACCGTCATCGGTGGCGCGCTCGTCGGCCTGCTCGCCGTCATGGCGAACATGCTCGGCACCATCGGTGCAGTCTCCGGGACGGGACTGCTCCTCACGGTCTCCATCACGTACAAGCTGTACGAGGAGATCGCGGAGGAACAGCTCATGGAGATGCACCCGATGATGCGCAACATGTTCGGCTCCGAATAGCGAGCACCGACGCGCTCGACGGCCGCCGCGCGACGCGGCGACCGTCACTTCCACTTCACTTCATTTCTGCCGCGCTCGACCGGATAGCGGCGCGGCTATCTCGACGGACGCCGCCCGCGCCGTCGGCAATCCGGTCACTTTTGACTCCCGGCAGGGGAAGACCGGAGTATGCACGAGGGGCGACTCGCGGTCGATATCGAGACGGCCAGCCCGAACGGCCCGCCGAGCGACTTCCGCAACACCGACGACTTCGAGTTGGTCGCGGTCGGTCTGGGCCACCGCGTCGTCGGTGCCACCGACGCCGACACCGAGGTCGAAGTCGAGGTGCTCCTCCGCGACGGCGACTGGTCGCTGGAACACACGGCCGACCTCCTTCGGCGGGTCGTCGAGTGGTGCGAGGCCCGCGGGGGGCGCGTCGTCACGTACAACGGCGAGTACTTCGACGAACACCACCTCCGCGCGTGGGCCGACCGCGTCGCCGACGCCGGCGTCTGGGCGGACGCGCCGCGCCGAGTCGACGCGCTGTTCGCCGACCACGTCGACCTCGCGGGGCTCGCCGCCGAGGCGTACCCGGAGGCGGTCCGTCCGAACCGCGACATCCCGGCGCTGTGGAAGGCGTGCAAGGAAGCCGGCGTCGACCAGCCGACCGTCTGGTACGACGACTACGACCTCCCGGCGGGCTATCTCGAACGCCTCGGCGTCGAGGACGCCCACGTCAAGGGGGCGCACGTCGGCGAGGCGCTGGGCGAGGCGTACGTCGAGGGCGTCGTCGCGGGGCTCGACCACACGCGGACGCACGCCGAGCTCACTCGACTCCTCGTCGACTACGCCGCCGGCGACATCGAGCCGCTGTTTTCGCTCCACGACGCGCTCCGCCGGGCCGGCGCGAGCGCGGACTGAGTCGTCTCACCCTCGCCGACCCGGGTCGAGGCCGTCGACTACCCGCGGGGGCGTGTCCTGTCTCGCGGCAAACGTTTAGCCGCCGGCAGTCGTAGCCCGTGGTATGAACGACCTCGAACCGGCGGCCGCCGTCGAAGAGGCGCTCCGCGGTAACGGCATCAGCGTCGAGTCAGTCTCGCTCGACGACCCCGTCTCGCTGACCTATCTCACGGCGTTCCCGGACGTCGAGCCCGACCACGGGGAGGTCGGCCGCGCGGTCACCGCCTTCCTCGACCTCTCCCGCGACGACGAGTTCGACCCGAGGACCGTCGAGGCGACGGTGCTCCGAAGCGAGGGCGACGTGCAGGCGACGTGGACGCTCGAAGCCGATTGGATTCGCGCGTACAACGACTACGCGCTGGACGACGAGGAACTGTCTCAACGCGTCCTCGACAGCCTCTACGAGGGGGGCGACGCGTGAGCGCGTGGCGACACCGCGGTGAGCCGCCCGCCGCGCGCGGCCCGCGCCGGCCCTCGCACTTCGAGTACTCGCGCGTCTCGCTGACGTTCGACAGCGAGGGGACGAACTGCGCGGGCTGGCTCTACCGCCCCGACGGCGTCGAGTCGCCGCCGGTGGTCGTCATGGCCGGCGAGCTCGCGGCGGAGCGTCGCTTCGGCCTCCGCCCCTACGCCGAGCGGCTGGCCGAGGCGGGCTACGCGGCGTTCCTCTTCGACTACCGAAACACCGGTGACTCCGACGGCGAGCCTCGGAACCTCGTCGCGCCCGACGCGCAGGTGGCCGACTGGCACGCCGCGCTCTCCGGCCTCCGCGAGCGCGACGAGGTGGACTCGCGCTCGCTCGTGCTCTGGGGCGCGGGCCTCTCCGGCGGCTACGCGCTCCGCGCGGCGGCCGAGGACGGTCGCGTCGCCGCCGCCGTCGCCCAAAATCCGATGCTCGACGGGACGGCCGTCACGCGGGGCCGCGGCGTCAAAGGCACGCTCGCCGCAGTCGCCGCCGGCGTCCGCGACAGACTCCAGTCGCGGTTCTTTGGCCCGTATCGCGTCCCGGTCATCGGCGACGGCTCGTCGATGGCCGTCTTCGAGGACCCCGGCGTGCGCGCCGCCTACCGCGAGCTCGTGCCGCCGGGGAGCGCGTGGCGCGACGAGACGCCCGCGCGGCTGTTCCTCTCGTTGCTTCGCTACCGGGCGCTTCCCGACCCGGAGGCGGTCACCTGCCCGACGCTCCTCGTTTCGGGGACGCGCGACGACCTCGCGCCCGCCGACGCGGTGGCTGACCTCGCCGACGAGCTTCCGAACGCGACGCTGGTCGAACTCCCCGCGGGTCACTTCGACCACTACGACCGGGCGTTCGAACAGACGTTCGGCCACCTCCTGTCGTTCCTCCGAACGGTTCGCTGACGGGAGTCGTCAACGCGTTGAATCCTCGCGCGAACCATTATGTCCTCACCCGGCCTATACACGCAGAGATGTCCACATCCACCCGTCTCGTCTCGTTGTTCCTCGCCGTCGCGCTCGTCGCGGTGGCCGCATCCGCGCCCGTGTTCGCACAGGAGGCGGAGACGCCGAGCGACGACGACACACAACGGCTTCTCGAAGAGGGGGTCGCGCTGTACAACGACAACATCGAAGAGTTAGACGTCTCGTTCGCCCGAAGCCTCGTCGCGGGGCGAACGGTGAACGTCTACATCGAAGGCGGGAGCGAGACCCGGGTGTTCTCGGCGTCGGTGCGAGACGACATGCGAATCGAAGACCTGTCGACCGGCCCCGACAGCGAGGCGTCGACCCGCATCACGACTGACCGAGAGACGCTCGAAACCATCGCCGAGTCGCCGGAGCCGATGGCTGAGGTGCGAAGCGCCCTCTCCGACGACCGCATCCGCGTCAACGGCGAGCGAGGACACCCCGTCGACCAGATCGTCTGGACCGTCGCCAACACGTTCAAGAGCTTCTTCCTCTGAACCCGACCCGAACGCCGTCCGAATCCGTCTTTTTTCCGCCCCTCGCGTCGTCGCGTCCGTAACCCACTTTGCCGCCTTCCCCGTCTCTCCGTCGATGACGTTCACGCGCACGGTCGAACTCGACGGCCACATCATCGACTCGGGGATGATGCAACAGGCCATGGGCATCGTGATGGACCTCGACGGCGACTTCGACGTCGAGCAGTTCGACGTCGGCCGGCAGAAAGACGAGCCTTCCTACTGCCGGATGTCGGTGACCGCGGACGACCGCGAGACGCTCCAGGAGATACTGCACGAACTCCACCAAATCGGCGCGAACCTCACGGACCCCGTCGACGCCCGCGTCGAGGCCTCGCCGGCCGACCGGGTCGTCCCCGTGGGCTTTTACTCGACGACGAACCACCCGACCGACGTTCGGTATCGCGGCGAGTGGCTCCCGGTCGAGAACATCGAGATGGACTGCGCGATAGTCATCGAGGAGACCGACGACGGCCCGCGGGCCCACACGAAGGTCCTCAACGGCATCGAGGAGGGCGACCTCGTCGTCACCGACGAGGCGGGGATTCGCGTCAAGCCGCCGGAGCGCCCCCGCGACGCTTCCGGTCCCTTCGGATTCATGCAGGGCGGCGTCTCCTCGGAGCGCCCCTCGGAGTCGCTCATCGGCGAGGTCGCCGACGCGCTCCGCGAGACCAAAGCCGACGGCGGGAACGTCCTCGTCGTCGCGGGGCCGGCGCTCATCCACTCCGGCGGCGGCGACGCCCTCGCCGAACTCGTCCGCGAGGGCTACGTGGACATGATTTCGGCCGGCAACGGCTTCGCCACCCACGACATCGAGCGCGGGCTGTACGGCACCTCCCTCGGGATGGACATGGAGACGATGGAACATCCCCGAAAGGGCCACAAACACCACATCTACACCATCAGCGAGGTCATCCGCGCCGGCGGCATCGCCGAGGCCGTCGAGGAGGGACTCATCGAATCGGGCGTGATGTACGAGTGCGTGAAACACGACGTGCCGTACGTCCTCGCGGGGTCGATTCGGGACGACGGCCCGTTGCCGGACACCATCACCGACACCATCGAGGCGCAGAACGCCATCCGCGAGCAGGCCCACCGCGCCGACATGGTGCTGATGCTCTCGACGCTCCTGCATTCTGTCGCCGTCGGCAACTGCCTGCCGTCGACGGCCAAGACCGTCTGCGTGGACATCAACCCCGCGACCGTCACGCAACTGCTGGACCGCGGCTCCTCGCAGGCCATCGGCATGGTCACGGACATCGGGACGTTCGTGCCGACGCTCGCCGAGAAGGTGCTCGAAGCCGACGACGACAACGACGACAACGACGACGACAACGACGACAACTGACCGGGTCGCCCCTGCCCGTTCCGCCGCGCCGCCGCGTCGCGCCGTCTGACGTGTCTATTATGACCCCGGGTGGTCTCTCGTGTTTTGTATGCAACCCAACGCAGTGCGAGTGCTCCTCGCCGCGGTCATGGTTCTCCTCGCCGGGTGCGGGGGCGGCGTCGGCGGCGACGCCACGACCGCAACCGAACCGGCGACGGACGCGACAGACGTGACGACGACCGCCGGCGGCGGGTCGGCCGACCAGAGCGGCGACGCCGCCGCCGAACGCTCCGCAGTCACGTTCAACGGAACGTGGGACCAGCGGTACCGTACCGGGCAGTACTACCGCTACGACATCGAGAGTCCGAGCATCGACGGCACCGCGACCTACGAGTGGGAGGTCGTCTCCGCGACCGACGACGAGGTGACGGTCCGAACGAAACTGGTCACGCCCAACGCGACGAGCGAACAGACCGTGACCGCGCCGCCGGACGAGGTGTACGGCGAACTCGCCGGAAGCCCGTCGGGGTCGGTCGCCACCCTCGGGTTCGACTCGCCGTACTACAGCGGCGTCGACGGCGAGACCCTCAGCGTCGGCGACAGCTGGGAGTCATCGGGCCCCAACGGGACCGTGAGCTTCGAAGTCGAGGCGCTCTCGACCTACGCCGGCCTCGAATGTGCGGAGTTCGTCGTCCGGACGAACGGGAGCGTCTTCTGGGAGAGCTGTGTCACCCCGGAGAGCCCGTTGCCGGGCTACGTGGCGTTCTACGAGGAGGAAGGCGACGAGACGCCGGCGTTCGAGATGGAACTCGTCGAGTATCGAAGCGGGAACTGAGTCGGTCGGGAGCGCCGTTTCGGGCGGTCAGACCGTTTCCAGCGGGACGACCGCCATCGGGATGTTCGAGTGCAACAGCACGTCCTGTGCCGTGCTCCCGAAGACGATTTTCGAGGTCGGATTGCGCTTTCGGACGCCGATGACGATTTCGTCGGCGTCCTGTTCGTCGGCACATCGGAGGATGTCGTCGGCGGGGTCGTTGCCGCGGATGTACTGGTGCGTTTCCACGTCCACGAGGTCGCCGAGCCGGGAGGTCACGACGTTCAGCGCGTCCTCGCCGTCGCGGACGTCCTCGCTGTCGGTCTCGTCGCCGCCGCGGTGGGAGTTGACGACGTGGAGCGCGTCGCCGGCGTCGATTCGCCGCGAGAGGTAGTCGCAGATTTCGGCGCTCGTGTGGACCGAGTTCGTCCCGATAACGTATGTTGCCATGCCACATATCGCTACGCCGTCCTATAAAAATCCACGCCCGACCACGCTCGTCAGGCCTGCTTCATCATCGCCAGCACGTCGTCTCTCGTCATCGCTTTTCCGTGTTCGTCGTGGGCGTGTTCCTGAATCACTTTCACGACCTCGTTTCTGTTCTCGGATGTCACGCTGAACCCGCACGAACACGTCGCCTGTTGCATCGCCTTCGACATAACAGGAGAGATACGCGCTCCGAGGGCAAAGCGTGTGTTCACACTTACCATGACACTCCCGGTGGCGAGCGGGTCCCCCACAGCCGTGGCGTCTCGGTCGCGTCGGCCGCTCTCCGGACCCGTCGGGGACAAAACATTTACCCAATCGTAAATGTCAGTCGGGTATGGAAAGAAACGCCCTCCTCACCGCCGGGGCGGTCGGCGTCGTCGTCGTGGCGCTCGTCGCCGCCGCCGTCGTTCCGGGGGTCGTCGCGGACCCGACCGACGACGGCCCCGTCCGTCCCGGCCCGGTGGACGTCGCCGGCGTCTCCATCGCGGCCGGGCAGGCGACGGGGGAGACGGTCACCCTCGAAATCGAGACGCGAATCGACCACCGAGGCAACCCAACGGAGAACGTGAGCGTCCTCGTCCGCGCCGTCGACGCCGAGTCGGGACTGCTGACGACGACGCAGGAAATCGACGTGGGAACGCTCTCAAAGGACGGTGAGACGGCGACGACGACCAACCTCACGGTCCCCCGCGAGGGCGGTTACGACGTCGAGGTCGTCCTCTACAGCGACGACGAGCGGGTCGACGAGGCGCGAAAGAGCGTCCGCGGCGTCTCGGCCATCAAGCCGCCGTACCTCCGGTCGACCACCTCGTTCACCGACAGCGAGGCGCTCCCGCCCGTCTCCTTCGCCATCGCGGAGACCGGCGACGACCGGACGACGCTCGACCTGACGGCGACGCTGACGAACGCCGGCGACGACCCGGCCGAAGAGCTCTCGGTGCTGTTCGTGCTCCGGCAGGCCGAGTCCAACATCGTCGCCTCGCGGACGACGGTCGACGCGGGGACCATCGAGGCCGGCCGGACCGAGACGGTGGACGCGTCGGCGAGCGTCCCGAACGACTACAACTACTACATCGACGCCGTGTTGCTCCGCGACGGGGTCGTCATCGACACCGCCCGCGGCGCGGCGAACCTGAACCCAACGAGGACGATTAGCGTGAACCAGACCAGAGAGGACGTGGAACTCCGCGTCGAAGACTTCGAGAACGGCAACGGCGGCGACGCGCCGCGAGAAACCGGCTACGAGCCGACCGAGACCTCCTCGGCGGCACCGGGCTTCGGCCCGCTCGTGGCGGTCGTGGGACTGCTCGCGGCCGTCTTCGTCGCCCGGAGGTGGTCGAAATGAGCGACGAGATGCGGACGGACGGAGACCGGTCTCCGACTGACGAGACGCGGGCGACCGACGACGAGGGAACCGAGAACCGCGAGTTCGCGGAGCGGATGCGCCGCTACCTCGACTACGCGGTGCTCGCGGGACTGCTGTTGCTCGCGCTCATCGCGGCGCTCCAGTTCTACCTCAACGCCAGCCAGACCATCACGACGTGGGTGAACCCCGAGTACCGCGCGCCGTTCCAGGCGGCGTTCAACCTCGTGTTGCTCCTCGGGGCGGCGCTCGGCGTCTCCGTTCAGCTTCGCCGGCTGACGAGCGACTGAGCGGTCCGCGCTACCTCTCACCACGCATACAGTTTTCAGGCCGCCGCCCGAGTCGTTGGCTATGAACTTCCTCTTCGTGTCGGCGGACGCCGCGCTCATCACCGACCTCGCGTGGCAGGTCCACAGGGAGGGCCACGACGTGCGGTACTACATCGAGGCCGAGCGGGACAGGGAAATCGGCGACGGCTTCGTCACGAAGACCGACGACTGGCGCGCGGAGGTCGACTGGGCCGACGTCATCGTCTTCGACGACATCTGGGTCGGCTCCGACATCGGAACCGGCGCGCTGGCACAGGAACTCCGCGAGGAGGGACACGCCGTCGTCGGCGGGACGCCGAACACCGACCGCCTCGAAGAGGACCGCGGCTACGCCATGGACGTGCTGGAGTCCCACGGCGTGGACACGGTCGAACAGCGCGTCTTCCGCGACTTCGACGAGGGCATCGAGTACGTCCGGCGGAACCGCGCCCCCTACGTCATCAAACCGCTCGGCGAGGTCCAGAACGTCAAGCGACTCCTCTACGTCGGAAACGAGGACGACGGGAGCGACGTGGTCGAGGTGCTCCGCGCGTACAAGCAGGCGTGGGGCCACCGGATGAAGGGCTTTCAGCTCCAGCGGAAGGTCGAGGGCGTCGAAATCGCGGTCTGCGGCTTCTTCAACGGCGAGAGGTTCGTCGACTCGGTGAACTTCAACTTCGAGCACAAGAAGCTGTTTCCGGGCAACATCGGCCCCTCGACCGGCGAGATGGGAACGTCGATGTTCTGGGCCGGGCGGAACCGGCTGTTCGAGGAGACGCTGGGCCGGCTCGAACCGTGGCTCGCCGAGGAGGGTTACGTCGGGAGCATCGACATCAACTGCATCGTCAACGAACACGGCATCTACCCGCTGGAGTTCACCCCGCGGTTCGGCTACCCGACGATTACGCTCCAAGAGGAGTCCTTCGAGTCGTCGACCGCGCAGTTCTTCTACGACCTCGCCCACGGCAACGACCCCGACCTCTCGGTCCACGGCGGCTACCAAATCGCGGTCCGCATCGTCCTGCCGCCGTTCCCCTTTACCGACGAGAAGACCTACGACGAGAACTCGCGGAACGCGGCGGTCGTCTTCGAGACCGACAGCCGCGAGGGCGTCCACATCGAGGACGCGAAACTCGTCGACGGGCAGTGGCGCGCCGCCGGCGAGAGCGGCATCCCGCTCGTCGTCACCGGGAAGGGCGAGACGATGCAGGAGGCGAGAAGACAGGCGTACGACCGCGTCGACAACATCGTCATTCCGAACCTGTACTACCGCGACGACATCGGCGAGCGCTGGATAGACGGTGACGGCGACCGACTGCTCGCGTGGGGCTACCTCGGCCCGGCGAGCGAATGAGAGACTAGTTGAGCGCCAGCCACGCGGCGAAGACGGCGAGGCCGCCGACGGCGGTGCTCAGCGCGGCGTGGACCCGGAGGCGGTCGAGAATCGCGTGGGCGTGGTCGTCTTCGACCGACAGCAGTTCGTGAATCTCGCTTCCGATTTCACAGCGCGGGAGGAAGTCCATGGCGACGTGGAGGAACACGCCGGAGGCGAAGCCGAAGACGAGGCCGCGGAAGGCGTCGGTCGCCGGGAGCGACACGGCGCTGGAGACGATAGCGGCGATGCCGAGGCCCGCCGCGGGAAGAAGCAGGGGGGCGACCGACTTGTCCTGTCCCGAGAGCCGGCGAGCGGCGGCGTAGCCGGCCGGTCCCTTGTGGGAGACGATGGCGAGGCCGAGGCCGACGCCCACGTCGATGTTCCCGTAGACGATACCGATAATCGCGCCCGCGGAGACGGCGTGCGCCGAGAGTTCGGTCACGGTGCGGTCCACGGGGAACTCCATGTGGGCGAAGCGGTGGCCGACGGTGTGGGCGGCGAAGCCCGCGAGGATGCCGAAGGCGATGCCGAAGCCGCCGAACTGGGTGTGGTGGCCGAGCGCCTGCGGGACCAGAAACACCGCGGCGCTCGTCACCATCGCGCCGCTGGCGAGGCCGTAGCCCCAGACGAGTCCCTCGGCGTGTTCGGTCCGACTGCGCGCACCGAGTGGTGCGGCAAGCGCCATCGCGCCGAAGGCGGCCCACGAGACGATAAGGAGGTTCCACGCCCCGGCGCTCGCGGCGTATCCGGAGAGCGCGACGAGCGCCACGACGCTCCCCGCGCCGATGGCCGTCGAACGGTTCATATTATGAACGAACTGGTTCGGATTAATAAGGGGCGCGGTTCCGGCGGAACGCGGGGGTCGAAACGCGACGGGGCCTCAGCGCGTCGCGCGCTTCCACGCTTTGAGGTCCGCGATGTCGCCGTCGAACTCGGCGGGGTCGGCGTCGGTCGCCGCCCAGACGAACAGGCCGGCCACGTCGTCGGGGTCGCGGCCCTGCCCGCCGGTGAGGTCGGTGGCGACGAGGCCGGGGTCGACGACCGTCACGGTCCGGTCGCAGTCGGCGGCGAACTGCCGAACGAGCGCCTCGGCGGCCGCCTTCGAGACGGCGTACGCGCCCATCCCCGGCTTCGCCTCGCGGGCGACGGAGCCGGAGGGGACGAGGATTCGCCCGTCGTCGGCCATGTGCGGGAGCGCCTCTTTGACCGCCGCGAAGACGCCGCGGACGTTGGTTCGGAGCGTGTCGTCGAACGCCGCGTAGGACTCCTCGGGCGCGGGCATCTCGCCGGGCGTCCCGTGGGCGACGGCGGCGTTGGCGACGACCGCGTCGATGCGCCCGCCGGCGCGGGCCGCCGTCTCCATCAGGCGCTCCATGTCGAGTTCGTCGCGCACGTCGGCGCGGACGGCGCTGGCGGTCCCGCCGTCGCTCTCGATGTCGTCGACGACCGACTGGAGGGCGTCGGCGTCGCGGGCGCAGACGACGACCGTCGCGCCGGCGCGACCGAGGGCGCGCGCGACCGCCGCGCCGATGCCGGAACTCGCGCCCGTGACCACCGCGGTGGTGTCGTTCATGCGGGGCCGTACGGCTGGACCGAGCCTAAAGCTACCCCCCGACGGCGGTCGGTTCGGTCAGTCGATTTATGTCCTCTACGTCCTTACGAACGGACATGAATTCTGTCTCGGCTCTCGACTCTCTCGCCGGGGAGTCCGTCGTCGTCATCGGCGGCGGGTTCGGCGGCCTCTCGACGGCGTGCTATCTCGCCGACGCCGGTGCCGACGTGACGCTGTTGGAGAAGAACGAACAGCTCGGCGGCCGAGCCAGCACGCTCGAACGCGACGGCTTCCGGTTCGACATGGGGCCGTCGTGGTATCTCATGCCCGACGTGTTCGAGCGCTTCTTCGCCTACTTCGGAAAGCGGCCCGAGGACTACTACGGGCTGACCCGACTCGACCCGCACTACCGCATCTTCTTCAAGGACGGCGACCGCGTCGATATGCTCCCCGACCTCGCGGCCAACAAGGCCACCTTCGAGTCCTACGAGCCCGGCGCGGGCGACAGGCTCGACGACTACCTCCGGAAGGCCGAGCGGAACTACCGCATCGGGATGGAACATTTCGTCTACACCGACCGCCCGGACCTCACCGACTACATCGACCTCGACGTGTTCCGGTACTCGTGGGGGCTGTCGCTCGTCGGCTCGATGCAGGACCACGTCGAGAACTACTTCGACCACCCGAAGCTCCAGCAGATAATGCAGTACACGCTGGTGTTCCTCGGCGGCGCGCCGAACAACACGCCGGCGCTCTACAACCTCATGAGCCACGTCGACTTCAACATGGGCGTCTACTACCCCGACGGCGGCCTCGCGGGCGTCGTCGACGCCATCGTCGACCTCGCCGAGGAGCTGGGCGTCGAGTTCCACACCGAATCGCCCGTGGCCGAAATCGCCGGTCGCCGCGGCGGGTTCGCCGTCCGCACCGAGGACGGCCGCGAGTTCCTCTGCGACCAGGTCGTCTCCGACGCCGACTACGCCCACACCGAACAGGAACTCCTCCCCGAGAGGAAGCGCCAGTACGACGCCGACTACTGGGACTCCCGGACGTACGCCCCCTCGGCGTTCCTGCTCTACCTCGGCGTCGAGGGCGACGTGGACGAACTCGCCCACCACACGCTCGTCTTGCCCACCGACTGGGACGACCACTTCGAGACGATATTCGACGACCCCGCGTGGCCCGACGACCCCGCGTACTACCTCTGTGTGCCGTCGAAGACCGACGACTCGGTCGCGCCCGAGGGCCACAGCAACCTGTTCGCGCTCGTCCCCATCGCGGCCGGGCTGGACGACACGCCGGAACTCCGCGAGAGCTACCGCGACCTCGTCCTCGACGACATCGCCGAGAACACCGGCGTCGACCTCCGCGACAGAATCGTCGTCGAGGAGTCGTTCTGCGTGAACGACTTCAAATCGCGCTACAACAGCACGCAGGGCACGGCGCTCGGCCTCGCGCACACGCTGTTCCAGACGGCGCTCCTCCGCCCGCCCCACGGCTCCGACGCGGTCGACGGCCTCTACTTCACCGGCTCGTTCACCACGCCGGGCATCGGCGTCCCGATGTGTCTCATCAGCGGCCAGCTCACCGCCGAGGAGATGGCCGACGACGCGAGGTGAGCGCCGACATGGCCGCACAGACCGACGCGGGAGAAGGCGGCGAGGGCGGCAAGGGCGAGGAGGACGTCGCCCCCGGCGGCGGGCGAGGGGACAGCGGCCTCCGCGACCGACTCGTCTACCTCGCGGTCCTCTCGCGGCCCCGATTCTGGCTCTACCTCGCCGGTCCCGTCGTCGTCGGCGTCGCGGCCGCCGCGAGCGCCCCGGCCGACCTGTTCGGCCTCGAACCGCTCGCCCTGTTCGCGTACTTCCTCGTCCCCGCGAACGTCTTTCTGTACGGCGTCAACGACGTGTTCGACGCCGACGTGGACGAGGCGAACCCGAAGAAGGACGACCGCGAGGCCCGCTGGCGCGGCGACCCGGTAAACACCGCCGTCGTCGCCGCGAGCGGCCTGCTCGGCGTCGGCCTGTTCGCCGTCGTCCCGCGGGTCGCGTGGCCGTGGCTCGCCGCGCACTTCTTCCTCGCCGTCGAGTACAGCGCGCCGCCGCTTCGGTTCAAGACGACGCCGCTTTTCGACTCGGTGTCGAACGGCCTGTACGTCCTGCCGGGCGTCGCCGCCTACGCGGCCGTCTCGGGGTCGAACCCGCCGATGCTCGCCGTCGCGGGCGCGTGGCTCTGGACGATGGGGATGCACACGTTCTCCGCGATTCCCGACATCGAACCCGACCGCGAGGCCGGGATTCGGACGACCGCGACGGCCCTCGGCGAGCGCCGGACCTACTGGTACTGCGCCGCGACGTGGGCGCTCGCCGCTGTCGCCTTCGCCGCGGTCGACCTCCGACTCGGCGCGCTCTTGGCGGCCTATCCGGTCGTCGTCCTCGGCATCGTCGCCGCCGGCGTCGACGTGGACCGGGCGTACTGGTGGTACCCCGTCATCAACACCGTCGTCGGCATGCTCATCACCCTCGGGGCGCTCTGGAGGCTCGTCTATGGGTGAACGCGAGTCCCCGGGGGTGCGCCCGTGAGCGTGAGCGACCTGCGAGCGCGCCTGCCGTCCACACGGGACGACGCCGAGGAGGCGCTCGACCGACTCGTGCGCGACAACCGATTTACCATCTCGGTGTTCTTCCCGCTGAACGGCGCGGTGCTCCTCGTCGCCAGCGCGATGGGGTGGCTCCCCGACCCGCTCGCGTTCAACGCGTTTCTCATCCTCCTCGGGACGCTCGTGATGCGCTCGCCGCTCATCGTGGGCGTCCTCCCGCTCGTGACCCGGCGGGCCGCCCTCGGCGTCGGCGCGCTCACCGCCTACGCCTACGCCATCGAGTACACCGGCGTCACCACGGGTTGGCCGTACGGCTGGTTCCACTACGGCGTCGACCTCGGGCCGACGGTCGCCGGGGTTCCCGTCGGGCTCCCGGTGTTTTTCATCCCGCTCGTGATGAACGCCTACCTGCTGTGTCTGCTCCTGTTGGGCGACCGCGCCCGCAACGGGGCCGTCCGCCTCGGCGTCGTCATCGCGGCCGTCCTCGCCATGGACGTGGTGCTCGACCCCGGCGCGGTCGCGCTCGGCTTCTGGGAGTACTACCGCCTCGGCGACGACGCAGTGCTGTTCTACGGCGTCCCGCTTTCGAACTACGCCGGATGGGTCGTCAGCGCGACCGTCGCCGTCGTCGCGCTCGACTGGTCGTTCGACCGCGAGGCGCTTCTCGCCCGCCTCGACCGCACGGAGTTCATGCTCGACGACCTCGTGAGCTTCGTCATCCTCTGGGGCGGCATCAACGCGTGGTTCGGCAACTGGATTCCCGTCGCGGTCGCGGCGCTGTTCGGCGTCGGACTGCTCAAGACGGACCGGTTCGACTCGCGGCTCCTGCGGCTTCCGCGGCGGTTGCCGTGGCGCTCCTGAGCGTCGGTGTGCTCCAGCGTCAGTTCTCAGTCCGACTCGACGCCGCGACGCCGGCCCCGGTAGGCCGCGCCGAGTCGTTCCCACTTGAGCAGGCCGAAGCCGAGGAGGACGAGCCCGAAGCCGAGGAGCGTGGCCGCGGTCACGGGCTCCGCGAACAGGAGCCAACTGTACACCGCCCCGAAGCCGGCGGTGGCGTAGGTGACGAGATTGAGTTCGACCGAGCCGAGGCGCGGGAGAAGCGAGAAGTACAGCAGGTAACAGGCCGCGCTCGCAAAGACGCCGAGGTAGACGAGGCCCGCGACGCCCGCGAGCGACACGTCGACCTGCGCCAGCGACTCTGTCGGACTCGCGGCGCTGGCGAGGTGGGTCGCGGCGGCCCCGACGACCATCGCCCACGCGGTCTGGGCGGCGAACGGCATCTCGGCGTCGATTCGCTGAGTGAGCACGCCGCCGAGCGCGAAGGAGGCCGCGGCGAGCACCAGTATCGCCTGCCCCGCGGCGTTCGCACCGAGGAGGTTCGACGGCTCCGGGTCGGTGATGACGACCAACCCGAGGAAGCCGACGGCGACGCCGAGGAGCTCGACCGGGCCGAACCGCTCGTCGGGGAGAAACGGCTTCGCGAAGCCGACGGTCAGTATCGGAATCAGCCCCGCGAGCACCGACGCGACCGCGCTCGGGACGGTCTGTTGGCCGACGTTCTGGAGGACGCTGTAGCCCGCGAGCGACAGGAGGCCGGCGAGGGCGACGACCGTCCAATCGCGGCTCGTTCGGGGTCGCCAGTAGTCGGTTCGCCACCCCGCGTACAGAAACAGGAGCGCCGCCCCGATGTCGAGCCGGAGCGCGGCGTACAGAATCGGCGGGAACGACCCCAGACCGAGCGTCACCGCGGGGTAGGTCCCGCCCCACAGCGCGGCCAAGAGGACGAACAGGGCGGTGTTCCGATACCGACCGGCGAGGAACGACTCACCGACCATGGTGGAGCGTCAGCCCGCCAGAGGGAGGCGTGTCGTCGTCGATTGCGATAGTTCGGGGCGATACCTCGGGTGCGAACCTCGTCCGGTCGCCGGTCGAACGCGATGCGTCGGCGCGTACGCTCATCACCGAAACCGACGCCTGCGACCTCGGAGAACCTGCGGGTTAGTATGCTAACGTCCGTCGCCGCCGCCCGCGTTCGGCCGGTCGGTGTCGAGGCCGGCGAGCGCCGAGACGGCGGCTCCGAGGAGCTTCCGCTCCGCGCGGCGGAGCGTCTTCGAGATGGCCACGTCGGAGACGCCGCACCGCTCGCCGAGAGAGGCGAGCGACTCGCTTCGCGGCGTCTCGTAGTAGCCGTGTTCGACCGCGGTCCGGAGCACCCGGGCCTCCGTTTCGGTGAGACGCTCACAGCCGTCGAGGAGCGTCGCCGCCTCGTGGAAGT
Organism: Haloferax denitrificans ATCC 35960; assembly: GCF_000337795.1. Taxonomy (GTDB): domain Archaea; phylum Halobacteriota; class Halobacteria; order Halobacteriales; family Haloferacaceae; genus Haloferax; species Haloferax denitrificans. Next base: position 360,732 of record NZ_AOLP01000011.1, read on the forward strand.
GCCGGAAGACGTCGGGCGCGACCGAGTCGTCGAGCGGCGTCTGCTCGACGACGGTGAGTTCGTAGCGGCGGTCGAGCGAGTCGAGTGTCGCGGCCGCGGCGTGAGGGTCGGCGAACCCGAGGTGCCACCGCTCCCAGCCGTCTCTGTCGCGGAAGGGCGCGATGACCGCGCCGCCGTGGGCGAGGACCGTTTCGATGGCGACGGTCTCTTCGAGCACCACGTGAGCGGTCGCGTGCGAGCCGCGCTTCCGCTTCAGTTCGAAATAGCTGACGCCGTCGGCGTCTCTGAGCGCGCGGATGCCGGCTTCCAACTGCGAGCGCCCCGGCGACGAGGCCTCGACCCAGAGGTCGCACCGACCCGTCTCGGGTGAGAGATTCCAGTACGGCGTGGTCAGCGTCACGTCGTGCGCGGCGGTCACCCGTCCCAGCGGACAGTTTAACCGGGTGTCGAGGGTGACGCGATGCATGCGGTAGGCTCCGCCGGCCACTCAGTAAACGGTTTCGCGGAAAACCCCGCGTCGCTCAGTCCGAACCCCAGCGGCTCAGCGACCGGAGCCACCCGGAGACGCGTCCACTGCGCCGCGAGCGGCCGACCGGCGTCGAACCGGGGCCGAACTCCGCGTCGAGTTCCTCGTCGTCGGGGTAGGGAACGACGCTGACGGCCTTGAACACGGCCACTGGGTCGCGCCAGACGGCCCAGTACGCCGCGGTCTTCGCGAGGAGCGCGAGCTTCCGCCCGAAGCCGAGTTCGGGCGTCGCCGTGAGGGTGTCGTAGTCGAGCTTTCGAATCGACCGGTGGTGGTCGGCGTACAGCACCGCCGAGAGCAACACCGGGAACTGGCAGTCCGCCGGGAGGTACTCGATGCCGGCGACGCCGTCGCGGTACAGCGACTCCGTTCGGCGGAGTTCGTCGCGCATCACGTCGGCGACGCGCTCGTCGAACTCGAGGGCGAGAACCTGTTCGGTGTCGACGCCGTGGCGGTCCAGCGTCGTCCGCGGGAGGTAGACCCGGTCGCGCTCGACCACGTCTTCGCCCACGTCGCGGAGGAAGTTCGACATCTGAAACGCCTGCCCGAGCGCCGTCGCGTGCGGGAGCGCCGCCTCGGGGTCGTCGGGCCGCATGACGGCGGTCATCATTCGGCCGACCGCCGAGGCCGACCCGTCCATGTACGTCTCTAACTCCTCGTAGCTCTCGTAGCGGTCCTTCTCGATGTCCGACTCCATGGCGTCGATGAAGACGTGCACGTCGTCGGGGTCGATGCCGTAGCGCTCTCTGAGTTCGGCGAACGCCGACAGGACGGGGTCGTCGGTCTCCGCCTCGCCGAGCGCCTCGGCGCGGAGGCGTTCGAGGCGCTCGCGCTGTTGGGCAGGCGGCGCGGTCTGCTCGGCGTCGACGACCTCGTCGGCGACGCGGAAGAACGCGTACAGGACGTACGTGGCGTGTCTGACGCGCTCGGGAAGGAGCCGCGTCGCGAAGTAAAACGTCTTTCCCGTCCGCTGTTGGATGTCTTTTCCCGCCTCGACCTGTGATTCGTTGAGCATCGTTTCGTGTGCGTGGCCGCGTCCGTCTCGGGACCAACTGAGCTGACCGGTGAGGACGGCCGTTAGTTCGGTCGCCGCCGACATAACGCTTCGTGCCGCCGTGAAATCAACCCGCGAACCCGCCGACTTCGCGGCGGTCCCGTTTCGGGCGTCTTCTGTCAGGTTTCGTTACCAGAACGTGTCGCTACAGTCGTAGACGACCCCGTGTTCCGGGCAGACGTACTTGCAGTGGCGGTGGTCCATCGACGTGCCGCAGAAGGGGCAGGGTCTACCCTTCGGGGATTCGATGGCGCACGCGTTCCGTCCGGCGTCGTCGTCCATACGAGTTTTCGTAGGACGCGACCGACATATCCCTTACTGCCGTCGGCGGGGTTCTCAGTCGGCTCGCCTCGTTCGGCCCAGTGGCGAGGTGGACTCGGCACGTCCGAACTCAACCCGGATTTGGTACGGAACTGGAACAACGCTCATGTTCGGTCGTCGCCGAGTCGAACCCGTCGCGTCGAACGGCACCCGCGAGAATAATACCGCGCTCGACCAATCAGTCAAACGAACAGTCGATGGAGAAGGCGCTCTGGTATCTGCTCACGGCGACCCGCGGCGGCGAGAACCGCGTCCGCATCATCCGCGTCCTCTCGGAGCGCCCGCAGAACGCGAACCGCCTCGCCGACGAACTCGACGTGGGCTACAAGACCATCAGACACCACCTCGACGCCCTCGAATCCCACGGGGTCGTCGAGGCCGGCGGCGATAAGTACGGGCGACTGTACTTCCTCACAGACCAGTTCGAACGGTACCGCGACACCTTCGAAGAAATCGCGACACACCTCGATTGATATGGCAATGGACACCCAAATCATGGCGGCGAGCGCCCTCTCGGGCGTGAACATCGTCTTCCTCGCGGCGCTGACCGCCGTGTGGATTCGCAACTACCGGACGTTCCGCACCTCGCTCGTCCTCGGCCTGCTCGCGTTCGCCGTCGTCATGCTCGTCGAGAACGCCGTCGCGCTCTACTTCTTTGTCACGATGCAGAGCCTCTACTCCGGCGACCCCCACGTCCAGCAGGCCGTGTTGGTCCTCCGCGGCCTCCAACTCGTCGCGCTGGCGTTCCTGACCTACGTGACGGTTCGGTGAGCGTTCCGGCGGCGTCGCACGCGCCAGACCCGTCCCGCTCGCACCCCGGCCGAATTTGGTACTGACTCGACCCCGATTCGTCACGGAGTCGCCCCGAATCTCGAAAAATCGCCTTTAGCCCGCCTCGCGTCCTCGTTCTCGTGGCTCCGACCACACGTGAGACCAATGACTGAGACGACGACTGAGACGACGACGACTGAGACGACGACGACCGAGGCGACGACGACCGAGGCGACGACGAACCCGACGACACCGACGACGAGACGGACCGTCCTCGGACTGACCGGCGCGGGCGTGCTGACTGCCCTCGCCGGCTGTCTGGGGAGCGCGAGTCTGCCGGGGCAATCGGCCGGAAACGGGAGCAACGGAAGCGCCCAGTCCGCGCGGACCTACCGCGTGACGGTGGCGAACCTGACGACCGGACAGCCGTTCACCCCGCCGGCGGTGGTCGCCCACCGCGCCGGCGTGGAACTGTTCGCCGTCGGCGACCCGGCGAGCGACGCCATCAGGGAACTCGCCGAGAACGGGAACCTCGGCCCGCTCAGTGAGTTGGCCGAGGAGAGCGACGACGTGCGCGGCGTCGCGGTCGGCGACGCGCCGCTCGTCCCCGAGGAACTCCCGGCCAGCGAGACGTTCCCCGCGGCCGTCACGCTCGAACTGGAGACCGACGCCAGCGGCGCGTACCTCTCGTTCGTCAGCATGCTCATCGGCACGAACGACGGCTTCGCCGGCCTCGACACCGTCCCGCTCCCCGAGCGGGTCAACGAGTCGCGGTCGTACTTCGCGGCCAGCTACGACGCCGGAACCGAGGTCAACACCGAGGCGTACGCCGACATGGTCCCCCCTGCACAGGCCCTCTACGGCATCGACTCCGGCACCGAGGGGACCGGCGCGAGCGACCCGGACCTCGCCGAGGGAGGAGTCGTCACTCCCCACGCCGGCATCGTCGGCGACGGCGACCTCGACCCCGCGGTCTACGGCTGGGACGACCCCGTCGCGCTGGTTCAGGTCGAGCGACTCGACTGAGCCGGCCGAACCGCGCTTTTCGACCCGCGGTCCCGTCGCTCACGGGTCACAAACGGCGTTAGTGAACGAAAGCCCGAGGCGTGGACGCCGTCGGAAGCGAACGACCGGGGGCGGTCGTCCGATGAAACCACGTAGCGTACCACGCGGCGAGTGCGGGGCCTCGGCCGCGCGATGCTGTCGCAACTGCGTCTACCCGTTGTCGGAGCGCGTTGAACCGCTCTGGTGGTGTGGTGGTGGGTGGGGGGGCATTCGGTCGGTGAGAGACCGACGCGAACGGGAGGGTCTCTGACAACGGCGAATACCAGTTCGTTATCACCTGTCAAAGCTGTACCGGTGGTTCGGGAACTGCACCGCCGGAGACGAACCGAGTCGGATTCACCCGTGAGGCGGCGTGTCGCCGCTCGTGCAGTCGGTCACTCGTCGTCGTCGCCGAACTTCGCGTACGGACTGCGGTGAGTGTTCCGAATCAGGTCCTCGTCGGAGACACGGAGGCCCAACTCGTCTAACTCCTCGCCGATTCGGCTGAGGTCGTCGCCGTCGACGCCGATGGCCCGGACCATGACGTTCCGCTCGCCGGTCATCACCTCCTGTACTTCGACGACGCCGGGGACCGCGGCGGCGGCCTCGGCCAACTCCTCGCGCTCCGGAATCGGGGCCGTACAGACGATGAGCGTGTACAGCTGGTAGCCCGCGCGCTCGTAGTCCACGTCGGCGTGGTAACCGCGGAGCACCCCGTCGGCTTCGAGCCGCTGGATGCGGTTCCGGACGGTGCTCGCCGAGGCGTCGAGTTCGTCGGCGATGTCGGTCGACGACGTGCGGCGCGCCTCCGCCTGCAACGTGTACAGTATCTGCCTGTCCAGCGCGTCGAGTTCTCGACTCGTCATTCGTCCGCCCGTCTGTCGCCCGCGACATTAACTTTCCCGGCATTATTGTCAGAACCGCAGTTCAAACTGGATATTAATCGACTCCCGATAACTGACTACATATATCTGCGGACGGCCGATGCTTTCTAACGGGTCGAGCGCGAACGGGCGTACCACCGACACAGATGAACCCAACAGAGATTGGCATACGCCTCGTCGCGGGGGCGTTACTCATCCTCACGAACGGTTTCTTCGTCGCCATCGAGTTCGCGCTGACCCGCGCGCGGCAGTTCACCGAGTCCGAGTTCGTCGACGGCGACACCCGACTCGAACGGGCCTGGGAGATGACCCAAGAGCTCGAACTGTATCTCACCACCTGTCAGGTCGGAATTACGGCGTCGAGCATCGCCGTCGGTATCGTCGCCGAACCCGCGCTGGCGGCGCTGTTCGAACCGCTACTCGAACCGATTTTCGCCGGGACGACGCTCGCGACCGTCGGGGCCGGCGCGCTCATCGCCTACCTGATTATCAACCTCCTGCACCTCACCCACGGTGAGCAGACGCCGACGTACCTCGGCGTCGAGCGCTCCCGCATGGTCTGTCGCTACGGGGCGACGCCGCTCCACTGGTTCTACGTCGCCATCTCGCCCATCATCAAGTTCGGCGACTGGGTCGCCAAGCTGACGCTCAAGCTCTTCGGCATCGAGATGTCGGGCGCGTGGCTCGAAACCGAGACCGACGTCATCGAGTCCCGCGGCCAACTCCGCGAGCGCCTGCACTCCCTGCTCGAAGAGGGCGAACTCCCCGAGGAGCGCCGCGACGAGGTGCTCAACGCCCTCGACGTGGACGAACTCTCCATCAGCGAAATCATGATTCCCAGCGACGACATCGTCGCGCTCTCGACGGCGTCGACGCCCGGCGAGAACTTCGACCGGATTCGGAACACGCCGCACACCCGCTTCCCGCTCGTCGGCGACTCGCTCACCGACTTCCGCGGCGTCGTCTACGCGCCCTCCATCATCGACAACTTCGAGGCGCTCCGCGCCGGCGAGCGCTCGTTCGAAGAAATCGCCGCGCCGACGATGACGCTCGCCGCCGACACGAACGTCAGCGACGCGTTCGACCAGTTCCAAGCCGAGGACCAGGAACTCGCGCTCGTCCTGCGGGACGGCGAGGTCGTCGGCCTCCTCACCGCGACCGACGCCCTCGAAGCGGTCATGGGCGAACTCGACGACCCGCTCGACTAACGCGGCGGTCGCGGCTCCGGCCCCGTTTTCCGGCGTTTTCGAGGCGCGAGCCGCGGGTCACGCCGACGGAGGTCGCCGAATCGAGCGTGAGCGTCGTGACTCACGAGTGGGTCGGGGCGTGTGACACATCGGCGGCTGACCGGGGAGTCGGTCTTAACAGACCCAGTACTGACTCGTTTCCGTCGACCCCCCCGGGGGGTACGGGGGAATTGAGGGTCGACGGAAACACTCTTTTGAATTCGGGCTGTACAGCGTTCTGTACCCGTGAACTCGGGACGGTTTCAGACGAACCCTTGTGGGATTGAAGCGACGACCGGGGCGAACTCGCGCGGCAGGCGCAGCAGGGTTTCAGACGAACCCTTGTGGGATTGAAGCGCTCAGGAGTTCGAGCGTGGGGTCGCGATGGTCGAGTTTCAGACGAACCCTTGTGGGATTGAAGCGTCGAGGACTGGCGGCGCGACCGCGACCGACGACGGTTTCAGACGAACCCTTG
>NZ_AOLP01000012.1 GCF_000337795.1 Haloferax denitrificans ATCC 35960
CCGCCGGGCGCGGACGCCGTCGTCATCGTCGAGCGCACCGAGGAGCGAGACGGCTCGCTCGTCGTCTACTCGGCGGTCGCCCCCGGCGACAGCGTGATGCCCGCCGGAACCGACATCGCCGCCGGCGCTCGCGCGCTCGGCCCCGGGACGCGCCTGACCCCCCGCGAAATCGGCCTGCTGTCGGCGCTCGGCGTCGACGAGGTGCCGGTCCGCGGGAAGCCGACCGTGGGCATCGTCTCGACCGGCGACGAACTCGTCCGGCCGGGCGACGAACTGCGCTCGGAGGCGGGCGAAATCTACGACGTGAACTCCTACACCATCGCCGCGGGCGTCGAAGAGGCCGGCGGCGTGCCGAAGCTCTACCCCCACGCGGGCGACGACTACGAGGAGATGGAGCGCCTGCTCCGCCGGGCGGCCGACGAGTGCGACCTCGTGCTCTCGTCTGGCTCGACGTCCGCGAGCGCGGTCGACGTCATCTACCGCGTGGTCGAAGAGCGCGGCGAACTCCTGCTTCACGGCGTCTCCGTCAAGCCCGGCAAACCCATGCTCGTCGGCACGCTCGGCGAGGGGAGCGCCTACATCGGTCTGCCGGGCTACCCGGTGTCGGCGCTCACCATCTTCCGGACGTTCGTCGCGCCGGCGGTCCGCGACGCCGCGGGCCTCCCGGAGCCCCGGACGGCGACGGTCGAGGGCGCGATGGCCGCCCGCGAGCGGTACGCCGAGGGGCGGACGCGGCTCATGCCCGTCGGCCTCGTCGACGACGGCGACGGCAACACGCTCGTCTACCCCGTCGACAAGGGGTCGGGCGCGACGACGAGCCTCGTCGAGGCCGACGGCGTCGTCGAGGTCCCGGCAGACGTGGAGTACCTCGCCGAGGGCGAGTCGGTGACGGTCCAGCTGTTCTCGCCCGACGTTCGCGCGCCGGACCTGCTCGGCGTCGGCGAGGACGACCCCGCGCTCTCGCGCGTCCTCGACCGCGTGTCGTCGCCGCGGTACCTGCCGTTCGGCTCCCGCGAGGGCCTGCGACGGCTCCGAGACGGCATCTCCGACGTGGCCGTCGTCGCGGGCGACCGGGGTGACGCCATCGACGGCATCGACGCGGTCGAACTCGGTTCGTGGACCCGCGAGTGGGGGCTCGTGGTGCCCGCCGGCAACCCCGATGGGGTCTCCGGGCTCGCGGACCTCGTGGACGGCGACCTCAGCTTCGTCAACCGGGATTCGAACTCCGGCCTGCGGACCGACCTCGGCAACGCGGTCGCCGCTCTCGCCGACGAGCGCGGGACGACCCGCCACGAACTCGTCGAGTCCATCGAGGGGTTCGACCGGGGGTCGAAGGCGTTCGAAAGCCCCGCGCGGGCGGTCGCCGCCGGCCGCGCCGACGCCGGACTCGGTCTCCGCGCGACCGCCGACTCGCTCGGGCTCGACTTCGTCTCGCTCGGGACACAGCCGGTCGCCGTCCTCGCGAACCCCGACCGGGCCGAGAAACCCGGCGTCGATTCGTTCCGCGACGCGCTCGCGGCGAGCGACGACGTGTTTGCCGCCCTCGCAGGGGTCGAGAGGGGCCAAGCGCCGCGGTAACGTTTTAGAAAGCCGCCGGGAGCGGTTCAGATATTCGCGTTTCGCTGAAGTATAAACTAAGTGGAACGTTTTTATCCACGTAGCGTGTATATCTGGTATATGAACCGCCCTCTGAAGGTCCTACACGTCGACGACGACCCCGAGATGCTCGCCCTCTCGGCCGCCGCGTTCCGCCAACTCGACGCCGTCTCCTTTCGCACCGCCGAGTCGGCGACCGAGGCGCTCGACGTCATCTCCGCCGAGTCGGTCGACTGCGTCGTGAGCGACTCGCTCGTCCTCCCAAACGGCGTCCCGCTCGTCAAGGCAGTCCGACAGAAACACGCGGACATTCCCATCCTCCTGTTCACGGCGAAAGAGTGGCCCGAGGTCGCCGACGTCGCCGCGACCGCCGGCGTCACCGAGTACGTCCAGAAAGCCGGTCCCGGCGACCTCGCGACGGTCCTCCAGCGGGTCCGCGACCTCGTCGACGACGACAGCGTCGACTCCGCGCTCGCCGTCGGGGTTTCCGCGGTCACGCGGGCCCTCGAAGAACACGCCGACGCGACCGCCGAGGCGTCGTTCGGCCTCGACGACAACTGGGAACTCGTCGGGCAGTGGCTCGGCGACGATGAACTCGGCATCGTCATCGTGGAGTCCGTCGAGTCCTACGGCGGACTCTCGGCCATCGAGACGCCGCTGTACGAGTACATCGACACCGACGCGCTGGAAGAACTGCTCCGCCCCGTCGTCGAAGACGAAGAGCGCCCCGGCATCGAGGTCCGGTTCCCCTACGAGGACATCCAAGTCGCCGTCACGAGCACCGGCGACATCTTCGCCCGCCCGTCGACCGAGCGGACGCTCTCCTGAGCGTCGGCTCCTCATTTTCGTCTTCGTCTTCGTCTTCGTTTTCTCGCCCGCCGAGTCGAACCTCAGCCGGACCGGACGAGGTCGTCGAAGCTCTCGACGCGGTACTCGCCGAGCACGCATCGCCCGCGGTGTTCCGAGCCGTGGCGTTCGACGTGGATGCCGTCCAAGCCGGCGTTCCACGCGGCCCCGATGTCGCTTTCGCCGTCGCCGGCGAGCACGCCCGCGGTGCCGCCGTCGGTCAGGAGCCGGTCGTCGAGCCCCAGTTCGCCGATGGCGCGTCGGACCGGCGCGGCGTCGGGTTTCCACCCCGTCTCCTCGGTACAGCAGACGACGGTATCGAACCAGTCGCGCACGTCGAGGTGGTCCAACACGGGGTCGGTCAGGAACTGCTGGCAGTGGGTGACGATGCCGACCGGGCGGCCGGCGGCGTGAATCTCCTCGATGAGACGCTCGGCGTCGTCGTGGAGGTACGTCACTTCAGCTCGCTTTGCGGGGTCTTCCTCGCGGTGGAACGCGGGCCAGAACTCGGCGGGGTCGATACCCCACTCGCGGAGCATCGGGTCGCGCGCGCCGCCGAGCCCGTGCCAGATGGTCTCGGCTTCGCGGTCCGTGAACCGCCGGCCCAGTCGGTCGCCGACGCGGTCGAACACGTCGCGCGTGTACGACCAGTCGGCGTCGACGAGGGTTCCGTCGAGGTCGAACAGCCAGAAATCGTAGTCATCGGCGACCATTCGGACAACACAGTACGTCAGGCGTGGATAAATGTCTTCCCCCGCGTCACGAATCGCTCGATTCGACGCGAATCGCGCTCCCGAGGTACTTGTGGAGCACCTCCCGGACCGAGTCGGCGTTGAACGCGTCGAGGTCCGCGGCGACGGCCTCGCGGAAGGCGTCCAGCGACGCCTCGTCGGCCCGGAGTTCGGAGAACGAACACGAGACGACGTTCACGTCGAGCCACGACGCCGCGAGGTCGCGAGCGTGGCGCTCGTCGTTCACCTCGCCGCGCCACAGCGCGTCGCGGAACAACAGCCAGCCCTCCTCGCCGGGCGGCGGCGGCGTGACGCGGACCGTCGTCTCGAACTCCCGCGGGTCGGTCTCGACGTCGGCGGCCGCGTCGAGGCGGAAGCGGACCCGGAAGACGTAGGTGAGCGCCGCGGTCCCCTCGTCTGTCACAGCTCGTCGTCGAACAGGTCGGCGAGCCGGAGGTCTTTGTCGGTGATGCCGCCCTCCTCGTGACTCGTGAGGCGGACTTCGACCTCTTGATATCGAATCGTTATCTCGGGGTGGTGGAACTCCTCTTCTGCGACCTCGCCCACGCTGGCGGCGAACGCGACGCCGTCGAGGTAGTCGTCGAACTCGTAGACGCGGACGATTTCGTCGCCGTCGCGTTCCCAACCCGACCCGAGCTGTGCGTCGATTTCGTCGTCCGAGAGCAGGTCTGCCATGCCGAACCCGTCGGGTGGCACCCCGATAAGGATTCTGCCGGACTGTCAGGTCCCGCCCGCGCGGAGGACGAACCGCGGCCCCGTCAGGAGCCGTCGCCCCTTGCGGTCGCGGCCGCGGACGATGCGTCCCGTGACCGACACCTCGTCGCCGCGGGCGACGACCCCCGGCACTTCCTCGCCGCCGAACGCGACGTGGCCGGCCGGCGGAACGCGGACCCGAACCTCGCCGGTCGGGTCACGGAGAACGAACGGGCGCGTCGCGCGGCCGACAACCGACCGACCGGCCTCCCCTCGTCGGTCGCCGGCGCTCGCGTCGTCCCGCCAGACCTCGACCGCCGGCCCGTCGCCCGCGACTCCCGCGACGGTGCCGACGACGGTCGCCCGTGCGACGCCGTCGAGGTCGCACACCCGCCGTTTCGGGGTCGCCTCGACGAGCCGGCGACGCGCCCGCGCACGGAGGCGGGTCACGAGATGCCGGCCGACGGTCGGCCACGCGCGGGCGGCGGCTCGTCGGCGGTCGGCGTCGAGTCGGGAGCGATGCGCGAGGCTCGTCGATTTCGGTCGGCGTCCCATCGACGCGGGGTGGTCCCGCGTTCGGATAAGAAGGTTCGCTCGCCGCCCGCTTCGGCCGCCAGTCAGTCGTCGGAGAGCTGTTCGAGGACGCGCCGGGGCACCTCGCCTTCGAGCGCCTCACGGTCGAGGTCCTCTGGCGGCTCGCCCGAGAACTCGATGGACGGCCCGGACGGCTCGGACGGCCCGGCGGAGTCCGACCCGCCGAGGTCGTCGAAGCCGGGGTCGAAAAGCCGCATGGCGGTCTGGATGGTCGTCCAGTCGTCGTCGCCGGCGGCGTCGCGGAGGCTCTTGGTCGGCGCGGCGAGAATCTGGCCGACGAGCGCGTCCGCGAGCGACTCGACCGTCTCGCGCTGTTCGTCGGTGAGGTCGCCCTGCGCTTCGAGCTTTGACAGCGCCGTCGACACCTCGCGGCGCTTGACGTGCTCTGCGGCCTCGTACATCGAGCTGATGGCCTCGTCGGCGCGCTTGCGCTTGTAGGCGGCGAGCAGGCGGTCGAACTCCTCGTCTATCATCGCCTCGACCTCGCGGGCGGCCTCCTCGCGGCGCTCCGCGGTCCGGTCGGTCACCGTCTCCAAATCGTCGATGTCGCGGACGCGGACGCCGTCGATGTCGGCGGCGGCGGGGTCGACGTCCCGCGGCTGGGCGATGTCGATGAGCATCGTCTCGCCGGCGTCGTCCAACTGGTCCGGCGTGACGACGTAGTCGGGACTGCTCGTCGCCGTGATGACGAGGTCGGCGTCGCGGAGGCGACCGCGGAGGTCGCCCAGTCCCGCGGCCTCCGAGACGCCCGGCACCTCGCGGGTGAGGTGGCGGGCGTTGGCGACCGTCCGGTTCGCGACGACGAGGTCGCCCACGTCGACCGACGCGAGCGCCTTGGTCGCGAGCGTGCCCATCTCGCCGGCTCCCACGACGAGGGCGTCCACCTCGCCGACGGGGGCGTCGAGTTCGGCCCGGGCGAGCCTGACGGCGGCGCTCCCGAGCGAGACGGCGCCCTCGTTGATTGCCGTCTCGTCGCGGGCGCGCTCGCCGACGTGGACGGCCTTCATGAGCGCGTCTTCGAGCATCGGGCCGATGGCGTCGCGTTCGCGGGCGGCCTCGATGCCGGCTTTGACCTGTCCGAGAATCTGGTCCTCGCCGAGGACGAGCGATTCGAGCCCCGACGCCACGCGCATGAGGTGGCGGAGGGTCTCTTCGTGGTCCATGTAGCGGACGCTCCCGTCTCGGACGTCGGGAGCGAAATCGTCGAGCGCGCGGCGGCCGTCGGCCGCGTCGTCGGTGACGACGTACGCCTCGGCGCGGTTACACGTCTGCAGGGAAAACGCCTCGGAGACGCCGTCGCAGGCGAGGAGTCGCTCGACGACCGTCCGAACGTCGTCGCTCGACGCGGCCTCAATCTCGCGAACGCTGGCCCGGTCGTGGGCGACGCTCACACCGGAGATGACGCCCGAATCTCTCATGAATCACCTCGCTGTGTGTCTCGTATCACGCGCGCTGCCTCTCGTCGGGGGTTTGCATCGCCGGTACGTAAAGCCTTCCAAACCGACGGGTCTCGCACGACCGCGCGAATCGCATCACGGCGCTCTGTTGGCGACCGGTCGGACGCCTTGAGCTCCGCGCGAAGCTCCGCGGTCAGCGCGGCCATCTCGCCCGCCCCCGCCAACTCGGCTTCGACGCGCTCTCGGAGGTGCTTCGAGAGGGCCGGGCTCGCGCCGCCGGTCGTGATCGCCACTGACACGTCGCCGTCCTCGACGGTGGCCGGGACGACCACGCTCCCCGCGTCGCGCTCGCCGCTCCGGTCAGCCCGGTTGACGAGTGCGCCGGCGTCTCGGGCCGCCGCGACGACCGCGTCGTTCACGGCGTCGTCGTCAGTCGCGGCAACGACGAGCGCCGGGGCGAACCGCTCGACCCAGTCGGGCACCTCGTCGGGCGCGGGGGCCGCTCGAACGAGTTCCGCGTCGCCGAAGTCGCGGTCGGCGAACTCGGGGCTGACGACGACGGTCCGCGCCTCGCGGGCGAACCGGCGGGCCTTCCGCGCGCCGACGGGCCCCCCGCCGAAGACGACGACCGTCTCGTCGGAGAGGTCGTGGACAAGCGGAATCATCTCACTCCGTGTTCGCCTCGGCTCGTTCGTCCAGCCTGATTCCCGTCTTCTTCAGGATGCGCGTCGAGAACAGGGTGTCCCAGTCGTCGTCGCCGACGTCCCAGTAGTCGCTCATGACCTCGCGCACCTGTTCGATGCGGGCCTCGCTTTCCTCCTCGGAGCGGCCGTGGGTCATCGCGAAGAAGTTGTACGGCCAGACGCCCTCGTGTCGCGGCCGGCGGTAGCAGTGGGTGACGAAGTCCAGCGCGGCGATTTCGGGGCCGACCTCCAGCACGAGGTCGTCGGGGACGTTCCAGACGGTCATCCCGTTTTCCGAGTAGCCGAGCGCGTAGTGGTTCGGGATGACGCCGACGCGGCGGACCTTCCCCTCCAGATTGAACCGCTTGATGGTCTCGACGACCCACGCCGGGTCCTGTCCGACTGCCTCCGCCACGTCGGCGTAGGGCGTCTCCGTAATCGGCAGGCCGCCCTGAATCTCCATGACGAGGTCGCGCTCGTCGGGCGTCAGTGCGCGCGCGTCCGTCGGCTCCACGTCGGGGCCGAGATGCGAGAGGTCGAGGTCGCCGTCCGAGATGGGACCGTCGAGGAGGAACTTCGCGCCGACGTGGAACTCGCGGCGCTTGGGCATGTTGTACGTCGCTTGGCCCGTCTCGGCTTCGATGTCGCCGAGCACCTCCTCGACCCGCGACTCGTCGGCGACCGAGACGACGAACCACATGTTCAGGTGGGGGTGCTCGCGCTCGTAGTTGTGCGCGACCTCGCGGTGGGCGTTCACCTGCTCGGCCACCTCGTCGAACCGCTCTGGGGGCGCGTGCATGGCGACGAGCGTCGCCGTGCCGCCGATTTCCTCGGCGTTGACGAGCGCGCCGAACCGCGAGAGGACGCCCTCCTCGTCGAGCGTCCGCACCCGCTCGCAGAGGTCGGCCGCCGACACGTCCACCCCGCGCTCGCGGAGCGCGGCCGCCGCTGGCTCGAAGGGACGTTCGACGACGGGGAACCCGCCCTGGAAGGCGTTGACGATGGCGCGGTCGAGACGAGAGAGGTCCACGTCCGCCTGTATCATGCGCGTCACTCGGGATGCGAGGCGGATAAACGCCTCGCTTGTTCTCACCGCGGCGAACAGAACCGAACGCCCGGCGAACCGTCCGTGAACGGTCGACGCGAGCGGGGCGAGCGCCCCCGCTCGTGAAGTTAAAAAGGACGTTCGAGCGTCGACGGGCCGCGGCCCGCGTCGATTGACCGCCTCAGGGGACCGGCGTGACGCGGTCGACGTCGTCGAGCGCTTCGAGCCCCTCGACGATGGCGTCCTGGTCGGCGATGGCCTCGTAGTAGAACACGAGGTCGAACGTGCCGTCGCGGACGAGCTGTTGGCACTCCCAGACGAACTCGTCGTCCTCGACGGAGAGGCCCTGGAACTGGTTGGACGAGAAGTCGGTGTCGTCGTTGCCGGCGTAAATCCACGCGTCGCCCTTCCCCGCGTGCTCGGCGATTACCTCGTTGATTTCGACGGTCAGATCCTGCATCTCCAGGTCCTCGCGGCTGGTGAGGTCGGTGTGGACGATGGCCCCGACGAGTTCGATGTCGCCGGGTTCGAGGAGCGCGAGGGTCCGCTGGTAGAGGTCCTCGTCGATAGTCTCGCTCATGTCCGAGTCTTCTCGGGGAGGTACAAACGGGTGGCGATTCGTCGCCCGGCGCACCGTGCGACGGTGTAACCCACAAGACACATTGCCTCGGGAGACGACCGACGGTACATGTTCGGGTGGGTCCGACGCGGCTTTCGACGCGCCTACGAGCGGGTGCTCGACCGGGAGATAGACGACGGACCGACCCACGTCGCCATCATTCAGGACGGCAACCGCCGGTACGCCCGGAAGAACGGCGACGACGCCCCCGACGGCCACAGGGCCGGCGCGCAGACGACCGAGGACGTGCTGACGTGGTGCGAGGAACTCGGCATCGAGGAGCTGACGCTGTACACCTTCTCGACCGAGAACTTCGACCGGCCGGACCACGAGCGCGAACCCCTCTTCGACCTCATCGAGGACAAGCTCTACGAGTTCGCCGACGCCGACCGCGTCCACGAAAGCGAGGTCGCCGTGCGCGCCATCGGCGAGGTCGACATGCTCCCCGACCGCGTCCGCGACGCCGTCGACTACGCGGAGTCCCGGACCGCCGACTACGACGGCTTCACCCTCAACATCGCACTCGCGTACGGCGGTCGGGCGGAACTCCTCGGGGCCGCCCGCGACGTCTGCCGGGCGGTCGACCGCGGCGACCTCTCGCCCGACGAGGTGGACGTGTCGGCGGTCGACCGCCGCCTGTCCAGAAAGCCCGTCCGCGACGTGGACCTCATCATCCGCCCCGGCGGCGACGAGCGCACCTCGAACTTCCTGCCGTGGCACGCCAACGGCAACGAGGCCGCGGTCTACTTCTGTGCGCCCTACTGGCCGGAGTTCTCGAAGGTCGACTTCCTCCGCGGCATCCGCACCTACGAGTCCAGAGAGCAGTCGTGGCAACGCACCCGGACCGAGCGCGCCGTCACGCTCGTCCGGGCCGTCGCCGAAGTCGAGTTAGAGGACGCCCGAACCGTCGCGGGTCGGCTCCGCGAGCAACTCCCCTCGTCGGGGGCCGACGAGGTGTCCGCGGAGTTGGCGAAGCGGACCGACGAGACGGCCGACTGAGTCGGTCGGCGACGCGGTCGCGAGCGCGGGGTTCGGCCTAGCGGCCAAACCTCCGCTGACGGTCCTGATAGTCCCGCAGCGCCCGCAGGTAGTCCCGCTTCCTGAAGTCCCGCCAGTTCACGTCGGTGAAGTAGAGTTCGGCGTAGACGGACTGCCAAATCATGAAGTCCGACAGGCGCTCCGCGCCCGTCTTGACCACGAAGTCCGGCTCGTCGGGGAACACGAGGCGCTGTTCGATGTCCGCGGCGTCGATGTCGTCGGGGTCGAGCGCGCCCTTCTCGACCTCCTCGGCCAGCGACTGGACGACCGAGGCGAACTCGCGTTTCCCGCCGAGGCCGATGCTGACCTGCACGGGGGCGTCGGCGCGCTCGGTGTCGCCCGGCTCGCGGACCTCGACCCGCTGGGGCACGTCGAGGTCGCGGAGCTCGCGGGCGAGCGTCGGGACGACCGCCTCGTCGAGGACGCTCACGGAGATGGTGACGCGGTCGCTTCCGAACTCGAACGCCCAGCCGACGAACGCTTCGAGCGTGTCGTACGCGCCCTGTTCCAGCAGGTCGCGCTCGGTGATGACGAGCGCGACGTGCTCGGGGGCGTCGGCGTCGTCGAGGCGGAACCGGAGGGCGAGATAGGAGTCGTACAGTCCCACGAGAGTCGTTCTCGGGGCGATTCTCCTAACGCTTCGGGTTCGGCGTCGCCCCCGAGATTCGGACCCTCAGACACCGGCCCGCGGACCCGCGGTGGCGCGGTCGTCGGTGATGTCGGGAGGGTTAAGTGCGCGTCGGGGATACCGAATGGTGTGACTTCCACGGTACGGCGAGCGGGCGGATTCGCGGTCGTCGGGACGTTGGCCCTCGCGGCCCCCAGTCTCGGCGCGGCCGCCTTCGCGCCCTTCGCCGCAGTCGCGCTCTTGGCGGCCTTCGTCGTCGACGACGGCCCCCTCTTCGAGCTGTTCGCGCGCCCCGGCGACCGGCAGGACGGCCGGCTCAACGGGCTCGCCGGGTTCGCACTGGCCGCGACGGGCCTCGCCCTCTTGGCGACGGTCCCGCGCGTCACGATGCCGCTTTCGGTGTTCGCCGCCGCGGTGTTGATACTCGCCTACGGCAACCTCGGCGCGCGACTGGTGGATTCGAGAACGCCCGACGAGTCGCTTCGCGCGGCGGGCTTCGTCGGGAGTGCGGTCCTCGCCGGCACGGCGGGACAGGCGGCCATCGCGTCGCTGACGGGCGACGCCGTGCTCCTCTCCCGGTTCGTCCTGCTCGCGGCCGTCGGCGGCCTCGTCGGCGCGGTGCTTCGGACGGTCCTCTACGAGCGCGACGACCCGCTCGTCATGCTCTCTATCGGACTCGTCCTCTGGGGCGTCGAGGTGCTCGCCGGCCCGGTGTCGCCGACGCAGACCGCGGTCGCGCTCGCCCTCACGGTCGCGCTCGGCTACGCCGCCTACGCCCTCGGCACGGCCTCCGTCGCCGGCATGATTACCGGCGTGCTCCTCCTGCTCTTCGCGGTCGTCTTCGGCGGCTTCGGCTGGGCGCTCGTGCTCGTCTCCTTCTTCGGCGTCGGCGCGCTCGCCACCAAGTTCCGGTACGACAGCAAGGCCGAACGCGGCGTCGCCGAGGGCAACGACGGCGCTCGCGGCACCGGCAACGTCCTCGGCAACTCGGGCGTCTCGCTCGTCTCCGTCGTCGGCTACGCCGCGGCGCAGACCCTCGGTTATCCGTTCGTCAGCGACCTGCTCGTCCTCGCGTTCGCCGGGTCGGCCGCCGCCGCGATGAGCGACACGCTCTCCAGCGAAATCGGCGGGCTGTTCGACCAGCCGCGGCTCATCACCTCGCTCAAGCCCGTTCCGGCCGGGACCGACGGTGCGGTGACGTGGCAGGGCGAGGTCGCCGGCGCGCTGGGCGCGGCCCTCGTCGCGGGCGTGAGCGTGCTGGTCCTTCCCCTGCCGGCGCAGACGGCCGCAATCGCGATTCTCGCCGGCGGCCTCGTCGGCATGACGGTCGACAGCCTCCTCGGCGCGACGGTCGAGGGGGCCGGCCTCGGCAATCAGGCGGTCAACTTCCTCGCCACGTTCGCCGGCGCGCTGGGCGCGGTCGTCGTCTGGATTCCGCTGTGACGGGGGACGGCCGTGACGGGGGCGACGCCGACGTGACGGACGCTCGCGTTCGCCCCGCCCGCACCGCCGACGTGCCGGCCGTCGAGTCGCTCCAGCGGCTCGTCTCCCACCCGTCTCCCGACCTGTTGGACGCGTGGCCCGCCGTCGGCACGCTCCTCGTCGCCGTCGACGCCGCCGACCGGCCGGTCGGCTACCTCCTCGGCGTCGGCGCGCACGTTGTCGAACTCGCCGTCTCGCCCGACTACCGGCGCGAGGGGCGCGCCACCGCGCTCGTGGAGGCCTTCCGCGACGCGCGCCGTTCTGACGCCGACGCGGCCGATACGGCTGACGCGCCGCTCACGTTGCTGGTCCATCCGGAGAACGGCGGCGCGCGCGCCTGCTACGAGGCGCTCGGGTTCCGCCGGGACGCCCGCGTCCCCGACGCCTTCGACGGCGACGACGGGCTTCGGCTCGTTCTCGACTGATTGAGGCCGGTCGTCGTCTCGGTCGGCGTCGCGTGTGTCGTGTATGTCGTGGTCCGCTCTCAGTCGAGGAGCTGGTCCGCGGTTCTGACGCGGACGCTGACGGGCTTTTTCACGTACTCGCCGGCCGACCGCGCCACGACGTGTCCGACGCCGCGCTGGGCCGCGATATCGACGAGCTTCTGGCTCGCCTCGCCGTCGACGACGACGATTGCCGGGGCGGGGTCGGCGTACTCGACGGCGTCGTAGACCGTCTCGACCGCGACCTCGTCGTCGATGCCGAGGTCGGCGTCCAACAGGCGGGCCATGCCGCTCTCGTCGGCGATGACCTCCCGAACGTGGTCGGCGAGCGAGGGCCGCTCGACCGCCGGTTCGACCGCCTCGGCGACGGCTTCGACCTCGGACTCGGTGAACACCTCCGTGTCGGGGGCGGCGTCGGCGTCGATGTCGGCGCGTGCGCCCGTGGCGTCCGCGGGCTTTTCGACCGCGACGGTGCCACCGTTGCCGCCCTCGGCAGGCGCTTCGCTGACCGCATCGGCCGACCCGTTCGCGGGGCCGTCTGCGGATGGAGTCGACGACGCCTCAGTCGTCGGCGACTCCGTGCGAGGGTCCGTCGGGGCCTCCCCCGTCCCGTTGACGGCGGCGACGGCGGCCCGGAAGTCCCCGTCGCCGTCGTCGGGGAGCGACGAGAGCGCGACCTTGTTCCGGAGGGCGCGGACGACCGACGCGCGGTCGAGGTCCTCGACCGACCGGCCGTCGGGCGCAAAGGCGACGTAGTCCACGTCGCCGACCTGCGAGAGTTCGCGCAGGATGAGTTCGCCGCCGCGGTCGCCGTCGAGGAACGCCGTGACGGTCCGCTCTTGGGTGAGGCCGGCGACCGTGTCGGGGACGTTCGTCCCCTCGACGGCGACGGCGTTTTTGATGCCGTAGCGGAGGAGGGTGAGCACGTCGGCGCGCCCCTCGACGACGACGATGGCGTCGGAGTCGGCGACGCGGGGGCCGGCCGGCAGGCCGTGGTACTCGGTGATGTCCTCGACGCGGACGCTCTCTTTGACCTCTTCGAGAATCTCGGTCGAGGACATCACGGTGTCGTCGAACGACTCCGTGAGGAGTTCCTTTGCGCGCTCGACGATCATCCGGCGCTTGGCCTCGCGCACGTCCTCGATGTTCGTGACCTCGATGACGGCCTGACAGGGGCCGACGCGGGTCAGCGTCTCCAGCGAGGCCGCGAGGATGGCCGTCTCGACTTTGTCGAGACTGCTGGCGATGGTCATCTGGCCGAACGAGTGGCCGTTTTCCGAGTCTATCTGTACGTCTATCCGACCGACCTTGGAGGACTGTTGGAGGTCGCGGAGGTCGAGCTCGTCGCCGAGGAGGCCCTCGGTCTGGCCGAAGACGGCCCCGACGACGTCGCTCCGTTCGACGACCCCGTCGGCGGAGATGGAAGCGTGAATGAGATATTTTGCAGTGTCGTCCATTGGTGAAGTCACCCCGCTTGGGGTGGTAATGTGATGATTGTGATGGCGTCATGGGCCGACCCCACGAACGTCATTATATAAGTTGCGCCCGAGGGAAATATCTATCGTGGCCGATGGTTCGAACGTCGGCCGGCCGCTCGCCGCCGCCCCCGAACCCGCTGTGACCTCGGCGAACGGGCGCTCTCCCGCCGGCGTCGCCGCCCGCCCGATTCGTTACGCCTCCTCGTCGGTTCGGTGCGTCGCGACGAAACCCCCGGCGTCCCGACAGAACGCCGCCGGGTCCTCCGGGAAGTCGTGTTCGGCGACGGCCCACTCGACGAACCCGTCGCGGGCGGCCGCGAGACAGCGGTCGATGTCCAGTTCGCCCTCGCCGAGCGGTACGGGTCGCCCGCCGCGCTCCGCGTCGGCGTCGAGAACGACGTCTTTCAGGTGGACGACCGGGGTCCGGTCGGCGTAGCGGTCGACGTACGCGACGGGGTCGTAGCCGGCGGCGAGCACCCACGCGAGGTCGAGTTCGAAGCCGATACCCGACTCCTCGGCGAGCCGGTCGAGCGCGGGCTCGCCCTCGACCGTGACGAGTTCGTGGTCGTGGTTGTGGTAGAGCAGTCTGACGCCCCGGTCGTCGCACTTCGCGGTCAGGTCGTCCAGCCGGTGTGCGGTCTCGTCGACCGCGTCGGCGTCGGCGAACGCCTCGGGCGGCAGGTACGGCACCACGAGCGTCTCGACGCCGAGTGCGCCGTAGCGCTCGCAGACCGCGTCGAGGTCGGCTTCGAGGTCCTCGATGGGGACGTGGGCGGCGGGAGCGGCGACCCCGGTCTCGTCGAGCGCCGCGCGGACCGCCGCCGCGTCGTCGACGCCCGCGAACTCCACCCCGTCGAAGCCGGCGTCCGCGGCGCGGCGAACGAGCGCCGCGGTCGGCTCGTCGAGGTCTCGAAGCGAGTAGAGCTGGATGCCGAAGTTCATGTGCGTCCGCTCGTCCGCGCCGCTGGAAACTGTTTCGGCGCTCGGTCCGCCGCGGCCGACCGACGAGACCGCCGCTCCGCCGCCCGCGACGCGGCCGCGACGTGGGTGGTCCCGGTCGTTCGACGGCCGGTGTTGAAGAAAATAGTTCTTCAATACGGGGCAACGTAGGTCGATAGAGTAAGATTTACGCCTCGTTATCGATTATCGTTCCTACGAATGACGCGAGTGCGCATCGACTACCGCTGGGTTGCCGTCTTCGCAATCCTCGTGACGTTCGCCGTCCCGTGGTTCCTCTGGGGCGACAGCAGGGTCTTCGCCGGCCTGCCGCTGTGGCTCTGGTGGCACATCGGCTGGATGGGCCTGACCGCGGTCGTCTTCCACCTGTTCACCCGGACGGCGTGGGACCGCGGCATCGTCGGGGAGGGTCGCTGATGGTCTCGGCGCTCGGCATCCAACTCGGCGTCGTCGGCGCGTACCTCGTGGTCGCGCTCGCGGTCGGCTTACTCGCCTACCGGCTGACCAGCCGCGACGCGGAGGACTACTACCTCGCCGGCCGCTCCATCGGCACCGTCGTCCTCCTGTTTACGACCTTCGCGACGCTCCTCTCTGCCTTCACGTTCTTCGGCGGCCCCGACCTCGCCTACCGGGCCGGCCCCGAGTGGATTCTCGTGATGGGCGTCATGGACGGCGTGCTGTTCGCAATCCTCTGGTACGTCGTCGGCTACAAGCAGTGGCTCGTCGGCCGCGCCCACGGCTACGTCACCCTCGGCGAGATGCTCGGCGACCGCTTCGGCTCGACCCGCCTGCGCGCCCTCGTCGCCGGCATCAGCCTGTTTTGGCTGTTCCCGTACGTGATGCTCCAGCAGATGGGCGCGGGCGAGGCCATCGTCGGCCTGACCAACGGGATGGTCCCGTACTGGGCCGGCGCGGCCGGTATCACGGTGTTCATGATTGCCTACGTCGTCATCGCGGGGCTCCGCGGCGTCGCGTGGACCGACACCCTGCAGGGGCTGTTCATGCTCGGCGTCGTCTGGCTCGCGGTCGGCTGGGTCGCCACCGCGGCCGGCGGCCCCACGGCGCTCTCGAACGCCCTCGCGACGAACGAACCCGAGTTCCTCGCGCTCGGCGGCGGCCTCTACTCGCCGCAGTTCATCATCTCGTCGGCCGTCACCATCGCCTTCGGCGTGGCGATGTTCCCGCAGATAAACCAGCGCTTCTTCGTCGCCAAGTCGAGCGCCGTCCTCAAGCGCTCGTTCGCCCTGTGGCCCGTGCTCGTCGTCCTGCTTTTCGTGCCCGCGTTCATCCTCGGCACGTGGGCCGCCGGCCTCGGTGTCACCGTCCCCGAGGGCGCGAACGTCCTCCCCGTGCTCCTCAACGAGTACACGCCGGTGTGGTTCGCCGCGCTCGTCATCGCCGGCGCGATGGCCGCGATGATGTCGTCGTCGGACTCGATGCTCCTGTCTGGGTCGTCGTACTTCACCCGCGACCTCTACCGACCGTTCGTCAATCCCGACGCGAGCGAGGCCCGCGAGGCGTGGCTGGCCCGCATCGGCGTCGCCCTGTTCGCCACGCTCACCTTCGTCGCCAGCCTGTTCCGCCCCGGCACGCTCGTCTCGGTCGGCGACACCGCCTTCGGCGGGTTCGCACAGATGGCCCTGCCGGTCATCGTCGCGCTCTACTGGGCGAAGACGACCCGAACGGGCATGTTCGCCGGCATCCTCGGCTCGCAGGCGTTCTACCTCGCGCACGTGTTCGTCCCCGCAATCGAAGTCGGGTCGGTGACGCTGTTCGGCGCGACCTACCTCACGTGGGACTACGCCCTCTGGGGGATGGCGCTGTCGGCGCTCTTGACCGTCGGCGTCTCCGCGATGACCGCCGCCGCGCCCGAGGAGAACCAGTCTCGCTTCACCGACGGCCTCCGTGCCGACTGAGCCCGGACCGCCGCCGGTCCGGGTTCGACCGTACCGAACCTTATCCCCCTGCGCGAGTAACGTCTCTCCATGCCCGAAGAAGTGCTGTTCAAATCCGAGAACCGACAGACCCGCGCCGAAATCGCCTCGTACCTCCGCGCCGTCGCCGACAAACTCGACGCGGGCGAGCCGATTACGCTGAAATCTGGGGACCAGACGGTGACGATGGAGCTGCCCGCGTCGCCGACGTTCGAGGTGAAAGCCGAGCGCGAGGGCCCCGCGGGGAGCCCCGGCGAACTGAGCGTCGAGTTCGAACTCGAATGGGACGAGGGCGCGGACGACGGTGCCGACGCGAGCGGCCTCGAAATCGAGTGAGGCGGTCGGAACCCGCTTCAGCGACCGGCGAATACAGTTACTCTTTTGACACCGCCGCGAGTCGTCGGTGACTCATGGGAACTCGACCGCTCCGAGCCGACGAGGTGGAGGACTTAGTGGACGACCTGTGGCTCCCGTTCGCCGCGGAGATGGGCGATGTCGACGACTACGACGCGCTGGCCGAGGACGCGGACGTGCGCGCCGAGGCGCTCGACTACCGGTCCGAGCAGGTGGAAACCGAGGGCGTTCAGACGTTCGTCGCGGTCGCGGACGGGGAGTCGGCGGCGGAGTCTGGGGCGGGACCGGACTCCGACGAGAGGTCGCTCCGCGGGTACGTCACCGTCGCCGCGTCCGAGTCGCCGCCCGTGTTCGCCCGCGGGCCGGTCGCCAAGGTGAAAGACCTCTACGTCGCGCCCGCGGCCCGAGGCGAGGGCGTCGGCACGGAACTCCTCGAACGGGCCCACGAGTGGGGCCGCGACCGGGGGTGCGAGCGGGCCGCCCTGAGCGTCCACGCCGACAACGACGCCGCCCGGTCGTGTTACGAGTCGATGGGGTACGAGACGCGGTATCTGAAGCTTGACCGCCCGCTCTGAAGCTCGACCGCCAGCTCTGAAGCTGGGGATGACGGCGACTTCGACCGCCAGACCGAGGGTCGTTCCCCGCCGTTTCGAGGGTCGGGTTCGGCCGGCGAACCCGAACTCTCAAAGCCGCTGACTCCAATTGACGCGCATGAACGAGTCGGGTCACCAAGTGCTCATGGAGCAGGACGTGCTCCGCCGCCGCCTCGACGACGGCGACCTCCCCGACTGGGCGAGAAAGCACTACGAGACGTTCCGCGAGACGATGCTCGGCGACCGCGACGGCGCGCCGTTCCCGTGTTACTTCGGTATCGAGTCCGAGCGAAACGGCGACGCCCTCTACACCTTCGTGGATTCAATGACCGACAAGGACGCGCTGTTGGCGCTCCGCGAGAGCCTCCTCGAATATCTGGAGGTGTACCCCGACTACTCCGAGGCGTGCTCGCTCGTCACGTTCTTCAAGCCGCCGGCGGAGGACCTCTCCGAGGCCGACTACCACGAGCGACTCTGGCACATCCTCCAGTTCCTCCACGTCAACGACCCCGAGCCGTGGCCGGCGGACATCCCGACCGACCCCGACGACCCGACGTGGGAGTTCTCCTTCGGCGGCGAGCCGATGTTCCCGACGACCCGCGCGCCGTTCTACGACGAGCGCGTCAGTCGCTACTGCCCGTGGGGGCTCGAAATCACCTTCCAGCCGCGCGCGCTGTTCGACGGCATCACCGCCGACACCGAGGCCGGCCAGAAGGCCCGCGAGGTCATCCAGAACCGCATCGAGGAGTACGACGGCGTCTGCCCGCACGCCGACCTCGGCGACTGGGGCGTCGAGGGCGACCGCGAGTGGCCGCAGTACATGTTCTCGTCGGACGAGTCGCAAGCGCCCGACGAGTGCCCGATTCGCATCACCCGCGAGCACCCGAAAGTGCCGATGGCTCCGGCGGACGACTGATGTCGGGGTCCGATTCGGGGGCCGACCGATGACCGCCGTCGACTTCCCGGCCGACGCCGACCTCTCGGCCGACGCCGTGCTCGTCTGTATCGATATGCAGGTCGGCTTCGACGACCCCGCGTGGGGCGACCGCAACAACCCCGAGATGGAGGCGCGCGTCGCCGACCTGCTCGCGGCGTGGCGCGCGGCCGACCGCCCGGTCGTCCACGTCCGCCACGACTCCACCGAACCCGACTCGCCGCTTCGGAGCGACCGCGAGGGCTTCGCGTGGAAGCCGGAAGCCGAACCCGCCGACGGCGAACCGGTGTTCACGAAGCGCGTCAACAGCGGTTTCATCGGGACCGACCTCGAAGCGTGGCTCCGCGAGCGCGACGCCTCGACGCTCGTCGTCTGCGGTCTCACGACCGACCACTGCGTCTCGACGACCACTCGGATGGCCGAGAACCTCGGCTTCGAGGTGTTCGTCCCCGCGGACGCGACCGCGACGTTCGAACGCGAGAGCTACGACGGCGAGCACTTCTCGGCCGACGAGATGCACCGCACCGCGCTGGCGCACCTCAACGGCGAGTTCGCCACCGTCGTTGCGTCGGCCGACCTGTCGGCGACGGAGTGAGCGGTCGGCGGCGAGCCCGCTGGAGCCGCCGACCTGTCGGCCGCTGGATTGTAGTTGGTTTTACATCTCCGCGTCGAGAGCGGCGCACATGGACCGCCGATTTCTCGCCGTCGTCGGGGTGTTCGACCTCCTCATCGCGGGCGGTCTCGCGCTTCTCGGCGCGCTCGCCCACCCGCTTTCTGTCGCCCGATTCGCGCTGTTCGCCGCCGCCGGCGTGCTGTTGGTCGTCGCCGGCGTCCGCGAGTCGGTCGCCCTCGGGTCGACGACCCTCCGGTGGCACGTCGTCGCGGGCGCGGGCTACGTCTGTTTCGGGCTGGCCATACTCGTGGGCGGCCTCTCGTCCGTCCTCGACACCCGCGGCGACCCCTACTTCGGCGGCCTGTTCGCGCTCCTGCTCGCCCCCGTGATGCTGTTTATGGGCGTCGATTACCTCCGCGGCGGCGTCCACTTCGACCTCTCGACGTTCGAGTGAGCGTCGGGGGTCCGCTCGAATTGGTGTAACCGCCTTCGGTTTCCCGAACTGGACACCGTGCCGCATCTCGATTACGCAAATACATTTCCCCGTTGACGCGGAATCCCCACTCAAATGGGCGTCTCGTTCCCGTACGGCGACGAACTCGCGGTGGACTTCGAGTGGCACGAGTTCACCGGCGCGGTCGGTGATTCGGTTACGGTCCTCCCCATCGTCGTCGCCGTCGCCCGCCTGACCGACCTCTCGTTGGCGGTCGTGCTCATCTGGTTCGGCGTGTTTCAGGTCGTCTGGGGGCTGTACTACGCGGCCCCGCTGTCGGTCGAACCGATGAAGGCGCTTGCCGCGCTCGTCCTCGCCGAGACGGTCACGACCGGCGAGGCGCTCCTCGCCGGATTCGGCCTCGGCGTCGTCCTCCTCGCTATCGGTCGCACCCGCTCGCTCGGTCGCGTGAGTCGCTATATCGGCGCGCCGGTCGTCCGCGGCGTCCAGTTCGGCGTCGCGCTCGTCCTCCTCTCGACGGGTCTCGAACTCGGCGCGGGTGACCTCCCGCTCGCCGGTCTTGCGGTCGCCGTCGCCGCCGTCGCCCTCCTCACCAGACGCTCGAACGTGAGCGCCCTCGCCGTCCTCGCGGTCGGCGGCGCGGTCGCCTTCGCCGACGTGGGCCACCTGTCGCTCACCGTCCCGTCGGTCGGCGACGCCGGACTGTTCTCGCTCGGGAACCTCTCGCTCTCGGCCGCGGAGGCCGCGGTCGCCCAGTTGGCGATGACCGTCGGCAACGCCGCGCTCGCCACGTCGGTCCTGCTCGCGGACTACTTCGACCGGGACATCTCCGCCGACGAACTCGCCACCAGCATGGGCGCGATGAACCTCCTCGCGGTCCCCTTCGGCGGCTTTCCCATGTGCCACGGCAGTGGCGGCGTCGCCGGCAAGTACGCCTTCGGCGCGCGGACCGCCGGCGCGAACGTGATTCTCGGCGTCGGCTACGTCCTCGTCGCCCTGTTCGCCGCCGACGTGGTCGCCGCCTACCCGGTCGCCATGCTCGGCGTCGTCTTAGCGATTATCGGCTTGCAACTGGCGCGGACGAGTCTGACCAGTCTGGCCCGCGCGGACGGCTATCCCCTCGTGGTCGCTATCGGCGTCGTCGGCGTCGCGGTGAATTTGGGCGTCGCGTTCGTCGGCGGCGTGGTCGCGTGGCTGGCGTGGGAGCGGTGGGGTCGCGCGGTGTGGGACGGGGTGTGATAGTCGGCTCAGTTGGTCGGTTTCATAACTACCCCCGCCGACGTACCACGTATGCAGACGCACATCGTTCCCGTCGGCTTCGACTACGACCGACTCATCGCGCCGCTCATCCGCGATCAGTTGGACGTGGACCGCGTCATCCTCCTCGAAGGGGCCGTCGGGAGCGAGGCGAACGTCGAGTACTCGCGGAACCTCTCGGGAAAGCTCGAAAAGGACTTCGAGAACCTCCTCGGCGCGGAGACGGAACGCGTCATCGTCGACGACGTGTACGACTACGACGCGGCGTTCGAGCAGGCGTACGACCTCATCAACGCCGAACTCGACGCCGACGACGAACTCCGCGGCGACGACGACGAACCCGGCGAGGTGTGGGTCAACGTGAGCGCGATGCCCCGGCCGGTCTCCTTCGCCTTCGCCACCGCCGCCCACTCCATCATGGTCGAGCGACAGGCCGACCGCGAGCGCATCCACACCTACTACACGGCCCCCGAGAAGTACCTCGAAACCGAACTCGCCGAGGAACTGCGAACCGAGCGCACCCTCTTACAGGACCTGCTCGAATCCGGCGAAATCGACGCCGACCGCATCCGCGAGCGCCTCGACGCCACCTCCGACCTGCTGTCGGAGTTCGACGAGCGCGGGACGACCATCGGCGCGAAGCAGATTGACGGCCGCCACATCGTCGAACTCCCGGTGGCGTCGTTCTCCAACGTCAAGCCGTTCGAGGAGGTCATCCTGTTCAAACTCGGCGAACACGGCGAGTTCGGGTCGGTCTCCGAACTCGCGGAGGCGCTCGCCCGCGAGATGAACGAGGAGTACACCGACTCCTTCCGGTCGAAGGTCATCTACAACGTCGACCGCCTCGGCCCCGGCGGCAAGGGCTACATCGAACAGGAGGAACGCGGGAAGTCCTATCGGACGCGCCTGTCCCGCATCGGCGAACTGTGGGTCCGCGCCCACGCCGACAGCGACGAGTAGGCGACGGACGACGAGTGAGTCGGCGGCGACCGCGGGCCGCGGCGTGGATAATAAACTATCTGATAGTAATTTTGTGGCGTTCGAGCCGGTGATACCCCAAGCAGGCGAGGTCGTGACGGTTATATCAGAATATTCTGGTAACTATCGAAGAACGGTTATGAGCTTCGGAGTGCTATACACTAGCAACCATGCCGCTATACATGGACGTCCACCGGAACGTAGAGGGAAGTGCGAAAGACGTCGCCGAGGCCCACCGCGCCGACCTCGAAACGCAGGGCAAGTACGGGGTGAACTACAAGCGCTACTGGGTCGACGAGACGGACGGCGCGGTGTTCTGCCTCTTCGAGGCACCGAACAAGGAGGCCGGGGCGAAAGTCCACGAAGAGGCCCACGGCCTCGTCGCCGACGAGATATTCGAAGTCCAGCAAGGCGAGTGAGCGCGGTCAGCGCACCCCTCGGCGCGTCCGTTTGACGCGACTGTTTTTCGGTTCTCAGAAGTCCAGCCCGGACGGGTCAGCCGACGGCACGAGCGGACTCGTCGGCAGTTCCGCCGGCGGGTCGGGGAGGTTGTACTCGCGGGGGGCCACGTCGTTCGGACCGCCGGGGTAGAACACCGACGCGAGCAGTTGGACGTGGTCACGGCCCACGTCGAGTTCGAACTGGCCGCCGCCGTACAGCGACATCCCGCGGGCGTCGGCGTACTCGATGGTGTCGAACAGCGACTCGACCGTGCCGAACCGCGAGGGCTTGATATTTAGCCACGACGGCTCAAACGGGAGGGTTTCGACTGATTCGACGCCGGTAATCGGGGCGTCCCACGAGACGCGACCTTCGTGGCCGTCGAACAGCGGACGCGTCTCGTCGGTGAACGCCGGGTCCTCGACGACGGCGTCGGGGAAACCCGACAGGACGCGCTCGTAGAGTTCCGGGTCCGGGGCTTGGTCCACCTCGGTTCCCTCGTACTGCCCTTTGAGGTCGAGGATGCGGACGCAGTCGCGCGCGGCGAGCGACGACACAAGCTCGTCGTGCCAATCAGTTGTCGGGTCGAGTTTGAACTCGCAGTCGGGGTCGCGGTCGAGGAGCGCCTCGACGCGGTCGGCCGACGGCGGGTCGCCGAGTCGGGTGCTCGCCACGAACCGAACCGGGTCGCGCTCGCGGCCGGCGGCGGACGCGAGGTCGGTGTCGGCCTGTCGGAGCGCGAGGTCGAGGCCGGCGGATTCGAGCGCCCAACGCCGGTAGTGTTCGGCCGTCTCGCGCTCGGGCGGTTTCGTCGGGAACAGGTCGACGCCGTCGAGCGCCGCGGAGAAGTCGGCGAAGGAGTCGTAGCGTCCGGCGAGGTCGAAGGCGTCCGCGGGCGCGTCCGCGAGGGCGTCGTGGTCCTCGGCGTCGTACGTCACGTCCTCGCCGCGGCCGACCGCGCCGTCGCCGGCGAGCGAGAACACCGTCGTCTTGCGGAGAAAGCCGCTCGACGTGTCGCTCTCGAAGCGGTCGCGGGAGACGGACTCGACGGTCACCGGGAGGTCGGCCACGCGGTCGAAGAGGCTCATGGCTCGTCGGTTGGGCGCGCCGAGGCAAAAGGCTACGTCCGACTCAGTCGATGGCGCGTCGTTTTCCGGTCAGTCGATGACGCCTCGTTCGAGCTTTGCGACCCGCGTCGCGAGCGCGAGGAACGTCGCCGCGACCGTCAGGAGGACCGCGCCCGCCGCGGCGTACTCGTGGGCGGGCGAGACGTGCTGGACGACGCCGTCGACGATTGGCTCGGCCGGGATGAGCGTGTGATGCGGCGTGCCGGCGATGGGGACGAAGTAGTCCACGAGGTCGTTGAGGGCGTACCAGCCGACCGCGACGAGGACGGCGAGAGACGGGAACTCGGCGTACCGCTGGATGAGAAACGCCTCGACGACCATGGCGAGGTGGCTCCAAAAGAGGAAGTTGT
The DNA here is from genome assembly GCF_000337795.1 of Haloferax denitrificans ATCC 35960. Lineage (GTDB taxonomy): Archaea > Halobacteriota > Halobacteria > Halobacteriales > Haloferacaceae > Haloferax > Haloferax denitrificans. Next base: position 23,287 of record NZ_AOLP01000012.1, read on the forward strand.
ACATCGCCCAGTGGAGGTACGAGAAGTCGGCTTTGAACGCGAGGAGGACGTACGGCGTCCACAGCCCGAGTTTGAGACAGCCGAAGAACGCGAGGGCGTTGACGTACTCGTTCGAGCGCCCGAGTTTCCAGAGCGCGAGCGACAGCGCGATGAACAGCGTGGCGACGGGGCTGTCGGGGACGAGCGGCCACATCGCGGTCGGCTCGAGGCCGAACTGGTAGCCGTAGTACCAGAAGCCGAAGGCGGTCCCGACGAGGTTGATGACGACCACGAGCCACGCGATGTTGAGGCCGAAGTTCTCCAGCCACTCCGGCAGGGGCGCGAGCCACCGCGGGAGGTCGGCTCCCGCCGGGAGATTGTCGTCGGCGAAGAGTCGGCGGGGGTCGTCGAGCAGTCGGCGCAGTCGGGTCGCCGCGTCCATACCCACGCCGAAGCGGGGGGGCACAAAAGTGGTGCCGGTCTCGGTGACCGCGGCCGGAATCGCGGTGCTACGACGACCCGAGCCACCGACCGAGAACCACATCCTGTGCGGAATGCGAACGGTTGACGGATGGAAGCGACCGCTTAAGTGAACCCAGTCGCAACCGACGGATATGCCAGAGGAGACCGACCTGGAGGAGCTTCGGCGCGGGACCGAACTCGTCAAGCGCGGGTTCGCCCAGATGCAGAAGGGCGGCGTCATCATGGACGTCGTGGACGCAGAGCAAGCGAAAATCGCCGAGGAAGCCGGCGCGGTCGCCGTCATGGCGCTCGAAGCCGTCCCGGCCGACATCCGCAAGCGCGGCGGGGTCTCACGCATGGCCGACCCCGAGACGGTCAAAGAGATCATCGACGCCGTCTCCATTCCGGTGATGGGGAAGGCCCGCATCGGCCACTTCACCGAGGCACAGATTCTCGAATCCATCGGCGTGGACATGATAGACGAGAGCGAGGTGCTCACCCCGGCGGACAACGACTACCACATCGACAAGCGCGAGTTCACCTCGCCGTTCGTCTGCGGCGCGCGCAACCTCCCCGAGGCGCTCCGCCGCATCAACGAGGGCGCGGCGATGATTCGCACCAAGGGCGAGGCCGGCACGGGCGACGTGAACCAGGCCGTCACCCACCAGCGCACCATCAAACACCAGATTCGGTCGCTGACCGGCCTCAACTTCGACGAGCGCGAGAAGTGGGCCCGCGAGCACGAAGCGCCCGCCGAACTCGTCCACGAGACGGCCGAGATGGGTCGCCTGCCGGTCGTCAACTTCGCGGCCGGCGGCATCGCCACGCCCGCGGACGCCGCGCTCATGATGTACCACGAGTGCGACGGCATCTTCGTCGGCTCCGGCATCTTCGGCGCGGAGGACCCCGAACAGATGGGCGAGGCAATCGTCGAGGCCGTCAACAACTGGGACGACCCCGACACGCTCGCCGACATCGCCGCCGGCATCGGCAAGGGCATGAAAGGCGAGGCGAACGTCGGCATGGCCGACGAGGACAAACTGCAGGGTCGCGGCGTCTAACGCGGCGACGCCCGGCGGACGACGACTGACTCACCGTCTCGGTTTTCGATTCCGATTCCGATTCCGATTCCGCTTTTCTCTGTCTCGGCGCGACGCCCGTCTCAGGCGAGGAGTCCCGACTTCCCCTCTTTTTTCCCCTTCGCGTCGTCGGACGACTCCTCGCCGAGGAGGACGGTGACCGGACCGTCGAAGTTGAGCATGACCGACTGCGTCATGTCCCGAGAGATGAGCTTCCCGGCGGGCGACCGGCGGCGACCGGCGATAAAGAGGTGGTCACAGCCCTCCCAGCGGGCCGTCTCTAAGATGGTGTCCGCCTCGGGGCCGATGTCGGCGACGATGCGGTAGTCGAGGTCCAGCCCCTCGAACGCCTCGCGGGCGACGCGCTTGGCGCGGCGGGTGGCCGACTCGATAGCTTGGTCGATGCCGTACACCACGTCCGGGGAGCCGACGCTGGCGAGCGCCGAGCGGGTCCGCTCGAACTCCTCGTCGGGGAGGACGGTGAGGACGACGAGCTCCGCGCCGCTCCCGGCGGCGAGTTCGCCGGCCTCGCGGAGGATTCGGTGCGACCGTTCTTCGGGGGAGACGACGACGAGTGCTCGTTCCATGATTCGAATATATCGTGATAGTGAGAAAAGTCTTCTCGGAATCGTGTTACCAGCGACCGCGATAACGCGTTACAGTGGCTCAGAAACGATGAAAACCGAAATCCGAGTGTGAGTGTGGTTCGCTCTGTACCACTCAGGATTCGAATACTTCTGCCCCGCGACCGACCCGCGTCTTGTAGGCGCGGGCGTCCACGTCCGCCTCGTCGAACGCTTCGAGCATCGCGCCGGCGACGCGGGTGCGGTCGGCGGCTTGGCAGACGCCGAGGACCGACGGGCCGGCACCGGAGACGGTGACGCCGGTCGCGCCCGCGTCGAGGGCGGCCTCGCGGACCTCGTGGTAGCCGTTGATGAGTTCCGCTCGCGCGGGCGTGACGACGCGGTCGTCCATCCCCGCGCCGACGAGGTCGGCGTCGCGGCGGCACATGCCAACCGCGAGGGTCGCCGCCCGGCCGACCGTGTGGACCATGTCCTCGATGCTGGCGTCGCTCGGGACGACGCGGCGGGCGTCGCGGGTCGAGACGGCGATTTCGGGGAGGCAGGCGACGAGCGGGATGTCGGCGTCGACGGTCGTCACGCCCTCGTCGGTCGCGACGGTGAAGCCGCCGAGGAGCGCGGGCGCGACGTTGTCGGCGTGGGCCTCGCCGGAGACGACCGCCTCGCCCTCGGCGGCGACGGGGACGAGTTCCTCGCGGGAGAGGCCGCGGTCGTACAGTTCGTTCAGCGCGAGGGCGGCGGCGGCCGAACTCGCCGCCGACGACCCGAGGCCGGACGACGGGCGGACGCCCTTGTCGATGCGGATGTGCGCGGGGGCGTCGAGCGCCTCCGCGACCGCGCCGACGACGTTCCGGTCGGGGTCGGTCGGGATGTACTGACTTCCGACGCCGGTCACTTCGATCGTCGTCCGGTCCGCCCGTTCGACGTGCACGATGTCGGCGGGGCGGTCGAGAGCCACGCCGAAGACATCGAACCCACTTCCGAGGTTGGCGCTCGTGGCGGGTGCGCGGACCGTAACCATGCCCCGCTGTTGCCTTATCGCAGATAAAAATGTGGCGAACGTCGCAACCGACCCCCGTCTCGGTCACTCGGCGGCCGCGATGATGCGCCCCGCGGTCGCCGACTCCGACGGCGGCGCATCCGGCCAATCAGAAAGGACTTTCCACCCGACGCCGAACGTCGGGGCATGATAGGCATCGTCGGCGGCGGCATCGCGGGCCTCGCCGCGGCGTACCGACTCCAGAACCGGGGTCACGACGTTCGAGTCTTCGAGGCGGCCGACTCCCTCGGCGGCCTCGCCGCGACCTACGAGACGGACGGCGACGACATCGAGAGGTTCTACCACCACCTCTCGAAGTCCGAAGAGACCATCGTCGAACTCGCCGGGGAACTCGGCCTCGAAGACGACTTGGAGTGGCGCATCGGCAAGAACGCCTACTACGTCGACGGCGTCGTCCACCCGCTGGACACCGCGTGGCAGATCGCCGCGTACCCCCACATGAGCCTCTACGACAAGTTCCGCCTCGGGATGCTCACCCTCGGCGTCGACGTGCGCGGGGGCGTCCCCGACTTCGACGCCTACGAGGACCTCGCCGAGTACGAACACACCCCCATCGAGGAGTTCGTCGTCGAGCACACGACCCGGGGCGTCTACGACAACTTCGTCGACCCGCTCCTCGACGGGAAGTTCGGCGAGCGCAAACACGACGTGTCGGCGTCGTGGTTCCTCGGACGCGTGCGCTTCCGCGGCGAGCGCGACCTGCTCCGCGGCGAGAAACTCGGCTACTTCGACGGCGGCTTCGCCCCCTTCATCGACGCGCTCGTCGAGGCGGTCGGCCGCGAGCACATCGAAACCGGCGCGCGCGTGACCGAACTCGACACCGCCGGCGAGGAAGTCTCGTCGCTGACCGTCGAGACCGACGACGGGACCGAGACCCACGAGGTCGAGTCGGTCGTCGTGGCGACGATGCCGAACGTGCTCGAAGACCTCACGGGCTTCCCCTGCGACATCGACTTCCAGGGGGCGGTCTGCGGGCTGGCGACCATGTCGGAGTCGCTGATGGACACCTACTGGCTCAACATCGCCCACGACGCGCCGTTCGGGTCGCTCATCGAGCACACGAACTTCGTGCCGAAAGAGCGCTACGGCGGCGACCACCTGCTGTACGTCGCCAGTTACGTGCAGGGGCCGCACGAAGAGCTCTGGCAGATGAGCGACGAGGAGGTCGAAGACGCGTGGTTCGACGAGATAGAAGACATGTTCCCCGACTTCGACCGCAGAGCGGTCGAGGAGTTCAAAATCGCGCGTAACCCCCGCGCCGGCCCGGTGTACGAGCGGGGCTATCTCGACCTCGTGGTCCCCTACGACCTCGGCGACGACGTTGCCGAGGGCGTCTACTACGCCGGCATGGCCTCCGAAGCGCAGTACCCCGAGCGGTCGCTGAACGGCGGTATCGTCGCCGGCTACGAGGTCGCAGACCGAATCGACCGGAGCCTGTAGCGGCGTCGGCTCCGAGTTTCGAGGCTCTTCTCACCCGCTCGCGGCGCTCGCGCCGTGCCGCGTTCTCTCGTGCCGCGCAGTCGCACACTTACCGGCAAACGGTTTCCCGTTCGCAACCCCTTTTTAAGTGGCTGACTGACTAGTCAGTTAGTGAGTGCAGACGAAACGCCGGACCAGTCGGTCCCCGACGAGGTCCACGAAGAACTGATGGCCGCGACCTACCGGGCGCTGTGCGCCCACGGCTACGCGGACCTGACGATGCAACGAATCGCCGACGAGGCCGGCAAGAGCAAGTCCCTCCTCCACTACCACTACGGGACGAAACAGGAACTGCTCGTCGCCTTTCTCGGCTACCTGTTCGACCGCTTCGAAGCGCGGGTCGCCGCGACCGAGGGCGACGCCCCCGAGACGCGCCTCCGGGTCCTCCTCGACAAGATGGTCCCCGGCGCGGACGACGACCGCGACTACGACCGCTTCGGCCTGGCGCTCAACGAACTGCGGACGCAGGCTCCCTACGTCGAGGCCTACCGCGAGCAGATCGCCCGCAACGAGGCGGTCATCCGCCGCCGGCTCGCCGACATCATCCGCGAGGGCGTCGAGAAGGGTGACTTCCGCGAGGTCGACGCCGACCGGACCGCGTCGCTCCTCTTCGCCGCGCTCGACGGCGCGCGCCTCCAGCGCGTCGCCGTGACGGACCCCTCGGGCACCGAGACGGCGAGCCAGTCCGCTTTCGACGCGCCGACCGAGGTCCGCGCCGCGCTCGACGAGTTCGTCGTCGAGAACCTCGTGCGCGAGGGGGGCGACGAATGAGCGCGAAGGCCCGGGACGTCAACCTCGTCGACGGCGACCTCGTCAAGCCGATGTTGGTGCTGTCGCTCCCGCTCGTCTTCTCGCAGATCATGCAGGTGGCGTACAACCTCGCCGACACCTTCTGGGTCGGCCGCGTCGGCTCCGAGGCCGTCTCGGCGCTGTCGTTTTCGTGGCCGCTCGTCTTCCTCATGATTTCGTTCGGCGGCGGCTTCACCGTCGCGGGGACGGTCCTCGTCGCCCAGAACAAGGGCGCGGGCAACCACGACGAAGTCGACCACGCCGCCGGCCAGACCCTCGGGTTCGTCATCCTGCTCTCGGCCGGGTTCGCGGTCATCGGCTATCTGTTGACGCCGATACTGCTCCCGCTCATCGGGACGACGCCCGGCACGGAAGTCCACCAGTTGGCGGTCGACTACACGCGCACTATCTTCTTCGGCGTCGCGTTCATGTTCGGCTTCTTCATCTTTCAGGCGCTCCTCCGCGGGTGGGGCGACACGAGGACGCCGATGTACCTGATGGCGCTCGGCGTCGTCATCAACGTCTTCCTCGACCCGTTTCTCATCCTCGGGTTCAACTCGAACCCGATATTCGGCCTCGTCGGCCTCGAAGGCCTCGGACAGTCGCTTTTCGCCGCGACCGGCTTCACCGGCTTCGGCGTGCAGGGCGCGGCCATCGCCACGGTGTTCTCCCGCGGCGTCGGCGCGCTCGTCGGCTTCTGGCTCCTGCTGTCGGGGCGGGTCGGCATCAGCCTCTCGCCGCGCGACCTGATTCCGGAGCGCGAGACGGTCGAGCGCATCGTCCGCATCGGCGCGCCGTCGAGCATCGAGCAGTCGACCCGCGCGCTCGGCGTGACCGCTCTCACGGCGCTCGTCGCCTACGCCGCCGTCAACGCCGGCGGGGCCAGCACCGAGACCGCGGTCGCCGCGTTCGGTATCGGCAACCGCCTCAACTCGCTCGTCTTCCTGCCGGCAATCGGCCTCGCGCAGGGGACCTCGACGGTCGTCGGCCAGAACCTCGGCGCGGACCAGCCGGACCGCGCCGAACGCGCCGTGTTCTGGGGTATCGGCATCATCGTCTCCGCGCTGGTGTTCGTCTCCGCCGCCGCGTACCTGTTCGCCGAGCCAATCGTCTCGGTGTTCATCCCCGGCGAGGCGGAGGTCATCGCCATCGGCGTCGACTACCTCCGCATCATCGGCCCGACGTTCCTGTTCCTCGGGGCGTTCAACGTCGTCAACGGCGGGTTCCGCGGGAGCGGCTCGACCCGGACGGCCATGGTGTTCTCGCTCATCTCGCTGTGGGTGCTTCGCATCCCCGCGGCGTTCGTCCTCGTGGAGTTCTTCTCCATGGGGCCGACCGGCATCTGGTACGGCATCGCCTTCTCGAACGTCGGAGTGGCGATTCTCGCCTTCGCGTGGTTCACCCGCGGGACGTGGAAAAACAGCGTCGTCGACGTCGGCCCCGCCGTGCCGACCGACGACTGAGCGGGAACCGCCCCCGCGCGGGCCTCCGAGCGACCCCTCTTAGGCGGTCTTCTCGTCGGTTCGGTCGACGTCCTGCATCCCCGGCGCGGCCGACACGTCCACGTCTTCGGGCTCGTCGGTCCCGCCGACGCCGACCTCGCCGGAGTCGTCTTCGACGTACACGTCGTCGGCGAAGCCGCCCTCCGCGTGGGGGTGGTCCGGGTCGTCGAGTTTGTCGAGCGTCGCGGGCGCGTCCGGGATGTCGATGGTGCGGAACTCGCCCAGCGGCTCCGCGATGTCGATGCCGTGGCGCTCGAAGAACTCCTCGTAGCGCTCGTAGTGGGCCTCGATTTCGTCCACCGGAATCTCCATCATCTCGGTCCAGCCGTGGTTGTAGAAGTCGAAGTTGGCCTGGACGTGGGTTATCTCGCGGGCCTCGGCCTCGGGGTAGCCCGCGTCGAGCGCCGCGATGTAGGTGTCGAACGTGCACTCGAAGAACGCCGCCATGTGGTCCTCGCGCTCGTCTCTGCGGTCCGGGTCCGCGCGCTCGCCGAAGATGCGAACGTGGAGGTCCACCATCTTCTCGGTGGCGATGTCGCCGATGACCGGCATCGTGAGGGCCTTCTTCGTCGCGAAGTGGCGGATGTTCTGGCGAATCTTCATTTCGTCGTCCGCTTCGGGTCGAATACACGTAAAGACCACGTCTCCGGGGGCGTCGGTGTCGCGCGTCCCGCGGGCGACGCCGTGGGTCCCCCCGGCGCGAGTCGGGCGCGAGTCGGGCCTCCCGAACGAGATTTCACGACGTGATTTAATGCGCCTCGACCGTATGTGAGGGGTATGAGCGACTCCGCATCCGTCGGCGAGGACTCGGTCCTCGACTGCGACGACTGCATCTCTCCGGCCGAAGCGTTCGGCATCGTCGCCGACGAGACCCGACTCACCATCCTCGAAGCGCTCTGGGAGTCACCCGACCGCCCCGTCCCCTTCTCCGAACTCCGCCGCCGGGTCGGCGTCGACGACAGCGCGCGGTTCAACTACCACCTCGGAAAGCTCCGCGGCCAGTTCGTCCGCAAGACCGACGAGGGCTACGACTTCCGGCACGCCGGCGAGAAGGTCGTCCGCGCCGTGCTCGCGGGGACGTTCAACGAAGACCCCGTCCTCCCCGCCTTTTCGGCACCCGGCTCCTGCGTCGCCTGCGGCGGCTCGCTCGAAGCCGACTACGGCGACGAGAAACTCACTATCTCCTGTGCCGACTGCGCGCGCACCCACGCCCACGAGGAGTTCCCCCCCGGCGGCCTCGAAGGCCGCAGTTCCGAGGCGCTCCTGTCGGCGTTCGACCAGCGCGTGCGACACCTCCACTGCCTCGCCGCCGACGGCGTCTGCCCCGAGTGCGGCGGGACGACGAGCACCTCGCTGACCCGCGAGGCCGACCCGTTCGACCTCGACGTGGTCGTGACCCACCGCTGTGCCCAGTGCGCCTACGAGGCCGTCTCCCCCGTGGGACTGGTGCTCCTCGACGAGTCGACCGTCCTCGGCTTCCTCTCCTCGCGGGGCAACGACGTGTGCGGGACGGCCTTCTGGCGGTTCCCGTGGGTCGTCGGCGACGACGCGCTCACCGTCGTCTCCGAGGAGCCGTGGCGCATCCGCGTCCGCATCGAACAGGACGACGCGGCGCTCGTCGTCGAACTCGACGGCGACCTGTCGGTCGTCGACTCCGCGGTCGAACCTGTTGATGAAATTGCATAAGTGCGCTCCGGTAAGCCCGCTTACAGAAATGTAATTCAGATTACTACTTTGGTGTGGGCGGTCGTCTCTCCAGACGAGGAGAACGACCATGGTCAACGACACTCACCTCGGCCGCGGCGACGTGCGAGAGACGATGCCGCGGCGGTTCGGGACGCTTTGGGAGACCGCTCTCGTCGCGGTCGCGGCGGTTATCGGCGTCTTCGCGGCGGGCGTCACTGCGACGCTCGTCGCTCCGGTCGCCCCGGGACTCGGCTTCGTGGCGCTGTTCCTCGGGTGGCCGCTCGGATTCGCCGTCGGCGTCGCCGGCGTCCGCGGGACCGTCCGCGCGGTCGCCGCCAGCGCCGTTCTCGACCGCGTCCGCGGCCTCGTCGGCGACGCGCCCGCTCGCGGCGGCGACGACGCGGCGTCGGCACCGTCGGAGTGCCCCGCGGCCACCGACGGCGGCTTCGCCGAGCGGGTCGGTGAGACGCAGTAACGCTCGCGATTCGGCTCCCGTCTCCCCATCTCGCCCCGTTTTCCGCCTGCGAAACAATCATGAGGGAGATAGCAATCCACATTAACCCCGAATACAAACGTCGGGTCATGAGCCAATCGTACGTGATCGTCGGCGACGGTATCGCCGGGGCCTCAGCGGCTGAGACACTCCGCGAAGAGGAACCCGACGCCGACATCACCATCATCACGGACGAGGGCGAACCGCTGTACAACCGCATTCTCATCAAGGAATTCGCCAAGGGCAAACTGCCCGAGGCCCCCATCTCCATCCACGACGAGTCGTGGTACGACGACCGCGACGTGGACCTCGAACTCAACACGCTCGTCACGGACATCGACCCCGAGGGCCACACCGTCACCGCCCACGACGGCACCGAGTACGACTACGACAAACTCCTCCTCGCCATCGGCGGCACGCCGACCCAACTCCCCGTCGAGAACTCCGACGCCGAGGGCATCCACCACTTCTGGACGTTCCAGGACGCCCGCGACATCAAAGAGCACATCGAGGGCGCGGACAACTCCGTCGTCATCGGCGCGGGCCTGCTCGGCATCGACCTCGCGGCCATCACGGCCGCTCAGGAGGTCGAGGGCAAGTATCTCATGCGCGGCAAGGCGTGGTGGCGCTACGCGCTCTCCGAGGAGGGCGCGGAAATCATCCACGAGGCGCTCCGCGAGCGCAACGTCGAACCCGTCTTCGACTCCGGCGTCGACTACTTCGAGGTCGACGAGAACGACCGCGTCACGACCGCCGTCGACCCCAACGGCGACCGCTACGACGCCGACTTCGTCGGCATCGCCATCGGCCTGAACTTCAACACGGAGATTCTCGGTGGCACCGACATCGAGTACGACAACGGCATCTACACGGACGAGTTCATGCGGACGAACCACGACGACATCTTCGCGGCCGGTGACATCACCGAGTTCCACGACCTCATCCTCGGCGACCGCGCCCAGAACGGCGCGTGGGGCTCCGCCAAAGAGCAGGGCACCATCGCGGCCAAGAACATGGTCGACTACGGCTCCGAGGAGTTCCGCTGGGTCTCGTCGTACTCCATCACCCACTTCGACTTCCCGTTCCTCTCGTTCGGCCACCCGACGCTCGGCGACGACCACGTCGAGGCCAAGTACTCCGACACCGAGTGGCGGCGCCTCGCCATCAAGGACGGCAAAATCGTCGGCGGCGTCCTCATCGGCGACCTCTCGCCGCAGACGAAGTACAAGAAGCTCATGCGCGAACAGGTCGACGTGAGCGGCCAGAAGGAGGTCCTCGTCAAGCAGGACTTCCAGCTCGACGACCTCGAAGGCGCGGCGGCCGAACAGTAACTCGGGACCCGCTCCCGCTGTTTTCACCCGGCCAGCCGCGTCTGCGCGTGTTCCGCTCGGTCCGGCTCGGGCCCGACCGCGTCCGCGGTTCGCTCGCTTCCGTTTTGGCTCTCTTTCGTCCGGCGCGCTCACCGTCGCCAGCCCGCCCGTTCCCTCGTCGTCCCACGCCCCAACGGCCAAACATTTATCTCTCTCCATGGAGTGTGTTACCACATGTCATCAAAAGACGGACAGCAACCGTCTTCTCCGGACGCCACCGCGCCGCCGACCGTCGCCCCCGTCTCCGACGTCCCGCCCAGCGTGCGCGTCCACCACTTCGACGAGTTGAGCGAGCGGACCCAACACGCGCTTGCGACCGCCAGCCCCGCCGGGTCGCTCGACATCGACCCGGCCACCTCGCGGCTCTCGCGGGGCGACGTCGTGGTGTTCACCGACTACGTCCGCGTCAAGTAATTTCTCTGCGCACGCCCCGTCGCCCGCGTTCGCAACCCGTCTCGGTCGCCGTCGAGCCGTCGGTCTCCCGCTCGCGGACGGCCGGGACCGAAGTCGTTTTCCACGCGTCGCCGCCTATCGCCGGGTATGGCAACAGGTGGCGGCCAAGGAACGATGACGCTCGCGTTCGAACTCTCCGCGCTCAAGCGGCTCGGCGACCCGAACGCGGCGTTTTCGGACGCGCGGACGTGGACGAAGTACATCGGCGTGGTGAGCGAGAAGCCGACCTACGTCGTGACGAACTTCACCCGGAAAGAGCGCATCCGGCAGGACTTCTTCTCCGGCCCGCGCGGCGTCAAAGAGAGCCTCGAAAACGTGATGCGCCAGTTCGACACCGACCGGCACGTCTTCGTCGGCACGTCCGACGAGGACCGCGCGGTGGCCGAAGAGACCGGCTGGGAGTACCTCCCCGTCGAGGACGCCGCCGAGGCCGCCGAGTGGGTGCTCGCCGGCGACGACGACGCCCCCGCCGACCCCTTCGAGGACGAGGGCCGCGACGACTGGCCCTAGTCGGAACACAGCGGCGCGTTCGCCCGCGATTCCGTTCCCCTATCGAAAGCACTAATCAGCAACGGCACTTCTTATTCTCCGATGAGTCACCAGTTGCCTGACGTACAGGCCTCCCAGCCGGACGTGACCGTCGGGCTGAGCCAGGTCGGCGTCACGGGCGTCGAGAAGCTCGTCAAGATAGCTCGCGACGGGAAGCGACCCCTCGTCTTGATGGCGGAGTTCGAAGTGTTCGTCGACCTCCCCGGCGGCCGCAAGGGCATCGACATGAGCCGAAATATGCAGGTCATCGACGAGGTTCTCGAAGCCGCCGTCTCCGAGCCGGCCTACCGCGTCGAGGACATGTGCGGCGACGCCGCCGAGCGCCTCCTCGCCAAACACGAGTACACGACGACCGCCGAGGTCAGCATGACCGCCGAGCTCGTCGTCCGCGAGGACACCCCCGCCAGCGGCCTGTCCACCCAGAGCACCGCCCAAATCATCGCCAGCGCCACCGCGACCGACGAGGGCACCCGCGAGGAAATCGGCGCGGAAGTGGTCGGCATGACCGTCTGTCCCTGCTCGCAGGGCATGTCCGCCTCCCGCGCCCGCGACGTGTTACAGGACCTCTCCGTGGACGACGACACCATCGAGGAGTTCCTCGACAAGGTGCCCCAGCCGGGGCACTCCCAGCGCGGCCACGCCACGCTCACCGTCGAGACGGAGGGCTCGCCCGAGGTCGACCTCATGGACCTCATCGACATCGCCCGCGACTCGATGTCGGCGCGCATCTACAACCTCGCAAAGCGCCCCGACGAGGACCACATGACCTACCACGCCCACGCGAACGCGAAGTTCGTCGAGGACTGCGTCCGCTCGATGGCCGAGATGTCCATCGACGCGCTCGACCACCTCGGCGACGACGCGGTGGTCCACATGAAACAGTCGAACGACGAGTCGATTCACCAGCACAACGCCCACGCCGAGCGCGAGGTGACGCTGGGACAGCTCCGCGACGAACTCGACGCCTGAACGCTCTCGACGCCCGAGACGCTCGTTTTTCGAATCCCGTCCCGTACTCGATTTTCAGTTCCCGTTTCCGCCGCCGCGAGCCGCTACAGCGAGAACGGTGCCGCTTCCTCCCAACGCGGGTCGAACGTCGCTCGGAGGTCGGCGGCGAACTCTGGGTCTTTCAGGTCGATCATGGCGAACGCCCGGCCGGGGTCGAGAGGGTTCGGCACCTCGATACAGACCTCCACGTCGTCGATGAGGTTGAACACGCCCGTGACGTTCTCCGCGGTGCGCGCGCGGAAGTTCGACCTGCTCGACAGCCGGTCCATGTAGCTCTGGCCGACGCTCTCGGGCAGGCTGTCGACGAGGCCGGGCGACATGAGCATCGACACTTCGACCCCGCGGTCGAGCGCGGCCTCCAGTTCGTCGACGACGAGGTCGCCGACGGCGTCGAGGTCGAACTGCGGCGAGGGCGTCCCGGCGACCATCGCGAGCGAGTCGTCGGCCGCCGCGAGGCGCTCGACGAGCAGGTCGATGGTCTCGTCCGCGCCGACCGCGGCCGTCCAGAACTGGTCGTGGACCGGCTCCGCGGCGTCGAGTTCGTCGGTCAGCTCGGCGACGACGTTCTCGTACTGTTCGGCCTTCTCGGCCAGCTCTTGGCGCTTCGATTCGAGCAGGCGGTCAAGCGCCGTGTCGGGCTCGACGGCGACGTACTTCTTCGGCCGGCTGGCCGCCTGACTCCGGATGAGGTGGTACTGTTCGAGGCTGTTCAGCACGTCGTAGACGCGGCCCATGGGAACGTCGCTGGCGCGGGATAACTCCTTGGCCGTCGTCGCCCCCGTCCGCAGGAGCGCGCGGTAGGCCCGGGCTTCGTACTCGGAGAGCCCGAGGTCTCGCAGACTGGTCATGCACCGTCCGTCACGTTTCTCCTTGATAAACAAACCGGATGTTTACACCCGAGTTCGGTTGCCGCCGGTCGCGGTCAGGGGTTGGAGTCAGGCGTCGGGCGTGACTGACGACACCGCCTGCATCAACTCCTCGGGAGTGGTTGCCTCCACCGTCGTCTCGCCGGCGCTGACGCGCGCGGTCCCGGCGGCGAGGTCGGCGGCGTCGGCCTCGGGGACGACGAGCGCCTCGTGGTCCGCGACGCGGAGCGCCGCCCGGTGGAGGTCGGAGCCGACCCCGTCGTTGAGTTCGACGACGAGCGGGTCGCGGAGCAACCGCGCCGCGACGGTCCCGTAGGCGGCGACCTGCACGCCGATGCGGTCCCACGCGCCCGCGAACGCGGCGACGGTCTCCTGTGCCACCTCGCGGTAGCGCTCGTCGCCCGTGAGCGCCGCGAGGTCGAGAAGCGCGTTCGCCATCTCCACGTTCCCGTCGAGCGGGCGGAGCGGCGACGACAGGAGCGCCTCGCCGCTCGCGGGGCCGTCGAGGAACGAGCCCTCGTCGAACAGTTCGTCGATGGCGGCGTCGGCGACCGCGGCGGCGAGTTCGAGCACCGGTTCGCCCGCCACCGACTCGCCGCCGAGCACCTGCCGGGCGCGACAGGCCGCGGCGACCACGCGCGCTTGGTCTTCGAGCAGGAGTTCCTCACCCGCGTCGCCGCCGGACCGGAAGTGGGTCACGACGCCGTCGTCGACGAGGTCCTCGGCGACTCGCGAGAGCGCGCGAGAGCCGAACTCGCGGGCCCGTTCGTCGTCGGTGAGGCCCGCCAGCACCAACAGCGCGTCCGCGGCGAGGGCGTTGCCGCCGGCGTACACCGTGAGGTCGGTCCGCGGGCCGGGGGCGTTGTCGCGGCCCTCCTCCCCGAGGAGGTAGTAGTCCGTTCCCGCCGCGGGACCCATGCTCCCGGCGAAGCCGGTTCCGGTCCACAGCGAGTCCACGAGGAAGTCGGCGGTCCCCGCGGCCGGGTCGAGGTAGGCGTCCTCGCCGGTGTAGCGGTAGCCGTTTGCGAACGCCCGCAGGAGCGCGGCGTTCGATTCGAGCGTCTTCTCGCGGTTCGGCTTCGACCACGCGGCGTCGTCGGCGTAGCGGAAGAAGCCGCCCTCGACGGGGTCGTACAGGCCGTCGCGAACCGCGTCGAGCGACCGGAGCGCCCGGCTTCGGTCGCGCTTCAGCGCGAACTCGACGGTCCGCGGGAGCGGGAACTTCGCGGCGTCGCCCCAGCCGCCGTGGGCCTCGTCGAAGGCGACTTCCAACTGGCCGGCGAGGTGCGATTCGATCTGCGGCGAGACCTCGCCCGCGGGCGGGAGGTCGCCCCTGAGCGCCCGCGGGAGCCGCCCGGCCTCTGCGCCCTTCTTCTCCCACACCTCGCGCACGCGGTCGATGACCTGCCGCATGCCGTCGGGGCCGATGAACGTCGCGCCCGTGATGGGGTGGCCGTCGGGCGCGAGGAAGACGGTCGAGGGGAACCCGCCCATGTTGTACCGCTCGCGGATGCGCGGCTGGCGGTCCACGTTCACCCGAATCGGGACGAAGCCGTCGTTGAGATTGGCCGCGATGCGCGGCTCGGCGTACGTCTCGGCGTCCATCTCGTGACAGTCCTCGCACCACGTCGCCGACAGCGAAAGCAGAATCGGCTTGTCCGCCGCTCGCGCCTCGGCGAACGCGTCGGGGCCCCACTCTCGCCATTCGACGCGCGTCTCGTCGGTCATGTCCACCCATCCGCGGTGGACGCGGGTAAGCGCTTCGAGCCCTCGTGGCACGACCGGTCGCCGTCGGCGGGTCGCGCGAGCTCCTCGACGACCGTCGCGGACGGATTCGGGAGACCGACGCGCCGCGGGCGGGACAAAAGGGCTATGGGCCGCGACCCGGTAGTGTCGCTCATGCGAACGCGCACGCTGATGGCGCTCTTGCTCCTCATCCCCCTCTCCGACGCGTTGCTACTCGTGGTCGTCGCGCAGTACATCAACCTCGTGCCGACCGTCGCGCTCGTCGTCCTGACCGGGCTCGTCGGGATGCTCATCGTCCGCGCCGAGGGGCGACACACCCTCAGAAGCCTCCAGTCGAAGTTCGCCGGCGGCGACCTCCCGACGAACGAGGTCATGGACGGCGGCCTGCTCATCGCCGCGGGCGCGTTCCTCCTCACGCCGGGGCTCGTCACCGACACCATCGGCTTCCTGCTCGCCATCCCCGTGACTCGGTACCCCATCCGCGAGGTGCTCAAGCGCTTCGTCGTCAAGCCGTACCTCGACAAGCGCGCCGACGGCTTCGTCACCGGCAACGTCTGGACGACCGGCTTCCCGCAGGGCGACTTCGGTCCCGGCGGCCCCGGCGGCTCGCCCGGCCCGAGCGGCGGGAGCGGTTCCGGCGGAAGCGGCAGTAGCGGGAGTAGCGGTGGTGACGGCGTCTACGACGCCGACCCCGACTCCTACCGCTTCGACGGTGACCGCAACGACTCCACGTAGCGCGTCTTCTCCGCTCTCGCGTCGGCTGTTCCGGTGTTTCATCCGCGTAGCCACGCGATTGCCGCGCGTTTCGAGTCCCGCAATCGACCGACGGCGACGACATTCACTAACACGCACCAACGCGCCTCCGAAAAGAAAGTCTTAAAATCAACAGCGCACAACGAGTGAATGCGCTTACCTGGGCCAATAGCTCAGTCAGGTTGAGCGCTCGGCTGATAACCGGGAGGCCCGCGGTTCAAATCCGCGTTGGCCCACTCCCATCGATAACGTTTCGTTGCCGATGCGAGTCAGGGGCTGAAACTCCCCGGCCACCCAACTTCTGCGGATACCACTGACCGAGAGAACGTTCGGTCTGTCGTTCGTGCCGTCGGGACGAATCAGCGACGAAGCCTCGACTCCGCCGACCGAGCGGCGACTGTCTCGGTACAGAGAATCACTAATGTCTGACCCAAATACCTGCTTATTCAGCTCAATATCGACCCTATTTGCACAGAATCGTCTGCATTTATCGGCACATGACTGGTCGAACGGGCGAATACAGAGAAAGCTATATCACGCGATAGATTGTGGTACCGAATAACATGGAATACGAACTCACCTGTCTGTACGGGTGCGGCCACACCTCCACGGCCGACTCCCGCGAGAGCGTCGGCGTTCTCGTGATGGAACACATGGACGACGAACACGACACGCCCGTCGACCCGCTCGAAGTGGGCGAACTCGCGTTGAAGCGCTTCGACGGCGCGTCGCTCCGGCAGGCGCGGCAGTAGCGAACATTCCGGTTTCTGTCACGTCTTCCAATCCGAGTTTCTCTCGGAGATAACCGTCTCACGACCCCGAGCGGCGGCGCAGTCTTCCGATTTCTCGATTCGAGGTCCCGCGGCCTCGGACAAATTTACTCAGTTCTGTATCCCAGTAGTATTAAATCCGTACACGCCATACGTGTTGGTGATGCCAACCATCGACGTCTCCGAACACCTGTACCGCCAGATTGAGTCCGCCGCCGACGGCGAGGACCTCGACGCGGCGATGTGGAAGATGGTCGGCCGGTACCAGCGCGGTAACACGCCCGGCGACTAACAGGATTCGGACCGACCCCGACCCCCCGACTGCGCGTGCAGTCGTCATCAACCTCGCTCGCCGCGACTGCCCTTTCCGCGGCGAGTCCGTTTTCCGTTTTCTGAGCGACTGCTCCCGAGAGTGGCTTCGATATCCGACTCCCGTCGGCCTCGTCCTTCTTTAGCGACGCGTTCGTACTCCCTTACGTGTTCGACGCCGAACCCCCCGGCACCCTCGGGAAGTTCGCGGAGACGATGCGCGTGTTCGCCGAGCGGCGGCCGTCAGTCCGCGACCTGTTGCGCAGTCGAACCGGCTCGCTCGACCGCGTCCACGCGGTCCTCCCGTCGACCGTCGCCGTCGGTGAATCCCTCGACCTCACGGTGCAGGCGTGGGACGAGTACGAGCGGCTTCACGGCGCGTACGACGGCGACCTGCGGGTGTCTGCGACCGACGATAGCGCGACGTATCCCGACCGCGTCTCCCTCGCCGGCGACGACGAGGGGTACGTCAGACTCGCCGACTCCGTCTCCTTCGAGACGCCCGGCGTCCACTACCTGACCTTCTCGCGGCCCGGCTTCGATGAGCGGTACGTCTCGAACCCCGTTTCCGTCTCCGCCGACTCCCCCGACGAGCGCGTCTACTGGGGTGACATCCACCTGCACTCGCGGCTCTCGGACGGGACGGGGAGCCTGCGGAAGGGCTATCGGTTCGGCCGTGACGCGATGGACCTCGACGTAGTCGCCTACACCGACCACGACACGATGGGGTTTTTCATCCCGCCGTCGCTCCAGCGCGCCCTCATGCACGGGTGGTACTTCGACCGCTCGCGCCGCGTCGCCGAGCGGTTCAACGACCCCGGCGAGTTCGTGACGCTCGTCGGCTACGAGTGGACGAAACAGCCCAACTGCGGCGGCCACGTCAACGTCTACTTCGAGGACGCCGACGACGCCGTCCTTCTGGACTCCCGCGGCGGGACGACCGACACCTACGAGAAGCTCTGGAGCCGACTCCGCGAGTTCGAGTCGACCCGCGACTCGCGGGTCGTGACGATTCCGCACCACCCGACCGAGCGCATGTATCCGTTCGATTTCTCGGCCGTCGAGTACGACGACGAACTCGCGCCGCTCGTCGAGGTGTACTCGCAGTGGGGGTCCGGCGAACTCCCGGGCGACGAGGGGAACCCGTTCCCGCTGGCGATGGGCCGCGGCGAGGCCGACGAGCCGGGTCACTTCGTCCGCGACGCGCTCTCGATGGGCCACCGAGTCGGTCTCGTCGCGGGCGCGGACTACCACGGCCCGCACCCCGGCCACTCGCTCATCCACGCCGACCCGCACCTTCCCTCGCTCCGCGAGTGGGTCGACGACGGCGTCGGCTGGTCGAGCATCTGGCGCGTCTGGAACGAGCGGAGCTACCCGGGCGGTCTCTCGGCGTTCCGCGCGCCCGAACTCACCCGCGAGGCGGTGTTCGAGAGCCTCCGGAGCCGCCGCGTCTACGGGACGACCCAGCCGCACCGCATCCTCGCGTCCCTCTCAGTCGGCGGCGTCGAACCGGGCGAGAACGACAGTTCACTCCGCCTCGATGCCCGCGACGAGCCCCGCAAGGTCGAAGTTGAGGTCGCGGGGACCGCCCCGCTCGAACGCGTCGAGGTCGTCAAAAACGGCGAGACGTGGCGGTCGCACGCGATTACCTCGGACCCCGACGCGCCGCTTTCGGCGTACACGGCGACCGTCTCGTGGACCGACGACGACCCGGTCGAGGGGACGGTCTGGGACGACGACCGGCGCTCGGCGGCCGACGCGTACTATCTCCGGGTCACGCAGGTCCCGCGTGACTGCGAGTTCCCCGGGACCGCGTGGGCGGGCCCGGTCTGGGTCGAACCGCCGGACTGAGCCGACGTCGCGGCGGTCGCGCTCGCGACCGGTCGGCCTCTCAGCCGAGGACGCTCGTCACGCCGAGGCTTTCGGCGACCAGCCACGCGACGAACAGCGCGTAGGTCGCGAGAAGGACGTACGACTCGCCGCGCGTCAGTGCCATCTCGGTCCGGAGGACGGCGAAGAAGACGACCGACGCGCCCGTGAGGAAACTCATCATCGGCACGACCTCCTCGAAGTTGATGACCGCGCCCCCGGCGACGAGGATGCCGACCGGGAGGGCGACGAGGAGCGCGAAGACGTTGCTCCCGAAGACGTTGGCGAGGCTCATCGGCGCGTTGCCCTGCCGGGCGGCCGCGACGCTGACGAACGTGTCCGGCAGGCTCGTACCGGCGGCGACGACCGTCAGCCCCCAGAGGAACGGCGACGTGCCGAAGGCGTCGCCGAGGCCGACCGCCGCGCGGACGAGCAGTTCGGCCCCGACGAGGATGACCGCGAGCGACCCGACGAGCGCGAGCCACTCGCGGGCCGGGCTCACGTCGTTGACGACGGCGGTGAGTCCCGCGCGGTGCTCCAGCGTGTCGTGGTACTGCATGAACAGATACAGCCCGTACAGCCCGAGCGGGATGAGCGCCAGCGAGCGCGTGACGAACCCGTCGAGGCCCGCGGTGTCGGCGGCGGGGCTGTAGATGACCGCGAGCGAGAAGGTGAGCACGAGGACGGCGATGGAAAGCAGGTAGAACTGCGCCTCCTTGTAGACGAGGTCGCGGTTCGAGGCGAGCCGCTGGCCCTCGCCGACGAGCGCCGACACCGCCGGGATGATGAGGATGTTGTAGACGGCGGAGCCGACGACCGCGCCGACGCCGATGTCGAACGACTGGTACCGGAGCGTGGCGATGACGATGCTCGATAGCTCTGGGAAACTCGACCCGACGGCGGCGATGATGGCCCCCTGCACGATGGCGGGAAGCCCGTAGTACGCGCCCAACCGGTCCGAGGCCTGCACGAGCATGTCGCCGCCCTTCCACGCGAGAATCGCGCCGGCGACTGTGAATCCGACGAGAATCGGAACTGATGCCACGCCCGGACTTCGGCGGCCGGTGAGAAAAAACCCGACCCGGTCGGGTGGCGGGCTCGACGCTCCGCTCGCTCAGAACCCCTCGCGCAGGTAGCGGTCCCGCTCTGTGAACACCGAGGCGAGGGCGTCGGCCGCCTCCGCATCAGCGACCGAGAGGCGGTCGGTGCGGGCGAGCGCCTCGACGGCCCGAGCGCCGACGAGGAGTTGCGAGAGCGCCCCGATTTCGACGGTCGCGTCGGGGTCGGCGTCGCGGCCGACCGATTCGACGCTCGCCTCGCCGTCGGTGACGACGAGGCTGAACGGGCCGTTGTTCCAGTCGCATCGGCCGTCTTCGACCGCGAGGAAGAGGTCGCAGGCGGCGTCGACGGGGAACGTGACGGCTTCGAGGGCCGCCGGAACGTCCACGATGCGGACCATCGGCCCGGGCTTGAGTTCGACCGTCGCCGCCCGCGGGTCGGTCAGGTCGTCGATGAGCCGGGTCGATTCGCGTTCCGACGAGAGGACGACCTCGTCGACCTGTGAGTCGTGGTCCCGCAGGAACCGAAACAGCTGAGCGCGGGCCTCGGCGTCGACGGCGACGAGTTCGCCCACGGACAGCGTCCGCGACTCCCAGTCGCCGGTCACGTCGTAGACGACGTAGCCGCGGAGGTCGCCGTCTCGCTCCCAGCCGTAGACGAACGGGTCGTCTTCCCACCCGCGGAACAGCCGGTGACGAATCCAGCCCTCGCTTCGGTCCACCGCGAGGTCCTCGGTCGCCGCGGCCGCGTACACGTCTTTGACCCGCTCCCAGTCGTCGGCGTCGAGTCGGACGAACTCCCCGGCCGGGCCGGCGGCGACCGCCCCGAGTTCGTCGGGCGGCACCGTCGTCTTCGCGTAGTTGTTCGCGGTCGCCCAGCCGAACCGGCGGTAGAAGGCGTACTCGAACGGCCAGAGCGCCGAGAGATACCGGCCGGTGTCGCGGAACTCCGCGAGGAGGCCGTCGAGCATCGCGGCGACGTGGCCCTGCCGGCGCGCCTCCGGCGGCGACGCGACCGCCGAGATACCGGGGAGCGGGTGCCACTCGCCGCGGACGCGAGCCGTGAAGTCGTAGAAGGCACAGACCGTCCGGAGGTCGGCCGCGTCGAGGTCCTCGACAGCCGCGTCGGGCGGGGCGTCGTAGAACCCCCGCGGGCGGTGGTTCTCCGGGTCGGGCAGTCGCTCGTTCGACCAGTCGGGGCCGTTCTCGGGGCGGAAGGCGTAGTTGAGGAACTCGCGGTACGTCTCGCGGTGCTCCTCGGGCAGGGGACGGAGATGCATACCCGCGGTGCGTCGGGGGACGATATAGGTTTTCGGTGCCGCGGGCGCGCAGTCGAGCGATTCGGGCGCGTCGGGACCGGGGTTCGGGGTCGCTCTCGGAACCGTGCGATTCACGTCGCCTCGGCCCCGAGTGGCGCTCATGAGCGAGACGAAGCAGTCGTTTCTGTCGCGGGGGAACCTCCTTCTCGCGGCGGTCGTGACGCTCGGCATCGTCCTCCCGGGGGTGGCTCGCCGCCTGCTCGGCGAGGCCGGCTACAACGGCCTCGGGATGCTCGTGTTCACGCTCGGCTACGCGGGGATGGTGTTTATCGTCTGGTACGGGTGGCTTCGGCCGCTCGACATCACCGGTCCGTCCGGGTAGTCCGCCGCCGCGCGTCGGAGGTCACCCCGCGTCGACAGCGGTGTTCGCCGCGCGTCGGGACCGCACCGACCCCCCGTCGGCCCCAATATCCGGGGGTTCGACCGCCGGTTTCCAACGAGAATAACGGAACTTTGATAGTCGATTCGAACCGACCGAGAAAACAAGATGCTTCCCCTTCAGCTCGTAGACACCTTCCTGCTCGACTACAACATCGGGCAGGCGCTGTTGCTCGTGTTCATCCTGTCGACGGTCGGAACCCTACCGCTGAAGTCCCGGCACGTCCTCGGCATCAACGCCACGCTGTTCGGGCTCATCTTCCTTCTGACCCCGGTGACGCTGGGCAAGCCGCACTACATGTTCCTCGGCATCACGCTCCTCATCGTCGGCCCCATCGTCTACGTCTCGGGCCGTCGCTGAGGGGACGCCCGCCGCGCGTTTCGCATCGAGCCGCCGCCGTTTTTCGCCGACAGTACGACGGACCGACCGACCGCGACTGACCTTCCGTGTCATCTCGTTCTGCGCGCGCCGATTCCGAAGAACGCGACGTTTAAACGGCGAGAACCGCAACCCACGGGTATGTCTGAACCGAGCGTTCCCGGCGGCCGCGGGGCCGTCTTGGACCTCCCCTGCGGCGAGACGAAGCGCGTCCGGGAACTCGACTTGGGCAAACGGGAGTTCGACTGTCCGTGCGGCGACAGCCACGCC
Organism: Haloferax denitrificans ATCC 35960; assembly: GCF_000337795.1. Taxonomy (GTDB): domain Archaea; phylum Halobacteriota; class Halobacteria; order Halobacteriales; family Haloferacaceae; genus Haloferax; species Haloferax denitrificans. Next base: position 45,494 of record NZ_AOLP01000012.1, read on the forward strand.
GTCGTCATGGACGTCCACCCGCCCGACCGCTTCCTCCCGGAGTTCCTCGTCGAAATCCTGCAGGAGACCATCGAGACCACGAGCGACGACATGCCCGAGTTCGGGACGGCCCACCTCATGGGTATCGTCCTCGAAGAGTTCCCCGAGGCCGTCGTCTCCGAGGACGTCTCCGAGGACGGCGAACTCGGCGCGGGCATCGTCTGGGTGACCGATTTCGACTCTCGACGGCTCCACGAGATAATCGTCGAGCTCGTCGTGGAACTGATGGAACACGCCGTCAGCCACGCCGACGACGACGACGTCGTCTCGGAGTTCGAGTCGAAGATGTTGCAGTTCGACGTGAGCGAGTTCGTCGACCAGTACCGCGCCCAGCGCGACCTCGACCCCGAACCGTACATGTAGCGCCCGGGCGGGAACGCCCCGCTTTTCAGTCGATTCGAAGCCGGCCGACCGCCGGGTCCAGCGTCGCCTTCGCGCCGAGCGGGAGCGGCACCGCCGGGTCGGCGTGGCCGAACGCCACGTCGAACACCGCCGTCGCGTCGGGGTTGTACTCGCCGAGAACTGTCAGGACTTCCTCGCGGAGTTGCTCGCCGTAGTTTTCCGGCGGCTCCCACTCTAGCCCGGGCGAGTACGTCCGCGGCCGACCCATCAGGAGACCGTCGAACCGTTCGAGCAAGCCGCGTTCGCCCATCGCCCGCAGGGTGTAGCGGACCTCGCGCGGGAGCGGCACGTCCTCCGAGGTTTCGAGCGCGAGCACCGCGCCCTCGAGGTCGTCGGGGTCGGGGAGGTAACGCCCCGTCTGGAGATGCCACTTCACGACGCTGAAGTTGCCGCCCCAGAGTCGCCCGGTCACGCGCTCGTCGCCCCGCCACGTCCGACCGGGGTTGTCGCGCCACTCCCGCGGTGCTTCGGTGTCGAAGTCGAACCAGTCGTCGGTCCACTCCGGCGCGGGTTCGACGACGCCGATGGAGCGCTCGAAGAACGCCCGCCGGAGGTAGCGCTCGACGTACGGGTGTAACTCCGGGTCGACGGTGAGCGTCGGGTGGAGCGTCGCGCCGTAGCTCACAATGCCGTGGTTCCAGAGGAACAGCCGGAGGTTGTCGTTGTCGCTGAAGCCGTAGAACCGCGTCGGCGACGCGGTCAGTCTGGTCGGGTCGAGATGCGGGAGCACCCGCAGTTGGTCGTCGCCGCCGGTGACCGCGATGACGCCGCGTATCGATGGGTCCTCGAAGGCCTCCATCACGTCCGCCGCCCGCGCCGCCGGGTTGTCCCGGAGCCACTCCCGGTCGCGCCGGGCCGACTCGAAGACGACCGGGTCGAGCGAGAACACGTCGCGGAGTCGCGCGCACGCACGGTCCAAATGCGATTCGTCGACGGGCCGCGACGGCGCGACGACCGCCACCCGGCTCCCGGCGTCGAGCGGCGGCGGTGTGGTGAATACCGCGGGCATGCGTAGCCGCTACTCAGATACCCCTCAAAAGCCTTCCCCGGCCGCGACACGGTCGTTCGGCGAGCTTTTCGAAATTCGCAATCGAGTTTCGGACCTCGTAATTTTTCGCCGGACTTATTACGATGTGCGGATTGGATTCCGACGATGACTGACGAGGACACCTCGACCGGACCTCAGGAAGGCACGGAGGACCGGACGATTTTGCTCATCGGAAGCGGCCCAATCCAGATCGGACAGGCGGCGGAATTCGACTACTCCGGCGCGCAGGCCTGCCGCGCGCTCCGAGAGGAAGGCGCGCGAGTTGTCCTCGTCAACTCGAACCCCGCGACCATCATGACCGACCCCGAGATGGCCGACAAGGTCTACATCGAGCCCATTACGACCGAGGCCATCTCTGAGATTATCGAGCGCGAGCGCCCCGACGGCGTCATCGCCGGGCTTGGCGGACAGACCGGACTCAACGTCACGGCCGAACTCGCGGAGGAGGGCGTCCTCGAAGAGTTCGACGTGGAAATCATGGGCACGCCGCTCGACACCATCTACGCGACGGAGGACCGCGACCTGTTCCGCCAGCGCATGGAGAAGATCGGCCAGCCCGTCCCGAAGTCGACGACCATCTCGCTGGAGGAAGGCGAGGCGGTCGAGAACATCACCGAGGAAGCCCTCGTAGAGCGCGTCGAGGCCTCCGTCGACGCCGTCGGCGGCCTGCCGGTCATCTCGCGGACGACGTACACCCTCGGCGGTTCCGGGTCGGGCGTCGTCCACGAGATGGACGAACTCGTCTCCCGCGTCCGCAAGGGCCTCCGCCTCTCGCGCAACAGCGAGGTGCTCATCACGGAGTCCATCTCCGGGTGGGTCGAACTGGAGTACGAGGTGATGCGCGACGCCGACGACTCGTGTATCATCATCTGCAACATGGAGAACATCGACCCGATGGGGATTCACACCGGCGAGTCCACCGTCGTCACGCCCTCGCAGGTCATCCCCGACGAGGGCCACCAGGAGATGCGCGACGCCGCGCTCCAGGTCATCCGCGAACTCGGCATTCAGGGCGGCTGTAACATCCAGTTCGCGTGGCACGACGACGGCACCCCCGGCGGCGAGTACCGCGTCGTCGAGGTGAACCCGCGCGTCTCGCGGTCGTCCGCGCTCGCCTCGAAGGCGACCGGCTACCCCATCGCCCGCGTCACGGCGAAGGTCGCCCTCGGCAAGCGCCTCCACGAGATTACCAACGAAATCACCGGCGAGACCACCGCCGCCTTCGAGCCCGCAATCGACTACGTGGTCACGAAGGTGCCGCGGTGGCCCAAGGACAAGTTCACCGACGTGGACTTCGAGCTCTCGACGGCCATGAAGTCCACCGGCGAGGCGATGTCCATCGGGCGCACCTTCGAGGAGTCGCTTCTGAAGGCGCTCCGGTCGTCCGAGTACGACCCCGCCGCCGACTGGGACGAGGTGTCCGACGAGGAGCTCGAAGCCGACTACCTCGAAACGCCGACGCCCGACCGCCCGTACGCCATCTTCGAGGCGTTCGAGCGCGGCTACACCACGGAGGACGTGGTCGAACTGACCGACATCCACGAGTGGTACGTCGAGCGCTTCGGCCGCGTCGTCGAGGCGGTCGAGGCCGCCTCCGACGGCGACTTCGCCGCCGCCGCCTCCGCCGGCCACACCAACGCCAGCATCGCCGCGGCGACCGGCACGAGCGTCGGCGAGGTCGAACAGAACGTCCCCGGCCGCACCTACAAACAGGTCGACACCTGCGCCGGCGAGTTCGCCGCGCAGACGCCGTACTACTACTCCGCGCGCAAGCCCGAGTTCTTCCGCGGCCCCTTCGAGGGCGACTCGGCGGGTAACGAACTCCGCGTCGACCGCGACATGGAGAGCGTCGTCGTCGTCGGCGGCGGTCCCATCCGCATCGGGCAGGGCGTCGAGTTCGACTACTGCTCGGTCCACGCGGTGCAGGCGCTCCGCGACATGGGCATCGACGCGCACGTCGTCAACAACAACCCCGAGACGGTGTCGACCGACTACGACACCTCCGACGGCCTCTTTTTCGAGCCCATCACGGCAGAAGAGGTCGCCGACGTCATCGAGGCCATCGACGCCGACGGCGTCATGCTCCAGTTCGGCGGGCAGACCTCGGTCAACATCGGCCACCCGCTCGAATCCGAACTCGACCGCCGCGGCGTCGACTGCGAGATTCTCGGCACGACCATCGACGCGATGGACCTCGCCGAGGACCGCGACCGCTTCAACCGCCTGATGGACGACCTCGGCATCCTCCAGCCCGAAGGCGGCTCCGCGACCAGCGAGAAAGAGGCGCTCGACCTCGCCAACGACCTCGGCTACCCCGTGTTGGTCCGCCCGTCGTACGTCCTCGGCGGCCGCGCGATGGAAATCGTCCACTCCGACGACGACCTCAAGGAGTACATCGAGGAGGCCGTTCGCGTCTCCCCCGACAAGCCCATCCTCATCGACGAGTTCCTCGCCGACGGCGTCGAACTCGACGTGGACGCCGTCTCCGACGGCGAAGACGTCCTCATCGGCGGCGTGATGGAACACGTCGAGGCCGCGGGCGTCCACTCCGGCGACTCCGCGTGTATGATTCCGCCGCGCTCGCTCGACGACGAGACGATGGCCCGCGTCCGCGAGGTCACGGAGGACATCGCCAGCGCCCTCGACACGGTCGGCCTGATGAACGTCCAACTCGCGGTCAAGAAAAACGACGAGGGCTCGAACGAGGTGTACGTCCTCGAAGCCAACCCGCGGTCGTCCCGGACCGTCCCGTTCGTCTCGAAGGCGACGGGCGTCCCCATCGCCAAGCTCGCGGCGAAGGTCATGGCCGGCAACTCGCTTGCCGACCTCGGCGTGAGCGAGCAGATTCCCGAGCAGGTGTCGGTCAAGGAGGTCGTCCTCCCGTTCGACCGCCTGCCGGGTTCGGACCCGCGTCTCGGTCCGGAGATGAAGTCTACCGGCGAGGTCATGGGCACCGCGACCACGTTCGGCAAGGCCTACGAGAAGGCCCAGTCGGCCGCCAACGACCCGATTCCGGCCGGCGGCACCGTCTACGTCGACCTCGCTGACCCCGAGTTCCCCGACGCCGACAGCGAGGCCGGACAGGAACTGCTCGACGCCTTCGGCGAGTACTACGAGGTGCTCACGCCCGAGGACGTCGACGACTTCCTCACGATGCTCCGCGAGGGCGACTTCGACTTCGTCGTCTCCCGCGACCGCGACACGCTCATCGACTGCGTCGAAGAGGAGGTCAGCTACTTCTCGACGTACGCCTCCGCGAAGGCGGCCCTCGAAGCGCGCGGCGCGGCCGACGAGGACATCGACGTGCTCCCGGTCGGCGACCGCCCGCGCGTCGTCGCCAACTGGGGCCAGTAAGGAGCCAGAACGGCGCGCGGCCCACTCGACTCGCCGCCGACCCGATTCTCCGTTCTCCCGGCCGGTGACCGCCGCCGACCCGGACTTTTGACGCGTTCCCGAAGGTTATTGAGCCGCGCCCCCATGCGCGGGTATGGCACGCAATCGCGGTCGCGTCCTCCTCGCCGGTGCGACGGGTCGGACGGGCCGACACGTCCTCGACGCGCTGGCCGAGACGCCCCTCGTCGTCAGGGCGCTGACCCGCGACGCCGACGCCGAGTCGGACCTCAGAGCGCGCGGCGCGGACGAGGTCGTCGTCGGCGACCTCCTCGACCCCGACGACGCCCGCCGGGCGGTCCTCGACGCCGACGCCGTCGTCTCCGCGGTCGGCGTCTCCGCCGGACTGGAAACCATCCGCGGCGACCTCGTCGACGGCGCGGGCGTCGTGAACCTCGTGGACGCCGCGACCGCCTCCGGCGCACAGCGGTTCGTCCTCATGTCCTCTATCGGCGTCGGCGACTCGAAGGGCGGACTCCCGCTGTCGCTCCGCGCGATTCTCACCGCGTCGGGCGTCCTCTCGGCGAAGGAACGAAGCGAAACCCGACTCCGGGACGCGCCGCTCGACCACACGATTGTCAGGCCCGGCGCGCTCACCGACGCCCCCGCGACCGCCGACGTGGTCGTCGGCGAGGGCGGCGACTCCGTCCGCGGGAGCGTCCCCCGCGCCGACGTGGCGAACGTCCTCGCGCACTCCCTTTTCACCCGCGAGACGGAAAACCGGACGTTCGAGGTCGTCTCCCGGCCCGGACTCCGCGGCCGGGCGGACAACGTGGTCGATATCGACTGGACGCCGCTCCCCCGGGCCGAGGCCGCGGGCGACGAGGGCGACGGAGAACGAGAGCGAGAACTCGCGGAGTAGTTGGCGGCGCGCTCAGTCGAGTTTGCCGAGCGCCTCGAAGAAGTCGGAGGTCGGCCCGGCGAGTCGAACCGGCGAGTCGGACCGCTCGATACGAATCTCCGTCGGCGGCGACACGGTCCGACGGGTCCGGCCGTCGCCGACGACGACCGCCGACGCCGCGTCGGTGACGGTGACGCTCACCGCGGCGTCCTGGGGGACGACGAGCGGCGGCATCCCCTCGTCGGCCGCCATCTCGGTGACGACGAGCCCCTCGACGCCGGGGTGGACGAGCGGGCCGCCCTCGCTGAGGTTGTAGGCGGAACTCCCCGCGGGCGTCGTGACGAGCACGCCGTCGGCGTGGCTCCCGGAGTACAGCGAGCCGTCCACGCGGACCTCCAAGCTCGCACCGCCGCCGTGCCCCCGCCGCGGGCCGTGGACGACGACCTCGTTCATCGACGGGTCCATCTCCCAGCCGTCGCCCGTGGCGACGATTCGGGGCACCTCTCGAACCGACTGGTCCCCCTCGCGGAACGCGGCCACTTCGGCCAACACCTCGTCGATGGCGTCGTCGGGCGAGACGGCGTTCAGGAAGCCGACCTCGCCGAGGTTCACGCCGAGAATGGGGACGCCGTCGGCACCGCGGGCGGCGTAGAGAAACGTCCCGTCGCCGCCGATGCTCACCACGAGGTCACAGGAGTCGAACGACTCCACGGGGACGCCCTCGACTCCCAACTCCTCGGCGGTCGCCGCGTCGACGACCGCCTCGGCGTCGACCTCGGCGAGCGCCTCGCTCGTGTCGGCGGCGAGGTACGCGGCCCGGCTGTTGCCCTTCTGTGCGACGATGCCGACCTTCATGCCCCGCGGTTTGGCGTCCCCGGGCAAAAGCCCACCGTCACGTCGCCCGGTCTCGCGTCCGCTCGTCCCGTCCCGTCCCATCCCATCCCGACGGGGACGCCCCGGGGCGGCCACACGGGAAACGTTCATCACGACGCCTGCCCACCATGAGGTGATGGCAGGCACGGACGCCGGCCGCGCTGTCGTTCGGTGGTGGTTCCCGTGAGTGACGACGACGACTGGTTCGAGCGGGCACTCCGCGACCGCGACGACAGCGAGACCGACGCAGACGACGCGGACCCGGACGAACGCGAGCAGAGCGACGACAGCGAGACCGACGGGTCGGCGGGTCGCGGTGGGGCCGCGGACTCGGGCCCGAGCCCGGGCTCGGACTCGGACTCGGACTCGCCGGACGCGTCGGTGTCGGTGGGACCCGACTCCGAGACCGAACGCGACGGGCCCGACGCGACAGACGCGGCCGAAGACGAGGGCGAACCGCTGTCGTTCGGCGGCGGTCCGTTCGGCGGGAGTGAGGGCGACGACGGCCCGACAGACGACGACCCGTTTGCGACCGATTTCGCCAGTGCGTTCGAGAACGCGCCGACGCCCGACGCGGGCGGCGGGTTCGGCGGCGAGTCGCCCGACGACGACTTCGGGTTCGGTCCCGGCCCGGAGGGGTCTGACCCCCCGACCTTCGACGACGAGGAGTTCGACTCCGACATCGACCGCATCGATATCGGCATCGAGGGGCTCGACGACATGATTCTCGGCGGCGTCCCCGAGCGGTCGCTGATGGTGGCCATCGGGAGCGCCGGGACCGGCAAGACGACGTTCGGCCTGCAGTTCCTCCGGAAGGCGCTCGATGACGGCGGGAGCGGCGTCTACATCACGCTCGAAGAGAGCCGCGAGCGCATCCTCGACACGGCCGACGAGAAGGGGTGGGAGTTTTCGAAACACGAGGCCGACGGCCGGTTGGCCGTCATTGACCTCGACCCCGTCGAGATGGCAAACAGCCTATCGAGCATCCGCAACGACCTCCCGCGGCTGGTCGAGGAGTTCGGTGCCGACCGGCTCGTCCTCGACTCCGTCTCGCTTCTGGAGATGATGTACGACCACCCCTCGAAGCGCCGAAGCGAGGTGTTCAACTTCACGCGGTCGCTGAAGGACGCCGGCGTGACGACGATGCTCACCTCCGAGGCGGACCAGTCGACCCCCTACGTCTCCCGACACGGCATCGTCGAGTACCTCTCGGACGCCGTGTTCGTCCTCCAGTACGTCCGCGGCGACGACTTCCGGGAGACCCGGCTCGCAATCGAGATTCAGAAGATACGCGACGCGAACCACTCCCGGGAGACCAAGCCCTACGAACTCACGAACGAGGGTCTCAGCGTCTACCAGCAGGCGAACATCTTCTGACCCCGCATCCGGCGTTCCGCCTTCCGGCGGCGTCGGCCTCGGACACGCGCCTCCGCGGCGAAGAAAAAAGCGTCGTCGGAAACGCCGTCGGAAGCGCCGTCGGCGTCGATAGCTCAGTCGTCGGCGGGCGCGGGCTCCGCCGACTGCTCCTCGAAGCTTTCGAAGTGAACGACTTCGTCGACCGGGCGGCGGTACTTGCGCTCCGCCTGCAACTCGCCGGCGTCGTCGGCGGGGATGCCCATCGTCAGGAGCATCACGGGCTCGTAGCGCTCGCCGTCGATGTCGAACGCGTCGATGACGGCGTCGGCGTCGAAGCCGCCGATGGGGCAGGTGGCCACGCCCTCGTCCCACGCGGCGTACATGAGCGACATCGCGACGAGCGACGTCGAGCGGACGGTCCAGACGCGGCGCTCCTGCTCGGGGAGGTCGGCCATGCCGGCGATGTTCTCGAGGATACCGTCGCGGACCTCCTCGTTGGGCAGGTAGCCCTTCTCCAGCATGTCGTCGGCGACGGTCTCGGCGTGCGCCTCGGGGTCCTTGTTTCCGAGCACGATGACGGACGCGGCGGCACCGGTGACGTGTTCCTGGTCGTAGGCCGCCTCGCGGAGCGCCTGCTGTGTCTCGTCGTCGCGGAGCACGACGAACTCCCACGGCTGGAGGTTGTAGCTCGACGGGGCCTGCACGGCGGTTTCGAATATCGTCCGGAGGGTCTCGTCGTCGAGCGGCTCGTCGGCGTACTCGTGAATCGAGCGGCGGGTCGTCACGACCTCTGTGAAATCCATCGGTTCCCGACAGGGACGGAACGGAAATAGGGCGTTGCAATCCGGTCGAACCGGCCGATTCCGGTGTGCTCGCAGTCCTCGTATCGGAACGCGACCGGGTGGCGTCGGTGTTACCGTGGGCGGTCGGAGACGCGGCGCGCTGACGGCGTCCGCCCGTCGCGGCTCACCTGACGATGGTCACCGGCACGGGCGACCGCCGGAGGACCTCTTCCGCGACGCTCCCGAGCAGGATGCGCGAGACGCCGGTCCGGCCGTGGCTCCCCATCACGACGTGGTCGTAGTCGGCGTCGTCGCCGCCCAGCACCTCGACGATGACCTTCTGGGGACTGCCGACTTCGATGCGGTCGGTCACCGCCCTGTCGGCGTCGACGATTCCGACCTCGGCTTTCACCTCGGCGAACGTCTCTCTCGCCTTCCGTTTCTCCGCTTGGAACCACTCTTCGGAGCCGCTGAGCGCCCGCTCTCTGTAGTCGGCGTCGGCGGGGTTGATGACGTTCAAGAGCGTGAGTTCGGCGTCGGGCCACTCCGAGGCGGCGAAGCGAACCGCGGCGACCGACTGCGGCGACCCGTCGGTCGGAACGAGCACGTGTTCGGCCATGTCGCGGACTACTCGGCCGACCGCTAAAAAGCCGCCCGGCGAGCGCGCCGCGTCGGAGTGCGCCCGTCCCGAGGGAACTGCGGTCGGCGCGCCGCGTCGCGGCCGTCAGTCGCCGTGTCGCGTCACGCAGGTCGAAAGCCCCGTCAGTTCGACGGGTTCGGAGTTGTCGGGCGAGTAGACGACCATCTGCCCTTTCTCCATGTACGGCACCTTGTCTTCGAGGTTCGGCGGGATGTTGACGCTCTTGATGGCGTCCTCGTCGCCGAGGTTGAGCACGACCTTCGTGTTCACCTGCTTGAACACCGGGTCGGCGATGTCCTGTGGGTCCTGCGTGATGAGAAACAGCCCGAGTCGCTCCTTTCGGCCCTGCTTTGCCGCCTCGGTGAACTTCTGGATGACCTTCCGCGCCTGCACCGAGTCGGCGTCGGTGAGGAAGTTGTGCGCCTCGTCCATCCCGAGGACGACCGGCGTCTCCTTGATGCGGTCGCTCGACGGGTCGTTCGAGAGCTTGTCGTCGATGAGAAGCGCCGACACCGCGAGGACGAACAGCTCTTTCGCCCGGCTCGACGAGAGGTGGTAGGTCGGCACGACCGTCAGCCCGCCGGGGCGGACGAGCTGGTGGTCGAGTTCGGTTATCGGCCGGGCGTCCTGGTCGAACACGCCGCTCGGCACGCCGCGGACCCGGCGTTTCACCGCGTCGAAGGTGGCCTCGTGGACCCGTCCCGACTCGTGCAGTTCCTCTTTCAGCGCCGGGTCGTCGAGGAACTGGAGGAACTGCTTGTACGTCCCCGAGTCGCCGTAGTTCCGGAAGAAGCGGTTCAGGAGTTCGATGAGCGCCGGGTACTGGTTGTCGTTGAGACTACTCCCGGCGACGAGCCACGGGAGGTCCCGCGCCATCGAGAAGGGGATGGTGAACTCCAACTGCTCGGCGCGGTGGTTCGCGCCCGGATACGACGACCCGGCCATCTTGGGGACGAGCGCGACGGTGTCGTCGTGGCCGCCGTGGGCGACGCCCTCGCGCTCGTAGCGTCGGGCCGTCTCGGCGTCCATGTCGGGGTTGTCGTCGTGCATCTGGGCGTACTCGTCCTGCGGGTCGAACTGGACGACCGCGGTCTGGACCTCGCGGCCGTCGTCCATCTCGTAGCTCCGCTCCCCCGAGAGGTACTGCCGCAGGATGTTCTTCGAGGCGTGGGTCTTGCCCGACCCCGTGCCGCCGGCGACGAGCGTGTGGCGGAACACGAGCGGGTCGCCGTCGGTGTAGTCGTCTTTCAGCCGGTAGTCGATGGTCGGCGGCCGGGCCGCGGTCCGGACCTTCTCGCCGCCGACCGAGAGGTGGCCGAGGAAGACGCCCGCCTCGGGTATCTTCAGGCCGGTCTTAATCTGGGTCGCGTCGGTGGCCTCGCCGACCGTCGCCTGCGGTTTCGGCACGCGGTCGACCATCCGGCGCTTGAGTTCGCCGCGGTCGGAAAACAGCACGGCGATGGGTTCGAGTTCGGCCATGAACTTGAAATCGCGCTCCTCGAACTCGTCGGCCGGGCGGCGCATGGCCCGGCGGGCGTGAATCTCCGTCGCGTCGTCGGCCTGAAACTCCTGGGCGTACTCCAGGCCGACGATGCGGCAGAACAGCAGTTCGTCGTCGGGGTAGGGGACGACGAGGTACTTCCCGAGGCGGACGCGCTCGCGGTTGCCCGCGGTCACGAACGCCCGGAGCGCCGTCCGCTCGGGGTCCTCCGACACGCGCAGGCCCGGCGAGACCGCAATCGCGCCGACGCCCCGCTCGTCGCCGACGGGGTCGGCGTCGTACTCGTCGAACTGCAGGTCGTCCGCGTCGTCGGTCGCGCCGGTCGCGCCGGCCGCGCTGGTCGCATCGGTCGAACCGCCGTCGCGGCGTTCGTCGCGCCCGTCGCGGCCGGCATCGACGCCGTCGCCGTCGGCCGAACTCGCGGCGGTCGCGTCGGGTTCCGAGACGGAGTCGGAACGCGCGGAGCCTCCGTTCCCGGCGGCGGTCCCCGCCTGCTCGTCTCGACCCGCGTCCGACGAGTCGTCGGAGTCGTCGCCGGCGAAGTCGCTGAAGTCCCCCAGGTCGGTCATGTTCCAACGCTTGCGGGCGGCGAGTAAAAAGCCACGCGTCGGCGACGGCGCTCGGTCCCGTGACCCGCGGTCCCGTATCCCGCGGTCTCGGGCCGTCGCGTACGACTTTTCCGTGTCGCGCCCCTAGCCCGGCTATGTTATTGGTCCGCGGTCACGGCGGCGGCACGGCACTCACCGGCACGATATTCGAACGGGGGGAGCAAGCGCCGACCTACCGCGGCGCGCCGAACGAGGACGCCCCCTACGTCTGGGTCTGCGACGAGTTCTACGAGGTCGAAAGCGGCGGCTCGGAGACCGAAATCGACGGGCGGACGATTCGGGTCGCCTTCGACACGCCGCTTCCCCGCGGCTTCGACACCCGCGAGCAGGCGCTGTCGGCGGCGAAAGAACACGTCAGGACGCAGTTCGCGCGGGTCGGCGTCCCCGCCGACGACGTGCGGGTCGAGGTCGTCAGGCCAGAAGAGGAGGGAACGCCGGAGGACGAACAGCCGGCCCCGGCGGACCGCTCCGCCGACGAGGGGTCTCCCGAGGGCGACGCGTCGGACGCGTCGCGCTGAGTCGGCCGACGCTCCCCACGCTCACCCTCGCCCTCTCCGTCACTCGTCGGCGTCGACCCAGCGGATGTTGTCGTAGCTCTTCATCGGGTCCGAGTCGAGCTTTTCTGAGAGTTTGCGCCTGAGCGCGGCCTTCTCGCCGATGCTCACCCGCGCGAGTTCGTCCGCCTTCTCGACCGCCAGCGGCGGCCCGCGCGTGGCGGCCACGTCGCGGACGACGTGGTGCATCAGGTCCGCCCGAGTCTCCGGGTCCTTCGTGAACGCGTAGGGCGCTTCGACCCGGTAGCACACGTCGGTCCGGGGGTCGTACAGCACGAAGAACGTCACCGTGTACGCCTCGGGGTCGAGCTTCCGCTCGATGCCGAACGCCTCGCCCTCGGCGCTCAGTTGGCGGTCCGACCCGCCGCGCGAGACGAACCAGCTCGTGAACGTGAGTTCGTCGGTGCGGCGCTCGTCGCCGTCGGGACCCTCCCGGCGTTCGAGCAGGTTGACGAAGAAGGCGGCGTCGTCGACCCACGGCCGCCTGCCGGCGTCGCTCCCGTCGAGCTGTTTTCTGACCGTGCGGACGACGTGTTTCGCGCCGGGGTTCTTCACGAAGCCGGCGAGGGGCACGTCGCGCTCGACGAAGCGCTCGACGAGTCGAATGTAGTTCTCCACGACGGCCTTCGGCTTCGCGTCGCGAGCGAGGTCCTTCAGTTCGGCGTCGCGGTCGCGCCAGTTCAGGAGTTCCTTCGGGTACACCGGCCCGTCGAGGATGAGCAGGTCGGCGACGGCGTCGGCGTGTTCGAGCGCGTGGGCGCTCTCGGCGAGGTAGAGCGCGAGCGCGTGGACGACGCCCTCGGCGTAGCGGTTGACCCGCGGGACGCTCAACACGCGCCTGCGGCCGTAGCCCTCGTCGGAGTGGAGCCAGTCGTCGGTGTCGAAGAAGGGAACCGGGTCGTGGGTGTGGGCCGCCATGACGATAGAGCGGTGGCGGTGGAGGTCGAGGTCAGAGGGTTCGGCGGCCATCGCCGCGTGGGCCACGTCGAGGACGAGCCCGTTTTTGAACGTCGTCGGGTTGATGGTCCCCGAGTCGAGGCCGTGGACGGTCGGGAACGGCGACTCCGTGAGCGCCACGTCGTCGATATCGGCGGCGTGGAGCTGTTTCTCGCCGAGCGGCTCGACGATTGGGAGTCCCCCGTCGGGCGATTCGAGGGGGTCGAGCCACGACTCCCAGACCGTCCGCGCGAGGTCGTCGTAGTCGGCGTCGTCGACCGAGTCCGCGATGGTGCTCGCCATGGACGCGATGTCGTCCACGTGGACGGGGTCGAGGGTCATACCTCGGCGTCGTCGCCGACAAGTATAGTGGTTGTCGTCGTCGGTGGGAGCCACCCCGACGGGGCCGACGCGAGCAGGCGCGGGACGGCTCGTCCCCTCGACAGGTCCCGGCACGCTCATACCGCTCCGTTGCCAACGCTTCACCGACGATGTCAGTCAGCGCGGTCGGGTTCGACCTCGACTACACACTCGCGGTGCCGACGCGGGACCGCGAGACGATTCTCTCGGAGGCGGCGGCGGCGGCGGGCGCGCCCCCGCTGACCCGAGAGGCGTATCTCCGGGCACACCAAGAGAACCTCACGCGCGAGACGCGCGAGCCCATCTTCGAGGCCCTCCTCGACGAGCACGGCTCCCCCGTCGACCCGGAGCGCGTCGCGACGGCGTACAGAGAGCGAATCACCGACGCGGTCGTCCCCGTCGAGGGCGTCGAGGCGATGCTCGCCGGCCTGCGGACGACCTACCGCGTCGGCCTCCTCACCAACGGGCCGGTCGTGGCCCAGGAGGCGAAAATCGACAAACTCGGGTGGCGCGACCACTTCGACACGGCCCTCGTGACGGGGGCGCTCCCCGCCGGCAAGCCGGACGAACGAGCGTTCCAAGCCCTGCTCGACAACCTCGGAACCGCGCCCGACGAGACCGTCTACGTCGGCGACAGCGTCCACCACGACATCGCCGGCGCGCACGACGCCGGGATGGTCCCGGTGCAGGTGCTCGGCGAGGGCTGTGACGACCCCGACCCGCGGGCGGTCGCGCACATCCACCACGACGACCTGCCGACGGCGCTTCCGGAACTCGTCGCGGACCTCTGAGTCGGTCGCGCGACGGGCGTCTATTCTTCGTCTTCGCCTCGCTCCTCGGCGTCGAGCGCCGCGACCAGCGCGCGGAACGCCGGAAGCGTCCACTTCACCTGCGCGCCGTCCTCGACGAACACGAGCGTCCGCGGGGGGCGGACCGCCTTCGGGCGCACGCGAAGCCCCTCTTCGGAGGCGGCTTCGGCGGTCACGTCGGGGTGGGCGAGGAACTCGACGCGGGCGCGGTCCGGTTGGACGTACACCTCGGCGACGCGCTCGCCGTCGGCGGCGACCGCGTAGGCGAGCGCGCCGTCGTCGGTCGGCTCCACGTCGGCGTCGGCGTCGACGACGGAGAGAACCGAAAAGGCGTCCTCGTGGCCCGTGACCTCCGAGGCGAGCAGTTGGGCGATGCGTGTCCCGTCGGAGAGCGAATCGACGACCATGCCGGGCGTTCGCGCCCGGACGGTTTCGGGGTGTCGCTTTGCTGGCGGGCGGAGAGAAAAGAGAGATGGGACGCCGCTACTCGGCCAGCGACCGCTTTGCCTTCTCGGCCGCGTCGTCGACGTTCACGTCGTTCGCGCGCGCGAAGAGGACCGCGGCGGCCTCGGCGGTGATACCGAGGCGCGACTGCCGCTCGTTGATGCCGGCGACGGCGGCCTGCTTTTCGACGCCGGCGGCGACGCAGGCGTCGAGAATCTGCTCGAACGCCGACTGCTCGCGGAGGACGGAGGCGTCGGGTTCGAACTCCTCGGGTATCTGCACCTCGGCGGGGTCGAACGTCGCGACGACCTCGCCGTCGTCGCGTTCGACGAGGCCGCGGCCCGCCGCGAGGTCGATGAGGCGCTTGGCCTGGTCCGGGGAGAACCAGTCGCGGTCGAGCGACAGGGCGACGACGAACTCGCCTTCGCCGAGGCGGGTCGAGCCGTGTTGCCGGAAGGGGACGGCGACGGTGACGTCGAGACTCATCGGTTCGACGGCGGGCGCGGGCGAACTAAACGGTTTGCGTTGCCATCGCCCCCGAGAGACGTGGTGGCACCCGTCTCCGCCGAGCACCGATTCGAGCGATTCAAGTAGTCACCGAGGTTTTTACCCCGTATGAAGGACCAAGGACGCTCCAAGCGGAAGCGGACCGGCGGTCGGCGCAAGCCGTCCCGAAACAAGAAGCGATACCAGCTGGGCCGCGAACCCGCCGCCACGACGGTCGGCGAGCCCCGGTTCCAGATTATCGACTCCCGCGGGAACAACGAGAAGCTCCGCGCCCTCTCGACGAACGTCGCGCAGGTCGCAGACGGTGCCGACGTGACGCAGGCCGACATCGAAGGCGTCGTCGACAACCCGTCGAACGTCAACTACGCCCGCCGGAACATCATCACGAAGGGCTCCATCATCGACACGAGCGCCGGCCGCGCCCGCGTCACCTCCCGCCCCGGTCAGGACGGGCAGGTCAACGCCGTCGTCGTCGACGAAGAGTAACTTTCTCTCCCCGCGCCGTCGTTTCGGCGCGGTCCGACTGTTTATCCCCGCGAGCCCCGCGGCCGTCGCTCGCGGGCGTGTGTGGTCGAAATCGAAAACGAGACTGGACGATACCGAATCGAACCGCGCGACGAACCGGCGGGTCGGCCGGTCAGGGCGTCAGGGCGTCGGCGCGGCCTTCTGAAGCGCGGTCTCGGCGATGTTACCGCCGTAGTCGGCGCTCCGCGAGACGGAGTCGACGATGAGGCCGAGCAGTTGCGCGCGCGCCGGGTCGAGGTCCCGGAGGAGTTCGTCGATGCCGCGGGCGCTCGCGTCGATGGCCTGGACGGCCTCGCGGGACTCGTTGGCGAGGCGGCTCGCCTCGTCGCTTTCCTCGGCGAACAGCGCGTCCATCCCGCCGTTGACGACGGCCTTCGCCTCCTCGAACAGCGCCTGAATCGCCTCGACGATTTCGTCGTCGACCGGCTCCTCGAAGTTCAAAGAGAGGTGGGCGATTTTGGTCGCGTGGTCGCCGATGCGCTCCAGTTGCCGGGCGGCGGACTGGTAGTCGAAGCAGATTTCGCGGGGGAGGCCGAGTTCCTCGGCGGCCTTCGGGGTCCGGAGCGTCGCCCGGAAGATGCGGGAGACGACCATCCAGAGGCGGTCGACGTCGTCGTCGCGCTGGATGACGTCGCGGGCCATGTCGTCGTCCTGTTCGGCGATGGCCGCGATGGCGTCTTCGAGCATCGAAAGCGAGATGAGCCGCATCCGGGTGACCGCGTTGTGGATGGAGAGCTCGGAGGAGTCGAGCAGGTCGCGGATGACGACCCGGTCGCGCGTCTCTTCGAGCACTTCGAGGCCGACGAGGCTCTGGGTGGCCTCGCGGATGGTCCGGCGCTGGTCGGTCGTGATGCGCGAACTCTCCAGGGCGATGATGTCGAACCCGCTCACGTACATCGTCATGACGGCGCGCGTGAGTTCGTCGCCTTCGAGGGTCGCGATGTCGAGGGTGCCCTCGGTGCGTTCTTCTTCCGAGCGGGGCGTCAAGAACAGCGAGTCGCCCTCCGGGTAGAACTCGACTTCGCTCCCCGCCGAGACGCCGTTGTCCGTCGCCCAGTCCTTGGGAATCGAGACGGTGTAGGTGGAACCGCCCGTCACCTGCACCTTTCGGGTTTCGACCATGTCCGTGGGTGGTTCTCAATACACAATAAAACTGTCTATCTCTATATATCGAACTCCGTTTTTATGTGGTGGACGTGACCGAACGCGACTCGTGACGGTTCGGACGCGAAACGACGCTCACTCAGTAGTCATCTCGCGCCGTGTCCGTCGGCCCGCGAGCCCCGAATTTCCTGACATATCGGAGAAAGTTCGCACACGAAACGGCCTATGACAGGGGAATCGTCTGTTTTCGTCGGTTTCACCCCGTTCTTGTCACACGTTACCATTCATTGGGGACATACCGGAACGTACCACTATATAGTCGTCATAGCAGGGTATTTACGCAAAAATCGGCTCCTCAAAATCGATGACGCGTAACTCGGACAGCGTTCTTTCGCGGCGTAAGTTCCTGATTGCCTCGGGCGCGACCGGTCTCGCTGGACTCGCCGGGTGTACGGAGAACAACACCGGCGACTCCGGTGGAGACTCCGGCGGCGATTCCGGCGGCGACTCCGAGGGAACTGACTCGTCGGGCGACGGGAGCAACGAGCTCTCGGGAACCATCGACATCGCCGGCTCCTCGACGGTGTTCCCGCTCGCGACCGCGATGGGCGAGCGCTTCCAGAGTGAGCACTCCGAGGTCAACATCAACCTCCAGTCCACCGGCTCCGGTGGCGGCTTCGCGAACTACTTCTGTACGGGCCAGACCGACTTCAACAACGCCTCGCGACCGATTCAGCCCGACGAGGAAGAACAGTGTGCGAGCAACGACGTGACGCCCGTCGAACTCAAGGTCGCCACCGACGCCCTGACGGTCGTCGTCAACAACGACAACGAGTTCATCGGCGAGGGCCTCACCACCGAACAGCTTCAGACCATCTTCTCGGCCGAGTCGGCCCCGACGACGTGGGCGGACGTCAACTCCGAGTGGCCCGACGAGGAAATCGAAATCTACGGCCCCACCGACGCCTCCGGTACGTACGACTACTTCATCGAGGCCATCATCGGCGAGGAGGGTCCGGGTCACCGCCAGGACTACTCCGCGACCGAGCAGGACCGCACCATCATCCAGGGCGTCCAGGGCTCGGAGTACGCGATTGGCTATCTCGGCTTCGCGTACTACAGCGAGAGCACCGACTCCGTGCAGGCGGTCCCCATCGAGAACGACGCCGGCGAGTTCGTCGAACCGTCGCTCGACACGGCGCTGTCCGGCGAGTACAACCCGCTTTCCCGCCCGCTTTTCACCTACCCCGCCCGCGAGTCGCTCGCGGAGGACCACGTCGCCGAGTTCGCCCGCTACTGGATGGAGAACTCCACCAGCCGCGAAATCGTCGCCGACG
Source organism: Haloferax denitrificans ATCC 35960 (assembly GCF_000337795.1). Lineage (GTDB taxonomy): Archaea > Halobacteriota > Halobacteria > Halobacteriales > Haloferacaceae > Haloferax > Haloferax denitrificans. Next base: position 63,550 of record NZ_AOLP01000012.1, read on the forward strand.
AGGTCGGCTACGTCCCGCTCGGCGAGGACGAGCAACAGGAGATGCTCGACACCCTCAACGCCGCCATCGAGGAAGCTAACTAGCCGCTTTCTCGACAGAATCAGCTAACGAAGCGCTTTTTCATACACCACGATTCAATCCAACCAATGAGCACAGATGACCTCGAAACCGACCTCACGCGGAACACGGAGAACGCGCCGCGTGAGCTACTGACGCGGTCGTTCTTCTTCCTGTGCGCGGCGTTGTCCGTCGTGACGACCCTCAGTATCGTCGGGCTCCTCATCACGGAGGCGTCCAAGTTCTTCACGCTGACAGCCTCGCTGATGGGAGTGACGGGAGAGACGGCGTCTATCGTCGACTTCCTCACCGGAACCACGTGGCAGATACACAGCCAAGAGTTCGGCGTGCTGGCGCTCGTGTCGGCGACGCTGATGGTCACTATCGGGTCGGCCGTCATCGCGCTCCCGCTCGGCGTCGCGACCGCCATCTACCTCAGCGAGTACGCGAGCGCGCAGGCTCGGTCGGTTCTCAAGCCCGCGCTCGAAATCCTCGCCGGCGTCCCGACCGTCGTCTACGGCTTCTTCGCGCTCATCTACATCACGCCGGCGCTGGAAGTCGTCTTCCCCGACATCGGGACGTTCAACATGCTGTCTGCGAGCATCGTCGTCGGCATCATGATTATCCCGATGGTCGCCTCCATCAGCGAAGACGCGATGTCCGCCGTCCCCGACGAACTCCGGCAGGCGGGCTACGGCATGGGCGCGACGAAGTTCGACGTGTCGACCGGCATCGTCGTTCCCGCCGCGCTGTCCGGCATCTTCTCTTCGTTCATCCTCGCAATCTCGCGCGCCATCGGCGAGACGATGGCCGTCACCGTCGCCGCGGGCGCGCAGGCGAAGTTCCTCAACCCGCTGAACCCCGCGTCGTACCTCGAAGGCGCGCTCCCGATGACCGCCGCGATGGTCCAGCTTCTCACCGGTGACATCACCGGCGGCGGGCTGGCCTACCGCAGTCTGTTCGCCATCGGCCTCGTGCTCTTCGTCATCACACTCATCATGAACGTTATCAGCGACTACGTCTCGCGGCGCTACCGGGAGGCCTACTGAGATGGCGACCGACACCGACTCCGGCTACATCGACGGCTTCGGACAGGTCAGTCGAACCACCGGAACCATCTTCCGGTACCTGCTTTTGGCCGCGACGATGTTCGGCATCGTCACGCTCGCCGTCCTCCTCGTCTACGTCGCAAACGACGCGATTCGCCCGCTCACCGCCGACCTCGGCTGGCATCTCACCTTCTTCCTGACGCTCGTCGTCCCCACGGCGGTCGTCGGCGGCTACCTCGCCCGGCGCAACGTGCCGGCGCTCAAACTCGGCGGCATGGTCGTCGGGATGCTCGCCGTCTCCCTGCTGTTCAGCGGCGGCGTGGCAATCGTCTTCGTCGACATCATCCCGCCGCTGACCGGTCTGTCGTACGTCGTCGGCCTCCTCGTGCCGGCGGCGCTCGTCGTCGTCCTGACGAAGTACGAACAGCAGATTCCGTTCACCCTCCGCGTCGCCGCGACCGGGGCCGCGTTCGTCCTCTCGCTCGTCGGCGTTCCGGGCTACTTCCACAGCATCCCCGAAATCGTCCGCCAACTTCCCGTGGTCCCCGCCGACTGGATGATTCTGACGCTCGTCCTCGGCGGCGTGGCCGCGGTCGTCGTCGGCCAGTACGTCGCTCGAATCCGCGAAGACACCACGGCCGGCCTCGCGGCGGGCGCGTCCGCGCTCCTCCTGACCGGCCTCGCGGCCGTCGTCGGCCCGGCGCTGGGCGTCGACGCGAACGCCGCCGCCGTCGTCACGTCGGTCGCGTTCGTTCCCACGGTGGCCTACGCCGGGGGCGCGGCGGTCACCCGCGAGCGGGAGCGAATCGGCCTCCTGCTCGCGGCCGTCGTCATCGGCGGTTCGCTCGTCGGCGCGGCCGCGGTCGACGCGCTCGGCTTCGCCGGCCCGCAGTCGTGGGTCGACTGGCAGTTCCTCACGAGCGCCCACAGCGGGTCCGCGGAGAACGCCGGTCTCTACCCGGCCATCGGCGGCTCCATCCTGCTGATGGCGACGGTCGCCGCCCTCTCGTTCCCGCTCGGCGTCGGCGCGGCGGTGTACCTCGAAGAGTACGCCCCCGACAACGCCTTCACCCGGTTTATCGACGTGAACATCTCGAACCTCGCCGGCGTCCCCTCGGTCGTCTACGGCCTGCTCGGGCTCGGCGTGTTCGTCACCTACCTCGGCCAGCCCACGGGAACGGTCATCATCGGCGGCGCGACGCTCGCGCTCCTCATCCTGCCCATCGTCATCATCTCCTCGCGCGAGGCGATTCGCTCGGTCCCCAGCGATATGCGGCAGGCGTCCTACGGCATGGGCGCGACGCGCTGGCAGACCGTGAAGAACGTCGTCCTCCCGGAGGCGTTCCCCGGAATCCTGACCGGGACCATCCTCGCGCTCGGCCGCGCCATCGGCGAGACCGCGCCGCTCATCATGATCGGCGCGCCGAACGTCCTTTTCACCCTGCCGACCGAGCTCACCTCGAAGGTGAGCGCGATGCCCCTGCAGGTGTACGCGTGGTCCAGCCTGTTCGCCAGCGAGGACTTCTACACGAAGGCCGTCCCGGCGGGCGTCGTCGTCCTCCTGGCGGTCCTCCTCGCGATGAACTCCATCGCCATCGTCCTGCGCAACAAGTTCGAAAGTGGAAACTGAACGTTACCAATGAGCCAAAGAGACAAAACACCCGAGGGAGAACAGCAAGCCATGAACGGAACAGAGGACCCGACGAACGACGAGATGCTCGTCGAAACCGACGTGAGCGACGGGCTCTCTGCGTCGGCGAACTCGGTGAGTCGGGACGCCGAGACCGTCATCAGCTCGGAGAACATCAACGTCTGGTACGGTGACGACCACGCGCTCACCGACATCACGATGGATATCCCCGAAAACAGCGTGACCGCCATGATCGGTCCCTCCGGCTGTGGGAAGTCCACGTTCCTTCGCTGTATCAACCGCATGAACGACCTCATCGACGTCGCCCGCGTCGAGGGTCGGCTCACGCTCCGCGGCAAGAACGTCTACGACGACGACGTCGACCCCGTCGCTCTCCGCCGCCGCGTCGGCATGGTGTTCCAGAAGCCGAACCCGTTCCCGAAGAGCATCTACGAGAACGTCGTCTACGGCCTGAAGATTCAGGGCATCGACGCCGACTACGACGAGGTCGTCGAGGAGTCGCTCAAGCGCGCCGCCCTCTGGGACGAGGTGAAAGACCGCCTCCACGAGTCCGGACTCGACCTCTCCGGCGGCCAACAACAGCGCCTCTGTATCGCCCGCGCCATCGCCACCGACCCCGAGGTGCTCCTCATGGACGAGCCCGCGTCGGCGCTCGACCCCGTGGCGACCTCCCAGATCGAAGACCTCGTCGAAGAGCTCGCCGAGGACTACACGGTCGTCATCGTCACGCACAACATGCAACAGGCGGCGCGCATCTCCGACAAGACCGCCGTCTTCCTCACCGGCGGCGAACTCGTCGAGTTCGACGACACCCAGAAAATCTTCGAGAACCCCGACAGCCAGCGCGTCGAAGACTACATCACCGGCAAGTTCGGATAGTCCTCGTCCCCGCTCGCGCGCTCTCGGGTCGCTTCTGCGAGCCGTTCGATTCGCGCCCCCGGAGCGACGCCCGCGCCCCGCCGTCGCACATTCGACACGGTCGTTCGGGACGTATCGCCGACTCGACCACCGGAACCATCACAAGGAATTTCACTTCGCCTGTCGGAACGTCACGTATGGCCAGAAACACGTACCAGTCTCGCCTCAATCAGCTCGAAGAGGACGTGTTGTATCTCAGCGAACTCGCCGCCGAACGGGTCCGGTTCGCCCTCGACGCGCTCGAAGACAAAGACGAGCGGAAGGCACAGGAAGTCATCGAGGGAGACCACGAGATCAACCGCATCTACCTCGACTTAGAACAGGACTGCATCGACCTGCTGGCGCTCCAACAGCCGGTCGCTGGCGACCTGCGGTTCATCGCGGCGTCGTTCAAGATTATCACCGACCTCGAACGCATCGGCGACCTCGCGACCAACCTCGCGCAGTACGCCATCGACGCCGAAAACGACGTGTACGCGGAAGTCGACATCCGCCGCATCGGCGACGCCGCCCTCGACATGGTCGACCAGGCGATGGACGCCTACGAGACCGAAGACACCGATCTCTGTCGCTCCGTGGCCGAGCGCGACGACGACCTCGACGCGATGTGCGACAGCGCCTCGGAGAGCATCGTCCGCGACCTCATGACCGGCGACGACTTCGAGGGCGACGGCGACCTCGACCCCGAGACCGCCCTCGTCGACGTGCGCCGACTCCTGCTCACGGTGCGCGACCTCGAACGCATCGGCGACCACGCCGTCAACGTCGCGGCGCGGACGCTCTACATGATAGACAACGACGACTCACTGCTGTTCTGAGCGGGCGTCTCGACCCGACGCGTCGCTGACGCGTCGCTGTCCCCTTCGAAAATCGAAAATTAAGAGAAAGACACGACCGCAGAGCGCCGACCGTCGGGCTTACTGGAAGCCGATGCGGCCGCCGTCGCGGGTGTCGGGCGACAGCCCCTCGCGGGCGCCGCCTTTGAACTGGTCTTGGATGTCCTCGTAGTAGCGCATCAGTTCCTCGGTGATGGTCGGGCGGACCGACTCCATCGCCTTGCGGAAGTGGCGCATCTCGATTTCCTCGGCGTCGGAGTCCTCGCGGAGCGCCTCGATGGCCGCCTCGCGGCAGATGGATTCGAGGTCGGAGCCGACGTAGCCGTCGGTTATCTCCGCGATTTCGCGGAGGCTCACGTCGGGGGCGAGCGGGCTCTGCTGGGTGTGGATGTCGAGAATCTGCTCGCGGCCCTCCTCTGCGGGCTGGCCGATGAGCACGAGGCGGTCGAACCGGCCCGAGCGGATGAGCGCGGGGTCGATCATGTCCGGGCGGTTGGTCGCCGCGATGACCATGACGTTGCCCGCGTCTTCGAGGCCGTCTAACTCCGTCAGGAGTTGGTTGACGACGCGCTCGGAGACGTTGTTGCCCATGTCGTTGCCGCGGGCCGGGGCGAGCGCGTCGAGCTCGTCGAAGAAGATGATGGTCGGCGAGACCTGCCGCGCCTTGCGGAACGTCTGCCGAATCGCCTTCTCCGACTCGCCGACCCACTTCGACAGCAGTTGCGGGCCGCGCACCGAGATGAAGTTCGCGTTCGTCTCGTTGGCGACGGCCTTCGCTATCAGGGTCTTGCCCGTGCCGGGCGGCCCGTAGAGGAGCACGCCCTTCGGGGCCTCGATGCCCATCCGCTGGAACTTCTCGGGCGTGGTCAGCGGCCACTCGACGCTCTCTTGGACCTTCTGTTTGGGCCCTTCGAGACCGCCCACGTCCTCCCACGTGACCTTCGGAATCTCGACGAGCACCTCGCGCATCGCCGAGGGTTCGACCTCGCCGAGCGCCCCGCCGAAGTCGTCGTTCTTGACGACCATGCGGTCGATGAGGCTCGGCGGGATGTCCTCCCTGTCGAGGTCGATTTCGGGGAGGTAGCGCCGGAGCGCCTTCATCGCGGCCTCCTTCGTCAGCGCCTCGATGTCCGCGCCGACGAAGCCGTGGGTGTCGTCGGCGAGGTCGTCGAGGTCCACGTCGTCCGAAAGCGGCATGCCGCGGGTGTGAATCTGGAGGATTTCCTTGCGGCCCTCCTCGTCAGGCACGCCGATTTCGATTTCGCGGTCGAACCGACCGGGCCGGCGGAGCGCGGGGTCCACCGAGTCGACGCGGTTCGTCGCCGCGATGACGATGACCTGACCGCGGGCTTCGAGCCCGTCCATCATCGTCAAGAGTTGGGCGACGACCCGGCGTTCGACCTCGCCGGTCACGTCCTCGCGCTTGGGCGCGATGGAGTCGAGCTCGTCGATGAAGATGATGCTCGGCGACTCCTCTTTGGCGTCCTCGAATATCTCGCGGAGCTGTTGTTCGGACTCGCCGTAGTACTTCGAGATGATTTCCGGCCCTGCGATAGAGAAGAAACTCGCGGAGGTCTCGTTGGCGACCGCGCGGGCGAGAAGCGTCTTCCCGGTGCCCGGCGGCCCGTGGAGCAACACCCCCTGCGGGGGCTCGATGCCCAGTTTCTTGAATATCTGGGGGTGTTTCATCGGCAGTTCGACCATCTCGCGGACGCGCTGAATCTCGTTGGTCAGGCCGCCGATGTCCTCGTAGGTGATGCCGCCGCCGGCCTTCTCGAAGCCGGAGATGGGCTCCTCACGGAGCTCGACGTCGGTGTCCTCTGTGACGAGGACGACGCCGTCGGGCTTCGTCTCGACGGCGATGAGCGGAATCGCCTGTCCGGGCGACCGCATAAACGGGTGGTTCGTACTCGACATCACCGGGACGATGTCGCGTTCGACCACGGGCCGCTTGAGAATCTGCCGTTTGACCATGCCGGCCGCGTCGGACCCGAACTGCACGCTCGCCTCCTCCGGCGGCGCAAGCACGAGTTTGTCGGCCTTCGTGGCCTCTGCCTTGCGGATGGTGACCCGCTCTCCGATACCCACGTCGGCGTTCTGCCGCGTGAACCCGTCGATGCGGACCGTATCCGTGTTCCAGTCCTGCCGGTCTGCCCGCCACACCTTCGCGGCGGTCGTTTTTCCTCCCTCTATCTCGATGATGTCTCCCGGCGAGAGCTTGAGATGGAGCAAGGTGTCCGGATCAAGACGGGCGATGCCGCGCCCCGAGTCGTTCGGGTACGCTTTCGCCACTTCGAGTTGGACTTCGTTCATGATTACCTCGCGGGGATGCTGATACCTGTGAGAGGCCATCGGATAAGTCCTTCCCCGGTCTGCCCGAGGCGACGTCCTCTCGTGGTTACAGCCTAGCACACCGTAGGGCGGGCGGCTACTAATCCCTACCGACTGGACAGGGGACGGCGCGTCGATGGCTGGCGTTTTTAGGCTCGGACACGACGGTTCACGCATGCGACTCCTCGCGTTCGACGGCCGGATGGGTGCCAGCGGCGACATGCTCCTCGGCGCGCTCGTCGCCGCCGGTGCCGACCCGTCCGTCCTCTCGCCCGTCGAAGACGCCCTCGACGTGACCTACCGCGTCCACGAGGTCGACAAAAACGGCATCCTCGCGACCAAGGTGGACGTGCTCCTCGCGGAGGCCGACGGGGGCGACCCCCGCGGCGAGGGCCACGGCGACGACCACCGACACCAGCCCGAACCCGAGGACGGAACCGGTGACGAGCGCGACGAGGGCGACCGAGACGACGGGGATGACGTCGACGCCGGCCACAGCCACCAGCACCAGTACCGCCGTCACGACCGCGCCCGCGGCGAGAGCGCGCCCGACCACACGCACTCCCACGACGACTCCCACGCCGAGGGACACGACCATTCGCACGACCACGACCACGACCATTCGCACGACCACGACCACGACCATTCGCACGACCACGACCACGACCACACCCACGCCGAGGGCCACGGCCCGCATCGGACCTATCCCGAGGTCGTCGACCTCGTCGAGTCGATGGACCTGCCCGCGGGCGTCGTCGCGGACGCGACGGCCATCTTCCGCGTGCTCGGCGAGGCCGAGGCCGAGGTTCACGGCACCGACCTCGACGCGACGCACTTCCACGAGGTCGGCGCGGACGACGCCATCGCCGACGTGGTCGGGGTCTGTCTCCTCCTCGACGACCTCGACGTGGACCGCGTCGTCACCGCCCCGGTCGCCGTCGGCGGCGGCGAGGCGGAGATGAGCCACGGAACCTACCCGGTCCCCGCGCCCGCCGTGGTCAACATCACCGCGGCGGCCGACTGGTCGGTCCGCGGCGGTCCCGTCGAATCCGAACTGCTCACCCCCACGGGCGCGGCCATCCTCGCGCACCTCGCCGAGGGCGTCGAGTCGCTCCCGTCGATGTCGGTCGAGTCGTCCGGCTACGGGGCCGGCGGTCGGGACTTTTCGGACCACCCGAACGTCCTCCGCGCGGTCGTCGGCGACGGCGGCTCACGGCTCGTCCGCGACGATATCTCCGTCCTCGAAACGAACCTCGACGACGCGACGCCCGAGGTCCTCGGCGGGCTTCAGGAGACCCTGAAGGACGCCGGCGCGCGCGACGTGACCATCGTCCCGACGACGATGAAGAAGTCCCGCCCCGGCCACCTCGTCAAGGTCGTCGTCAGGCCGGAAGACGCCGAGCGCGTCGCCTACCGCCTCGCGGTCGAAACGGGCACGCTCGGCATCCGCGAGCACGGCGCGGGCCACCGCTGGACCGCCCGCCGCGAGTTCGAGACGGCGACGCTCGACGTCGACGGCGACGACTACGAGGTGAGCGTGAAGGTCGGAAGCGACGCCGACGGCGTCGTCTACGACCGGAGCGCCGAGTACGACGACGCGTTGGCGGTGGCGAACGAGACGGGGCTTCCGGTCCGCGAGGTCATGCGCCGCGCCGTCAACGCGGTGGCGTCGGAAGCCAGCGACTGAGCGGTTCGCGGGGCTCTTCGCCCGGGACGCTTCGCCGAAAAAACCGTTCGCGGCCGCCCCGTCAGGTCACTTCTCGTTGAACTGCGGCCGGGAGTTGAACGGCGCGAACGTCCCCGCGGGGTTGTTCACGTGGACCCACGCGTGGAGGCCCCAGTGGCCCGCCGCGAAGCCCCACATGCCGTCGTCGCTATCGCCGTGGAACAGGTCCGGGAACGGGCCGGCGTACGTCTCTATCTCGTCGAACAGGTACTCGGCCGCGCCGAGGACGAGCGTTTCCCTGCCGTTGCCCTCGTTTTTCCCGTAGACGAGCGCGGCGGGTTTCGTGAGGTCGACCTCGTCGTCGTAGTTCTCGATGACGTAGTCGTGGTTCACGTAGTGGTAGCCCATGCCCGGGATAAACGGACTTTCGAGGACGTATCCGTCTTCGATGGCCTTCCGAACGTCGGCGTACTTCGACGTGGCCGCCCGGACCGACGCGAGTTCGCGCTGGAGCGCCCCGCGGTGCGCCGCCGCGGGCGCGGCGAACGCGCCGACCGAGAGCGCACCGACGCCGAGTGCCTTCAGATACGTTCGTCGCCCGACCGGAGGGGTGCGTGATGTGCTCATGCGACACACAATACGCACCGGGAGAAGGTAGGTATGAATCGGGCACGGCGCGTCTCATAAACTGAGAGTCGCGTTACGAGCGTTCTTTTCGGTCCGACCACTCGACGCGCGGGCACCCTCCGCCGGTCGCGGAGCGCCACGTTAGGCGGCCGTTAACGGCGTCGAAACCGTCGCCGCGGGCCGCCGCGGACACTCACTCCTCGCGCGAGCGGTGTTCGTCCAGCGCCTCGTCGATGCTCAGCTCGCCGCCGGCGACGCGCCGGGCGAGCGCCTCGTCGATGGTGCGGTTGTCCTCGGACGCCTCCCGCGAGCGCGCCTTGATGCGCGTGAGCTCGCCCTCGGTCGGCTCTATCTCGCGGGACTCGATGCGCTCGCCGTCCCGGCGGGCGATGTTCACCGCGGCGAGCACGTCGCCCATGCCGCGCGCGCCGCTTCCGAGGTACGGCGTCGTCCCGGTCTCGTCGACGAGTTCGACCGCGACGCCGTCGAGTTCGTTGATGAGCTTCGCGCCCTGTAAGCGCGCGCCGTCGCCGATGCGGACCACGGGGTCGACCGCGTCGTCGGTCTCTTCTCGGATGACCTCGACGGCGTCCGAAAGCGGGACGTGGAACGCGGCGACGACCGTCTCGCCCGAGAGGACCGCGATACCCGGTCTGGTTCCGGGGTCGACGCCGACGACGGTCTGTCCGCCGTCGCCGCGGAGGCTCGCGAGCGCCTCGTCGACGGCGCGGCGCACGTCGTCGCCCGTGGCGGTCACGCGGGTCACGTCGGCGTCGACGCCGCCAACATCGTCGTCGGGGCCGGTGAGGAGGACCTCCGCCCGTTCGGGCAGGGGGTCGCCCGGCTCGACGGTCGTGAACGCGACTCCTCGGCTCCGCAGTTCGGACACGGCCTCGTGGTAGAGGTCGAAGTCCGCGGTGGCGACGACTATCACGGGCGGTCTTTGGCGGCGGCGACGAATAAAGCGTCGTGCGCGGCGACCGGGGTCTTTTTCGGCCGGTGGCTCGCACCACCAGACGTGACAGAGTCAGTCTCCACCGGCTGTGACGCGCTCGACGACCTCCTCGACGGCGGGTTCGAACGCGGCACCGTCACGCAGGTGTACGGTCCCTCCGCGGCCGGCAAGACCAACGTCGCGCTCTCGGCGGCGGTCCGGGTCGCCGCCGCGGGCGGCACCGTCGTCTACATCGACACCGAGGGCCTGTCGGTCGACCGCTTCCAACAGCTCGCGGAGGCGGTCGCCCCCGAGGACGTGGAGTCTGTGACCTCGCGGCTGATGATAAGCGAGGCGTACGATTTCGAGGACCAAGAACAGGCCGTCCGCGACGCCGAGGAGTTCGCCGCCAGCGCCGACCTCATCGTCCTCGACTCCGCGACCGGGTTCTACCGGCTCGAACGGACCGCCGAGGGCGACGGCGGCGAGGCGCTTCGCCGGGTGGCACGGCAGGTCACGCACCTGCTGTCGCTCGCGCGCAAACACGACCTCGCGGTCGTCCTGACGAACCAGGTGTACTCTGACCCAGACACCGACCGGACGCGCGCGCTCGGCGGCCACACTCTCGAACACTGGACCGGGACCGTCGTCCGTCTCGACCGCTTCCGCGGCGGCAACCGCCGGGCGACGCTGGAGAAACACCGCGCGAAACCCGCCGGGGAGACGGCGACGTTCAAGATAACGGACCGCGGGCTCTCCGCGGCGGACGTGTAGAAAAAGGTCGACGCGGCCGGGCGGACGACCCGGCCGAATCCCGCTCCTGTCTTCAGTTTCTGCTTCGTCTCGGGCGCGCCGATGAGCGCCGGGCGACTGCGTTACAGGTCGTTGAGCTTGCGGAGCAGTTGGCCGCGGTAGCGCTCGTCGGCCTCGAAGCCCTTGACTTCGAGCACGTTGCGTTCGAGTTTGTCGAGCGCGACGTGGAACGCGTGTTCGGCGCCGTAGCCCTCGCCGCTACCGGCCAGTTGGCCGTGGCTCGTGCGGAGCCGAATCTGGCACTGGATGAGCGGCGTGCCGCGGAGCTTCTCTTTGTGCTCGTGGAAGCGGACGTGGGCGTGGAGCACGCTCATCCGCTGGTACTTGTCCGCGACCTCGGTGATAGCCGAGTTGATGTCGGCGCGGCTCAGCGTTTCGAGGAGGCCGATGTTCGTGACCTGCACGTCCATCTGCTCTTCTTCGGTGTAGGTGAGCGCGCGGAGCACGTCGGTCTTGGTCACCACGCCGAGGACCTCGCCGTCGTCGGCGGCGGGCGTGACGACCAGCCCGGCGATGTTGTGTTCCAGCATGCGCGCGACCGCGTCGCGGACGCTCTCTTCGGGCGTCGCCGTGCGCGCCGGGCTGGTCATCAGGTCGTAGACCGGGAGGTCGAGCATCCGGTCGGTGTCGCCGCGGCGGTCCTGTTTGCCCTGCCGACCCTCGTCGCGCACCATGAACTCGACGAGGTCGTAGGTGGTCAGGATACCTTCGAGGCGGCCCTCGTCGTTGACGACCGGCAACCGCGAGACGCCGTGTTCGCGGAGGCGGTTGATGGCCTGCCCGAGGTGGTCGCGCTCGCCGACGGTGACCACGTCGTCGGTGTAAATCTGCTCGACGGTCAGCGCGTCGAGGTTGTCGAGGACGGCTTCGAGGATGGCGTCCTGCGTGATGATGCCGTACTGTTTTTCGCCCTCGTAGACCGGCGCGACCTTCGTGTCGCCCTCGACGAGCATGCGCGCGACCTCGCGCACGTTCTCGTGACGGTCTATCTTGGGGACGGCCTTCGTCAGCGCGGCCGCTTTGGTGTTGTCCTCGACGTGCGAGTTGATGAGCTGTTTCTCACCGATGACGCCCGCGTACTCGCCGTCGTCCTGAACGATGATGCCCTTAGGGTTTTCCCGCTCGAAGATGGAGCGGACTTTGCCTAATCGCTCGTCAACGTCGACCTCGATGAAATCAGGAGTGGCGATATCAGCAATATCCATAATACATCCTTACATACAACGCCTCGTCTCTTGAAGGTTCGTCCCGTTTCCACCCGCTAGGAAGGACCGAAATCGCAAGGCCACGACGGGGCTGAAGGGGCGAATTCCGCCGGCAGACGGCCTATGTCTATTGTTAACACTCCAATTCCGCTGAATGTCGCCGTTTCTCGCCGACGCGCCGGCCGGGGACGCCGGCCGCGAGGGGCAGTACTCTCAGTCGGTTGTCAGCCCTCGCCGGGTCATTTCGGGGGCGTTCCGGTCTAACTCCCCCGCCGAACGCGGCCCAGTTATATCCCTGAATTCGGCGGTAGTCCCGGCCTAACCTGCCGAATTCGGACATCTAGTCGCTCCATACTTACAGTAGTTCCTACCGTTCAGTATTTCCAGAGAATGGCGTCTCCTGACAAGAATTCCCAGACTGACCGCCGCGATGGCGAAGAATCGTTCCGAGCAGACGGTGGCACCGCCGAACTGGTCCCCACGACCGGTCCGGAGGCGATGGCCGCCCGCGCGAGTGAACTCCCGGTCCCCGCGTCGGACCGCATCGAGTACGGCCCCGCCGACCCCGTCGAAGACGAGGCGGAAGACGAAGACCGCCCGGAAACGCTCCGGGAGGCCGTCCTCCGCGAGGTGAAGGCGTTCTTCGCCGCCATCGACGACGAGACGGCGTTCGCGCCCGCGCCCTCCGAGGCGTTCATCGAAGACAAGTTCTTCGACTTCGCGTTCCTCGACGGCGTCGAGGCCATCGAACACTACTGGGTGAACAAGCCCTTCGCGTTCGTCTCCATCCTGTACGACCACGAGAAGCGCGAACACCGGTACCACGTGAGCGAGCCGCTCCTCGACCCCTTCGAGGACTTCGTGCGCGAGGACCTGACGAAGATTCTGCGCAACAGCCTGCTGTACCGCGACCTCGACGCCGACGGCGACCGCGAGGACGTCTTCGACGAGGAGGCCCGCGAGATAATCTCCGAACACGCCGCGACGGTCGAAGAGGGGTCGCTCTGGAAGCTGTTTTACTTCCTGCTTCGGGACTTCATCCACTTCGGCCGCATCGACCCCGTGATGCGCGACCCCGGCATCGAAGACATCTCCTGTGACGGCGACGACGTGCCCGTCTACGTCTTCCACAGCGTCTACCGGGACGTGCCGACGAACGTCGTCTTCGACGACGGCGACCTCTCGTCGTTCACCATCCGCCTCGCGCAACGCGCGGGCAAGCAAGTGACGGTCTCCGACCCGCTCGTGGACGCGAGCCTCCCGGACGGCTCGCGCGTCCAGTTGACCCTCGGCTCCGACATCGCCACCCGCGGGTCGAACTTCACCATCCGGAAGTTCTCGGACGTGCCGCTGTCGCCGGTCGACCTCGTGCGCTGGAACACCTTCAGCGTCGAGCAGATGGCGTACTTCTGGCTCGCCATCGAGAACAACCGCTCGCTCATCTTCGCGGGCGGCACGGGCTCCGGGAAGACCACCTCGATGAACGCGGTGTCCTTCTTCGTCCCCGGCCACGCGAAGGTCGTCTCCATCGAGGACACCCGCGAAATCACCCTCCCGCACGACAACTGGATTCAGTCGGTCACCCGCGACACGTTCACTGCCGACGGCCGCGGCGAGGTGTCGATGTACGCGCTCCTGCAGGCCGCGCTCCGACAGCGCCCCGAGTACCTGCTGGTCGGCGAGATTCGCACGGAAGAGCGCGTCGCCCTGACGTTCTTCCACTCCATCGCCACGGGCCACACCGCGTACACGACGTTCCACGCAGACTCCTCGGAGGGCGTGGTCCACCGCATGCGCAACGAGCCCCTCGGCGTGCCCGCCCAGATGCTCTCGGACCTCGACATCATCTCGGTCCAAAAGCAGATTCACCTCGACGGCGACCGGACCCGCCGGAACATCGCCGTCACCGAAATCGCCGGCGTCGACGACGACGGCGAGGTCGAACTCCGCGACGTGTTCAAGCGCAACCCCGAAAACGACGCCCACGAGCGCGTCGGCGACTCCGTCGTCCTCGACGAAATCGCCGCCGAGCGCGGCTGGACGAAGGCCGACCTCAAGTACGAACTCGACATCCGCGCCGACGTGCTCCGGTACATCGCCGCCTCGGGCGTCGACGACTACCTGACGGTGTCGGCGATGATTCGCCGCTTCGAGCGCGACCGCGAGGGCCTCCTCGCGCACGTCTACGCCGAGACCTCGCTGGTCTCCGTCGACGACGAGGCCGACGAACACGGCGACGACGCGGCCGACGAGGCTGACGCCCCGGCCGACGACCTCGACGACGACGAAATCGAGGTCTCGCCCGAGACCGAGCGGCTCCTCGCGGACCTGTTCGACATCGAGTTAGACGACGACGCTGACGGCGACGAAACGCCCGACGCCGCCGAGGCGGAGGCCGCCCCCGAACCCGCGCCCGCCGCCGAAAGCGACGACGCTGATGTCGGCGCAGACGACGCGGAAGCCGATTCCGCTGTCGTCGCAGACGCCGTCGAGTTCGACGATATCGCGGAGGCCGGCCCCGCGCCGGCCGATGACGCCTCGGACGCTTCGGACGCTTCCGACGCTTCGGACGCTTCCGACGCCTCAGATGGCTCGGTCGCCGACGAACCCGACGACGCCGAAACCGTGACCGACGACGACGACCGGGAGGCCGACGATGCCCGCTGACTCGTCGGCGTCGGTTCCCCTGCCCGACTACGAGGTCGAGCAGTACTTCCCGCGCGAACACTTCGACGAGTCGCCCGAGGAGGTCGAGCGACTCCGCCAGCGCTACGGCTACGTCCGCACGTACTTCAAGCGCCACCCGGCGGGCCACCGCGACCTCCAGCGCTGGCTGAACCAGACCCGCGTGGGCACGACCTACGACCTGTATCTCACCCAGTCGATTAAGCTGGCGGTCGTCACCGCGGCGTTCGGCTCGCTCGTCGGGCTCGCGCTCACGTTCGTCCTCGCCCGCACGGGCGTGCTGGCGAACGCGTCGAGCCCCGTGAGCCTCGGCATCGCGGCGCGATACGTCGCCCCGCTTTCCCCCTACAAGGTGCCCATCCTCGGCGTGGTCCTCGTCGGCCTCGTCGGCGGGTTGGCGGCCGCCGGGACCTACTACGCCCGGTACTACCTCCCCAAGAGCCGCGCCGAGATGCGCGGCCGGAGCATCGACATCCTGCTCCCGCACGCCATCGTCTACATGTACGCGCTCAGCCACGGCGGGATGAGCTTCCTCGAAGTCATCCGCTCCGTCGCCGACGCGCCCGACTACGGCGAGGTGTCCCGCGAGTTCGAGATGATCGCCCGCGACATGGACCTGTTCGGTAACGACCTGTTCACGGCGCTCCGCAACTCCCGGAACCTGACGCCCTCGATCAACTTCGAGCAGTTCCTCGACGACTTGCTGTCGGTCCTCGACTCCGGCGGCGACGTGACCGCCTTCCTCGACCGCGAGTCCGCGACGTACCTCGAAGAGGCCCGCGACGAACAGGAGGACTTCATCGAGACGCTGTCGATGCTCTCGGAGGTGTTCGTCGCCGCGTTCGTCGCCGCGCCGCTCCTGCTCATCGTCACCCTGATGGTCATCAGCTTCCTCGGCGGCGACACGCTCGTCCAGCTGTACGCGCTGAACTACCTCATCTTCCCGCTCGGGATGGGGCTGTTCTTGCTCCTCGTGGACGTGCTCTCCTCGCCGTACACCCAGGACACGGTCCGGACGAAACACGACGTGACCGTCCTCGAAGAGATTCGGACGGTCGTGGTCGACTTCCTCGGCGCGATGCGCCGCGAGGTCCAGCGCGCCCGCGAGGCCCGCTGGGGGAGCGACGGAATCGCCTCCGACGGCGGCTTCGTCGACGAGCGACTCGACGACTACCGCCTCGAAAACGCGGTGTACGAGCTTCGGACGCTCATCGGCGACCCGCTCGACATCATGCGCCGCCAGCCGTACCTCTCGGCGGCCTTCACGGTGCCCGTCGCGCTCCTGTCGGTCGTCGCCGTCTACGTGCTCGGCCTCGCGACGCCGAGCCTCGACGCCATGCTCACGAACCCGTACAACACGACGGTCTGGTACGTCGTCCTCCCGTTCGCCATCGTGGCGGTCCCGCTGACGGTGTTCCACGAGCTTCGGACCCGCCGCGAGCGCACCCTCGAACGGCGCTTCCCCGACACGCTGAACCTGCTGTCGAGCGCCAACCAGATGGGCATCTCGCTGGTCGAGTCGCTCGCGCTCGTCTCCCGCTGGTCGAACGGCGCGCTCGCGGACGAACTCCGCGCGCTCCGCAACGACATCCGCTGGAACCACGACGCCCACGCGGCGCTCATGGCGTTCGCCACCCGGCTCAACGTCCCGCAACTCTCGCGGGTCATCCGGCTCATCGCCAGCGGCGGCCGCACCAGCGGCGACCTCTCGCGCGTCCTCAGCGTCGCCGCGGAGGACACCCGCAACCGCTACAAACTGGAGAAGTCCCGCCGTCGCGCGATGGGTTCGTACATCGCCATCGTCGTCATCGGGTACTTCGTCTACCTGTTCGTCATCCTGATGCTCGGTGCGAGCTACCTCGCCCCGCTCGCCGAGATGACCGCGCCCACGACGGCGTCGAACGGGCAGGCGCTCCCCATCGGTATCGGCTCCGTCCCGCTGGCGAACTTCCACGTGGTGTTCTTCCACTCCGCGCTGATTCAGGCGGTCGGAAGCGGGCTCCTCGCCGGCAAACTCGCCGACAACAGCGCCCTCAGCGGGTTGAAGTACGCCCTCGGACTGTCCGCGCTGGCGCTCGTCGCCTTCGCACTGGTGTAAGGCCATGACTCACAACACTCCCAACAACACCCAATACACACAATCGCCCCTCAGGCACGTACTGCGCGGGCTCGTCGCGGGCGAAGCCCGCCGCGGCTCGCACCTCCGCGGTGACCGCCGCGGGGCCTCGGCCATCCTCGGCACGATGCTCGCGTTCGCGCTCGTCGTCTCGCTCGTCGCGATGGTGCAGGTCTCGGCGGTCCCCGCGTGGAACCAACAGACCGAGTTCGAACACCTCACGGCCGCCGAGACCGACTTCGCCGCGTTCGACGAGAGCGTCGCGAAGGCCGTCGACGGCCGGCAGACCCGCGCGACCCTCGACGCCGGCGTCGACTACCCGACCCGCGCGCTGTTCGTCTCGCCCGCCGCCGGCTCCGGAAGCCTCCGGACGACCGACCCCGCGACGGCCCGCATCTCCGGGGCGGTCGCGACCGGCGAGACCGGCACCTACTGGGACGGCTCCGAACACGCGTTCGACACCCAGCAGTTCGTCTACCGCCCCGACTACCGGTACCTCCAGAGCGAGCCCTCGCTCGTCCACGAGGGGACCGCACAGTACACCGCCTACGCGGGGAGCGAGGTCGGCGCGACCCAGTCGCTCGTCGACGGAACCAAGGTCTCTCTCGTCTTCCTCGAAGGCGACATCGACACCGCGACGAGCGAGGCGACCACCTTCGGCGTCGTGCCCCTGAGCGCCGGCACCGACTACATCACGGTCACCGACGCGGGCACGCCAATCACCATCTCGGTCCCCACTCAGCTCTCCGAAGACGCGTGGCGCGACCTGCTGGCCGACGAGCCGAACGTCCGCTCTATCGCCTACGCGACCGGCACCGACTCCAACACCCTGACGGTCGAACTCGAACCCGGCAAGACCTACGACCTGCGGCTCTCGCGGGTCGGCATCGACACACCCGGCGCGCTCCAAGCGCCCGCCTACATCGTCGACGTCGAGGGCGACAACGCCGTCGTCCCGCCGGGCGCGAGCCACCGGGCCGTCGTCGAGGTCCGCGACGCGCAGAACAACCCCGTCCCCAACGCGGTCGTCAGGGCCAGCCCCGGCCTGACCGCCGAAAGCGGCCGGGTCGTCGCGCGCGACACCGGCACCGTCTCGACCGTCACCGATTCGGACGGCCGCGCGACGTTCGTCTACACCGCGACCGGGAGCATCGACGGCGTCGTCAACGACGAGTTCGACGTGGTCGTCAAGAACGCCGCGGGCGCGACCGTCGACCGCGTGACCTTCGACGTACAGCTCCGCGAGGGCGGCGTCACCGACCCGCTCCGCGGGCTCGTGGCCGCCGTCGACGACCCCGGCTTCGTCTACGCCGACGTCGACGGCAACGGCGAGTTCGACGGCGCGGACTACCGCGTCAACAACACCGGCACGGGCGGCGACGTGAAATACGACGCCGGCACCGACCGGCTCGTCGTCCCGCCGAGCACCGGAACCATCGTCTCCGACCGCGACGTCACCCTCGCGGGCGACGGCGTCTCGCTCCACGTCGACGTCGTCGCCACCGGCTCGAACAGCAAAATCGACGTCGACGCCGGAAGCGGCTCGCTGGCCGCGGTCGGCGTCAGCGTCACCTCGGTGTCGGGCAAGGACATCACCGTGACCGCGGGCGACGAAATCGACCTCTCCGGCGCGTCAGTCACGCAGGGAAGCAAAGCCAGCCTCTCTATCGAGGCCGGCGGCGACATCGACCTCGACAACGCCGGGGTGACGGTCGCACAGGACAGCAACAGCCTCCGCGTCGTCTCGACGAACGGCTTCGTCAGCGCCCGGAGCGCCGACATCAGCGGGAAGGGCGACATCCGCATCGACGGCACGGACGGCGTCGACCTCGCCGGAGCCGGCCTCTCGGGGGTCAAGGACAACGGCGCGCTCGACGTCGTCTCCGCGCGCGGCGGGGTCAACCTCAACGGGGTGGTCATGCTCGGCGACGGCGACATCGTCGTCGACGCCGAGGGCAACGTCTTCGTCGTCGGCGCGAACATCGCCTCGACCAAGACGGACGTGGTGATAACCTCCGACAGCGGGATGGTCAGCGGCCGCGAGGCCGCCATCTCCGCCGAGGACGACGTGACCATCACCGCGGCGGTCCGCATCTACCTGCCCGACTCCTCTATCGAAGACGAGGACGCGCCCGAACTGAACGCGCCCGAAAAGGAGGTCTGAGCCGTGTCTCGCCTCTCTCTCGACTCCCGCGGCGTCTCGGAAATCCTCGGGCTGGTCTTCGCGTTCGGGCTGGTCGTGTCGGTCATCGCGGTGGTCCAACTCGCGGGCACGCCCGTCTGGACCGCCGGCGACGAGGCCGACCACAGCGCCAGCGTCTCGACCGACCTCGCGTCGCTCGACTCGCAGGTGTTCCGCGTCTCCGGCGACGAGTCCGGCAGTCGCGTCGCGGTCGACTCGGACGTGTCGTACCCCGAGCGGTACCTCGTGGTCTCGCCGCCCGACAGCGTCGGGACCTTCCGGGTCGACGGCGCGGACACCGTGACGGTCACGGGCGTCTCCGCGGTCGGTCCCGAAGCGGTGTTCTGGGACGGCACGACCCGCACCTACGAGACCGGTGCCATCGTCTACGAGGCCAACTACGCCGAGCGCGACGAGGCGCGGATGGTGCTCGAAAGCGGCGTCTCGTACCTCGACACCGACGGCACCCCCGTCGTCCACCGCCAGTCGCTCGTCCGCGGCACGACCGTCACGCTCGTGTTCTTCGAGGGCGACCTCGACGGCCACACGACCGCCGGCGACACCGTGGCGCTCGCGCCCGTCTCCGTGCGCTCCGAGTCGTTGCCGGTGTACAACGCCACCGACCCGGTCCGCATCTCCGTGCCGACCTACCTCTCGGAGGACGCGTGGGTCGACCTCATGGCCGAGGAACCCCACGCGCAGGTCGTCTCCCACGTCGCCAGCGGCGACCACGCGGTCGTCACTATCGAACTCGACGCGGGCGTCCGCTACGACTTCCGCGTCGCCCGCCTCGGCGTCGGCGAGGCCGTCGAACCCGACCCCGCCGCCTACGCCATCGCGGTCGAAGGCGAGGACGCCGCGGTCCCCTCGGGCGGCCGCGAGACGCTCGCCGTCCGCGCGTTCGACCGCTACGGCGCGCCCGCCGCGGGCGCGACGCTGACCGTCAGCCCGTCGACCCCGCTCGGCGGCACCGTCGCCCCGACCGCCGGGGCGACCGCCGTCACCGACGAGTCCGGCCGCGCGAGCTTCACGTACACCGCGCCCGACGACGTGACCGATATCGAACACGACTCCGTCACCGTCACCCTCGACGGGGCGTCCGGCCCCGGTGCGACGGTCACCCTCCCGCTGGAAGTCCGCGGGACGGGCGAGACCTACGAGGTCAGAAACACCACCCCGGCGACGCCGGAGCCCGAAGACGACTTCGACATCGACGACGGCGAGGTCGTCCCGTCGGACGACTTCACGGGCGAGTTCAAACTGCTCGGGAGCGCCATCTCGGACGGGTGGCGCGACGTCCCCGTCTCCGTCACCTTCGTCGTCGACGGCGAGCCGCACCACTCCGCGGACTGGGACAACGTGAACGACCGCCGGTCCCACTCGTTCAGCGTGACTGGCGACTCCGGTGACACGCTCGCCATCGTCGCCGCCACCGACGGCTACGTCACGGCCGACTCGTCGGTCGACCACAGACAGGTCGCGGTCCTCCGCGACGGCGACCGGGTCCCGAGGATACGGGGCTACAACGGACAGGACGACGCCGCCGAGTTCGTCGCCCCCTACATCAGCGACGACGGGCGCACCATGGACCTCGCCGACAACCAGGCCATCTTCCTGTTCGAACTCGGAACGACCGACACGGACAGTCCGGCCTTCGACATGCAGGACGTGGTCATCCTCGTGACCCTCTGGGAAGACGGAGGTGAGCGCTGAGGACGCCGACCCACCGCCGCCGCGCTCGTCAGGAGCGCCGACCCATTCTTTCGGTCTTTTTTCCCGTCGCGTCCGCGCGACCGCCGTATCGTTAACACCCGCGCCGCCGTAGGGCCGCGTATGTCGTTCGACTCCGACCGCGTCTCGACGGTCACGTTCGACTCGTACAGCACCCTCGTCGACGTCGACGCCGCCGAGAAGGCGCTCGCCGCGCGCGTCGCCGACCCCGAACCCGTCTCGAAGCTGTGGCGGTCGCGGTCGCTCGAATACACGTTCGTCGGCAACCACGTCGACGAGTACGAACCCTTCTACGAGGTCAACCGCGCGGCGCTCCAGTACGCGCTGGACGCCCACGACGTGTCGGTCTCGGCGGGCGAGCGCGACGAGATTCTCTCGGTCTATCACGAACTCGACGTGTTCGACGACGTGCGCGACGCGGTCGGCCGCCTCCGCGACGCCGGCTACGACTGCTACGTCGTCTCGAACGGGAACCCCGAGATGCTCGACTCGATGGTCGACCACGCCGACATCCGCGACCTCCTCGACGGCGTCGTCAGCGCCGACGAGGTCGGGGTGTTCAAACCCGACGCGGAGCTCTACCGCCACGCGGCCGCCCGAACCGGGACGCCCATCGACGAAATCGCCCACGCGACCGCCGGCTGGTTCGACGTGATGGGGGCGCAACACGCCGGGATGCAGGGCGTCTGGGTCGACCGCAAGGACTCGCCGTGGGAACCGTTCGGGCCGGAACCCGACCTCGCCGTTTCCGACCTCACGACGCTCGTCGACACGCTCGTCGGCGACGACCGCGAGACGACGGACTGACGCCGCGTCCCCGCCCGCGCTCGGCGTTCAATGCCATCTGTTCACAATACTGATGTTACTGGCGAGCCATCTGTCTGGATGGAACGGCGGCGCGTGAAAGGCGGGATTCTGGCCGCCATCGGGTTCATTCTGTCTCCGCTTTCGTGGTGGAACGACCTCGTGGTCAACCTCCCGCTGGCCTACGCGTTCGGCGTCGCGGTGAGCCTCATCTCCCGAAGCTGGTTTCTCCCGGGCGTCGTCGCGGGCTACTGGCTGACGAACGTGGTCGGGTTCGTGTTGCTCCACAAGGGCGCGGTCGACGCGGTATCGGCCGAATCACACCCGTACACTCGCCGGCGATTCGCCAAGGACTTCGCCATCTCCATCGGGTACACCGCGCTCGTGGTGCTTTTGATATGGTTCGGCTTCCTCAGCGTTCCCGACGGCCTGCTCGCGGCGCTCGGTCGCTGAGTTCGGTCGGCCGGTCGGGCCGGCGCTCGCCGTCAAAAATAGCTCCGAGCCGACCCGGTGGTGGGTCCGAGTCGGCCGGTAGTCGGCGGTTCAGTTCTCCGTTTCGTTGTGGATGGGCGTCTCCGTCGGTGGCGGAGTCTCACTCATCGGTTCGTCAGTAGTCGTTTCGTCGTCGGTGGTCGTTGTCTCGTCGTCGGTGGTCGTTGTCTCGTCGTCAGTAGTCGTGGTCTCTGATTCTTCAGTAGTCGTCGTCTCTGGTTCTTCAGTAGTCGTGGTCTCTGGCTCGTCAGTCGTCGTCTCTGGTTCTTCAGTCGTCGTCTCTGGTTCTTCAGTTGTCGTCTCTGGCTCGTCGGTCGTCGTGGTCTCTGGCTCGTCAGTCGTCGTTGTCTCCGGTTCGTCAGTAGTCGGTTCCTCCGTAGTCGGTTCCTCACCGACAGTCACGACTGCGTCGTCGGTGACGGGCGTCCCGTTCACCGTGTACGGACCGTCCTCAGTCCCGTTGGAGGTGAGGAAGTCGAGCGTCTGGTTGTCGTTAGTGTCGAGGTGCGCCTGCGCGGTCAGATTGGCGCTCTCGTTCAGCGGTTCGAGGAGCGGCACGCTGACGTTCTCCTGCTCACCGGGTTCGAGGTAGTCGGTCGCGCCGATGACCGAGCCGTTCTCGTCGAGGATGGCGATGTAGCCACCTTCGGAGAGGTTCGCGCTCGCGACGGTCACGTTACTGCCGTCGGACTCCTGGTCGTCGAACTGGAGCGTCGCGTTCGGCTCCTCGGGTTCGGGCTGTTCGCCCACGGTGAGCGTCGTCAGCTCGCCGAAGTCGCGCGTCTCGATACCGTGGATGTACGTCCCGTCTTCGAGACCCGTCGTGTTGACGTCGAACGCGATGGTCTCCGTCTCGTTCGGGTTCAGCGCCCAGCCGGTTCGGACGACCACGTCGCCTTCGAGTCGGAACTCGACGCACTGAATCATCGGCACGTCGTTCGGGTTGGTGATGTCCGCCGACACCGTCACCTCCTCGCCGGGTTCGACGTCGGACGGCGCGGAGAGGTTGCTCACCCCGAACGATTCGTAGGTCCCGTTGCTCGGATACGTACAGTACTGCGTCTGTGTCTGCGTCTGCGTTTGTGTCTGTGTCTGGGTCGGTTGTTCTACCTGTGCCTGCTGTGTGTCGACCGCCGCCAGTCCGGTCCCCGTCGCCGCCGCCGCGACGAGAGCGACGACGACGAGGACGCCGGCGATACGTGTTCGTGTGCTCATGTGTCTGCAATGACAATCTACCGACGCCGCCGGCAAAAGGTGACGAGATAGTTTCAATAGTTTCGCGCGCGGGCTGTCAGTTTACCTGACGGTGTAGACGGTTAGTCTGTCTCTGATTCCGATACTGGTGGCCTCTTGACCGATTTTCTCGCAACAGTTCACGACACACGACATTTCACGCGAGACGCTATTCCTTAACTGTCAGAAAAGCGAGTAAGTCGCCGAAGCTAACGGGGTAGTCTCTCGTTTATTCGAACGTCTTGACAGTTTGAGTGACGGGAGCGACTGAGCGTTTCGAAACCGGGACGGTGTCCCGTCGGCGACGGTCTCGGGAACCGTCCCGAACCGCCGTTCCAGACTTCCCACTCGGGTATCGATTTGCGCCTGACGTTGCGTAGTTCGAACTACAATCGGTGTTGACGTGACATTCGGGGTCGAATACGAGAAAACACACTCACAATATCCAAAACTTCTTGTACCCGTGTCGTATTTGGTCGTGTATGAGCGAATCCAACGAGAATTCGCGGATCGCACCGTACACGGAGTACTCGCGCACCCGTTCTCGGTGCCCTCGATGCGGGACCTCGGTCCCGACGGAGGCGGTCGGCGACGCGCTGTGTGCGAGTTGCAAGACGGACGTATCCATCTGATGAGTACGGCCGCACCCCACAGTTCCGGCGAACTGGCGGACGCACCCGTGTTCGACCTCGAATGCATCTACGACGACCCGGAGAACCCGACCGAACTGACGGTCTTCTCCCCGAAGTCGGAGGAGTTGACCACCTCGTGGATTACGGTCGACCGCGGGAGCGCCGTCTCGCTGGACGATATCGCGTAGGTGTTCGGCGGGCGACGTTTTTGTTTTTTATTGTTCAACTGATAGTTTCGGATTCGGCTCCATAGATGCCTTGCTGTCGCTCGGCGTTGTGAGGTATCAGAACGTGGATTGGGGCGGATTCGAGACCTTGGCAAGTCAGCGAGTGCACACCCATATGAGCGAACTCGAACACTCGCGCCAGAAGAAGCCGTAGAACAGTACCTCGATTCGAGAGGGTCAGACGCTTCGACCAGCACCATTCAAAACCACAGATACAGACTCAAGCATTCGGAAGTGGTGTGCTGAGCATGGACTGAGAAAGCACGAGTGCTCTTCAAAGGAGCACGTGAATATTCATCTGTTGTCTGTTCTTATCCACTTCTCCGAATCTTCTGAGAAGGGATTCTCTTCCGCCACTTCTCGGAGTATGTCTGACATATTGAGGTGTGCAACGCCAGAGGCACCGTGAATCCCTTTGAGCGTGTATAGCGAATCCAATGAGCCACCGTTCGCAAACACCTTTTCACCACCAATATTCCCTCCCATATCACGATATATCAGTGACACCTGCACAATCGCCCTATCAATACCTGCTTCATGGAGTAAGAGCATGGCGTCTTGAACGCCAATACCTTTTGTTCGTTGAAGCTCTCCATCATCGTTCTCTTCTAAGAGATACAGCCAAACCTCCGCCTCAAGCTCTTTTGACTCTTCCCCTGCATGAATATAACCGCCACTCGTCTGTTTAGAATATGGTTGGAAAGGAACTTTGTTCGCTTGCCCCAATGGTCTGAGCCACCCAAAATGCGGCTTAATTCCAAAGCGGTCCCCATCTATCTCGAACTCGGCATTTTGCACTGGTTCAGAGCTTAATTCATTGCCTGATACCCGAACGTCACATCTGAGATAAAGGTCCTTGGCTACCCCATTACCAAGATTTTCGACCGCTAGACGAACTTTCTCTCTTGCTTGTGTGACTGTATCCTCTATTTCATAGCTCGTGATGAGTATGTCTGGCCGATGCTGTACCTCCATCCATTCCCTCTGTTGAACCATTGCCTTCACCTGCTGTCCTTGCGTTTGCGACATAAGGACATAGACTGTCAGAAGCGACCCTGAGAGGATGAGTGAACCTACTGCTCCATAGATTCTTGCCCAGTCTGTGACTGAGATAGGTGGGTTGAAGCTTGCTACATTTAGCAACCCGTAGTATTCTCCGATGTAGAGCGCGAGGGGAGTAGTGAGGAGTGCGGCAAAAATGGTAGCAACTGCCTTCCAAATATGCTCACGGAACGAATCTGCTAATCCCATTCTCATAGTGATTATATACTAACCGTATCAGTTTTTCTCGGTCAAACGTGCAGAAACGAGGTTGGTACTATAGTTCCTCGTGGCGTCCGCATCACACCGTCACACCGATGTTGTCAGGAGAGTCGATGCCCGTTTTAGATCCAATCCTTGCGCTCGCTTTCGCGGTGGGCGTGTGGTCTTCCCCATTCACAGTTCTGTGAAAGGCGCAGACGCACGAACCGTCGATTCAGACTATGAGGTTGTAATATCGATTTTGAAGTGAGCCAGTGAGAGAAGTGGGTTGGGGCGGATTCGAACCTCGGTCGCTCACTCCGTTCGCTCCCTGCTTCGAATCCGCCGTCACCACTTTCGATTCCACGGACTCCTCGCTGTCGCTCGTCGTTGCGAGGAATCAGAAAGTGGGTTGGGGCGGATTCGAACCGCCGGCCTGCTCCGTGTGAAGGAGCCGTCATAACCTGGCTAGACCACCAACCCGGCTACGATTTCGATTTCCCGCGCCGCCAATTAAGACTTACGTTGTGCCCCGATTCGGGGGGCGCGAACGCGCCTACTCGGGTCGCCGCACGCGACGGCGAACCCGCCCGGCGGCCCGGCGACTCCGCGTCGCCGCCCGGCGCGCCCCGTACTCGACGCGCTCCCGTCGCGTCTGCGGCGTCGGCTCCGGTTCGTCCTCGACCTCGCGCCCGAGCGCCGCCATGAGGCGGCGACGGAGCGGTGCCGTCTCCTCGTCGAGTCCCGCGTACAGGTGCTCGAACCCCCGTCGGAAGTAGTACCGCGCGTCGGTGAAATGTCGGTTCATACCTCTGGATAGTCCCGGCGACGAGAAAACGGTTATGTCGCGCGGTACCGAGTATCACATGTCTGAGAAAGAGCGATACACTTTAGTGATTCTTAGGCATACCTAAAACTGGGAACGCAGGCCACACTTGGTGGTCGGTCCCAGCGTCTGGCCCCATCCGGGACGGCGATACCGTGGGCACGATTCGTCCGTCCTGGTCCCACTATCCTCGTGAGCGCCCGCTTCGCCCGCCGGCGTCGGCGGGCGAAGCGGGCGCTCGGACTCAGTACGTCGGCGACTCCTCGGGGACGCCGTCGCGCTTGTTGACCAGTCGCGCGAAGACGAAAAGCGCGTCCGAGAGGCGGTTGAGGTAGGCGACGACCTCCTCGTTGACGGGCTCTTCGGCCGCGAGCGAGACTACGCGGCGCTCGGCCCGCCGGGACACCGCGCGGGCGTGGTGGAGTTTGGCCCCCGTCTCGCTCCCGCCGGGGAGGATAAACGACGTGAGCGGGTCGAGTTCCTCGTCGGCCTCGTCTATCCACGCTTCGAGTTCGTCCACGTGGTCGGCGGCTATCTGCGGGTCGTCCTCGTCGGGGTCGGGGTTGGCGAGGTCGGCCTGCACGATGTGGAGGTGGTTCTGGACGGCTTCGAGCACGTCGTCCACGTCGTCGTGGCCCGTCGGGCGCACGGTGCCGACGAGCGCGTTCACCTCGTCGACCGTCCCGTAGGCCTCGATGCGGTGGCTCGTCTTCGACACGCGGGTCATGTCCCGCAGGTCGGTCATCCCCTCGTCGCCGCGCCCGGTGTATATCTTCATGCCAGCGTCTGGTCGACGTACCTGAGGATGTTCTCGCTCTCGGACATCGTCACGCCGCGGTCGCCGTCGACGAGGACCGGAACGCCGCGCTGGCCGCTCACGCGCTTGACCTCGTTTCGGTCCGAGTGGAGCGCGTCGACCCACTGCGTCTCGTAGTCGACGCCCGCCTCAGAGAGCGCGTCGTGGACCTTCTCGCAGTACGGACAGCCGTCGAGCGCGTAGAGTTCGATTCCCATGTCGGGCCGTTGGGCGCGCCGACCCAAAGAGATTTGCACGCCGGTGGGTCCGAGCGCCGCGCACTCCTGTTCAGCGGCATCGTCGTCGGTGCCCCGTGAGCCGTTGCGGCTCGCCACCCGTTTTTAGACTCGTCTAATTTGAACCTTAGAGCAACACATCTATATAATGTGTTGTCTCTATCTAGCATGGTAATGAACGCGAATCCAGATTCGTCCGTCCCCAAACTCTCTCGGCGGTCGGTCGTCGCGGCCGGTTCCGGTCTGTTGACGGCCGGGCTCGCCGGTTGTCTCGGCGGTGGCGGCGGAGCGGGAGGCGGAACCGACGGCTCGAACACCGGCTCGAACGACGCCTCCGGCGGGTCCGAGTCGGAAGACGGCCCCGTCGTGGTCGCCTCGTTCTTCAGTTTCTACGACTTCGCGCGGGAGGTCGCGGCCGACACCCCGGTGACGCTGAAGAACCTCATCCCGACCGGGCTTCACGGTCACGGCTGGGAACCGGACGCGAGCGTCACGCGCGACATCATCGAGGCCGACGCGTTCGTCCACGTCGGAAAGGACTTCCAGCCGTGGGCCGACCGCGCCATCCAGACGCTGAAGGACGACGGCGTGGACACCCAACTCATCAACGTCCGCGAGGGCGTCGAACTCGTGGAACTCGCCGCGAGCCTCGACCGCGACGAGGAGGGCGTCGGCCAGGGCCGTGGGAAGGACCCCCACTTCTGGCTCGACCCGCGGCGCGCCAAGACCGCCGTCGACAACATCACCGAGGGGCTGGTCGAACTCGCACCCGAGCACGAGGAGACGTTCCGCGACAACGCCGACGCGTACAAGACCGACGTGCTCGACCGCATCGACCGGGACTATCAGGACATCTTCGACCGGGCGTCGCGCAAGGTCGTCCAGTTGGCGGCCCACAACGCCTTCCAGTACATCGGCGTCCGCTACGGCGTCGAGATGCGCCCGCTCGTCGTCAACCTCGCCGCCAGCGGCGACGTGAAGCCCTCGGACATCACCGAGGCCAAGCGCGTCATCGAGGACAACGACATCCGATACATCGGCGCGGGCGTCTTCGAGACGCGCCGCCCCGCGAAACAGCTCATCGCCGAGACGCCCGTCGAGGCGTACTTCCCCGTCACCCCGTACGCGGGCGTCCGCGAGGACTGGGTGGAAAACGACTGGGGCTACGAGGAAATCGCCGACAACATCAACATGCCGACGTTCGAGGTCGTCCTCGGCAACAAGTCGCCCGAGGAAGTCGGCTACGACGGCTGGGCCGACGAGTGGAGGAACTTCGAATGAGCGCCCTCCGCAACGGTGAATCCGCGGAGTCAGCTGAGTCCGCCGACACCGGTGTCGCCGACGCCGACGACGCCGATGGCCGCGGCTCGTCCGGCCCGCTCGTCGAACTCGCGGACGTCGAGTTCGGCTACACCGCGACGCCCGTCGTGGAGGACATCTCGCTCCGCATCGACCCCGGCGAGTACGTCGCCATCGTCGGGCCGAACGGCTCCGGCAAGTCGACGCTGATGAAGCTCATCCTCGGCTTGCTCCGTCCCGACGAGGGGTCTGCGCGGCTGTTCGGCGAGCCCTCCCACGCCTTCGACGACGGGGCGCGCATCGGCTACGTCGCCCAGCACGCCAGCGCCTCCAAGGAGATGCCCATCACCGTCCGCGAGGTCGTGAGGATGGGTCGGTTCCCCCACGTCGGCTTCGGCCGGCTCTCCGCCGAGGACCACCGCATCGTCGACGAGGCGCTCGCCACGGTCGGGATGTCCGAGTTCGCCGACCGCCGGGTGACGAAGCTCTCGGGCGGCCAGCGCCAGCGCGCCTTCATCGCCCGCGCGCTCGCCGGCGAGGCCGACCTGCTCGTCTTGGACGAGCCGACCGTCGGCGTCGACGCCGAGTCGGTCGACGCCTTCTACGACCTGCTCGAAGCGCTCAACGACGAGGGCATCACGGTTCTCCTCATCGAACACGACCTCGGTGCGGTCACCGACCACGCCCGGCGCGTCGTCTGTCTCAACCGCGAGGTCTACTTCGACGGCCCGACCGACGAGTTCGTCGAGAGCGACGCGCTCGCGCGGGCGTTCGGCACGGCGGCCTCCTTCGCGGGCGGTTCGGGCGGTGGCCGCGCGTGATGGCCATCGAACTGTTCGCCGCGTTGCAGGCGGGGCCGTTAGACGCCGTCCTCGCGCCGGTCTACTGGCTCCTCGCGCTGTGGTCCGACCTGCTTTTCGCCGTCGGCGACGCGACCGGCCTCGGCTTCCTCGACTACCGGTTCATGCATCGAGCCATCCTCGTCGGCCTCTGTATCGGCGTGATGGCCCCCCTCATCGGGACGTTCCTCGTCCACCGCCAGCTCGCGCTCATCGGCGACGCGCTCGCCCACACCGCCTTCGCCGGGGTCGCCGTCGGCCTCTTTCTCAACGGCGTGTTCAGCCTCGGCGTCTCGCCGTACCTGACCGCCGTCGTCGTCGCCGTCATCGCGGCGCTCCTCATCGAACTCATCTCCGAGGCGACCGACGCCTACAACGACGTGTCGATGGCAATCGTGCTCTCGACCGGGTTCGCGCTGGGGACCGTCCTCATCAGCCTCAACGCGGGCGGCCTCGCGGTCGGCATCAACCAGTATCTCTTCGGCAACCTCTCGACCGTCTCGGCGGAGAACGCGGCCATCCTGCTCGTGCTGTTCGCCGTCATCGTCGGCACCGTCGCGCTCACGCGCAACCAACTGCTCTACGTGACGTTCGACGAGACGGCCGCCGCCGTCTCGGGCATCTCGGTCACGTGGTACAACCGCGTGATGGTCATGCTGACCGCGCTGGTCGTCGTCGGCGCGATGCAGATCATGGGCGTCATCCTCGTCGCCGCCATGCTCGTCGTCCCCGTCGCGGGCGCGGCGCAGGTCTCCCGAAGCTTCTCGGAGTCGCTTCTCGTCTCCGTCGTCCTCGCCGAACTCGCCGTGCTCCTCGGTATCGGCGCGTCCTACTACGGCGAGGCGACCGCGGGCGGTGTCATCGTCCTCGTCGCGGTCGGCATCTACGTCGTCGCCGTCGCTATCGGGAAGGTACAGGCGCGCGCCGGCGAGGACGCCGCCGCAGAACTGGGGAGCATCGACTCCCGCGAGGCGTAGCCGGTGGCCGCGCTCCGACGTGCCGCGCACTCGCTCCGTACCGCATCCCCAACGGTCCGCCCCTCACGCCGACTGACGAAGCGTTCGGCGGCGAAAACCCGATTTCATATCGCGATATTTAATTTATCGCGTCCGCCACAGCGTCCGCGAACCAATATCTTCAACAACGACTACCACGGATTCGACCCCATGAGCGACCTCGAAATCCAGCGCGAATGCCCGGCTTGCGGCAACGACACGTTCTACCTCGCCGCCAGCATGGAGATTCACCTCGGCACGAAGACGAAGTGGCACTGCACGGAGTGCGACTACGGCTACATCCACATCACGGACGACATCGAGACGTACGCGAAGGCCGAAGCGTAACCGCGAAAAAGGATTTCTCTCGTTATTCGTCGTCGCCGAGCGCCCGCCACGAGAGCCGCGGGTTCCGAGCGGCGGACACCTGGTCGATGCGGCGGGCGCTGGTCTTCGAGGGCGCGGTTTCGAGCGCCTCGTCGGAGTCGGCGTACGCCGCGTTGAAGGCGTGTGCGAGGTCGTCGAGCGACGCCTTGTCCTCGACTTCCGTCGGTTCCGTGAGCATCGCCTGCGAGACGAGTTCGGGCCACTTCGTCGTCGGCGGGTGGACGCCGTAGTCGAGCATGCGCTTCGCCACGTCGGCGGCGTCGCGCTCGCCCGAGGTGGCCGCGAACTCGTGGTGGAACGGCCCGTAGGGCACTTCGAGGTCTATCTGCGAGGCGAGGTAGTTGGCGTTGAGGACGGCCTTCGCGCTGGCGTCCGCGAGGCCCGCGTCGCCGAGGCGGGCGATGTAGGCGTACGCCTTCACGAGCACGAGCCAGTTGCCGGCGAAGCCGTGGACCTTGCCGATAGACGACTCGGGTTCGTACTGCTCGTAGCCGGCGGCCGTCTCGCGCACCATCGGACTCGGGAGGAACTCCGCGAGTTCGTCGACCACGCCGACCGGGCCGGCACCGGGACCGCCGCCGCCGTGGGGCGTGGCGAACGTCTTGTGGACGTTGTAGTGCATGATGTCGAAGCCCATGTCGCCGGGGCGAGCGCGGCCGAGGAGCGCGTTGAGGTTCGCGCCGTCGTAGTACAGCAGGCCACCCGCGTCGTGGACCAGTTCGGCGATATCGACGATATCGCGCTCGAACAGCCCCAGCGTGTTGGGGTTCGTGAGCATGAGCGCGGCCGTCTCCTCGGAGACGGCGGCGTCCAGCGCCTCCATGTCGACGCGGCCGTCGTCGTCCGAGGGGAGTTCGACCACGTCGTAGCCGGCCATCGCGGCCGACGCGAAGTTCGTCCCGTGGGCCGACGAGGGGATGATAATCTCCGAGCGGTCGTCGCCGCGGGACTCGTGGTAGGCCTTGGCGACGAGGATGCCCGTGAACTCGCCCGCGGCGCCCGCCGGGGGCTGGAGCGTCACGGCGTCCATGCCGCCGATGTCCGCGAGGTACTCCTGTAGACCGTGCAGGAGGCCGAGCGTCCCCTGAATCGTCCGGTCGGAGCGGTCGGGGTGGACCCCGGCGTTGGGGTCCGCGGCCACGTCCTCCGTGAACGAGGGGTTGTACTTCATCGTACACGACCCCAGCGGGTACGGCCCGAGTTCGACGCTGTAGTTCATCTGCGACAGGCGCGTGTAGTGGCGCGCCAGTTGCGGCTCCGACAGCGCCGGGAGCGTCAGTTCGTCGCGGGTCAGGTCGTCCGGGAGGACGCCCTCGGAATCGACTTCGACGGTCGTGCTGTCCTTTTCGGACAGGAGCGGTTCGTACTCGTCGTCGCGGCTGAATCGGGCTTGGTCGAAGTTCATCAGATGACCTCCTCGAAGGCCGCGACCAGTCCGTCCGCGGCGTCGGCGTTCGCGTCGGTGATACAGACCTGCAGGTGGTGGTCGGTGAGGGCGTGGACCGCGAAGCCGCGGCCCGCGAGGTCGTTCGTGATGGCGGGCGCGGGCTGGTCCGTCCGGACGACGAACTCGCGGAAGTGGTGGCGGTCGTACAGCGGCGCTTTGACGCCCGAAAGCTCGTCCAGTCGGGCGGCGAGGTCGCGGGCGTCGGTGACGGCCCGCTCGGCGAGGTCGACGAGGCGGTCGGGGCCGAGCCACGCCATGTGCATGGCGGTGCGGAGCGCGACCCACGCCTGATTCGTACAGATGTTCGAGGTCGCGCGCTCCTTGCGGATGTGCTGTTCGCGGGTCTGGAGCGTCAGCGTGAACGCCCGCATGTCCGCGCTGTCCTCGGAGACGCCGACGAGGCGGCCGGGGACCTGCCGGAGGTACTCCTCGCGGGTGGCGAAGATGCCGAGCCCCATGCCGTAGGCCGTTCCGAGGCCGAGCGCGCCGGCCTCGCCGACGACCACGTCGGCACCGACGCTCGCGGGCTCTTCGAGGAGCGCGAGCGCGACGAGGTCGCTTCCGAGACAGAACAGCGCGTCGTTGTCGTGGGCGAGGTCGCCGATGTCGGCGAGTCGCTCCTCGATGACGCCGCGGACCGTCGGGGTCTCGGCGTACACCATCACGGTCTCGTCGTCGACGAGGTCCGCGAGGGCGTCAACGTCGACCGCGCCGTCGGTCATCGGGTACTCGCCGATTTCCATCGCCGCGCCGTCGAGGTAGTTTTCGAGGACGCCGAGGCGACCCTCGTGGAGGTGTTCGGGGACGAGCACGCGGTGGCCGCTCGCGCCGCGCCGGAGGCGGTTCGCGAGAAGCGCGGCCTCGGCGAGCGCCGTCGCGGCGTCGTACATCGAGCAGTTGGCGACCGGGAGCCCGGTCAGTTCGACCAGCATCGACTGGTACTCGAACAGCACCTGCAGGAAGCCCTGCGCGATTTCGGGCTGGTACTGCGTGTACGAGGTGAGGAACTCCGAGCGCCGCGAGAGGTCGTCGACCAACGCCGGCACGTAGTGGGCGTGGTGGCCGCGGCCGAGGAACTCCGTCAGCTCCTCGTTTCGCGAAAACAGGTCGGCCATGGCGTTCCTGAGTTCCTGTTCGTCGGCGCTGTCGACGCCGAACTCGCCGTCGAAGCGGACCTCGTCGGGGATGTCGAAGAGGTCTTCCGCGCTGTCGACGCCGACGGCGTCCAGCATCGCTTCCTCGTCGGCGTCGGTGTGTGGGGCGTACGGGCTTCCGACCCGCCGTCCGTTTCCAGCCGTCATCTCACTCCGTCTGCTCGCGGTACTCCTCGGGGGAGAGGAGGTCGTCGAACTCGCTTTCGTCGGCCGGCTCGACTTCGAGCATCCAGCCGTCGCCGTAGGGGTCGTCGTTGAGGAGTTCTGGGGCGTCGAACAGCTCCTCGTTGACGGCCGTGACCGTGCCCGAGATGGGGGCGTACAGGTCCGACACGGCCTTGATGCTCTCGACCACGCCGAACTCCTCGCCGGCGGCGAGTTCGTCGCCCTCGGCGGGGAGTTCGACGAAGACGACGTCGCCCAGTTCGTCCTGTGCGAAGTCGGAGATGCCGATGCGGACGGCGTCGCCCTCGGTGGTGGTCCATTCGTGCGATTCCAGATACTTCCGGTCGTCGGGAATTTCGAACATTGTCAGTTGATGAAGGGGGGTGTCACGATTACTGCGCGCTTCTCGCGGCCGCGGACGAGCACCGAAATCTCGGTCTCGTCGTCGGCGTACTCGACGGGGACGTAGCCGAGGCCGATGGGCTCCGACAGGGTCGGGCTCATCGTCCCGCTCGTCACGACGCCGATGACCTCGCCGTCCGCGTCGGCGATGTCGTAGCCGTGTCGCGGGACGCCGCGGTCGAGGAGGGCGAAGCCGACGAACGTCTCTTCGACGCCGGCCTCGCGCTGTCGGTCGAGGGCGTCGCGGCCCACGAACTCGGTGTCGAGGTCGACGACGAACCCGATGCCGGCCTCGTAGGGGGTCCGGGGCTCCGTCTCGGGGTCGAAGTCCTGTCCCGAGAGCAGGTAGCCCATCTCCAGTCGGAGCGTGTCGCGGGAGCCGAGTCCGCAGGGGGTCGCGTCGAGCGCCGCCCAGACGGTCTCGGCGTCGTCCCACGGGCAGAGGACCTCGAAGCCGTCCTCGCCGGTGTAGCCCGTCCGGGCCACCCAGCACTCGACGCCCGCCACGTCGGCGAACGTCGCCTGGAACTTCGAGAGGTCGCCGAGGGCGGCGTCGGGCGCGGCGGCGGTGACCGAGTCGAGGGCGTCGGGGCCCTGTACCGCGAACATCGCCCACTCCTCGGTCACGTCTTCGACGGTGGCGTCGAGGCCCCACTCGTCGCGGAACGAGGTCCACCGGTCGTACATCTCCTCGTCGTGGCCCGCGTTCGGGATGAAGAGATAGACCCGCTCGTCGCGGTCGGGGAGTCGGTAGACGACGGTGTCGTCGACGATGATGCCCTCGTCGTTCACGATGGCCGAGTACTGCGAGTCACCCGGTTCGAGGGCCGTCACGTCGTTCGTCGTCAGGCGTTGCATCAGCGCGGTCGCGTCCGGGCCGGACACCTCGAGTTCGCTCATGTGCGAAACGTCGAAGATGCCGACCGACTCGCGGACGGCCGCGTGTTCGGCCTTGATGGAGTCGTACTCCACAGGCATGTCCCATCCGCCGAACTCGGTGAACGTCGCCCCGGCGTCCGCGTGGACGTCGTACAACGGCGGCTTGCGAAGGCCCATACACGCCCCTGCGAACTGCGATAAGTAATGCTTTGGTATCTGTTCGCTCGGTGTGACCACAATCTTGCATTAATTCGGGTTCCGGTCCGGGGTAAAACACCACGAACCCGCAACCTGTTGGCGAAATATGCCGTCTGAGTGCGGCACCGACCCGGACGGTTGCGAGAGTGATAAACCGATTATTGCGATACCGAATGCAAATACTGCGCGTGAGTCGGGGTACGCCTCGCTACCGCGTCTCGTCCAGCAGATGGGCTCGCGCGTCCGAGACGGTCAGCGGAACGTCGTCAGCGTCGAGTATCCCCTCGAACAACTGCACCGTCGCCGGCGGCTGGAGACCGTTCTCCCTCAGCAGGGCGGTATCCGTCAGAACGTCTCGAACGGGGCCGTCCGCCGCTATCGACCCATCCTGCCCGACGACGAGTACTCGGTCGACAACCTCGGGCACGACGTCCACAGACGGCGTGAACAGCACCACAGTCCCCTCGTGGTCGGTCACAAGCTCCAGAATGCGTTCTCGGTAGCCGGCGTCGACAGCGCCGAACGGCTCGTCGAGGAGGAGCACATCCGGCTCGAACGCGAGGACGCTCGCGACCGCCGCCCGCTGTTTCTCGCCCCCAGACAGACGGAACGGCGGGCGGTCCAGCAAGGACTCCAACCCGAGTTCGGCCGCGAGGTGCGCGACCCGCTGTGTCGCCGCCCGCCGTGACATCCCGAGCTGGGCCGGCCCGTATTCGATGTCCTCGCGGACGGTCGTATTGAACAGGTAGTCGTCGGGGTCTTGCAGGAGCACGCCGAGGCGGTCCCTGACGGCTTCGGCGTCCGCCGTCTCGCCGAAGTACTCGACCGCGCCGGCCGTCGGCTCGACGAGGCCGCCGAGCACGAGTTGCAGTGTGCTCTTTCCCGACCCGTTCGCACCGATGACGGCGACTCGCTCACCCGCCTCGATTGCGACCGTCACGTCCCGGAGCGCCGTCGTTCCGTCCGGGTACTCGTGTGTCAGGCCCCGCGCTTCGATTACAGGCCCCATCGAATCACCCCCGAGCCGACGACGGCGACGACGGCGAGCGCGACCAGCGCGTAGTCGCCCCCGTCGACGGCCCGCGACCGGCTGTACGGTGACGGCGGTCGGGAACCGCCGCGGGCCCGCATCCCGCGGCCGACCCGTTCGCCGCGGTCGAGCGTCCGCAACAGGAACGTCCCGACGAGCCGTTTCGCGTCGCGCCACCCGTCGCGAAGACTCGACTGGCCGGTCGTGCGACTGTTCCGCGCGAGAACGAGTCGCTGTAACTCGTCGAAAAACAGGAACAGGTAGCGATAGGTGACGGCGACGACCCACACGAGCGCGACCGGGACGCGCAGTTCACGCATGGCCGCGACCACCGACGAGAACGGCGTCGTCATCACGATGAGCGACAGAAGCGCGACGCCGACGCCGACGCGGAGCGTGAACAGCACGACGTACGCGACGCCGCCGTCAGTGACGGCGAGCCCGAACGCCCGCACGAGCGCGTCCCCGGGGAGCAGTACGGCTTGGGGAACGACGATAACGGCGGAGACGAGCGGCACGACCGCCGAGCGTGCGAGCAACTGTCGGAGCGGAACGGCCGACAGCCTCGCCAGGAGGACGGTCACGACACCGAAACAGAGGGTGACCGCGACGGTTCGCGTGAGCATCACCGCCAGCGCGAGGCCGGCGACCGAACACAGGGAGACGCGAGGGTCCCGTCGCTGGAGAAATCCGTCGGCCGAGGCCACCTGTTCGGCCGTGAAGACGGTCCGAAGCGCTCCGGTGATGGATTCGACCGAGCGGCCGACGACGCCGGTCACTGTTCGAGGAGGCGACCGACTCCGACCCCGACCGCGAGTGTGACTCCCGTCCCGACGACCGCCGAGACGAGCGTTCCGAGCGGCGAACTGAGCCCCGGGACGGAGTAGTCCGGGAGCAGTCCGGGGGAGATGGGTTCGGCGGCGTCGGCCGCCCCGGTCTCTTCGGCGGCGTTTTCGAGCGGTTCGGCGTACCCGACGACGCCGGACGCCCAGCCGAACACGGGGGCCAAGACGACGAGCACGAGCAGTCCGAAGAGCGCCCGCCGACCCCACGAATCGGACACGAGCGCGTTCACAGCCCCACCTCCGGGGAAAGCGAGTCGTCGTCGAATCGCCCGAGGACGAGGTCCGGCCGAGCGTCCGCGACGTAGCCGTAGACCGCGGCCGTAATCGCGCCCTCGACGAGACCCAAAAGCGCGTGGCCGACGACCATGATTACCACGGTCGTGCTCAGTTCGTAGGCGAACGCCGACGAGAGGCCGACGCCGACGCCGACGACCAGCGCCGAGACGGTAATCGCTCCCCACCCGGCGACGAACGAACCGCCGGTTTCGTGAACCCCTCGGAGCGCTCGGAAGAGGGCGTAGCCGACGAGGACGTCGACGACGGCCATCGCAAAGAGGTTCGCACCGAGCGCGATGATGCCGCCGTCGCCGAAGACGAGCGCCTGTATCGTCACGACGGCGGTCATCGCGAGGACGCCGAGATACGGTCCGAGGAGGATACCGGCGAACGCCCCGCCGACGAAATGAGCGCTCGTCCCGCCCGGAATCGGCCAGTTCAGCATCTGCGCGGCGAAGATGCCCGCCGCGACGACGCCGAGAAGCGGCGTTCGCTCGTCGCCGAGTTCGCCGCGGGCGCGTCTGACCGCGAAACCGATTACGATGCCGGAGCCGAGCCAGAAGAGACCCGCCACCCAGGGGTCGAGAAAGCCGTCCGGAATGTGCATTCGTATC
This sequence comes from Haloferax denitrificans ATCC 35960, assembly GCF_000337795.1. Lineage (GTDB taxonomy): Archaea > Halobacteriota > Halobacteria > Halobacteriales > Haloferacaceae > Haloferax > Haloferax denitrificans. The sequence continues at coordinate 101,369 of NZ_AOLP01000012.1, forward strand.
ACACGTGTGATTCGGTCGAGCAATAATACTTTTCTTCCAAATCGTAATACTGGGCGATATGTTGCCGATTCGGAAGCGCCACTGCCAACGACTAAACGGTTGCTGGGAAAAGGCGAGAGTATGAGCCAGGACGTCGACCGGATGAGCGTCACGCTCCCGCCGAGTCTGCTCGCCGAACTCGACGACGTGGTCGCCGACGGCGAGTACGACAGCCGCTCGGAGGCGACCAGAGACGCGCTTCGCGCGTTCGTCACGGAGTTCAATCAACAGACGGGGCTCTCCGGGAGCCTCAGCGGGACCGTCGTCGTCCTCTACGAGCACGACCACAGCGGCGTGAGCGAGGAGATGACCGAACTGCAACACGACTTCACCGAGACCATCATCGCGGTCCATCACGTCCACCTCGGCGACCACCTCTGTCTGGAGTCTATCGCCGTCGACGGGACGGGCGAGCGAATCGAGGAGTTGCTCTCGCGGATTCGGCCGCTGAAGGGCGTCCATCAGGTCAAACTCACCGTCGTCGAAGCAGACCGGTAGCGGACGGGCCGTGAGCGGTTTTTGGCGGCCTTCCGGGGGGCTTCGGGTGACGCGCTCACCAGCCACCAGCGCTCGACCGAGAGCGCGTTCGGGACGAGTGCGGAGCGCTTAGTCGTCCGCGACGGCGGTCGCGGCCGGCGTCTCCGGTTCCGGGCGCGCTTCGACTTGCTCGGACGCCGGCGTCCACGTCAGTGCTTCCTCGTAGTGGAACGCGCGGTGGTCCTGCGTCGGGTCGACGACCGTCAGCGAGAGCCAGTCGTTGTCGAGCAGTTCGGTCAGTTCCGCGTGGTCGGCCAGCACGTCGGTGACGCGGTCGACCGGCGCGTGGATAATCGTCGAGAGGCGGAGCGGCTGGTGGTACGGCCTGTCGTCGGCGGCCATCAGCGACTGGAGCGGGAGGCCGGTCATCAGGTCGCCGCCGTTGCCCTGATAGACGCCGACGTTGCCGACGGGGTTTTGGGTCACCTTCGACCCGCTCCCGTAGACGGCGTTGTCGACCGTCGAGAAGTAGTACTGCGCGTTAATCCACTGGGTGACGACCATCGGCCCCGTGAGAATCGCTTCGAGCGCGTCGCCGTCGGGGTCCGTCGAGTGGTCGTAGGAGTGGAGGAACGCGCGCCCGTCGAGGTCGAGGTCGCTCGTCAGTTCGCGCGGGCCGATGACGAAGCCGGCGTTGCCGGCCAGCCCCCACTCGGGGCGCGTCTCGGCCCAGTCGGCGGCGCGGCGCTCCGCCTCGCCGACGGCCGCAGAGCCGTCTGCGCCCGTCCGTTCGGCGGCCGCGTGCTCGCGGGCGACCGCGAGGTCCGCGCGCAACTGGTCGAGGTCCTCGGCGTGGCTCTCGGGCACGTCGCCGTCGTACAGTTCGATTTCGTCGGTCGTCGTGTTGTGCTGGCCGGCGACGAACACCGTGTCCTCGGGGATGTCGAACCCGCGGTCGCGGAGTTCCGCCTTGACCGTCTCGTCGTTGCAGATAGCCGCGAGGACGCGGGCGTTCGGGCCGCCGGGGTTACCGGCGCAGGCCCCGCAGTCCAGACTCGAATCGTAGGGGTTGTTCGCCGTCTCGCTGGCGTGGCCGGCGAACACGACGAGCCGGCCGAACTCCTCCCAGCCCATCAGCCCGAAGGCGTTCGCGGCGTACTCGACTTTCTCCTCGTCGGTCAGCCCCACCGGGAGGTCGCCGGCGTAGGAGTGCTGGTGGTGGACGACTTGGTCGCAGAACTCGTGGTTGTCGGGGACCGCGTCGTCGGCGGTTCCGAGCAGGTCGGCGACGCGGCCGGGGACGAGCGTGCGGGCCGCGAGGGCCACCCCGTAGCCGCTCCCCGCGCTCTCGACGAAGCCGAAGGCGGTCGCGGGGTTGGTCTTCAGCGCCTCGATGGCCTCGCCCGCCGCCTCGCGGAGGCGCGACCAGCGGTCGTGGGTCGCCTCGGCCTCGCCGCCGGTCGGCACCTCGGAGACGCGGTGTTCCGGGTCGACAATCGGGGGGCAGGCGTCGACCGCCACCTCGGCGTCGTACCCGCGGTACTCCATCGGGACGCCGAAGAAGCCGGCGTAGCCGTGGGTCTCGTAGTCGCCGGTGTCCTCGATGTGCCGGCGGATGACCTCCGAGCGCGTGTCGATACAGAAGACCAGTTGCGCGTCCGGGCGACCCGCGGTGTCTCCGTTTTCGAGCGCCTCGCTCTCGGCGGCGACGCGGTCGACCACCTCGTCGCGGTAGCTCGCCTCCCACGCGGTCAGGAACGCCTCGGCGAGTTCGTCGGCCGCCTCGGCCTCGTCGCTCTTCGACCCGGTCGACGGCGCGATGTCGACGCCGAACGCGTCGAGGAGCGCGAGGCGGGCCGCGAGGTAGCCGACGAGCGAAATCGGGTACGCGGACTGCCACTCGCCGCCGTCGGCGGCGCGTTGCTTGATGAAGCCGGTCCAGCCGGGGAGCGCGGCGAGTTGCTCTTCGAATATCGGCACCCACTGGCTCTCGGGGTACGACGCTACCGCGGCCTCGATGGCCTCGACCGGCGACTCGGGCAGGTCGGCGACGAGACCGTCGTCGGGAATCCGGCCGTCGTGAGGGGCCATCGACCGGAAGGCGCTGTAGAAGCCGTCCTCGCGGTCCGGCATCGGCCAGTGGGCTTGGCCCTCGTCGAGGAACGCCGACAGCCACTTCGTCAGCACGCGGTCGACCCGCGCGGCGTCCGCGTCGGCGTCGGTCTCGGCGTCCGCGCCCGCGGACTCGTCGCCGGCGGCCATGCGCTCAAGCAGGGCCTCGGGGTCGCCCTCGTAGCCGCGCTCGGCCAGTTCCGCGTCGAGCACCGCGGGGTCGATTTGGCCCCCTTCGAGGGCCGCTTCGAACGTCTCGGGGGTCGGGTAGCCGCGGCCGCCGACGAGGTCCGCGGCCTGCGTGACCGCCTCGCTGAACGGCATATCTTCGAACCCCGAAAGCGGGTTGGCCGTCACGAACGAGTGGACCGGCCAGACCGAGCCGACGGTGGTCGCGGCTTTGTCGATGCTGTCTTCGATGCTGTGTTCAGTACTCATTGTAGTCCTCCGTGGCGGTCAGCATGGTGCTGGACGCGGGTTGGCTCGCGTTCAACAGCGCGACGTAGAGGCGGCGACTCCGCTCGTGGACGCCGAGTTCTATCGCGACGTAGACGACGAGGAAGACGCCGGCGACGAGCGCGTGGAACGCGCTCAGTTCGGCGGGTGCCTCGACGACCGGCAGTCCGGACAGCACGCTCGAAATCCCCTGATAGACGAGGGCGTACACGGCGATGGCGGGGAGAAAAACGAGCGGGACCGCGCCGTAGCGGACCGTCGAGGGGAGCGCGGCGCGCGCGACGACGTTGCGGGCCGCGTGGAGCGTGGTGAGCACGACGAACGCCACGAGCAGGAGCCCGCTGTCGAGGTGCGTGCCCTTCCCGGTGAGCGCCGCGAACAGCGCGCCGCCGGCCAGTCCGGTCGCCACGATGACCGCGGAACCAACGGCCCCGGTCTCGTGGTCCTCGTGATCGGTCGGGGCGGTCCGTTCGACCGCGCCGCCCGCGCTGAGGAAGTGGTACGCCTTGTAGAAGCCGTGCAGGATGAGGTGGGTAATCGCGGCTCCGAAGAAGCCGAGGCCGGCCTGCATAATCATGAATCCCATCTGCCCGATGGTCGAACAGCCGAGCTCGCTCTTGACGTCCGACTGGACGTTCTTGAGCAGTTTTCCGACGAGGGCGCTCGTCGCGCCGACCGCCACGATACCGAGCATGAGCGTGGCGTCGAGGGTCACGACCGGGGCGAACCGGAGCAGGAGGATGCCGCCGGCGTTGACGAACCCGGCGTGCATCAGCGCCGAGGCGGGCGTCGGCGCGGTCATCGACGAGAGGAGCCAGCCGTGGAACGGGACGAGCGCGGACTGAATCATCGCCGCGAGCACGAGCGCGACGACGGCGACGAGCCACGCCGGGCCGCCGAGTCCGTCGGCGTTCGCGGCGACGCCCGAGACCGTCGTCGCGTCGGTCGCCCACCACAGCGCCGCGAGGGCGGCCCCGAGGAACGCGCTACTGGCGAGGAAGTACCTGCGGGCGACGCTCGCGGCGGCCTGCGCCTGCGGCCAGCCGTCGACGACGCCGATGAGGTTCGCCATCGCGAGTCCCATCGCGAGCCAGAACAGCCAGAACAGCGCGAGGTGGTCGGCCGCGACGAGGCCCATCACGGCCACCGTGAAGCCGAACACGGTCGCGAAGAACTCCGTCTCGTGGGCGGAACCGGCCATGTAGCGGCGCGAGTAGCTGTGGACGATGCCGCTGAAGAACGTCACGACAACCCACAGAAGCACGGTCAGGCCGTCGACGGCGACGACGCCGGGGACCTCCCACGCGCCCCCGAGTCGGACTCGGGCGAAGAGCACGGCGACGCTCGCGGCGAACAGCGTCCACACGAGCCGCGTTAGTGCGACGGGCGCGAGCGGCGAGTCCGCCGCCGCGTCCGGGAGTGCTCCGACCGTCGGGTTCGAGCTGTGTCCTGACATCGTTCGATTCGTCGTTGACCAGTTCGGTCACCGGGACGGCATCCCGGTCGGATACTGGTCGTCCTTACGCCCATCCGAGAACAGATTGTCTATTAAATCTATCTACATTCACAAAACGTTCGCAAATTAGCCATTATAGAACATTATAGTCTCGCGGCATCGGGGCGGTGTCGACTCTCGACTCTCAGAGTCGATTCCGCGTAGAACAGCTCGTTCGCGGCCTGATACCCGGTGAATCGACGCGAGCGAACGAATCGGGTGCGCCGGCCCGGCGGCTGTCGCCCCGCCGCGGCGACCGGCGACCGCGGTCGCTCGCCTGTCTCGGTGCCCGATTCGTGAACGCTCCGTTCGTCTCGTGAACGCTCCGTTCGTCGATGAATATCGCGCGCGCCCGGTCAGGAGTCGTTCTCGGCGTGCCGCTCGGAATCGAACTTGCCGAACGGCGTCGTCTCGTGCGTGCGGACGAGGACTTCGTCGGCGACGGTGACGCCCATGTCGAGAAGCTCCTGCGCGATGGACGTGATGTCGTCGTCCGTCTCGCAGACGGCGGTCACGAGGAGGTTCTGTTCGCCGGTGACCAGTTCCTGGACCGCCACGACGCCGTCCATCTCCAGAATCTCGGGGACGAGTTCGCCCCGCTTGGGAATCGAGGCGGTGCAGTACAGCAACATCCGGAGCGGATAGCCCGACTTCTGATAGTCGACGCTCGCGCTGTAGCCTTTGACCACGCCCTCGGATTCGAGCCGTTGGATGCGCTTGCGAACGGTGCTGTCCGAGGTTCCCGTTCGCTTTGCGATGTCCCCGGACGACATGTTCCGGGCGTCCTCCTGGAGTGCGTACAGAATCGCCCTGTCCACGTCGTCGATGTCCTCGCGGGCCATACCACTACCTCCGCGAGGAGCACACTTTAGCCTTTGATATCGCGCGGACGCCCTCTCGCGTCTCGACCTCGGCGGTAGATTTATTACCCAAACGATAGAATTAGTTACTATGATTGTTGTAAAGGATAACGCCGATACGTCTCACGCTCACGAGCAGTCCGTTCGCCGCACGGCCACCTTCGCCGACATGGCCGCCGCGATGCGTCAGTTCTGACCCGTCGTCTCTCGCTTCGATTCCCCGCTCGACTCTCGCTCGGTTCGCCCGACGGCGTCGCAACGTGACGGCGTTCCTGAGTTTTCGCGTTTCCTGATAACCCGTTTCCGCGACCCGTCTGAGCCGGCGCGAGACGCGCTTCGCCCCGGGAAAACGGATTTACCTTTGGGTGTCATATTTTACCAAACTGGGCGACACCGCCCTGATACCCATGGCAGACAAACCACACCAGAACCTGGCCATCATCGGACACGTCGACCACGGGAAGTCCACCCTCGTCGGCCGGCTTCTGTTCGAGACAGGTAGCGTCCCGGAACACATCATCGAACAGCACCGCGAGGAGGCGGCGTCCAAGGGGAAGTCGGGCTTCGAGTTCGCCTACGTCATGGACAACCTCGCCGAGGAGCGCGAGCGCGGCGTCACCATCGACATCGCCCACCAGCGCTTCGACACGGACAAGTACTACTTCACCATCGTCGACACGCCCGGTCACCGCGACTTCGTCAAGAACATGATTACGGGCGCGTCGCAGGCCGACCACGCGATTCTCGTCGTCGCCGCCGACGACGGCGTCGCGCCGCAGACCCGCGAGCACGTCTTCCTCGCCCGAACCCTCGGCATCGAGGAACTCATCATCGCGGTCAACAAGATGGACGTCGTCGACTACAGCGAGGACTCCTACAAGCAGGTCAAAGAGGAGGTCCAACAGCTCCTGAACCAGGTACGGTTCAACTCCGACGACGCCGGCTTCATCCCCATCTCGGCGTTCGAGGGCGACAACATCGCCGAGCCCTCGGAGAACATGCCGTGGTTCGACGGGCCGACCGTCCTAGAGGCCCTGAACAACCTCCCCGAGCCGTCGCCGCCGACCGACGCCCCGCTTCGCGTCCCGATTCAGGACGTGTACACCATCTCCGGCATCGGGACGGTCCCGGTCGGCCGCGTCGAGACGGGCATCCTCAAAACCGGCGACAACGTCCGGTTCATGCCCTCTGACGCCGGCGGCGAGGTGAAGACCATCGAGATGCACCACGAGGAGGTCCCGGAGGCCGGCCCCGGCGACAACGTCGGCTTCAACGTCCGCGGCGTCGGCAAAGACGACATCCGCCGCGGCGACGTCTGCGGCCCGGCCGACGACCCGCCGTCGGTCGCCAAGACGTTCAAGGCGCAGATCGTCGTGATGCAACACCCCTCGGTCATCACCGCCGGCTACACGCCGGTCATCCACGCGCACACGGCGCAGGTGGCCTGCACGTTCGAGTCCATCGACCAGAAGCTCGACCCCGCGTCGGGTGAGGTCGCAGAGGAGAACCCGGACTTCATCAAGGCCGGCGACGCCGCCGTCGTCACGCTCCGGCCGCAGAAGCCGCTCAGCATCGAACCGTCGTCAGAAATCGCCGAACTCGGGAGCTTCGCCATCCGCGACATGGGACAGACCATCGCGGCCGGCAAAGTGCTCGAAGTCAACGAGTAGCGCCCGGTCCCGACCTCGGATTTTTTCGCGTCACCGCCGCGACAGCGACAGCGTCGCCCACGCGGACGGTCGGTGACCGATCGGTCACAAACGGCGCGCGAGCGTTCGTCGCGTCCGGCGTCACTCGTCAGCGCCGGGGTAGAGCGCCGACACCTGCCAGACGTTCGCGCGGACGCCGGCCCTGACGATGTCCATCCGCACGCGGTCGCCGGCGTGGTGGTTCGCGAGGTAGTCGCGGAAGTTGCTGTTCTCGTAGGAGGTGACGTGGTACGTCGAGCCGTTGTCGCCGCGGAGCGTCGCCGCACCGTGGTCGTTAACCTCGTTTACGATTGTAAATGTATTCGGACTATTTCTGGACGCTGTCTCGGACATACACGACTATACGTTAATTAGGCACATAAAACCCGCCACTGCGTTTAGTAAATCATTATAAACTATTCCATGATTGTCGCTCGGACGAGACTGTCCGCTCGCCGTCTGTCGGTTCTCCGAGAATGGCCCGCGTCCGGTGGTCGATTCGGCGGGCCGTGCGCCGGCTGTTGGGTCGTGACCGACGTGGGACGTGACGCGACACGGCCGCGCTGTCGAGCGCGGGCGGGTCGTCGAAACGAACTGTGTCGCGTAAGTACGGCTTCTCGAATCGGGGACGGGGCGCAGTCAACCTAGGGAGTAGAGCTAGTTAACCGAATGGCTTGATATATCCGGTCTCATTAGTCACCCGCGTCGCCGCGGACCCCGCGACGAACGTCGACGTAGTAGTCGCGGAGCACGTTCCGACCGATTCGAAGCGGCGTCTCCGGTCCCATCTCCTCGTCGAGCACCGCGGTCACGGTCCGCCGCTCGCCCGCGAGTTCGACCACGATGTCCACCCGCGGGGGCGCGCCGTCTTCGACCGCGGCCGACGGCTCGGTGCCGAGGTCCGCCGCCAAGTCGGGAGCGATTCGAGTCACCGACGCCGCGGTGTCGATGCGGGCGAGCACCTCTTTCGACCCGCTGATTCCGGTGACGGTCACGCGCTCGGCGTGGCCGACGACCGGAACCCGCTCGTCGCGGACCCGCGAGGGAGCGTCCGCGGGCGGCGTTCCGTCGAGGTCGCGACCGAGGCGCTCGACGAGCGCCGAGTCGGCGCGCCCGCCGGCCCGCTCGATTGCGAGGCCGGCGATGGCCGCCGCGGGCGACCGGCCGGTGGCGCGGAACAGCCCGCGGAACCCCGCCGTCGGGTTGACTTCGAGGACGACCCAGCCGTCGTCGCTCTCGATGAGGTCGACGCCGGCGTAGTCGAGACCGAGCGTCCGCGTCGCCCGGAGCGCCGACCCCGCGGCCCCCTGCGGGAGGTCCTCGGACGCGTCCTCCACGTCGCCGCCGAGGGCGACGTTAGTCCGCCAGTCGCCCGCCGGGGCGTAGCGGTACATCGCGCCGACGACCTCGTCGTCGACGACGTAGATTCGGAGGTCGCGGTGGCGCTCGCCCGCGTCGACGTACTGCTGGACGAACGCCCGGCGGCCGTCGACGGTCGCCGAGACGGCCCGGTCGTGGTCGACCAGCCACGTCCCCCCGCCGTTGGTCCCGATTGCGGTCTTGTAGACGACCGGCGTCCCGAACCCGTCGCGCGCGGCGTTCAACTTGGCGTCCGCCGTCGCCATGTACGTGTGTGGCACCGGGACGCCCGCGGCGGCCAGCCTGCTCGACGTCGCGTGTTTGTGGACGGCCACGAGGACGCTCCGCGGGTCGTTGAGCACGGGCCGAACCGCGGCGTAGCAACTGGCGATAGAGAGGTCTTCGAGCGGGCTCGTCGATTTCGACAGCAGGAGTCGGTTGACCACCACGTCGACGTCGGGGTCCAGCGCGACGCCCGCCCGCGACACGTCGATGCCGACCGCCTCCTCGTGGAGCCAGACGGCCTCGTGACCGAGCGCCGTGACCGCGTTGCTGATGGCTTTCGTCTCCCTGCTGTCGTGGAACCCCAGAATCCCCACCGTGACCGTCTGTGCATCCCCACCCATGGGTGAGCTACGCGTCCCGGTCGTATCAGCGCATCGCGAGGACTCGGAAAACGAGACTGTGCGGCCGCGCGACGCGTCGCGGGCGAGGGGACCCCGGTGAGACTCCCTCGAAATTTATAAACCCGAAACCGGGTGAGGTGGTGTATGGACCTCCTGCGGCGGTTGGTCGGCCCCGACGGGCTTCCCTCGGGCCGAGTGGCGCTCTTCGTGGACGGGCCGAACGTCCTCCGCGACGAGTTCGACGTGGACTTAGACGACATCCGAGCGGCGGCGCGCTCCCTCGGCGATCAGCTGAGCGCGGCGCGGCTCTACCTCGACGAGCACGCCACGCCGGGGCTGATTCAGGCCGCGGAGGCGCGCGGGTTCGAGGTCGTCGTCACGAGCGGCGACGTGGACGTGAAGCTCGCGGTCGACCTCACGCGCTACGCCGTCGAAGACCGCGCCGACGTTATCGCGGTCGCCTCGCGGGACACCGACTTCAAGCCCGCCTTGGAGACGGCCAACGCCTACGGCCTGCGGACGGTCGCCATCGCGCCGGGGAGCTACGGCCGCTCGGACGCGCTCCAGAACGCGGCGACCCACGCGATGACGCTCGACGACCTCGACGACGGCGACGATTGAGCCGGGCGACGACCCGACCCCGCTCGACCCAACCCGACCCGACCGCGAACGGTTCGCTTTTTCCTCCCCCGACCGACCACACGCCCATGCAGGAGTTCGACACGCCGGTCGTGGACAACCACCTCCACCTCGACCCGGACCACGGGCGCGGGCTGGAGGCGGTGAAGGATTTCGCCCGGAGCGGCGGCACGCACCTCCTCGTCGTCAACAAGCCCTCGTGGCTCCTCGGCCACGAGGTCGAGACCGGCGAGGACTTCCGCCCGGTCTTCGAGACGACGGTCGAGGTCGTCCGCGAGGCCACCGAGATACTTCCCGGGCGCGCGTGGCCGGTCCTCGGCGTCCACCCCGGTCTCGTCTCGAAACTCGTCGACGACCGCGGCTACGACCCCGAGGCCGCCCGCGACCTGATGTGCGCCGGTCTCGACACCGCCGCCGAGTTCGTCCGCGAGGGCGACGCGCTCGCGCTCAAGTCCGGCCGCCCGCACTACGAGGTCACCGACGCCGTCTGGGAGGCGTCGAACGCCGTCCTCAGACACGGTCTCGACCTCGCCGCGGACTGCGACTGCGCGCTCCAGCTCCACACGGAGTCGACCACCGACCTCTCGGACGTGGCCGAGTGGGCCGACGAACGCGGCGTCCCCGGCGAGCGCGTGGTCAAACACTACGCGCAGGGCCACCTGACCGGCGGCACGCCGAGCGTCATGAGCGACAAGGACCGCCTCGAAGACGCCGCCGAGCGGGGCGACCCGTTCCTCATGGAGACCGACTTCATCGACGACCCCGACCGCCCCGGCGCGGTGATGGGCCCGAAGACCGTCCCCCGGCGCGTCGACTGGCTCCTCGACGAGGGCCGCGACGCCGCCGTCAGGAACGCCCACGTCGAGACGCCCGCGTCGGTCTACGGCGTCGACACCGAGGCGACGCTCGACCGATAGGGGTCGAGAGGAACCGAGAGGCGGCGCGGCGACCCACCGCCGAGACCGGCGCACGAGCCGAATCGCGCCGTCTCCTCCCACGTCGTCGTCTCGCACGGTCACAAGCAGGATAAGAAAGGCATTTGAGTCCGGCACGGGAGGTTGTAGGTATGACCGAGGCCGAGGAACGATACTACTCGCCGGAACGCTGGCAGAACTGGTTGACGCGCGTCGAAGAAGAGGACCTGGACCTCGAAAGCGAGGAGACCGGTCGTCTCCTGATGAACATCCAGAACGACGCGGCCATCGCCATCGCCAAGATTCTGACCGCCTACGACGACGACACGCTGGGCGAAGAGGAGGCGCTCGACGAGCTGTCGACCGTCCACGACATCGTCATGGCCGAACCCGAGTTCGAGTCCGAAAACGAGGAGGAGGCCGAAATCCTCATCGGGAGCGTCCAGACGAGCCTCTCGTGTGCCTTCTTCGCCGCCGAGGAGTTCATCGTCGCCGGTCCCGCCGAACTCGAAGACGACATGGACGCCTACATCCGCGCCGCCGCTGACGCCGAGGCCGCAGACGACCTCGACAGCGCGCTCGGCTACATCGTCCAGGTCGGCACCCGCGTCATCGACGGCGAGGAACTCGACATCGAAGTTCTCGACGAACTCGAATTCGGACTCGTCACCGAGTGGGTCAACGGCCTCGACAGCCTCCAGAGCGGCCTCTCGGAGCCTGAGGTCGTCGAAGAAGAAGACTGAGCTCGGCCTCTCTCACGCTGTTTTTCGTTTCGCTTTTCGACCGTCGAGAGCGCCGGGACCTCCCGGGCCCGCTCCGACCGTTTTCCGACGGCGGGAGCCGGCTACGGGACCGCGACGAAGTACGTCGCGAACTCGCCGTCGTCGAACTGGACGGTGAGGATGAAGAAGTCGCCGCGCGTGTCGAGGTTCTTGTTCGCCGCGAAGCCGACGGTGATGTCCGTCGTCGTGTCCGATGGAAGCGTGACTTGGTCCGGGCCGAGCGTGTACTGGTCTGCGCCTACGTTCTGTGCCGGAGAACCGTTGAACGACGCGGTCTCGGCGCCGTTCCCTCCTTGGTCGGGGTAATAAAACGAGACGCGGAAACTCGTTACGACCCGCTCCGTGCCCGTATTATTGAGCGAGATACGGGCGCCGTCGTTGCCATTCACGGCAGTTGCTCCGGACAGGATAACGTCCTCATCTTCCTGTGGCGGGTTGATTTCTCCCGTCGACCCGTCGTCTCCCGCGCCCGTTCCACCGCCGCCGCTCCCGTTGACGAGCGGGATGGTGTAGGTCGTCTGCTCGATTGGCTCGACCGACCCGTCTTCGTCGAGGTCGCTCCCGGCACGGACGGTTATCGGCCCGTCCGCGTCGGCGTCAGGCGTGAAGGTGAACCCAGCCCGACCATCGTCGGCCGTGGTGATAGTCCGACTCGTCGGTGACGCGTCACCTTCGGTAACGGTGAAGTCGATTAGCTTGCCTTCGACGGGGTTGTTGTAGCCGTCACGCGCCTCAACGACGACCTCGGTCGCCTCGCCGGGCGCGGCGGCCGCTCCCGTCGTGACGGGGACGAGATACTTCCCTTCGGGGCTAGCGACCGTCGACGCGGCGGACGAGGACGACAGTTCGACCTTGGCGAGCCGGAGTTCGTAGGTGTACGAGCCGTTCAGGGTGACGCGGACGAGACTGTTGGTCGGATCCTCGTCGTCGCCGAGGTCGGTGGTTGATAGCACGTGACGGTTCTCCTCTTCCATCTGTTCGGCAATCACGGAACGATTCCACGCCGTCGCGTTCGACCCGACCGGGACGGTGAGGCTGATGTCGGTTCCATTTCCGGTGACAGTCACCGTCCGCGTCGCTGACGATATCGGAGCGACGGTCAGTGACGTTCGAGTCGAAGTCTGACCGATTCGCCCATCGATGGAGACGACGGTAATTCGATTCCCTGAGATGAGCGTCTGACCACTGATCGGGACCACGTTCGCGCCGGCCTCGCGCTGGGCCGACACGCCGGAGACCGTAATCGGCGTGCCGTCGAACTCGTTGTAGTCCGGCGAGTAGCGCAGGACCTTGCTCTCGTAAGTTTGCTCACTCCCGTCCCAGACCGTCTGGACGGCCTCGGGTTCGCTGTTAACTGCTTTTGCCCCGGTAATATTGATCTCTCTTGACTCGGTGAGTGACAGGCTCCCCGTCGGCGGACCGGGGTTGATGAAGACGGCGCGCGGACGGTACTGGACGCCGGTTTGGACCGTGGTCCCCGACTGCACTCCCCTCGTCGCGGTCACCAGCACGTCGTTGTGGAGCGACACGAGGTCGTCCGAGGCGTCCAGATAGGCCCCGAACTCCGTCGCTTTCGTCTGCTGGGGAACGACCGTCGCCTGGTAGAGCGACAGGCCGATAACGAGGAAGCCGAACAGGAGGATAGCGCCGACCTGAACCGCCTGCCCCCGTTCGCTGTCGAGGAGTTCCATTGGGGTGGTCAACTGGTCCGACTGATAAAGGTCTGTTGCCGCGTACGTTTTTATATCGAACCCTCCTGCGTTCAGTCGTGCAGGTCGCTTCGCGTGCGCAGAGCGAGACGGTCGGGATGGTCCTCCTGTTAGGACTCGTCGTCGTGGTCGTCACGGTCGGCGGCGTCGCCGCGCTCGCCGCTGTCGACGACTACCGAGACGACGCTCCGCTCGTGGAACTCGATGTGACTGTCGACGGGTCGAACCTGACGCTCACGCACCGCGCCGGCGACAGCCTCCGCGCCGGGGACGTGGCGGTCGTCACTCGGAGCGAGGACACGACGACCCGGTACTCGCTCGGGGCCGACGGCGACATCAACCGCCGAGCGACGACGAGCGAGTCGCAGTTCGGTCCGGGCGATAGCTGGCGACCGACTACCCCCGTCGGATTCGACGGGACCGACCCGTACCTCGTGTTGGTCGTTCACGAACCGAGCAACACCGTCATCCACCGCGCGGAGCGGACGCTCGGCGCGGTCACGGAGACGCCTGGGCCCGCGCCGACGCCGCGGCCGACGACGACCACCACGTCCACGGCGACGACAACTTCGACGACCGCAACGACGACCGCGACCACTTCGACGCCCCCGGAATCGACCGCAATCAACGGGATGCACGTGGAAGACCGGACGACCGACGCCGGCGGTGCCGGCTACCGGGTCGACTACGACGTGACCGCGGGGCCGGACTTCGACCGCGTCCGCGTGACCTTCGAGAACCGCGATTCGTCGTGGGCGACTCAGACGGTCACCGAGACGAACGCCCGCGGCTACGCGACCTACGACATCGGCGCCGGCGTCGGCGACCGCTACCGAATCACGGTGGCGGCGCTGGACGCGGACGGCAACGTCCTCGACTCACGGACTATCTCGGACGTTGCCGACGGCGACAACCCCGATGGGAATACGGGACTCCCCGAGTCGAACGACCCCGCGATTCGCGGTGCCGCGCTCATCGACCTGACGCAGGAGGGCGCGGCGTACGAACTGAACTACAACGTGACGAACGCGTCGAACCTCTCGGAGATTCGCGTCGAGTTCGACAACCTCGACGCGCCGTCGACGACCGCGGAACTCAGCGGAACCGAACCCCGCGGGACCATCGCGGGCTACTCGGCGTACGACGGGACCGAAGGCGACGACTACGAGGCGACCATCCGCGTCTTCGACGAGGACGGCGTGCTCGTCGACCGCCGGGTCATCTCGGACGTGGCCGACGGTGTCGACCCCGCCGGCAACGACGACCTGACGCGGGCGTCCAGCCCGTCGTTCGAGGGTACAATCATCGACGACCTGAGCATGACGCAGGCCGACTACGAGGCCTCGTACAACGTCACCGACCGCGCCGAGTTCGGCCGGGTCAGGCTATGGATTTCGAACGAGGACGCGTCGTACGCCGAGGGTATCTACGAGAGCACGGACCCGCGGAACACCATCGACGACTTCGCCGCCGAGGACAACGGCGGGACGTTCGGGATGGCCTATCACATCCGGCTTCAGTTGCTCGACGCCGACGGCGTCGTCGTCGACGAGCGCATCGTGACCGACGACGCGGACTGGACCGACCCGTCCGGAAACGACGGTCTCTCCCGTGCGGGAAGCCCCGCGCTCGACTCGGTGTCGGTTTCGGACAACTCGCAGACGAACCGGAATCGGGTTCGCTATCGAGTCGACTACGACGTCGTCGGTACGGGCGAGTTCGCCGAAGTGGAAGTGTACTTCCGCAACCGCCAGCAACCGCAGGCCAGCGGGGTCGTCCGAAGCACCGCGACGAGCGAGAACAACCTCGAATACACCGAGACCTACGGGACCGGGGACACCTACGACATCGAGGTCCGCGTCGTGGACGACGATGGCATCGTGGTCGACCGGTACGTCCTCTCGGATATTGCGGGCGACAAGAACGCCTGACCGCTCTCATCCGATTCTTCGACAACCGACGTAACTCCCCATCGACAAAACCTTATCCCTCGGTTCTGTAGCATCGACCATGACTTCCGTCGGCATCGACGCCATGGAGATTTGGACGGGCAAACTCGTGTTAGACCTCCCCAACACCTTCGCGCCGGTGAAGGGCGAAGACCCGGAGAAGTACACGAAGGGTCTCGGTCTCCACACGTCGTCGTTCCCGGACGTGTACGAGGACATCGTCACGATGGGGGCGAACGCCGCCAAGAAACTGATGGACCGAAAGGGCCTCACGCCCGCGGACATCGGCCGCATCGACGTGGCCACCGAGTCCGCGTTCGACAACTCCAAGCCGGTGTCGACGTACATCGCCGGCTGTCTCGAACAGGTGTACGACGGCGACTTCCGCCACGCCAACAAGGGCGAGCGCAAGTTCGCCTGCATCGCCGGCACCCAGAGCCTCGACGACGCCTACAACTGGATTAAGGCGGGTCGCAACCGCGGGCGCGCGGCGCTCGTCATCGCCACCGACACCGCCCTCTACGAGCGCGGCGACCCCGGCGAGGCGACGCAGGGCGCGGGCGCGGTCGCCATGCTCATCGACGAGGACCCGGACCTCGTCGAACTCTCGACCGAGCAGGGCTACGGCAGTATGGACGAGACGGACTTCCTCAAGCCGAACCAGCAGTTCCCCTCCGTGGACGGTAAGCGCTCCATGCAGGTGTATCTCGCTCGGATGCGCGAGGCGCTCGAAGACTACGAGAGCGTCGCGGGTCGCACCCACCCCGACCTGTTCGAGTACATCCCGTTCCACACGCCGTTCCCCGGCATGGTCCGGAAGGCGGCGCTTCTGGGCTTCCGGCACATGACCCGCGACACCGACATCGAAGACGACCTCGAAAGCGAAATCGGTCGCCAGCCCCGCGAGGCGGACTTCGAGACGTGGGACGACTACGAGGAGGCCATCCGCGGCTACATGGACGAGCTGAAGACGACCGAGCAGTACCGCGACTGGTACGGCCGCGTCATCGAGCCGACGCTCGACATCTCCAGTCGCGTCGGCAACTGGTACACCGGCTCGGTTCACATCGCCCGGCTGTCGGCGCTCATCGCCGCCGCGGACGAAGGAAAGGAGATGACCGGCAAGCAACTGCTCGTCGGCTCCTACGGGTCCGGCGCGCAGGCGGAAATCCACGCCGAGACGGTCCAAGAGACGTGGCTCGACGAGATCGAGGCCGTGGACGTCGACGACCAGCTCGCGGCCCGCACCGAGATATCCTTCGACGACTACGAGCTCATCCACGACGTGCACAACCACGAAAAGGAGATCGAGGTCGAGGAGTTCACCCAACCCGAAGCCGAGTTCGTCTTCACGGGCTGGGGCCGGATGAACGAGCGCCGCTACGAATACGTCGAATAACAACCCGACTGCACGACCGGGCGACGTGTGAGCGCCCGCGTTCGCGCCGGGCCGTCAGAACGAACGGGCTTGGTCCGGCAGTATCGACCACGAGTCCGCCGGGTCAGCCCCTCGGTCGTCGTAGAACTTTCTGCCGATGTAGTCGTCGCTCACGCTCCCGAGTATCGTGTTGTACAGGTCGGTGGCCGACTCGTAGGTCTCGGCTCCGAGCGGGGCGAGGATGGTCTCGACGGTTTCCGCGTCGTCGACGTTCGGCGCGGCCACTTCGATGTCGCCGGCGCGTTCCAACACGCGCTCGGTCGTGACCGGGTACTCGAACGCCGTTTCGAGGTGTGAGTGGAGGGCGCGAATGTCCATGGTCGGACATCGTCGCGGCCGCCCTTCGGCTTTTTTCGCCCTCTGGCGGACACTCTGGACATTCGAACCGAACGAGCGGACAGTTCCGAATCGAGGGGTCCGAAAAAGCGGGAGACGGCGGCGAACTCAGGGGAGCTTCCGCAGGTCTTCGAGCATCTCGTCTAAGTCGCGGTCGGTCACGGCGAGAGCGAAGCCGTCGATGGTGGCGAGCGCGGGCGCGTGCTCCCAGAGGTCGTCCTCCGTGAGCCCGTGGAGGACGACGGCGTTCGGCGTCGGCGTGACGACGCGCATGGCGACGAGCGGCGACTCGCCGCGGGTGACGCCGGTGAAGACGAGCGCCCGGCTCGTCGACTGCCCGTAGAGCCGGTAGAACTCCTCCGAGGAGAGCCGCGTGATGGCCTGAATGCTGTTGATGACGGTGTGGCCGCTGATGCGGTCTTGGTCGCCGTCGACGATGGGGGTCGCGCCGATGGCGTCGTAGAAGCTGTCCAGCGGAATCGACGTGGGGTACTCCCGGAGGTCCTGGACGATGTCGCTCTCGAAGCCGGCCGAGAGGACGCGGGCGTACTGCCGGATGCGACTGCCGCCGCGGGCCTCGTCGATGTCGAGGAGCGCCTCGACCATCCGGCGGATGACGCCGATGCCGGGGCTCTCGCGGCGGCCGCTCTCGTAGTCGGAGACGACCGACGACGACACGTCCAACTGCTCGGCGAGCGCCGTCTGGGAGATGTCGAAGTCGGTCCGCCACTTGCGGAGCGTCGCGCCGGGGTCGTCCGAGAGGGTAATCTCGCCCGCGATGCGGCGGGCGAGGTCGTCGCGCGGTGCCGCGGTCATCGCGAGCACCTCGGTCCGGCCGACGAGTGAATCATGGGACAATCTGCGCGAGTGTCCCGCAAAAGCGTGTCGAAAGTGGTAGTCGTCGCGTGACGAACCCCGTGGGAACCCTGAAGGTCGTCGGCCGACCACTACGCGGTATGCCATCGACCCTCGTCCACGTCGCGGTCGGCGGACTCGTCGGTGCCGCCCTCCTCGGTCGCTGGTTCGACGCCCGGTCGGTCGGCGTCGCGCTCGTCGCCGCCGCGGTCCCCGACCTCGATTCGTTCACCAGCACGCTCCTGCCGGGGAGCCACCGCGCGCTCCTCCACACGCTGTTGCTCCCGCTCGCGCTCGCCGCGCTCGTGGTCTACGACACGCGGATTCGAGAGCCCGAGCGCTCCGCGATTCGCGGTCGCTGGGGGGCCCGTGGGGTCGCAGTCGCGTGGGTGGGCATCGCGGCGCTCCTCTGCGGCGGCGTCTTCCCCGACCTGTTCACCAACGGCGTCAACGCTTTCTACCCGATTCACGACGCGTTCTACTCGATTAGCGGGCGCGCCGAGTGGTCGAGCACGCGCGGGTTCGTCCAGACGTTCGTCGAGCTACGGCCCGCGTCGCCGCCGCCGACGACGGAGACGCTCCACTACAGCACCGTGGTCGACCCGTCGCCGGGCGCGGAACCCGAGAACGTCGAGCGAATCGCCCCGCTGGCCTCGTCGGGGACGGAGCTGATGCTCATCGTGCTCGGAGCGGGCGTGGTCGGCGGTCGACTCCTGTCGGAGCGGCTTCGCGGCTCGTCGGAGTGAGCCGGCGCGGTGAATCGGCGTGGAACGAGCCGAAAACGCGGCCGCGACTCCGAGCGTTCATAACGGATGGCGACGCATCCGCGTCCATGAGCGAGACACCGGACGGCGTCGAGGTGCGGCCGTACGAACCGGGCGACGAGGCCGCGTTCTGGGAACTGAAACGCGGGTTCGAACTCGGCCTCGGCGCGGGGACCGGCGGCGACGACAAACTGTCGACCTACGAGGCCAAACTCACCGACGACTACCGCGAGCGATACCTCTCGTGGGTCGAGCGCTGTGCGACCGACGACCCCGGGTGCGTCGTCGTCGCGGAGGCGTCGTCGGGTGATGGCGACGCTAATCTGGTGGGCTACGCTTTCGCGCTCCCCGAGGAGATGACGTTCATCTGGGACGCCGCCGTCCTCAACGAACTGTTCCTCGACGCCGACTACCGCGGCACGGGCGTCGCAGACGAACTCATGGCGGCCGTGTTGGACCACGCGCGCTCTCAGGACCTCCCTCTGGACCGAATCGTCCTCGACGTGGACGAGGCGAACGGTCGGGCGCGGGCGTTCTACGAGCGCTACGGCTTCGACCACTGGGGCGAACTCGTCGCGCGCGACCTCTGAGGTCGGGAAACCGAGGAACCGGAGAACCGAGCGAGCGGACGCCAGTGACTACCGGAGCGCCGTGGCCGCGACGCCGCCGACGGTACCGAGAACGGCGGGGTAGGCGACGCCCGCGAGGAGCGCGGACGTGACCGGGTCGGGACTGATAGCCGCGTCGCCGACGGACACGGTGAACAGCGCGATACCGGCGAGTGCAAAGACGAAGTAGCCGACGGTCGTTCCCACGCCGGCCAGCGCGCCTTCCCGCGGCGAGGACGCGCCGCTGAGGACGGCCGCGAGCGCGCCCGCGGCGAGGAGCGCGACCACGGGCACGACGTAGAGCACCGGCGAGAACGCCTCGACGTTCTCGATGAGGTTCGCGCTGGAGGTCGTTCCGAACAGGCCGGGGAACCGCGTCGTCACGCCGTGGGCGCTCATGAACACCCAGCCGACGACCTTCCACGTCGAGATGTCGGAGCCGAAGGCTTCGAGCACTTGGCTGGCCGTCGAGTTCTCGATAGTCGAGGAGGACAGCAGATAGGTGACGAGGTAGCCGAACAGGGCCGCCCCGAGACCGGCGACGCCGCCGCCGCCGACCGACCGAAGCGTCGATGGTGTGGAACCGGGCGTCGATTCAGGTGTCGTTGACATCGTGTCGGAAGCGATTGTCGCTCTCCCCTAAATGTCTCGTGGCCGCCGTGCGTGGGTGTCTCGCGGTACGATGTGGCAGATGAGGCGTCCACATAGCCACCCACGTTCACGGCGGTCTGAAGGGCGGCCGCGTCGTCTCCGGCGCGGTCCCCGGTGCGGTCCCGGGTGGCGAATACGGGCGGCTCAGCGAACGCCGTCGGGGTCGGCGTCCCAGCGGAACTCGGCGTCGAAGTCGCCGCCGGTCGTCGCCAGCCAGTCCTCGCGGGAGACGCTGTAGCGGAGTTCGTCGGTCGGGTCGCCGTCGATGATGATGCTGTTTGGCTCGCGGCCGTCGAGGCCGCCGCCGAGCGCCGCCATGTACTTCTCTATCGCTCGCTTGGATTTCTCGTTCGTCGCGACGTGCGACACCGAGACGACTTCGAGGTCCAGCGCGTCGAACGCGAGCGCCGCCAGCGCCGCGGCGCGCTCGCCCGAGTACCCGCGGCCCCAGTAGCGCGGGCGGAGCCACAGGCCGAGTTCTCCGACGCGGCGGTCCCAGTCGGTGTGGAGGCCGCCGAACCCCGCAATCTCGCCCGCGCCGTCTTCGCCCTCGCGCGGGATAATCGCGTAGTCGGCGCTCTCGGCGTCGGTCCAACTCGACTCCCCGCGGTCGAGGAACTCCTTCGTCACTTTCGGCGTCTCGTGGCGCGACCACGGCATGTACCGGGTCACGTCGTCCATCTCGGGGGCCGAACACAGGTCGTACGCCTCGTGGACGCCGACGTGCTTCGGGCGGCGGGAAACCAGTCGGAGCCGCGGCGTCTCGACGACGGCGGGGTAGAGGTCGCTCACTCGCGGCCCTCCCAGCGGAACTCGGCGTCGTAGTCGCCGCCGGTGGCGGCTTCCCACTGTTCGCGGGTCACGGACCAGCCGCGAACGTCGCGCGGCGTCCCGTCGGCGTCGACGGTCTCGTTGGGAAACAGACCGTCTTCCCGCCCGCCGAAGCGGTCGGTGTACTTCTCGATGGCGCGACACGACGCCTCGTTTTCGGGCATGGCGTACGCGAGCGCGACGTCGAGGTCGAGCACGTCGAAGACGGCGGCGAAGAAGGCGGCCGCCCGCTCGCCCGAGTAACCGCGGCCCCAGAACTCCGTGCGGAGCCACATGCCGAAAACCGCCCGGCGCTTGTCCCACTCGGGGTTGAAGCCGGCGGTGCCGGCGAACTCGCCCGCGCCGTCCTCGCCGTCACGGGGGAAGACGGCGTAAATGGCGTTTTCGGCCGATTCGTGGCCCTTTTCGGCCTGTTCGATGAACCCCAGCGTCTCCTTGGGCGTCTCGTGGGGGTTCCACGTGACGAACTCGGTCTCCTCCTCGATTGTGTCCGACCGCGAGGCGGCGAAGTGGTCGTAGGCGTCCAACGGGTCGACGACCGCCCGCGACAGGGCCCGGAGCCTGAGCCGCGGGGTCACGATTTCGTCGGGGAACATGGGACGGTGTCCACTCGGAGGGCGCTAATAAGTTTTCTGAGCATTGACACGTGTCAGCACGGAACGACCCGGGTCGCGCGGTTCAGTCGTCCGCCCGTGGACTGGCGCGCTGTTCGGTCGTCGAGGTCCGGTAGTCACCGAACTCGGGGTGCGTCTCGCGCATCCACGCGAGTGCGACGCCGCCGGAGAGGAACATCGCGGCGGCGGTCAGGTAGAACGCCGCCCGCACCGACACGAGGTCCGCCGCGAGTCCGATTGCGACTGCGCCGAAGCCGTAGCCTGCGTCGCGCCACATGCGGTAGACGCCGAGGCCGGTCGCACGCCACGTCGGATGGGCGGCGTCGCCGACGACGGTAATGAGGTTCGGATACAAGAGCGCCATCCCGACGCCGGTCGCCGCGGCGGTGCCGACCCACCACCAGTAGCCCGACCCGAGCGCCGTCGCGAGGACGCCCGCGCCGGCGAGGAACATGCCGGCGACCACGGGCGGGCGGCGGCCGATGTCGTCCGCGAGCGGTCCGGTGTAGAGTTGGAGGACGCCCCAGACCCCGCCGTAGACGCCGACGACGACGCCCACCTCGGCGACCGAGAGTCCGGCCGAGGTGAGGTACAGCGGGTAGGCTATCCAGACGAGCGCGTCCACGAACTTCTCGACGCTCCCGGCTTGGGCGGCCGCGAACAGCGTCCGGTCTCCCCAGGTCGCGCGCCGGACGATTTCGCGAAACGGGAGGTCCGCATCGGCGTCGGCGCCGGCGTCGTCTGCGGCGGTCGCCTCCGCCTCCGCCTCGGCTTCGGCGTACGGGAGCGTCTCCTCGACGAACAGCGCGGAGACGATGAGCCCGAGAACGACGACCGCGGCGAGGAAGACGAAGGGAGCGGGGCGGAGGCCGTAACCGCCGGCGATGACGCCGGTCACCCACGACCCGACCGCGACGCCGCCGTAACCGAACGCCTCGTCCAGCCCCACCGCCAGACCGCGGCGGTCGCTCCCGGCGAGGTCGAGCTTCGCGTTGACGCTCATGCTCCAGGCGAGCCCCTGATTGACGCCGAGAAGGACGTTCCCGACCGTGACCCACCACCAGTTCGGCGCGAAGACGAGAATCAGCGGAATCGGAAGCGCGACGACCCACCCGGCGACGAGGATGGGTTTGCGCCCGTAGGTTTCGGCCCACTTACCGCCGTAGAGGTTGAGAATCGCCTTCACGAAGCCGAAGCTGACGACGAACGAGCCGATGACGAGCACAGATTCGACGCCGAGAACGTCCCGCCCGAGGAGCGGGACGACGTTCCTCTCCGACCCGATGGTCAATCCGACCGCGAACACCATCAGCAGTTGCAGGGCGAACTGCCGCCAGTTCTCGCGGATGCCCTGTTCGATGTGACCCATTCTGGTGGTGTTCCGGGCCGCC
Organism: Haloferax denitrificans ATCC 35960; assembly: GCF_000337795.1. GTDB lineage: Archaea > Halobacteriota > Halobacteria > Halobacteriales > Haloferacaceae > Haloferax > Haloferax denitrificans. Next base: position 123,962 of record NZ_AOLP01000012.1, read on the forward strand.
CACATTAATATTGTACGGTTATGGAATTACTCTGCAACAATCTTTGATTCGACTTCGATCCGCCCGCACCGTGCGCGGCGTGTCGGACGCGACTACTGTCCGGTCTCGCATACACTCTCCGGCGCGAGAACCCGGAGATGCGTATTTGTGGCGGGAGCGCGTCTAGCGAGGACGGAACGGAGTGCAACGAGATGGACTGGGAGCGAACGGTGGGCGGCTACGCGCTCGTCATGGGAGCCGTGACGCTCGTCATCTGGGTGTTGACCGTCGACGGCGGCCCGGTGATGGAGCCGCGGGCCGACCCGTTTTCGCTGTTCGCGTCGCTCGTGTTGGGCGGGCTGACCGGCGTGTCGCTTCTGGCGGCGGGTGCGGGACTCGTCCGCCGGCAGTTGTGGGCGCGTCCGCTCAGTCTCGTCGCCTTCGGCCTGCTTTTCGCCGGCGTCATCGACAGCGCCGGCTACTACGCCGCGGTCGGGCGAGTCGGCGTCGTCGTGGCGCTGTTCGTCGTCTGCCTCACCACGCTCGCGGCGCTCGGGTGGTCGCTCGTCGACGCCCGGAACCGGGCGCGGCGGGCGGCGTGGTGAGTCAGCGTCTGCGTCGGCGTCTGCGTCGGTGAGCCGCCCGGAACTTCGAGCGGTTCCGGCGGCGCGTCCGGCCGGCGCGGGGCGCTCCGCAACCACTAAACGCGCCTCGGTCCTCCTTCCGGTAATGGTAGACTGGACGGAGAAGTACCGCCCATCGACGCTCTCCGAGGTCCGCGGCAACAACAAGGCCCGCGACGCCCTCGCGGAGTGGGCCAAGACGTGGGACGACCACCGGGAGGCGGTCGTCGTCCACGGGAGCCCGGGCATCGGAAAGACCTCCGCGGCCCACGCGCTCGCCGCCGACATGGGCTGGGAGACGGTCGAGTTGAACGCGTCGGACCAGCGGACCGGCGACGTCATCGAGCGCTTCGCCGGCCGCGCCGCGAAGAACGCGACGCTCGCCGGCTCGTCGACGGGCACGTCCACCCGGCAGTTGGTCATCCTCGACGAGGCCGACAACATCCACGGCAACTACGACCGCGGCGGGGCCAGCGCCGTCACCCGCCTCGTCAAGTCGTCGAGCCAGCCCATCGTCCTCATCGCCAACGAGTTCTACGACATGAGCCGCGGGCTCCGGAACGCCTGTCAGGAAATCGAGTTCCGCGACGTGTCCGCCCGCTCTATCGTCCCCGTCCTCCGCGACATCTGCCGCAAGGAGGGACTGGAGTTCGAGTCCGACGCGCTCGACCGCATCGCCGAGATGAACAGCGGCGACCTTCGCTCGGCCGTCAACGACCTGCAGGCCGTCGCCGAGGGCCGCGAGAAAATCACCGAGGAGGACGTGGTCATGGGCGACCGCGACCGCTCTGTCGGCCTGTTCGAGTTCCTCGACGCCGTCCTCAAAGAGGAGTCCGCACAGGACGCGCTGTACACCGCCTACGACGTGGACGAGACGCCCGACGACCTCACGAAGTGGGTCGAGGACAAGGTGTCGCTCGTCTACGAACCCGACGAACTCGCCCGCGCCTACGACTTCCTCGCCAACGCCGACCGCTGGCTCGGCCGCGTGCGCGCCACGCAGAACTACTCTTACTGGCGCTACGCGACCGACAACCTCGCCGCCGGCGTCGCGGCCTCCCGCGACCGGACCCGCGGCGGGTGGACCCGCTACGGCGGCGCGCCCTACCGCTCGACCCGCGACAAGACCCGCGACACCGTCGTCCGGAAAATCGCGCAGAACGGCGGCTTCAGCATGGCGACCGCCCGCCGCGAGGTCCTCCCGTACCTCTCGGCCATCACCCACCACTGCAAGCCCCGCGAACTGACCGTCGCCATGGCCGCCTACTACGAGTTCGACGAGTCGCACGTCTCCTTCGTCACCGGGAGCGGCGAGACGACGAACAAGGTCCAGTCCATCGTCGAGGACGCCGGCGAACTCCGCGAGGAACTGGTCGAGGAACACGCCGGCGGCGCGTTCGCCGGCATGGAAGGCGTGTCTATCGAGGGCGACGACGCGGCCGCCGACGGCGACGGCGACGCCACAGACGACGTGCTCGACCGCGACGCCGACGCCGACGCCGACGAGTCGGCCGAGAGCGACGACTCTGACGCCTCGACCGACGACGGGCAGTCCGGCCTCGACGACTTCTTCTGAGCGGGACTGCGCGCCGCGTTTCCGCCCTGTCTCTGCCTCGTTTCCGCCGCACCGATGCCCGGGGATTGACGCCACGCGGAGCTTTTTGGGGCCGCCCGACGAACCGCGCCTATGAGAGCCGCAGTCCTCCGCGAACACGGTGAACCGCTCGACGTGACGGAACTCCCCGACCCGACGTGCGACCCCGACGGCGTCGTCGTCGAGGTCGAGGCCTGCGGCATCTGCCGGAGCGACTGGCACTCGTGGATGGGCCACGGCGAGTGGGCCGACGACGCGGTCCCCGCCGGCCAGATTCTCGGCCACGAGCCCGCCGGCCGCGTCGTCGAGGTCGGCGACCGCGTCGAGACGATTCGAGAGGGCGACCGCGTCGCCTTGCCGTTCAACCTCGCCTGCGGCTCGTGCGGCTACTGCCAGACCGGCCACGGCAACGTCTGCACGGGCGACCATCCGCACGCCCTCGGCTTCGAACCGTCCGCGCAGGGCGCGTTCGCGGAGTTGGTACATCTCCCGTCCGCTGATTACAACGCGATTCAGCTCCCAGAGGACGTCTCGCCGACCGACGTGGCCGCGCTCGGCTGTCGGTTCATGACGGCCTACAACGCCCTCGACGCCCGCGCCGGCCTCCGCGCGGGCCAGTGGGTCGCCGTCCACGGCTGTGGCGGCGTCGGCCTGTCGGCGATTCAGGTGGCGAACGTCCTCGGCGCGCGCGTCGTCGCGGTCGACGTGCGCGAGTCCGCGCTCGACGCCGCGACCGACCTCGGCGCTGACGCCGTCGTCGACGGCTCCGCGGAGGACCCGGTGGACGCCATCCGGGGGCTGACCGACGGCGGGGCGCACGTCTCGCTCGACGCGCTCGGCGTCGCCGAGACCTGCCGGAACTCGGTCCGCTCGGTCCGGCCGCGGGGCTCGCACGTGCAGGTCGGCCTGACGACCGAGGCCGAAAAGGGGAACGTGTCCCTGCCGACCGACTGGATGACGAGACACGAGGTGTCGTTCCTCGGCGCGCGCGGGATGCCGCCGACGAGCGCGGACGACCTGCTGTCGCTACTCGCGTCGGACGCGGTCGACCCCGGCTCGCTCGTGACGAAGACCGTCTCGCTCGACGAGGTTCCGGAACGGCTGGCCGCGATGACCGACTACGACACCGTCGGCGTCGAAGTGATGGTCCCGTAAAAGCGGAGTTCGGCGGTTGGGACGCTCGTTGGCTCGTTGCCGGCTCAGGGCGTCGGCGTCGGCGTTCGACGCTCCTCGGACGCCTCGTCGTCCGCGAGGCCGCGCCAGACGACCTCGCCGCAGTCGGGACAGTCGAGTCGGACCGTCCGGCCGTCGCGCGTCCGCTCGGGCCACGCGTCGATGCCGGCGGCGCGGCCGCAGGTCTGACAGAAGAGGACGGCCTTGGTGCGTTCGCTATCGGGCGGTTCGTGACTGAATTCGCGGGGAGCGTAGTTCATGCCGCAGGAAGCGGCGTTTCGGGGGATAAGCTTGTTGGAAGATTCCGGGTGTGTGCCCGGCTACCCCGGCTCAGAGCAGTTTCGAGAGGAACTGCTTGCCGCGGTCGGTCTTCGGGTTCTCGAAGAACACCTCGGGCGGCGAGTCCTCGACGACGCGGCCGTCGGCCATGAGGACGATTCGGTCGCCGACCTCGCGGGCGAACCCCATCTCGTGGGTGACGACGAGCATTGTCATGCCCTCGTCGGCGAGGTCGTGCATCACGTCGAGCACTTCCCCGACGAGTTCGGGGTCGAGCGCGCTCGTGACCTCGTCGAACAGCATCACGTGGGGGTCCATGGCGAGCGCGCGGGCGATGGCGACGCGCTGTTGCTGGCCGCCGGACAGTTGGTTCGGGTAGGAGTCCGACTGCGCGCCGAGGCCGACGCGGTCGAGCAGTTCGTCGGCGCGCCGCGTGGCGTCTCCTTCTTTGAGGCCCTTGACCTTCGTCGGCGCGAGCGTCACGTTCTCCCGCGCCGTCTTGTGGGGAAAGAGGTTGAAGCTCTGGAACACCATGCCGATGCGCTGGCGCAGGCGGTTGATGTCCGCGTCCTCCGCGGAGATGGACTGGCCTTCGAGCCGAATCTCGCCGCCCTGAATCTCTTCGAGGCGGTTCGCACAGCGGAGGAGCGTCGATTTCCCGGACCCCGAGGGGCCGATGACGACGCACACTTCGCCCTCTTCGACGTCGAGGTCGACGTCCTTCAGGACGTGCGTCTCGCCGAAGTACTTGTCCACTTCGTCGAATTCGAGGAGGCTCATCGGCGGTCACCTCCCCAGTCGGAGCGGGCTTCGAGGTAACTGACGATTTTACCGAGCGGAATCGTAATCATGAGGTAGGCGATGGCGACGAGGAGGATTGGCGTCCACGGGTCGAACGTGGTCGAGTTGACGTTGCGGAACGCGCTGATGAGCTCCGGGATGGCGATGACCGTCAGGAGCGAGGTGTCCTTCACGAGGATGACCTGGTCGTTGCCGATTGCGGCGAGCGCGTTGCGCCACGCCTGCGGGAGGACGACCTCGCGCATGCCCTGCACGTAAGACATCCCGAGCGAGCGGGCGGCCTCCATCTGGCCCTCCGGGACGGCGTCGATACCGCCGCGGACGGCCTCGCCGACGTAGGCGGCGTGGTTGAGCGTCAGTCCGATAATCGCGGTCGGAATCGCCCAGTTGGAGATGGGGAACTGCCCCGGCGGCCAGAACGCCGGAATCCCGACGTAGATGACGAGCAACTGGAACAGAAGCGGCGTCCCGCGGAAGAACTCGACGTAGGCGGTCGCAACGGTGTTCGTGAACCTCGTGTTCGACACCCGACCGAGTCCGACGAAGACGCCCGCGGTGACGGAAAACAGACTCCCGACGAGGACGATACCGAGCACTCGCAGGAACGCGTTGACGAACTGCGGGTGGATAATCTCGACGAGGAGTTCGAAATCGACCTGGGTGAAGATAATCGCCGCGATGAACCCGCCGACTCCGAGCGTGAATAGTCCCGCGATGGCCGCGCCCAGCCGCCTGAGCGTTTTGTCGTTCAAGAACTGCTCTTGGTACTCACCGTCACCGGTTCGTCCCTCGGAGTAGGATTCAGCCATTGGTAGTGTTTCTCACAGTGGTGGGATAAAAAACGCGTCCTGGTTCGGCTTATCCGGAGAAGTACTCCGAGTAAATCTCGTCGTACGTGCCGTTGTCGCGGATGGTCTGGAGCGCGCCGTTGACCTCCTCGCGCAGGTCGTCGTCGTCCTGCCGGAAGCCGATGCCGTACTCCTCGACGGTGAGGGTGAGGTACGGCGGGGCGTTCTCCTTGCCCTGTTCCTCGGCGGCACCGGGACCTTCGAGGAACCGGACGTTGTCGCTCTGGTCGACGAAGGCGGCGTTGACGGTGTTGTCGTTGACGACCGCGCTGACCTGGTTGTTCCGGAGCGCGTCGAACGCGCCGGTCACCTGGTCGTAGCTCTGAATCGTCAGGTCGCCGTCGAACTCCTCTTTGAGGCTGGTCGCGGCGCTCTCGCCGGTCGTCCCCTTCTGGACGCCCACGGTGACGCCCCGGAGGTCCTCCTTCGAGGAGATATCACTGCTGTTGAGGACGATGACCGTCTGGTAGGCGGTGAAGTACGGGTCCGAGAAGTCGATCTGCTCCGCGCGGTCCTCGGTGATGGTCATCGCGGACATGATGACGCGGAAGTTCCCGTTGTTGAGCGAGGGGATGATGCTGTCGAAGCTCGTCTTCTGGAACTCGTGTTCGTAGCCGAGCTCGCCGAAGACCGCCTCGGCGATGTCGACGTCGAAGCCGACGAGTTCGCCCTCGGTCGTCTCGTACTCGAACGGCCGGTACGGGATGTCCGAGCCGATGGTAATCGTCTCGCTACTACTGCCGCCGCCGCCGAGACAGCCGGCCAGCGTGAACGCGGCCGCGGCCCCGGCGGAGCCCTTCAGAAAGGTGCGACGTTCCATAACAGCCATCAGGTAGCACAGCCCCGTATAACACTTCTTCGGTCCGTTCGTCAATTCGTTCCGATATTGACGAAAAATATCCGGGAATTGTGTGGATGGGTGGGATATATCTCTAACCGTGAAACGGATTCGCCATATCGTCGTTTTATCGGAGTAGTATGCAACTCGAATTGCGAAAGTTGTGGATATTGCCGATAGTTATCTCATTTCTTGTATTTTAGTTGTTAAACGGAGTGCGCCCCAACCCGAAGTCACGCTCCGCCGTCAGTCGGCGTCGTTCGTCGCGCCGGCCTGCGGTATCGGGAGGCCGCCGCGGACGAGGACCGCCGCGCCGACGACGAGGACGAGCGCGAGGACCGTCCCGCCGAGGTGGGCGAGTTCGAGCGCCGGCCCGTACACCTGTCGACCGGCGATGAGGAGCGCGACGACCACGACGCTCGCGGGCGCGGTGACGAATCTGAGCCGGTCGTAGGCGTCCGCCCGCGGGCCGTGAGCGGCGTTCGCCCAGAGAGTGACCGCGACGAGCGCGGCGTAGGTCGTGAGGCCGACGACGTAGTAGACGGCCTGCGTCGTCGGGCCGAAGGAGACGAACGCATGGGGCGCGAGGACGAGCATGACGGGCGCGCCGACGAGCGCCAGTCTGACCGCGTCGGCGATGCGGGGGATGCCGCGGTCGGCGAGCCCCCACGCGGCGGCGGCGACGACGGCGGTGAAGATGGAGGTCGCGACCACGTAGTGGGCGGTGAGGATGACCCACTCGTACTCGGTGACGGTGAGCGCCCCGAGGACGATTTGGAACGGGAGGATGACCGTGGCGACGACGAGCGCGTAGCGGACTCCTTTCGCGACGCCCTCGCGCCACGCCTGCACGGTCGTCCCGAGGATGAGGAAGCCGGTGAGCATGGCGACGAGGCGGTGGAACCATTCGAGGAAACTGCCCCAGTTGGCCGGGAACAGCCCGAGGAAGCCGTCGCAGAACGGCCAGCGGCCGGCGCAGGTGAGCCCAGCGCCCGCGGCGGCGGTGTACACGCCGAGGACCATCAGGACGCCGGTCATCGCGGCGGCCCCCGCGAGGAGGCGGCGAAGCCGAGGTGTCATACGCGTGGGTCAGAACCGCGCGAACTTATATCTCGTCGGTATGGTCCTCGAAGGTGTCACCGCGCGACCGCCTCGTGCGCCGGGTCCGGCCGGCCGGGTCGCGTCGGACTGGGTCGTCTCGGTCGCGTCGGACCGGTTCGTCCGGGTCGTCCGAGCCGTCCCATTCAAGTCGATTCGGTTGGACGCGCGAACATGGACGAGCGACTCGACTCCCGGGCGGACCGACTCAACGCATATCTCGCGGACCGCGACCTCGAAGCGGTCTGGTTCGCCCGACCGAACTCCTTCGCGTGGCTCCTCGGCGGCGACAACGTCGTCGACCGCGACTCGCCTTTGGGCGTCGCCGCCGCCGGCTACGACGGCGACGAGTTCCACGTCGTGACGGACAACATCGAAGCGACCCGCCTGCTCCACGAGGAAGTGCCCCACGAGGACGTCCGCGTCCACCGCTTCCAGTGGTACGAGGGGTCGCTGGCGTCCGGCGTCGAGGCGGTCTCGCCGACCCCCGCCGCCGCCGACTTCGACGTGCCCGGCTTCGCGGACGTGGACGCCGCGGCCGTCCGCCAGCCGCTTTCGGACGCCGACATCGAGGCCTACCGCGAACTCGGCCGCGACGCGGCGAGCGCGGTCGAGCGGGTCTGCCGCGAACTCGCGCCGGGCGACACCGAACACGAGGTCGCCTCCGGTCTGAAGGTCACGCTCAGCGCGATGGGCATCGAAGCGCCGGTGGTGCTCGTCGGCGGCGGGCGGCGCGCCCAGAAGTACCGCCACTACACGCCCAAACAGGAGGAACTCGGCGACTACGCCCTCGTCTCGGTGACGGCCCAGCGCGGCGGCCTCTACGCGAGTTGCACGCGGACCGTCGCGTTCGACGCGCCCGAGTGGCTCGAAACCCGCCACGAGGGCGCGATGCGGGTCGAGACCGAGGCGCTGGCGGCGACCCGGAAGGCGGCCGCGGCGGGCGGCACCGCGGGCGACGTGTTCGACGCCATCCGCGACGCCTACGACGCGGTCGGCGAGTCCGAGGAGTGGCTGAATCATCATCAGGGCGGCGCGGCAGGGTTCGCCGGCCGGGAGTGGTTCGCCGCGCCCGACGCCGACGACGAGGTCCGCGTGCCGATGGGCTACGCCTACAACCCGACCATTCAGGGCGCAAAGAGCGAGGACACCGCGCTCGTCACCGACGAGGGCGTCGAGGTGCTGACCGCGACCGGCCGCTGGCCGACCCGGACCGTGACCGACGCCGACGAGACGGTCGAACTCGAACGCCCGGAAATTCTTCACATCGAAACGGAGTAATTTTTCGAGCGGAGCGGCGTCGATTCGGCGTTCCGACCTCGCCGCCGTCCGCCGAGGGTTCGACTATTGTCGAAGTCAAAATTCGACGTTGTTGAATAGCTTTTTGCCCCCTGCGCGAGGAGGTGTGGTTCATGGGACTGGACGACGACTCACGGGAATATCACAGACAGGACCCGCCCGGAAAAATCGAAATCGCGACGACGAAGCCGACGAACACCCAACGCGACCTGAGCCTGGCGTACTCGCCGGGCGTGGCCGCGCCGTGTCTCGACATCGCGGACGACGAAGACGCCGCCTACGAGTACACCGCGAAGGGCAACCTCGTCGGCGTCGTCTCCAACGGCTCCGCCGTCCTCGGGCTGGGGAACATCGGAGCGCAGGCGTCGAAACCGGTGATGGAGGGCAAGGGCGTGCTGTTCAAGCGCTTCGCCGACATCGACGTGTTCGACGTCGAACTCGACATCACGAACGTGGACGAGTTCGTGGCGGCGACGAAGGCGATGGAGCCGACGTTCGGCGGCATCAACTTGGAGGACATCAAGGCCCCCGAGTGCTTCGAAATCGAACGACAGCTCCGCGAACAGATGGACATCCCCGTGTTCCACGACGACCAGCACGGCACGGCTATCATCTCCGGCGCGGCGCTTTTGAACGCCGCCGACGTCACCGACAAAGACCTCGACGACCTCGACATCGTCTTCTCCGGGGCGGGCGCGTCCGCGCTCGCGACGGCGCGGTTCTACGTCTCTCTCGGCGCGAAAAAGGAGAACATCACGATGTGCGACTCCTCGGGCATCATCACCGAGTCGCGCGTCGAGGAAGGTGACGTCAACAAGTACAAAGCCGAGTTCGCACAGCCGGTCGACGAGGGGTCGCTGTCGGACGCGATAGAGGGCGCGGACGTGTTCGCCGGCCTCTCGGTCGGCGGCATTGTCAGTCAGGAGATGGTGCGGTCGATGGCCGACGACCCCATCATCTTCGCCATGGCGAACCCCGACCCCGAAATCACCTACGAGGACGCGAAGGACGCCCGCGAGGACACGGTCATCATGGCGACGGGGCGCTCCGACTACCCGAATCAGGTGAACAACGTGCTCGGGTTCCCGTTCATCTTCCGCGGCGCGCTCGACGTGCGCGCGACCGAAATCAACGAGGCGATGAAGCGCGCGGCCGCCGAGGCGCTCGCCGAACTCGCCAGGCAGGACGTGCCCGACGCGGTCGTCAAGGCCTACGGCGACCACCCGCTCCAGTTCGGCCCCGACTACGTCATCCCCAAGCCGCTGGACCCCCGCGTGCTGTTCGAGGTCGCCCCCGCGGTCGCGCAGGCGGCGATGACCTCCGGCGCGGCCCGCGAGCGCCTCGACATGAACGCGTACCGCGAGCGCCTCGAAGCCCGCCTCGGGAAGTCCCGCGAGATGATGCGCGTCGTCCTCAACAAGGCGAAGTCGAACCCCAAGCGGGTCGCCCTCGCCGAGGGCGAAGACGAGAAGATGATTCGCGCCGCCTACCAGATGCAGGAGGAGGGCATCGCCGAACCCATCCTCGTCGGGAAGACGACGACGATTCTGCGGAAGGCCGAGGAGCTGGGTCTCGACTTCGACCCGACCATCGCCAACCCCCGCGACGGCGAGTGGGACCACTACGTCGACCGCCTCTACGAGCTTCGACAGCGCAAGGGCGTCACGAAGTCCGAGGCCGAGGAACTCGTCCGCCGCGACTCGAACTACTTCGCCAGCGTGATGGTCGAAGTCGGCGACGCGGACGCGATGCTGACGGGGCTGACCCACCACTACCCGTCGGCGCTCCGCCCGCCGCTCCAGATTATCGGCACCGCCGCCGACGCCAACTACGCGGCCGGCGTCTACATGATGACGTTCAAGAACCGCGTCGTCTTCTGCGCCGACACGACGGTCAACCTCGACCCCGACGAGGAGATTCTCGCGGAGATTACGAAGCACACCGCGGACCTCGCCCGCCAGTTCAACGTCGAGCCGCGCGCGGCGCTCCTCTCGTACTCCAACTTCGGGAGCGTCACGAACGAGGGGACGCGCAAGCCCCGCGACGCCGCGGCGCTCCTGCAGGGCGACCCCGAGGTCGACTTCCCGGTCGACGGCGAGATGCAGGCCGACACCGCCCTCGTCGAGGACATCCTCGAAGGCACCTACGACTTCGCGGAACTCGACGGCCCCGCGAACGTCCTCGTGTTCCCGAACCTCGAAGCGGGCAACATCGGCTACAAACTGCTCCAGCGTCTCGGCGGCGCGGAGGCCATCGGCCCGATGCTCGTCGGCATGGACAAACCGGTTCACGTCCTCCAGCGCGGCGACGAAGTCAAGGACATCGTGAACTTGGCGGCGACGGCAGTCGTGGACGCGCAGGAAGAGGAGTAAGCTCCCGAGCGGAGCGAGGGCCTTTTTGGTCCAGCTTTTTGCGGAGAGGGTGAGCGGAGCGAACCCGAACCGGAAAAAGATGGTCGTGCGACCTGGCGGCGACGGCGGTCGTGGACGCACAGGAAGAAGCGTAACGCGCAGTCCGACTCTCGATTATTCTTTTTTACCCGAACTCGACCCACGCGACGGCGACGCCCAGCCCGACCGCCGGCGGGGCCGCGTAGAGCGCGAACGTCGTCGAGTCCGGCGGCGAGAAGCACGCGGCGAAGACGACGAGACAGAGGAGCGACAGCCCTCTCGTCCGCCCGGCGAGTCGCCGGGAGAGCGCGCCGGCGCGGCGTAACCCGAGCAGGAGCGGGGCGACGGCCGCGCCGCCGCCGACCGCGACCGGGAAGAACAGTTCGAGTTCGAGCGCCGACTGGCGGGAGTCGGCCGCGACCCGGCCCCATTCGACCAGCAGGTCAGCGAGGGCCGGCGCGAACTGCCGCGCGACGAGAGTTCCGACGAGGAAGCCCGCGGCGGCGAGCGCGAGCCACCCCGAGGCGGCGCGGAGGTCGACCGCGGGGTCGCGGTCGGCGAGGGGGAGGAGCGAGACGCCGGCGGCGAGGAATCCAGCGAGCACGCCCAGTTCGAGCCGGACGATGAAAGTCGGGTCGCCGACTCCGACGACAGCTGTCGAAACACCGGGTGTCAGAGAGATACCGGCAGTCGGCGAAACGCCGGCGGTCGGCGCGAGGAGCCCGGGGTCGCGGACGGCGGCGAAGACGAAGACGGCCGTCAAGAGGGCGGTGACGACGAGTCGGCGCGCATGGCGACGCGCGGTCACACCGAGCGGCGAGCGTCCGCGTCGCCGCGGGTCGAACGCGTCGGCGGTCTCCGTGGGGTCCATACGTCCGGCGTCGCCGCTCCGCGTTGTCAACTTTTTGACAGTGGAGTGACCGGCCGGAGACGGGACGACCGCCCGATGGTTGCGGCCCGGGAAGCGACGCCCCGGTGGGACTGCTCGCGCTCGGCGGCCCGCGCGATGGGCGGGGCGAACGGGGACGGGTCTCAGACGCCTCGCGCTCAGTCGCTCGCGCGCCCTTCGAACCGCGAGGGCGGGAGGTAGCTCACGTCCGTGCCGGAGTCGGCTTCGAACTCCGGGGGGTCAGGGAGCACACAGCGGTCGGCGCGACGGTTGACGTGTTCGTACTCGCTCGGCGCGTTCGCCAGCGGGTGCGCGGGGTTCTCGCGGCTGTCGATTCGCGCGGCGCGAAGCTCGCCGAATCCGGCGATGCGGGCCTGAATCCCCCGCCAGTGGTGTTCGCTCCCGGCGGGAACGACGATTCGCTTCGGCGACTTCCAGTCGGGGTGGTCGCCGGCGAGAACGGCGTTGTTGACGTTCGCGGCGAGGTCGTCGTGGTCGACGAGGACGCCCACGCGAGCGCCCGGCGGCGCGCGATGGGCGAGCACGTCCAGTCCGAGGTGAAGTGCGCGATACTCCGAGACGTTGTTGTCCGGCGGCACGTCAGGGAGTGCGATACGGGCGACTCGCTCGCCGTCGCGGGTCTCTATCACTGCACCGAGTCCACCGCCGTTCGGGCGGTACGACCCGTCCGTCGCGACGTAGAAGTGCCGTTGGTGCGTGCGCGGCGGGTGTGCGATGTGAGGCGTCGGCGACTCGTCGAACAAGTCCCGAAGTGTGGGACGGCCGGTCACGGCCATACGAACGTTTCGGAGATGGGACGTAATAAACGTACCCCGTATTCGGGGGGCGAGTCGGGAACCTGCGACCGGGCCGTAACGAAACGTTCAGGCACCTCCCCGGCGCACCATCGCTGTGACACGGTACCGAAACGTCGGTCTGTTCGTCGTCCTCGCCGCCGTCTGGGGGTCCGCGTTTATGGCCATCAAAGCCGGGCTGGAGTTCTTCCCGCCGGTGCTGTTCGCGGCGCTCCGGTACGACGTGGCGGGGGTCGTGATGCTCGCCTACGCGCTGTACGCCACCGACTCGCCGCTCCCGCGCGGCAGGTCCGAGTGGACCGAAATCGCCATCGGCGCGGTGTTCCTCATCGCCGCGTACCACGCGCTTCTGTTCATCGGCGAGACCGACCCCAACGTGACGAGCGCCGCCGCGGCTGTCATCGTGAGCCTCAGCCCGGTTCTCACCACCGGATTCGCGCGACTCCTGCTCCCGAGCGAGCGACTCACCGCGCTCGGCGTCGTCGGTCTCCTCCTCGGCCTCGTCGGCGTCGCGGTCCTCTCGGAGCTCGACCCGGGCAACCTCCTCGCCGGCGGCACGGTCGCGAAACTCCTCATCTTCGGTGCGGCCGCCGCGTTCGCCCTCGGCTCCGTCCTGACCCGTCGGGTCGACTCCGAGATGCCCATCGAGACGATGGAGGCGTGGTCGATGCTCCTCGGCGCGGGGCTGATGCACGTCGCGTCCGTCGGGCTCGGCGAGCGCGTCGGCTCGGTCGTTCTCAACGTCCAGTCCGTCGCCGCGCTCGCGTATCTCTCACTCGCGGCGAGCGCGCTCGGCTTCCTCATCTACTTCGACCTGCTCGCGCGGCTCGGTCCCATCGAAATCAACCTCGTCTCGTACGTCGCACCCGTCTTCGCGGCGCTCGCCGGCTGGGCGTTCCTGAGCGAGGTCCCCACCTCGTCCACGGTCGGCGGGTTCGCGCTCATCTTCCTCGGGTTCGTCCTCCTGAAGCGCGGGGCGATTCGGCGCGAACTCCGCTATCGGTTCGGTGACGGGACCGGCGCGGCCGACTGACGCACGCGGCCATACGCGGCTACGCGTCTGTCGTGTCCGTCTCGTCCGTCTCGTCCGTCGCGTCCGCCCGCTCGACCGACTCCACTTCTCCGACCATCGTCCAGCCGTCCTCGCCGGGGCGCTGTCGACCGACGACGACGGCGTCGTTGTTCTCCGTCGTCGCGAACCGATAGACCGCGCCGTCGCCGTTGAGTCGGCCTTCGGCCTGAAAATCGGTCTGGAAGAACTCCGCGCTGTCCAGCGTGAACGTGCCGTCTATCTCCTCGCCGACGACGAGGCGCATGGCGTTCGGGTGGATGTTGTACATGCGCTTTGCGACGCGATTGAGGTCGGGCATACCCCGACAGTTGCGCTCGCGGGCTAAATCCCTGCGGGAGCGACGCCGACCGAATCACTCGCCAGACCGCGGACGACGTGTCGAGTTACCGACTGTATCGAGCGCCACGTTCGCATCGGAGAAAACCCGCGGAAATTCAGGGTTCGACGACCGTTCAAGAACGCGTGACTATCCCGTGAATAAAAGAGTTAGATACGATTATGAAGTATTAGATGGGCGCTCGTCTAGCGATGAAACTTCACATTTACCTGATAGTCGCAGGTAAACGAGTATGAAACGAGTCGAATTCTCGCACCTAATTATGACCCCTCCGCTCCATGTCGTAGTCGTAGGTGCCCCCCAACCAATGTCGAACTCCCCATCTACGGTCCCCCGTGAACGCCTCTCCCAACTCCGCGAGCTCCTAACGGAAGAACAGTCGCTTCGCTTCGGCTTCGAACTCGTCGCCGCACCGCTTCGGTTCGTCGGCTTCTGGGCCGCAGTCGCCCTCCCGTTCCTGTATCTTCCCCTGCTGTTCGGCGGCCTCGAAGCGAGCGAGTTCACCGTCTTCGGCGCGCTTCTCGCGCTCAACGCGCTCGCGCTCGTAGTCGGCCACAACTACGCTCGGTCGTAGACGACGCGGTCGTGTAGTCGCGCGTCCGCGGCTCACACCGACACGGCCTGCGTTTTCCCTCCACTTCCGCGCCCCCATCCGCTCATGTCTCCCGTCTTTCTTCCCTCCCCCTACGCTTCCGGCGCGCCTCCATCGCGCCTCAACCGCACCTCCCGCGATTTTCACACGTCTCTCGGACTCTGTGCGTTCGCCCGCCCACCCACGCACGTCCCTCATTTTCGACCGTCGGGAATCGAGTCGCTTTAGCGCGGTCCGGTCTTCGGGGTCGGTATGTCGCTCGCGATGGTTCCACTCGGACGGACGGGAACGACGGTCTCCGAACTCGCGTTCGGGACGTGGCGGTTCGGTCGGCAGAACGACGACGGCGAGGTCGAAGTCGGCCGCGACCGCGCCCACGAACTGCTCGACGCGTACGCCGCCGCCGGCGGGAACTTCATCGACACCGCCGACATGTACGGCGACGGCGCGAGCGAGCGGTACATCGGCGAATGGCTCGGTGAACGCGACCGCGAGGACTTCGTCGTCGCGTCCAAAATCTTTTGGCCCACGCGCGAGGACGCCAACGGCCGCGGGCTCAACCGGAAACACCTCCGCCGCCAGATGGACCGCATCCTCGACCGCCTCGGCACCGACTACGTCGACCTGCTGTACATCCATCGGTGGGACGACGAGACGCCGGTCGAGGAGTTCATGCGGACGCTCGACGGCTTCGTCCGCGACGGCAAGGTGAACTACCTCGGCACCTCGACGCTCGAACCCAACGCGTGGAAGGTCGTCAAGGCGAACGAACTCGCCGACAAGCGGGGCTACGAGCCGTTCAAAGTCGCCCAGCCGCGGTACAACGCCGTCAACCGCGAGATAGAGGGCAACTACCTCGACATGTGCGCCGACTACGACATCGGCGTCGTCCCGTGGTCGCCCTTGGCCGGCGGCTTTCTCACGGGCAAGTACGCCCGCGACGAGCGCCCGCCCGCGGACTCCCGCGCGGCGAACGACCAGCGGTTCGCCGACTCGTATCTCACGCCGTCGAACTTCGACGCGCTCGAACGGGTCGAGGAGGTCGCCGAGGCGGTCGGCGCGTCGCCCGCGCAGGTCAGCCTCGCGTGGCTCATGCATCACCCGCAGGTCACCGCGCCGATTGTCGGCGCGCGCACGGTCGACCAACTCGGCGAGAACGTCGCGGCCGCGGACATCGACCTCACGCCCGACCAGTTCGAACGAATCTCGGTCGCCAAGCGTCACGTGTCCGCCTAACGCGTTCGTCGCCGCGGCCCCGAACCGTCAGGTGTAGGTGTCGCCGGCGGGTATCGGCGCGTATGACCGACGACGCGTTCGACGCCGACGCCTACGTCTCCGAACTCCGGGCGAAGCGCGAGGAGAAAGACGACTTCTTCGGGTCGCACCCGCAGTCGCCGATTCCGCCGGAGAAGCGCGACGACTTCGACGGCCTCGACTACTTCGACCCCGACCCCGACTACCGCGTGACCGCGTCGGTCGAGACGCACGCCGACCCCGAGCCGGTGACGATGAACACCTCGACGGACGGCGAGGTCCGGTATCTCCGCGTCGCCACGTTCCACTTCGAACTCCGCGACACCGACCTCACCCTCGGCGCGTACCGCCAGGAACACGACGACTCGCCGACGCTTTTCGTCCCCTTCCGCGACAAGACGACGGGCCAGCAGACCTACAACGGCGGTCGGTACATGGAACTCACGCCCGACGCGCCCCTCGACGAGTTAGACGAGGTCGTCGTCGACTTCAACCTCGCGTACAACCCGTTTTGCGCGTTCACCGAGGCCTTCGAATGCCCGCTTCCGCCGGAGGAGAACTGGCTCGACGTGGTCGTCCCCGCCGGCGAACAGGACTACGAGTAACCCCGAGCAAAAGCGCAAGTTCCATATCGGACGCTTCCGGAGAGACCGACATGGGACTGCTCAGTTCGAAGAAAGCCGTCATCGGGATGGCGCTGATGATCGTCGGGACGCTCGCGATGCTGCCGGGAACGCTACCGAACTCCGCACAGGTGATGTCCTACGCGGTCGTTGTCGGTGCCGGTGCGCTCACCCTCGGAACGTGGCTGGTCGGCACGTCCGAAGAGGGCCGCCCGGTCTGAGACCGGCGCATCCCCGTTGTAACGGCGAAGAACCGTCTGTTCTCGCGACGGCGTAGTTCGTCTGTCTGAGCGCGCGTCAGCGACGCCGCCGGACACGCTCCGCGGGAGTCGAATCACCCGCGGCTCGCGGAGTCGGTCGGTCGGAAGAAAACGATGCCGCGAAGGCGGTGTTGCGTTCAGGCGTCGGGTCCGGACCAGCTCTGGAGCGTCGCGGAGTTACTGCCGCTCTCGGAGGTCCAGATGACTCGAACAGTCGCGGTCGAGAGGTCGTCGGCGTTCTGCTCGACGACCGTCACTTGGCTCCCGGCGGTGATTTCCGTATCCGTGGATATCCATTCCCAAGTCGCGGTCGTGCCGCTCGACCCTGGGAGTTCCGTACCCGAGGTGTTGTCAAGTGCGACCGACGAGGTGATGTTGACCTGCGCGGCGTCGATGGAAGACCCGCTCTCGTGGGTGACCGTGAGGGCGGTGCCGTTGTAGTCGAACCCGAAGCTCGCCTGCGGGGCGGTGTCGCCGACCTGGTCACCGAGACCGAGGACGAACGTCCCGATAACGGCCGCGAGAATCACCGTGATGGCGACCATGAGGATGACGCCGATGACCGGCGAGACCGCGTCGTCCTCGGCGAGGAGTTGTTTGAAATTCATCTATCCGTTGTAGGTCCACTGCTGGAGCGTGGAGGACGTGCTTCCACTCTGCGAGTTCCAGACGACGCGAACGGTGTCGCCGTCAGCGAACGCGGCTCCCGTGGAATTAACGACAGCGGAGTCTCCTGCGCTAATGGGGTCCGTTCCACCGTAATCGGTCCAGTTCCCGTCCGGACTGTCGATGTCGCCAGTCACCGTCACCTGATTTGCGGCGATCTGTTCACCGCTCTCGTGGGTGATGGTGAGGTTTCCTTCTCCGTTGTAATCGAAGCTAAAGCTCGCCTGCGGAGCGGTCTCGCTGACTTGGTCGCCGAGGCCGAGGACGAACGTCCCGATGACGGCCGCGAGGATGACTGTGATCGCCACCATCAGGATAACCCCGATGACGGGACTGACTGCACGGTCTTCCGTGAAGAGATGTTTGAGTTGCATGCGTTATGTCCGACACCCGGACGGTATCAGCTCGCCGAAGACACCGGTGGCGCGTCGCTGTCGCGCGACCAGCATCCCTGCCCGGCACCCGTCGCGGTGTGTCCACCCGACCGGTATCTCCGGGATAACTTAAATCTACGTGCCAGATTAATGTGTTATTTCACCCCGTGATTTAGGCATTAATATAGTGTTTATATGGTGTTTAAGTCCCTAACTACCCTCTGCGAGAGACAGTTTTGAAGAATATTTGATGTGTCTCGGAGTTCCCCTCGATTCCGACGGGCTCATGCAACGGTTTCGAACGCACCGTGAGACGAACAGTACGGACCTCCGGAGAGGACAAAAGAACAGAGCGGAAGAGAGACGAGACCGCGACTGCGGGGAGTTACCGCCCCGCGTTCAGCACTCGGACCAGCCGCAGTTCTGACAGGTCTTACAGCCCTCGGAGTAGTAGAGGTCCATCTCGCCGCACTCGGGACACTCGGGGCTCTCGCCCGCCGCGAGCAGGTCCGCGACGGCGTCGTTGTCGGAGCCGTCGTCGACGGCGACGCCGCCGTCGGTGTCCGCGTCCTCGGCCGCGGCGGCCTCGGCTTCGACCTCGGTCAGGTTCTGCTGTTGCGGGTAGCCCTTGTCGATGTCGCCGTCGAGGTACCGCCGCATGGCGGTGCCGATGGCGTCCGGGATGGAGTTGATCTGCTCTCCTTTGTCCCACGCGACCTTCGGGCTCCGGATGCCCTTCAGCTCGTTCGCAATCTCCTCGGGGTCGACGCCCGAGCGGAGCGACGTCGAGACGGTCTTGGCGAGCGCCTCGGTGAAGGAGGCGGTGAAGCCGCCGGAGTTGCCGATGTTGGCGAACAGCTCGAACGGCTCGCCGTGTTCGTCCTCGTTGATGTTGACGTAGAGCTTCCCGTAGCCGGTGTCGATGCGCTGGGTGACGCCGTACAGCACGTCCGGGCGGGGGCGCTTTTTGCCCACGTCGCTCGGGGAGTCGGCGAAGGCGAGTTCGAGTTCGCTTCCGATGAGGTCCGAGACCTCCTCGGATTCGAGGAACGCCTCCACGTCGCCGAACACGTCGCGAATCTGCGAGACGATGGCCTCGGCGGCCTCCTCGTCGTCGGAGAACTCGGTGTTCTTCGCGCGCGTGGTGAGCACCTGCTTCGATCGGGTGCCGTCGCGGTAGACGGTGACGCCCTTGCCGCCGTGGTCGTAGATGTAGCGGTAGACCTCGTCCATGTCCTCTTTCGAGGCGCTGTTCGGGAAGTTACAGGTCTTCGAGATGGCGGAGTCGACGCCGCTCTGAAGGGCGCACTGGACGCCCGCGTGCTCGATACCCGCGAGGTCGGAGGTCACGACGAACAGCTCGGAGATGGCGTCCGGAACCGTCGACAGCGAGGCGAGGCCGTCGAACTGGTTGCTCGCCATCTGCTCTTGTGCCTCTTCCTTCACGGCCTCGACGTCGATGTCGTTGGCCTCCAGCACGCGGAGGAAGTAGTCGTCGAACTCGACGAGCATCTCGTCGCCCTGCACGTCGTCGGAGACGTTCTTGTAGTAGGCGACGTTGTAGATGGGCTCACAGCCGCCGGTGGTGTTCGACACCATCGACGTGGTGCCCGTCGGGGCGATGGTCGTCGTGTTGTGGTTGCGGATGGGGTAGCCGTCTTCCCAGTCGTCGGCGTCCTCGCCGGTGTGGTGTTCGAACCACTCGCGGTACTCGGTCGGGTTCGCGTACTTCGAGTCTTCCCACGCCTCGAACGGGCCGCGCTCTGCGGCGAGTTCGTGGGAGGCCCGCTTGGACCCGTGGTTGATGTGGGTCATGAGTTGCTGGGCGATTTCGTTGCCCTCGTCGGAGCCGTAGCGGACGCCGAGCTGGATGTACAGCTGGGCGAGACCCATGATGCCGAGGCCGATTTTGCGGAGTTCGCGGACCTTCTCCTCGATTTTCTCGACCGGGAAGTCCGACATCGTGACGACGTTTTCGAGGAAGCGCGTGCCGCTTTCGATGCGGTGGTTGAACTCCTCCCAGTCGACGGCGTCTTCGAGGAACGCCTCGGTCGCGGCCTCCAGCGAGTCGTACTCGTCGCCGTGGGCGTCGTACCAGACGCGCCAGTCGGGCGAATCCTCGGCGACGAGCGTCGAGAGATTGATGTGGCCGAGGTTACACGCCTCGTACTCCTCCAGCGGCTGTTCGCCGCAGGGGTTGGTCGCGAGAATCTGGTGGTCGGGGTGCTTTTCGACGTCGAAGGAGTGCTGTTTGTTCGCGCGTTCGAGGTAGACGACGCCGGGTTCGCCGTTCTCCCACGCGCCCTCGATAATCTGGTCCCAGAGTTCCTTCGCGGGGACCGAAAGCACCTCGCCGACCTCGACGTGCTCGCCGAGACCGAACATGTCGTAGATCTCCTTCGTCTGGGGCGTGGCGACGTGCGGCTCTTCGGTGCGGGGGTTCGTGAAGACGAACTCCTCGTCGTTGTACAGCGCCTCCATGAAGCCGTCGGTGATGCCGACGGAGATGTTGAAGTTCGAGAGGTGGCCCTCGACGGCGTTGCGGAGGTGCTTGGGGACGCGACCGTCCTCGTCGATGAGTTCGCGCGCCTCGTCGAGCGCGTCGACGAACTTGGTGTGCGTGAAGTCGTCGGGGTCGTTCAGGCGGAGCGTGTGCGCGAGCGAGACGTCCTTGTTCTTCGCGTGGAGGAACTGGATGACGTCGGGGTGGCTGACGCGCATGACGCCCATCTGCGCGCCGCGGCGCGCGCCGCCCTGCGCGATGGTCTCGCACATCTGGTCGAACGTCCGCATGAACGTGATGGGGCCGGAGGCGATGCCGCCGGTCGAGCCGACCGCGTCGCCGTAGGGGCGGAGCTTCCAGAACGCGTAGCCCATGCCGCCGCCGGACTGGAACACCTCGGCGGCCTCCTTGGCCGTCTGGTGGATGTCGGTGATGTCGTCGCCGGGGGAGTCGACGAAACAGGCCGAAAGCTGTTGGAGTTCGTCGCCGGCGTTCATGAGCGTCGGCGAGTTCGGCATGAAGGAGAGCTGTTCCATCAGCTCCTCGAACGTCTCGCGCTTCTCGACGACGACGTCGCGTACCTCCTCGGGGAGTTCGGGGACGAGGGTGTCGTAGGCGAACTTGTTGACGTTGTACACCGAAAGCGTCGTCTCGGCCTCGTCGTCGGCGGTGACGCCCGTGCCGAAGACCTCCGCGGCGAGTTCGTCGCGGCGCGGGTGGTCCGGCTTGATGAGGTCGGGGGTGACCGTGAGTTCGATGTCGCGCTTTTCGGCCTCGAAGACGGCCTCGGCGAGCGCGATGTTCTTCGCGACGCGGGGGAACAGGTCCTCCTGCGTCTCGACGAGGTCGCCGTCGGCGTCCTTGCGGAGGTAACGGGCCGGGAGAATGTTGTTGTAGGCGTTGCCCGTCATCCGCGCTTCGAGGGTCTCGCCTTCGGTCCGCTTGACCGGAAGCACGAGTTCGTCCGTCGAGAGGTTCGCGTCGCTCATCTTACTGTCCCTCCCGCCCGAGCCGCGTTCGGGCGAGGTCGCGTCGATAGTGTCCGGAAATTCCGCTCATTGGTGACGATATTGGTGTGTGTTGCGTGGTTGGTTAAGGGCTTCGAACTCGGAGGTCCGACCGCCGAACGTATCAGGTTTAGTTCAATTACGCCGACGGCCGGCGACCGGGTTCGAACTGCACGGATTCATAGGACGGACGGAAACCACATAACCGTAGGTAGAGCGGAGCGGAAGTGAAATAGCGACGCCGGAAATCGCAAGACATAGCGGTTATATCCAGTAGAACGTGAGGGGGGGAGACGGAACGTCTGAAACCGTCACATGGTGAACTGTCCCGCATCGCCGGAGAGGATATAAAGGAACCCCGGACAGTCGACAGCCACATAACTATCAGAATTCGTATGCACGAATTTCGCAGTCGCTCAGGGGTGCCGAAATCGGTCGTTTCGGCGGGGGAATCGCGCCGGAACCGCGCGACGGGACCGCCCACAAGCTTATCCGCTCTACGGGTGTCATATCGGGGTATGGTACTGACTCCCCTCGCGCTCACCCCGTTACAGCTCGGCGGTCTCCTCTCCGGCCCGCTCGGTCAGATGCTCGTGGTGCTCGCGGCCGTCGCCGTCGTCATCCTCGTCGGCCGGCTGTTCCTCAAAGTCGCGTGGCGACTGGTCACCATCGCCGCCATCGTCGTGGGCGCGCTGTTGTTGCTCTCGTTTTTCGGCATCAACGTCCTGTAACCGCGGGAGAACAGGCTCCGGACCGCGACCACGCGAAGGCCGCGGTCGCGGTCGCACCGACGCACCGACGTACTGACGTGGCTGACGCGCCCTCGATTCAGGCCACGTCGAAGCCGGCGACCGACGCGAGGAAGTTTCTGACGACGCCGTGTCCGGACCCCGTGAGCACGCTCTCGGGGTGGAACTGGACGCACTCGATGGGGTACTCGCGGTGGCGGACGCCCATCACGAGCGCCTCGCCGTCGTGGTCGGTCGTCGCCGAGACGTCGAAGCAGTCGGGGACTTCCGTGGCGACGAGCGAGTGGTAGCGCCCGGCCGGGAAGCCGTCTTCGAGGCCGGCGAAGACGCCCTCGCCGTCGTGGTCGACCGGGAACGCCTTGCCGTGAATCGGCTCCGGCGCGTGGCCGATGGTGCCGCCGTAGGCGTACACGGCGGCTTCGAGGCCGAGACAGACCCCGAGCGTCGGAATCTCGGGCGACAGCTCCGTGAGCACGTCGTTGGTCACGCCCACGTCGCGGTCGTTCTTCGGGTGGCCCGGCCCCGGCGAGATGACGATGGCGTCGGGGTTCAGGTCGCGTATCTCGTCGAGCGAGGCGGTGTTCTTCCGCACCTCGATGTCGAGCGGTTCGCCCTCGACGGTCTGTTCGGAGAAGTACTCCACGAGGTTGTACGTGAACGAATCGAAGTTGTCGACGACGACGAGCCGAATCATTGCGACGCCTCCTCGGTCCCGTACTCGATGCGGTGGACGGCGTCGAGCACCCCGCCCATCTTCTGTTCTGTCTCCTCGTACTCCGCGGTCGGGTCGGAGTCGGCGACGATGCCGGCCCCCGCGCGGACGGTGATGGCGTCCTCCGAGCCGCCGGAGTCGACCGTCGCGGTTCGGATGACGATTGCCATGTCGGCGTCGCCGGTCCACGAGTAGTAGCCGACGCCGCCGCCGTAGACGCCGCGAGGCTCGTCTTCGAGGTCGTCGATAATCTCCATCGCGCGGACCTTCGGCGCGCCCGTGAGCGTCCCCGCGGGGAACGTCGCGCGGGTGGCGTCGAAGGCGTCCGAGTCGGGGTCGAGCGTCCCCGAGACGGTCGATTCGATGTGCTGGACGTGGCTGTATTTGATGATGCTCATGAAGTCCTCGACGCGGACGCTCCCGGGCGTCGAGACCCGGCGCACGTCGTTGCGGCCGAGGTCGACGAGCATCGTGTGCTCGGCGCGCTCTTTCGCGTCCGCGAGGAGTTCGCCGGCGAGGCGGCGGTCCTCGACCGGGCCGGAGCCGCGCTGGCACGTCCCCGCGATGGGGTTGACGACGACGCGGTCGCCCCTGACGGAGACGAGCGTCTCGGGGCTCGCGCCGACGACGCGTCGGTCGCCGTGCCGGAGCAGGTACATGTACGGCGAGGGGTTCACCTCGCGGAGCGAGGCGTACAGGCCGACCGGGTCGACCTGTCCGTGGAGCTTCCGGGTGCGCGAGATGACGCCCTGATAGATGTCGCCGTCGCGGACGTGTTCTTTCGTCTTCCTGACCGCGGTCTCGTACTCCTCGCGGGAGCCGGCGTCCTCGCCGGTCCGCTCGAAGCCGCCGGGCGAGGGGTCGGCCGCCGCCCGGAGCTTTTCCGCGACGCGTTCGGCCTCGGCGACGACGCCGTCGTACACCTCGCCGGGGTCGTCGTCGGGCGAGACGACGGGGGTACAGACGAGGCGGACGGCGTCCTCGCGGTGGTCGAACGAGAGGGTGCGCGTCGTGAGGACGAACTCGGCGTCCGGGTCGTCGGTGTCGGGGCGGTCGCGGCCGACCTCGTCGAGCCAGAGGTCGTAGACGGCCTCGTAGGCGAGGAAGCCGACCAGCCCGCCGGTGAGCGTCTGCCGGTCCGTCTCGGGGAAGTTGACGCGCGGGAGGTCCGGGAGCGCGCCGCGCAGGGAGTCGAGCACGTCGCCGTCGCCCGCGCCGACGAACTCGGCGGCGGGGCCGCCGAGGTCGGTCACGTCGACGCCGTCGGGGCCGACCGTCACGACCGCCTCGGGGTCGTAGCCGACGAACGAAAAGCGCGCGTGGGAGTCGGCGGCCGTCGCGGGCGCGGAGAACGCGCCCTGCGGGTTACTGGAGGAGACCTTCTCGGCGCTCTCCAGGAGGAAGCCGTAGTCGCTTCTGTCGGCGAGCGTCGTGTACGCGGCCAGCGGGTCCACGGACACGTCGAGGTCGGAAACGAGGTGCGTCACGACCGGTTCGTCCGCGTCGCCGACGAGGTCGACGAACTCCTCGCGGTCGGTGTCGGGGGCCGTCACGCGACGACCTCCTCGTGGTCGCCGGACGCTCCGCGGGCCGCCTTCGCCGCGGCGACGAACGCGCGGACCGCGTCGTGGTCCTTGACGCCGCCGGACGACTCGACGCCGCTCGCGACGTCGACGCCGTAGGGTTCGACCGTGCGAACCGCCTCGGCGACGTTGTCGGGTGTCAGGCCGCCCGCGAGCACCACGGGGATATCGACCGCGTCGACGAGTTCGCGCGAGGCGTCCCAGTCGTGAGTCTCGCCGGTGCCGCCCGCGCCGGACGCGGAAGGCGTGTCCACGAGGACGGCGTCGACGACGGGCGCGACGGCCCGTGCGCGGTCGAGGTCGGTCGCGTCGACGACGGGGACGACCCGGACGCCCGTCGCGCGGAGCGAGTCGAGGTCGTCGGCCGCGAAGTCGCCGTGGAGTTGGAGCACGTCGGGACCGACCTCGCGCGCGAGGTCGCGGGCGTGGTCGATGGAGTCGGGCATGGTCACGAGGACGGTCGTGAGGAACGGCGGCGCGGCGGCGAACAGCTCGCGGGCGCGCTCGCGAGGGATCTCGCGGGGCGTGTCCACGGGCACGTCGCAGATGGCACCGACGGCGTCGGCACCGGCCGCGTCGACGGCGGCGAGGTCGGTTTCGTCGGTGACGCCGCACACTTTGACGCGGGTCATCTCACGCCTCCCGGAGCGCGTCGAGCTTGGCTTTCGCGGCGCCGGACTCGATGGCGTCGCGGGCGACTTCGACGCCCTCCTCCAGCGAGTCCGCGAGGTCGGCGACGTAGACGGCCGCGCCGGCGTTGGCGAGGATGAGGTCGCGCTTCGGCCCGGTCACGTCGCCGGTGAGGATGCCTTCGAGGTCGTCGGCGTTCTCCTGCGGGGTGCCGCCGGCGACGTCCTCGATGGGGGCCTGTTCGAGGCCGAGGTCGGCGGGCGTGAGGGTGTACTCGGTGATTTCGTCGCCGTCGATTTCGGCGACTGTGGTCGCGTCGTGGAGCGCGATTTCGTCCATGCCGGAGCCGTGGACGACGAGGGCGCGCTCGACGGGCATGTGCGACAGCGACTCGGCGATGAGCGGGACGAGGTCGGCGTCGTAGACGCCGAGGACCTGCGCGTCGGCCCCGGCGGGGTTCGTCAGCGGCCCGAGGACGTTGAAGATGGTCCGCATGCCGAGTTCCTTCCGCGGGCCGATGACGGCCTTCATCGCGGGGTGGAACACGGGCGCGAGCATGAAGCCGACGCCGTTGTCCTCGATACAGGCTTCGACGGACTCGGGGTCGGCCTCGACGTTCACGCCGGCAACCTCCAGCACGTCGGCGCTCCCAGAAGACGAAGAGACGGAGTAGTTGCCGTGCTTGGCCACCGCCGCGCCCGCGCCGGCCGCGACGAGCGCGCTCGTGGTCGAGACGTTGATGGTGTTGTAGTCGTCGCCGCCGGTGCCGCAGGTGTCGACGAGCGGGCCGCGGTCGGGTTCGATGGTCAGGGCGGCGTCGCGCATCCCCTGCGCGAACCCCGCGATTTCGGCCTCGGTCTCGCCTTTCGACCGGAGCGCGGCGAGGAGCGCGCCGATTTGCGCCTCGGTCGCGTCCTCGAAGACCGCCCGCGCGGCGTCGCGCGCCTCCTCGATAGTCAGGTCCGCACCGCCGGTCACACGTTCGATATAATCCTGCATTGGTAATCACCGATGTACTTCTTCGGGTTATGATGTACAAATTCGTACATCGGCTTAAGCGTGTCGGGCTGGCGAAAATCGCCGCCATCGGGCGGTCGCCGCTCGGGGCGAATCGACCGCGACGGACGGCGGGACCGCGCTGTGACCCGAATCGCCGCACGTAGTCAGATTCGAAAGCTTAAATTGTAACCCCGGACAACGGAGAGATGCGTCCGAACGGGCGCGGGAAGCTCCGTAACCGGGTTGGTGGTCTAGTCTGGTTATGACACCTCCTTGACATGGAGGAGGCCGGCAGTTCAAATCTGCCCCAACCCACTCCTCTTCCCGCGTTTCGGCGTTCGGCGATGTTCGCAACACACCGGGTTGGTGGTCTAGTCTGGTTATGACACCTCCTTGACATGGAGGAGGCCGGCAGTTCAAATCTGCCCCAACCCACTACTTTCTCGCGACGAGTTATCTACCGAGCACCGCGTAGCGTGTGCTCGGTGCCACGAGTCGCGTGCAATCGTGCCGCGGGGCAGATTTGAACCAGCGAGCGAACGCAGTGAGCGAGTGAGGTTCACGCGAGCGGAGCGAGCGTGTCACCCGACACAGCCCACCGCACCACTCACCGACCATACAGTCTCCCACACCACCCAACCACTATGTTTTCCCCCCGCGAACTCCGCCCATGACCCTCCTGCAGATTCCCGGCGGTCCGGAACTCGTCATCCTCGCGCTGTTGCTCCTCATCCCGCTCGCGGTCGTCTATCTGGGCTACAAGCTCATCCAGTCGCTCCGGGCGTTCGAAGAGGGCAGAAACGAGCAGTCACAGCGGTAGCGTCACGACGATACGTCGGGTCGGGCGTCGTCGCTTCGACTCTCGGCGGCTCCCGCCGGCGACGCCAACCGCTGTCGCCGGTGGTGCAGACGCGCCAGTTGGAGCGTCACCGCGTAGCCGACGACGGCGAGGGCGACGGCGAGAATCGTGTTGCCGACGAGCTGTCGAAACAGGATATCGAGACCGGCGCTGAGCGACACGTCTGCGACCGAGGCCCCCGGAACCGGGCCGAGCAGGTGCGAGCCGAGCCAGAAGCTCGCGCCGTAGACCGCCCACTTGACGGGCGGGTTGAACACGACGAGCGTGGCGACGAGCGCGAGTCGGCTCGCCCGCTCGACGAAGTAGCCGATGAGGGCGAACAGCGCGAGGGCGGTCCCTGCGGTCGGCATGGCCACGAAGAAGACGCCGAACGCGAAGCTGGCGGCCACCTCGTGAGGTGTGTGGTCCGCCGCGAACGCTCGTTCGAGGCCGGACCTGACGCGGGGACGAATCGACGCGAGACGGTCGTACACTCGTCGCGACTAGAAGCGAGACGTCGTTATCAACGCTTCGCCGATTTGGTTCGTGATAGCAATCGGCGTGGAACGCCCGGCGACCGGCGGGCGGCGGTCAGCGGAACCGGCGGTCCGACTCCCATTTGTCCTTGAGTTCTATCATCTGGCCGACGCCGCGGGCCACGTCCGAGAGATGGAAGGCGATGTCCGTGGCGGTCACGATGCCGACCATCTCCGAGCCGTCGACGACGACGAGCTTTTTCACCCCTCGGTCGCGCATCTTCTCGGCGGCCACGCGCGTCGTGGAGTCCGGTCGGACCCACTTGATGGGACTCGACATGACCGCGCGGGTCGGGACCGCGGACAGCGGCTTCCCGCTCGCCACGCCGGCGCGGAGCGCGTCCGACTCGGTGACGATGCCCGCGGGACCGCCGTCGGCCATCACGACGACGCTCCCCGCGCCCCCGCGGAGCATGGTTCGCGCGCAGTCGGCGACGCTCGACCCCAGTTCGACGGTCGCAACCTCCTCGGTCATGATGTCGTCGACGCGCATCTCAGTCGTCCGCGGGCGAGGGCTCTCGCTCGGGGCGCGACTCGGACGCGGCGCGGGTCCGGTCCGGGTCGGTTCCCGCCGTCGCCTCCTCGCCGAGCACGTCGTCGACGGTCGCGGCCACGTCGCCGCCGTCGTCGACCTCGAACGCGTCGAGGAGGTCGTCGAGGTGGCTCACGTGCGACGAGAGCTCGCGCACGTCTCCGTTGACGTCCACGAGCGCGGCGCTCTGTTCTTCGGCGGTCGCGGAGACGTTCTCGGCCTCGGCGGCGGTCTCCTCGGAGATGCCCGCGATTTCGTCGGTCATCGAGAGCACCTCTTGGGAGGAGTCGGCCTGACTGCCCGTGGCGTCCGAAATCTCGTGGACGCTCGCGGTCGTCTCCTCGACGCGCTCGACGATGCCGTCGAAGGAGGAAAGCGCCTCGTCGACCGAGGTGGCGCTCTCTTCGACCTGCGCCTGCATGCGTTCGATGCGGGAGACGACGGCGTCGCGCTGGCTCTCGATTTCGGCGACGAGCGACTCGATGTCGCCCGCCGAGGACTTCGTCTCCTGTGCGAGCTGTTTGACCTCGTTGGAGACGACGGCGAACCCCTCGCCGGCCTCGCCCGCGCGGGCGGCCTCGATGTTCGCGTTGAGCGCGAGGATGTCGGTCTGTTCGGCGATGTCGGTGATGACCTCGACGATTTCCTCGATTTGGGCGAGGCGGTCGTCGAGTTCGCGGACCTCGCCCACGGTCGCCTCCGTCTCGGCGCGCACGGCGTCGATGTCGTCGAGGGCGTCGGTGGCGGCGGTCTGGCCGTCCAGCGAGCGCGCCTCTGCCTCCTCGGTGAGCCGGACGAGCTCGTCGGCCGACGAGGCGATCTGCTGGATGGACGCAGAGAGGTCGTTAATCTCGTCGGCGGCGGCGACGAGGCTGTCGGTCTGCTCGCTCGCGCCCTCGGAAATCTGCTGGACCGACGCCGACACCTCCTCGCTCGCGGCGGACACGTCGTCGGCGCGGTCGGCCACGCGGTCGGCGAGCGTCGCCACGTCCTCGCCGAACGTCTTGACCGTGCCGACGGTCTGTTCGATGTCGTCCATCATCTCGTTGTACGCGGCGGCGACGGTCGCCATGTCGCGGCTCTCGGAGTCGGTCGGGAGGCGGACGCGCAGGTCGCCGTCGGCCGCGCGGGTCATCGCCTCGCTGTAGGTCCGGGCGTCGGTCCGCTGGTCGCGGAGGTCGTCCCGGAGGTTGCCGATGCCGCGGACGACCTGTCCGAACTCGTCTCTCCGGTCGGTTTCGAGGTCGACGTCGAGGTCGCCGTCGCGGAGCGCGGCGACGGTCGACGCGAGGTCGACGAGCGGGAGCGCGGTGTTGCCGCGGACGATGAGCGCGAAGGCGACGAAGCCGAGTATCGAGAGCGCCAGCAGTGTCGCAATCCCCAGACCGACGCTTCGGGAGAGCGCGAAGACGTGGCTCGCGGGGGCGTGCAGGAGGAGCACGCCGCCGGAGACGGGGACGTGCGCGACGACGTGCGGCGAGGAGACGAAGCCCTCGACCGGGTCGAGGCGGGCGACCCCCGTCTCGCCGGCGAAGGCGTCGTCGAGTTCGGACGCCTCGGCGGCGGGATAAGCGACGTTCGACTGGCCGCCGCCGCCGTCGTAGAGGACGTTCCCGTCGGTCGTCACGAGTTGGGTGAAGCCGCCGTCGATGCGGTTGCCGTCGAGCGCGGCCCCGAGCGAGGACGCCTCGGCGACGAGGACGATTGCGCGCGGTTCGATGGACGGAAGCGGCGCGACGAAGCCCATGTAGGCGACGCCGTCTTCGACGTAGACGGTGGTCCGCTCGACGCCGTCGTCCGAGAGGTCGGCGCTCGCGGGGAGCGGAAGCGACCCGCCTTCGAACAGCGTCGTCCCGACCGCGCCCTCCTCGGAGGAGCCGATGACGGTCGTCGTCTCGGTGTCGACGAAGTGGAGCGCGGCCACGTCCGCGGGCATGTCCGCTTTCGCGGCCGTCAGGGTCGCCGAAGACCGGCCGTCGAGCGTGCTCCCGGCGGCGGGGTCGTCCGCGACGATGGTGGCGAGGCGTTCGCGCTCGTCGAACCACGTGTCCACCTGCAGGGCCTCGCGTTCGGCCTCGGTGAGGAGGTTGGCGCGGGCGTTCTCGTCTATCGTGGATGCCGTCTGTTGATACTGGACGGCTCCGACGCCGGCGACGAGGACTGAGACGAGTAGCATCGCGGCGACGAGCCGCCGCATGTAGCTCTCCGTAATCGCATCAGGAAGCCGTGATTCGGCCTCCAAAACGAGATTCTCGGCCATTACCGTACCGACCCGAATGCGGTGCATAAATCCGTGCCTTCGAGTATCAAACGAGATAATAAGTCGACGCGGCGACGGTCGAACGGGCTTCGACGACTGCGGACCGCGGGCCGGGCGGCCCCGACCAGTCCGCCCCGAGCGTCAACCATACGGCTGTTGAACGCTAGCAACCCACATGGAAACCGAGTTCCGCCTGCTCGTGGCGGGCTTCTGCATCGTCGCGCCGTCGCTGTTGTTCGTCGGGTTCGTCAGACTGCTCGACGCCATGCGCGAGGACGACCTCGTCGAGCGCGTCCTCGACAGGGTCGACGAGGGAGGCGGGCCGACCGGGACGGCGCTCGACCCGACGACGTTCCTGCGGTCCGCAGGGGAGAAGTCGCGTCGGCGGACGGCGGTCTGCCGGGAGTGCGGCGCGCCGAACGCGACCGACGGCGGGCGCTGTGGGCTGTGCGGGGCGGCGTTGCGATAGCGCGGGCGCGAAAAAAGAATCGAAGAAAACGGAAAGCCGCGTTCGAGGCGGCGTTAGAGGAAGTCTTCGATGTGGTCGGCGACCTCGTTGGGGGTGTCGCCGACGGGGACGCCCGCGTCGTTGAGGGCGGAAATCTTGGACTCCGCGGTGCCCGTGCCCGACCCGGAGACGATAGCGCCGGCGTGACCCATGCGCTTGCCCGGCGGTGCCGTGCGGCCGGCGATGAAGCCGGCGACGGGCGTGTCCATGTTCTCCGCGATGAACTTCGCGGCCTGCTCTTCGTCCTCGCCGCCGATTTCGCCGCACATGACGACCGCGTGCGTGTCGGGGTCGTTCTCGAACGCTTCGAGGGCGTCGACGAACGACGTGCCGATGATGGGGTCGCCGCCGATGCCGATGGCGGTGGTCTGGCCGATGCCGCGCTCGGTCAGGTTCGAGACGACCTGATAGGTGAGGGTGCCGGAGCGGGAGACGAGGCCGACGTTCCCCTCCTCGAAGATGTTTCCGGGGAGGATGCCGAGCTTGGACTCGCCGGGCGTGATGATGCCCGGGCAGTTGGGACCGATGAGGCGCGTGTCGGTCTCCGACAGGCGCTTGTTGACCTTGGCCATGTCCTGCGTCGGGACGCCCTCGGTGATGGCGACGACGAGGTCGAGGTCCGTGTCGAGCGCCTCGAAGATGGCGTCAGCGGCGAACGCCGGCGGGACGAACACGACCGAGGCGTTGGCGTCTTCCTCGTCGACCGCCTCTTCGACGGTGTCGTAGACGGGGATGCCGTCGACGTCCTGACCGCCCTTTCCGGGGGAGGTCCCGGCGACGACGTTCGTGCCGTATTCGACCATCTGGCGGGTGTGGAACTTACCTTCGCCACCCGTGATACCCTGTACAACCACTCGCGTGTCGTCGTCGACGAAAATGCTCATTGGGACACCTCCTGTGCGTTCTTGACGGCACGCTGGACGGCGTCCTCCAGCGTCCCCTCGACCTGTACGAGGTCCGTGTTCAGAATCTCCATGCCCTCCTCGGCGTTCGTGCCCGCGAGGCGGACGACGACCGGCTTGGGAATCTCGTCGAAGCTCTCCAGCGCCTCGTTGATACCCTTGGCGACCTCGTCGCCGCGGGTGATGCCGCCGAAGATGTTGAACACGACGGAGTCGACGTTCTCGTCGGAGAAGACCATGTCCAGCGCGTTCGCCACGCGCTCGGCCTTCGCGCCGCCGCCGATGTCGAGGAAGTTGGCGGGTTCGCCGCCGAAGTAGTCCACGAGGTCGAGCGTCGTCATGACGAGCCCGGCACCGTTGCCGATGATGCCGACGTTACCCGACAGGCGGACGTAGTCGAAGCCGTACTCGCCGGCCTTGGCTTCGAGGTCGTTCTCGTAGGCGTCCTCTTCCATCGCCGCGAGGTCGTCGTGACGGAACAGGGCGTCGTCGTCGATGTTCATGACGGCGTCCGCGGCGACGATGTCGCGGTCCGAGGTAATCATGACGGGGTTGATTTCGATGTCCGACGCGTCGTTCGACTCGTAGAGGTCGTACAGCGTCGTGAGGAACGAGGCGACGTCGAAGGCGACGTCGCGGGGGATGCCCGCCTCGAAGACGACCTTCCGGGCCTGATAGGGATGCAGGCCGAACGCGGGGTCGATGTGCTCGCGGGCGATTGCGTCCGGGTTCTCCTCTGCGACTTCCTCGATGTTGACGCCACCCTCCGTCGAGACCATCGCGACGGGCTTGCCCTCGCTTCGGTCCATCGTGACGCCGACGTACAGTTCGTTCTCGAAGTCGACGCCGGCCTCGACGAGCACTCGGTCGACCGTGTAGCCCTTGAGGTCCATCCCGAGGATGTCCTCTGCGGCCTGTCGAGCCTCGTCTTCGTTCGTGGCGATTTTGATGCCACCGGCCTTGCCACGCCCACCGACGTGTACCTGCGCCTTGATGGCGGCGGGGTATCCGATCTCCTCGACCGCCTCCATGACCTCCTCTACCGACGACGCGAGACGGGACTCTGGCACCGGAATCCCAGCCTCTGCGAAGATGTCCTTCGCCTGGTATTCGTGAAGCTTCATTACCATGCGTGGGAGGGGAAGGCACGCGCTTAAATCCCATTCATCTACGTTCAGGGTCGACGGTGTCAGACTCTCCTAATAGATAACTCGTTTTGCATATATGCGTTCTATGAGGGCTGAACGGTACGCGTAGGGTCAAATGAACCCGAAGCTCTGGATAGGAAAACACTTTTGCATATATGCAACCCTCTATGGTACACAGAGATGAACCCAGATACGCTGGATCTAATCAGCAAGAACATCGAGAGAAACCACGATAAATACGTGGCGATGGGTTCTCCCGGTGAGGTCACCGAGGACAAAGCCTGAGCTAAAACCCGTTCTCCCGGCCGTGATTGATCACGCTTCGTAACTGTTCGAGCGTCGGCTTCATCGGCAGGCGATTCTCGCAGTCCAAGAGGAAATTTCTGAAATATCGATGCCAACTAACGTATAGTTAGTCTTTCAGCCACAGAGAATTGTATTTCACATCCGAATGGAGGCCACGAATTATCTTGGAATGCAGTACGGCACGCTCGATGTGATCTCCGGGCCACTCCTCGTCGGGGAAATCGACATCGTTCTGCTTCAGTAAACCGTACAAAGAGGCCATGCCTGTTCGGTGGTTCGCATCCGGAAACGTGTGAATTCCAGCAAACGCACGCATCCAATGAGTACACTGCTGTGAGAGTGATTCTGTCCGTGGGAACTCGCGGAGCAAGCGGTTTAGTTTCCAATCGGTAGCTCCGAGAATCTTTTGTTGGGTGTATGTTGGCGACTCGTTGAGGATTCGATAGTCGTTCTCCGGATCTCTGAAGAACTGGAGGTTAATCTGCTTGATGTCTGTCGGGTCTAACTTCGAAAAGTCGGTGAGACGCCAGTCGGAGACACAGAGTCCCTCATCGATGACGAGATCCTCCCCAGAGAACCAGGGAGAACAACCCTCCTCGGCGAAGACGGCCTCGCCAGATGCGGTCGCTTCGAATGTATCTTCAGCGACTTCCACGACTGCCCCCACACGGGCGAGCAAGCGGCATTGAAGCCGAATTACGTTCTCTCGAAACCGGTCCTCCGCGAGGTCCTCGGGCGTGGAAACCCCACGCTCTACTAGCCGGCTCAAGAGTTGTTTCTCAGAGAGGTACATCGGACCGCCTCGTTTCTGCCACGGCGCGAGGTTTCGGTCCATGGTGTAGGGAAAATACGTAATAGGATAAGAACTTCTGTGTAACTATGCGCGCTGTCAGATTCCACGACCACGGCGGACGCGACGTGCTTCAGGTAGACGACATCGACACGCCCGAGCCGGCGGCGGGCGAGGTCCTCGTCGACGTCGCGGCCGCGGGCGTCAACCCGGTTGACACGTACTTCCGCGAGGGCTCGTACCAGCCGTTTGCGATGCCGATGATTCCCGGCGTCGACGTGGCCGGAACGGTCGCGGCGGTCGGGGCCGACGTGACGGGATTCGCGGAGGGCGACCACGTCGTCGGCACCGGCATCGGCAAGGACCACTACGGCGGCTACGCCGAGTTCGCGGCCGTCCCGACCGACCGGCTCGCGGTCCTCTCGGACGACGTGGACCTCGTCGCGGCCGGCGGCGCGGGCGTCGCCGGCGTCACCGCGTGGCGCGCCCTCGTCGACCACGGCGGGATGCAACTCGGCGACACGGTGCTGATTCACGGCGGCTCCGGCGGCGTCGGCCACGCCGCGGTCCAGCTCGCCGCGGCGTCCGGGGCCCGCGTCATCGCCACCGCCGCGCCCGACTACCACGACCGGGTGGCCGAACTCGGCGCGGACGTGGTCCTCGACTACGACCGCGACGACCTCGCGGACGCCGTCCTGGAGGCCGCGACGGGCGACGGCGTGGACCTGACGCTCGACCACCGGCTGGACGACTACCTCCAGTTCGACGCCGACGTGGCCGCTCACGGCGGTCGCATCGTCGGCATCGGCGAGAACGACCCCGAAGTCGGCTTCGACCTGTCGTCGTCGGCCCGGGGGAAGGACCTCTCGCTGACGATGATGAGCATGTTCAACACGCCCGACCTCTCCGCGCCCCTGCGCGAACTCGCCGGGCAAATGGGCGCGGGCGAGTTCGAAATCGACGTGGCGCGGACCTACGACCTCGACGAGGCCGCCGAGGCCCACCGCGCCGTCATGGAAGACAGCTTCCTCGGCAAGTTGGTCATCACGCCCTGACGGGCCGTCTCCCCGCACTACTGCGGTCGGTGGCGGCCGGTCGCCTGCGGGCGCACAGCCGCGACCGAATTATGTTCCGTGCGCACTTACCGCACGGACATGGACGTGGTATTCGATTTCGACGGAACCGTAGCTCTCGTGACCGGTGCGAGCGGCGCGCTCGGTGGCGCGGTCGCCCGCGCGTTCTACGAAGCGGGCGCGTCGGTCGCGGCCGCGGACGTGGTCGAACCCGACGACGAGGACGGCTTCTTCGAGTCCGAGGAGGTTCGGTTCTACGAGGGCGATTTCACCGACGAGGACGACGTGGCACGCGTCGTCGACAGCGTCGTCTCCGACTTCGGCCGCCTCGACCACCTCGCCAACATCGCCGGGACGTGGCGCGGCGGGACGCCGGTCGACGAGACGGACGCGGACACCTTCGACTTCCTGTTCGACGTGAACCTCAAGACGATGTTCCTCGCGTCGAAACACGCGATTCCGCACCTCCGCGAGACCGAGGGGTCCGTCGTGAGCGTCTCGGCCCGCTCGTCGCTTTCGGGCGGCGAGGGCGACGGCGTCTACCGGGCGTCGAAGGCCGGCGTGCGCCTGCTCACCGAAACCATCGCCGAGGAGAACCGCGGGATCGTGCGCGCGAACGCGGTCATGCCGAGCGTCATCGACACGCCGATGAACCGCGAGATGATGGCCGACGCCGACTTCGACGCGTGGGTGAAACCCGAGGAAATCGCCCGAACCGTTCTCGCGCTCTGTTCGGACGCGACTCCCGTGACGAGCGGCGCGGCCGTCCCGGTGTACGGCGAGGCCTGAGTCGCCTGACTCGTGGCAACATTCGCCACGAGAGGGTATGGCATTCGTTTCGGTGCGCACGAATTTTTACGCGGTACGCAAGGGATTCACGAACACGACACTCGTTAGAAAAATGAGGATACTTAGGGGATAAATTCGGACGAACGCGACACAGACTATAGTTGGTTGGAGAATTATGTTGATTTTCGCTCCGATATGCGACGGCATACCGCGTCATTTATCAGGCCCACATCGGCAACAGGGTGATAGACATGACCGAACGTGAAACGTGGGCAACCAGGGCAGGGTTCATCCTCGCGGCCGTCGGCAGTGCGGTCGGCCTCGGGAACATCTGGCAGTTCCCGTTCAAGACCGCCGAGTTCGGCGGTGCCTCCTTCCTGATCGTCTACCTCGTCGCGGCGCTCGGCATCGGCCTCCCGGCCATCCTCGCCGAGTTCGTCATCGGACGCAAAGCCAACCTGAACACCATCAGCGCCTTCGAGAAACTCGGCTACAAGGAGTGGCGCGTCGTCGGTGCCGTCGGCCTGTTCACCGGCTTCTGGATTCTGTCGTACTACAGCGTCGTCGGCGGCTGGGTCCTCCGGTACATCGGCGGGAGCCTGACGGGCGCGTACTTCGCCGCTCCCGCGGAGTACTTCGGTCAGGTGTCCGCCGGGATGGACGCGCTCGCGCTCCACGCCGTCTTCATGGCGCTCGTCGTCGGCATCGTCGCCGCGGGCATCGAAGACGGCATCGAGAAGGCGACGAAGCTGATGGTGCCGAGCATCGTCGTCATCCTCGCCGCGCTCGCCGTCTTCGCCTTCACGCTCCCCGGCGCGTCGGCGGGCTACGCGTACTTCCTCTCGCCCGACTTCAACGCGCTGTCGGAGAACTTCGCCGAAATCGTCCCCTTCGCCGTCGGCCAGGCGTTCTTCTCGCTGTCGCTCGGCATGGGCGCGATGATTACCTACGCCTCCTACATCGACGGCGACCAGAGCCTGTTCGGCGACGGTATCACCATCGTCTTCCTGAACAGCTTCGTCGGCATCCTCGCCGGGCTCGTCGTCCTCCCGCTCCTGTTCGCGCAGGGCATCGACCCCAACACGAGCGGGGCGGGCGCGGTGTTCATCAGCGTCGCCGGCGCGTTCGGCGACATCCCCGGCGGCCAGATAGTCGGCCTCGTCTTCTTCGCGGTCGTGCTCATCGCGGCGCTCTCGTCGGCGATTAGCCTGCTCGAAGTCGTCGTCTCGTGGGCCATCGACAACTACGACGTGTCCCGCCCGCAGATGGCCGTCGGCCTCGGCGGCGTCATCTTCCTGCTCGGCGTCCCCTCGGCCATCGACACCGCGTGGCTCGGCTGGTTCGACACGCTCGCCTACCAGCTTCTCCTCCCGCTTTCGGTCCTCGGCATCCTCGTCTTCGCGGCGTGGGTCTACGGCGCGCCCGCCATCGACGAACTGATGAAGGGGAGCGGACTCGGCGAGGGCGTCGGCCTGACGTGGCTCTGGCTCGCCCGCACGCTCGTTATCGTCGCCGTCGTGGCGACGCTCGCCCTCGGCCTCCAGACGCTGTTCCTCGGCGAGAGCCCGGCTATCATCCCGCCCCTCTGAGGCGGCTGACGGTCCCGCTTTTCGAGCGGTTAGGAATCATCGGTAGCGACGCGTATTCTCCGACTATTCGACGGCAATTTTCACGCGTAGACCACTCAAAACCGTTAAATTTCTCCGATGACGTATCGTCGGTCCGAAAGCCCTTTTACCGGTGGACTGGCAATGGGTGGCAATGACACGAGAAACATGGGCAACACGGCTCGGGTTCATCCTCGCGGCCGTCGGTAGCGCGGTCGGCCTCGGGAACATCTGGCGGTTCCCGTGGCAGACCGCCGAAAACGGCGGCAGTGCGTTCCTCGTCGTGTACCTCGGTATCGTCCTCCTCGTCGGCGTCCCCGGACTGCTCGGCGAGTTCGTCATCGGCCGCCGCGCGAAGAAGTCGCCGGTCGGCGCGCTCCGGGACCTCTCGGGGTCGAACAAGTGGGGTATCGTCGGCGCGTTCTCGGTCGTCACCGGCATCTCGTTGCTCTCGTTCTACAGCGTCGTCGGCGGGTGGATTATCCGCTATCTCCTCGAAAGCGGGGCCGCGGTCGTCGGCGGGAGTCCCGCGTACTTCACGAATCCGGGCCAGTACTTCGGCGGCGTCTCCGCCGGCGTCGACGCGGCGCTCTACCATCTCCTGTTTCTCGGCCTGACCGCGCTCATCGTCTTCGCGGGCGTCCGCAAGGGCATCGAACTCGGCACGAAGGTCATGATGCCCGCCGTGCTCGTCCTCCTCGTCGGCCTCGCCGGCTGGGCCGCGACCCAGCCCAACGCGGCCGCGGGCTACGCCTTCTTCCTCCGATTCGACCCCTCGGTCATCTCCGAGAACTTCTTCGCCATCCTCGGTCCCGCCGCCGGGCAGGCGCTTTTCACTCTCTCGCTCGGCGCGGGCACGATGATAACGTACTCCTCGTACCTCGGCGAGGACCGCTCTCTCCCCTTCGACGGGAGCGCCATCGCCATCCTCAACACGGCGGTCGGGGTCGTCACCGGCCTCGTCGTCTTCCCGCTTCTGTTCTCGCAGGGCATCAACCCGACCGAGACCGGCACCGGGCCGGGCGCGCTGTTCGTCGGCCTCGCCGGGGCGTTCTCGCAACTCCCCGCGGGGACGCTCATCGCCACCGCGTTCTTCGCCGTCGTGACGCTCGCGGCGCTGTCGAGCTCCATCAGCATGCTCGAAATCCCCGTCGCGTTCCTCGTCGACGAGTACGGCGTCTCCCGAAGACGCGCCGTTTCCGGGATGACCGCGCTCGTCGCCGTCACCGGGACCGTCTGCGCGTTCAACCCGAGCATCTTCGGCTTCGTCGCCGGGCCGCTCGTGAACGTCCTCCTGACCGCCGGCCTCGCCGCGTTCCTCCTGTTCGTCGGCTGGGTCATGGGCCGCGAGGCGCTCGAAGAGTTCGCCGCGGGCGCGGGCGACTTCGGGAAGTCCCTCGGCACGCCGTGGCTCTTCGCCGTCGGCGTCGTCCTCCCGCTGTTCCTCGTCTTCACGCTCCTCACGCACTTCGGCGTGGACACGACCATCGGCTTCTGGCCGACCGTCGCGGTCGCCGTCGTCGCGTCCGCCGCCGCCTTCTTCGGGCTTCGACAGCCCGACTCGGTCGTCTGAGCGGCGACTCGACCCCCGAACTCCTTGTTTTCCACCGACGAAACCGCGAGGAGCGGCCCGTCCCCGCGCCACCAACTGTGATGATTGTTCCATCTATTATTCGACAACTGTCGAAGTAAGGGTTGCCGGATTGCGGAACTCCTTTGACCGAGGACTGCGGACCGATGTTTCAATGAGCGAAGGTGGTCTGGCATGACGATGGAAGACCGGATCGACGAACTCCGCGAGAAGCGCGAGGAAGCCCTGAAGGGCGGCGGCGAGGACCGAATCGCCTCCCAGCACGACAAGGGCAAGATGACCGCCCGCGAGCGCATCGACTACTTCCTCGACGACGGCACCTTCCGCGAGTTCGACCAGTTCCGGACCCACCGCAACCACAAGTTCGGCATGGAGGAGACGAAGCTCCCCGGCGACGGCGTCATCACCGGCTACGGCGAGGTCGACGGCCGAACCGTCTTCGTCTTCGCCCACGACTTCACCGTCTTCGGCGGCTCGCTCGGCGAGGTGTTCGCCGAGAAGGTCTGTAAGGTGATGGACAAGGCGATGGAGGTCGGCGCGCCCGTCGTCGGCCTCAACGACTCCGCCGGCGCGCGGATTCAGGAGGGCGTCCAGTCGCTCGGCGGCTTCGGCGAAATCTTCCGCCGCAACACCGAGGCGTCGGGCGTCATCCCGCAGATTTCGGCCATCATGGGCCCCTGCGCGGGCGGCGCGGTGTACTCCCCCGCGCTGACGGACTTCACCTTCATGGTCCGCGACACGAGCCACATGTTCATCACCGGCCCGGACGTCATCAAGACGGTCACGGGCGAGGAGGTCACCTTCGACGAGCTCGGCGGCGCGACGACCCACACCTCGACCAGCGGGGTCGCCCACTTCGCCACCGACACCGAGGAACAGGCGCTCGACGACATCCGCCACCTGCTTTCGTATCTCCCGCAGAACAACGTCGAGGACCCGCCGCGCGTCGAGCCGTGGGACGACCCCGAGCGCGTCGACGACGGCCTCGCCGAGGTCGTGCCCGACCAGCCCCGCAAGCCCTACGACATCCACGACGTGCTCGACGGCGTCCTCGACGAGGGCTCCTTCTTCGGCGTCCAGGAGGACTTCGCGAAGAACATCGTCGTCGGCTTCGGCCGCCTCGACGGCCGCTCGGTCGGCATCGTCGCCAACCAGCCCCGCGTGAACGCCGGCACCCTCAACATCGAGGCCTCCGAGAAGGGCGCGCGCTTCATCCGCTTTTGCGACTCCTTCAACATCCCCATCCTCTCGTTCGTGGACGTGCCCGGCTTCCTGCCCGGCACCGACCAAGAACACAACGGCATCATCCGCCACGGCGCGAAGCTCCTCTATGCCTACTCCGAGGCGACGGTCCCCCTCATGACCGTCATCACGCGCAAGGCCTACGGCGGCGCGTACGACGTGATGGCCTCGAAGCACCTCGGCGCGGACGTGAACTACGCGTGGCCGACCGCCGAAATCGCCGTGATGGGCCCGCAGGGCGCGGTCAACATCCTCTACCGCGACGAACTCGACGCCGCGGACGACCCCGACGCCCGCCGCGACGAACTCATCGAGGAGTACCGCGAGGAGTTCGCCAACCCCTACACCGCCGCGGACCGCGGCTTCATCGACGACGTCATCGAACCCGGCGAGACCCGCGAGCGCCTCATCTCCGACCTCCGGATGCTGAACTCCAAGCGCAAGTCCCAACCCGACAAGAAACACGGCAACATCCCGCTATGAGCGGCGAACTGCTGTCGGGGCTGTCGATTCCGGACGACGCCGACGCCGAGGAGGCCGCGGCCATCGCCGCCGCCGTCGGCGCGCATCTCCACGACCAGTCGGTCGCCGCGGCCGCCGCGGCCGCAGACGACGGCGAGGAGACGTGGAACGAAAAGCGCTGGCGGTACGCCGGCCGCCTCGAATCGGTCACGGGCTGTGGCCGCCGCGTCCCCGCCGGCGCGCCGACCGACGGGTGGGCCGCCTCGGGCCGCGTCGACCGGTTCTGAGTCCGGGCGCTGGGATTTCACGGCAGAAAATTCACATTCTCTTCCGACGTTCGTTCGTCCGATATGGTCCAATCCGCGCTCGTCTGGCTGTTTCTCAACGCCGTTCTCGCCGGCTTCGCCGCCGTCGCGGTCGCGGCACACTACGCCGACGAGGGCGAACCCGACTTCGTCTCCGCGGCGCTCACCGCCGTCTTCGCGGGGACCTGCATCGAACTCGGAATGGCGAACGGCTACCTCCCCGACGGCGTCCTCCCGACTGTCGCCGTCGGCGTCTGCATCGCCGTCGCCCTCGTCTCGGTCGCGCTCGGCGTGAAACGCGACCAGACGGCGTTTCAGGCGTTCCGCGGCGAGCGTCGGGCTCGGTAGTTCACTCCGCGAGCGCCGGGTCGTCGACGACGACGCCGTCGACGCCGTACTCCCGGAGTCGCCGAACTATCTCGCGGTCGGGAACCGTCCACGCGTTGACCTCGAAGCCGCGGTCGTGGGCCTCCTCGACCCGCGCCGACGAGAGGAGGTCGTAGTGCGGGTGGACGGCCGCGCAGTCGAGGTCGGAAGCGACCGACAGCGACTCCGCCCAGTCGGACGCGAAGAGGAACGCGACCGGGAGCGCGCTCGTCTCGCGCACCTCGCGGAGCGCCTCGGCGTCGAACGACGAGACGAGTATCTCGTTTCCCGCGTCGCCGACCACGGCCGCGAGGTCGTCTGCGAGGCCGCGTTCCTTCAGTTCGACGTTGACCGCGACGCGGGCGGGGAGGGCGTCGAACACCGCGGCGAGCGTCGGAACCGACTCCTCGGAGTCGCCGATTGTGAGTTCTTGGAGGTCCGCGAGGCTCGTCTCGGCGACGCGGCCGGCCGCGTCGGTCAGGCGGTCGAGCGTCTCGTCGTGGAAGACGACGAGTTCGCCGGAGCCACAGCGTCGGACGTCGAGTTCGACCCAGTCGAGTCGCGTCGCGGCCGCGTCGAAGGCGGCGAGCGTGTTCTCGGGGGCGAGGGCGGGACAGCCGCGGTGACCGATGACGCGCATGTCGGTACGTCGCGGGAGGGCGGCCTAAACGCTTCCTCCGGACCGGTCGAAAGCGCTCGGGAGGGGTTCGTTCGGGTATAGTGTACTGGGGACCGACGCGTGCGGGGCCACGCGCCCGCGGTCCCCGGCGCGCGGACCGGCGCGGCCGCTCCGCGCGGGCTGGAGAAGATGTGTTCGCAGAGAGAATCGACTGACTCGAACTTACGCGCCCTGGCCGCCCTTCTTGCGCGTGATGTAGCCGGCGATGCGGTTGCGGACGCCCTTCGACTCGACCGTGGTCAGTTCCTCGACGCTGTCCTTGTTCGTCTCGAAGTCCGTGTTGAACGCCTGCGGGTATCGCTCCAGCAGGATGTTACCAAGCTGCTTGACGTACTTGGGCTTGATTGCCATGTCGGAAGATTCCCCGGACGAACACTAAAACGATTCGTTCCGTCTCGCGGCCGCCCG
Source organism: Haloferax denitrificans ATCC 35960 (assembly GCF_000337795.1). GTDB lineage: Archaea > Halobacteriota > Halobacteria > Halobacteriales > Haloferacaceae > Haloferax > Haloferax denitrificans. Next base: position 166,291 of record NZ_AOLP01000012.1, read on the forward strand.
CTCGCGCCAGCCCGCCAACTCGTCGATTCGCGCGAACGCCTCGCGCTCTCTTTTCCCGCCGCATTTCTCGACCGTCTCGGCGAAGTAGTCGAGCCGGTCAAGCAGGTCGCCGGTGTCGAACACCGGCACGTCGAGGCGCGAGGCCGCCACCGTCGCGTCGACGACCGCGCCGAAGCCGCGGTTGATGGTGAACGGCCGGGTCCGCTCGACCGCGGCGTCGACGGGTCGGAGTTCCCACGTCTCCCACTCGGTCCCGCCGTCCTCGCCGGACTCAACCGGCGCCGCCTCGACTTCGGCCCACGCGTCGGCCGAGTCGAGGACCGGCAACTCCCGCTCGTAGATGGTCATCGCGGCCTCGACGAACGCCCGCGGGTCGGAGACGAACTGGACGACGCCGCCGCCCTGCCGGTGGAAGTTCCGACGGGTCCGGGTGTTGCCCCACGTCGTCGCGGTCGCCAGCGGTGGCGACCCGGAGGACACGCCGGCGGGAGCGTCGCGGGTCTCCGGCGCGTGGACGCCGAGCGCCGCGAAGTTCCACCGGTCGTTCGGCCCGAGCGTGGCGACGACCGTCTCGGTGACGCCGCGGAGTTCGACGGGCCAGTCAACCGCGCTGTCGGGGCCGGATTCGCGCTCGTCGCTCACAGCGGGACCCCCCGCTCCAGCGCGACGAACGTCGCCGCGCAGGCGATGTCGGCGGTCGTCCCGGGGTTGATTCCCTCGGCGACGAACGCCTCGGCCAGTTCCTCGGCCTCACTGAGGTCCGAAACGTCGGCCGCGCGGGCCATCACGTCGCGGGCGACGGCCTCGCCGTGATTCGTCGCCACGAGCGTATCGGGTTCCTCCGCGAGCAGGTCCAGAAACGCGCGAGCGACGCGGTCGGTGACGGGGCCGTCGTCGGCGAGGATGGTCTCGGCCGCGCGGAAGGTCCGGGCGAACCCGCCGGTCCACTCGCGGGCGTTGGCGTCGCGGTCGGCGCTCAGGTCCATCACGTCGGAGAGCGTGACTCCGCGGTCTCGGAGCGCGTCGGCCGCGTCGCCGCCGCGCCGAACGTCGAGGTCCGGGGCGTCCTCGGGCACGTCGCCGACGGCCACGTCGACGTGTTCGAACGCGCGGTAGAACCCGACCGCGTCGGCGACGGTGGTCGATTCGACCACGTCGGTCGCGCCCGCGGGAGTGAGGTCGCGGTCGTCGTCCGCGGCGGCCCGGACGAGCGGCACGAGAAGCAGGAGACAGCCGAACTGCGTGTTTCCGCCGCCCTGTCGGCTCATCCCGGCGACCGCCTCCTCGAACGCCTCGCCGACCGGCGCGCCTGACTCGGCCAGTTCGAGACCGGCCGCGGAGCCGACAGCGCCGGTCAGGAAGTGTTCGAAGTGCAGGTCCGAGAGGTCGCGGCGGCGGTCGACGTTCCCCGGCTTGGGCGTGCCCGCGACTTCGAGCAAGAGCGCGAGTTCGGCGTGGCGCGCGGGGCCGAACCCGCGGTCGGAGACGGGCGCGACCATCAGGCGGACACCCCGCTCTCGTCGCCCGACTCGGCGGCGTCTTCGCGCCCGGCGAACCAGTCGTCCACGGCGGTTCGGACCCGACGGAGGACCGTCTGATTGTCACTCGGCCGCCCGACGCTCACGGCGTCGGCCCCGTAGTCGAGGTACTCGGTCGCCGTCTCGCGGTCGCGGACGCCGTTGTTGGCGACGAGAAAGAGGTCGGGCGCGGCGGCGGCCACGTCGGCAATCACGGCCTCGGAGTCCATCGCGTCGACGTGGAGCCAGTCGGCCCCCGCGTCGGCGAGCGTGACCGCGAGGCTCGGGAGGGCAACGCCGTCGATTTCGGCGCGGACTTTCGCGCCGACCGGCGCGTCCGACTCGGCGGCCGCGGCGACGTACGCGGCCAGCCGGTCGGAATCGCGCAGGAGCGTCTCGCCACAGCCGACGGCGCAGAGTTCGTCCTGTCGGCAGTGGGCGTTTATCTCCACGCCAGCGCCGCGGTCGGCGCAGACGGCGGCGACCTCTCGAATCGGGTCGGCCGCGGTCGCTCTGACGTTGACGGCGACGAAGCGGTCTTCGCCGTCGAATCCGGCGAGGGCGTCGAGTTGGTCGGAAACGAAGGCGACCGGGTCGTCGGCGAGGAACTCCGAGCGCCCGCGGGCGACGAGGTCGCTGGCCGCCGCCTGCGAGGGCTCGTCGAGGGCGACGCCGCCGAGGAACGCCGCGCCGACGTGGGGGGCCGCGCCCTCGGCCCACGCGGCGTCCGACTCGCCGCTGAGGCTCGAAACGGCGACTCGCGGTTCGAACATCACGACACCTCGCTGAGCGCCTCGGAAACGGCGCGAGCGACGCGTTCGGCGTCGTCGGGACCGTCGATTCGCGTGTCGGTTCTGACGACCGGCCGGTCGAGGTCGGTGCCGTCGGCCGCGTCGAGGACGAACGCGTCGGCGAAGGGGTAGGCCTCGGCGACGCCCGCGGTCGAGGGGTCGTAGCCGACGCCTTCCATGAGGTCGGCGGCCGGCCCGGAGAACGCGGTGTCCTCCACGAACGGCGAGACGGCGACGACCGGCGTGTCCGCGAGGGCGTCCGCGAAGCCGTCGATGGCGAGCATCGGCCCGATGCTCGTGACGGGGTTCGAGGGGCCGACGACGACGGGGTCCGCGAGGGCGTCGGCGACTTCGTCGGTGACTGCGGCGTCGTCGGCCCCGCGGAACTCCACGTCGCGGACGGCGGGGTCGGCGCGGCGGTGGACCCAGTACTCCTGGAAGTGCATCGTCCCTTCGTCGGTGTGAATCAGCGTCGCCACGGGGTCGTCGCTCATCGGGAGGAGTGACACGTCGAGGTCGAAGGCGTCGGCGAGCGTCCGGGTGACCTCGGTGAGCGAGTTCCCCTCGTCGAGAAGCGAGGTGCGGGTGATGTGGACCGCGCGGTCGCGGTCGCCGATTTCCATGAACTCCGCGACGCCGGAGAAGCGCCGCCAGCGGGCGATGTCGCGGCCGGCGGTCTGGGCCGACTCGGGGAGGTAGCGCGGGCCGGATTCGAGGCCGGCCGCGTCGGCGAGGCGGTGGAGTTCGTCGTCGGTCGCGGTGGTGTCGTCGGCGATTCCCCACCAGCGGTCGGTGTCGAGGACGCCGCCGCCGGCGAAGAGGACGGTGTCCACGTCGGGACAGACGAGGTGGCCGCCGAGTTCCACGTCGTCGCCGGTGTTGGCGACGACGGTCGTCTCGTCGGGGTCGAACACCCCGGCGGCCCCGTCAAGGAGTTTGGGGGTGCCCGTACCCCCGGCGAGGAAGGTAACCATGGTGCGCCGTACGGCGAGTGCCCGTTTGAAAGTTCCTTCACCGGAGACGCCGGCCGGTCGCGGGCCGCGCGGGCCGCGCGGTCGAGACGGCCGTGTAGACCGACGAAGCTCCCGTCAGGGACCGCCGCGGTAGGCCACCGACACGTCGAACTCCGAGGGCATCACCTGTCCGGCGACCGCCTTCCTGACGAAGTAGCCTGAGAAGCCGGTTATCAGCGCCGCACCGAGGCCGGACATGACGCGCGTCCGGCGGCCACGCCGGTCAGGGCGCTCATGGCGGCCCAGTAGCCCGCGAAAATCACGGACAGGCACGCGAGACCGAGGAGGGCGTAGCCGAGTACGTTTCTGAGCGCCGACCGGGGATTCATGGGCGCGTATCGTCGCCCCCGCGTGAAACGGTTTGTGGGCGGTCGAACGGGAGTCGGCCCGCCTATCGCGCCCCCGCGACGAACCGAATGCTCGGCTATTTGACTCCTCTCGTGTAACACCCGCCATGACCGCCGTCAAGGACAGCGTCCACGACTACATCTCCCTCGACCCCGTGGCCGCCGAACTGGTCGACACGCCCGCGTTCCAGCGGCTTCGACACATCAAACAGCTCTCGACGGTCCGGCTCGTCTACCCCTCCGCGAGCCACACGCGATTCGAACACAGCCTCGGCGTCTACCACCTCGCCTCCCGCGCCCTCTCGCACCTCGGCGTCGACGGCGACCGCGCCGCCCACGTCCGCGCCGCCGCGCTCCTCCACGACATCGGCCACGGCCCCTACGGCCACCAGACCGAAGAGCTCATCCGCCGGCGCACCGGCCGCGACCACGACGAGATTCACCACCTGCTCGACGGGACCGAAGTCGGCGCGGTCCTGACCGACCACGGCCTCGACCCGGACCGCGTCGCCGACATGGTCGACGGTGCGGGGGGCCTCGGGCAGTTAGTCTCGGGTGAGTTGGACGTTGACCGGATGGATTACCTCGTTCGCGACGCCCACCACACCGGCGTCCCCTACGGAACCATCGACCACGGCCGCCTCGTCCGCGAACTCCGGTATCGGGACGGCGAACTCGTGTTGGCTGAGGGGAACGTCCAGACCGCCGAATCACTGCTTCTCGCGCGGGCGCTGATGAACGCGACCGTCTACCGCCACCACGTCTCCCGCATCGCGGGCGCGATGCTCGAACGCGCCTCCGAGCGCCTCGTCGACGACGGCGTGCCAATCGAGGAGTTCGTCCGGATGGCCGACCACGACCTGCTCGTCGCCCTCGGCGAGCGCGTGCCCGACCTCGGCCGTCGCATCGAGCGCCGCGACCTGTACAAGCGGGCCGTCTGGGCCCCCATCGACGCCGTGCCGACCGACGTGGTCGAACTCGACTACGAGGCGACGCGGGCGGCCGAGCGGGAGGTCGCCGACGCCGCCGACGTGTCGCCCGAGTCGGTCATCGTGGACGCGCCGTCGCGGCCGCGAATCAAGGAGTCCCGGTCGCGCGTCGTCGTCAACGGCGTCGTCCGACGGCTCGAAGACGCCTCGGAACTCGTGGGCGCGCTCCGGTCGACTGAGCGGACGCAGTGGCGACTCGGCGTCTACGCGCCCGAGGCGGTCCGCGACGAGGTGGCCGCGGCCGCCGTGGACGTGCTCGGGCTTCCCGTGCGCGTGACGACGCCGGTCTGAATCGCGTGGAGAGTCGGCGAGACACGGCCGTCCGACCCTTTTTCACCGATGGCGGTCGACTCACCCACCATGACGACCATCAAGGACAGCGTCCACGACCACATCGAGGTCGAGGGCGCGGCCGAAGCCCTCCTCGATACGCCGGAGATGCAGCGACTCCGGCACATCAAGCAGTTGGGAACCGTCCAGCTGGTCTACCCCTCCGCGAACCACACGCGGTTCGAACACAGCCTCGGCGTCTACCACCTCGCCTCCCGCGCTCTCTCCCACCTCGGCATCGAGGGTGACGCCGCCGCCCACGTCGAGGCCGCGGCGCTCCTCCACGACGTGGGCCACGGTCCCTACAGCCACAACATCGAGGACGTTACCCACCGCCACACCGGCAAGTACCACGACGACGTGGAGGGACTCGTCGCCCGCGGAACCGTCGGCGAGACGCTGGAGGCCGAGGGGTTAGACCCCGAGCGCGTGGCCGCCTTGGTCGAGGGCGACGGCGAGTTCGGCCAACTCGTCTCCGGGGAGTTGGACGTCGACCGGATGGACTACCTCGTCCGCGACGCCCACCACACCGGCGTCCCCTACGGAACCATCGACCACGAGCGCCTGATTCGGGAACTGACGTTCGTCGACGGCGAGTTGGTCCTCGCGGAGGGGAACGTCCAGACGGCCGAGTCCCTGCTTCTCGCCCGCGCGCTCATGAACCCGACCGTCTACCAGCACCACGTCGCGCGCATCTCGAAGGCGATGCTCCGGCGCGCGTCGGAGCGACTGCTCGACGAGCCCGACATCGACGCCGAGGAGCTCCGCCGGATGGACGACCCCGACCTGCTCGTCGCGCTCCGTCTCACCGACTCGACGAAGGGGTTCGCCGAGCGACTGGCCACCCGCGACCTCTACAAGCGGGCCGTCTGGGCGGAGTTGCCGAACGTCCCCGACTCGATTATCGACGCCGAACACGACGCGCTCGCGGCGTTCGAGCGGGACATCGCCGACGCCGCCGACGTGTCGCCCGAGTCGGTCATCCTCGACGTGCCCTCGCGCCCGTCGATGACCGAGTCGTCGTCGCGGGTGATGGTCAACGGCGAGATTCGGCAGTTGGAGCGGGAGTCGCCGCTCGTGCAGGCGCTCCGGACCGCACAGGAACAGCAGTGGCGACTCGGCGTCTACGCCCCGCGCGAGGAGACAGAGCGCGTCGGCCGCGCGGCCGCCGACGTGCTCGGCCTCGACGTCGATGGCGCGCTCGTCGCCGAGGTCAGAAGCGGCCTCAACGCGACGCTCGACGAGTTCGAGTAGCCGCCGTCCCGAGACGGGAGGTTCAAGCACCGCCGAGACGCAGTCGAGAGCGATGCAACTCGAGGGTACGATACTCCGCGGCCGCGACTTCGACCCGGTCGAGGGGCGCGTCGTCGTCGAAGACGGCACGATAACCGCAATCGAGGAGACGGCGACCGATTCGACGGACATCGTCCTGCCTGCGTTCGTCAACGCCCACACCCACCTCGGCGACTCCATCGCCAAGGAGGCCGGCGAGGGGCTGTCGCTCGACGACCTCGTCGCGCCGCCAGACGGGCTGAAACACCGGCTCCTCCGCGCGGCCAGCACCGAGGAGAAAGCCGCCGCGATGCATCGGTCGCTCCGGATGATGGAAGCCGGCGGGACGGCGGCCTGTCTGGAGTTCCGCGAGGGCGGCGTCGAGGGCGTCGACGTCATCCGGCGGGCGCTCGACGGCCGCGACATCGAGGCGGTCGTCCTCGGGCGCGAGACGGCGGACGCGATGGAAATCGCCGACGGGTTCGGTGCGTCGGGCGCGCGGGACGGCGAGTTCGGCGCGCTCCGGAACGCGACCGCGGCCGCCGGAAAGCTGTTCGGCATCCACGCGGGCGAGCGCGACGCCCACGACATCAACGCCGCGTTGGACCTCGAACCGGACTTCCTCGTCCACATGGTCCACCCCGAGGCGCTCCACCTCGAACGCGTCGAGGACAGCGAGATTCCCGTCGTCATCTGCCCGCGGTCGAACCTCGTCACCGACGCGGGCGTCGCGCCGATTCGCGAACTGGTCGACCGCACCACCGTCGCGCTCGGCACGGACAACGTGATGCTCAACAGCCCCTCGATGTTCCGCGAGATGGAGTTCACTTCCAAGCTGGCGGACGTGTCGGCCGCCGAAGTCCTCCGCATGGCGACCGTCAACGGGGCCGACATCGCCGGGCTGAACTACGGCCTCGTCGAGGAGGGCCGCGACGCCAAGCTTCTGGTCCTCGACGGCGACACGGACAACCTCGCGGGCGTCGAGGACGTGGTCCGCGCCGTCGTCCGCCGGGCCGGACAGGCGGACGTGAAAGACGTGTACCTCTGAGTTCGGGCGACTCCCCGCTTCCTGAATCCGCCCCCGACGAGTCGGAGAACGCTCACGAACGCCGACCTATTCTCGCAGTACTCCTCCCGTAGCAAAGGGTTATTACCGACCCCGAGAATATGTTATCAAGTGTCATGGTGTTGTACGACCGAATCATCGTTCCCATCGACGGCTCCGCCGGTTCCGAGCGCGTCGCGGTCCACGCGGCGGCGTTAGCGGCCGTCCACGATGCGGAACTCCACGGGGTGTACGTGGTGAACGCCGGGAGCTTCGCGGGCCTCCCGATGGAATCGTCGTGGGAGGGGCTCGACGACATGTTGCGCGCCGACGCCGAGTCGGCGCTGGATAAAGTCGAGCGCGCGGCCGAGGCGCAGGGGGTCCCCGCCGAGACGCACGTCCTCGAAGGGACCCCGAGCCGCGAAATCGTCGAGTTCGCCGAGCGCGGCGAGTGCGACCTCATCGTGATGGGGACCCACGGCCGCGGCGGTATCGACCGCCTCCTCCTCGGGTCGGTCGCGGAAAAGGTCGTTCGGGCGTCGAAAGTTCCCGTCCTGACCGTCCGCATCGAGGGCGGCGGCGACGACGCCGACGAGCACGCCGTCGAGGTGCCGGGCGAGGCCGCGCCGGAGACGCCCGTCGAGTCGCCCGCGGAGGCGGACGCGGACGCGGCCGCCGACTCGACGGCGACCGCCGACGGCGGCGAGTAGCGGAACGAAACAGCAGAACAGGTTCGGTCGCGGGCTCAGCGCCCGCCGTCGGCCGGGCGCAGGTGCTCGCAGTCGCCGGCGTGGACTCGTTTTTCGCCCTCGTCGGTCCGGACGACGAGCGTGCCGGGGTGTTCGATATCGACTGCTTCCCCCTCGATGACGCCGCTCGCGGTGTGGACGCGGACCCGCCTGCCGAGCGTGTCCGCCCGCTCGCGCCACGCCGGAAGGACGGCGTCGAGGTCGCCGCGCAGTTCGTCGAAGCGTTCGAGCACCCGCTGGACGAACACGCGGCGCTCGACGGGGCCGGCCTCGGCGGCGACGCTCGTCGCGCCTGCGGGGAGGTTCGCGGGGTCGAGATTGACGTTGACACCGGCTCCGATGACGAGCCACGAGACGCGGTCGGCCTCGCCTTCCATCTCGGTGAGGATGCCGCAGAGCTTTCGGTAGCCGCGGCCGTCGGGCGTGGCGGCTACATCTGACTCTGCCGAGTCAGATGAGTTATCGCTCATTTCGTTCACGATAACGTCGTTCGAACCGCCACTCGCTTCGCTCGTGGCAACACCACCTGCCTGAGCCGGTGAGCCTCCACTCACTTCGTTCGCGGAAACACCGTCTGCATTCGCAGACGAACTGCCACTCGCTCCGCTCGTGGCAACTACATCTGACTCTGCCGAGTCAGATGAGTTATCGTTCGCTTCGCTCACGATAACGTCGTTCGGCCACTTGATTTTCGCGTCCACCCCGGCCTCGCGCGCCGCGTCGCAGACGGCGACGGCCATCGCCAGCGTGTACAGCGGGGCGTACGCCGGCGGTTCGTCCGGTCGGACGAGCAGGCTCAGCCAGACGCCGCCGTCCGGCGCGGACCACTCCCGACGTTTCCGGCCCCGGCTGGCGGTCTGCTCGCGGGCGACGACGACCACGTCGCTCGCGCCCTCGGCGGCGAGGTCGCGGGCGCGGTCGTTCGAGGAGTCGAGCGTCTCGTGGAACTCCACGTCGTAGTCGGCGTCGAGACCGTACTCGATTGCCGGGCCGCCGTACTCCGGCACGTCGGTGACGACGTAGCCGTCGTCGGCGCTCTCGACGCCGAACCCCTCGTCGCGGAGTGATTCGACGTGCTTCCAGACCGCGGCGCGGGAGACGCCCAGTCGGTCGGCGAGCTCGGGCCCGGAGACGGGACCCGCGGCGAGTGCGTCGAGGAGGGCGCGTCGCGTGTCGCTCATGGAGGTCGGTACCGGCGCACGGGAAAAGAGGTTCGCGGTTCCGGCGTTGGGTCCGAGGCCTCGGGCCTATTCGAGGACGAGCAACACGTCGTCCATGTCGACGCTGTCGCCCTCGGCGACGAGGACCTGCGAGACGGTTCCGCCGCGCTCGGCGACCACGTCGTTTTCCATCTTCATGGCTTCGAGGATGCAGACGGTGTCACCGGGTTCGACTTCGTCGCCTTCCTCGACTTCGACCGAGAGGATGGTCCCCTGCATCTCGGCGGTGATGGACTCGCCGTCGCCCTCGATAATCTGCTGGGAGTCGTCGCCGCCGTCGTCGCGACGCTTGCGCGGACCGGAGGAGTTGGAACCGCCCGCGGAGGCGTTGCCGACCGGGATGGCGGGCGCGCCGCGCTCTTCGAGGCTGACCTCGAAGCGCTTGCCGTTGACCTCGACGGTGAAGGTCCGCTCCGTGACCTCGTCGTCGTCGTCATCGTCGGCGACGGCCTCGGGCGACCAGCGCTCGACGGCGGCCTGGATGCGGTCGGGGTCGAGCACCTCGTCGAGGTACTTCGTCGTGTGGCTCCCCTCGCGGAACGCCTCGTCGGTGAGCATGAGGCGGTGGAACGGGATGACCGTGCGAAGCCCCTCGATGTCGAACTCGGCGAGCGCGCGCTCGGCGCGGGCGAGGACCTCCTCGCGGTCCGAGGCGGTGACGATGAGCTTGGCAATCATCGAGTCGTAGTCGCCGCCGATTTCGTCGCCCTGGCGCACGGCGTCGTCCATGCGGACGCCGATGCCGCCCGGCGGGTCGTACGTCGCGAGCGTGCCCGTCGCGGGCGCGAACTCCTTTTCGGGGGCCTCCGCGTTGATGCGGAACTCCATCGAGTGGCCCTCGATGTCCACGTCCTCTTGCGAGAAGTCGAGTTCCTCGCCGGCGGCGACGCGCAGTTGCCACTTCACCACGTCGAGACCCGTCACTTCCTCGGTGACGGTGTGTTCGACCTGGATGCGCGTGTTGACCTCCATGAAGTAGAACTCGCCGTCCTCGACGAGGAACTCCACGGTGCCGGCGTTGGTGTAGTCGGCGGCGCGGACGCCGCGGCGGGCGGCCTCGCCGATGCGCTCGCGGAGGTCGTCGGACAGCGCCGGCGACGGGGCCTCCTCGATGACCTTCTGGTGGCGGCGCTGGAGCGAGCAGTCGCGCTCGCCGAGGTGGCGGACGTTGCCGTGTTCGTCGGCGAGAATCTGCACCTCGATGTGGCGCGGCGCTTCGAGGTACTTCTCGACGTAGACGGAGGCGTTGTCGAAGTACGCCTCGCCCTCGCGTTTGGCCGTCTCGAACTGCTCGTCGACCTCGTCCTCGGAGTGGACGACCTTCAAGCCGCGGCCGCCGCCGCCGCCTTCGGCCTTGATGGCGACCGGGTAGCCGAACTCGTCGGCGACGGCCTTCACGTCGTCGGCGGAGTCGGCGGGCTCGGTCGTGCCGGGGACGACCGGCACGTCGGCGTCCTGCATGAGCGCGCGGGCCTTCGTCTTCTCGCCGAGGCGCTCCATGGCGTCGGCCGACGGGCCGACCCACTTGAACTCGGACGCCTCGACCTTCCGGGCGAACGCGGCGTTCTCCGCGAGGAAGCCGTAGCCGGGGTGGATGGCGTCGGCGTCGGCCTTCCGCGCGGCCTCGATGACCGACTCGTGGTCGAGGTAGGAATCGGCCGCGCGGGCGGGACCGATGTTGTACGCCTCGTCGGCGTACCGCACGTGCCCGCCGTGTTTGTCCGCCTCGCTGTAGACGGCGACGGTTCGGACTCCTAACTCCTCGCAGGCGCGCATGACGCGCACCGCGATCTCGCCTCGGTTGGCGACGAGAACCTTGCTGAACATTTGCGGTAGTCTTTCAGGGAACCGCACGTTATTCTATCGATTTTCCCAACGCACGTCGGTGGCCGATTCGACAGACGACGATTTACGTGTTCGACCGTGAAAGAACGGCCGAGCTTACACTTCTCTGGCACTATCCGCCGCGAATACTGGTTCAAATCCAAACGGCCTTATGCGTGTGCCACACTACGACACGGGTAATGGCAGTACGAGTCGGCATCCTCGGTGCAACCGGCGCAGTCGGACAGCGATTCATCCAACTCCTCGACGACCACCCGACGTTCGAACTCGCGGCGCTGACCGCGAGCGAGTCGAGCGCGGGCAAGCGATACGACGAGGCCGCGAAGTGGCGCGTCAACACGCCCATCCCGGACGACGTGGCCGCGATGGAAGTCGGTAGCACCGACCCCGCGGACGTGTCCGACGACATCGACCTCCTGTTTTCGTCGCTCCCGTCGTCGGTCGCCGCCGAGGTCGAACCCGAGTTCCTCGAAGCGGGCTACGTCGTCTCCTCGAACTCCTCGAACGACCGCATGGCCCCCGACGTGCCGCTCACGATTCCGGAGATAAACCCGGAGCATCTCGACCTCATCGAGGTCCAGCGCGACGAGCGCGGCTGGGACGGCGCGCTCGTGAAGAACCCGAACTGCTCGACCATCACGATGGTCCCGACGCTCGCGGCGCTCGACCAGTTCGGCCTCGAACGCGTCGACGTCACGACCCTGCAGGCCGTCTCCGGCGCGGGCTACGACGGCGTCACCTCGATGGAGATTATCGACAACGCCATCCCGCACATCGGCGGCGAAGACGAGAAGATGGAGACGGAGTCCCGCAAGCTTCTGGGCTCGTTCGACGGCGCGGAGGTCGCGCTCCACGGCGCGGAGGTCAACGCCTCGTGTAACCGCATCCCGACGCTGGACGGCCACCTCGAAAGCGTCTTCGCCGACCTCGCCGACGACGCCTCCCCCGAGGACGTCGCCGCCGCGATGCGCGAGTACCCCGGCGTCGACCTCCCGAGCGCACCCGAACAGCTCATCCACGTCTTCGAAGACGAGTTCCGCCCACAGCCCCGTCTCGACCGCGACCGCGGCGACGGGATGCAGATTTCGGCCGGCGGCATCCAGTCGACCGACCACGGCGTGAAGTACAACTGCCTCGCGCACAACACGATTCGCGGCGCGGCCGGCGCCTCCGTCCTCAACGGCGAACTGCTCGCCCAAGAGGGCTGGATTTAGGCTTTCCTCGCCCGCCGACCTCGCGGTCTCCTCTCGCTTCGCTCGAATCAGACAGCGTTTTCACTCGACGTCGACAGAGCGTGTCGCATGTCTCGACGCGGCCTCGAAACGGGGCTCTCCGCCGGCCTGCTCGTCGCCGCACTCGGCGGTATCGCGTGGGCCACCGGCGAGCCGTTCGTCTTCCCGAGCCTCGGCCCCACGGCGTTCGTCCTCGCGTTCCGGCGGCGGGGCGCGCGCGCCCGTTCGACTCGCATCGTCGGCGGGCACGCCGTCGGTGCCGTCGTCGGCTTCGCGGCCTACGCGCTCGTCGCGCCCGGTCTGACGCTCGGCTCGTCGCTTCCGGCCGCGTCGCCGGACACGCTCCGACTCGTCACGAGCGGGGCGGTCTCGGTCGCCGCGACGAGCTGGGGGATGGTCGAACTCGACGCGGTCCACCCGCCGGCGTGCGCGACGACGCTCATCGTCTCGCTCGGCCTGCTCTCGACGCCCCAGTCGGTCGCGACCATCGTCGCGAGCGTGGTCGTTCTCGTGGGGGCACATCAGATGGCGGACGCGGTGCTCGCCGAGATGTACGGAGACCCCACCGACGCGGGCGCAGGGAGCTGAGCGTCGGTCCTCGGAGCCGTTACTCGAACCAGTAGACGCGGGAGAATGGGTGGTGTGGAGGGCGACTGATTCCGTTCGCCACCACGATGTGCCTCTGACAGCAGCAAGTAGTAACTCGTCACCGAGTTACTTATGTATTCTGTGAATCACGTTCGCATCGGTCGCGCTAGCCCTTCTCGCGCGTATACGTGACAGTTTCCGTCTCCGCCGAGGGTCTCCTCCGACTGAGATTCCGCGACAAGAGACTCCTCCGACGACAAGTATATGTGGCATGGTCTCAATTGACACGCTGTATCGCTATGAAGCCGTGCCACAGCTGTCAGGCGGTTATCGACGAGTACATCCTGGACAAAAAGCTCGAAGTGCTGCGCGACCTCACGGTTGACGACTTCAACCTGTGTGCGGACTGCACGACAGTCGTCGCCGATGCGTGCGTGGAATGCGGCGGTGGCGTCTATGTCCCGCGGGGCGAATCGACGGTCCCCGACTACTGTCCGGCGTGCCGCGCGGACCTCATCCGGCGGACGGGCACCGACCCCGGCTGGACCTGCGATGCCGTCTCGACCTGAATAGCGGTTCTCGGCCGGTTTTTTGGGCTGTTGCCCGCGAGTGACGACGATTCACGCCGCGTCGACTCTGGAGTTACCACGACACTTCTGTCCGGCGGCGAGAGGACTGTCGGATTGCTGAAAAGAGTATGGTCGAGTTCGTCGAAGAGTGGCAACGCGGGGCGTTTCTCCTTTCGGGTCCGCGCTCGTCGGCGGCGTCTCGGCGGTGTTCGTCGGGTCGGTGCTGGCGTTTCTGGCGTTCTCGTATCTGTTCTACGGGGAGTGAACGTCGTGGCTCATCGGTGTACGGTGGCCACTTCTTAGAGTCCCAATCCCTCGCCGCCTGCGAGGCGGCCGGCGACTAGCTGGTCGGTCAGTCCGGACGGTGGGAGTGTTCGATGCACGCGGTTATCGTTCTCAGCTCTAATAAATTCACAGATAGTACTATACCGAACAGGGCCTGAATCGCCCTATGAACGCCGACATACCCGCGATCATATACCAACAGTTGACAGCCCTGCCCCGACTGAATGGTCGGAACGCGATGTTAAACGGCGTCCGTGTGGAGTCGAAGACCATCTGGACTGACGAGGTGCTTCCGGACGCTGTTACGAAGTTCGTCGTCAATGACGAACCTGCGTATGAGTACCAGTACGTCAGTGGCCTCTCGGACGTCTGTTTCACTGGGTCCGAAGTCACGCTTATCGGTGGCGGTGAGGGCGTCTCGACGGTGAGAGCGGCGGAGATGGTCGGGTCGAACGGCTTTGTGACCACGTACGAAGGCGGGGAAAACCAGGTCCGAGCGGGGCGCAGAGCGCTCCACCTGAACGACGTGGAGAACGCGCAGATTCGACATGCAGTCGTCGGTGACGACATCTCCTTACGGTCGGACAAAGGGAAAGCGGACGTCGTTCCGGTCTCCAGCGTTGCGGAGTCGGACGTCCTCGGTATCGACGCGGACGGGGCGGAGTTCTCTATCCTTCGTTCCCTTGCTCGCGTCGACCAACCACCGGAAAGACTCGTTGTCGAACATCACGCGGTGCGCAATGATGGCGAGGTCGTCGTTGAGTTCGATCGGGATGAGGTCGTTTCCCTACTCGAAACCGCTGGCTACGAAGTGACCGAAGAGTACTGCGACGCTCGGGGCGCAAACTACGGAAAAGACGCGGAGATCATCCTCGTTTGTGAGCACGAGACGGTTTGAACTGACACCTCCCAGTCGGCCCTGGAGATGTACAGAGAGGGCTTGTACTGCTGGTGATTTTACTCCACGTAAGTGAGAAGTGGGACCGCTGAGAGTCGAACGTCGGAAGACGGTCCCGCTCGCTTCGCTCGCGGGCTTCGACTTCCGGGCTCGACGCTCAGCTCCGTGCATACGGTACCCGACGCGATGTGCCTCGCCGGAGCCCTGACGGACTCACGGCTCGTCGCGTTGCGTCGGTAAAAGTATGGGACCGCTGAGAGTCGAACTCAGGTCCTACCGACCCCATCGGCAGAGGATACCACTACCCCACGGTCCCGGGGTGCATTCAAAGCGATGCGTGTCTCGCGGTTAAGCCCTTCGTTTCGTCGCGGCGACGCGACGGGATGACGTGCCACGGTATCGCACCGTCGTCCCGCGGTTCGAACGCTCTCGACCCCTCGGCGTTGCGCCGCGAATACGCTTTTGTCGCCTCGGAAGTAATGACAACCCATGTTCACGTCCCTCCAGAGCGTCCCGCTCGGACTGCTCCCGTTCGTCGTGATGCTCCTCGTCCTCCTCGCAGTGGGCGTCGCGGCCGTCAGGTGGTGGTCGATTCGCCGCGGTGGCGAGTCCGAACCGGCCGCGGACCGCCCCGAGGAGTCGCGCGGCTACCCGTTGGCGTCGTGGCGCTACGTCTACGACCTCGACAAATCGGACGCGAAGCGGGAGGTCGCCTCGGTCAACGAGCAGGCGGAGACGCTCGCGGACGCGGACAGAAAGCGCCGGAGAAAGTAGCGTCGCGCTTCAGACCAACACGGCTTCCAGCGAGACGACCGTCCCCGAGTCGGCGTCGGCGTCGCCGACGAGTTCGCCCAGACAGACCGCGGAGCCGTCGTCGGTGAAACAGGCGACGAGGTCGCCGCGGGCGGCGTCGGCGTCGACGTCGAAGACGCCGGGGGCGTAGACGGGCGCGCCGTTGGCGACCTCGCGGGCGGCACTGTTGGCAATCGTGACCGACGGGAGGTGCGACAGCGCCCGTTCGGCGGACGAGACCACGTCGCGGAGCCACGACTCGTCGCCCTCCGCGGCGAACGCGAGGGCGTCCGCGAGGTCGTGGAGCGTCACGAGGTCCGCGTCGTCGAAGGGGTCGGTCGCGGTCCGGCGGAGGTGACCCATGTGACCGCCGGTGCCGAGCGCGAGTCCGAGGTCGTGACACAGCTTTCGGATGTACGTCCCCGACTCACAGCGGATGCGCAGGAGCGCCTGTCTGTCTTTCACTTCGAGGAGGTCGAGGTCGTAGATTTCGCGGACGCGGAGGCGACGCGAGACGGCGGACTTCCGCGGGGGCTTCTGGTAGAGCTTCGATTCGAACTCGGCGACGGTCGAGTCGATGTCGGCCGGCGCGGGGCCGTGGAGTTCGAGCACGGAGACGTACTCCTTTGCGCCTTCGAGGAACACCTGCGCCATGCGGGTCGCGTCGCCGAGGAGCGTGGGGAGACAGCCGGTTACCTTCGGGTCGAGCGTCCCCGAGTGGGCCGCACGGTCGACGTCGGCCATGTCGCGGACCCAGCCGGTGACCTGGTGGGCCGACGGCCCCGGCGGCTTGTCGAGGTTGACGACGCCGAACGAGAGCAGGTCGTCGACGCTCCGGTGTTCGGGCGGGTCTCGGAGCATGGTCAGAAGTCGTAGCGGACGCCTTCGACCGGGTATTTGCCCTCGTCGGCCTCGGGGTCGTAGGAGTCGACCGCGGCGATGCAGACGGCCGTCACCTCGTCGGGGCCCCAGCGGGCGGTGTTGAGCGCGATATCGTAGATAGAGAGGTCCGTGATGTCGATGTCGTAGTACGCGTCGTACCGCTTGGCCTCGCTCGCCTCGCGGGTCGTGGTCTCCTCGCGGGCGATGTCGGGCGCTTTGTCCTCGCGGTCGGCGATGCGCTCGGCGCGGACGTCCACCGGGGCGTCGAGCCAGAAGCGGAGGTCGGCGGCGTCGCCCGCGAGCCAGCCGGCGAGTCGGGATTCGAGGAGCACGTCGTCGCGGTCGAGCGCGATATCGCGGAGGCGGCGGTCGAGGTCGCGGTCGATTTGGTCGTCCTCCTCGGCGAGTTTGTTGAACTCGACGGCGGTCATGTCGCGCTCGGCGGCGAGCTCGCGGAAGATGTCCCCGCCGCTTATGTGTTCGAGGTCGAACGCCTCGGCGAGCGCGGCGGCGGTCGTACTCTTTCCGCTGCCCGGTGGTCCGGAGACGGTCAGTAACATATCCATGCTGTGTGCGGTCGGCTAAAAGGTGTTATCGTTGCCGACGGCCCCTGCGGAGGCTTCGCACGGGGTCAGGGCGGACAGCTCGCGGCGGCGCAACGAGGTGGCGTCCCGCGGCTGGCGCGCGGCTGGTGAGTGTCGGAAACGGAGAGAGAAATCGGGTTGTTTCGAGTCGCCCGAACCGGCTTACGACGCCGACGGCGACATGTCGATGTTCAGGCTCTTGCGGATGATCTGGGTGAAGCCCATCGAGCAGAGGAAGTACCAGACGATCCACGCCTGCATGGGACCGAGAACGCCCTGCGTCCACTCGGCGGTGCCGACGAGCGGGAGCACGATGTTCCCGGTGATGATGTGCGGCTGGGCGTTCCCGCCGACGCCGATGGCCCAGTACATCCAGAGGAACACCGGGATGGTGAGGAACATAATCCAGACCATCGGGCGGAACTGCTCTTTGAACATGCCCATCTGGTCGCCCATCGCCTCCATCTGCTCTTCTTGAATCTTTTCGAGCTCCGCGTCGTCGCCGCGCTCCTTGGCGTCCTTCTGCCGCTGTTGGATGTCCTTCATCCGCTCTTGATACATGCCCATCTTCTCCATGTCCATGAGGTTCGCCTGCAGGAGCGTGGAGTAGAGGCCGGTCGCGAGCGCGAGGACCATCACGACGGCGTAGAACGGAAGCATCTCGGCGAGCGGGCCGAGCGCCACGTCCATCACGCCGCCGATGACGTTGCGGACCTCGGAGACGGAGTAGCCGAGGAACAGGCCGACCGTGACGACGGCCGCGCCCTTGTCGTACTTCGACCACGACGAGTCGCCGCTGTCGATGTCGGTCGACGAGGACGACGAGCCGCCGGAGCCGGACGTGTCGTCTTCGAGGCCGGCGCGGGTCTCACCCACGTCGGCGAGCCGGAACCCCTCGTCGCCGTCGACGAGGATACCCTTCTCGATGAGGCGACCCCACTGGCCGCTCGTGAGCTCGTCGCGAACGTCGGCCCACTCGACTTCTCCGTCGTCCGCCCGGTCGAGGACGGTCTCGACGGCGGCGCGCATGTCGGCGTCGGAGCCGACGAGGTCGCGCACCCGAGATTCGATTCGTGCCATTACCGGCTCTTTAGCAACCGGCTGTTATCAAGGTTTTACTCTGCGGACGACAGCGAGCGCGCCGGCGGCGACGCTGGCGCTCCCGTTCCGTCGGTGAAAAACGTCGAGCCGAACTGCGTCGGTGAGGCGGTTCGCGCGTCGGACCCGCGCTTACGCGTCGTCGACGACGGACTGGATGTCCTCGAAGACCTCGTCGGGGGTCTGTTCGCCGTCGACTTCGACGAGGACGCCCTCGTCGCGGTAGTGCTCGATGACCGGCTCGGTGTTCTCCTCGAACACCGACAGGCGCTCGCGGACGGTCTCTTCGGTGTCGTCGTCGCGCTGGACGAGTTCGCCGCCGCAGTCGTCGCAGACGCCCTCCTCTTCGGGCTGGTTGAACTTCACGTGGAAGTTCGTGCCGCAGTCGTCGCAGACGCGGCGGCCGGTGAGCCGTTCGACGAGTTCGGACTCGGCGACCTGCAGGTAGATGACCGCGTCGAGGTCGGTGATTTCGGTGAGGTACTCCGCCTGCGAGAGGTTCCGCGGGTAGCCGTCGAGGACGTAGCCGTCGGCGTCCGCCAGCGCGGCCTCGACGATTTCGTTGACGACCGCGTCGGGGACGAGTTCGCCCTTCTCCATGAACGAACGGGGCGTTCCGTACTCGGTCTCCATGTCCTTGTTCGCGCGCAGTGCGTCGCCGGTGGTGACGTGTTCGACGCCGTAGGTCTCGGCGAGTCGCTTCGACTGTGTGCCCTTACCTGCGCCCGGCGCTCCGAGCAGGAGGATGCGCTTTCCCATATCTGAACCCATCCAGCGAGAGCATATAGTGTTGAAGATACGTACTGAGTTCTGCGACGGCGACGGTCAGAGGAACGAGAAAATGTTGCTCCTTGTTTGTCGGCCCACAGCTCGTTCGGCCGTCCCACCGCGGTATTCGAGGGTTTTGTTGCCGGTTTCACAGACGGAAGCGACACGTTCAACGGGGCGGCCCGCGTGGCACTGACAGATGCGCGATTCGTCCCTCATGCGCGACGCGCTCGGCGCGACCGCCGTCGAGCGCGCGTACGGATTGTGGTGTACGCTCGAACGCGGCTGGCGCGCGACCGCCCTCGGACTCGTCGTCGTGACCGTCCTCGCGGCGCTCGGGCCGTGAGCGCCGGGGCAGACACGGACGCCACGGACGCCACGGACGCCGGCGTCGGTCGACTCGCGCGACTCGCCCCCGGCGTCGGCCTCCTCGTCGCTCTCGCGGCGGCGGCCACCCTCGTCGCCGGGGTCGTCCCCGGCGTCAACGCGCTCCTGCTCGGCGTCTTCTTCGGGGCCGCCGTCGCCAACACGGTCGGCGTCCCCGACTGGGCGCGGCCCGGCGTCGACACGCAGAAACTCCTCCTCGAAACGGGTATCGTCCTGCTCGGCGCTCGCATCGCCGTCGACGAACTCGTCGCCTCCGGCCCCGTGCTCGTCGCGCTCGTCGTCGTCACCGTCGCCGCGGGCGTTCTCCTCGTCGAGGCCGTCGCCGGGCGCGTGTTCGGCCTCGCCGACAAGACCGGGTCGCTCCTCGCGGCGGGTGCGAGCGTCTGCGGCGTCTCCGCGGCCACCGCCATCGCCGGCACCATCGACGCCGACGGCGAGTCGCTCGCCCACGTCGTCGCCGCGGTCCTCCTGTTCGACGCCCTCACGCTCGCGGTGTTCCCCATCGCCGGCGACCTGCTCCCGCTGTCCGGCCGCCAGTTCGGCATCTGGGCCGGTCTGAGCATGTTCAGCACCGGCCCCGTCACCGCGGCCGGCTTCGCCCACTCCGACGTGGCGGGTCGCTGGGCGACCGTCACCAAGCTCGCGCGCAACTCCATGCTCGGCTTCGTCGCCGTCGCCTACGCGGTCCGCTACGCCGGTCGGGCCGAGGAGGCCGCGACCGGCCTGCGCGCCGTCTTCGACGGCGTCCCCCGGTTCCTCGTCGGCTTCGTCGCCGTCGCCGCCGTCGCCAACCTCGGCCTGCTCTCGGACCCGACGCTCGCGACCGTCGGCACCGCCAGCGACGCCCTGTTCGCGCTCGCGTTCGTCGGCCTCGGCCTCGACGTCCGACTCGATGCGATGCGGGAGACGGGCGCGGCCCCGCTCGCCGTCCTCGGCGTGCAACTGCTGACCGTCAGCGCGCTCGCGCTCGCCGCGGTCCTCGTGCTGTTCTGACGTGTGGGCGCGCTCCGGCGGTCGTCCAGCGGCCGCCCCCCGCCGCATCGACGCGGGTCGCTTTTGTACCGCGCGGCTGTATCCGTCCACATGACTCGATTCGAGGCCGACACCCCCCGCGAGCGCCGGAAGCTCTTCGCCGACGCCGTGTCGGCGCACCGCGACCGCGGCAGTGCCTTTCTCACCATCGAGGCCGAGCGCCTCGACGACATCGACGGCGAGGGCCCCGGCCCGTGGATTCAGTTCGCCGACCAGACGTTCAACATGGACGTGACCGAAGGCGAACTCGACCGCCTCAAGACGCTCCTCTCGGAGTTCCCCGAGTTCCGCATCGACCGGTTGGAGAGCCCCGAGGAGGCCGAGGGGACGAACGTCCGCATCACCGCTCGCTCGGACGCCAATCGCCTCGCCGGCTTCGCGGACCGCGTGTTTCAGGCGGTCTACGGCCGCGACGACGCGTACCGGGCGTGGGTCACCGCCGTCTGAGGGCTCCGTCTCGCAGGGACCGAATCGCTCGACACCGTACCCCGGTTTGCGAACTTCTAAACCGATTGGCGCACAACCCCGGCACATGAATTCCCGACGGTCACGTTGTGAATCGGGCATCGGCACCCCGGCACAATCCCGTTCCGCCGGGTGGAATCGCCTCCGACACTCCCAACTTCGCGGGTTCGACAGATGACAGACCACGTCGAGCCGCTGTTCTCGCGTCCCCTGCTCCCGCTCGCGAACGCGGACGACGCCGAACTCACCTGCGCCGCCGCGTTCCCGCGCATCGCCGCGGCCGGCGGTCGGGCCTCCGTCGTCCACGTCATCGAGAAGGCGGGCGGCGCGCCGGACAAAGCGGGCGTCGAACAGCGCGAGGAGGTCGCGGACGAACTGTTCGAGGTCGCCCGCCGCGCCGCGGACGACGCCGGTATCGACCTCCACACCGACCTCCGGTTTGCGACCGATGTCGGCGACGCCATCCTCGACGCCGCCGAAGACGCCGACGCGACGGCAATCGTCTTCACCCCGCGCGGCGGTCGCTCGTGGTGGGACCTGTTTTCGGGCGCGGTCCGCGACCAACTGGTCCGGCACAGCGACCGGCCCGTGGTCGTTTTGCCGGCCGGAGCGGACGACGACGGCGACGCCGGGGGTGAAACATGACCGACGAGGAACTCGCCAAGGACCTCGGCCCGCTCGCGGCGTTGACAATCGGTATCGGGACGATGATAGGCGCGGGAATCTTCGTGCTCCCCGGCGCGGCGGTCCAGGAGGCCGGGCCGCTCTCGGCCGCCGCGTTCGTCCTCGGCGGCGTTATCGCGCTCTTGACCGCCGCGTCGGCCAGCGAACTCGGCACCGCGATGCCGAAATCCGGCGGCGCGTACTACTACATCAACCACGCGCTCGGGCCGCTGTTCGGGAGCGTCGCCGGCTGGGGAAACTGGATGGGACTCGCGTTCGCCTCCGCGTTCTACATGACCGGCTTCGGTCAGTACGTGGTGACGTTCCTCCCCGTTCCGAGCCTCGTCCTCGGCGGTATCACGGTTTCCGCCGTGAAGCTCGTCGCCCTCGCGGGCGGCCTCCTCTTCGTATTTGTCAACTACGTCGGCGCGAAGGAGACGGGGAAGCTACAGAACGCCATCGTGCTCATTCTGCTGGCCATTCTCGCCGTGTTCACGGTCTTCGGCCTCCTGAACGCGGACCTCGCCAAACTCCGCCCGTTCGTCCCGCCGGACAAGGGCATGTCGCCGCTCCTGCCCGTGACCGGCCTCATCTTCGTCTCGTACCTCGGGTTCGTGCAGATAACCTCCGTCGCCGAGGAGATTAAGAACCCCGGCAAGAACCTCCCGCGGGCCGTCCTCGGTAGCGTCGTCATCGTGACGCTGGTGTACGCGCTCGTCCTCCTGACCGTGCTGGCCGCGGTGGACAACAGCGTCGTCGCCGGCAACGAGACCGCCGTCGTCGACGTCGCCCGGCTCCTCATCGGCCCGGTCGGCGCGGGCGCGATGCTGTTCGGCGGCCTCCTCGCTACGGCCTCGTCCGCGAACGCCTCGATTCTCGCCTCCTCGCGCATCAACTTCGCCATGGGGCGCGACCGAATCGTCTCCGAGGAACTCAACGAGATTCACCCCAGATTCGGCACGCCGTACCGCTCTATCGCCATCACCGGCGGGTTCATTCTCCTGTTTATCCTGCTGGCCGACGTCAGCACCCTCGCGAACGCCGGGAGCGTCCTCCACCTCATCATCTACGGACTGCTCAACGTCTCGCTCGTCGTGATGCGCGTGTCCGACCCCGAGGACTACCAGCCGGACTTCCGAGTCCCGCTGTACCCCATCACCCCCGTCCTCGGGGCGATTACGTCGTTCGCGCTCATCGCCTTCTTCGCCGACACCATCGTCCTCCTCGCGGTCGGCTTCGTCGCGTTCGCCATGCTGTGGTACGCCGCCTACGCCCGCACGAAGGCGACCAAGCAGGGCATCCTCGGGAAGTACCTGCTCCAGCAGTCGGAGCAACTGCCCGACGCCGCGGTCTCGGCCGCCACGTCGGTCCAACCCGACGGGGGCTACCGCGTCATGGTCCCGCTTTCGAACCCCGAAAGCGAGCGCGACCTCGTGTCGCTCGCCGGGTCGGTCGCCAAGGCCAACGACGGGACGCTCGTCGGCGTCCACATCGTCAAAGTGCCGGACCAGACCGCCCTCGAATCGGCCCGCGAGGAGTACGACTTCGACGAGGCCGACCGCCTGCTCGAACAGGCCCGCGCCGACGCCGGCGAACTCGGCGTGGACATCGAGACCCACACCGTCCTCTCCCACCGGTCGTTCGAGGAGGTGTTCGACGCGGCGGAGACCTACAACGCCGACCTCGTCGTCATGGGCTGGGGCCCCGACAGCCACGGGTCGCCCGGCCGCGCCGAGAGCGCGTTCGAGGAGATAACCCACGCGCTCCCCTACGACGTGTTGGTGCTGAAGGACCGCGGCTTCGACCCCTCGCACGTGCTCGTCCCGACCGCCGGCGGCCCGGACTCCGACCTCTCGGCGTCCATCGCCTCGGTCCTCCGGGAGTTCTGCGACGCCGAGGTCGAACTCCTCCACGTCGCCGACGACGCGGCCGAAGGAGAGCGCTTCCTCCGGGAGTGGGCCGACGAGCGCGGCCTCGGCGACGCCACGCTCACCGTCGAGACCGGCGACGTCGAGACGGCCATCGAGTCCCACGCGACCGACGCGTCGCTCCTCGTCGTCGGTGCGACGGAGCGCGGCCTGCTCTCGCGGCTCGTCAGCGGCACCGTCGTCATGGACGTCGTCGACGACGTGGAGTGTTCGGTGCTCATGGCCGAACAGAGCCGCACGCGGAGCATCAGAAAGCGCCTGTTCGGGTAGTCCGGTCCGCGTCGAGTCGCCTCGCTCCGCACCGCCCCACCTCGCCCTTCCCTGCCCCGTCCCGCCGCCCGCAGGACCGACTCGTTTCTCGCAGACGACGGCCGCGCGTCGCCGCGGCACATTTGTCCCTCGCCGCCGTAGCGAGGGGTATGGCGAAGCAATCGGGGCTGTCGCGCGACGACGTGGAGCTGTCCGTCGAGGCGACGAGCCGTCGCATCGAGGCGGGCGAGGTCACGCTCCACGCGGTCGAAGCCGGACCGGAAGACGGCGAACTCGTCGTCCTCCTCCACGGCTTCCCGGAGTGTTGGTACGCGTGGGCGGACTACCTCCGTCCGCTCTCCGAGGCGGGCTATCGGGTCGTCGCGCTCGACCAGCGCGGCTACAACCTGAGCGACCGCCCCGCGGGCGTCGAGTGGTACAGCATCGACGAACTCGCCGGCGACGTGGTCGGCGTCGCGGACGCGCTCGGCCGCGAAAAGGTCCACGTCGTCGGCCACGACTGGGGCGGGGCGGTGGCGTGGTGGACCGCGCTCCACCACCCGGACCGGGTGCGCTCTGTCACCGCGATGAACCTCCCGCATCCCGCGGTGTTCGCCCGCCACCTCCGCCGCGACCCGGCCCAACAGCTCCGGAGCTGGTACGTCCTGTTCTTCCAGCTTCCGAAGCTCCCCGAACTCGTCGCCCCCGTCCGCGACTGGGCCGTCCTAGAACGGGCGCTGACCGGCTCCGCGCTCCCCGGCACGTTCTCGGCGACCGACCTCGACTGCTACCGCGCCGCGTGGTCGGTGCCCGGGGCCTACGGCTCGATGGTGGACTGGTACCGCGCGGTCGTCCGCGAGCGGCCGCGTCCCCGCGCCGAGACGGTCGAACCGCCGACGCTCGTCGTCTGGGGGAGCAAAGACAGGTTCCTCCGGCCGAAGATGGCGCGCGAGAGCCTCGCGTTCTGCGAGGACGGCCACCTCAAGATCTTCGGCGAGGCGACCCACTGGGTCCACCACGAGGAGCCGGTCGCCGTCGCCCGCGCGGTCGTCGAACACCTCGACGACGCGTGGCGGACGCCGAACAACACCCCCGACGAAGCGGGCCACCGACCGGTCTGACTGTCGGCGGTCGATTTTCTCGAAGCGGCAGTATTCTCCGCCGCCTTCGTGGAGCTATATAGGTCCATCGAGGGAACTTAGCGAGGTTCTTGTACGTCCGGCGTTCAGGTTGAAGCGACGCGGGCAGTCCGGTGGTGGGACTTTCCATGCCCCTTCGAACCGTCTCCGCGTCTCTTCATGAGCAGGGACGGGGGACCGTCCCACCTTTCGACCGGCGAGCGGCCGCGCCGACGAGCGGGTCTCGAACGCGACCGGGGCGGCCCCGCCGGCGGCGGATGAGTACGTTCTTACTCGCGGCCCCCGCAGGTCGCGTATGACCGACCTCGGAAAGGTCGACCGCGAGTTCTTCGACGAGTACATCTACCCGCGGCTGGGCGCGGCCCGCGACGACGTGGCGCTCGGCCCGACCCACGGCGTCGACTTCGGCCTCCTCGACATCGGCGGCACCGCCGTCGCCATCGCGACCGACCCCGTCTCCGTGCTCCCCGCGCTCGGCTTCGAGCGCGCGGGCCGGTTCGCCATCGACATCGTCCTCTCGGACATCGCCGTCTCGGGGCTGGACCCCTCGCATCTCGCCGTCTCCTTTACGCTCCCGCCCGAGATGACCGACGAGCAGTTCGCCGAACTCTGGGAAGCGATGCACGACGAGGCCGCCGACCTCGGCGTCAGCATCGTCACCGGCCACACCGCCCGCTACGCCGGCTGTTCGTACCCGTGGGTCGGCGGCGCGACCGCCCTCGCCGTCGGCGACCACGACGACGTGGTCCGCCCGGACGGCGCGCGCCCCGGCGACGACGTGCTCGTGACGAAGGGGCCGGGCGTCGAGGCGACCGGCCTCCTGACGACGCTCTTTCCCGACGCCTTCGCCGACCTCGACGCCGACGTGCTCGCCGCCGCGCAGGCGCGACTCGACGAGACCGACGCCGTCCGCGACGCGATGACCGTCTCGGCCGCCGGCGGCCGCGGCGTCCACGCCATGCACGACGCCACCGAGTGCGGCGTCCACGGCGCGCTCAACGAAATCGCCGAGAGCGCGGGCGTCCAACTCGAAATCGACGAGTCGAGCATCCCGCTCCGACCCGGCGTCCGCGAGACCTGCGAGTACCTCGGCATCGACCCGTGGCGCTCGACCACCGCCGGGTCGCTCGTCGTCGCCACGGACCCCTCGGTCACGGACGACGTGGTCGCCGCGCTCGACGACCGCGGCACCCCCGTCGGCGTCGCCGGCACCGTCGTCGCGGGCGAGGGCGTCGTCGTCGACGGCGAGCGCATCGAACACCCCGACGTTGACCCCTCGTGGGCCGCCTACGACCGACTCGCCCGCGAGGCCGAGTCGTCGGGCGCGGACCCCGAATAAGCGGACCCCCCACTCGGTTTCCAGCGCGGGCCGCGCACCTACTTGTCGCGCGGGCGCTTCGAGGCGGGTATGACCGACTCCGTCGACTCCGGCGACCTCGACGACTCCGACGACTCCGACGAATTCGGCGAGTTCACCGTCGACGCCGCCCGCGAGATGGACGCGGCGGACCCGCTTTCGGACCTCCGCGACCGCTTTCTCCTCCCGGAGGGCGAACTGTACCTCGACGGCAACTCGCTCGGCCCGCTGTCCGTCGACGCGGCGGCGGCGCTCGAACGCGTCGTCGACGAGTGGCGCGACCTCGCCATCCGCGGGTGGACCGACGCCGACCCCGAGTGGTTCAGCTACGGCGAGCGACTGGGCGAGCGACTCGCCCCGCTCGTCGGCGCGACGCCCGAGGAGGTCGTCGTCGCCAACTCCACCACCGTCAACATCCACGCGCTCGTCGGGACGTTCTACGACCCCGACCGCGGCGAAAAAGTCGTCGTGGACTCGCTCGACTTCCCGACGGACCACTACGCGGTTCGCGCGCAACTCCGGGCGGCCGGCCGCGACCCCGACGAGGCGCTCCGCGTGGTCGAGAGCCGCGACGGGCGGACCATCGAGACCGAAGACGTGCTCGCCGCCATCGACGACGACGTGGGAATGGTGTTTCTCCCCTCGGTCCTCTACCGGAGCGGGCAACTGTTCGACATCGAGGCCATCACCGAGGCGGCTCACGAGGCCGGCGCGCTGGCCGGCTTCGACCTCGCGCACTCGGTCGGCGCAGTCCCGCACCGACTCTCCGAGGTGGGCGCGGACTTCGCCGTCTGGTGCCACTACAAGTATCTCAACGCCGGTCCCGGCGCGATTGCCGGTCTCTACGTCAACGAGCGTCACTTCGGCATCACGCCCGCGCTCGCCGGCTGGTGGGGCAACGACAAGGAGACGCAGTTCGACATGGCGATGACCTACGAGCCGGCCCAGTCGGCCGGCGCGTTCCAGTCGGGGACGGTCCCGGTGCTGTCGGCGGCCCCCCTCGACGGCGCGCTCGATATCGTCGAGAACGCCGGCGGCGTGGAGGCGCTCCGCGAGAAGTCGCTGGCGCTCACGGACTACCTCATCGACCTCGTGGACGAGCGACTACCCGAGTGCGAGGTCGGCACCCCGCGTGACCCCGCGGCCCGCGGCGGCCACGTCGCGGTCGAACACCCCGAGGCCTACCGAATCAGCCTCGCGCTCAAGGAGCGCGGCGTCGTCGTGGACTTCCGCCAACCGAACGTCGTTCGCATGGCTCCCGCGCCGGCCTACGTCGGCTTCGAGGACGTGTACCGGGCGGTCGAGCACTTCCGCGAGACTCTGGACGAGGACGAATACGAGGCGTTCGAGATGCAGAGCGGCGGCGTGACGTGAGCGTCGCGGCGGCGGGGCGTCGGTCGCTTACCAGTCGATGACTTCCTTGTCGCGCCAGAACTTCCCCGAGGGCGCGCCGGGCTTGAACGTGGCGAGCCACGTCGGCGTCTCCGCGCCCTTCTCGACCGGCTGAGCGGCCTCCTCGCCGCCCATGTCGGTGCGGACCCAGCCGGGACACACCGAGTTGGCGATGAGGCCGTCGTCGCCGTACTGGCCGTCGAGGTAGGCGGTGAGGCCGTTGAGGCCGGTCTTCGAGATTCGATACGCGGGCGACCCGCCGGACTGCTCCTCGCCGAGCGCGCCCATGCCGGACGAGACGTTGACGACGCGGCCGCCGTCGGACTTGAGGAGGAGGGGAACGGCGTGCTTGCACATGAGCATCGGCCCGCGGAGGTTGACGCCGAGGGTGCGGTCGATTCGCTCGGTCGGCTCGGCGACGATATCGTCGCCGAACCCGCCGACGCCGGCGTTGTTGACGAGGATGTCGAGTCGGCTCTGGTCTGCGAAGACGCCGTCGACGACCTCCTCGATGTCGCCTTCTTGGGTCACGTCGAGGAGGACTCGCTCCGTCCCCTCGGGCGTCTCGTTCGTGACGCTTCGGGACCCCGCGTACACCGTCGCGCCGCGGTCGCGGAGGTTCTCGGCTATCTGGCGGCCGATGCCTCGGTTCGCGCCGGTGACGAGCGCGACCTGTCCGTCGAGGTCGTCGTAGCGGTCGGGTTCCATGGACGGGTCTGCGGACTCGGAAAGGATATTCTCACCGAAGCGCGCCGACGGGCGCGGCGTACTGGCGAGGGTCCGGGAGGCCGACGAGTCACTCGACCGTGACGTCGAGTTCGCGGAACTCGTCGCCGGTCCACTCGTGGGCGGTCAGCCGGCCGTCGGGCGAGCAGATGAGATAGACGTAGCCCGGCCACGAGGCCTGTTCCCGGTCGGTCGCGCTCGGCACGGGGTCGGACTCGGGATGCGAGTGGTAGAAGCCGACCGCGTCGTCGCCGGCCGATTCGACGGTTTCGAGAATCGAAACCGTCTCCTCGGGGTCGAGTTCGTAGGCGACCCGCGGCTCGTCGGCGACGTTCGAAACGGGGTGGGCGGCGGTGACGGTGCGCGCGTCGCCGTCGCCGGCGAGGACGCCGCAGACCTCCGCGGGCGGGTCGCGGGCGGCACCCTCGCGGGCGTGCGAGAGAATCACAGCTCGCGCGTCGTCTGCGAGGGTGAGCCTACTCGAAGTCACGGCGCATGGCGATTTCGAACCACGGGCAGAGACGCAGTTGGCGGTACCACTCGGGGTTGTCGTGGAGGTGCTCGTAGTCCGCCCAGAGCATGCCCGCAATCTCGTCTTCGTCGGGGTCGAGCGAGGTGTCTTCGAGCGTGACCTTCAGGACGGCACAGACCTCCCATTCGAGGCCGGCGTTCTCGTAGTAGCGCTTGTACTCGAACTTGTCCGTGACGCGGAGGTCGGAGTACTGGTCGGGGCTGATGCCGAGTTCCTCTTCGAGGCGCTCTTCGGTGGCTTCCTCTTGGGTCTGGCCCTCGACGGGGTGGGAGGCGACGGTGCCGTCCCACGAGGTGTCCCACAGGCGCTTGTTCGGCGCGCGCTGGGCGAGGAGTATCTGGCCCTCCTCGTTGAACACGAGGCAGGTAAAGGCGCGGTGGCGGATGCCGTCGCCCGTGTGGGCGTCGAGTCGGTTGACCGTTCCCTCCGCGTTGTCGTCGGAGTCGACGGCGATGACGTCCTGAGATGCGTTCTTGTGGAGTTCAGTAGCCTCGTCGGCCGCGGCGTTGCTCATGTGCCTTCCGTCGGAGTCGGGGGTCAACTAAGCTTCGATGCGAACCGGGTGCCGCGGGCCGATGGCGGCGCGCCGTCAGCCGAGGCGCTCGTCGAGAATCAGGCGGGTTTTCGTGCTCTTTACGTCGTCGTGCTCGCGGGCGCGAGTGATGAGGTCGTTGACGGCGCGGGTGTCGGCGGCGTCGACGACGAGGACGATGTCCTCCTCGCCGGAGACCTGCCAGACGAAGTCAACGTCCTTCCAGTCGGCCATCAGCTCGGAGACGTCGTTGGTGTCGACGTCGACCGCGACGGTCACCTCTATCATCGCCTTCAGGTTCCCCGTCCGGGTCGAAATCGTAAAGCGCTCGATGACGCCCTCCTCGACCAACCGCTCGACGCGGTTCCTGACGGTCCCCTCGGAGGTCCCGACCTCGGCCGCAATCTCCGTGTTGGGGGTCCGAGCGTCCCGTCGAAGGATATCGAGGATGCGCCGGTCAAGCTCGTCCATACACCACGTGTCCACCCCAGCGACTTACCGATTACGAATTTCGTAACTCACCTTCGAAAGCAACACTTATGCACCCGTGTTCCGTTCGTTTCTCGTAATGTCGGACGCCTATCTGGCGCTGGAAGACGGACGCGTGGTCGAAGCGCGTGGCCGTGTTCCGGGGCGCACACGCGGTGAACTGGTGTTCACAACCGCATATACGGGATACGAAGAGAGTCTGACCGACCCTTCGTACGAAGAGCAAGTCCTCACCTTCTCGTACCCCCTCATCGGGAACTACGGCGTCCGAGCCGAGCGATTCGAGTCCGACCGGGTCCACCCTCGGGCGGCCGTCGCACGCGAGTTCACGGAGGAGGTCGTCGAGTGGCTCGCAGACGAGGGCGTCCCGGCGGTCGACCACCTCGACACGCGCGACCTCGTCACGTCCATCCGCGAGGAGGGCGCGATGAAGGTCGGAATCGCCGTCGGCGAGGACGTGACTCCGGAGGACGCAAAGGAGGAACTCGCGCAGTGCAAGGGCATGAGCGACCACGTCGACATCGGCGCGCAGGTCACCACGACCGAACTGACGACGTTCGAGGGCGACGGCGACACCACCGTCGCGCTCGTCGACTGCGGCGCGAAAGGCTCCATCGTGGACTCCCTCGTCGAGCGCGGCGCGACGGTTCACGTGCTCCCCTACGACGCGGACGCCGAGGACGTGACCGCGCTCGACCCCGACGTGCTTTTCATCTCGAACGGCCCCGGCGACCCCGAGAACTACACCGCGACGCGCGAACTCGTCGAGGAGTTCGCCGGCGAGGTCCCGCTGGCGGGCATCTGCCTCGGCCAGCAGATCGTCGCCAGCGCGCTCGGCGGCACCACAGAAAAGATGGCCTTCGGCCACCGCGGCGTCAACCAGCCCGTCCGCGACCTCCAGACCGGCAAGGTCGTCATGACGACCCAGAACCACGGCTACACCGTCGCCGACCCCGGCGACCAACTCGACGTGACGCAGGTCAACGTCAACGACGACACCGCGGAGGGCCTCGCCAGCGAGGAGCTGAGCGTCATCACGCGCCAGTACCACCCCGAAGCCCACCCCGGTCCCCACGACTCGCTCGGCTTCTTCGACGACGTGCTCGCCATGGCGGGTACGGAGGGAAACGAGCGTAAGCCCCAAGTCGCACCCTCGGACTGACCACCGCGACCGCGACCGCGACCGACCCGACCTCCGACTCTCGACGGCCCGGTCGATTGCACCCCGACCGCCGGCGGTCGAACGCCGATTTTCACATACTTCGCGCCGCGAGCGACGCGACGCGCAGTTCAGACCCGCGTGGTAGAAACTGTCAAACCGATTCCCAGCGTATACGCTGTGATGGACGACGTCTCGCTCATCGAACGGGGGTTCGAGGAGTTTCCGGCGACGATTGCGCTCCTCGACAGGCGTGGCGACATCGTCTACACGAACCGGGCGTGGCGGGCGTTCGCCGACGCGAACGACTACGTGGGCGACCCCGATTCGACGGGTATCAACTACCTCGCGGTGTGCGACGCGGCCCGCGAGACCGACGAACTCGCGGGCGTCGTCGCCGACGGCATTCGCGCGGTGCTCCGCGGCGACCGCGACCTCTTTACCGCCGAGTACCCGTGTCACTCGCCCGCGGTCTATCGGTGGTTCGCGCTCCGCGTCGTCTCGGTAGACACGCCGAGACACGGGACCTTCGCGCTCGTTTCCCACTTCGACATCACCGACAGGCGGCTCGCGGAACTGCAGGTCAACGAGAAAAACGAGCACCTCGCGGCGCTCGTCAGCGTGCTCGCCTCGGAACTCAAAGCACAGCTCGCGTCGGCCGCCGCGTCCGCCGAGCGACTCGCCGCGGTCGACGGCGACGACGCGGTCGCGCTCTCCCAGAGCCTCTCGCGCATCGACTCGCTCGTCGAGTGGGGCATCGGCATCGCCGAGCACCCGAGCACAATCGACCTCGCGCCGGTGGACTTCCGCGAGCGCGTCGCGGAGGCGTGGGCGGTCGCCTCGCTCGACGACGCTGGCGACGCCTCGCTCCGGGTCGTCGGCGACGGGTCGCTCTCGGCCGACGGCCACCTGTTCGGGCTGTTCCTGGTCGCGGTGCTCACGACCTGCTTCGAGCGGAACGCGTCGGCCGATCCGTCGTTCAGCGTCGTCGTCGGAACGACTGCCGGCGGGTTCTACATCGACGACGACGGCCCCCACCCGTCCCCGGCAGAGCGCGCGGCGGCGACCGCGGATGTGAGCCAGTTGCTCGGCGTCGACTACGACTCCCCGCATCTCCCGACGGCGCGACGAATCGCCGACCTGCACGGCTGGCAGTTCGACGTGGGCGACTCGGAACTCGGCGGGGCACGCTTCGAAGTCCGCGGTGTCGACTGGAACTGACCGGCGTTCGGCCGGTCGTCGAAAAGCGATTTTCGCGCCCGTCAGGAGACGTCGGCTTCCATGACGAACGTCGGCTCTTCCGCGAGGTCGCTCCGGGCGAGTGCGGCGTCGGTAATCCAGTCGACGCGCTCGGGGAACAGGACGCGCGTCCGGTCCGCGCCGACCGAAGCGGCGTCGCGGCGGACGGCGTCCAAAAGCGACCCGCAGGCCGACGCGTCGTCCCACGCGGCGACCGCGTACTCGGCCCACGTCACCTCGCCCTCGTCGTCGGATTCTCGGGAGAAGGTCCGGTTGCGATAGGTGAAGCCGGTCGCGCGGTCGTCGCCGACGACGAACAGTCGGTCGTCGTCCGCGGCGTCGTGGAGGCGCTCGCGGGTCAGCTCGGAGAGCGCCCACGACTCCGCGGGGTCGAGCGCGAGCCCCGACAGCGCGGTTCGGGCCTCACAGCCGGTCCAGTAGGCCCACGCGGCGTCGGCGTCGTCGCCGACGGCCGCCTCGGGGTCGGCGGTCGAGTCGGGGTCGGGCATCGCCCACCGGAACTCGATGCCGGGGTCGAACCCGGCCGTGCGGGTGGTGGCGAGGCTCGGGACGTTCCACGAGTGGACCATGTTGCGGACGCGGCGCGCGCCGCGCTCGCGCGCCCAGTCGAGAAGCGCGCGCGACAGTTTGGTCGCGAGCCCCCGCTCGCGGTAGTCGGGCGCGACGCGCATGCCCTGCGCCCAGCCCTCGTATTCCGACAGCATGACGACCTGTGCGATGGCGGCCACGTCGTCGGAGGGCGTCTCCTCGCCCATATCGACGATGAGCGTCGCCCGCTCCGACTCGCCGGGGGCAATCCAGTCGTGGTAGATGTCGGGGAGGTAGTCCGACACCCCGCGGTCGGCCCACGTGTCGCGGGTGAACGCGGCGACCGCGTCGTAGTCCTCGGGCCGCGCGGGTCGAATCTCCATCAGGTCACTCCCACGGGACCGAGCGCTGAGTCAGTTCGCCTTCGAGGTTCCGACCCATCGCACCCGTCGGGTCGGCGACGTTGGCGAGCGCCCACATGAGCTTCACCTTCGCCGTGCCGGGGAGCGTGTCGCCCGCCTCGACGACGCCGGCGTCGAGCAGGTCGCGGCCGGTGTCGTAGACGCGGTCGCAGACGCGGCCTTCGAGACACTGCGAGGTCATGGCGACGACCGTGCCGTCCTCGACGAGTTCCTCGAACCGCGGGATGAGGTCGGTGTGGACGTGGCCGAGGCCCGTCCCCTCGATGACGACGCCGGCCTTCCCGTCGAGGTAGTCGAGCGCCGCGGGGTCCATCCCCGGCGTGAACTTCACGAGTTCCACCTCGGACTCGATGTCGGCGTGGAGCGCGAGGTCGGCCTCGCCGCGGGGGGCGTAGTCGCGGCGGAACGTGACCTCCTCGGCCTCGTAGTCGACCTCGCCGAGCGGCTTCGCGCCGACGGTCTCGAACGCGTCGCGCCGGGAGGTGTGGTTCTTGCGGACGCGCGTCCCCTCGTGGAGCGCGCAGGCGTCGTCGGACTCCGAGGCGTGCATGCAGATCATGACCTCGGCGGCGTCGGCCTTCGCGGCCTCGACGGCGCAGACGGCGTTCATCACGTTGTCAGAGGAGGGGCGGTCCGCCGAGCGCTGACTGCCCGTGAAGACGATGGGCACGGGCGTGTCGAGCATGAACGACATCGCCGACGCGGAGAACTGCATCGTGTCGGTGCCGTGCATGACGACGACGCCGTCGGCGCCGGCCTCGATTTCCTCGGCGATGGCCTCGGCGAGGTCGACCCACACGTCGGTCGTCATGTTCTCCGAGAGGATGTTGGCGACGACGCGGCCGCGGTAGTTCGCCCGCCCCGCGAGGTCGGGGACGGCCCGGAGCACGTCCTCGGCGTCGAACTGCGCGGTCACCGCGCCCGTGCGGTAGTCGACCGTCGAGGCGATGGTCCCGCCGGTCGAGATGAGCGAGACGGTCGGGAGGTCGTCGTCGAACTCGATTTCGGAGGTGCCGTCGCCCTCGGACTGCGCGTCTTCGATGTCGTACACGTCGGTTTCGAGCACGTCCACGTCGGCTCCCTCGCGGGCGATGCCGACGTTGTACCCGCCGTCGAGCTTGACGACGAGGTGGTCCTCGGTGGAAGACGGCATGAGCACGCCTTCGTTCGTGACGTCCGCGCGGGTGACGCGGACGCGGTCCCCTGCGTTCATATCGCGGGATACCGCGGGGGCAGACTTCAAACCCACCTTTTTACCGTTCGGGGTCGCCTCCGGCGACCCGGTCACGGCAAAAATCTGGAGGGAAAATCCCGAGTGGCGAGCGAAGCGAACTACTCGGGACGACGA
The DNA here is from genome assembly GCF_000337795.1 of Haloferax denitrificans ATCC 35960. Classification (GTDB taxonomy): domain Archaea; phylum Halobacteriota; class Halobacteria; order Halobacteriales; family Haloferacaceae; genus Haloferax; species Haloferax denitrificans. The sequence goes on from NZ_AOLP01000012.1 coordinate 200,713, forward strand.
CCGGGGGTGAACCGAACCGGCCGGGTGCAACCAATGAGATGTCTGCTTCCACGACATAACTGGCACAAGACATTTTAGCCGGCCGTCCGTCGGCCCGCGTATGCTCCCCACGATACTCCTCCAGTCGCGCGGCGCAGGCGCGTTCGTAATCGGCCTGCTGTTTTTCCTCCTGTTCCTCGGGATGGTGGTGTGGACGTACCGCGACGCGAAGCGAAACAGCAGTCACCCGGCGTTCCTCTGGGCCGTCGTCGTCTTCCTCGCGCCGCTTCTGGGACTCGTCCTGTACTTCATCCTCGGCCGCAACGCGTAGCTCCGAGACCGGCGGCGCACCGTCACGCGACGCGAACCGACGCGAACGGTCTCCGCGGCTGACTCACCGGCACAAGAGCCATCAGGCTCGCCCGCGACCCTCTACACATGCAACGGTCGGACCAAAAGGAGACTGAGCAGTCCGTCGACGACGTGCTCTCCGGATTGACCCGCGAGCGCGACGAGGCGACGCAGACCCGTCCGTCGGGGTCGTCCGGCGGCGGTCGCCTCGGCGGGCTGTTCTCCCCGCGCGCGTTCCTCGCGGCGCTCCTGCTCTCCGTCGGCGGCCTCCTCGTCGGCGGCGCGATTCCCATCGTCGGCTTCATCGGCCGGTTCGTCGGCATCGCCGCCGCCGGCTTCCTCATCGGCCTCGTCGGGTCGAAGCGACGCTACACGGAAGTCGTGCTCGCGGGGGCAATCGCCGCCGGCCTCGCGTTCGTCCTCTCGACGCTGTTCGCCGTGTTCGCGCCCTTCGCGGTCCAACTGCTCGCGGACTACGGCGTCGCCATCGCGGGCGTCGGCGCGGCGAGCGGCGGGCTCGCGGCGCTCGTCGGTCACTACTTCGGCCGCGACCTCCGGGCGGGCCTGACACAGGAGCTGTAGGCGTCAGTCGATTCGCCAGCGGTCGCCGTTGTGGGCGACGAGGTCGCCCTCGGCGAGGTGGTGGAGCGCGCTGTCGACGACCGCGGGGTCCGCGTTGAGGTCCTTTGCGATGCCGCGGACGGTGTTCGACCCGTTGGCGAGCGCGGCCAGAATCTCGGCGTAAAAGCGGCTGTCGGCGTCGACGCCGAGGCGGTCGTTGAGGCGGTCGAGCACGTCGGTGATTCGGCCCTGGACCCACCGCTGGGCCAAGGAGAGTTCGTTGTCGAGTTCCTCCAGTTTCCCGAGTTCGCGCGCCAACTCCGAGATGTCGTCGCTCCCGGCGTTCTCGACTTCGAGCGTCACGTGCGGACAGCGCCCGGCCATGTCGAGGCTCGGACTCGGCGGGTAGGCGCTTTTCGCGCCGAACCCGTACGGCGAGACGTTCACCTCCAGTCGGAGGTTCCGCGAGATGTGGAAGTACTTGCGCCGCTGGTCGTCGGTGCGCGACTCGATGAGCCCCGCGTCCTCCAGCTTTCGGAGGTGGTCGATGACGGCCTTGGGGCTGACGCCGAGGTACTCACTTATCTCGGTGACGTAGCACGGTTTGTGCGAGAGCAACCGCAGGATGCGCCGGCGGTTTTCGTTCCCGAGTAGGTCGAGCAGTACCGCGGAGTCCATTACGAGGTCATAGACTGCGGGCGGGGAAAAGCCTGACTCATGTGATACCCCGCGCCGTCGTGCGATTAGCGATTGTGACTCGCGGGGCGCTCACGGGGCGGTCTCCGGGGGGTCCGAGAGGCGGTCGAACGCCCGCGACGCGAGAAACACGGCGAGAAACGAGAGCGCGACGGTGATGCCCGCGAGGAGCGCCCCCGCCTCGTACTTCAGCGGCGGGTAGTAGCCGAAGCCGTAGTCGAACACGTCGTTGACGAGCGCGAGGACGAGGGCGAACCCGAGTGCGCCCTTCGTGGTCGCGCCGTAGCGCGGGACGAGGAGCGCGAGCGCGAGAAAGCCCGCGTGGGTGAGCATGATGCCCCAGTAGTCCCAGAGCGCGGCCCCGGAGAAGCCGACGTAGAGGTCGGGGCGGAGGTTGAGCGCGACGACCGTCCAGACGCCGTACTTGACGAGCCAGACGAACGCGAGGGTGTGGAGGTACGCGAGCGGCCGGTTGACGGGCGCGTCGGCGACGCGGCGACCGAGGTTCGGAAGCAGTGTCGCGGCCGACAGCGTCATCAGCGCGAGGGCGGTCGGCGAGTCGCCGAAAAGCGGGTAGAGGAACGTCGGCAGGTCAGAAAGCGCGGGGTCGGAGTGGACGTAGAAGCTCACCCCGACGAGGAACGCGGCGGCGTTGAGGACGAGGAAGACGACGAGGCTCGGGCCGTTTCCGAGGTAGTACTCCGCCCAGTCGTCGACCGCCGCGTCGAGGTCGAAATCGCGCAGACCCATCGCCGAGTCGGACGGCGCGCCGAAAGAAAAGGTCGTCGGGGCGAAAATCCGGGTTCGATGGCTCCGTACGCGATACGTTGTCATCCCATGTCGGGAGCAAAGGACAGTTACCCCGGCGCGCCGAACGGCGACGTATGGACGCAGCACTCATCATCCTCGACGGGTGGGGACTCGGCGACCACGACCGCCGCGACGCCATCAAGGCGGCGGACACGCCGAACTTCGACCGCTACCGCGACGCGGGCGCGTTCGGGACGCTCATCGTCGACGGCCGGCGCGTCGGCCTCCCGGACGGCCAGATGGGCAACAGCGAGGTCGGCCACCTCAACATCGGGGCGGGCCGCGTCGTCAAGCAGGCGTACACCCGCATCGGCGACAGCATCGACGACGGCTCGTTCTACGAGAACGACGCCATCACGGCCGCCTACGACCACGCCGACGAACACGACGGGCGCGTCCACCTCATGGGCCTCGTCTCCGACGGCGGCGTCCACTCCGACCAACAGCACCTCCACGCGCTCATCGAACTCGCCGCCGACCGCGGCGTCGAGGCCGTCACCCACGCCTTCACCGACGGCCGCGACACCAGCCCCACCGGCGGCGAGGAATACCTCGCCGACCTCGAAGCCGTCGCCGACGAACAGGGAACCGGCGGCGTCGCCACCGTCTCCGGGCGCTACTACGCGATGGACCGCGACCAGAACTGGGAGCGCACCAACCGAGCCTACGACGCCATCGTCAACCGGGAGGCGGAGTGGACCGCCGACACCGCCGTCGACGCCGTCACCGAGTCGTACGACCGCGGCGACACCGACGAGTTCGTCGAGCCGACCGTCGTCGACGACGCGCCCGCGCTCGAAGACGGCGACTCGGTCGTCTTCTTCAACTTCCGCGCCGACCGCGCGCGACAGCTCGTGCGGATGCTCTGCGACATCGAGCCCGTCTGGGAGTTCGAGACGACGCCGCCGGAGATTCTCATGACGACGATGACGCAGTACGACAAGACGTTCGACGTCTCTGTCGCCTACCCGCCGGAACAGCCCGAGGACACGCTCGGCGAGGTGCTCGCCGAGGCGGACATGACGCAGTTGCGGATGGCGGAGTCCGAGAAGTACCCCCACGTCACCTACTTCCTCAACGGCGGCCGCGAGGTCGAGTTCGACGGCGAGATTCGGAACATCGTCGAGAGCCCCGACGTGCCGACCTACGACCTCCAGCCCGAGATGTCCGCGGTGGAACTCACGGACACGGCCATCGACATCATCGAGTCCGACGACCCGAACGTGATGGTGCTCAACTACGCCAACCCCGACATGGTCGGCCACACCGGCGACTACGAGGCCGCCATCGAAGCGGTCGAGGCCGTCGACGAACAGCTCGGGCGGCTCGTCGAGAGCGTCCGCGCCCACGGCGGCCACGTCTGTATCACCGCCGACCACGGCAACGCCGACGACATGGGCACCGAAGACGACCCCCACACGGCCCACACGTTCAACCCCGTCCCGTTCGTCTACCTCGCGGCCGACCGCGACGACGAGGCGGCCGCGGAGAACGACGCCGAGGGCGAGCACGCCGAGGTCGACCCCGACCACCCGCTTTCGGGCGGCCGGACCGTCCGCGAGGGCGGCTCGCTGTGCGACATCGCGCCGACCATCCTCGAACTCGTCGACGTCGACCAGCCGGCCGCGATGACCGGCGAGTCGCTGTTAGAATAGGTCACCACCCGCACGCTCGGCTCGATTTTCCGTCTCCTTCCCCTACGCGCCGGACTCGCCTCGATAGCGACGGTACGCGGTCGGGACGAGCATCGACACGCCCGCGACGGCGGCGAGGACGACGAACTCCGGGCGGACGGCCGCGGCCAGCGACTCCGTCGTGAGCGTCTCGACCGACGCGCCGGCGATGACGCCCGCGACGGCCCACGGGAGTTCGCCGACGGCGGTCCCGAGGGCGAACGCGCCGAGTCGGACGTCGGCGACGCCCGCCGCCACCGACACCACGTCGGAGGGGATTGGAAACAGACGGCTCGCGGCCACGCCCGTCACCGACCCGGTCTGTTCGACCGCCCGCTCGCCGACCGCGGCGAGTCTGGTGGTGCCCCGGTAGCGCCGCGCGAAGAGGTACGGCGGGACGCTCGTGAGGACGATGAGCGCCAGCGCGAACGGCACGCCGACCGGTCCGAGGCCGTAGCCGACGACGAGCGCGAGGAGCGTCGTCGGCCACGCGAGAAGGGGGCGCACGAGCGCGAGCGCGCTCACGACGACGACGAGTCGCACGGGGTCGGCGGCGACCCACGCCGCGCGCGAGATGACGGCGTCTGGCGACGCGAGCAGGAGACCGGCGACGACGGCCGCGAGCGCGAGGCCGGCGGCGAGGCGCGGACGGGGCACGGAAGCTCTGCGGTCCGTCGTCGCGCGGCGACCAAACGCTTTGTGCTTCGGAGGGCTTTAGCCCGACCCCGTTCGATTGGCTCCCGAACCGTGACCGAGCCCACACGCGACGAGCGCGTCGAACTCGCGCTCGACCTCCTCGTGCACCTCGAAGCCGACGAACTCTCCCTCGCCGAGGTCGTCGACCGCATCGAGACGGTCACCACCGACCCAACACTCACCCGCGACATCCTCGACGCGGCGGAGCTTCGCGGCATCATCGAGCGCGACGGCGGCCGCATCCGCCACAACCGCGGCGGCACGTTCGTCCGATTCGAGAGTCAGGTCGTCCAGCGCGAGGGCGACTTCGACTGCCGCCGCTGTGGCGCGTCCATCTCGACGGGCCACTTCGTGCGGTTCGAGTCCGGCGAACTCGGGCCGTTCGGCTCGTCGTGTGTCAGAAAAGTGCTCGGTCGGGAGTGACGCTCGCGGGCGGTCGCGACCGGTCGGTGGCCGCGTTCCGCGCTACCGCCCGCGGCGGAGTTCTTCGATGAGCTGTTCGACCAGCTCCTGCTGGTGGCGAATCTGCTCGCTTTGGGCCTCGACGACCTCGCGGAGCGACTCGATTTCGGCGGCGAGTTCGGCGTAGTCGGCGTCCGAACCGGCGCCCCCGGCCGCCTCGGACTCGGCGGCCGATTCGAAGCCGGACCCCTCGAACCCGAGGTCGCCGGCGTCGGCGACGTTGCCGGACGACGGCTCGGCGGCCGGCGATTCGGTGGCCGACTGAGTCGTCGCGGCCTCGGCCGCCTTCGCTTCCGCCACCGCGCCGGTCGCCGGCGCGGACTCGACGGACTGCGTCTGGGCGGCCCGCCGGCTCTGTTCGGCGGGCGCGTCGCCCTCGGTGCGAGTGGCGTTCGCCGGCTCGTCGGAGAGTTCGCCGGGGTTCGCGCTCAGTGGGTCGGGCCCCGCGCCGAAGTCGGTGTTGTCGCGCTCCGTGTCGGCGGCGTCAGCCGCCGTCTGCGCTTTCTCCATCTGGACGCGGAACTCTTCGAGACTCCCGACGCCGTGGTAGTCACACAGCGCCCGCGCGAGTTTCTCGCGGACGAGCCGCGCCTGCTCGTTGGGAATCTTGAACCGCTCTTGGCGGCCGTCGACGGTGAGCACGACCGTCGTGGCGACGCTCCCCGACTCGAATTCGAGGTCGGTCACGTCGGCGAAGCGGTACGACTCGTAGTCTTCGTCCCAGACCGCGCTTCCGATGTGCCGGACGACGCGGGCGTCGGTGATGACGAACGTGAGTTCGCTGAATCGGAACGCCTGCACGAGTCGCTCGCCGTCTTCGTCGGTCACGCCGGCGGCCGCGAGGACGCCCTCGACGATTGGCTGGAGCGCGTCGTCGAGTCGCTTCGCGGACAGCGAGAACGTCTCGCTTCCGTCGAGGCCGTAGTCGAGCGATATCTTCGCTTTTCGTCGCCCCTCCTTGACGGACAGTCGTTCGGCGGCGTGCGAGAATTCGTCGACGGACTCGTCCGAAAGGAGGCCTTCGGCCCGATAGACGAGCGTCCGCGTCGGAGTTACAAACAGTTCGTCCTCGCCCCCGAGGTGGACGCGGGTCACCACGTCTTCCTCTCCGAGGACGGACTGGACGGTCTCCGGTTGGCTCATGCGTGTGTGCACCCGGTGTTGGGACATAAATCCGCGGGTGATGTCTCGAATCGAGTGGCGTGGTGACTCGCCCCGCGGTCGCCGAAGATGAGAAGCTTAAATACAACCAGCACACAACGGGAAGTTGAGCCCGGGTGGCTTAGCTGGACATAGCGCCGCACTCATAGGGTTTCACAATCGGTGCGGAACGCCTTGGAAGCCTCCGCCCCCCGCGAGGTCATGCCGGCCTCGCACCTGGGACATGCGGAGATCGTGGGTTCGGAGCCCACCCCGGGCACTCTTCGATTTCAGTACGTGAACAACTGCAACGCGAGTCGCGACGCCGTCTCTCGATTTTTACTGGAAGCGATGGTGTTCTCTGCCGTCTGTCGCGGTCAACAGCGGTTGTGACGACTGTACGCTCGAACGGGACTCGGTCTCACAGGGGTTCTTCTGAAACAGTTGTCCGTCTCGACCAGCTGGCCGTCGTCCTTCGAACTTCAATCCCACAAGGGTTCGTCTGGAATTGTCGGCAAGTGTCATTTATTGGTGGTGGTGGTCGTGAGGTTGGTTTTATGTCGAGCGGGTGGTAAGTATTGGAAAATGAACGAATGGAGGCAAGGTGGGGAGCAACCCCATCCCGGCGCAGATGAAACGATAGGCGGCGCGATTGTCCGAAACCCAGTCGTTCAGACGCTGTTCCTCATGTCGCTCGTGTCTGCGGCCACGTGGGTGGCGAACTTCGTCGGGCTTTCTCGCGAGTTATTCGTTCTCTCTGCACCGCTTGCGGATCGTCCGTGGACGCTTGTGACGAGTGTGTACGCCCACATTGGGCCCGATCATCTGCTTGGAAACGCGATTATGGTGCTTATATTTGGTGGACTCGTATCGATCTCAACGACATCACTCCGGTTCCATCTCTTCTTTCTCATATCGGGCGTGTCCGCGGGAGTTGCACAGGTTGCCGCTTACCACATGCAAGACTCGATACTCTTTCTTGGCGTACTGGGGTCGAGCGGCGCTGCGTTTGCGCTGATGGGCTACGTTCTGACTTCGAATATCCTGTCCAAGTTTGTCTCCGACCGGTTGGGCCTCCCGCGATGGTTTGGGGCTGTTGTGATCGTGTTCGTCGCCGCTGGGCTGACGATGTCTTACAGTGCCCCCGGGAGTGCTCTATTTGCACATTTCACCGGAGCGATGATCGGTCTGGTCGCAGGGCACTCCCGGTTGTTGCACACCTAAGCGACTGTCATCGCTCCCGAAGCGGCCATTCGAGATCGCCGATATCCGACTTCAAGTCGCTGATCTCGCGCTCGATTTTCTTGGGTGTCTTTCCGGTGAGCGCGCTCAATCCAGCGGACAATTCGGTCGACGTCGATATTGGTATTGCTTCAATACCACAAGATCCCGTCTGAAACACGGTCTGACCCCCGCCACTGGTACCTGCCTGCGAGCTTCAATCCCACAAGGGTTCGTCTGAAACTGCTCTTCGACGCTGGCGTCTGGACTGGCGTCGATTTGGTGCCTGTTCGCGTGCTGGCGGCGGTGTGTCTGGTATTGGCCGAACTCAGCCTCGTCAGAGGGACCGTTGTGGCGTCAACGTGACGCCTCTCCGAGCGGATTCCCATAGTGGTCAGAATACAAATTCACACTCTGGTTCCCACGGATGTAATCGCTTTACTGAAGCCCGCTTAATCGAGAGATGTCGCCGTAGGGCGGCCGCTCGCCATGGGAATTATACCCGCGATTCAAACAGCAGCAGCAACGGCCACGATCATCCACGCCATCGTCTGGATGGGGATTCAGTTCCGGCGTGGGAAGCAACCGCCTCGTAAGTAGCGAGGTCTTGTCTGCGTAAAATTTCTTCGCACCTCTGTATTCAATGCCAATCCAATCAAAATGTCGCTCTCAAATCAGGCAGGAAATGACTAATCAATAGCACTATAGTATGACACGAATGATGGGTGGCTATGGGAACTGGCAGGGACAGCGACTCAGAGGAATCAAAGCTTGCAATAGCATGTGGTGAGGCACGCCACACAGTTGACCAACAGATAGAGAAGATACATAAAGAGGATCAGAAGGCTGTTGGTATTTTCCGGGTCAATTTGCTAGTGATAGGCGTGCTTGGTAGTGCGTTATCACTCTCAGTCCGAACAGATGATCTAGCTACATCTGGCTTTTTAAATGCTCACACAGCGATTGGTGCATTTGCTCTATTAGTCTCTTCAGTTGTCGCCGCAATGGCATACACCTCCTCTAAATTCGAGATGGGCGTTGACCCATCCCAGGTTGATTTGGCAGCAAATGGGAACAACAGCCAGGAAGATTTCTTCCAGACACTAAGCGACGAGTACTCAACGTGGATAAGCCACAACAAGAGCGTTCACCAGTTTAACGCGTACGCAATCACCTGGGCAATGATTCTCGCAATCGTTGGTGTTGTTCTCTTTTCAGGAGGCGTACTCGTAGGTGTACTGCAGATTCGGGGGATGGGCGTTTCTTACGGCCTTTTAGCACTTGAATTGGGTGTTAGTGTTGTTCTTGGAATGATGGTCTACTACTCCGACGACATCTTCGATATTTTGAAGCCAGAGTCATCGTAACACCCATCCATGTTTCTGTAAGTTATACATGTCATACAAAACGAAGTATTCAAAACCCCCCATGTCATATTGTCGGGTGTGAAGATGGCCTCGAGTGACCGTGAACTAGACGAGTCGCACAAGGGGTCTGACTGGGGGACGCAGATGTCGAACTCGCCTCAGCGCGGACCATTCAATAGTGTGTTGACTGCCTACAGACGCTTTCGTGGGCGAGAGTAGGCAGTAGCTAGAGAGCGCGAGTAGCGCTGTCCCCAGTTACTACGTATTCTTCGGCAGCTACTACGCAGCCACTGCCATCTCTAAGTCCCAGGTTCGGTGACCTCTTTATCGATTTCTACGCCCAGTTTATCACCGAAACCTCGACGGTCTGTTCTCCGAAACCACCTTTCGCACCAATCACCTCGAGGCAAACAGACACACCGTCGACCTCCACCGTTTCCACTCCGTCGACGAAGGCTGGCCCTGGTGGGTTCACCAGCGCGGTGCAGCTTCAATCCCTCAAGGGTTCGTCTGAAACAGTCGGTGGCGATACCTCTAAGCGTATGGAGGGGCGCTTCAATCCCACAAGGGTTCGTCTGAAACGCACCACGCGGCTCATCGGCAACGGCGACCACTCCGAGCTTCAATCCCACAAGGGTTCGTCTGAAACTGGTTCAAAGCTTCTCGCGGTCGATTTCTATGCGCGGCTTCAATCCCACAAGGGTTCGTCTGAAACGGGCCATGTCCCTGTTTGGATACAAAGCCGGACAGCTTCAATCCCACAAGGGTTCGTCTGAAACATCGCGAAGCTCGTCACGCATCTCGCGTGCCGCGTCCGCTTCAATCCCACAAGGGTTCGTCTGAAACGCTCGCACGGGGCGGGGAGCGACCGAACTCTCAACGGCTTCAATCCCACAAGGGTTCGTCTGAAACGCTCCGGGAGGTCGTCTTCCCAGACGAGCGGTTGCTTCAATCCCACAAGGGTTCGTCTGAAACGTTCAGAGGGTCACCGCTGTCACCATCTTTTGACGTGGCTTCAATCCCACAAGGGTTCGTCTGAAACGACTGGCTGACCGCCGCTCCCTCCGACGGG
>NZ_AOLP01000013.1 GCF_000337795.1 Haloferax denitrificans ATCC 35960
CCATTCGGACTAATGCGAAGAAGCGCACGGGGGCACTCCCCCCGAAGGCTTCCACCGAACGCCCCGACCCCAAGGTCGTCTGGCGCTCACCGGGATGACACACCTTCCCGGGGGTCGCCACGATACGACGGCCTTAAGTGGTCCAAGGCATTTCGGATGAATGCGAACGACACACCGCGATTGCAGGGCGATTCAACGCGTCCTGCCTCACCGGACCCGAACCGAACGAGGTTCGAAGGGTTTATACCCTCGAATCGCTTCGATTCAGGTCCGAAGGAAATGAGGATTCCGCCCCTGCGGTACGCCGCAAGACGGTATCTGATGTTAGCCCTAGTAGTTCGGTGACATCCGAACGGATGTCACGCGAACTCGGACCTTTGAACGGTGATTTGACAGCAATACGCTGCCATTCACCCGCCAAAACCCCGCGACCAGGTTTAAATGGTCGCGACCCATTCCGGTTGATCCTGCCGGAGGTCATTGCTATTGGGGTCCGATTTAGCCATGCTAGTTGCACGAGTTCATACTCGTGGCGAAAAGCTCAGTAACACGTGGCCAAACTACCCTACAGAGAACGATAACCTCGGGAAACTGAGGCTAATAGTTCATACGGGAGTCATGCTGGAATGCCGACTCCCCGAAACGCTCAGGCGCTGTAGGATGTGGCTGCGGCCGATTAGGTAGACGGTGGGGTAACGGCCCACCGTGCCGATAATCGGTACGGGTTGTGAGAGCAAGAGCCCGGAGACGGAATCTGAGACAAGATTCCGGGCCCTACGGGGCGCAGCAGGCGCGAAACCTTTACACTGCACGAAAGTGCGATAAGGGGACCCCAAGTGCGAGGGCATATAGTCCTCGCTTTTCTCGACTGTAAGGCGGTCGAGGAATAAGAGCTGGGCAAGACCGGTGCCAGCCGCCGCGGTAATACCGGCAGCTCAAGTGATGACCGATATTATTGGGCCTAAAGCGTCCGTAGCCGGCCATGAAGGTTCATCGGGAAATCCGCCAGCTCAACTGGCGGGCGTCCGGTGAAAACCACGTGGCTTGGGACCGGAAGGCTCGAGGGGTACGTCCGGGGTAGGAGTGAAATCCTGTAATCCTGGACGGACCACCGATGGCGAAAGCACCTCGAGAAGACGGATCCGACGGTGAGGGACGAAAGCTAGGGTCTCGAACCGGATTAGATACCCGGGTAGTCCTAGCTGTAAACGATGCTCGCTAGGTGTGGCACAGGCTACGAGCCTGTGCTGTGCCGTAGGGAAGCCGAGAAGCGAGCCGCCTGGGAAGTACGTCCGCAAGGATGAAACTTAAAGGAATTGGCGGGGGAGCACTACAACCGGAGGAGCCTGCGGTTTAATTGGACTCAACGCCGGACATCTCACCAGCTCCGACTACAGTGATGACGATCAGGTTGATGACCTTATCACGACGCTGTAGAGAGGAGGTGCATGGCCGCCGTCAGCTCGTACCGTGAGGCGTCCTGTTAAGTCAGGCAACGAGCGAGACCCGCACTTCTAATTGCCAGCAGCAGTTTCGACTGGCTGGGTACATTAGAAGGACTGCCGCTGCTAAAGCGGAGGAAGGAACGGGCAACGGTAGGTCAGTATGCCCCGAATGAGCTGGGCTACACGCGGGCTACAATGGTCGAGACAATGGGTTGCTATCTCGAAAGAGAACGCTAATCTCCTAAACTCGATCGTAGTTCGGATTGAGGGCTGAAACTCGCCCTCATGAAGCTGGATTCGGTAGTAATCGCATTTCAATAGAGTGCGGTGAATACGTCCCTGCTCCTTGCACACACCGCCCGTCAAAGCACCCGAGTGAGGTCCGGATGAGGCCACCACACGGTGGTCGAATCTGGGCTTCGCAAGGGGGCTTAAGTCGTAACAAGGTAGCCGTAGGGGAATCTGCGGCTGGATCACCTCCTAACGACCGAGACCACCCCGACGGGGTGGCTCACACGCGATCTTCCGAGTTCACCAATGACACCCGTTCGGACACCTTAGAACTACTAGGGCTAACACGGGCCCATAGCTCAGTGGTAGAGTGCCTCCTTTGCAAGGAGGATGCCCAGGGTTCGAATCCCTGTGGGTCCATGGTAAGCAGTATTCCACTCCGAAACGATCGTGCCCCTTAAGTGTGGCAAGACGTTTCGACAGAATGGATACTGACGACAGATGCACCATCCCGCGCAAGCGAGGTTGGGAAGGGTCGAAAACACGCCTCGGAGATCACCGAGGGTGTTTGATGAAACCGTGTGTACGTGCAATCCAGGCGTCCACTGGACCCGTTCTCCGGGTCACAGTGACTATATCAACTGGCTACTGTGCCAGCTGGTGGATAGCTCGGCTCGAGAGCCGATGACGGACGTGCCAAGCTGCGATAAGCCTCAGGGACCCGCATGGAGGGAAAGAACTGAGGATCTCCGAATGGGAATCCCCACGCAATTGCCTCGCGCAATGGGGAACGTTCCGAATTGAAACATCTTAGTAGGAACAGGAAAAGAAAGCAATCCGCGATGTCGTTAGTAACGGCGAGTAAACGCGATACAGTCCAAACCGAAGCCTTCGGGCAATGTGGTGTACGGACTACCCATAACGGACCTGGATCATACGTGAAGTCTCCTGGAACGGAGCGTGATACAGGGTGAAAACCCCGTAACGTATGAACCAGATCCCGGGGTTGTTCCAGAATAGCGGGGGTTGGATATCCCTCGTGAATTTCGCAGGCATCAACTGCGAAGACTAAACACTCCTCGAGACCGATAGCGAACAAGTAGCGTGAGCGAACGCTGAAAAGCACCCCGAAAAGGGCGGTGCAATAGGGCTTGAAATCAGTTGGCGATAGAGCGACGTGGCATACAAGGTCACTCGACGAATGAACTGGGAGCGATCCCGTAGTAAGACTTGAGTGAAGCCGATGTTGCGTCGTGCGTTTTGAAAAACGAACCATGGAGTGCATCTGACTGGCGAGTCTAAGGGGAGAACCCCCGGAGGCATAGGGAAACCGATACGGCCGCAGTCTTTGACCAGGGCCACCGTCTTCAAGGGCGGGGAGCCAACCGGATGCGACCCGAAACCAAGTGATCTACGCCGGAGCAGGGCGAAGCGTGGCGAAAGCTGCGTGGAGGCCCGTTAGAGTTGGTGTCCTACAATACCCTCTCGTGACTCTGGTGTAGGGGTGAAAGGCCCATCGAACTTGGCAACAGCTGGTTCCAACCGAAACATGTCGAAGCATGACCTCTGATGAGATAGTTCGTGAGGTAGAGCGACCGATTGGGAATCCGGACTCCGAGAGGAGTTCGCTTCCCTGTCAAACTCCGAACTTACGAACGTCGTAGACTCAGGGAGTCCGGTGTGCGGGGTAAGCTTGTGCACCGTGAGGGAGACAACCCAGAGCCAGGTTAAGGACCCAAAGTGTGGATTAAGTGTGATTGAAGATTGTCTCGAGCCCTAAACAGCCGGGAGGTGAGCTTAGAAGCAGCTACCCTCTAAGAATAGCGTAACAGCTTACCGGCCGAGGTTCGAGGCGTCGAAAATGATCGGGACTCAAATCCACCTCCGAGACCTGGCGGCGTGTCTTATGACACGATTCCGTAGGTTGGCATACTGCATGGGTGGAAGCACGGGTGAGAACTCGTGTGGACCGTGCAGCAACGAAAATCATGGTCTCAGTAGCAGCGAGAGTCGGGTGTGAACCCCGACGGCCTTACGCGCAAGGGTTCCTCGGCACTGTCAATCAGCCGAGGGTTAGTCGATCCTAAGTCTATCCGTAATTCGAAATAGATGAAAGGGAAACTGGTTAATATTCCAGTACCTTCTTGCACCAAACGTCGACGCTTTAGGAAACACCGAGCGGGGCCTTCGCCCCGTCGAATCACCGAAATTCGTGGAAGCCGTAACGGCACGAAGCGAACGAATGGTGAGATAGGGAAACTCGGCGGTACCTAGAGCCCGTGAAAAGACAAGCAAGAAGCTCGTACCGAGATCCGACACAGGTGCGCTGGCAGAGCAAGCCAAGGCCTGTCGGGATCAACCGACGTTAGGGAATTCGGCAAGTTAGTCCCGTAAGTTCGCGATAAGGGATGCCTGCTCTTGACCGAGCAGGTCGCAGTGACTCGGACGCTCCGACTGTCTAGTAACAACATAGGTGACCGCAAATCCGCAAGGACTCGTACGGTCACTGAATCCTGCCCAGTGCGGGTATCTGAACACCCATTACAATGGGACGAAGGACCCGTCAACGGCGGGGGTAACTATGACCCTCTTAAGGTAGCGTAGTACCTTGCCGCTTCAGTAGCGGCTTGCATGAATGGATCAACGAGAGCGTCACTGTCCCAACGTTGGGCCCGGTGAACAGTACGTTCCAGTGCGGAGTCTGGAGACCCCCAAGGGGAAGCGAAGACCCTATAGAGCTTTACTGCAGGCTGTCGCTGAGACGTGGTCGCTAATGTGCAGCATAGGTAGGAGCCATTACACAGGTACCCGCGCCAGCGGGCCACCGAGGCAACATTGAAATACTACCCGTTAGTGACTGCGACTCTCACTCCTGGCGGAGGACACCGGTAGCCGGGCAGTTTGACTGGGGCGGTACGCGCTCGAAAAGATATCGAGCGCGCCCAAAGATTTCCTCACGCGAGTCGGGAACTCGTGGAAGAGCGCAAGAGCAAACGGAAGTCTGACAGTGACATTCCCAACGAGTGTCGCTGACGCGAAAGCGTGGTCTAGCGAACCTACGAGGTTCATTCATGGGACCCGTAGATGACAGAAAAGCTACCTTAGGGATAACAGAGTCGTCACCCGCAAGAGCACATATCGACCGGGTGGCTTGCTACCTCGATGTCGGTTCCCTCCATCCTGCCTGTGCAGAAGCAGGCAAGGGTGAGGTTGTTCGCCTATTAAAGGAGGTCGTGAGCTGGGTTTAGACCGTCGTGAGACAGGTCGGCTGCTATCTATTGGGGGTGTTAAGGAACTTGACGTGAACGTTCGTATAGTACGAGAGGAACTACGAATGGGTGCCACTGGTGTACCGGTTGTCCGAGAGGGCAGATGCCGGGCAGCTACGCACCACGGGGTAAGAGCTGAACGCATCTAAGCTCGAAACCCACACGGAAAAGAAGTTCCACTGAGGTCACTCGTAGAAGACGAGTTCGATAGACTTGGGGTGTACGCAACGAGGCAACGAGTTGTTAAGCCCGCGAGCACTAACAGACCAAGCCACATTCATACGCACTGAGACCCGAGAACGGGTCCAGGCGCAAACTGGATTGCACGTATACATTGGTACGACGGCCCGACCGATATTGGTATGACAGCGGTTCGATTCCGCTGGTCGGCATTAAGGCGGCCAGAGCGGTGAGGTTCCACCCGTACCCATCCCGAACACGGAAGTTAAGCTCACCTGCGTTCTGGTCAGTACTGGAGTGAGCGATCCTCTGGGAAATCCAGTTCGCCGCCCCCA
>NZ_AOLP01000014.1 GCF_000337795.1 Haloferax denitrificans ATCC 35960
TGGAGGCGGCGGGATGAACCCGCGAAAGATGAAGCAGATGATGAAGCAGATGGGCATCGACGTGACGGAGCTCGATGCCGAGGAAGTCGTCATCAAGACGGCCGACGAGGAACTCGTCTTCAGCGACGCGCAGGTCACGCGCATGGACGCGCAGGGCCAGGAGACGTACCAGATCGTCGGCGAGCCCGAGACGCGCGAACTCGGTGCCGGCGACGACGGCAACGACGGCGGCGACGAGTCCGCTGAGGCCGCCGGGGCCGCCGACGCCATCCCGGCCGACGACGTGGCCATCGTGGCCCAGCGCGCCGGCGTCCCCGAGGACGAGGCCCGCGAAGCGCTGGAGGCCGAAGACGGCGACCTCGCCGCGGCCATCGCGCGACTGGAGTGATACTCCTCGTCCACGGCGACCGGGAGTACCTCCGGGCGCCCGGCGACGAGCTTCACACCGACCTCGGGATGCTCACCGTCCCCGAGGACGTGGAGGCCGGCCAGACTCTCGAAACCCACATCGGCGAGGAGTTCCTCGTCCGCGAGCCGCGCGGCCCGGACCTCTTCAACCACTTCGAGCGCACCGGCGCGCCGATGATGCCGCGAGACATCGGCCTCATCGTCGGCCACACGGGCATCGCGGCCGGCGAGCGCGTCCTCGACGCGGGGACCGGCACGGGCGTCCTCTCGGCGTACCTCGGTCGCCTCGGCGTCGACGTGACGACGTTCGAACGCGACGCCGAGTTCGCCGACGTGGCCCGCGAGAACATGCGACTCGCCGGCGTCGAAGAACGCGTCGACGTTCGCACCGGCGACATCACCGACGAGGTCGACGACCTCGCGGACTCGAAGTTCGACGCGCTCACCCTCGACACCGAGAACGCGCCCGAGGTCGTCCGGCACGCGCCCGACCTGCTCGTGACCGGCGGCTACGTCGCCGTCTACTCCCCGTTCGTGGAGGGCACGCGCGCGGCCGTCGAAGCCGCCAGAGAGGTCGGCCTCTCGGACGTGGAGACGTTCGAGACGATTCAGCGCCACATGGACTTCAACGACCGGGGGTCGCGCCCCTCGACCGCCGGCGTCGGCCACACCGGCTACCTCGTGTTCGCCCGCAACGAGTGAGCGAGTCCGACGCGAGCGGGCCACTCTCTTTCGGCCCGCCCGTGTCGCCTCACCCGACGCGGCGAATCACGCGAAACAGCTCTTCTCTGAAGCGTTCGGGGTCGATTGCCTCGCGGAGCGCCGCGGCCGTCTCCCCATCACCGCCGCGGACCTCGCGGGGGTACGCGCCGCCGGTCAGGAGGAACTCGCCGTCGACCGGCGTCACCGCGAGGTAGGCGTCGGCCGCGAGTTCGACCCCGGCGAGCTCGACGGTCGCGGCGTAGCGAACCACGTCGGCCTCGGCTTCGGTCGCGTCGTCGCGCTGGTCGCGGTCGCCACCGCCGCCGACCCGAACCCGGAGCGTCCGCGACTCGACGCGCCGAACGTCCGAGAAGCCGCGGGCTTCGAGGCGCGACCGGAAACCGGCGCTCGCGCGCTTGCCGACCAGTTTCGTCAGCGCCTTCGACGGCGGCGTGTGCGGCCGGATTTCGAGGCGGCTGGCGAACAGAAAACGCCACGGGCCGTCGGCGGCCGCCGGCACGCGCTCGCGGATGGCGGCGTCCTCGTAGACGACCGTCCGGGCGACGACGCTGACGGGGCCGAGTTCGAACGGGCGGTCGGTCGCGTCGTCGACGCGGACCCACCCCTCAAGCGACGGGAAGGTCGGCGGGGCGAGCGCGTCGGCCATACCCCGCGTTACGGACGGAGGGCTGAAAAAGGCGAGTCGCTCAGTGGTCGTCTTCGCGCCACTTGTGGTCGCACTCGACGCAGGTGAAGAAACGCGTCTCGGACTCGTCGGCCGAGCGAATCTGCTTCATCTCGTAGCGCGCCACGTCGTGGCCGCACTTCGGGCAGATGGCCTTCGTCGTCGGGCCGATGTCGGCGTTGTCCACGTCGGACATGTCGACGACCTCGCTGGACTCCTGGCCCTCGGTCGTGACCATCGATTTTTCCTTTTCGCTGTCGCGCGCTTTCTCGTGGCCGTTCGGACAGACCCAGACGCCGTCTTGCGGCGTCATCAGGGACCCGCAGTCGTCGCAAAACTCCATGATAGTACGTCCTACCGCTTGAAGGACTTAAGCGTCAGGATTGCGCCGCGCTCGCGGGGTGAGCGCTGAAAAAGGCCGGCGCGAAGCGAGCGACTGAACCGGGTCGAAACGGGCGACTCAGGCGTCGCCGTCGGACTGCCCCGGTTCGCCGAGCGCCTCGATGGGCATCGCGTTGTTCAGTTCGTAGTACAGGTCCTTCGCGTCGGCGAACTCGGCCGTGAGGCAGTTTCCGACCAACTCACCGAGGTCGGCGTTTCCGTCGGCCATGAGCACCGTCACACCGTCGAGGGAGGTCGCGGCGTCCCGACGAGAGACCGGGTACGAGAGGTCTTCGAGGAGGGATTCGACGCGGCCGAGCGTGATGGTTTCTGTCACGATTATTCATTATACATGCAACGCCTTAGCAGTTGCAGGAGCCGTGCTAGCACGGCTACGGCGGAGGGGAATCGGGGCTGAGTTACCAATTACGCCGTCGAAAAGGAGCTCCCCGCCCGTTTCCTATTCGAAGTCGGGGTCGCGCTTGTCGAGGAAGGCCTCCATCCCCTCGCGCTGGTCGTGGGTGCCGAACAGGCCGCTCCAGACGCGGGCCTCGAAGTCGAGCGCGGCGTCACGCGGCGCGTCGTGAGACATGTTGATGGCGGCTTTCGCGCCCGCGAGGGCGTGTCGCGGCTTCGACGCGAGCTCGGCGGCGAGGTCCTCGACGTGCGATTCGAGCTGGTCGTGGGCAACGACCTCGCCGACGATGCCGTACTCGTGGGCGTCGCTGGCGTCGACGCGCTCGCCGAAGAAGATGAGCCGTCGCGCGACCTCGTCGCCGACGAGCGCGGGCAGGCGGACGTTCCCGCCCCAGCCGGGCGTGATGCCGAGGTCGATTTCGGTCTGCCCGAGGAGCGCGCGCTCGGAGGCGACCCGGAGGTCACACGCCAGCGCGAGTTCCATGCCGCCGCCGAAGGCGTAGCCGTTGATGGCCGCGACGGTCGGCGCGGGGAACTCCTCCAGGCGCGTCGCGATGCGGTGGCCCTGCTCGGCGTAGTTCTGCGCGGCGGGTGTTCCGATGTCCTTCATGTAGCCGATGTCCGCGCCCGCGATGAACGACTTCTCGCCCGCGCCGGTGAGGACGACCACCCGCGCGCCCTCGGCTTCGACCTCGTCGAGCGCGTCTTCGAGCGCGTCGAGCGTGTCCGCGTTGAGCGCGTTCATCTGCTCGGGGCGGTCGATGGTGATGGTCGCCACGTCGCCGTCCCAGTCGAGTCGGAGGGTGTCCCAGCTCATACTCGGGGCGACGCGAGGGACAGGGATAATAATTAACGTTTCGCGGTCGCGCTGAAGAATCCAGAACAACGTTATACCCCCTCCGTCGAATCCACCGATATGACGCTCTCCGACGAGGCGAAAGAACGCCTCGCCGACATCGTCCGGCTCCAGCCGACGAAGAACAAGGAGTTACAGAACCGCTGGGACCTCGAAAGCGGGAGCGAGGTCCACCGCTACCTCGAATCCGAGCTGAAAGACTACTACTACCGCGACGACAACAGCCTCATCCGCGCGACGGCCGAGGCCGCCGAACTCGTCGGTGTCGAACCCGGCGTCGAGGGCGACGACGAGGCCGAATCCGTGCCGAGCGTCATCCGCGTCCCCTCGCTCGAAGCCCGCGTCTTCGAGGTCGTCGCCGGCCCCGACGAGCGCTCCGAGAGCGTCGTCAGCGTCCTCAACAAGCTCCGCGAGGAGTTCGACATCGACCCCGACGTTGACGACGTGCGCCGCGCGCTCCAGAGCCTCCGCCGCAAGGGCGTCATCGAGGTCGTCTACCGGACCGTCCCCACGTTCCGCCTCGCCGTCGAGCGCGACGAGGTCGACGTGGAAGTCGTCTAACCGCCCGCCGCCGTCTCTATTCGCGCCGCTCGAACACCAGCGCGTAGTGGTACGGCGGGATGTCGAGTTCCGCCGTCACCGCGAGGTCGGTCGCCTCTTCGACCATCGCCGCGGTCTCTTCCGGTCCGAGGCGCAGGTCGGTCGGCGGGCCGCGAGGCTCGCCCGCGACGGTCGTCTCCGCTCGGGGGAGCGGCCGCCAGTTGACGACGACGAACCGGCCGCCGTCGGCGAGGACCGACTCGACTTCCGTCAGGAACTCCTCGGGGTCGTCGACCCCGTGGAACGCGTTGGCGAACAGCGCCACGTCGACGAAGTCGGGGAGATGCGTCGATAGCTCGCGGGCGTCGCCGCGGACCGATACCACGTTGTCGATGCGTTGCTGGGCGGCGAGGTGGTCGAGTTCCGCGAGCAGTCCGTCGTCGAGGTCGACCGCGTACACCGCGGCCGGCGCGACGATTCGCGCCGCGGGGAGCGCGAAGTAGCCGTTTCCACAGCCGATTTCGACGACGGCGTCGCCCGCCGACAGGCCGAGGTCCCGAAGCGTCTCGCCCGGCGTCGGCCAGAGCTTGCCCCACCAGTCCCAGTCCGGCAGGCTCGTGTTCTGGAATCGTTCCATATCGCTCGGTCAGCGGGGCTCGAATTTAGGCGTTCTCACTGCCCCGTTCGGCGCGGTCTCTGGCGCGCTCGCGCCGCGCCTCCAGAATCCGGCGGACGCCCTTGCCGGGGCCGCCCTCGATGGGCCAGCCCTGCATCCGCCACGCCGGCGGCTCCGGTTCGAACGACGGACACGAGTGCGCGCACTCGCGCTGGCTCTGATAGCAGTCTTTCGCGGCGCACCGGGGGACGAGCGCCCGGCCGCGCCGGTCGAGTTCGAACTGCCGGCAGTCGGGCCGCATCGTGTCCACGTAGTTCCGCCAGCCGCGGTCGTAGGCGCGCTCGGCGAGGACGAGTCGCCGCCGGGCGTCCGCCGGGTCGGGCGAGAGCGAACTCGGGTGCCACAGCACCTCCGCGGCGTCGCCGTCGACGCCGAGGATGCCGACTTCGACCGGGAGGTCCTCCAGCAGGGCGGGTTCGACCCGCCGACCCGTCACCTCGGTGGCGACCCAGACCTCGTCGGCGAGCGCCCGCGACACGTCGTGGTCGAGTTGGTCGGCGAGCGCGCGGGCGGCGCTGGCGTCGAGGTCCGGCTTGTTCTCGATGGCGACGACGCGCTCGACCCAGTCGGGGTACGGCGCGGTCCGCCGGTACTCGACGCGGTTCCGCGAGCCGCGGCGTTTCTCGACCAGTCCGAGCCCCGCGGCGCGGTGGACCGCGGGCACGACGTGTCGCCACGGAAAGTCGGGTTCGGGGACGGCGTCTCTGTACCACGCCCACTCCGCGGGCGCGTGGCGGACGACGCGCAACAGGTCCGAGTCGAAGCCGTCGGTCGAGAGGGCGCGACGCGCGGCGAACGCCTCGGGGTCGACCTCGACGACGACGGTGTCCCAGCGGCGCTCGCGGGTGCCGAGCTGTCGGGCGACGAACGCGGGGCGCGGGCCGTCGGGGTGCCACGCGCGCTCGGCCCAGCGGCAGACCCGTAGCTCGAAGGCGAACTCGGGGTCGCGGTCGCGGTCGCGGTCGCGGTCACGGTCGGCGGCGTCGCTCACGACCGGGAGTTGCGGCGGGAAGCCGAAGGCGTTTCGGTCGGGTGGCTTCGGCGTCCGGCCCGACGACACAGACGATGCCGCGGGTGTCGCCGCCCGCAACGCCCGCGTCGCCCGCGCCGACTCGCGGCGCTGTCGCTCGCGGGTGTCGCGTCTCGGGCGTCGGCCGAACCGACCGACGCTACTTCAGGTACTTGTGTTCGCCCTCGTTTTTCGCGGCGAGGTCGTCGAGGAACTCGTGGGCGCGCTCGAATATCTCGCGGGGGCCGTCCTGCGTGATGGTGTTGATGGCCTGCTCGTAGTCGCGCCACTGGAGGTCGCGGTGCTCCGTCGAGAGCTCCGCGGACGCCTCGAACGAGCGCGCGATAAAGAGGTGGACCGTCTTGTGAATCGTCGTACCGTTCGCCTCGAAGACGTAGCTGTAGTCCTCGCGGAAGCCGTCGATGAGGCGGAAATCTTGGATTCCAGCCTCCTCTTTGACCTCCCTGATTGCCGTTTGCTGAAGCTCCTCGTCCCCTTCGACCCCGCCCTTCGGGAACTCCCAGTCCCCGGGACGGCTCTTCAGGAGTAAGTACTCCCTCCGGCCGCGGGTGTCGCGGAAGAGAATGGCTCCAGCGCTGACCGCTTCGACTGCCATTACCCGAAATAAACGTGCCACCCTTTAAGAGGGTATCGGAGCCTGTAGCGCGTTCGCACGGTTTTTCACTCGGGATTCGGGGCGTGGGGCCCCGAGTCACCGGTTCGTGTAGATGCGCTTTTACCGTCGGAGCGTGCAACAAGGAGTAGTACCCAGCTATGGCCTTCGTCACAAAACTCACCTTTCAAAGCGGTGATAAGGCGGTCCTCGACCGAGTGGTCGACGACCTCAAGCAGTTCATCGAGCGGAAGGGCGCGGAGTGCCGCGGCCCCCACTCCGACCAGCCGAAACAGGTGAGCGTCCCGCAGTACCGGACGCTCCAGCCCGGCGACCAGTTCTCGTCGTGGTCCTACCCCGTCTACACCCGTCGGCTCGAAATCCACGGCGCGGACCAGATCGCCCGCGAAGTCGGCCTCAAGGAGTTCCCCGACAGCGTCCACCTCGAAATCGAAGTCGAACAGAAAAAGCCGCTCGGCCACCGTCGCTGACGGCGGCCGCGGAACGCGAAAAACGACGCGGGTCCCCGCTTTTCCTCCGGTCTCTGCGGTCGCTCAGGCGTCCGGGCCGAGCAGTTCGACCACGTCGCCGGTGCCGACGTGGTTGGTCGCGTCGAACGACGTGACCTCCAGCCGAACCTTGTCTTCGACGGCCGCGTCGCCGCCGTCTTCGACCCGGATGACCGAGTCGCCGATGCGGACGGTGAGGCCGTCGCCGTTGCGCTCGCTGACGTAGGCCGTGATGACCTCGCCGGGTTCGAACGTCGGCGTCGCGGTGCGGAACGTCCAGCCGGCCAAGAGCTTGTCGAGGCGGCTCATACGCGGCTCACCTCCTCGCTCGTGCGGTCGGAGACGTACTCGCGGCCGTAGCCGGTCCACGCGGCGAACAGGAACACCGCCACGAGGAACCAGCCGTGGAACACGTACGGGAAGACCGACGCGGGGTTCACGAGCATCTCGGCCGTGAACCACGGCGTCGCCTCGCCGCCGACGAGCCCCTGCATGGCCCCGTAGCCGGCGAGCAGGCCGCCGCCCCACGGGAAGATGTAGCCGAGCGCCGAGGTGTTGGCGTCGAGGATGTTGGCGCGGCGGTAGCCGTTGATGTTGAAGCGCTTGCCGAGCGTGGCGATGTAGGGCGCGATGGCGATTTCGGCCGCCGTGTTGATGGTGACTGTCGCGTTGACGAGCGCCGTGCCGACGACCATCGTGGTCTCCGCGCGGCGGACCGTCGTGGCGACGCGGTCGATGACGAGTTCCTGAATCGCGTCGAAGCCGCCGCCGGCGCGCATGATTTCCGCGCCCGCGACGAGCAAGAGCGTCAGGACGATAAGCGGGAAGAAGCCGGCCGCGCCGGAGTAGACGCTCCCGCCGACGCCGACCTGTCCCGCGGGGACGGTCTCGACGACGGCCCCGAGGAGCGGAAGCGCCTCGACCGCCTGCGTGAGACCGTTCTGCGGCGCGCTGAACAGGAGCATGCTCCCGGCCGACACGTCCACGAGGTTCGCCGCGCCGAGCGCGACGTTGAACGCCGCCGCGAGGAGCAGACCCCACGAGACGGCCTCGATGATGTGCCGGCCGCGGACGGCGAGGACGATGACGAGGGCGATGTCGAGCAGGTGGACGAGCCCCCACGGCGACACCGACGCCGAGACCTCGCCGGCCACGTCGACGTGCGGCATCCCGCCCCAGACGCCGGGGATACCGAAGCCGGCGACGAGATACGCCGCGATTGCGAGCGCCGCCGCGACGACGGCGTACTTCACGCGGGACGCGACGACGCCGCCGATGTCGGCGTCCTGCGTGACCGCGGAGACGATGGTGGTGTCGCTGACGGGCGCGAGGTTGTCTCCGAACACCGCGCCGGAGAGAATCGCGCCGAACAGCAACACGGGGTTCGCGCCGAGGAGGAGCCCCGCCGGGAAGACGAGGCTCGTGAAGGCGATTGCGGTGCCGTACCCGGTACCGATACCGGTCGCCAACAGCGCCGCGAGCAGGAATGTCACCGCCGGGAACAGCCCCGGCCCGACGTTCAGGACCGTGGCCGCCCAGACGAGGCCGTCGACGAAGCCGCCGACCTGAATCGTCTCGGCGAACATGCCCGCCCAGAGCCACGCGACGACCGCGGTCGCGGCGACCCGGCGGGTCATGCCGGCGAAGATGACGTCCGCGTAGTCCTTCCAGTCTCCCCGGACGAACAGCAGTCCCACGATGAGTCCTGTCAGCATCCCCGCGACGAGGCCGGTCGTATCGCCGATACCGAGGATACCGCTCTGGAAAATCGCCCACGCGATGAACAGGGCGATGGGCAAGGCACTTACGAGGCGCCCGCCACGGAAACTGAGCTCGATGTCCGGTTCTTCTGGCATCGTTTGTCAGAGATTGACTGGGGGATATAATAGGCACGAATTTCCTCCAACTATTTCTTCCAAAGTTGCGTTTCTCGGCCACGACCTGTCGGGAGCGTTTATCATCGCCGGGAAAAAAGAGTCCAGACATGAGCAACCGAGCGACGATGGACGACCTCGTCTCGCTTCGCCGCGACCTGCACCGCCACCCCGAGCCCGCGTGGTGCGAGTTCTACACCACCGCCCGCCTCGTCGACGAGCTGGAGACGCGCGACCTCGACGCGCTCTACGTCGGCCCCGAGACGCTCGACGCCGACGAGCGCATGGCCGTCCCCGACGACGAAGACCTCGACGCGTGGTTCGAGCGGGCCCGCGAGGCCGGCGCGCGCGAGGACGTGCTCGACCGTCTCGCCGGCGGCTACACCGGCGCGGTCGCGGTCGTCGAACGCGGCGAGGGCCCGACCGTCGGCCTCCGCGTCGACATCGACGCGCTCCCCATCCCCGAGTCAGAGGCCGACGACCACCTCCCGGCCGCCGAGGGCTTCCGCTCCGAGAACGAGGGATTCATGCACGCCTGCGGGCACGACGCCCACGCGACCATCGGGCTCGGCGTCCTCGACGCCGTCATCGACTCCGACTTCGAGGGGACGTTCAAGGTGTTCTTCCAGCCGAGCGAAGAGCAGGTCGCCGGCGGCAAGGCCGTCGCCGAGGGCGGCCACCTCGACGACGTGGACTACCTGCTCGCGGTCCACGTCGGTCTCGACCACCCGACCGGCGAGGTCGTCTGCGGCATCGACGGCTTCCTCGCGGTCTCGCACTTCCGCGCCGAGTTCACCGGCGCGCCGGCCCACGCGGGCGCGAAACCCGAGGAGGGGAAGAACGCGAACCTCGCGGCCGCGACGGCCACCCAGAACCTCTACGGCATCTCCCGACACTCCGACGGGGCGACCCGCGTCAACGTCGGCCTGATGGGCGGCGGCACCGCCACGAACATCGTCGCCGAAGAGGCGTTCATCGAAGGCGAGGTGCGCGGCGCGACGACGGAACTCATGGAGTACGTCGAGGGCCGCGCCCACACTATCATCGAGTCCGCGGCCGCCATGCACGACTGCGAGGTCGAAATCAACGTCGAGGGCAAGGCCCCGAGCGCCCGGAGCGACGACGCGCTCGCGGCCATCGTCGGCGGCGTGAGCGAGGGCGTCGAGGGCGTCACCTCCATCCTCGACCGCGACGAACTCGGCGGGAGCGAGGACGCGACGTACCTCATGCAACGCGTGCAGGACCGCGGCGGCCTCGCGGCCTACGTCGGCGTCGGCACGGACCACCCCGGCGGCCACCACACCCGGACGTTCGACGTGGACGAAGAGACCATCCGCATCGCGGTCGACGTGCTCGCCGGGAGCGTCGAGCGAATCGCGGCCGAGCGTCCCTGAGCCGAGCGAAGGCCCCTGAGACGCGCCGAGCGCGTCGTTCGAGCCACCTCCGACCGCGTTACCGCGACGGAGACGGCACACTGTCGCCCGAATCGCCCCGACGAACCGCCAGCGGTTATTTGTCCCCCCCGTGCATAGCCGCCAGCGATGGGGTTCCTCGGCGGTGAATCGACCGAAGACACAGACCTGCGTCCGGGTCTCGCAGTCGTCGGCATCGCCGTCGGCGTCGCGGTCGTCCAAGTCGCCGTCTTCCCCCACAGCCCCGAGGTTCGCTGGCTCCGGTTCGCCGTGGAGTTGCTTCTGGTTCCGATTCCCCTCGCCGGCGCGTTCGTCGTCAGCGGCGTCCGCGACGTGCAGGCGGTCTGGCGGCCGCTGTACGCCGGGACCGCGCTGTTCGCCGTCTACGCCGTCACCGACGCGGTCGACGAGCTCGTCACCCAGCCCGAGGCGGTCACGCTCGTCTTCGAAGACGGGACGCTCCTCGTCGGCTCGGTCGCGCTCGTGGTCGGCGCAGTCCGGTGGTCGACCCACCGCGACGCCCGCGAGACGGACCTGCGCCGCCGCAACGAGCGGCTCGACCAGTTCGCGTCGGTCGTCACCCACGACCTCCGCAACCCGCTGAACGTCGCCCAGATGCGACTCGAACTCGCCCGCGAGGGCCACGGGACCGACCACCTCTCGACGGTCGCCGAGGCCCACGACCGGATGGAGGCGCTCATTCAGGACGTGCTCCAGCTCGCCCGCGTCGGCGAGTCGGTCGGCGACGTCGAGCCCGTCAGCCTCGCCACCGTGGCCGCCGACGCGGTGACGAACACCAGCCTCGGGGCGTCGGGACTCACCGTCGAGGCCGACGCGAGACTGCTCGCCGACCGGGGGCGACTCACCGCCGTCTTCGAGAACCTGTTTCGGAACTCCGTCGAACACGGCTCGACGGGCCGCCGGGATGCTCCCGGCGATGCTGTGGAACACGGTTCCACGGACCGTCGGGACTCCCCCGACGAGACCGCGGAGCGCGGCGACCGGAGCGACCAGTCGGCCGTCACCGCCGACACGGGACCGGCGGGCGCGGGCGGCCGCCGTGCGGTGGCCGACGCCGACGGGGGGACGCCGGGCGTCAACGTCCGCGTCGGCCCGCTCGAAGACGGCTTTTTCGTCGAAGACGACGGCCCCGGCATCCCGCCGGAAGAACAAGACCGAATCTTCGAGTCGGGCTACAGCACCGATACGAAGGGGACCGGTCTCGGCCTCGCCATCGTCGCCGGCGTCGCCGACGCTCACGGCTGGGAGGTGACGGCGACGACCGGCGAAAACGGTGGCGCGCGGTTCGAGTTCCGAGGCGTCTCGTTCGCGGCGGAGTCCGAGGTCAGTACTTCGGGTCCGCGCCGGTGAGTTCGTAGATGTCGTCCATGATGCGGTCCCGCTCGACCTTCCAGCCTTCGAGGGCGCTCGGCCGACTCGGATAGCGGCCGTAGTGAGCCAGCAGTTCGTCGGCGAGGCGCTTGACTTTGAAGAACTCGTAAATCTGGCTCCAGTGGCCGTAGCTCGACGCCGCGGTCTGCGCGAGGAGGACCGGGCCGAACGAGGTCGTCCCGGAGTAGAGCGCCTCCGCCAGCTTCTCGCCGGGGATGGAGGCGATGAGGCCCATCAGGTCGTCCACGTCGACGGCGGTCGAGAGGATGTTGTACACGTCGAGGCTGGCGTAGCGGCCGCCGAAGTGGTCCATGACGCGCTGGTTGTAGCGCCACAGCGTCTCCTCGCTCACGTCGCCGGCTTCGAGCGCGATTGCGGCCTGCTCGCCGGCGTACTTCCCGGCGTAGGCCGCGCCGGCGATGCCGCCGCCGGTCGTCGGGTTGACGTGGGCCGCGGCGTCGCCGACGGCCATGTAGCCCGGCGCGGTCGCCGAGTCGTAGGGCCGACGGGTCGGGAGCGCGGCACCGAGCTTGTCGATGACCTCCGCGCCCTCGAACTCGGGACGCTCCCGGAGGTCTTTCTTCAGGTCGTCGACGAGCTTCATCGGCTCTTCTGTCATCTGGAAGCCGAGACCGGCGTTGATGGTCGTCTCCGTCCGCGGGAAGTACCAGACGTAGCCCGCGGCGACCTCGGCGGGCTTGAACACGAGCGCGTCCGACCACTCGACGGGCTCGGGGACCTCGACGACCTCGCGGTACGCCGACGAGAAGTGCTGGTAGGAGACGTTCGTGTCGAAGGTGGTCCCGGCGAAGTCAACCTTGTCTTGGAGGAGCGACAGCGAGCCCGCGCCGTCGATGACGATGTCGGCGTCGTACTCGACGACCTCGCCGTCGTGTTTGCCGACGATGCCGGTGACGGTGCCGTCGTCGTCCTGTGTCACGTCTTGGACGACCGTGTCGTAGTGGAGTTCCGCGCCGGCTTCCTCCGCGCCCTCGATGATGAGCCGACCGTACTCCCAGCGGTCGATGACGGCGAGTTCGCCGGGGACCGGGATGTCGAGGACGGTGTCCTCCTGCGGAATCTCGAAGCGGCCGTGGTCCACCTCGGTGTTGGTGAACGCGGGCTCGATTTTCGACTTCGGAATCGCCTCGGGGAAGGCGTCAGCGCCCTTCAGGGCGTCGCCGCAGGCGATGTGGCCCGCTTCCTCCGCGGGCTTTCGCTCGACGATGGTCACGTCGTAGCCCGCGTTCGCGATGGTGGCGGCGGCGTAACAGCCGGAGGTTCCCGCGCCGACGACCACCACGTCCACGGACTGGGTCCGTGGGCTCGCCGAGGAGTCCCCGGCGGTGTCGTTCTCGTCTGTGGACATGGTATCACCTCCATATCGCGGGCTGAAAACTCTTTACTCCCGCACCGACCGCGCGGGGCGACTCCGGCGGAGAACCGGCCCAGCCGGGATGCGACGCTCGACGGGGAGAAACCGGGGAAGAGAGGCAAGAGAAAACGGAAACCCGAGGTTCCGAGTCGCTCAGCGGTTGTCGTCGCCGGTGTCGTAGTGCTCGCCCGAGGCGGCCGGGATGCGGGTGCGGCCGACGAGCGCGAGGACGACGAGGACCGTCACGTACGGAATCGTCTGGATGAGCGAGTCGGGAACGCCGTAGCCGGGGACCTGCTGGAGGCGAATCTGGGCGGCCTCCAGCCCCGCGAAGAGGAACGACGCGCCGAACGCGCCGACGGGGTTGTAGTTCCCGAAGAGGAACGCCACGATGGCGATAAAGCCCTTCCCGTTGACCATCGTCTGGTTGTTCCCGACGAACTGGCCGAGACCGAGCGACAGCGCGGAGCCGCCGATGCCGGCGAGGAAGCCCGAGAGGAGCACGCCCGCGTAGCGGACGCGGCTCACGTCGACGCCGACGGTGTCGAGCGCCTTGGGGTTCTCGCCGGACGCGCGGACGTGGCGGCCGAACGCCGTGCGGTTCAGGACGTACCACGACGCCGGGACCGCGACGAGCATCATGTACACCGCGGGGTCGGCGTCGAACAGCGCGCCGAAAAACGGGATGTCCGAGAGGACGGGAACCGTCCACGTCCCGAGGGTCGTCCCGAGGTTGTCGGTGTTGACGCCGCCGTAGTAGACGGTCGCCGCGAACGGCGCGAGGCCGAGCGCGATGAGCCAGACGGCGAGGCCGGCGATAATCTGGTCGGCCTTGAACCGGATGCAGACCACGGCGAACAGCGCCGAGAACAGCACCGACGAGAGGACGCCGGCGAAGAAGCCGATCCAGATGGCCGGCAGGCCGACGACGGTCATCTCCGGGCCGACGACGGCCGTCGTGATGACCGCGGTGAACGCCGAGATGATGAGCAGTCCCTCCAGCCCGATGTTCACCACGCCGGCCTTCTCGGAGAAGATACCGCCGAGCGCGGCGAAGGTGATGGGAACCGAGAGCCGGAGCGCCGACGAGAGCGTGCTCCGACTGGTGAGGATGGCGAGGAGGTTGCCCCAGATACTGCTCGGGAAGGCGAGGCCGAGCAGTGCGATGAGCAGAAAGACGCTCAGCGCCCCGCCGGCGAGCGTCGCTCTGTAAGACAGTTCGGTGTCGCGGAGTCGGTCGATGGTGGTCGTACTCATTCGTCGTCACCTCCGAGAGCGCCGCCGTCCGTGGCCACGGTCTCGCGGTCCGGTTCGAGGTCGATGGCGGAGCCGAGCATGCGGAAGAACTCGGGCATCGCGACGAACAGGATGATGAGACCGCGGAGGACGCCGACGAGCTGTTTCGGGACGCCGGTCCCGAACTGGACCGCGAGGGAGCCCGATTTGAGCGTCCCGAACAGGAGCGCCGCCGGGACGACGCCGAACGGGTTGTTCCCCGCGAGGATGGAGACGGTGATGCCGTCGAACCCGAGCGCGGGGACGCCGGCCTGCCACTTGCCCATGACCATGAGCACCCAGATGGCACCGCCCATGCCGCCGAGCGCGCCGGAGAGGAACATGCTCGTGACGGTCGTTCGCTTGGCGTCGACGCCGCCGTACTCGGCGGCTTCGGGCTGTTCGCCGCTCGTCCGGAGGTCGTACCCGAAGGAGGTCTGTTCGAGCAGGAACCAGACGCCGACGACGAGCGCGAGGCCGAACGCGAGCGCGAGAATCGAGAAGTCGCCCCCCTGCGGGAACGCCACCGGGAGGAGCGTCGCCCAACCGGGAAGCGGCGTCGTCTCGACGACCTGCGAGTCGGGGTTCGAGAAGAACTCGCTGACGAGGACGAACGCGATCTGCGCGGCGATGAAGTTCAGCATGATGGTCGTGATGACCTCGTTGGCGTCGGCGTACGCCTTGAGCGCGCCCGGAATCGCGCCGTAGAGGCCGCCGACGAGCGCGCCGACGATGACGGCGAGCGGAATCAGGACGAGGCCGCCGACGAGGCCGGACGGGAGCGCCGGCGCGACGAAGAAGGAAAACAGCGCCGTGGCGAGGCCGCCGAGGACGAGCTGTCCCTGCGTCCCGATGTTGAACAGGCCCGCGCGGAAGGAGACGGCGACCGAGAGGCCGGTGAAGATGAGGAGCGTCGTCTCCTTGAGCGTGAGCGCGAGCCCGAAGTTCAGCGGGTTCCAGCCGGGGTTGAACAGCGCGGGGTCGTTCAGGAGGAACGGCTCGCCGAGCGCCCCGTTGAACAGCACGAGGTACACCTCGACGGGGTCGTAACAGAAGCCGGTGCCGAACAGCGTCGTCGCCGCGGTCTGACACGTCGTGATGCGGCCGGAGACGAGGATGATGACCGCGCCGACGAGCACGGCCAAAACGAGCGCGGCGAAGCTGATGAGGATGCGCTCGGTCGCGGAGGCGGCCGTCAGCCGCCGGAGGACGGCCTTCGCGTTCTCGGTCGCGCTCATTTGGCGTCACCCACGGGCGGTTCCGCGTCGGTCGCGTCGGCGTCGGGGCGTTCGCCGGCCATGAGCAGGCCGATCTCTTCTTCGGTGGTGTTGCGTGGGTCTACGATGTCCATGAGTTCGCCGTCGTGCATGACGCCGAGGCGGTCCGAGAGGCCCTGCACCTCGTCGAGCTTCGAGGAGACGAGGAGAACCGCCTTCCCCTCCGCTCGGAGGTCCAAGAGCCGCTCGTGGATGAACTCCATCGCGCCGATGTCCACGCCGCGGGTCGGGTGGGTGGCGACGACGAGGTCCGGTTCGCGTTCGAACTCGCGGCCGACGATGAACTTCTGTTGGTTGCCGCCGGAGAAGGACTCCGCGTCGGCGTCGGCGTGCGGCGGTCGAACGTCGTACTCGTCGATGATTCGCTCCGCGTGGTCGCGCGCGTCGGACCAGTGTATCCGGCCGTCGGCGGCGAACGTCGGGCTGTGCTGGCTCCCGAGGATGCCGTTTTGGACGAGGTCGAAGTCCATCACGAGCCCGCGCTCGTGTCGGTCCTCGGGGATGTACGCCATCCCGTCGTCGATGCGGGAGCGACGCGAGGCGTCGGTGACGTCCCGGCCCTTGTAGGAAATCGAGCCCTCCGTCGGCGTCCGCAGGCCGGTGATGGCTTCGACCAACTGCGACTGGCCGTTGCCGTCGACGCCGGCGACGCCGAACACCTCGCCCTCGCGGATGTCGAACGACACGTCGGAGACGGCGGGGATGCCGCGGTTGTCCTCCGCCGAGAGGTTCCGCACCGCGAGCACCTCGTCGCCCGGCTCCTGCGGTTCGGCCTTCGGTTCGAGGAGGACCTCGCGGCCGACCATCAGCTCGGCGAGTTCCTCGTTGGAGGTCTCGTCAGCCTTGACGGTGCCGACGTTCTTCCCGTTTCGGAGGACGGTGATGTCGTCGGCGGCGTGCATCGCCTCCCCGAGCTTGTGGCTGATGAAGATAATCGTCTTCCCCTGTGCGGTCAGCTCCTCGAAGACGCGGAACAGCTCTTCGACCTCCTGCGGGGTGAGGACCGCGGTGGGCTCGTCCAGAATGAGGATGTCCGCCCCGCGGTAGAGTGCTTTCAGAATCTCGACGCGCTGTTGAACGCCGACGCTCACGTCCTCGATGGCGTCGTCGGGGTCCACGTCGAATCCGTATCGGTTCGAGAGGTCGATGACCTCTTGGCGCGCGCGCTCCCGGTCGACGGTCGTGCCGAACCACTTGCGCGGTTCGTTGCCGAGGACGATGTTCTCGGCGACCGTCATGGGGTCGACCAGCATGAAGTGCTGGTGAATCATACCGATTCCGGCGTCGATAGCGTCCGCGGGGGAGTCGAAGTCCCGCGCTCTCCCGTCCACGTGGACGGTCCCCTCAGTGGGTTCGTAGAGCCCGTAGAGGATGTTCATCAACGTCGTCTTGCCGGCCCCGTTCTCTCCCAGAAGTGCGTGCACCGTGCCGCGCTCGACGGTCAGGTCCACGTCGTCGTTCGCCACGACGCCGGGGAACCGTTTTGTGATTTCGTCGAGATGAACAGCGGTGCTCATCTTGACCCTTTTTTCGGGGGGGTTCGCTTAAACTCGTGGGATTCGAGTCGACGCGGGAGTGGTCCACACGGAGCGTCGCGGCGGTTATCGGGGAGTTCGAACTGTTCAACCCGCGGGCATGTTCGACTACGCGCGGTGCGGAACCGGCAATATTAACTCCCTCTTCTCGGATGTCGTCGCTCGGGACGCGGCGTCGAAAGAAATGCGAGTATCGGGTCGCGGGATTACTCGGGCGTCGTCGGCACGTCGATGTCGCCGGCGATGATGGCGTCGCGGGACTCCGAGAGGGCGTCCTTGACGTCCTGCGGGATTTCGGAGCCGAGCTCCGCGCCGTAGACGGCGGCGACGCCGTCCTCTTCGAGGCCGAGCGTCGTCGTGGTGCCGCCGTTGAACTCGTCGTTGACGACGTTCTCGACGGAGGTGTACACCGCCGACTCGACGCGCTTGACCATCGACGCGAGGATGACGTCGGCGTAGTTCGGCTCGGTCTGCGACTGGTCGGAGTCGACGCCGATGGCGAACTTCCCCTGCTCGCTCGCCGCCTGGAAGACGCCGAGACCGCTACCGCCGGCCGCGTGGTAGACGATGTCCGCGCCGTTGTCGTACATCGACGTGGCGATTTCCTTCCCCTGCGCGGAGTCGGAGAACGACCCGACGTAGGCCGCGTCGACGGTGATGCTCTCGTCCGCGTGGTGGACGCCCGCCTCGAAGCCGGCTTGGAACTTGCGGATGAGTTCGGTCTCGGTGCCGCCGACGAAGCCGACGTTGCTCGAATCCGGCGTCGTCGAGCCGGCTCCGGCCGAGAACTCCTGCGTCGTGAGCAGACCGGCGAGGTAGCCGACCTGGAACGAACCCTGTTCCTCGCGGAACAGGTAGCTCGCCACGTTGTCCTCGTCGACGACGTCGTCGACGAGCATGAAGTTCTGGTCCGAGAAGTTCGGCGCCGTCTCCTCCAGCGCGGAGCGCTGTGCGTAGCCGATACACGACACGAGGTCGTAGTCCGGGTTCGACGACTGTGCGAACCGGCGCTGGAACTGCGGGAACTCCTCCGCCGCCGAGGGCTGAGCCTCGTCGTAGGCGATACCGAGTTCGGACTCCGCCTGCTCGATGCCGCGCTTCGCGGCGTCGTTGAACGACTTGTCACCGAGACCGCCGAGCGCGTAGACCATGCCGACGTTGGCCGACGGGCCGGACGACTCGGTCGTCTGCTCGGCCGCCGTGGTCTCCTCGCCGCCGGACGACTCGGTCGTCGTCGCCGTCGTGTCTTCGCTCCCCTCGGACGGACCGCCCGTACAACCTGCGAGGCCCGCGATACCCGCGACCCCTGCCGCTTTGACAAAAGAACGTCTGTCCATATCTATGAACTCCTATTGAGACAGGGGCCGCGAAAATTGCATAAAGGTGTCGTTTCGCGGTTTCAGCGGCGTCGCATCACCACGTTTGCAAATCGACGGGGACGGGACCGCGGTTCACCTCTGCGGACGTCGAACTCGCGCCGCGACGGGTCGCGCGCGCGACGGGTCGAACCCGCCTCGGTACCCGCTCAGGCGTCCTCGATTACCTGCCCCGGTGCCCCCTCAGGCGTCCTCGATTTCGCCCTCGACGACGGCCGTCACCTCGTCGACGAGCGCGTCCACGTCGTCGGCCTCAGCGTACACCCGGATGTAGGGCTCGGTCCCCGACGGGCGGACCAGCGTCCACGACGCGTCGGCGAACTCCAGTCGGACGCCGTACTCGGTGTCGACCGACTCGGGGTCCATCGCGTCCGGGAGCGAGCTTTCGAGCGCCGCCATCGCCGCCCGTTTTTTCTCGTCGGGGCAGGGGACGCTCACCTTGCGGTACGGGCGCTCCGTGACCGGCTCGCGCAGGCCGGCCATGCCGGACTCGGCGGCGAGACGGGCGATGAGCGCCGCCGAGGCGATGCCGTCTATCCACCCGCCGAACGACGGGTGGATGTGCTTCCACGGCTCGGCCGCGAACACCACGTCGCCGCCGCCGGCGCGGGCGCTGGCGATGCCCTCGTGGAGCGCGCCGAGGCGGACGCGCTCGACGCGCCCCCCGGCCTCGCGGACCCGCTCGTCGATGCGGCCCGAGGCGTTCGGCGTCGTGACCACGACCGGGTCGTCGGCGTCGGAGACGCGGACGTAGTGCTCGGCGACGATGGCGATGACGGTGTCCTCGTGGACGACTTCGCCGTTTCCGTCGATGATGACGATGCGGTCGGCGTCGCCGTCGTGGCCGATGCCGAAGTCGAAGTCGCCGTCGGCGACGAACGCGATGAGGTCCGCGAGCGTCTCGGGCGTCGGCTTCGACTCGCGGCCGGGGAAGTGGCCGTCTATCTGCCCGTTGAGCGTGACGACGCGCGCGCCGAGGTCGCGGAGGACCTGCGGCGTGCCGAGCGCGGACATGCCGTTGCCGCAGTCGACGGCGACGGAGAGGCCGTCGAGGTCGGCTCCGTGCCGGCCGGCGAACTCGACGATTGCGTCGCGGTAGGCGTCGAGGACGCCGCTCGTCCCGGCCGCGCCCCAGTCGTCCCAGTCGGCCGGGGTCGCGCCCGCTTCGACCCGCGTCTCGATGTCGCGTTCGAGGTCGCGGTCGTACTCCTGTCCGTCGACGAACATCTTGATGCCGTTGTCCGTCGGGGGGTTGTGCGAGGCCGTGAGCATGACGCCGCGGCGGCCCCGCGAAGCGAACGCGAGCGCCGGCGTCGGGACGACGCCCACGCGGGTCACGTCAGCGCCCGCGGAGAGCAGACCGGCCTCGACGGCGGCGACGAGGCCCTGTCCGGTCGTGCGTCCGTCGCGGCCGACGACGAACTCGGCGGACCCGTCCGATTCGAGCGCGGCGAGGCCGGCGGCGCGGCCGACGCTGAGGGCGAGTTCCGGCGTCACTCGCTCCGTCGCGCTCCCGCGGATGCCGGCGGTGCCGAAAAGTTCCATAGTCCAGCGTTGGCGGGGTCGTACTTAGATGCTGACGGTTCGGGAGATGCGTGCGAGGCGGGCGCACGGGTCGGTGGCGGCGACGACCGCGGAGACGGTCGCTCGGGGAGCCGGCTCCCCGAGGAACCGACCGCCCGAGACAGCACGCCTTTGACGCCGGGGGACGAAGCGGGAGCCATGAGCGAACACGGTCGAACTCGCGCGCACGTCTACGTCTCGGGCCACGTCCAAGGCGTCTACTACCGGGCGACGACCCGCGACACCGCCCGCGACCGCGGCGTCGACGGGTGGGTGAAAAACCTCGCCGACGGCCGCGTCGAGGCCGTCTTCGAGGGCCCCCGCGACGACGTGGAGGCGATGGTCGAGTGGTGCCACGAGGGGAGTCCGATGGCGACCGTCGAGGACGTGGACGTCACCTACGAGGAGCCGGACGGCGAGACCGGCTTCCGCGTCGAGCGCTGACGGGAACCCGACAACCGACCGATAACATCAACGAGACGGCCAAATCGTTCAAGCGGGGTTCGGGGGACCTGTCCCCATGCGCTTTCGGAACGACACGCGGGGAATCGGCGTCGCCAGACTGTTTTTTTCGCTCGTGACGAGCGTCGGACTCGGCCTCGCGGCGGGCACCGCGTTTCTCATCGTCCGCGGGCCGTTTTTCGCCGGGCCGTCGCTCGCCCCGTTTCCGATGATGGCGGCGCTCGCGGTCTTCATCGTCGGCATCGTCGTGCTCATGTGGGGGTCGACGCGGCTGTTCGGCGTCGGAACCGGCGCGTGAACGCGGGCGCGACTCACGCGGGTCGGTCGACGCCGAGTTCGGCCATCGCCCAGACCACGACGTGAGCCTCCACGAGGTCGCGTTCCTCGACCATGGGGTCGTCAGAGTCGTCGATGACGGCGCGGGCCTCGGCGAGCATGCGGTCTTCCTGTTCGGTCTGGTCGGGCTCGTCGCGGGTGCTGTTCAGAAGCGCCTCGAAGTCCTCGCGGATGCTGAAGTCCGCGCGGGCGACGTTACACCGCGAGAGCGGGTGCATGCCGAGGTCCAAGACCAACTCGGCGACGAGCTCCCAGTCGCTCTCGCAGAACTGGAGCGTCACGTCGCCGACGATGTCGCGCCACGCGATGGGCGCGGCGTTCTCCATGAGCGTCACCGCCCGCGGGGGGACCGCGATTCGGGCGACGGTCTTCGGGTCGTCGCAGAGACAGCAGGGCTGGTCCGTCCTGCCGGTGTACATACGCGGGGTTAGGATGGGTCGCAGATGTAGCTTCGGGCCGGAGACCCGGCGCTCGAAATCGGGCGAGAACAGAGCGAAGCGCCGACCGAGGCGGACGCTCGGGGCGTGGAAACGGTCGGGTTCGAGCCCGGGGCGGGGTCGTCGAACCCGAGTAGAGGCAGCGGGAGGCGCGGCCGACTGCGTGCTGGCACTGAATCACGCATTGGGCTGGGCTGGGTATTCTGTGGTGGCGACAGTGGCCACGCCATCTATTCGATTGAACACCGTGCATAAATATCTTCTCCCCTGAGAATACCACACACTATTGTTGACTATATACTAGTGTGTTTCAATATTCTGGAGTTAGTTATGCATGATTGTCAATCAGGGAGTGTCCGGCGGGAGAAAGCGACCACCGGGACGCGAATCGCCATCTCCAGTCCGACGGCGTCCGTCGGCGGGTCGCTCGGGAGCGACGCGAGGGGCCGTCGGGCCGCGGCGGCGAGAACGAGCGCGTCAAGCACGTCGTCGCGGGCCACGTCGCGGCGGAGCGTTCGGTCCAGCGTCTCGCGGTAGGCGCGCTCGGCGTCGAACTCTGACTGGTCGGTCGCGTCGG
Organism: Haloferax denitrificans ATCC 35960; assembly: GCF_000337795.1. Classification (GTDB taxonomy): domain Archaea; phylum Halobacteriota; class Halobacteria; order Halobacteriales; family Haloferacaceae; genus Haloferax; species Haloferax denitrificans. The sequence continues at coordinate 21,688 of NZ_AOLP01000014.1, forward strand.
CTTCCGAACTGTCGCCGCCGTCCCCGGAGACCTCGTTTCCAGCGAACGCCGTCCTGAGTACGTCGAGGCGGCGGTCACGGCCCTCGGGCGTCGATTTCGGTTCCGAGAGGGGTTCGCCGGCGAACGCGGCGAACGCGAGTTCGGGATGGGACTCGAACACGCGCTGTCGGGCGCGCGACGATTCCCGGAGGACGGCGTCGACCTCGCGGATTTTGGGCACGAGGTGCCACGCCTGAATCGAGAGTCCCGACCCGGTCCGCTCGCGGTTCGCCGCGCTGGCCGCCTCGTGGGAGTCGGCGTCGAGGGCGGCCCTGACGGGCGCGAAAAGACGGTGGCGGCGCGGGAGCCGAGTCGCTCGCGGGCCTCGCGGTCGCACGCCCGGCGGGCGGCGTCGGGCAAGCCGATAGGGATGTCGACGAGCACTCGCGCGGCGTCGCGCTCGCGGGCGAGGTCCCAGACGGCGGCGAAGTCGGCGACGAGTCGGACCGAGAGGCCGTCGGCGGCGGCGACGGCGACGGCGCACACCCAGCCAGACCGACAGCCGTCGACGCCGACGACGGGCGAAAAGCGTCGCTGTGACACGAGTCGAGCTACGTCGTCGAGCGAGAGAAAACCCAGGGGCTAGGAGTCGAGGACCACGGCCGTCAGCCGTCGACAGGAGTCGCGGAGTTCGCCGAGCGTCACGTCGATACTCGCGTCGAGCGAGACGAGCAGTTTCACGCCGTCGTCGAGCGGCACCCTGACGATGAGCACGTCGTCGATGGCGAACGCGACGAGTTCCGGCGTCCCCACCGGCAGGTCTTCGAGCGGCTGGTCGATGGCCTCCTCGTTCGTGAGCGTCGCAACGAGCGTCTTGACGGTGTCCTCGTCGTAGCGGTCGAGAAGCGACTGCCCGAAGAACCGAATCCGCGTCTGAACCGGCTCGCACCACGCAATCGCCCGGAGCGCGTCCCCGTACGCGTCCTGTAACTCGGAAGACAGTTCCGGCGCGGGGAACTCGCCCGCTTCGACGACGGTAACGTCCGCCTCCCGGTCGAGCGCGACGCGTTCGTAGGCGAGTTCGCCGAGGTCCGTCAGCCCGTAGAGCCTCCCTTTCTGCTGTGACTCCGGCACCAACAGTTCGACGATGCCCCGCTCCCGAAGTTCGGAGAGCGCCCGGGACACGTGCGGCTGTGCGAGGTCGGTCTCGGCGGCGATTCGGGAGGGAAGTCCCGAACCGTGTTCCGAGAGATACCGACAGACGGCCAGCCGGTACCGTGAACTCGCAATGTACCCCGCGGAATCCCACGTCTCGGTCATAAATGAGACTCTCCGCTGGTCGTTTTCATCATGATTGACACGTCCCGTGATGATATGCAGTGCCAAGCGGGGTATATCTTTCGAGGGTCGGACAATACTACCATATACGTACCATATATGCGTTGAGAACGAAACGACTGGGCACCCTATCGCCTCAGATGAGACGAAGTCGGCACCGGTTGAATGTACTTGTCCAGACGTGTGAATCCCCGAGTGACGCCCGTGTAACCGGATACCCGAACGGTTACCCGGTAACACTCATATCAGCAAACGTATATATCGGTTCGGCCTCGTACCAGGTAACGCAATGTTAGTAGTACTCCGGACGACGGACCGCCACACGACCACCGCCGCGACGGAGGTGCCGAGATGAGCGTCGCGCTCCAGTTCGCCTCCCCGGGCGCGGACGTCGCGTTCCTCCTCGCGCGCGTCCTCTTCGGCGCGGTGCTCGCGTTCATGGGGCTCAACCACTTCCTGAACCTCGACCACATGACCGGCTACGCGGAGATGAAGGGCCTGCCGGCACCCCGCCTCGGCGTCGTCGTCTCCGGCGGGATGCTCGTCTTCGGCGGGCTCGGTATCGTCCTCGGCGTCTTCCCCGCGCTCGCCGCCGGTGCCGTCGCCGTCTTCCTCGTGGTCGGGACGCCGGTGTTCCACAACTTCTGGGCGGTCCCCGAGGACCAACAGGAGTCCGAGATGACCGGCTTCCTGAAGAACGTCGTCATGCTCGGCGGCGCGCTCGTCTTCCTCGCGCTCAGCGGGACGACGTGGTCCTACGCCATCGGCCTGACGCTGTTCTAACCCCGCCGACGGGGCCGCGGCGCGAGTTCCGACACGAACCCGACAGAACACCCGAACCGACGCCGACACCGAACCGACACCAACACCCGAGCCGACGCTCTCCCACAGATTCATCGGCCTCCGAACCCACCACACATCCATTCGTGACCGACGCAATACCGGATTCGACACGCCCTCGTCGCCTGCCGAGTAGCCGACCGCGCCCGCCCGCGGAGGCGAGTCGCTGATGGACGGCGCGCCCGACGCCTTCGGCTCGCCGTACCGCCTGCTTTCCGGGGCTGTGGTGCCCCGCCCCATCGCGTGGGTGAGCACCCGCGGCGACGACGCCGACAACCTCGCGCCGTACAGTTTCTCCACCGTCGCCAGCGTCGACCCACCGGTCGTCGTCTTCGCGCCGGTCGGCCGCGGACCGTCGCTGAAGGACACGCCGCGAAACGCCATCTCGCGCGGCGAGTTCGTCGTCAACGTGGTCACCCGCGACCTCGTGGAAGCGATGAACGAGACCGCCGCGACGGTCCCCTCGGGCGTCGACGAGTTCGACCACGCCGGCATCGAGAAAGCCGAGGCCGTCCGCGTCGACGCCCCGCGCGTCGCCGACGCCAAAGTCGCCTTCGAGTGCACCCTCTACGACAGCATGGAAGTCGGCTCCTCGACGCTCGTCCTCGGCGAGGTCGTCCACGCACACGTCGCCGACGAGGTGCTGACCGACGGCAAACTCGACACGCGGAAACTCGACGCGGTCGGCCGACTCGCGGGCAACGAGTACGCGACGACCGACGACCGGTTCGAGCTCGTCCGCCCGGACTAGCCCGTTCCGACGAAACAGCTCTCGCGCCCCCAGTTATCATAAACTGATAATGGGGCGCGAAGGTTTATCACGGGATACGCGGTCTGTCTGAACAATGAGCGACGTGTCGTTGTCGAGCGTGCTCTCGTTTCTCGATACTGACGACGCGGCGACCGTCGTCGAGCGGGTCCGCGCGGCCCGCGGGGAGCGGACGAAACGGAGCGTCCGCGACGGGCGGACGTTCCTGTTTGCGGCCCCGGACGGGGAGTCACAGCCGGCCGAAGTCGTCTGGATAGACGTTGAAGCCGCGTTCGACGCCCGGAGCGTCGAGGCGTTCGCCGAGCGCTGTGACGGCCGCGGCGTCGACGGGACGCTCCTGACGACCGGCGACGAAGAGCGGGCCGCGGAGACGCTCGCGCTCGCGTTCGCCACCGACGAACAGCTCGACGAGCCCGACGAGGACGGCGACCGCGCCCTTCTCGTCGACCCCGACGAGGTCGAACGCCCCATCGACCTCGTGGCGCTTCCCGACCTCGTGGACGCGCTCGAAGACGCCGGCCTCGACGAGGACATCATCGACGAGTATCACGAGCCGCACGAACCGGAGTTCGAGGAGATTCTCGACGAGATAGACGCCGAAGAAGCCCGCGCCGCGGCCGAGGCTGACGAAGCCGAGGACGCCGGTTCCGGTCGGGGACTCGCGTTCCTCGTCGCCGCCGTCGTCGTGGTGGCGGTCGTCGCCGCGCTCGTCCTGTTCGGGCCGCTCTGAACGGCGTTCGGGGTCAGTCACTCACTCTGTCTCGCCCGCGACCAATCTCGCCCGCGAGCGCGCCGCTCTGCGAGTCGCTCGATTCTGCGAAGCGCGACCGCACAGACGGCGGCGTACGGCCCCGCGAGCACGGGGACTTCGAACGCCACCGCACACCGGTCGGGTCCGACCGGCTCCACGCGATGCCCCGTCGCGGGAACGCCGGCCACGCGCCACGTCCACCGACGGGTCTCGTCGTCGCACGTCTCGATACCGAACGGGACCCAGACGCCGGCGACGCGGACCTCGCCGCGGTCCCCCGCCACGATTCGCCCGTCGACGCCGCGGACGCCCGACACGCTCGGTCCCCAGTCTGGCCAGTCGGCGACCGACACCAACACGTCCCACGCCGCCGTCGCGGGAGCCGAAACCCGCCGCGAGACGACCAGACGCCGCCCGTCAGGCGTTCGCTCCACCCGCGTTCGGGTCCGATTCGACGCGCCCCTCATACGACCTAGTATGCTAATAAGTCGTAATATAACATCGCCGAAATCTTTATCCTCGGACCGTGGTAGCAACTACCAAGGCAACACATGAGCAACACAAGTGACCGCCCGAAGACGATGCGAGACGTCAGCCACACGCCGCCGACAGGCGAGAGCGTCACGAACGTCTGGGAGCGAGGACACGAATCCGAGTCCACAGAGTAGGCGGCCGGACTCGGCCGACGCGACGAACAGCAAACGAACCACCCGCATCGAATTCGACCGACCAATCGAACCGTAACGAACCACCCGCACCGTAACGAACCACCCGCACCGTAACGAACCACCCGCATCGAACCCGACCACCAGCCAACTACTCGACGCCAACCCAACAACGCAATCACGATACAGCAACACACGAGACGGTTACCCGCGTAACCGAATTACCCGCGTAACCCAACGACCGACTGCATCGAACTCGACTGTCTCCCGCTGGAGAGGGAGAACGTGCCACCTTCCTGCGCACCGATTGCGACCGACCCGCGCCGGCCGTCCCGCCGGCGCGCACTCGATTTCCGACCGATTCTTTCCGTGAGCCGCCGGAGCCGACGCCTATCGGGACGTTTAACCCCGAGTCCGACGGGCGTTCGAACATGAAGGCCACCGCCAAGGCCCACCCGATTCAGGGCCTCGTGAAGTATCACGGGATGCGAGACACGGAGCGCCGAATGCCGTATCACGACAGCATCAGCGTCTGTACGGCACCGAGCCACACGAAGACGACCGTCGAGTTCCTCCCCGACGCCGACGAGGACGTCTACGTCATCGGCGGCGAGGAAGTCGAGGGCCGCGGCGCGGAGCGCATCCGAGCCGTCGTCGACCGGGTCCGCGAGCTGGCCGACTTCGACCACCGCGTCCGACTGGAGAGCGAGAACTCCTTCCCCTCGAACATCGGCTTCGGCTCGTCGGCGTCCGGGTTCGCCGCGGCCGCGATGGCGCTTTCCGAGGCGGCCGGCCTCGACATGACGCGCCCCGAGATATCGACTATCGCCCGCCGCGGGTCGGCGTCCGCCGCCCGCGCCGTCACGGGCGCGGTCTCGCACCTCTACTCGGGCATGAACGACACCGACTGCCGCTCCGAGCGCATCGAGACCGACCTCGAAGACGACCTGCGCATCGTCGCCGCGCACGTCCCCGCCTACAAGGAGACCGAGCAGGCCCACGCCGAGGCCGAAGACAGCCACATGTTCCAGGCGCGGATGGCCCACATCCACGCCCAGATAGACGACATGCGCGACGCGCTGTACGACGCCGACTTCGACGCCGCCTTCGAACTCGCCGAACACGACTCGCTGTCGCTCGCGGCGACGACGATGACCGGCCCCGCCGGCTGGGTCTACTGGCAACCGCGCACCATCGCCGTCTTCAACGCCGTCCGCAAGCTCCGGAGCGAGGAGGACCTCCCGGTCTACTTCTCGACCGACACCGGCGCGAGCGTCTACGTCAACACGACCGAGGAACACGTCGACCGCGTCGAAGAGGTCGTCTCCGACTGCGGCGTCGAGACCGACGTGTGGGGCGTCGGCGGCCCCGCCGAGGTGCTCGACGAGTCCGAAGCGCTGTTCTGAGTCCTCTCGCGCGGGCAACCGGCGCGCGCCGGCGACCGGTACCCGCCGTCACCCTCTTTTCTCTCGCGCCCTACCCGTCAGTCATGCGTGTTCTGGTTCTCGGTGCCGGGTACGCGGGCCTCACGCTCGCCCGCGACCTCGAACGCCGACTCCCCGCCGACGCCGACCTGACCGTGGTGAACGACTCGCCGCACCACCTCGTCCAACACGAGGTCCACCGCGCGATTCGGCGGCCGGCGGTCGCCGACGCGATTCAGGTCCCCCTCGACGAGGCGCTCGACCGCGCCGAGGTCGTCGTCGACCGCGTGACCGGCGTCGACCGCGACGCGCGGACCGTCGAACTGGCCGACGGCGACGCCCTCGACTACGACTACTGCGCGGTCTGTCTGGGCGCTGAGACCGCCTACTACGGCATCCCCGGCCTCGAATCGCAGTCGGTCCCGCTGAAGCGCGTCGCCGACGCCGAGACCGTCCGCAGGCGCTTCTTCGACGACTGCGACGAGGGCGGCACCGTCGTCGTCGGCGGCGCGGGGCTGTCGGGCGTGCAGGTCGCGGGCGAACTCGCCGCCCTCCGCGACGAGGAGGGCGCGCACGCCGATATCGTCCTCGTCGAGCAGTTGGACGCCGTCGCGCCGTCGTTCGACGAGTCGTTCCAGCGGGCGGTCCGCGACGAACTCCTCGACAGGGGCGTCGAGATTCGGACCGAGACGACCGTCGAGTCGGTGACCGACGCGACCGTCCAGACCGACACCGGCGACGTCGACTACGACCTGCTCGTCTGGACCGGCGGCATCGCCGGCGACGACGCGATGGGCGGCGAGCGACCCGCCGTCAGGGCGGACCTCCGACTCGACCGCCGGACGTTCGTCGTCGGCGACGCGGCCCGCGCCGTCGACGCCGACGGCGAGCCCGTGCCGGCGAGCGCCTCCGCGGCGCTCCGCGAGGCGAAGACCGTCGCCGGCAACATCGCCGCGCAGGTCGAGTTCGAGACCGGCGGCGGCGAGAACGAGTTCGCCCCGCGGCCCGACCCCTATCGCTTCGAGGTGCCCGGCTGGATCGTCTCGGTCGGCGACGGCGCGGTCGCGCAGGTCGGCCCGAGCATCTTCCGCGGGAAGGCCGCGAAGGCGATGAAAGCCACCGTCGGGGCGGGCCATCTCACCTCCGTCGGGGCGATTTCGCGCGCGGTCGACCTCGTCGACGAGGAACTGCACGCCTGAGGTGTCGGCGGCGGGCGAACTGCTCCCGCAGTCCGCCGGCCCGACCCGGAGAAGTTCTTTATCGGATGCCGGAGTATCACCAGTATCATCGACGATACCGGGCACGACCGCCGAGACTTCACGTCCGTGGGCGGTCCGCGAAACGTGACCGCCGAGCGAGGCGCTCGATGAACTGGCAGCACACGGCCTACGCCTACCCGATGGTCTTCGCGGCGGTCGTCGCCGCCGTCCTCTCGGCGTACGCGGTCCGGTTCGTCCGCCGCCGCGGGCGAAACCCGACTGTCGTCTCGTTCGCCGTGCTGACGGCCGCCGTCTCCTTCTGGACCGCGACGACGGCGGTCAAACTGCTCCTCGTCGACCCCGGCGCGAAACTGTTCGCGTACAAGCTCCTCCACGTCGGCGCGATGACGGCCGCGCCGACGTTCTTCGTCTTCGCCCTCGCGTACACCGGCCGCCGGGAACTGCTCGACCGCTACGTCGTCGCGTCGCTGTACGTCGTCCCGGCGGTGTTCCTCGTCGTCCTCTTTACCAACCCGCTGGAGCTGGGCTACACCGGCTGGCAGTTGTCGACCGTCGACGGCGTGACGACGCTCTCCGTCACCGACGGCCCGGTGAGCGTGTTCGGCCTCGTCTACGGCTTCGTGCTTCTGTTCCTCGGGCTCGGCGTCATCGGCCAGTACGCCCTCGAACTCGACCGCCCCTACCGGACACAGGCGACGCTCCTCCTCGTCGGGATGGTCGTGCCGTCGGTCGTCGCCGCGCTCGAACTCACCGACACCGCGCCGCTCGCCGGCGGCGTCAACCTCATCCCCGCCTCGCTCGCGGTCCCCGCGGTGACGTTCGGTATCGCCGTCTACCGCTACAAGCTCCTCGACATCCTCCCGCTCGCCTACGCGACCGCCGGCGCGCACTCGGCCGACGGGCTCGTCGTCCTCGACGCCGACGAAGTCGTCGTCCACGTCAACGACCACGTCCGCCCGCTTTTGGGAACCGACGGCTCGCTTCTCGGCCGCCCGGCGAGCGAGGCCGTCCCGAACTACGACGACCTCACCGGCGACCTCGCCGGCGACCCCCCGTCGTGCGACGTGCTCGTCGGGGGCGAGCGCTACGTCGAACTGACGCGCATCCCGCTCGACCGGGCGGGCGACCCGCTCGGCTGGGTCGTCTCCGTCCGGGACGTGACGCCGCGGAAACGCTACGAACTCGCCTTGGAGTCGAGAAACGACGAACTGGAGGTGCTCAACCGAATCGTCCGCCACGACATCAGAAACGACATGCAACTCGTGACGGCGTACATCGACATCGTTCTCGAACACGAACCGCTGTCAGACGAGGCGCGGACCCAGTTGGAGACCGCGCTTCGGCGGGCGCTCAACACCGTGGACCTCACCGACGTGCTCGGACAGCTGATGCGCGCGACGAACGACGACGAGCGCCGCAGAGCTCTCGACGTCGGCGACGCCCTCCGCGAGGCCGTCGAAGACGTGCGCGAGGGCTATCCGAACGCGGCGTTCGCGGTCGATGGCCTCCCGCCGGCGACGGTGTTCGCCAACGACCTGCTCGACTCCGTGTTCGTGAACGTCCTGAAGAACGCGGTCGTCCACAGCGACCGCGACCACCCGTCGATTTCCGTCTCGGGCGCGGCGGACGGCGAGCGCGTCACCGTCCGCATCGCCGACGACGGCCCCGGCATCGCCGACGAACAGAAGTCGGTCGTGTTCGGGAAAGGCGCGAAGGGACTGGAAAGCCCCGGCACCGGGACCGGCCTGTATCTCGTCGACACCATCGTCTCGAACTTCGGCGGCGCCGTCCACATCGAGGACAACGAACCGCGGGGGAGCGTCTTCGTCATCGAACTCCCGCTCGCGGTCGTCGAGGCCGCCGACTGAGGCGACCCGTTTGACCCGTTCGGCCCGCCCGACCCGCCGAATCCCCGCCCGCCGAGTCAACTCGACGCACGTTTTTCTCGGTGTCACAACCGTTATCGCCCGCGTGTGTTACTAACAATCATGGACTATTCGCTCTCGGACGAACAGCGGGCCATCCGCGAGGAGGTTCGACGGTTCGCCGAAAACGAAATCGCGCCCGTCGCGGGCGAGTACGACGAGGCGGAGACGTACCCCGCAGACGTCGTCCGCGAGGCGTCGAAGATGGGACTGACGGGGGCGCACTTCCCCGTCGAGTACGGCGGCGTCGGCTACACGTCGCTGGAGAACGCCATCGTCACCGAGGAGTTGTTCTCGGTCGACCCCGGTATCGGACTCTGCATCACGAGCGCCGGCTTCGGCGCGGAGGCCATCATCAGCTTCGGCACCGACGACCAGAAAGAGCGCTACCTGCCGCCGATTACGGACGGCGAATCGGTCATGGGCGCGGCCATCAGCGAGCCGCAGGCGGGGTCCGACGTGACCTCGGTGCGCACCCGCGCCGAGAAGGACGGCGACGAGTGGGTCATAAACGGCAGTAAGATGTGGATAACGAACGGGAGCGTCGGCGACTACTTCGTCGTCATGTGCCGGACCGACCCCGACGCGGACGACCGCTACGCGGGCTTCTCGCAGATTATCGTCGAGGCCGACCGCGACGGGTTCTCCGCGGACAAGATAACCGGGAAGATGGGCATCCGCGCCAGCGACACGGCCGAACTCGTCTTCGACGACGTGCGCGTGCCCGCGGAGAACCTCGTCGGCACCGAGGGGATGGGCTTCCTCCAGCTCATGGAGTTTTTCGACGAGACGCGGACCGCGGTGGCCGCACAAGCGGTCGGCATCGCCAAGGGAGCCTGCGAGCGGGCGCTCGACTACGCCAGAGAGCGCGAGCAGTTCGGCCGCTCCATCGGCGACTTCCAGGCGATTCAGCACAAGCTCGCGGAGATGCACACCGCGACCGAGGCCGCCCGGCAGTTGACCTACAAGTCGGCGTGGAGCGTCGACAACGACGAGGGCCAACTGACCACGCTCGCGTCGATGGCGAAGGAGTTCGCCTCGAACGTCGCCACCGACGTGGCCGACGAGGCCGTCCAGATTCACGGCGGGGCCGGCTTCGTCAACGACCACGACGTCGAACGGCTCTACCGCGACGCGAAAATCACGCAGATTTACGAGGGGACCTCGGAGATTCAGAAGAACATCATCGCCCGCGAACTGCTCGGGAAGGGCTTCTGAGGCGGGGCTGAGACTTCCCACGGCTCGCGAGACTTCGCCGCCATAGTCGGCGTCGACCGTGGACGAGGTTTTACCGCCGCCGCGCCAAGAGCGAGCGTGGCACCGTTCGACGCGATTCTCTTCGACCTCGACAACACCCTCTGTACGAACGACCAGAGCGGCGAAACCATCTACGCCGGCGCGTTCGCCGCCGCCGGTCTCGACCGCTTCGGCGAGCCGTCGGACCTCTGGGCCGCGCTCGACGGCCCGCCGGACCACGACGACCACGAGGGTTACCTCGCCGACGGCTTCGGGCGCGTCGCCGCGAAACACGACCGCGAGGGGGTCGACGTCCGGGCGCTGGCCCGCGGGTTCGTCGAGACGGTCGACCACTCGGCCGTCTCGTTCAGACCGGGAGCCGAGGCCGCGCTCGCCGCCGCCCGCGACCACGCGTCGGTCGGCCTCGTCACCAACGGCCCCGAGCGCCGGCAGTCTATCAAACTCGACGCGCTCGGCATCGCCGACGCGTTCGACGCGGTCGTCTTCGCGGGCGACATGCCGCGGCGAAAGCCCCATCCCGACCCGTTCGACCGGGCGCTTTCCGACCTCGACGCCGAGGCGAACGCGAGCCTCCACGTCGGCGACTCGCTCGAGTTCGACGTGGACGGTGCCCACCGCGCCGGCCTCGACGCCGCGTGGTGCCCGGTCGAAACGGATGGTGAAGGCGACCCGGACCCGACCTCGTACGCCCCGGCGTACGTCCTCCGGTCGCTCGCCGACTTCCCGGCGATTCTCGACGGCGGGCCGTGACTCGGCTCCCGCGTCGTCGGCGTCGGCGTCGCCACCGACCGCCCGTGAACCGTCCGCTGGACCTTTGTTGGCGTCGCCCCTAGAGTGGCTCCATGGACCCCGTCGCGACCGTACTCGCCCGCGAGTTCCCCGAGCGACGCGTCGCGGCGACGGCCCGCGTCCCGAAGGGTAACCACAAGCGGACCGCGGTCGCGACGTTCGCCGACGGCGGGGAAGTCGTCGTCCAGACGGCGGGCGACGCCGCGGCGCTGGCCCTCGAAGCCGCCCTCTCGCGGGCGGTCCGCGAGCGCACGTCGATTCCGGTCCCCCGCGTCCTCGCGTCGGGCGCGCTCGACGGGGTCGGCTACGTCGTCGCCGAGCGCGCAGACGGCGACGAACTCCACGAGCGGTTCGTCTCGCTCGATTCGGTGGCTCAGCGACGCGTCGCCCGGTCGTTCGGCGTCGGCCTCGGCCAGCTCCACGAACAGTTCTCCTTCGACGGCTACGGTCGGCTCGTGGGCTCTGCTCGCGACGGACAGAGAGCCGACGGGGGCGAAGCGGCCGCCGGAGGAGCCGCGTTCGAATCGGAAACGGCGACCGACCGCGAGTTCGACGCCGCCATCGACGCCGCGAGCGCAGACGACGGCGACTGGGAGCCGTGGTTCTCCGCCTACGCCCGCGAGGGAATCGCCGCGCTCCCGCCCGCGTTCGACGGGCTTCGAGAGCGGTTGGAAGACGCCGTCGCGACCGCGTCGCTTCCCGCGAACCCGCCGGCGCGACTCTACCCGTGGGACTTCAGACCGGGGAACGCGCTCGTCGCCGACGGCCGCGTGACCGCCGTGCTCGACTGGGGACAGCCGATGGCCGCCGCGCCCGGCCTCGCCGTCGCCAAGGTCGAACACCTCGTCGCCGACTGGTACGTCGAAGACGGCGCGCCGCTCCGCCGGGCGTTCCGCGCGGGCTACGAGTCGGTCCGGCCGCTTCCGGCGGTCCCGCGCGCCTATCGGGTCGCCGCAGTCGTCCGCTCGGCCGTCGATTCGGCGGGCGAAGTGACCCGCCCCGGCTACCCCGAACGGACCGGGTCGGCCGCGGTCGACTTCCACCGAGCGCGACTCGACGCGCTGTTGTGACCTCGCGTGGAGTCGCTCGGGGCGTCGCCGCCCGGCCGAAGCCGTGCGGTGACGCTCGGCGACACCAACTACTAATTCGGAGTGCGTGGTATAGTCACGCATGGTACGAGAAGACGGCAAGCGAAACTTCGTCCTCGTCGAAGACGGCGAGGAGACGAGCGTGTTCAGCGGAACGTATCCCCGGCAGGCGGCGCTGAAGGCCGCCCGACGGCTCCACCCCGCCCCCAGCCCCGACGATATCGACGGGAAGGCGACGCTCAGGCTCCGCGAGCGCGGGACCGACCGCGTCCACATCTACGAGGGGTGGGCGTGGACCGAAGAGAAAGACGACGACGCCCCCGAGTGGATGGACGACCACGTCACCCGGGCGAACGTCTCGAAGCAGGGCATCGAGCACCTCGAAGCGTAAGCCGGGGGTTCAGCGGGTCCGTGGGGACCCAGCGTCGGCCTTCGGTTTTTCGGGTCGCGTGTCGCGCGCGTCGCACGTCGAGCGTCGAGCCGACGGCTCAGTCACCGGCTCAGTCGCCGGCCTGCGCCGCCTCGCCGTGACCGCCGTGGCCCTCGTTTCCGACCGACTCCGAGCGGTGGAGCCAGTAGAGGACGCCGAACAACACGGTGGCGAGCACGTTCAACACGAGCTTGTAGTCGGCCTCGATGCTCACCTCGGCGATTTGGACGCTCTCGGGCGACGGGATGAGCCCCGCGCCGAGGAAGACGAAGTGGATGACGACGCCCGTCAGGATCGCCGACACGAATATCATCCCCGAGAGGACGGCCGCGAACGTCGTCCCGTAGTACTCGCGGTAGGCGTCCATGATTGGCGGGACGATGAGGTCGGCGTAGATGTAGCTCAGGACGCTCCCGAACGGCAGGCCGTTCGAAAAGAGGACCGCCCCGAACGGGACGTTCCCGACCGAGCAGACGAAGGTGGCGACGCCGATGACGGCCCCGAGGACCGCGGTCCAGAAGACGTACACCGGGAGCCCGAACGTCGGCCCCGAGAACACCGAGGTCCACACCGCATCGGGGATGAAACCGGCGATGAGGCCGGCGAAGACGAAGCCGATGGCGATTTCGTCCCAGAGCATCCCCCACTCCTTCCACTGCTTGTCGGCGAGCGCCTTCCACCCCGACAGCGACGTGGCCCGCTCGCGGACCGTCGTGTTCGCCGCCTCGGGGTCGAAGCTCTCCTTGCACGACTTCGAGCAGAAGTAGAACGTCCGCCCGTCGTGTTCGACGCTGTACTCCGTCTCGTCGGGGTCGACTTCCATCCCGCAGACGGGGTCACGGACGGTTTCCGAACCCTCGTCTTGGACGTTCCGTCGAGCCTGTTCGACCACCTCGTCGGGCACGACGTAGACGAGGCCGAACGCCATCAGCCCGATGAGGATGAACCCGCCGATGACGTCGGCCACGAGGAACTGCCAGCCGAGCAGAATCCAGATGACCGCGCCGATTTCGATGACGAGGTTGGTCGAGGCGAACATGAACGCCCCGAGGGTCGCCGCCGCGGAGCCGCCCTTCTTGAACAGGTTCTTCGCGGTGGCGATGGCGCTGTAGGAACACGACGAGGAGACGAAGCCGAAAAGCGAGCCGTAGCCGATTTCCCGCGGGCCGTGGCCCGCCAGTAGCTCCGAGACCTCCTCGCCGGAGGTCCACGCCTCCACGCCGCCGGCGATGGCGAAGCCGACGACGAGCGCCCACCACGTCACCCACGCCATGGCCGCGGTGGTCGAAACCGCCTCTCGGGCGCTCTCGACGAGGAACGTCCCGAGTGGTTGTGTGGTCGTGAACACGCCGAGTCCGACCGTCACGAGTGCGATGACCGTGAGTATCGCGTATTCGGTCCGGTCCATGTGGGTGTGTATGAGGGGAGCCGTACCTAACTCGGTTGTGCCTAGCAGAATCGGGGTTTCGACGGGGCGCGAGTTCGGATTGTAAAACCCCAAGGGGGAGTGAGCTCAGAACGTGAGCCGGTGCGTTCGGTTTGAGCCGTCGCTCGTCGCGAAGTTCCTCGCAAAATCATGGGCGCTGCAGGGGTTCCGTGAACGGGGTATATAAACCACCTCTCGCGTTCGGATATGTCGAACACTCATTGTTCTACCACGGGAGGTGATTCCGCCGCTGTTCGGCCCGCTCACGCTCTCCACGGCGGTCATAGTGCTTATCGAGCACGAGGTCACTCGCGTCGAGGCGGTCAGACACCACCCGACGCGGCACCTCCTCCCGCCGATAGAGCGTAACCACACCCTTCCGAACGTCGTGCGGAGACCGCGAAGACGGACACGTACTGACGTGGTTCAGCTCCACCGCCTCGCACGTCTCGATGTCGCGGTTGTGCGGGCAACCCTGATTCAGCCAGCAGGGGCGAGTGACCACGTACACGTCCTGCCGAATCGTACTCGCCGACACCCGTCCGTGAGAAGTCGTCAGTAGCGGCTTCCGGCCGAACTCGTCGGTCGCGTCGACTCGCGGGCCGTCGATGTACGCCTGTAGCATCGTGCCCACCCGGTCAGACACCGAGTTGAACCGCTCTCCCTTCTCGCCGTTCTTGATGGGCGTGCCCTGGTCGGGCCGGTGCTTGTACTGGACGACCGGCGTCCGGCCGTCGAGGTCGAGGTCACGCAGGTCGAGGCCGCGAATCGCGCCCATCCGCGCACCCGTCTCCCACAGCAACGCGAATTCGACGTGCCGCCGGGAAGCGTAGTGGTAGCGGTGGAGGTATTCGAGGATGTCAGTCGCCCGGTCCGGTTCGAGCGTCGAATCACTCACGTCGTCCGTCCCGGATAGCTTCGGTAGCGGCACCCGCTCGTAGAAGTCCTCGGGAACCGCGTGGATGTTCGCCGCGAACCGGAGGAACGCCCGAAGCGTAGTGAGCTGTGATTTGAGCGTGACCGGCGCGATCTCCTCCGGCGTCTCGCCGTCCTCCGCGCCGAAGTTCCCTTCGCGTCTCCAGACGCGGAACTCGTAGAGGTCCCGGCCGTCGAGCTCGGTCAGGTCGTCGACGCCCGCTTCTTCGCACCACTCGACGAACGCGCGGAGTCGGTACTTGTGGGACTTCAACGTCCAGTCCGCGAGTTCGTCCTGGCGGGCCTCCAAGTACATTCGGACCGCGCGAGCAGGTTCGAGCGATTCGAGTTTGCTCATCGAATCACCTCCAAACCGGATTCACTTCCGGCCCATTCGCTACGCTTACAACCGCGGTCTGGTAACTGATTCATGGCTTCCATTGTGAGGCCGCGGTCCGGGTCGGGGGTGCTGGCTTTGGTAGGTTGAGCACCCTCGAAAGGGACCGTCAGCCGGGTAATCCATTCGATACCCCTACTTAAAGTCCTGAGCCATAGCCGCGGAGTGAAAGTGTACGTTTGAGCGAAAGTGAATCGACTTTCAGTCACTTCGTCAACGGCCGTCTGTCGTGGGGCTTCAATAGCCCGAGTCGTGTAGGTGAACATGCTTCCGTACCTCGGTTACGGGAGCCACCGCGGGCCGGTGTTGGAGCACCGGGTCCGCTTTCTGACGCCAACTGAACAACAGTCAGCGTCGCGTGTAGCTTCCGTATGAAGTAGCGGAGACAGTCAGGGACCTTAGTATTAACCCAACAATTCGTGTTCTACTCAATTGTGATTCGTGTTTATTTGACCACGTCTCGGTATCGCTTATATGTCAAAGACTGACGGTGAGATATGCGCCCCCGCGTCGATTGGATGAATCAGACCGACGACCGGGTACTGGAGCTTTTAGACGAATCTGATCTGATTCTCAGCCCAGCTGTTGTTGCGATGAATCTCGACTACACTCGAAATTGGGTTTCCAGGCGAATGAGTAAACTCAGCAAAGCAGAGCTAATCGAAGAAGTCGAGCGCGGGTACTACCGGATTTCTTCGAAAGGCCGTGCCTATCTCTCCGGGGAGATCGACGCCGCCGAGTTAGAGAACAGCGAGTGAGCAAGCACCCACCACCCTTACCCGTAAAGGGGGCGGGTGGATGGGTGGAAATGAGACTGGTTTTAAATAACAATATATGTGTCTGATAATTATGAGTAGTGACGAACAGACGTGGGTCAAAGTGTTATTGCTAATATTTCAAAGAAATATGTCTGGAGACTCTTTTACTGGACTTGGTTACCACATTCAATTACAGAAAAGGTCGATTGCGTTAGAGTTAGACGCACCCGAATCTGAAGTATATGCCGCTATTAAAGAGTTGAAAGACCGAAATTTAATCAAAGAGCCACCAGCCGGAAACCGGAAAGTAGGGTACCAAGTCACAAAAGAAGGACTAGATTTAGCTACAAGAATTGAGCAGAGAAAGAAAGAAGCCGACCTGAATAAGTCGGTGGTATTACTGACTGTGGCTTTAGTTGTGGTAGGCATTGTTCAATTTGTAGTAACTGGACTTGTAGGCCATGATGCACCTGTAATGGAGACTAACCTATCTATGGGGACAGGAATAGTGTTCTTAGTCGTCATACTGGTTGTCTCTCTAGATTATCTGTGACTCGCGCATGCCCTGAAATTTCTTCTACATCAGCTAGAAGTTAGAAACTACTCATCATCAGCAAACTCCAGATTTGAGTGCTTGTACGTGTAGAGCCGGATATTCTGGTCGTAGCAGTACGACGCATACAGCGCCGGGTGAATCGTTTCCCAGTTCCCCGGACCTTCGTCGAGGCTAGACGGGAACGCAACGCTGACCGCTTCGCCTTCCATCTCCACACCGTACGCACCGGTATTCTGTTCCGGGGGAAGCACCTCCACGACAATCGCAACTGAAGCGTCCTTGTCACCCTTCTTTTTCACTCGGTCGCCGGGCGAGAACGGATTCTTCGGCTTCTGGTTCATGTAGGCCGTGTTCGGTCCGAGGTCGATGAGTTCGTTCATCGGCCGGGCCGCGAGGTGATCCAGTTTCTCGGGTTCTTCGCCGGAGTACTTCTCCTGCGAGGCCGCTTTCGATTTCAGCGTCTCGGTGCGCTCCCAGCCGAGCAGGATGAGGCTGTCTTCGTTGTCTCGATGCCAGACCATCACGATGATATCGTCATCCGGGTCGTTGTCGAGGAGGGTTTCGGGCAGGAACGCAGACACGTCGCGCGAGGTCTTCACGTCGACCTCGTAGCCGAACACTTCGAAGTCGTACGACGAGAAACTTTCAGGGTTGCATCGCCGCATCGCTTCTTCGTTCTTCCACTCCCACAGCTCGACGGGAAGGTATTCGCGACAGAACTGTTCGAACGCGAGCTCTCCGAGGTTCCCGATTCGCTTTACGTCGAGGTTCTTTCGGTCTTGAACTTTCGCTTGGTGGTTGGCGCGTTCGTAGTCGATTTCGTCCGGAGTATAGCGGTACACTATCTACGAGAGGACATGGTGGGAAATTGAATCTTTCTCAGAGCTCAATTACCGCTATTCATCGATGAGTAGATCATTGATGTCTTCAATAGTGAGTCCGTCAAGACCCATCGAAATCTCTGCTTCATTCGGCCCAGGTTGTTCATAGTTCCAGATATTGAGCAGATGAGGACGAACATCATCTCTCGATTCGTATTCTTTTTTCTCATTCTTCGCTTCTTCAAGCGTATCGAACAGGCCTAGTCTCGCTCGGCTATAGGTGAGTTCGTACACAGGCGAATATGGTCTTTCGATAACATAAATCCCAACCCGTTTAATTTGAGGGTGTTCGATTAGAAAGCAACCCGTGAAACTCCTCCCAGTCTTCGAACTGCTCCTGAAACAGATCACTCGGTAGGTTCCACGCCCACGGCGCGGCGTCGTCGGGGTCGTACTTCTCCAGCGTCGGTTCGAGGTTCACGAGCGAGCCGCCGAACAACTCACCATCGGGCGAGTCTGAATCGGCGTCCCAGTCGCGGTAGAACGTCACTTCGTCCTGCGCCTCTTTGTAGAACGACAGCGTCGAGAGCCGTTTCTGTTCAGGATGCACGTCTTTCCCGGTGTGGCTCACCACGCCGACGGATTCGACGCCGAGCTTCGAGAACCGCTTAATCGCGGGCGTCCACTGGGACGCCACTTCGCGGCTGAACGTCCGGGCGTCGAAGTGCGTCGAGCCTTCGTCGATAGTGACGGTCTTCGGTCGTTCGCGGTGGGTCAGCAGCACGTCCATCAGGTCGTACATCGACCGCACCACGATGTCCGCGCCGTCCCACGTCCCCACGTTCGAGATGACCAGCAGGTCATCTCCGAAGTGCGCCCGCGCGAGGTCGCCGTTCAAGAGGAACATCGTGTTCGTCTTGCCCGTGTTTGGGTTCCCCGCGCCGGTGATGGTCGTGAGACCACCGCCGTTTTCGAGCTCGTCGACGAGCCGAAGCGGGAGCGTCAGCGAACTGGCGTCGAGGTCCTGCTGGGTCACGCCGACGAGGTACGAAAGCGCGGTCGCGTGCGACGACTGCACCGCGCGGGTCGCGGCTTGAGTCCGAAGCGACGAATCGACGAGCCTCCCCAGCGAGGTCTCGGCGAACGAGTCGGCCAGTTCGTCGTCGTCCGCGAGGTCGAGCGAGTTCAGGAACGACAGGTTCGCGTGGTCGCCCTGCGAGACCGGCAGTCCCGCGTGGTCGAGCAGTCTGTGGTCGCCGTCGATGCGCCCGCGCACCTGTTCGTACAGCTTCGCCGCCGTCAGCAGTCGTTCGTCGGTCACGCGGAGTCACCTCCGTCGAGGGGATGCGGGCCGAACTCGGGGGTCGAACTGCCGTCGAGGTCGTGAGCGCAGTCGCGCCCGTCTCCGTCACCGTCGGAGCGGTCAGGCGTGAGTTCGTCCGAGTCGTCCCGCGCGTGGTTCCGCACGAGGTACGCGGTCGCCAGCGGCAGGGCCGCCGAGACGAACAGATGCGTGTTCGTCACCGGGTAGTACGACGCCGCCACCGCGCCGTCGTCAAGGAAGCGCATCGGCACGTCGAGCGCCCGCGGCGGTATCATCAGGATACCGAACCACAGGCCAGCGACGATGCCGACCGACAGCGAGAGGGCGATTATGTACTGTTCGCGCGTCGAGAGTTCGAGTTCGAGTTTCATTCTGCTTCACCGTTGGCCGCGTGTTGTTTCCGTCGCTGGTCGAGGTCCGCCAGCGGGTCTGGTGCCGGGTCGCCGTCACCTGGTGCCCACTCGGTCGGGTCTTCGTCGAAGATGGAATCCGAGCCGTCGAGGTCGAAGTCTTCGAGCACGCTATCAATCTCCGAGTGAAGCGCCTCGCCGTCGTCCGGGAGCGCGCCTTTCTCGAACGTCCGCACGACGTGTTTCACGGTCTTGACAGCCGCCGCCCGGACGATAGCGAAGGAGTTGATTTCGAGTGATTCGCCTTTCCGGGCCTTCGGTTCCAGCTGTTGCCGATTGTACCGGAGGTATTCGAGCGCCCGCGCCAGCACCGGGTCCGGCAGTGAGCCGACCCACGTCCCGGCGACTTCTCGGGCGTCGAGGTCGACGCCGCGGCCGAACGCGAGGTTCGGCGTCGCCCACCACAGCTGTCCATCGACAACTGTCCACTCGGACCACCGCGGCGTCGGGCAGGTGTAGACACCCGCGCCGTCGCGGTCGAGCAGGTCGACGTCGACGAGCCACATCATCTGCGGGCCGCCCATCAGGTCAACGGCCTGTCCGCCGACCCAGCGCCCGGCGATGACCGCCGAGAGGCCAGCCGTCAGGCCGATGATTTGGAGCGAGCGAGGCACGCGCACGTCGAAGACGAGCACGAGGCCGACGAGCAACAGCGAGCCAGCGACAGCGAGGTGAACGCCGTAGCGCATCACCCACACGAACGCTGTGACGAGCCGTCCCGCGTCGCGGTCCGGCGCGACCGTCGTCGAGGCCGCGCCCATTTCTGGTTCTTCCGGGGTTTCGCGCTGAGCCTCAGCTGAGCTTTCGGCGTCGTCGCTCATGCGACACGCTCCATGCCCCGGTGGAGGCCGAAGCGCCGCCGGACGATTATCAGGAGCGCACCGAACGACGTGCCGAGCGCGCCGCCGATAGCCGCGTCTCGCACGTCCGTTCCGGTGAACGGGCCGGCGATGAGCGCCGAGCCGTCCTCGAACCGGATTTCCGTGTATTGGCCGTTCTCGATGGAGTAGGACGTAACGATAGTCACCCGCGGTTCGGGCGAGTCGATTCGAATCGTCGTCCGTCCGGGCGGAATCGGTCGGTTGACCAGATTCCCGGCCGCGGCACCGGTCGAGGTCGAGCCGGTCGGCGCGGTCACCGTGACCGTCCGCGGTAGGTCCGATTCGAGCGTGATGATGGCAGTCCCATCGCGGTACTCAGCGGAGACGATTCGAACCGCGCGGTCGCCGGCCACGTCGCCGAAGTACGCCGTTTCGTTCGACGACTCCGAAGCCGTGGGCGGAGCCGCGGCTGTCGTCGTCTCTGTCGGAGCAGACGCGGTCGCGGTCTCTTGGGCGGCGACTGTGCCCGGCACAGCGAACAGCAGAGCGATACAACTGACGAGTATGATGGTGTGTATTCGAGTCATACGAAGGGGTGGGGCAGGAGGTGAGCGAGCGTTACAACAGCGACCCGAACCAGTCGCCCGACCAGTCGGGCACGCCGAGCAGGTCGAGCAGTAGGTCCGAACCCATGCCGACGAGGTCGACCCCAGCAAGTTGCAGGGCACCAGCGATGATGACCACGCCAGCGATGGTTCCGATTGGGAGTCGCTTCAGCAGGAAGACGAACATCCTACTCGTTGCCCTCCCGCTGGATGAGAAGCACCGCGGCCGCGCCGACCAGCAGGGCAATCCCGAGCGCCTGCGAGTCGAGGCCACCGGAGCCACCGGAACCGCCGACCGACTGTTGTCGGCTCTCAACTTCCTCCCGAAGTTGATTGATCTCTTCTTGCATCGCAAGCAGTTCAGACGTGTTGGCGCTCTTGTAGACGTACGTCGTGGTGTTTTGGGTCTGGACCTGACTGCCGTCGCGGGCAGTCATCTCCTGAATCGTGAACTCGCCCGCAAAGTCGACTTTGCGACCGTCAGCAGACGCGAGGAACACCGGACCAGTGATGTTGGATGCGTTGTACGTCGTGTTCGCCGCCCACGAACCACCGGGCGCTTCCCGAGCGAGGACCAGACCTTGGTAGGTCTGCCCACCGTAGCTGACGTTCATCATGCCCGACGTAGACATGTTCGGAGTAGCGAAGCCCATCGTCGATAGGGCCGCCACGGACCGGTAGAAGCCTTGACTGTCGTTCTCACTGACAGAGCCGTACTCGAACATCGCCGTGTTCGCGGAAATCACGTCGGACGAGTTGATTTGCCCCGAGGCGAAATCATCGTACGTCGCGTTCACGAAGTTGTCAGACTCGGCCTGCAAGTTCGAGTTCAGAGTGTTGATTTTGTCCAGCCGATTCGCGTAGTCAAGCGGGTCAGCGTACTCGATTCGCTCGTAGTTCGAGTTCGGCGCATTCACTTCGAGCGCCCGGATGTGGTCGAACGTCGTGTCATCGCGGGGATTAACAGGGGACAGCCCGTGAGCGTTGGAGCCTTCCGGGTCGAACCGAAGGGCGATAGTATCCTCCGTAGACCCGTTGACCAGCGAGTAGGTATGACTCGACGTACCGAGGTACGTGAACGGACCCGTACTATCGGAACCGTCCTGCCAGTCCCAATGCACGAAGTCTGCCGAAACGTTCGTTTCGTTCTCAGCGATACCGCGCAGAGTGTCCCAACTTGAAGCGGTGACGTTCCACTTCTCCAAGAGGTTGACCTGTTTCACAGCGTAGTAATCCGCGATAGCTTGCCGCGCTCGGGAGCGAGCAACAGCCTCAGACGAACCGTTTTCATACGCTTCTGCGACAGCAACCTGCGCTTTCATCCACGCGACCGACTCGGTGTCGTTAACGTAGTTGTCGTAGGTCGTCGACCAGACTTCAGTCTCCGACCGCTGTTGAAGCGCCGCATTGTAGATATCCAACTCCTCTTGCTCACCGTCGAGTTCCTGAAGCTCCTCGACGGCACTCGATGTTTCGAAGCGACAGTAGTCGGGGTTCTCAACGGTCCCGATGAAACCACCGATGAAGTTGACCAGTAGCCCGGTCGGGTCGCAATCACCTTGGATAGTCTGGGCACTAACCGGCGCGGTCGCGCCGGAGGTGACCACGAGCACGACTAGAAGCACCGAGAGCAATCGACGACTCATAGCGCCTCCACGATGATGAAACTGGACGCGCCGAAGCAAGCCACGAGGTAGCCGAGCGTCGCAGTCGCTTCGAGTCTAGTGAGGCCGAAAGGAAGGGTCATGGGCTGGTTACCTCACGGCGACCGCCCAGCCGACGACCGTAATCAGGAACGCGACTTGCGCGCCCAGCGGGTCGCCCAGTCCGAGCAGGAGGTCCTTGATTTCGGTCACGTACTGCCAGCCGAGGATGACAGCAGGCGACGCGACGATGAACGCCATCTCCCAGTACTCGTAGTGTTCGAGCGACTTCGTCTCGCTCGACATGAACGCCAGCGCGTACACGAGAATACCGCCGAGCGTCGCGTGCTCGCTCGTCAGCGTGTAGGACGACAGCCACGTGATGGTGATGTCGGAGATGCCGCCGAAGGCGTACAGCCCGGTCGCAACGAACACGACCGACAGGAGCGCCGGGATGGTCCGAAGCATCGCGTAGTCCGACGCGAGGCCGCTCAGCCCGTTCGAGTAGCGCGACGCCATTACTCGCCCCTCACGTCGAAGACGTGGTACTCACGCTCCTCGGTCGAGCCGTCGTCCTTTTCGAGTTCGTACGTCCGCGTCTCGGCGGTCTTCTTGACCGCGAGCCAGCTCCCGTTGCCAAGGCCCTTCTTGTCGATGGTCCGGCGAATCTGGCCGTTCGACCAGAACTTCACCCGGTCGCCGAGGTCTCCGCCGCGGGCGAGGTGAATCACGTCGTTTTCGTTCGGTCCCACGTCGCGGTCGATGTCGACGATAACGCCGATGACCGGCTCGTCTACTTCGAACTTGATTTCCTCTACACCGTCGTCGTAGTCGTCTTCGACTTGCGTTTCTTCGAAGTCGTCGAACGACATTGGTTCGGATGCCATTGCAACTAGATATTAGCAATTTTAATATTAAACCTAAAACTGACTCAAGTGAAAGTAGTCCGAAACACGGTTACTCATCCTCTCTTGCCGGGTGTCGCATACACTCGCGGTCTTTGTCGAAATAGTCCTCAACATGCAGTACGTGGTCGGCACTCTCCGGTCGGTCGAGGCCGTGGCCTTCGACCAAGTGCCGAGCCATCTGGTGTTTGTTGTAGATACCGAAGTTACACTCCGTGCAGCGCCACATTTCGCCCTTCTGTAGGTCGTGCTGGAGCCGTGTCTCTTGCAACACCCGACGGAGTGGTAACTTCAGTGGAGCCATGTCGACGCCGCCGCCTCCGGGCAGGTGCTCCTCGCCGTCACGGTCGATAATCGCTTCCAGTCGCCACTCAGACGAGAGCGATGCGCGGCGGAACGATTCTGGTTCGGAGTCATCCTCCCCATTCATCACCGATTCGACGAACTCAGCGTGCTTCGGGTCAATCATGTTCCGGCCGAGTATCGACGCCACCGAAGGCGTCTCGTCGCTGTACTTCAGCTCTGTTTCTACGCGCTTCCGTATCCGCGTCTTTGTCGGCGATTCACCGACACTCGCCGCCGCTTTGGCGCTCGGCCAGCGTTCAGCCAGCGAGAGTTCCGAATCCGGGGCGTCCGACTCGCCACCATCCGCGAGGGCTTCAGAGAGATCGTCGTCAGGTATCGGTTCGTCGAGCCGTTCCTGGTCGATAGCCCAGCCGGAGTTACAGCACGCGCACACTACGTCGGGGCCGCGCCCGTCGTTCCACACGACAGCCTCGCCGTGCGCGTCGGTCTGGTTCGACTCGCTAGACTCGGCGCGCTGTTCGCACGCGTCGGCTTTGATGGCTTCTGTGACGATTTTCGACCGCGAGGTTCGGCGTCGAGCAGCCGACCAGTAGATTGCGCCCCACGCGAGGTATTCAACCGGCTTGTCCAGCAGTTCCTCTGTGTAGCCGCCCATGTACGCCGCGAGGTACGAGCCCATGTTTTCGACGCCGGCGTTCAGCGAGATACAGCCGTCCGAGTCGTTCAGGTAGTCCGTGGTTCTGTAGTCGTGAGCGCTGAACGAGGCGTATTCGCACTCCTCGACGTGTTTGTCTATTACTCGTTCGAACTCCGGGCCGACCACTTCGAGGTCGAGGTCGGCCGCGTCGAAGTATACGCCCACGTGCAAGTGCGAGTAGCACGCGTTCATCCCGCTACCGTCGCCGCCCATTCCGTGCGGTTCTGCTTGGAGCCAGTAGCCCCACTCGTCGGCCTCGAGGCCGAGATGGTACTCCATCGTGTTGCGGAGCGTGTCGCGCACGCCGTCGTACGAAAACGCGTCGTGGAGCGCGTCGGTGTGTTCGACCGGCGGCAGGCGCTCCCCGTTCGGTACGGACGAAGCGGTGAACGTGAGCATCGCGGTCGCGGGCGAGCCCCACGCCGCGACTGCTTCGCCGCCGGACGGCCGTTCGCCGCCGCCCATCTGTCGCTGGAGCGCGAGCGCGCGAGCGTACTGCTTGCGCGAGTACGTCTCGCCCCATGCGTCGGTCAGCGGAAGTTCGAACTCGTCGCCATCGTCGTTTGCGAAGCGCGCAAGCAATCCTTTGTAATCGACGTGCGAGGTGAGAAACGCGCTCAGCGCGTCCGCCCACGTCGCGGCCCGGCGTTTCTCCAACTCCGTCACGTAGAACCCGTTTTCCATCGGGTCCTCTGCTTCTACGTACGTATCGCGCCAGTCCGCTTCAGTTACGATGCGCCGGAGTTTTCGACCGTGTGTTTCGCACACCGGCGTTTCGGCCAGTTCGGGGTATTTCTCGGTGAACTCCAGTACGCGTTCGTGGACTCGTGCGTCGTAGTTGTCCTCTGCTGGAGAACCGGCGGGAGAGGGCTCTACAGAGTTAGTCTCCTTGGAAGGCCGAGAGGCCACACCGTCGGCTGGTGAGTCGCGCCCGCCGGATGTGGGGGTGCCCTCGCTACTCACCGCTACCCCCGTCTGTGCGGATGAAATCGCTCAGACGGCACTGGGCCTTACCGCCGCTCGTTTTCGGCCGACGGCCGTCGGCCTCATGCGGACCGGCTTCCGGGTCAGGGGCAAGCCCCTGCTTCCGGCCGCTCCGGGCGGACTGGGACCCGCCCTCCGCTGTTCCGGTCCTTGCGGTGGTTTCCTCGGCCAGCTGGTGCGCCCACAGGAGCGAGGTGAGACGATGGTCTCGCGTCTCGTCCTCGATGGCGGGGATGCGCGCGCAGTCCTTGCACTCGCGCATCTTCGCCGCGCGCTCGACGTGATCTACGAGACACCACTCGTGGCAGCTCCGGCAGCGGTACTCGACGAACCGCCATAGATGCCTCTCGCGACGAACGTGAGACATCTATCATGCACCCCTCTTGGCTTCTAATCCCGCCCGACGGCGGCGACCCGTTGCATGGGAACTGAGGGAATAATTTTCTCGGTGATTTTGAGAAAACGCCGATTTAGCCGATATCGACGGCGTAGAGCCGTCTCTCGGCCTTTTAATTCTGGCCCCGAAGGACCTAAATTTTGGATGGGCGCTGCAGGATTTGAACCCACGGCAACTTGGTCCGAAGCCAAGCACTCTGTCCAGACTGAGCTAAGCGCCCTACATCACTTCGTCTGTTGTGGACTGCTTTAAATGGATTGATTCGAGGCGGCGACTCCGCGCGTTTTATACCCGACCTCGGAACAATACGGGGTATGTCTCTCGGAGCGCGGGCGCGCGGGTTCGCCGAACTCACCCGACCGGGAAACGCGGTCGCCGCGGGCGTGCTCACGTTCACCGGGGCGTTCGTCGCCGGGGCGTCCCCGAGCGACGCGCTCGTCGTCGTCGCGGCGGTGCTCGCCACCGTGTTCGCCACGGGCGCGGGCAACGCCATCAACGACTACTTCGACCGCGACATCGACCGCATCAACCGACCGGACCGGCCGATTCCCCGCGGCGCGGTGAGCGCCGCCGAGGCCAAGTGGTTCAGCGTCGCGCTGTTCGGCGGCGCGGTCGTCTCGGCGCTCGTCCTCCCGGTCGTCGCCATCGCCATCGCCGTGGTCAACCTCGTCGCGCTCCTCGCGTACACGGAGTTCTTCAAGGGGCTCCCCGGCGTCGGCAACGTCGTCGTCGCCGCGCTCACCGGCTCGACGTTCCTGTTCGGCGGCGCGGCCATCGGCGAGCCGTTGGGCGCGGCCGTCCTCTGCGTGCTCGCCGCGCTGGCGACGCTGACCCGCGAAATCGTCAAGGACGTCGAAGACATCGGCGGCGACAGAGCCGAGGGGCTTCGGACGCTCCCCATCGTCGTCGGCGAGGCGGCGTCGCTGTGGCTCGGTGCGGCCGTCCTCGTGGTCGCGGTCGGCGCGAGCGCGGTGCCGTTCGTCCGGGGGGAGTTCGGACTGGCGTACCTCGCCGTGGTCGTCCCCGCCGACGCGCTCATGCTCGTCGCCGCCGCCCGGTCGTTCAGTGACCCGGCCGCGGCCCAGCGTCGGCTCAAACACGGAATGTTCCTCGCGGCGTTCGCGTTCATCCTCGGACGGGCGGCGGCACCGGCGGGAGGACTCATATAAACGGTGGGGACGAGCGACCGGTCAGTTCCCGGCGAACGCCCCGACGAAACGGAACTGTTCGATCCTCCAATCAAAAAGAATATTACCGGCTCACTGTATGGTCGTACTATCCGATGACCCCCGGCGAGCGGAAGCGTCAGGCGAGTGCATTCCTCGGAGTCGACGACATCGAGCCGAGGTACCTGCATGTATAACCTGGGCGCTGATCTCGACGTCGAGGTCGAACCGGGCACGAACCTCCTCCTCGTCGGACCGCCGCTGACCGGCAAGCGCTCGCTGGCGCTCGACATCCTCGCGGCGGGGACTCGAAACGGCGAGGGGTCAATCATCGTCACGACCAAAGACGGCGCGGACCGCATCCTCTCGGACTTCGGCAAGCGACTCGACTACGAGGGAAAACCCGTCGCGGTCGTCGACTGCGTCACGAAACAGCAGGGCGTCGGCGAAGTCCGCGACGACGAGCGAATCCGCTACACGTCGTCGCCGGTCGACATGACCGGCATCGGAATCAAGCTCTCGGAGATTCTGCAGGAGTACTACCAGGACCGCGGGCTCTCGGAGAACCGCATCATGCTCCACTCGCTGTCGACGCTCCTGATGTACGCCGACCTCCAGACCGTCTTCCGGTTCCTCCACGTGTTCACCGGCCGCATCCAGAGCGTGGGCGGCCTCGGCCTGTTCACCATCGACGCCGACGCCCACGACGACCGGACGATGAACACCATCAAACAGCTTTTCGACGGCATCATCACGACCCACGAGGACGCGCCGCCGGACATCCGCATCGCGGACCACTAGACGAGACTTCGCGCCGTCTGCGACTGTGAGACGACGATTCCAGAGACCAGAGACCGCGGACCGCCGGGCGGGAGTGGGACGGCGGCCGCGCCGCACAGCCGCCTGACGTTTTTATCCGAAGCCGGCCACGTCGTAGGTATGCCCATCACCAGCGACGACGACATCCGCGCGCTGTTCGACGCCGAGACCGTCGCGGTCGTCGGCTGTTCGGCCACGCCCGGCAAGCCCGCCCACGATGTCCCGGCGTACATACAGAGACAGGGCTACCGCGTCGTCCCCGTCAACCCGTTCCACGACGAGATTCTCGGCGAGACGGCGTACGACTCGCTCGCCGACGTGGACGAGGACGTCGATATCGTCGACGTGTTCCGACCGTCCGAGGAGGCGGGCGACATCGTCGACGCCGCAATCGAGCGCGCCGACGTCCGCGGCGACGTGGCCGCCGTCTGGCTCCAACTCGGCATCCGCGACGACGACGCGGCCGCCCGCGCCGAGGAGGCGGGGCTCTCGTTCGTTCAGGACCGGTGCTTCAAGGTCGAGCACTCGCGGCTCGCCTGAGGGCCCGCCGAACCGGCGGTTCGACCCGGGTCGGCTTCCGGCCGGCCTTTGCTACCCTTCCCACGACTCGAAGTCGCCGTAGACGCCCTTCGAGAGGTATCGCTCCGAGGAGTCGGGGAACACCGTGACCACGGCGTCGTACGGGAGGTCGAGGTCGCCGGCGGCGGCCCGTTCGGCCACGTCGATGGCGGCCAGCGAGTTGGCGGCGGCGCTCGACGCGACGAGGTGGCCCTCCTCCGCGGCGAGGCGTTGCATCTCGGCGTGGGTGTCGCGGTCGCCGATTTGGACGATTTCGTCCACCAGTTCGGGGTCGAACAGCTCGTTGGTCGCGGGGTCGTGGGTGCCGATGCCCTCGGTCTTGTACGACGCCTCCGCCACGTCGCGGCCGTGGAGCCGGGCGTAGAGCGACCCCTCGGGTTCGACGGCGGTGACGAACGTGTCTTCGTGGCGTTCGCGGCCGTAGCGCGCCAGCCCCATGAGCGTGCCCGCGGTGCCACAGCCGGCGACGAGCGCGCCGACCCCGCCGTCGAGCGCGTCGTACACCTCGGGCGCGGTCGTCTCGTAGTGCGCCTCGGGGTTGAGCGGGTTGGAGAACTGCTGGGGGACGACGGCGTCGTCGAGTTCGTCGGCGAGCTTGTGGGCGCGGTCGATAGCGCCGCCCATCCCGTCGGCGGTGGGCGTGTTCACCACGTCGGCTCCGAGCGCGCGCATGAGCGTCTGTTTCTCCACGCTGAACCGCTCGGGGACGACGAACACCGCGCGGATGCCGAGCTGGCCGGCCGCGACGGCGAAGCCGATACCGGTGTTGCCGGCGGTCGGCTCGACGATGGTGCCGCCCTCGGGGAGGTCGCCAGATTCGAGCATCCGTTCGAGCATGTACTTCCCGATGCGGTCCTTGACGCTCGCGCCCGGATTGAACGATTCGAGCTTCGCGTAGACGGGCACCTCGTCGGGCGACGCGTGGACCCTGACGAGCGGCGTCTCGCCGACGGTGTCGAGCACCGAGTCGAAGGGGTCGCGGTGCGTGGTCATACGCGGGCAAAAGTTGCCCCAGACCCTGAACGTTTTCATCCCGTTGTCACCCTCGTCGGAAGCTGGCACGTGTGAGAACGAGTCGAACGACGCCACTCTGGGGTTCGAGTCGGGGCGGCGACGGGAGCGTGGTGCCGAAAGAGAACGAGAGAGACGGAGGGGCTAGTCGGCTTACGCTTCGTCGGTGGCGTCACTCGACGCGTCGGCGTCAGATGCGTCGGCGTCGGCGGTCTCGTCGTCGGCCGCGTCCTCCTCGGCCTCGGCGATGTGTGCGTCGGCGATGACGGCGTCGAGGTCGATACCCTGCTCTTCGGCGATGGCTTCGAGAATCGCCCGCTGTTCGGCGTTCTCGGCTTCGAGTCGGTCGACGCGCGACTTCGTCTCGTTGACCGTCTCGCGGACCTCGACGACCTGCTCGCGCAGTTCGTTGAGCTTCTTGTACACGTCTTCGGCCATCTCTGCGACCTTCTGGAGCTTTTTCGCGGTTCCTCCGAGTGCCATGTGTCGCCTCTCGGACTCGGGGCTTGTACGACTTCCGGTGCGGCGTCGGCGGGGACCGACACGGGCCAACGCGCGAGCACCGAACCCGGGGCCGACACCCGAGCACCTCAGCCGAGTTCGTTCGGGTCAACCCGGTCGACGAGGAATCGGAGGCCCACGAGCGCGACGACGCCGACGAAGACCAGCCCCGCGACGGCGGCCTTCGCGCCGACGCCCGCGGTCCCGAGCGCCAGTCGCGCGGCCGTGTTCGCGGGGTTCAGAGGCAGAAGCGACGTGCCCGCGAAGACGAGGAGCACGCCGATGGAGTACAGCAGTTGTGCCACCCGGCGGTCGGGCGACGTAATCGCCACCGCCGCGCCGAGGGTGACGACGACGGCCGAAAGCCCGGCGACCATGCCGAACAGCCACGGCACGCTCTCGATGGCCGTCCCGTTCAGTTCGAGGAGGAGCATCCACGCGATGGCCTGCACCGGGGCCAGTCCGCCGGCCGCGAGGAGCTTCCCGTCCACGACGGCCGCGAAGCTCACGGGCGCGACCCGGAGGAGTTCGAGCGTGCCGCGGGCGACCTCCTCGGCGAGCGAATCGACCACCAGCGACCCGGAGATGAACACGGGCAGGAACAGCAGAAGCGGGACGAGCACCGTGTAGGTGAAGCCGAAGTACGGGCTCGACTCGGTCGCCGGCGGGAGGGAAAGCGGGTCCGTGGCGAGGGACGCGCTCCGCTCCGCGCGCTCGTTGCGCTCCAGTTCGCGGAGCGCGTCGCGGAGGCGGACGACGACCGCCGTCGTCTCTACCCCCGAGTCGGGCGCGACCGCCGCGACTCGTATCCTGCCGTCTTCGCCCGTCGACGCCTCTAAGACGGCATCGACCTCCCGCCCGTGGAACGCCGTCAGCGCGTCCGACGAGGAGGCGTACGGCCGCCCGCTGAGCCCGTCTTCGGTCCCGACGGCGCGGAGCAGGTCCTCGACGGCCTCCTCGTCGCCCGTGACGGCCACGTCGACCTGATAGCTCGCCGCGCCGGGGTCGTACAGCGAGACGAGGCCGACGACGAGGAACGACGAGAACGCCGCGACGAACAGCTGGATGGCCAGCGCCAGCACGATTGTCTTCTCCTTGCGGAGACTGCCGAGTTCGCGCCGGGCGATGGCGAATCGCGGGTTACCCAAGGGCGCTCACCACCTGGAGGTTGTAGACGAGGTGAATGGCGATTGCGCCCACGAGCGCGACGCCGTAGGCCGAGCGCCCCCGACTCGCTCCGAAGGCGGTCACGCTGGCGGTCACCGCGTGGAGCACGAGCGGCGCGAGGAACAGGCCGAGGACGACGAGGACGCTCACGCCGGTGCCGTCGGCGATGCCGACGCCGGAGGGCGCGAAGGCGGTCTGCCCGAGCGTGAGCGACTGCAACCCGGCGAGTTGGGCGATGGCGGTGAACTTCTCGCCGACGAAGAAGCCGAGGCCGGAGAGCCCGCCGAGGACGAGCGACGACCGGAGCGTCCGGGAAAACCGCGCCTTCTCGAAGGCGGCGAGGACGTGGAGGCTCTTTGCCAGCTCCTCGACGACCGCGACCGCGACGAGAATCATCGGGACGGTCAGGTCGATGGGGAGGACGAAAAGCACCGCGATGGCCAGCAGTTCGGCGATGAAGACGAACGGAATCGACAGCGCCGACAGGGTCGCCACGGAGCGCGCCCGCGAGATGCGGCTGTCGAGCGCGTCGAGGAACTTCAGCGGGACCGGGCGCTGGGTGAACATGTCCTCTTCGCGGTAGACGCCGACGCCGAGCAGGAACAACACGGCCGCGGCGAGGAGAATCGGCCCGACCGAAAACAGGAACTCGCCGAGCGGAATCGACTCGCCCGCGAGGTCGCGGACGACGAGCGTCAGCGGCGAGATGAGCGCGATGGGCGTGATGTTCGTGAAGATGGCCGGGACGAACGTGTACGTCGTCAGGAACACCGACACCGTCACCGTGACGAACGTGAGCTCCTTGAACGACCGGGCGAACATCGCGCCGACGAACGTCGACGCGAGAAACAGCAGGCCGACGGGGACGACCGCGGCCACCGAGACGACGCCCCCGCCGACCGCCGCCGCGATGGCGACGGTGATAGCGACCGTGCCGAGCAGGTACGGGAGCGTCTTGCCGGCGACGATGTCGCCCGGCGAGATGGGCGCGACGAGGAGCAGTTCGCCGCGGCGGTTGATGCGCTCGTTGAGGACGCTCGACCCGTAGGCCTGAATCACGAAGTTCATCGGCACGAGGAAGGCAAACGCGAGGACGAGCGAGGCGAACGGGAACGGCGGGCTGATGCTCGCCGGCGACCCGCTGGTGTCGCCGCCGAACAGACCAGCCATCCCGCCGAGCGACGGGGCGTCGACACTGCCGTCGTCGGCCGCCGCGGCGTCGGACGCGCTCGGGCCGCCGCCGGCTGTCCCGCTCGCGCCGTCGTCGGTTCCACCGCCGCCCCCTGTTCCGGCGTCGGTTCCGCCGCCGCCAGCAGTCCCGGCGTCGCCGCCGCCACCGCCCGCGCCGCCGTCGACGCGGCTTCCGGTCGGGGCCAGCGCGTCGCGCTCGCGGTATTCGAGGTCAACGACGACCGGGAACGCCGCGGACTGGTTCTCCTCGCGGGCCATCTGCCGCTCGTTGTACGACTGGACCGCGTCGCGGAACGCGCTGTAGGCGGCCCGGCCGGTCTGCGTGTCCGCGACCGAGATGTGCGTCTCGCTGACGACGAGTTCGACGTTCGGGTCCGAGACGGGGCGCGGGTCGAGCGCCGACGACTGGTCGACCGCGTCGTAGTAGGGGTTGTCGCCGGCGATGCCGACGCGGTAGAGGTCGCGGTCGAGCGCGACGCCACCGCCGGCCGCGCCCGCCGCGCCCGCCGCGATACCGCCCGCGACGAGGACGGCGACGAGGCCGATGACGGCGGTTCGGCGGTCGAGCGTCCCCGCCGAGCGCGACACCTCCCAGCGGGCGATGCGGAGGACGGTCCGGGCGTGCGCGACGAGTCGGGTTCGGCGGTCGGTCACGAGTGCTCGTTACCTCCGACGACGCGCTGTTCGGACTCGTCGACGGCGGTGGTCCCGCCGGTGCCCCCGCCGCGTCCGCCCTCGGCTTCGCTCGTCGTCGGTGCCTCGCGGGCGAGGCGGAGGAAGATGTCCTCCAGCGACGCCTCGTCGGTTCGGATGTCGGCGACGCGGCCGCCGGCAGCCTCGGCGCGCTCGCGGAGCGACTCGACGGCCGCCATCTCGTCGACGACGGCGACGTGGCGCTCCTCGCCGTCGGCCCCGTCGTCCGCGGGGAGCGTCTCCGCGAGCGGGACGGTCGTGAAGACGCGGTAGGTCGTCTCGCCGTGTTCCGCGCGAATCTCGGGGACCGTCCCGCGGGCGATGATTTCCCCGCGGTTCATGATGACCACGCGGTCGCAGATGGACTCGACGTGAAAGAGGTTGTGCGCGCTGAAGACGACGGTCTTGTCCTCGTCGCGGAGTTCGCGGACGAACTCCAAGACGACGTTCGTCGTCAGCGGGTCGAGGCCGCTGGCCGGTTCGTCGTAGATGAGGAGGTCGGGGTCGTTGACGAGCGACCGGGCGATGGCGACCTTGCGCTTCATCCCCTTCGACATGTCGCCGAGTCGGCGGTCGCGGTATTCGAGGTCGAGGCGGTCGAGCACCGCGCCGGTGCGCTCGTCGGCCACGTCTCGGGGCACGTCGTAGAGGTCGGCGAAGAATCGGAGGTACGACCGCGCCGTCATGTCCTCGTACAGCGGCGACTCCTCGGGGAGAAAGCCGAGTTTGCGCCGCATCGCCGGCTCCTCGGGGTCGTATCCGAGCACCGACGCCGACCCGCCGGTCGGCTCGACGAGTCCGGCGAGCATCTTCAGCGTCGTCGTCTTCCCCGCGCCGTTGGGGCCGACGATGCCGAACACCTCGCCCGACTCGACCGAGAAGTCGCTTCCCACGACGGCGGGGAAGTCGCCGTAGGTCTTCCGCAGGTTCTCGACCGTAATCATTGTGAGAGTTTCACGCGGGACGGCATAAAAAGCGTTCGCGCGGGGTTTCAGGATTGATAGCCTTCCCCTTCGCGGGGCAACAGTTTCGCCGTCCCGCGGTCGGGGCGAACGACTGCCCGCGACCACCGGAGGCGGCGTTAGTCGTACTCGTAGAAGCCCTTGCCCGTCTTCTTGCCGAGGTCGCCCGCGGCGACTTTGCGCTTGAGCAGATACGCCGGCTTGTAGCGGTCGCCGAGTTCCTCGAACAGCGTCTCGGAGGCGTCCAGACAGATGTCGAGGCCGATGTGGTCCGCGAGCGTGAGCGGCCCCATCGGGACGTTCGTGCCGAGGGTCATGCCGCGGTCGATGTCCTCCTTTTCGGCGACGCCCTCGTCGTAGGCGCGGATGCCCTCGTTGAGCCACGGCATGAGGATGCGGTTGGTGACGAAGCCGGGTTTGTCGTCGGACTCCCACGTCTCCTTGCCGAGGTCCTCGGAGAACTCGTGGGCGAACGCGACGACCTCGTCGTCGGTCTTCTCGCCGCGGACGACCTCGACGCCCTTCATAATCGGCACGGGGTTCATGAAGTGGAGGCCGACGACGAGTTCGGGGCGCTCGGTCGCGGCCGCGATGGTCGTGATGGAGAGCGTGCTGGTGTTCGTCGCCAGCACGACGCCCTCGGGCATCAGGTCGTCGAGGTCGGAGAAAATCTCGCGCTTGACGTCCATGTTCTCGACGGCCGCCTCGACCACGAGGTCGCAGTCGGCGAGGTCCGCGAGTTCGGTCGTCCCCGAGACGCGCCCCTTGGTCGCGTCGGCCTCCTCCGCGGTCAGTTTCTCCTTGGAGACGAACCGCGAGAGGCTGTCGTCGATGGCCGACAGGCCGCGTTCGACGTACTCGGGTTCGAGGTCGCGCATGACCACGTCGTAGCCGGCCATCGCGGCCACCTGCGCGATGCCGTTGCCCATCGTTCCCGCGCCGACGACGCCCACCGTGTCGATATCTTCGGTATCGTACATGTCCGGGTCTGCGCGAGGCGGGGAGGTAAAACTTGCCGATGCGTTCGGAATAGTGACAGACTCGTGACTGTCACGGGAAGACTCAAGTCGGGCGCAAGAATGGGGATATGCAACGGTGACTGGGGTGAACGACGCCGGCAGATACGACGGAGACGACGCGGGCGGGGACGGAGGGGAAGCCGTCTCGGACGCGCGCCCGAGCGACGGCGAGGGCGAGGGCGCAAAGCGGGGGAACGGGCCGGACGAGGGACCGAAAGACCCCGAGGAGGCGCTGACCCACCTGCTCAGGCCGCGGGGCGACCGCGCGAGCGACGGTGCGCCGTCCGAGCTACAGGACCTGAAATACGTCGGCCCGGCGACCGCCGACTGCCTCGCCGAGTCGAACATCGACGCGGCCGCTATCGTCGACGGCGAGGTGTGCTACCGCGACCTCGTCGCCGCGGGGGCGAACCCCGGCGTGGCGGCGAAGATTCGGCGCTGGCACTCGCTTTCGTGGTCGTTCAACTCCGGCGACGACCTCGACCGGCGCTCCTCGCAGGTCCGCGGACTGGGCGACGACGAGCGCGCGTGGGTCGCCGCGAGTTCGGGCGACTGGGACGAGACCGACGGCGCAGACGACGCCGACGACAGCGACGGCGAGGCCGGCGATTGGACGCCGAGCGGCCGGGGCGAGGCGACAGGGACGAACGGGTCCGCGCGAGACGGGGACTGGACGCCGTCGGGTTCGGAGGACGGAGGGGACGGGCCGGACACGCCCTCGGAGCCGACGGCGTCGGGCGATTGGACCCCGACCGGACGGGAGGCGACCGGCGCGTCGGCCGACGGTTCGGGAGACGCGCTCGCGGCCGAGGCGGCGTGGCGCGAGCGGTCGAAACCCGAACTGCTCACGACGCTCGCCGGAATCGACGAGGCCGACGCCGAACTGCTCGCCGAGGCGGGCGTCCGGTCCGTCAGACGACTCGCCACCGCCGACCCGGAACACGTCGCCGACGCCCTCCAAATCGACCCGACCGTCGTCAGCGCGTGGAAGGGTCAGGCGCGCGACGCCATGGAGTGACCGCCGGTTCTGACTGCCGTCCGAATTTTTACTATCTGAGTAGTAATTTCTATTCGTATCGTATTCTTCCGTAATATTTTGTTACAGACCTCATAACGACTGAATCCAGCAATATCTCCTAAACCACTCTAGACGCAGTCTTTATATAGGTAGTTACACCATTTTGAATCAGATGATGCCCGGTTCCGACACGGCCGTCGACTCCCCGCAGACGGTATCTTCCGCCCCGACGACGTTCGGGGGCAGTTCCCGCCTCGCCGACGACTCGCCGACGACTCGCCGACGCTCCGAGGGGTGGGCCTGATGGCGACGACAGACATCAACACCGCCGAGACCGCCCGCGACGTGCGGACCATCGACGGCGTGGTCGACGTCATCGCGAGCACCGCGCCCGAGATTCGGACCGGCCTGCCCGGCCGGCGCGTCACCGCCGAAGACGAGAACCCGAGCGGCGAGACGCAGATGGCCGCCGACGTGTTCGCCGACGACCTCCTCTGCGAGCGCATCGGCGCGCTCGACGGCGTCGGCGAGTACGCCAGCGAGGAGCGCCCCGAGTCCGTGGACGTGGGCACCGGTCGCCTGTCGGTCGCGGTCGACCCGCTCGACGGCTCGTCGAACCTGAAGCCGAACAACACGATGGGGACCATCTTCGCGGTGTACGAGGCTCCCCTTCCGGCCCACGGCCGCGACCTCGTCGCCGCCGGCTACGTCCTCTACGGCCCGGTCATGACGATGGTCGTCGCCCGCAACGGGACCGTCGACGAGTACGTCATCCACGACGACGCGACCCGCGAACTCGTCCGCGAGGACGTCACGATTCCCGACGAGGGGTCGGTGTACGGCTTCGGCGGCCGCGTCCCCGACTGGACCGACGACTTCGAGGCGTTCGCCCGCGAGGTCGAACAGGACCCCTCGCGCAAACTCCGCTACGGCGGGTCGATGATCGGCGACGTGAACCAGATTCTCACCTACGGCGGCATCTTCGCGTACCCCACGCTGGAGTCCGCCCCCGAGGGCAAGCTCCGCGTCCAGTTCGAGGGCTACCCCATCGGCTACGTCATCGAGACGGCCGGCGGCGCGACCTCCGACGGCACGAAGTCGCTCCTCGACGTGGACAAAGACGAACTCCACGCGCGGACCCCGATGTACGTCGGCAACACCGACCTCGTGGCGATGCTCGAAGCCGCGCTGGACTGAGCGCGCCCGACTCGTCGACCACAGTGACCGCACCGACCGCACCGACCGCACCGAGCGAACCGAAACGACCGGGCACACTCGTTTTCCACGGACTCCGCAGTCGATAGCGGCAGGTCTCCGAGCGGACTGCGGCCGGACTGCCGCCGGCCTCTATTCGACCGCCCGGCAAATCGTGCATGGAAAACCATTTTGAATACGGTGATGCATCACCGAGTATGAAGGTCAGAATCGGCGACGGCGCGACCGGTGACGAGGCCGAGGCCATCGCCAACGCGCTGGCGCGACACCTCGGGACGGACGTGAACGTCTTCGTCGGCGACGGCGAGGAGGCCGTCGCGGACGCCGAACCGCCCGCGGACGCCTTCCCGCTGGACGACGATTTGGGACCCACCGAGCGCGAGGAGAGACTCCGCGAGGAAATCGCGGACATCCTCGGCGGCGGCCCCGAGAAGTACAAACAGCGCCTGCCGGAGTCGGGAAAGCTGTTCGTTCGCGACCGACTCGACCTCTGGTTTCCCGACGGGCTGGCGTTCGAAGACGGCAAGTTCGCCAACTTCGACTCGTGGCACGAGAACTCCCCCGAGGTCGACGAGGCGGACCCGAACACCCGCCTCCCCGGCGACGGCTTGCTGACGGGGGCCGCCGAGTTCGAAGGGCGCGACCTCCACGTCATGGCCAACGACTTCACGGTCAAGGCCGGGTCGATGGCTCGCCGCGGCGTCGAGAAGTTCCTCCGGATGCAACAGCGCGCCCTCAAGACGGGCAAGCCGGTGCTCTACCTGATGGACTCCTCGGGCGGCCGCATCGACCAGCAGACCGGCTTCTTCGCCAACCGCGAGGGCATCGGGAAGTACTACTACAACCACTCGATGCTCTCGGGGTACGTCCCGCAGATTTGCGTCCTCTACGGGCCGTGTATCGCCGGCGCGGCCTACACGCCCGTCTTCGCCGACTTCACGGTCATGGTCGAGGGGATGTCCGCGATGGCCATCGCCTCGCCGCGCATGGTGAAGATGGTCACCGGCGAGGAGATTTCCATGCAGGACCTCGGCGGCGCGCGGATGCACGCCGAGGAATCGGGGAGCGCCGACCTCGTCGCCCGCGACGAGGCCCACGCCCGCGAACTCGTCGCCCAACTCGTCACCTACCTCCCCGACAAGGCCGGCGAGAAGCCGCCGCGCTCGGAGTCGAAACCGCCGCGGTACTCGCCCGACGGCATCGACGAACTCATTCCCGAGTCGCCGAACCGCCCGTACGACGCCCACGACCTCATCGAGCGCGTCGTCGACGCCGAGTCCGTGTTCGAACTGAAGCCCGACTACGGCGAGGAAATCGTCACCGCGTTCGCCCGCATCGACGGCCGGCCGGTCGGCATCGTCGCCAACCAGCCCACCGAGCGGTCGGGAGCCATCTTCCCCGACGCCGCCGAGAAGGCCGCGGAGTTCATCTGGACCTGCGACGCCTACGAGATTCCGCTCCTCTACCTCTGTGACACGCCCGGCTTCATGGCCGGCTCGCAGGTCGAAAAAGACGCCATCTTGGAGAAGGGCAAGAAGTTCATCTACGCCACGTCGTCGGCGACGGTGCCCAAGCAGACCGTCATCGTGCGGAAGGCCTACGGCGCGGGCATCTACGCCATGGGCGGCCCCGCCTACGACCCCGAGAGCGTCATCGCGCTCCCCTCGGGCGAAATCGGCATCATGGGCCCCGAAGCCGCCATCAACGCGGTGTACGCGAACAAGCTCGCCGACATCGACGACCCCGAAGAACGGGCGCGGATGGAAGACGAACTCCGCGAGGAGTACCGCGAGGACATCGACGCCCACCGGATGGCGAGCGAGGTCGTCATCGACGAAATCGTCCCGCCGTCGAGCCTCCGCGACGAGCTTGCGGCCCGCTTCGAGTTCTACGCCGACGTGGACAAGTCGCTCCCCGACAAGAAACACGGGACCGTCATCTGAGCCGACTCGGGGGTTAATGCTCCGTTTTTCCGGCGGGTAATCTCACGGTAACTGACCTAAGCAGTTCGTACTGAGGACGGCGGCGGTGCTACGGACCTCATCGTCGGCCGACTCCCGTCCCGCTCCACCGCGTCCCGCCCGTCCCGTCTCGGCCCGGTTTCGGGAACTGTCGCCTGCCGATAGCCCGCCATGAGCCACGAACTCCCCATTCCCGAGACGTCCCGAGCGGCACTCACACACGCGGTGAGCGACGAGCACGTCCTCTGGACCGTGACGATGCTGGCGTTCGTCCTCGACGTGCTGACGACGCTCTACGGGCTCGGCCGGGGGCTGGCCGAACTGAACCCCGTCGTCCTCGCGCTCATCCCCGCGCTCGGGCCGGTTGGCGCGCTCATCTCGCTGAAACTCGTCGTGCTCGCGGTCGCGGTCGTCGCGTGGCACGTCCTCCCGAGTCGCTACCGCGGGGCGATTCCCATCGGCGTGGCCGTCCCGTGGGGCGTCGCCGGGCTGATGAACACGCAACTCATCCTCGTCACGGTGTTCGGGTAGGCCGCCGGAGCGAGTCGAGAAGCACGGCCCACGCGAGCCCCGCCAGTCCGATGTCGCGGGCGAGCACGTCGCCGAACAGGCCCCCCTCGACGACGAAGACGACCACGAGGTAGAGACACGTCGCCGAAAGCGAGACGGCCGCGACGGCGCTCGCGAGGGCGGTGTAGCGGTCGGCGACGATGGCCGCGCCGAAGCCGACTTCGAGGACGCCGTTTGCGAGCATGAACGTCACCGGCGAGACGACGAGCAACGGCGCGAGCCACGGGACGACGTACGCCGACCACGAAAGCGGGTCCAGAAGCTTGTGGACGCCCGCGGCGAACACCATCGCGCCGAGGCCGACCCGGGCGACGGTCGCCGGTTCGGGGGCGCGGGCGGCGACCGTGGCGACCCGGTCTGTGACCGAAGGAGCCCAGTCGGCGACCGAACTGACTCGGCCGGAGCGGCGTCGAAATCCATGTCCGACCTAGCGACGCCGGAGAGAAAACGGTGTGGTCGGAGGTGGAGACGGAGACGGAGGCGCGGACGGGCGCGGGACGACCGGGTCGGTCGGACTCAGGCGTCGTCCGCGTCGGTGTCGGCGGCGGCGTCGGCGAACTCGCGTTTCAGCGACAGCGCCGTGCGCTCGAACTCGCAGACGGGGTCGTCGTCCTGATTGAACACTTCCACTTTCATCGTCACCACGCCGCGCTCGCCGTCGGAGGTCTCGCGCTTGTCGAGGACGGTCGTCTGCGCCCGAAGGGTGTCGCCGTGGAACACCGGGTTCGGGTGGGACACGTCGTCGTAGCCGAGGTTCGCCACGATGGTCCCGTCGGTCGTGTCGGGAACCGAGAGGCCGACCGCGAGGCTCATCGTGTAGAGGCCGTTGACCAGTCGCTCGCCGAACTGCGAGTCGGCCGCGAACTCGGCGTCGAGGTGGAGCGGTTGCTGATTCATCGTCATGTCGCAGAACCGCTGGTTGTCCGACTCCGAGACGGTGCGGCGCTTTTCGTGTTCGATGGTCCGGCCGACCTCGAACTCCTCGTAGTACAGACCGGTCATAGTGGTGCGTGTGATAGACCGTGATAAAATCGTGCCGGTCGGTCGCACCGTGTGACAACTATTGCCCCGAACAAAAGAAGATAACAACCATTATAATTATCCACAATAGAGGATTTCGAAAGCGCCCGATGGCGGCTGATTCGGTCGGCCGTTCGGTCGACGGTTCGGCCGTCACTGCGGGCGCGGGACGACGCGTCTGTCCCCCGGCACAGCCGGCGCTCGGCCGGCACGACCAATCATGGCATCCGCAGTACCATCCACCGCGACGGACGACGAACCGACCGAAGAGACAGCCCTCCAGACGGCCCGCCGACAGCTCGAACGCGCGGCGGCGAACCTCGACGTCGACCCCGGCGTCATCGAGCGGCTTCGGCATCCGAATCAGGTTCACCGCGTCTCGGTGCCGCTCGAACGCGACGACGGCTCGACCGCGGTCTACACCGGCTACCGCGCCCAGCACGACAGCGTCCGCGGCCCCTACAAGGGCGGCCTCCGGTTCCACCCCGGCGTGACCGAGGCCGAGTGCATCGGTCTCTCGATGTGGATGACGTGGAAGTGCGCCGTGATGGACCTGCCCTTCGGCGGCGGCAAAGGCGGCATCGTCGTCGACCCCAAGGACCTCTCGACCGACGAGAAAGAGCGGCTCACCCGGCGGTTCGCCGAGGAGCTTCGGCCCTTCATCGGCCCCACGAAGGACATCCCCGCGCCCGACATGGGCACCGACGCCCAGACGATGGCGTGGTTCATGGACGCCTACTCGATGCAGGAAGGCGAGACGAAGGCGGGCGTCGTGACGGGCAAGCCGCCCGTCGTCGGCGGGAGCGAGGGCCGCGACACCGCGCCCGGCCGCTCCGTCGCCATCATCGCCCGCGAGGCCATCGACTACCTCGGCTGGGACATCGAAGACACCACCGTCGCGGTCCAGGGGTTCGGCTCGGTCGGCGCGCCCGCCGCGCGACTCCTCGACGACGAGGGCGCGACGGTCGTCGCCGTCTCCGACGTGAACGGGGCCATCTACGACCCCGACGGCCTCGACACGCACGACGTGCCGACCCACGAGGAAGAGCCCGAGGCGGTCATGAAGTACGACGCGCCGCGGAAGCTCTCGAACGAGGAACTGCTCGAACTCGACGTCGACGTGCTCATTCCGGCCGCCGTCGGCAACGTCCTGACCGCCGAGAACGCCGGCGACGTGCAGGCTGACCTCGTCGTCGAGGGCGCGAACGGTCCGACCACCTCCGCGGCGAGCGAGATTTTCGAGGAACGCGAGATTCCGGTCGTCCCCGACATCCTCGCCAACGCCGGCGGCGTCACCGTCTCGTACTTCGAGTGGTTGCAGGACCTCAACCACCGCTCGTGGTCGCTCGAACGCGTCCACGACGAACTGGAGACCGAGATGCTCCGCGCGTGGACCGCCGTCCGCGAGCGCGTCGAGGAACACGACGTGACGTGGCGCGACGCCGCCTACATGGTCGCGCTCGAACGCGTCTCCGAGGCCCACGAACACCGCGGCCTCTGGCCCTGAGCCGGGTCGCCGACGAGTCGATATTTCACCGCCCCCCTCGATACACACACCATGCCCCGACGAAGTGTCCTGTTTTCCCCCGGCGACCGCCCCGAACTCCTGCGGAAAGCCCCCGGCGCGGGCGCGGACGTGCTCGTGTTCGACCTCGAAGACGCCGTCTCGCCCGACAGGAAAGCCGAGGCCCGGGAGACCGTCGCCGCGGTCCTCTCGGACCCCGAGTTCGACCCGGACGCCGAGGTCGCGGTGCGCGTCAATCCCGGCGACGCCGGCCGCGACGACATCGCCGCCGTCTGCGCCGAACACCCGCCTGACACGCTCGTCGTCCCGAAGGCGACGAGCGCCAACGACGTGACGAGCGTCGCCGTCGCGGCCCGCGAGGGCGGCGCTGACTGCCCCGTCATCGCCATCGTCGAGAGCGCGGCGGGCGTCCTCGCCGCCCCCGAAATCGCGGCCGCGCCCGACACCGCCGCGGTCGTCTTCGGGGCGGAGGATTTCGCCGCCGACGTGGGCGCGACCCGGAGCGACGACGGGACCGAGGTGCTCTACGCCCGCGAGCGCGTCGTCGTCGCGGCCGCGGCCGCCGGCGTCGACGCCATCGACACGCTCCACGTCGACTATCGGGACGAGGCGGGACTCCGCGAGGACGCCGCGTTCGGCCGGCGACTCGGCTACGACGGGAAGCTCGCCATCCACCCCGCGCAGGTGCCCGTCATCAACGGAGCGTTCTCGCCCGACGACGAGGACGTCGCGTGGGCGAAGAAGGTGCTCCGCGCCCGCGACGAGGCCGCAGAGGAGGGCCGGGGCGTCTTCGGCGTCGACGGCGAGATGATAGACGCCCCGCTCGTCAAGCAGGCCGAGAACATTCTCGACCGCGCCGGCGAGTCGTACTGAGCGCTCCCGAACCGGCGCGAGACCGACCCGGCGCGATGCCGACTCGGCCGGACGCCCGACGACTGTCACCTTTTATCGATGAGTATGTGTCTCAATACTGTGGTATGCTAAAATCCCCGCTACGCTTAACCGGATGCCCGGAGCGTATTAGGGCATGGCACAAGAGGCGAATCCCTTCGAGAGTCTACAGGAGCAAATCGACGACGCGGCCGCCTACCTCGACGTGCGAGACGACGTTATCGAGCGGCTGAAGAACCCCGAGCGAGTCCTCGAAACGAACCTCGCCGTCGAGATGGACGACGGCGACGTGGAGCTGTTTCGCGCCTACCGGTCGCAGTTCAACGGCGACCGCGGCCCGTACAAAGGCGGGATTCGCTACCACCCGAACGTCAGCCGAGACGAGGTGAAGGCGCTGTCCGGCTGGATGGTGTACAAGTGCGCCGTCGTGGACATCCCCTACGGCGGCGGCAAGGGCGGCATCGTCATCGACCCCAAGGCGTACTCCGAGTCCGAGCTCGAACGCATCACCCGGTCGTTCGCCAAGGAACTCCGGCCCCTCATCGGCGAGAGCCGCGACATCCCCGCGCCCGACGTGAACACCGGCCAGCGCGAGATGAACTGGATTAAGGACACCTACGAGACGCTCGAAAACACCACCGCGCCGGGCGTCATCACCGGGAAGGCGCTCTCGAACGGCGGGAGCGAGGGCCGCGTCGAGGCGACCGGGCGCTCGACGATGCTCACCGCCCGCGAGGCGTTCGACTACCTCGGCCGCGACATCGAGGGCGCGACCGTCGCCGTCCAGGGCTACGGGAACGCCGGCTCCGTCACCGCGAAGCTCATCGAGGACCTCGGCGCGACGGTCGTCGCCGTCTCCGACTCCTCCGGCGGCGTCTACGACCCCGACGGCCTCGACACCCGCGCGGTCAAGGGGTTCAAAAACGAGACGGGCACCGTCTCCGACTACGAGGGGACGGAGGCAATCACCAACGAGGAGCTTCTCACCCTCGACGTGGACCTGCTCGTCCCCGCCGCGCTGGAGAACGCCATCGACGGCGAACTCGCCCACGACGTGAACGCGGACGTGGTCGTCGAGGCCGCGAACGGCCCGCTCACGCCCGACGCCGACGACGTGCTCACCGAGCGCGAGGTCCACGTCTTCCCCGACATCCTCGCCAACGCCGGCGGCGTCACCGTCTCGTACTTCGAGTGGGTCCAGAACCGCCAGCGGTTCTACTGGACCGAACAGCGCGTCAACGACGAACTGGAGCGCGTCATCGTCGACGCCTTCGAGGAACTCGTCGACGCCTACGAGACCCACGACCTGCCGAACTTCCGCACCGCGGCCTACGTCGTCGCCATCCGACGCGTCGTCGACTCCTACGACTCCGCCGGCAACTGGCCGTAGGGTCGAGGTCAGTCGTCGCCTCGGCGGTTTCGTCGTGCCGTCTCGGCGGTCTCGTCTGCCGCCTCGTCGCCTCGCTTTTCGACCGTTTCGCCCGCCGTGCCGCGTCCGCCGCAGTCGCCGACGCCGGCGATTCTGTGCATGGTGGTGAATATCACTCGGAGCGGCCGATGCCGGGGGATTCAAGTCGGTGTAGGTCGCGTCATTCATCGATGCGTCAGGACCACCTCATCTCCGCGTCGCACCTCTCGCGGGAGGACATCGAGGCGGTGCTCGACCGCGCGGCCGACATCGACGCCGACCCGGCCGCGTTCCGGCAACGACACGCCGGAAAGGTTCTCGGGCTCTGTTTCTTCGAGCCGAGCACGCGAACCCGGATGAGCTTCGACTCCGCGATGAAACGCCTCGGCGGCCAGACCGTCGATATGGGCCCGGTCGAGTCGTCGTCGGTCAAGAAGGGCGAGACGCTCGCCGACACCGTCCGCGTGGTCGAGGGCTACGCGGACGCGCTCGTGCTCCGCCACCCGAGCGAGGGCGCGGCCACGATGGCCGCCGAGTTCGTCGACGTGCCGCTCGTCAAC
Source organism: Haloferax denitrificans ATCC 35960 (assembly GCF_000337795.1). Taxonomy (GTDB): domain Archaea; phylum Halobacteriota; class Halobacteria; order Halobacteriales; family Haloferacaceae; genus Haloferax; species Haloferax denitrificans. Next base: position 66,404 of record NZ_AOLP01000014.1, read on the forward strand.
GCGGGCGACGGCGCGGGCCAACACCCGAGTCAGACCCTGTTGGACCTCTACACCATCCGGGAGAACGCCGGCCTCGACGACCTCACCATCGGCATCATGGGCGACCTGAAGTACGGCCGGACGGTCCACTCGCTGGCCGAGGCGCTGACGAACTTCGACGCCAGCCAGCACTTCATCAGCCCCGAGAGCCTGCGGCTCCCCCGGAACGTCCGCTACGACCTCCACGCCTCGGGCGCGCAGGTCAGAGAACACACCGAACTCGACGAGGTGCTCCCCGAACTCGACGTGCTTTACGTGACGCGCATCCAGCGCGAGCGCTTCCCCGACGAAAACGAGTACCGCAAGGTCGCGGGACAGTACCAAATCGACTCGGAGACGCTGGACGCGGCGTCCGACGACCTCACAATCATGCACCCGCTCCCCCGCGTGGACGAGATTTCGCCCGATATCGACGACACCGACCACGCGACGTACTTCGAACAGGCTCACAACGGCATCCCGGTCCGGATGGCGCTTCTGGACATCCTCCTCTCCCAAGACCGATGACAGACGACCACCAACTCCGCGTCTCGAAGATTCGAAACGGCACCGTCATCGACCACGTCGCCGCGGGGCAGGCGCTCAACGTCCTCGCCATCCTCGGCATCGACGGCACCAGCGGGGAGGCGGTCTCGGTCGGGATGAACGTCCCCTCCGACCGCCTCGGCCGCAAGGACATCGTGAAGGTCGAAGGCCGCGAACTGAGCCAGTCCGAGGTGGACGTGCTGTCGCTCATCGCGCCCGCCGCGAGCATCAACATCGTCCGCGACTACGACGTGGTCGAGAAGAACCGGGTCGTCCGCCCCGACGCCGTCGCGAGCATCATCTCGTGTCCGAACAGAAACTGCATCTCCAACGCCGACGAGCCCATCCAGTCCCGCTTTACGGTCCTCTCGGACGGCGTGCGCTGTGACTACTGCGAGACCATCGTCCGCGAGGACGAAGTCGCGGCCAACCTCGACGTTAACTGACCGTTTTAGGAGTCGTCCGACCCCCTTTTTCCCGCGGCGCTCGCCGGACAGCGGTGGTCCTCGTCGGCGAACTCGACGCCGTCGAACTCGAATCTCGCGCCGCCTGTCGAAGCCGAACCGAGGGAGACGGTCCAGCCGTGGGCCTCCGCCAGCGACCGGACGATGTCGAGGCCGAAGCCCGTCCCCTCGGCCGAGGTGGTGAAGCCGCGTTCGAACACCCGCGCGACGTCGGCGGCGGCGATGCCGGAACCGTCGTCTTCGACCGCGACCGTCCCCTCGGAGGGCGACGCGGTGACGCGGACGGTCAGCGGCGAGGACCGGCCGCCCGCGGAACCGTGTTCCACGGAATTCCGAAACAGGTTCTCGAACAGCCGCTGGAGCCGGCCGGGGTCGGCGTGGACCGTCGCGGACGACTCGACGACGAGCGCCGCGTCGCCCGTCTCGACCGTGTCCCACGCCCGGCGGGCGACCGCCTCGACGGAGACGGGCGTGAACTCGATGACCGTGGTCCCGCGGCGGGCCGCGGTCAACACGTCGGTGACGATGTCGTCGATTCGGGTCAGCGAGGTCGCGACCCGTTCGAGGTTCTCGGAGTCGTTTACCTGTCGTTCGAGGTCGAGAAAGCCGATTGCGACCGAAAGCGGGTTTCGGAGGTCGTGCGAGAGCACCCGCGCGAACTCGCCGAGCCGCTCGTTTTGCCGTGCGAGTCGCTCCTCGTGTTGCCGCCGAGTCGTGATGTCGCGGCCGACGCCGCAGAAGCCGACGAGCTCCCCGTCGGGTCCCGAGAGCCGGCGGCCGGTGAGTTGGAACAACAGCGCGCCGTCGTCGGTCGGCAAGCGCGCTTCGACGACGGTCGTCCCCGTTCGAATCACCTCCTCGACGGCGCGTTTGACCGCCGGGCGGTCGGCCTCGTGGAAGAACGCGTCGGCCGACATCCCGGTGAGTTCGGCGGCCGACATCCCGGTGAGCTCCGTGAGCCGCTCGTTCCACGAGACGAGTTTCCCCTCGCGGTCGTAGACGTAGAACACGTCGTCGAGCGCGTCGAGCGCGTCCTCGATGAACCAACTCGCGTCGGCCGGGGTCGCCCCCCGGTCGAACGCGTCGATGGCGACCCGCGCCTTGTGGTGTTCGCAGGCGAGCCGCCGGACGCGCGAACCGAGCGCGTCGTCAGAGGGCGCGTCGGCGGGGGCGTCGGTGCCATCGCCGCCGCTGTCGTCGCCGTCGTCGCCGCCGTCGCGCTCGGCCCGCCGCAGGACCGCCGCACGGTCGAGGTAGGCGTCGATACCCAAATCGACCAGTTCCGTCACGGCGTGGTCGGCGTCGTCGGTCGCGAGGAAGACCACCGGGAGGTCGTCGTCGGTCGCGCGAACCTCGCGGAGCAGGGCGACGCCGTCGCCGTCGGGGAACGCCGCGCCGAGGACGAGACAGTCGTACGCGTCGCCGTCGAGGGCGCGGCGGGCGGCGGCGAGCGTCGCCGCCGAGTCGACGACGGCGGGCGAGACCGCCCGCTGGACGGCGCGGAAAATCGCGCGGTCGCCGTCGGCGGAAAGGACGCGAATCGAGGAGTCGAGTGGCATCGGGCGGAAGGGAACGAACTGAACGACAGACAGGATGGTCTCAGATAATATAACGTTTCTGTGAGTTCTCACGAAAAATGAACCGCAGTAGAGCGCGAGTGTCCGGTTTCCAGTCACCTGCGCGCGCTCCCCCGGTGTCGTAATCACTTAGTGCGGTGCGGTCGAAGTTCTCGGTATGTCCAAGAAGGCCAAACTGGTCCTGGTACTGGCGCTCGTCGCGGTCCTCTACACCGTGTTCTCCGGTAGCGGAGAGACCGTCGAAGTCGAAATCGAAGAGTAACCACGTTCTCGGCGCTCGGTCGACTCCGACCGAGTCTGCCCGACTCTCGACCGTCCAGCGGCCGCGCCGGGGAGCGAGCCGCACGCCCGAGAGCGAACGACTTACCCGACGCCCGCGCGAAGGCGGTGCCATGTACGGGGTCGTCACGCGCAACGAAGAGGAAGTCGACTGGCCGGAGTTCGACCGCGGGTTCTACGAGGTCAAAGACGTGACCGGCCGGGCGGCCGAACCGCTGTCGAACGCCGTCAACATGATTTCGTGTTTCGGCGACAACGCCGCCGCCAACGAGAGCCCCGAACTGGTCCCCGTCGACGGCGAGGGGAACCCGGCGACGCGCGACCGCACGTACTTCGACTGGGCGTACATCTGCCCGACGAACGAGAAGTACCGCGCCGGCCTGCTCGAAATCGTCGAAGACGCCGCCGCGGCCAACGGCGACGTGCGCCTCGACGACGTGGGCTTCCCCCGCGACGAGTACTGCCGGTGTGAGCGGTGTACCTCGCAGTTCGAGGCGTGGGCCGCCGACCGCGACCGCGACGCCGACGACGAGGACGCGTGGTTCGAGTGGCGCGCCGAGGTCATCACCGACTTCGTCGCCGACGCCGCCGAGCGCGTCCCCGGCCGCCTGTATCTCACGCTGTATCCCGACCCCTACCCGGGCCACCTCTACCGCCGCGCCGGCCTCGACATCGAGGCGCTCTCGGAGTACGTCGACGAGTTCGTCGTCCCGCTGTACGACACCCACTACGGGACGACCTACTGGCTCGAAACCATCGCCCGCGGCTTCGTCTCGCTTCTGGAGCCGTACGACGCCGACTTCTCGCTCGAACTGTACGCCGTGAACGTGGACGTGGACGACCTCATCCACGCCATCGAGGTCGCAGACGAGTACGCCAAAGACGTGCTGTTCGGCTACGACGCGAGCAACGCCGCCGCGACGCTCCGCCGGATGACCGCCGACGGCTCGCGCGGAAAGACCTACCACCCCGACGACGCGACCCGCTGAGCGCGGGGCTCATCGGCGAGGCGACCGCCCCGGAACCGACCTCAGAACGCGCCGGCGAGGTAGCCGATGACGACGATGCCGAGGAGGAAGACGAGCGTCGCGAACGCGAACAGGGCGAACATCAGTCGCCGCTGTCCGCTCGTCGGTTGTGCCATGGACGTTCTCCGGACCGCATCCACTTATGATAGTCGGCGCTCCGGACGGTTCCGTTCGGGCGGTATCCCCCGACGCTTCAGTCGAGGTCTTCGATGGGCTCTGCGTTCCCGAAGTACGGGTCGGGGCCGTCGCCGGGGGCGGCCCACTCGACGGCGTTGTCGAGGACGGTCCGAACCTCCGCCTGCTCGTAGATTGGGTAGGTCTCGTGGCCCGGCCGGAAGTAGAAGACGCGGCCCTTGCCGCGGGTGTAACAACAGCCCGAGCGGAACACCTCGCCGCCCTCGAACCACGACGTGAACACGAGTTCGTCCGGCGCGGGGATGTCGAACCGCTCGCCGTACATCTCGGCGCGGGGGACCTCGAACGACTCGGGAAGCCCGTCGGCGATGGGGTGACCCGGCTCGACGACCCAGACGCGCTCTTTCTCGCCCGACTCGCGCCACTTCAGCGAGCAGGTCGTCCCCATCAGGCGCTTGAACGGCTTGGAGTAGTGCCCCGAGTGGAGCACGAGAAGCCCCATCCCGTCGCGGACGCGGTCGACCACGCGGTCCACGATGTCGTCGTCCACCTCGTCGTGAGCCTTGTGGCCCCACCACGCCAGCACGTCGGTGTCGTCGAGGACCGACTCGGTGAGCCCGTGTTCGGGTTCGTCCAGCGTGGCGGTCTGCACGTCGTAGCCGGCCTCGCGGAGTCCCTCGGCAATCGTCGCGTGGATGCCGTCGGGGTAGACTTCGGCGACCTCGTCGTCTTCCTTCTCGTGTCGGTACTCGTTCCAGACGGTGACGGTGACCATACTCCCGGCGTCGCCGGGCGGCGACAAGTATGCACCGAACGCGGGGTCGGTGGCGGTCGCCCGACTGCCCGGCTACGTCCCTTCGAACTCCGGCTCGCGGCGACTCACGAACGACTCCAGCCCCTCGGCGTGGTCGTCGGTGTCGAGTATGACCGCCTGCGCCGACGCCTCGTGTTCGATGGCCGCTTCGATGGAGTCGTCGGGGCGGCGGAGCAGGCGCTTGGAGGCGGTGAGCGCCTTCGTCGGGCCGCCGGCGATGCGCTCCGTGAGGGCGGCGAGGTCGGCTTCGAACTCGTCCTCGCCCGCGACGCGGTTCACGACGCCGAGTTCGAGCGCCCGCTCGGGACCGAGTTCCTCGCCGGTGTAGACGAGTTCCATGGCGACGTTGCGCCCGACGAGTCGGAGAAGGAGGTACGACACCCCCGAATCGACCGCGAGGCCGACCCGGCGGAAGCCGAAGCTGACGAAGGCGTCTTCGCGGAGGAGTTGGAGGTCGCAGGCGATGGCGAGCGCGCCGCCCGCGCCCACGGCCGGGCCGTCGATGGCCGCGACCGTCGGCAGGTCGCACTCGTAGACGCGGCGCACGGCGTCGGCGGTGTCGCGGACGACGTGGTCGACCGCCTCGGGGAGCGTCATCGCGTCGGCCTGTAGCTCACTCATGGCGTTCACGTCGCCGCCGGCGCAGAACGCGCCCGCCTCGTCGCTCCCGCGGAGGACGACACAGCGCGCCGCGTCGGGGAGCGAGTCCAGCGCCTCGCGAACGCCGGCGGTGACTTCGACCGTCAGCGCGTTCCGAACCGCCGGGGCGTCCAGCGTCACCGTCGCCACGCCGCCGTCGAGCGCGAGCCGTACCGCGTCGGAGTCGAGTTCGACCTCGGTCATCTCCCGGGACGACGTGCAGAATCGTGAAAAACATTTGGACCGTGGGGAGTTGCGGCGGCGGATTCAGGGGAACACCGCGTCCACGTCGATGCCGAGTCCGGGGGCGTCGGGGACGCGCATCCGGCCGTCGCGCACGGGTGCCGGGTCGGCCGCGAGGTCGGAATCGAGGAGCGACGCGGTCGCCAGCCCGTGCGCCCGGTCGCCGGGAAGCGACGCCGCGACGTGGAGCGCGCCGAGCCGGGCGACGACGGCGTCGATGGTGGTCGTGACGACGACGTCCACGCCGGCGTCGCGGGCGCGGGCGGCGAGGTCTCGGACGCGGTCCGGGCCGCCGAGCGCCATCGGCTTGCAGACGAGCACGTCCGCCGCGTTCGAGGCGATGGCCCGCTCCGCCGGGACCGCCGAAAGCGACTCGTCGAGCGCGATGGGCGTGTCGTGGAGCCGTCGGAGCACGGCGTGGCCGTCGAGTTCGTCGGCGGGAAGCGGCTGTTCGAGGTAGTCGAGGTCGAGGGCCAGTTCCTCGACCGAGTCGAGAAAGCGGTCGGCGGTCCAGCGGTCCCACGCGGCGTTCGCGTCGGCCCGGAGCGCCACGTCGGGACCGACCGCCTCGCGGACCGCCCGCAGGCGCGCCGCGTCGTCGGTCGGGTCCCGCGCGCCCACCTTCAGTTTGAGGCAGTCGTACCCCGACGCGACGGCGGCTTCGGCGGCCTCGACGGTCGCCCCGGGGCCGTCGTCGCCGAGGGTCGCGTTCACCGGAAGCGAGGTGTGGGGGTCGGTGTCTAGGGCCGCGGCGAGCGGCCGGCCGGCGGCGCGAGCGCGGGCGTCGGCGACCGCGAGCGAGACGGCGTGTCTCGCGGCGGGGGCGTCAGCGAGCGCCCCGTCTTCGAGCGCGGACTCGGGGTCGGCGTCACCGGTGGCGTCGTCTTCGGCGAGACCGGCGAGCGCGTCGCGGCAGTCGGCGAGCGACTCGGTCCAGCCCGGAAGCGGGGTCGCCTCGCCGACGCCGGTCTCGCCCGCGACGTCGACCGCGACGAGGAACCCCTCGCGGCGCTCGATGTCGCCCGCGGCGGTCGAAAGCGGCGTTCGGAGGTCGACGGCGAACTCGCGGACGCGCATCGTCACGCGAGGACGAGGCCGACCGAAAAGAGGACGGCGTAGAGCGCGAGGAGTTTGCCCGTGTCTTCGAGCGCGGGGTTGAGCTTCTCGCCTCTCGTCTCGGTCACGACGGTCCGCGCGATTCGGGCCGCGACGGGCATCGAGAACACCGGCAACAGGACGTACCAGTCGAAGCCGGCGCGGGTCCAGAGGTAGACGGGGACGGCGTAGGCGAGCGCGAGCATGGCGAGGTACTCGGCGCGGGCGAAGCCGTAGCCGAACCGGACCGCGAGCGTCCGCTTGCCCGTGGTCGCGTCTTCCTCCTTGTCGCGGACGTTGTTCACGACGAGGATGTTCGTGGAGATGGCCGCCATCGGGAGGCTGGCGAGGACGGCGACGAGCGTGACGGTTCCCTCCGGAATCCCGACTGGAAGCGGGGCGGCGAGGACGCTCGCGGCCTGCACGTAGAACGTGCCGACGACGGCGACGAGGCCGAAGAAGACGAAGACGAACAGGTCGCCCAGACCGTGGTAGCCGAGGGGGTACGGGCCGCCGGTGTAGGCGATGCCCGAGGCGACCGAAAGCAGGCCGATGACGAGGATGGGCACGCCGCCGACGTAGACGAGGTAGGTGCCGAGGAGGACGGCGGCGGCGAAGGTGAGGTACATCGCCCGCTTGACCTCGGACGGGGGGATGAGTCCGCCCGCGGTGACGCGGGTGAAGCCCTCGCGGGCCTCGGTGTCCGCGCCCTGCACCGCGTCGTAGTAGTCGTTGGCGAAGTTGGTCCCGACTTGGATGAGGAGCGCGCCCACGAGCGCCGCGAGCGCGGGGAGCGGGGCGAACAGGTCGGCGTGGACGGCCACCGCGGTGCCGACGACGACCGGCGCGGCGGCCGCCGGAAGCGTCTGCGGCCGCGACGCCATCACCCACGCCCGCCTGCGAGAGATGTCCTGCGTGCTCATTGTCTGCATACGAGTGCCGGAGCAGTGAGTAAGTTCCTATCCGAAAGCGCGCGACCCCGAGGCGATGAGTGGGAGAACACGGTGGCCCGGCGGTCGCGCCGCCCCTGACGAGGCGGGTTCTCCCCGGCGTCGGCGACGACGTGGTCATCGCCGTCGGCGACGCGGGGATGGTGATTCCTCGCTACTCGGGGCCGGCGCCGGAGTCGGAGCCGGATTCAGAGTCGGCGGCGACGCCGAGGCGGGCGGCGAGTCGCTCGCGACCCTTCTCGGCTCGGGTTTCGACCGTCTCGTCTGAGACGTACATCTCGCGCTGGCGCTCCACGTCGGCCTCGCGGAGTTCGCTGAGTCGCTCTTCCGAGAGGTCGCAGTCGTCGGGAACGCGGCTGTCGAACCGCTCTCGCCAGTCGTCGCGGGCGGCCGCCTCGTCGGCGAGTTCCGCCTCGGGGCGCAACCAGTCCCAGTGGCGCGCGAGGTCCTCGGGATACCCCCGTTCGAGGCGGTGGTCGGTGATGACCGACCGCCCGACTCGCGCGCCCTGTCCGGCCGACATGATGGCCTGCACGTTGACCTCGCTCACCGGCGCGGCGACGTACAGCCCGTCGATTGACGTGCGCCCCTCGATGTCGGCGTAGTCGCGGTCGAACTTCGTCCGCGTCTCGCCGTCGTGCTCGTAGGTGACGAACATCTCGTCGTCGCCGAGCGGTTCGAGGAAGTCGCCGCCGTAGCGGGCGGCCGAAACGACCCGCCTCGCGGTGACGGTCTCGCCGCTTTGCGTCGTGACCGCGAAGCCGGGGCCGGCGGGAGCCGCGTCGTCGGTGTCCGCCGTCTCGGTCCCGGCCGCGTCGCCTCCGGCGAGTTCGACCGCTTCGACGAGGTCCGGAACGAGGTCACAGCCGGCCGCCTCGACGTGGTCGTGGATGAGCCCGTAGAACGTCTCGATGTCGACGCCGCCGGGGAAGCCGAGGTAGTTCTCCAGATAGGCACAGCGCTGGAGCGACGACCGGCCGCGGTCGAAGACGACGGTGTCGAGGCCGTACCGGCCGGTGAAGACGCCCGCCGAACAGCCCGTCGGCCCGCCGCCGACGATGGCCACGTCGTAGTCGAACGCCGCGGCGTCCGCCATCTCAGAACTCCCCGTTGACGATGTCCGCGACGCGCTGGCGGTCGAACAGTTCGGCGTCGCCGGTCACTTCGCCGAACTCCTCGGGGTACATCTGCTTCGCGGCGCGTTCGGTCAGGAACAGGTTGTGAATCGGCCCCTGATTGAGGTAGCCGCCGCGGTAGACCCGGCCGTTCTGGACGGCCGTCAGCTCGCCGCCGACGGGGTGGTCCTCCATGTACGCGAGGACGGTGTCGCGGAACTCCGCGGCCGTCTTGCGCTCGTGGCCGCGAACGAGAATCACGTCGGGGTCGACTTCGAGGAGGTTCTCGTAGTCGAGTTCGCCGCGGTTGGTCGTGCTGAGGTTCTCGATGTCGGTTCCGGTGAGCGCGTCGGTGACGCCGAGGTCGTTCCACTGCTTTTTGCTCGTGCCCTTGTCGTTGAGGCGGTACGGCGAGAACGTCTCCGGTTCGGTCGTCCCCTCGTAGGTGAGAAACACGTTCGGGCGCTCGTCCGCCGGCGGCAGTCGCGACTGTATCTCCGCGATGAACTCGTCGTGGAGCGCCGCGAACGCCTCGTAGCGGTCCTCGCGCTGGAACACCTGCGCGACCTTCTCGAACGCCTCGTAGAGCGTGTAGTAGCGGTAGTCGTGCCAGCCGTCGGACCGGCGGAAGATGAGGTTGCCGACGAACGGGGCGACGTTCTCCGCGATTTCGTCCACGTCCTCCTGGTCCCAGTCGAACCAGTTGATGAGCATGTTCGGGTCGTAGAGGTGGACGTCGTTGTCGAGTTCGTAGAACTCCTCTTTCGTCCTGACCTCGGGGTACGCCTCGATTTGCTCGCGGTCGACGCTCACGCCGGGAAGCTCGTCGTAGACGTAGGTGTAGTACCGGCCCGCGCCGCCGACGCCGGTCACCCCGTCGCCGACGCCGAGCGCGACGGCCATGTCCGCGTAGCCGCCGTCGTAGGCGGCCCACGACTCGGGAACCGAGTCGAACGTGACCTCGCCCATCGGCTCCATCGTCACCGAGTACGAGGCGTCGGCCTCGGTGGTCTCGGCCTCCGATTCAGTCTCGGTCGCGGCGGCCGCTTCGGTCGTCGTCTCGGCCGCGGCTGTCGTCTCGTCGCTTCCCGACGAGTCCGACGTACAGCCGGCGAGCATCCCGGCCCCGAGCGCCGTGCCGCCGTACCGAATGTAGTTGCGTCGCGTGAGTCCCTCGTTCCCGGTGGAGTTCTCGTCCATAGGATTTAGGCTACCCTAAACACACAAGAGCGTTCCTATTTTTCGGCGTGCCTAAATCATGGCGAGGTGACGCGTTTCGGCGTCAGTTCAGTAGTGCCACGGGTAGTCGCGGAAGCGCGGTTCGCGCTTTTCGAGGAAGGCGTCGCGGCCCTCCTGTGCCTCCTCGCTCATGTAGGCGAGTCGGGTCGCCTCGCCGGCGAACACCTGTTGGCCGACCATGCCGTCGTCGGTCATGTTGAACGCGTACTTGAGCATGCGCATGGCCGTCGGCGACTTCTTCGTCATCTCGTCGGCCCACTCCAGCGCCACGTCCTCTAACTCCTCGTGGGGAATCGCCTCGTTCGCCATCCCCATGTCGACCGCCTCCTCCGCGGAGTAGGTCTTGCCCATGAAGAACACCTCGCGGGCCTTCTTCTGGCCGACCTGCTTGGCGAGGTACGCCGAGCCGAAGCCGCCGTCGAAGGAGGCCACGTCGGGGTCGGTCTGGAGGAACTTCGCGTGCTCCTCGGAGGCGAGCGTCATGTCGCAGACGACGTGCAGGGAGTGGCCGCCGCCGACGGCCCACCCCGGCACGACGGCGACGACGGGCTTGGGCATGAATCGGATGAGCCGCTGGACTTCGAGGATGTGCAGGCGACCGGCCTTCGCCTCGCGGACGAGCGGGTCGTCGGAGGCGTCGGCCTCGTCGTCGTCGCGGTACTCGTAGCCCGAGCCGCCGCGGACCGACTGGTCGCCGCCGGAGCAGAACGCCCAGCCGCCGTCCTTCTCGGAGGGGCCGTTGCCGGTGAGCAGGACGCACCCGACGTTCGCGCGCTTTCTGGCGTCGTCGAGCGCGGCGTAGAGTTCGTCCACGGTTCCGGGTCGGAAGGCGTTGCGGACCTCGGGGCGGTCGAACGCGATGCGGACCGCCGGCACGTCGACGGCGCGGTGGTAGGTGATGTCGTCGAACTCGTCGGACCCCGGGACGGGCTCCCAGCGGTCGGGGTCGAAAATCTCCGAGACCATACCGAGAGGCGGCGCGGGCGGCGCAAAAAGATTCGCTTGCGGCGGCGGTTCGGGGGGCGGCCCGCCGCCCCACCGCTCCCCCGGCCCGGAAATATTTGTCAGTTCGCGAACGACTCCCGCGTATGTCGGCCGCGACCACCCTCCTCGTCAGACTCGTCCACCTCGTCGGAATGGCGCTCGTCTTCGGCGGCGCGGCGTTCGCGTGGGCGACGCTCAGCGCCGCCGGTCCCGGACGCGCGGACGCCGGCGGCTCGACCGCCTCTCTCGGCGAACCAGCCGCGCTCGCAGTCACGTACGAGTGGGTCTTCTGGGCGACGATGGGCGCGATGGTCGTCACCGGCGTCGGCAACCTCGGCGCGCTCGGCCCGCCCGGACCGTCCGGGCGCTGGGGGTCGATACTGACCGCGAAACTCCTCGCAGTGACCGCGTTCGTCCTCGGGTCGTTCGTCCGGACGCTCGTCGTGTTCCGGCTCCGGCGGGGCGACTCGACTGGTTCGGGGCGCTCGCTCCTTGCGAAGGGCTACGGCGCGACCGCCGCCGCGCTCCTCGTGCTCGTCGCGCTCGCGGAGGTGCTGGCGCATGGCTGAGACCGCCGCCGGCCGCGCCGGGGAGCGGGGCCGCGTCGAGGCGTGGGTCGTCTCGTCGTTCAACCTCGTCGTCCTGAGCCTCGTCGGACTCCTCGCCGCGCACGCGAGCGGGGCGCTCGAAGGCGAACTCGCCGGGTTCGGGACGCTCCCCGGCGTCGCCGTCTTCGCGTATCTGTGGCTCCTCACCGCGGCCGCGAGCCGGTGGGCGCTGGCGGACGGCGGGCTGGCCGGCCTGCGGAACGGCCTCCGCGGACTGTGGCGACTCGTCCTCCGGGGGTTCGCGGCGGGCGCGCTCATCGGGGGAGCGTTCCTCCTCGGCGTCGTCCTCGTCGGCGCGGTTCTGAACGGGGCACCGCTCCTTTCGCTGGCGCTCATCGCGCTCATCGGCGTCGCGGCCGCGGGCGTCGTCGGGGGCGTCATCGGCGGCCTGTCGGTCCTCCTCGACGCCGGCTGTTACTGGGCGGCCGGCCGGCTCGTCGGGCGGTGGACGGAGTCGGGCGCCTCGGACGACGCTTCTCACGCGGAGTACTAGTCTCGAAGCGGCCCGCGGGGGCTCGTCAGCCACGACGCCAGCCCGACGAGTATCGCGCCCGCGATGCCGACGAGGAAGGCGGTCGCCCCGGCCACGGAGCCGTAGGCGACGAGTCCGGTCCCGACAAAGGCGGTGGCGAGCGACCGACGGCGACCCATCGACTCGGGGTAGCCGACGGCCTTGAACCGCGCGAGCCCCCACACGGCCACCGCGACGAGCGGCGCGAGGCCGAGGCCCATGAGGGGGCGCTGGACGACGAACCAGAGGACGGGAAACGCGACCGCGACCGCGACGAGCGCGAGCGTTCCGCGGCGGCCGAGCGCCGGGGGATAGCCGCGCTCGGCGAGGTCCGAGAGAAGCACCACGCCGAAGACGACGGTCGCACTGGCGAGAACCCCGGCGAGCGGTTCGTAGGCGATGACGGCCGCGTACGCGAACACGAGGACGCCGAGAAAGCCGGCGACGGCGTAGACACTGCCGCGATACTGGCGGAAGTGCGTGGAGGACATACCGCCACGATGCGGAGCGCGGGAGAAAAGTCAGTCGGTCGACTTGTTCTGACAGTTGGTCAGTCGGTCAGTCGGACAGTCGCTCGACGACGCGTTCGGCGACGCGCTCGCGCACCCGGTGCGAGGACTCGGCGTCGGTGCGGACCTCGATGACGTCGGTGCCGTCGGTGGCGACCGACTCGGCGTAGGCGTCGCGGAAGTCGTCCGCGTCGACCGACGCGAACGAGAGGTCGTAGAGGTCCTCAGTAGCCGCGAAGTCGAGGCCGTGGGGCGTCTTGAACTGGTCGGTGAACGGCGGTTCGTACTCCTCGATGGGGAGCATGTGGAAGATGCCGCCGCCGTCGTTGTTGACGAGGACGATTGTCGCGTCCACGCCGAGGCGACCGAGCGCGAGCAGGCCGTTCATGTCGTGGTAGTACGCGAGGTCGCCGGTCAGGAGCGTCAGGTGGTCGGTGGCCGCGGAGCCGGCTCCGAGCGCCGAGGAGACGACGCCGTCGATGCCGGACGCGCCGCGGTTGCCGAGGACCGTCCGGGACTTCGTCGAGGGGCGCGCGAAGCGGTCGAGGTCGCGGACGGGCATGGAGTTCGAGACGAAAAGCGTCGACGGCTCGGGCGCGAGGTCGGCCACGTCGGCCGCGAGTCGGCCCTCGAAGGCGTCGGTCTCGTCGTCGACGAGGCTCCAGTAGGCGTCTTCCGCGTCGGTCCACAGCGCGTTCCACGACTCGTCCGGGCGGTTGCGAACGAGTTGCGAGAGCCGCCACGCGAGCACCGAGGGCTCGGCCTCCACGAGGTCGGTCGCGCCGAACTCGGCCTCGCGCCAGCGGCCCGTCGGGTCGACGAGGTACTGCCGGGCGTCGGTGCGCGCGAGGTACTTTCGGAGCGCCTTCGAGGTCGGCGACGCGCCGATGCGGACGACGACCTCCGGGTCGGGCCAGTCGGCGGTGACGCGCTCGTCGAGATAGGCGTCGTAGCCGCCGAGGACGGTCGTCGTCCGGGTGTGGCCGCCGAAGCGGAGCCCCGAAAGCGGGTCGGCGACGACCGGGAAGCCGGTCGCGTGGGCGAACGCGGCGACGGCCTCGGCGTTGAATCCCGGCGGGTCGGCGGGGCCGGCGACGATGAGCCCCCGGTCGACCGCGAGGTCGTCGGCCAGCTTTCGGAGGTGGTCCTCGGAGAGCTCCGGCGCGCCCGCGGTCGTCTTGACGTAGGGTCGGCTTCCGCTTCGGCCGTCGAGCGCCTCGGAGTCGAGGTCGGCGGGCACGTCGCCCTCGACGTGCGTCGGTTCGAGCGGCTTTCTGAAGGGGAAGTTGAGGTGGACGGGGCCGGCGTCGACGCCGGTCGCCTCGGAGACGGCGCGGGCGGCGGTGGTTCGGAGGCTTCGCAGTTTCCTGTCTGTGGCCTCCGGTTCGGGCATGTCCTTGTACCAGCGGACGGCGTCGCCGTAGAGCTTCTCCTGGTCGACGGTCTGGTTGGCCCCGCTGTCGCGGAGTTCCGGCGGGCGGTCGGCCGTGAGGACGAGCATCGGCACGCGGGCCTGCGACGCCTCGATGACCGCGGGGTGGAAGTTGGCCGCGGCGGTGCCCGAGGTGCAGACGATGGGCGTCACCTCGCCCGTGCGCCGGGCGCGGCCGAGCGCGAAGTAGGCCGCCGAGCGCTCGTCGAGGTGCGAGAACGTCTCGATGTCGTCGTGGCGGTCGAACGCCTCCGTGAGGGGCGTCGAGCGACTGCCGGGTGCGATGCACACCGCGTCGATGCCGGTGCGTGCCAGTTCGTCGGCGAAGGTCCGTGCCCAGAGGGCGTTTCGGTTCGGTGCTGTCATCTCGTCTGGGTCGTCGTCAAATCGAGTCGAATCGAATCGGTTCGAATCGGAGGCGGTCGTCGGCTCCGGTGCCGGTCGTCGCTCCCGAACTCAGTCGTCGCGTTCGAGTTCGTCGAGGATGGGTCGGTACTTCAGTTGCACCTCGTCCCACTCGGCGTCGGGGTCCGAGTCGGCGACGAGGCCGACGCCCGCGAACAGCGTCGCCAGCGTCTCCTCGACGATTGCCGAGCGGAGGGCGACCGCGAAACTGCCGTCGCCGTCGGCGTCGAACCAGCCGACCGGCGCGGCGTACCAGCCGCGGTCGAACGGCTCGGTGTCTCGAATCACGTCGAGAGCGGCCGCCGGCGGGAGGCCGCCGACAGCGGGCGTCGGGTGGAGCGCGTCCACGAGCGAGAGGACGTGCTCGTCGCGTTCGAGCGTCGCGTCGATTGGCGTCCAGAGGTGCTGGACGGTCGCGAGCTTACGAATCCCGCGGTCGCCGACTCGAATCTCGGCCGACAGGGGCGCGAGCTGTTCCCGAATCGTCTCCGCGACGAGCTCGTGTTCGTGGTTGTCCTTCTCGCTTCCGAGCAGTTCGTTCGCCAGCCACTCGTCTTCGTCGTCGGTGTCGCCGCGGCCGGTCGTCCCGGCGAGCGCGCCGGTCTCGACCTCGCGGCCGCGGAGCGAGACGAGTCGCTCGGGCGTCGCGCCGAGGAAGCTCGCCCCGCCGTTCGGCTCGACGAGGAAGCGGTGGCAGTCGGGGTACGTCTCCCCGAGGCGGGCGAGCAGGTCGGGCGCGGCGGCGGGGCGGTCGAGTTCGACTTCGAGCGCCTGCGCGAGGACGACCTTCCGGAGGTCGCCGGCGCGGATGCGCGAGACCGCGGCGTCGACGCTCTCGTGCCACGCCTCGACCGAGGTCGTCCGGTGGCGGTCCGAGACGCCCGGCGGTCCCTCGGGGGGCGCGTCGTCGAGCGATTCGAGCGTCTCCCGGAGGTCGTCGAGGCGGTCGCCGACGGTCTCGCTGTCGGCCTCGTCGTCGACGGCGGTGACCGTGAGCCACGCGTCGTCGCCGTCGAAGACGACCTGCGCCTCGGGGACGACGAAGCGCGCGGCCGGGAAGTCGGCCCACGGGTCGCGGCCGGTCGCCTCCTCGTGGAAGGCGAGGCCGCCGAAGAATCGCGGGCGGGCGGCGTCGGGGGCGTCCACGTCAGCGCCGTCGAACAGCGCGGTGGCCGCCCGGCGGACGCGCGCGAGTCGCTCGGGACCGTCTGCCTCGACGGCCACGGCGACGCCGCCGCCGACGACTGTTGGCTCGTCGGGGGCGGTCCACAGCGCCCGCGGGCGGCGCATCGCCGCGAGCGACGCCGAGACGGGGGGCGCAGACAGTCGAACCGACCTGCTGACGAGGTGGGTCCCCACCTCGTCGGTCCGCAACGGTTCCATCGACCGTGGCTCAGGACCGGGGACGCTTGAAACTCTCCCTTCTGTCCCGCACCCCGGTCGGGCGACCCGGTCGAACGTCCACATCTGTCCACCGAACGACAACGCTGGTGGCTCGGACGCGAAGCGACCGCCGAGAACGCTGGAGACGTGGCTCCGCTGGACCGGAAACTCAGCTCAGCTGTAGCGCTCTTCGTTCCACGGGTTCGCCGTGTTCGAGTAGCCGCGTTTCTCCCAGTAGCCGCGTTCGGGTTCGGTGAGGAACTCGACGCCGGAAACCCACTTCGCGCCCTTGTAGGCGTACTTGTGCGGGGTGACGACCCGGAGGGGGCCGCCGTGGTCGGCGGGGAGGACCTCGCCGTCGTAGCCCCAGACGAACATGACCTCGTCGCGCATGCACTGGTCGAGGGGCAGGTTCGTCGTGTAGCCGTCCATGGCGTGGAACATCACGTGGACCGCGTCGTCGTCGACGCCGACCGCGTCGGCGAGCGCCGGGAACGTGACGCCCTCGAACTCGCAGTCGAACTTGCTCCAGCCGGTGACGCAGTGGAAGTCCTGTACCTGCGTCTCGGAGGGGAGGTCGCGGAACTCGTCGAACGAGAGGTCGAGTTCGGTGTCGACCGCGCCCCACGCCTCGAACGACCACGTCTCGGGGTCCCACGAGGGCGTGCCGCTCTTGGAGAGGACGGGAAAGCGCTGGGTCTCGCGTTGGCCCGGCGGGAGTCGGTCGCCGCCGAACTCCTCGTAGAGGTGGGTCACGTCGTTGGCCATGCTCGAAGCTTCGGCCCGACGCACCTATCACTAACGACTCCGGACACCCGCCCGCGACCGGGAAACGGACCGCACTAACCGAAGGTAAACGGCGGTTCGCGTTCGCCCGAACGACCTTCGGAAAACCCGATTATTCCCCCGGTAGAGTTATATACGGCCCTTCCAAAGCGACGGACGTTCAGATGCCCAAAGTAGAGATTACCGTGCCGGAACACCTGGAGATGCAGATCGTCCAACTCGTCGAGCAGGGGGAGTTCGTCAACCGCGACGAGGCCATCGAGGACCTGCTGTCGACCGGTATCCGCGCGTACAAGACCAGCGGTCCGATGTCCGACGAGGACCGCGCGTACGAAGACGACGGAATGATGGGCCACGAAGACGAGTACGTCTTCTGAGCCGAGTGACAGAATCCCCCAATAACTCTTAAACCGCCTTCGCTCCTACCCAACGCTCATGCACAAGGACGAACTGCTGGAGCTTCACGAACAGATGGTTATCATCAAGGACCACTTCTCGGCCCGCGAGCACGTCGATTCGAGCCTGTTCGACCCCTACGACGAGCTCGCCGTCGAGCCCTCCCACGTCCACAAATCGAAGAGCGAGCACAAACACGCCGTGTTCGTGCTCGGCAACGCCCTCGCGACCGCGATGAGCGACGACGAGTTCTCCAGCGCGGGCCGCGTCGGCAAGCGCATGGAGGAGTTGGCCGACGACGCCGAAGGCAAAATCTGAGCGGCCGTCGACCGCAACGACTCCAGCGACCGCCCGCCAGCCGCGGAGTCGTCGCTGGCGGTGGCGCGCGTGTCGGTCGCTAGCAGTTCTCAAGCAGTTCTCCGCGGGTTTCTTTACCACCCGTTCGCACGACACAGGTAGCTAATGCTAGAGATTCCGGGCTGGATACCGTTCCAGCGGCTCGCCGCGCTCCTCGCGCTCCTCGCGGCCGCCGTCGCGCTCGCCGTCGTCGACAGACCGAGTCGGCTCTCGGCGGCGCTCCGGCGACGCTTCCTGTTCGGCCTCCCGCTCGGAACGCTCGTCAGCGCCGGCGGCGTCCTCCTCGTCTACCTCGTGGTTCAGGACGGCTGGTCGTCGTGGTACCGACCCATCGTCATCCCGTTCCGGGCGTGGTCGTACTTCTATCCGACCGGGATGCTGACCGCCGCGTTCGCCCACTCCAGTCCCGGCCACCTCGTCGGCAACCTCGTCGGCACGCTCACCCTTGCCCCCGTCGCGGAGTACGCGTGGAGCCACTATCCGACGCGCCGGGGGTCCACCTCGTTCGGGTCGGCCCGCGAGAACCCCTACGTCCGGTCGCTCGTCGTCTTCCCCGCGGTCGTCTTCGGCGTGGGGCTCCTGACGGCCGTCTTCGCGCTCGGCCCGGTCGTCGGCTTCTCGGGCGTCGTGTTCGCGTTCGCGGGCTTTGCGCTCGTCTTCCGCCCGCTCGCGACCGTGTTGGCGTTCGTCTCCGGGCGCGTCGTCAGCCTGTTTTACAACGCGATGCTGTCGCCCGAAGTCGTCTCGTCGGCCCGTCCCGCCTTCTCGACGCCGTGGTGGTCCCAAATCGCCATTCAGGGCCACGCCATCGGCTTCCTGTTCGGCGTCCTCCTCGGCGTGTGGCTCAGTCACCGCCGCGAGGGGTCGCCCCCGCCCGCGCTCCGCAGTTTCGCCGGCGTCCTCCTGTTTGCCGTCAGCGAGTCGCTGTGGGCGGTGTACTGGTACCGCGGGGGCGATACCTACGTGCTGTTTCGCGCCGTCGGCTTCGCGCTCGTCGTCGCGCTCGCGACCATCGTCGCGCTGACGGTCGCGGCCTCCGACAAGCCGCTCCGGGCGTACGCGCCCGACACCTCCATATTTTCGGCCCGCCGCTGGCAGGCCGGGGCCGCCGTGCTCCTCGTCGTCGTCGCGGCGCTGTCGGGGCCGGCGATGCTGTACAACACGTTCACCGCGAGCGGCGACGACTTGCCGGGCGAGAGCGTCACGGTCAGGGACTACGAGGTGACCTACGCCGAGGACGTGCCGAACGGGCTGACCGCCGTCTTCGACGTCGAACTGTTCGGCGAGTCGACGACGACCAACACCTCGGGGGTCATCGTCAAAAGCGAGCGGCGCGGCATCTGGACGACCGCCGTCTCGACGAACCGGCTGGCGTTCGACGGCGAATCCGCGGTCAGACTCGGCGGTCTCGGCTGGCGCGACCGGGTGACGGCGGTCCGCGACGGCTACGTCGTCACCGGCGCGGGAACCGCCTACCGGGTGTTCCTCGTCGCTGACGGCGAGGCGCGACTGGCGTACGACACCGGCCCGGTCCGGGCCGAACCCGTCGTCGCCCGGCGGAACGTCTCGGTCGTGCCGACGGCGACGGGCTACGACGTGCAGGTGTCGTCCGACAGCGGGACCGTCAGGGGGCCGATGCCGACCGAGAACACGACGACGACGCTCGACGGGATTCGGTTCGTCCGCGAGAACTCCCTCGTGTTCGCCGAGTCGCGCGGGACGAGAGTCCGCGTCGCGCGAGCAGAGACGTACAATTAGCGTGGGTTAGGGGTCGGCGCGCGCGGTGACGGTACCGGCGGGACGACCGCCGCGGCTCCCGGTCTGTGCGACGGCGCGGTCACGGCCGCCTCACCACTCGATGCGGAACACTTCGGCGTCGAGCTGTCGGCGGTCCTCGTCGTGGAAGTCGAACTGGCGGTCGAGGTCGAACGTCGCCCGGAAGGCGTCGGTGAGGTCGCCGCCGGCGTCGGCGACGAACGACTCGACGAACTCCTTGCTTCCCTCGTTGTGGACCGAGTAGGACACGTCGGCGACCGACGCGACCGATTCGAGGAAGGCGCGGTCGGCGTGTTCGTTGCCCCGTTGCGCGCCGAACGGGGGGTTCATGAGCACCGTGACCTGCCGGTCGTCCGAGAGACAGAGCGGCAGGCGGGTCGCGTCGGCGCGAATCCAGTCGATGGGGGCGCTCGCGCCGACCCGGCGGGCGTTATCCGTCGCGGTGGCGAGCGCGTCGTCGTCGAGTTCGACGCCGACGACGCGGGCGGGCGAGCGGAGCGCCGCGCCCAGCCCGAGCATGCCGGTGCCGGAGCCCAAATCGAGGACCGTCGCGCCCTCGATGTCGCCGCGGAGGTCCGCGAGGTGGACGAGATGCGCGGCGAGGTCCGGCGGCGTCGGGTACTGTTCGAGCGAGACCTTCGGGTTCTCGAAGCCGGCGACCACCGCCAACTGCGCCTCCAGCGCGGCCTTGGTTGCCATCAGCCGTCGATGGAACCTCGAAGCTCAAAAGCGACGCCCTCGCGCCGGGCGCGCTCGCCGAGGGCCGCGATCGCCGACTCGGCGTCGTCGGGGCGACAGCACTCCGCGACGTCGACGGCGACCCGACCGACGCCGAGGAACGCGGCGGCGCGGACGTACTCGCGGAGGCGCTCGGACTCCGACTGCACCGCGAGGGGGGCGTCCTCGTCGAAGCGGGCTTCGACGGTGAGTTCGGCCGGGAGGTAGCCCTCCTCGGCGAGTCCGGCCTTCAGGTCGCGGAGGTGCGAGGGCGCGGTCGACTCCAGCCGCGACGCGTCGAGGATGACGGGAGTCAGGTCGGCGGGGCGGCCGGCGGTGACGGCGGCTTCGACGGACGAGGATTCCAGCGTGCTCATGTTGCGCACACATTTCCTTTGGTTATGTATATATCTTTGTAAATGCGCAGTAGTAATCTCTTGAGAGCAGATTCGCCGATGGCGCGCGGATATCCTCGCGAACGTGACAACCTAGAGACTAATGTTGACAGGTGTCGTACCACTGTTGGGGGAGCACGCTCCACCCCCATTCCCCTCGACCCTGCGCGAGCGATTCTGTTCGGCTCCACGAGGTTCTGCCCCACTACTGCTACTCGTACGTGTACGCGAGCACTTCGTCGCCGGCGGCGTCCCGAATCGTGACCGTGTCGCCGCCGTTGTTCCACACCGCGCCGCCGCGACCCCAGTACACGTCCTCGTCAGTGTCGGTCCCCGACCCCGTGTGGAGCGTCAGCGACGCGCCGGGGGCGAGGTCGGTCCCCCCGGCGAACGTGTAGGTCGCACCGGCCGCGTCGGAGACGGTCCACCCCGAGAGGTCAACAGTGGCGTCGCCGTCGTTCCGGAGCGTGACGTACTCCTCGTTCAGGTTGTCGTTGTCGTTGCCGGGCGCGTCGGCGACAATCGAGACGGAGAGGCCGTCGTCGGTGGTCGCGTCCGCGCCGCCGGCGGCCGACCCCTCGGTCGCGCAGGACCAGAGGCCGACCCCGCCCTCTCTGGCGTCGCGCTCGGCGCGCTCGTAGCGCTCGCGCTCCTCGAACGAACTCTCGTAGACCCGGGCGTGGCCCTCGGTGATGAGGTCGTAGTTGAACTCCGCGCCGTCGACGACGACGTACGCGAGGAGCCGCCCGTAGTAGCCGCGCTCGCCCGCCTTCTCGTCGTACCGGAGTTCGACGGTTCGGTCGGCGAGCCGGGACTTCGCGTAGGCGCTCGCGTTCTCGCCGGCCGCGCGGAGGCAGGCCCGCCCGGCCTCGGTCTCGGGGACGCCCTCGAACTCGTCGGGCGTGTTCTCGGCGTGGACCTCCGGCGTGTCGACGCCGAGGAGTCGCACCGTCTCGCGCGCGCCGTCCGGCATGACGACCTTGATGGTGTCGCCGTCGACCACCTCGACCACCTCGACTGACACGTCGCCCGCGGCGGCCGCGGTCGTCGGCGACCCCGACTGCGACATCGTCGACGCCGCCGCTGTCGTGGTCGGTTCGACCGTCGTCGTCGCGTCCGCGCCGGCCCCGCCGAGACAGCCCGCGAGGACCGCGAGCGCGACGACAACGAGTGTCGCGGTAGCACGTCTGACCATTCGATTCACCGTTAGTCAGGGAACCGTATAAGTAGGTGCGTCCGAGTTGCCCGAATCCGAACTCGACGAATCGCCAGACAGCGGTCTCTATCATATTTCTGTTACAAAGGTTTAAATTCACGCTCCACCAGAAACCTTTTAATGGAACGTCCGAGCCGGCAGCGTCAGCGAGAGGAGGAGGCAACGGCACAAGAGGACGAGCAAGTCAACTGCCCGGAGTGCGGCTCTGACCAGATCGTCACGGACGCGGACCAGGGGGAGCTGGTGTGTGACGACTGCGGACTCGTCCTCGACGAGCGACAGATCGACCGCGGCCCGGAGTGGCGGGCGTTCAACCACTCCGAGCGCCAGTCGAAATCTCGTGTGGGTGCGCCCATCACCGAAACGATGCACGACCGGGGGCTGACGACGACCATCGACTGGAAGGACAAGGACGCCTACGGCCGCTCGCTTTCGTCCGAGAAACGCTCGCAGATGCACCGCCTCCGCAAGTGGCAAGAGCGCATCCGGACCAAGGACGCCGGCGAGCGCAACCTCCAGTTTGCCCTCAGCGAAATCGACCGCATGGCGTCGGCGCTCGGCGTCCCGCGGTCGGTCCGCGAGGTCGCCTCGGTCATCTATCGCCGCGCGCTCAACGAGGACCTGATTCGCGGCCGCTCCATCGAGGGCGTCGCCACGTCGGCGCTGTACGCCGCGTGTCGTCAGGAAGGCATCCCGCGCTCGCTCGACGAGGTCGCTGAAGTGTCGCGCGTCCCGCAGAAGGAAATCGGCCGCACGTACCGCTACATCTCGCAGGAACTCGGGCTCGAACTCAAGCCCGTCGACCCCAAGCAGTTCGTCCCGCGGTTCGCCTCCGCGCTCGACCTCTCCGAGGAGGTTCAGGCGAAGGCGACCGAAATCATCGACGTGTCCGCCGAGCAGGGCCTGCTGTCGGGGAAGTCGCCGACCGGCTTCGCCGCCGCCGCCATCTACGCCGCGTCGCTTCTCTGCAACGAGAAGAAGACCCAGCGCGAGGTCGCGGACGTGGCGCAGGTGACGGAAGTCACCATCCGAAACCGCTACCAAGAACAGATCGAAGCGATGGGCTTCCGCTGAGCGTCGGCCCGCAGACCCGACCCGCGACCCGGCTCGCCGTCATCGATTGAGACCGTCGACGACATTCAGTTTTAGTTTTTCACGAACACCACGACCGACCGCCCCCAGAGGCCGGTGTCGTACTGGTGTGCGACGTAGCCGTCGAGGAGCGGCGCGACCGTCCCGCGCTCGTCGGCGGGCGCGATGACCACCGGGGGAATCGACGACCGGGCTTCGAGCGCCCCGGGCGTCGCCGCCGACGTCGAGTCGGCCCCGAGTCGCTCGACGTACCACGCCATCGGGAGCCGCTCGCCCCACGCGTCGGGGACCGGCGGGTAGTCGGCCGCGCCGTCGGCGACGTACATCGAACTCCCGTAGTAGAGCACCTCCGGGGCGTCGTCGTCGGTCGGCCCGACCCACGCCGAGAGGTTGTCGCGGAACGACGAGAACTCCCCCGACGGCTGGGCGAACTGCGCGAGTTCGGCGTCGCGGTCGCTCGGGGCGTACACCTCGCTCGACGCCACCGCGCCGGTCTGGGCGACGAGCGCGAGCAGGACGACGACCGCGGCCGCGACGCGGGGCACGTCCCGTGAGTCGAAGGCGCGACGGCCCCAGCGGACGAGCGCCGCGAGGCCGACGCCCGCCGGGAGCGCGAGCGGGACGACGACGTAGACGCCGAGCCACGGCGCGGACACCTCGGTCAGCATGGGGACGAACACGAGCGACGCGCCGGCCCAGTAGACTGCCGCCGACACCTCGGAACGCGGCCCGCCGGCCGTGTAGCGGTCGGCGAGGAAGACCGCCGCGCCGACGAGGACGACCGGGAGCGCCGCGAGCGCGAGCGTCCCGAGGAGGTCGCCGAGATACGGGAGGTACTCGTGGGTCCCCTCGGGGTAACGGTTGACGACGCGGACGCCGACGAAGCGACGGACCGAGTCGAAAAGCGCCGCGTCGATTGCGCCGAGAATCGTCCCCGGTGTGTAGAGGCCCGCGCCGTCGGTGTCGCCCGCCCGCGGGGCGAACGCGAAGACGTAGACGGCGACGAAGACGAGGAGCGCGCGGGCCGCGGGGGTCGCCGCGCCGCGGAGTCGGGCGGCGTACTCGCCGAGTCGCATCGCGGCCGGACGCGCCGACGGGAGGAGCGCCGCGTGGTCGAACACCAGGAGTCCGGCGACGCCGAGACAACAGAGGGCGACGACGCCGAGTCCGGACGAGGCGACGGCGAGCGCCACGGCCGCGGCGAGTCCGTAGGCGTTGCGCCGCCCCGCGCCGTCGGCGAGGCGGAGCGCGAAGCCGAAGGCGACGAGTGCGAAGCCGACCGCGAGCACGTCGCCGCGGGCGAACCGGCCGTAGTAGACGAGAATCGGATTCGCCGCGAGCACGACCGCGAACCCGAGGGTCTCGTCGTCGGCGAGGCGGTCGCGGAAGAGGAGCGCCGCGAGCGGGAGGGCCGCGCCGAACAGCGCGAAGGGGAGGCGGAGCGCGAAGTCGGTCGCGCCGAACAGCGCGAGCGACGGCCGCGAGAGGTGGTAGACCAGCGGCCCACCGGCGACGGGGCGATACGAGAGGAAGCCGGTTTCGAGCGACCGGAGGCTCCAGTAGCCGACGCGGGCCTCGTCCCAGTGAAGCGGCCGGTCGCCGAGGCCGACGAGGCGGACGACGAGCGCCGCGGCCGCGAGCGCGACGACGGCGAGCGCCGTCCGGTCGGGCCGCCGCCCGGCGCGGGAGGGAATCATGGGGTGACGTGGCGCGCCGGACGGCAGAAAGGTTACGACTTGCGGAGGTGCCGCCGGCCCGCCCCTTCGAAAGCGTCATCCCCGCCGACCGGTAGCACTCGGATATGTCGCTCATCGAGTCGCTACCCGCTCGCCCCCTCGAACCGCAGGAGCTGACGTCGCTGAATCGCGCGGACGCGTTCGACCTCGTCGTCGCCGTCGAGGACGACGGCCCCGCCCGAAGCCTGCTTTTCGCCACCGACGCGTGGGTCAAAGGCGTCGCCTACGAGGACGACGCGGGCTGGTCGGTCGTCGAGACGGTCGCACTCGACGACGAGACCGAGCGAATCGACGGCCTACAAGCGTGCGAGGAGGCGGTTCTGTCGTTCCGGGACGACGAGAACGAGGAGTAGTATTAACCGCGTTCCGAACTAAGTATAATCCGTCATGTACAACGAAATCCTCGTCCCGACCGACGGAAGCAAAGCCGCCGAACGCGCCATCGACCACGCCCTCGACCTCGCGGAGACGTACGACGCGCGGATTCACGCGCTGTACGTCGTCGACACCAGCATCTACACCTCGCTCGACGCCGGCGCGGACGTGGTCATCGACGCCCTCGAACGAGAGGGCGACGCCGCGACCCGACACGTCCGCGAGGCCGCCGACGAGGTCGGCATCGACGTGCAGGCGGAGGTCGTCACCGGGACCGCCTACCGCTCCATCCGGAAGTACATCGACGACCACGACATCGACCTCGTCGTCATGGGCACCCACGGGCGCACGGGTCTGAGCCACTACCTCCTCGGGAGCGTCACCGAACGCGTCGTCCGCACCTCGCCGGTGCCGGTGCTCACCATCCGACTGGACGACGAAGACGAGGACGAGGCGGACGCCGACGAGAGCGCGGACGCCGACGCCGAGGCTGAGGAGTAGTCCGAACCGCGTGTCGTCGCGGTCGGCGACGGGGTCGCCGCGGCTTTGATAAACAGTTTTGGTGCGGTCGCGCATACGCCGCGGTATGACCGAGTACACCGTCGAGTTCGTCGGCACGGGCGAGACCATCACCGTCTCCGACAAGCAGACGATTCTCAAGGCCTGCATCGAGGAGGGCATCGCACAGGAGTACTCCTGCCGCGTCGGGATGTGCCTCGCCTGCTCCGCCGAGATTCTCGAAGGCGACGTCACCCAGCCCGCCGCCCGCGGGCTGACCGACGAGGAGGCCGAGCGCTTCGCGCTCACCTGCATGGCCCGCCCGCAGAGCGACCTCAAACTCGACCGCGGCGTCTACCCGCCGAGCATCGAGGGCGACGCCGCGGCCGCCGGCACCGCCGCAGACGACGACTGACGACGGGTACTCACCGGGGCCGGTCCGCCGGCCCGCGTTCTCCGCTTCGTACCGAGTCGCCGAGCCGACGCGCCGGTCCGACGTACTCGCTCGGCCCGCAATCTGCCCGCGGACCGCGTCTCACGCCTCGCTCGTCGCCGCGCAGTTGTTCGGCCCCAACTCGACGTCGAACGCCTCCTCGTCGGTCAGCGAGTCGCGCCCGAGGTTCGTCTCGATGATTCGCTCGTAGTTGGCCGGTCGCGGCGGCATATCCGAGCAGACGAACGAGACGAACGCCGACTCGTCCATCGCGAGCGCCGCGAGTCGCTCTCGAAGCGCGCCGAGTTCGGCGACGTACGCGCCGTCGTCGCCGGGGACCGTCCGGGGGCCGCGGTGGGCGGGCGCGACCAGCGTGTCGTCCGCGAACGCGCCGAACCGTTCCGTGAGCGTCGCGTGGAGCCGTCTCGCGGCGTCGGGCGCGCCCTCGTCGCCGTCTTCGAGGTCCGGGCGGGCGACGCTCTCTAAAAAGAGGCTGTCGCCCGCAACGAGCAGGTCGCCGAGGCGGAACGCGGTCATCTCGGTCGTGTGTCCCGGCGCGTGGACGGCGACGAGTTCCGCGTCGCCGACGCCGACGGGCTCGCCGTCCGCGACGAGTCGCGCGTCGAAGTCGAGGCCGCGGTCGGTCGCGCCCGCCGGGAGGACAGCGGTCGCGTCAGCGCGCTCTGCGACCGCTCTGACGCCGCTGACGTGGTCGGCGTGGACGTGGGTGTCGACGGCGGCGACGACGTCCGCGCCGCGCTCGCGGGCGTCTGCGACGTATCGGTCCGCGAACGCCCGAAGGGGGTCGATGACCACGGCCTCGTCGCCGACGACGACCAGATAGGCGAGACAGCCGCTGGAGGGGCGGTCGTACTGGAGGACCGTCGCGTCCGCGTTCCCGACCGAGAGTTCGCGGGCGCGGTAGACGCGCGCCCAGCCGTCCATGCCGGTTTCGAGGTTCTCGGCGGGGACGCCGGCCTCGGAGAGCAGGTCGGCGACGTGCGCGCTCGACCGACCCTCCGCGCAGACGACGACCACCGGCGAGGGCGCGTCTCGGAACTCGGCCGCGAGTTCGTCGACCGTGCCGCGAATCTCGGCCTGCGTGAAGCGAATCGCCGGAATCTGCGTCGCGGTCACGGCCGCGCCGTCGACGCGCCACGTCTCGAACTCGTCGCGGTCGCGCACGTCGAGCACCGTCGTGGGGTCGCCGCGGGCGAGTCGGGCCGCCAGTTCCTCGGGAGTCATACGCACACGATACGCGCGCCGGGCGGAAGAACGCTCCGCGGGCCGAAAAGAGAGCGAAGCGTTCGCTACTCGGTCGTTCCGCCGTCGTTACTGAGACGGCGCGACGGCGGTTCGTCGAAGTCGAACTCGTCGACGACGTCGCCCGGCGGGCCGTCGACCCCACCGGCGGGCGGGGCGTCGGAGCCCGGTTCCGGTGAGGCGTTCGACCCGCCAACGCCGCCCGTCTCGCCGCCTACGAGGCGTTCGGCGGCGTCGCGAATCGAGAGCACCTGCTCGGTCTGCGAGCGGTTGGCGTCGGCGATATCGCCGATTTGGTCCGACACGGTGGTCGCGCGGGCGGTCGCGTCGTCGACCATGCCGGCGATTTGCTCGGCGCTCGCGGCCTGGTCGTCGGTCGCCGAGGCGACTTCGCCGACGCCGACGGTGGCCTGTTCGACCGCCGCCGAGATGTCGGAGAGGCTCCGCATCACGTCCTCGCCGCGGTCGATGCCGTCGTACAGCCGCCCCGTCGTCTGCGAGAGGCTGTCGATGGTCTCCTGTGCCTCGGTCTGGATGTGCCCCACCGTGCCTTCGACCTCGGCGGCGCGGGCCTGCGACTCCTCGGCGAGGTTCTTCACCTCGCTGGCGACGACGGCGAAGCCCTCGCCCGCGTCGCCGGCGCGGGCGGCCTCGATGGAGGCGTTGAGCGCGAGCAGGTTCGTCTGTTCGGCGATGTCGTTGATGGCGTCGAGCACCTCGTCTATCTCCGCGATTTGGTCGTGGAGTCGCTGGACGTCCTCGGAGGCCGTCTCCGCGGCCTCGCTCACGTCGCGCATCACGTCGATGGCCTCGTCGGCGGCGTCCTCGCCCTCGGCGGCGCGCATGGCGGCGTCGGCGCTGGTCCGCTCGACCTCCTCCGCGGTCGCCGCGATTTCCTCGACGGTCGCGCTCATCTCGGACACTTCGGCGGCGACGGTCGCCATGTCGTCGGCCTGTGCCTGCGCCGTGTCCTCGATGTCGTCGGTTCGCTCCGTGACCTCCTCGGAGCTCCGCAGGAGCGACTCGACGGGGGCGCTCACGTCGGCTTCGACCTCGTTGGCGAGGGCGCGCCGGCGCTCGGCGGCCTCGCGCGCCGCCTGACTGTACGAGTGGATGTACGTCTCCATCGCCACCTGCTGGTCGAGAGACAGGAGCTTCAACACGGGGAGGACGCGCGCGACGACCTCGTCGACGGCGGCTTCGACCCGGTCGTCGCCGCCGCCGAGCCCGCCCGAAACGCCGGAAACGCCGCCGAGAAGTCCCGAAAAGAGGCCGCCACGGTCGCCGTCGGCGTCGAACTCGGTGTCGGCATCGCTCCCGGCCGTGTCGCCGCCGGTGAACTCGGCTTTCACCTCGTCCGCGACGGCACCGAGAATACCCTCGTAGTAGACCGAGTACGCGCCGAGGTAGAACTTCGGCCCGAGGTCTATCATATCGTGTAACTTCCCGATGCGCGCCCGCTTGGCGAAGTAGTCCTCGTCGTACTCGCCGCGGCCGAGTTCGCGGAGATACGTCGCCTGGTCGGCCTGTAGCATCTCCGTCGTCTTCGTCGAGCGACCGAAGAACTTCCCCGTCGCGTGCTCGCCGAGGTGGTCGTAGAACTCCGCGGCGAACTCGTCCGCGAACTCGTCCAAGAGCGGTTGGAGGTCGCGCAGGCGACGTTCGTCTCCCTCCGAGAGCCGAACGAACGACTTCCGCCGGTCGATTTCCGCCGCGTCGATATCCAACTGCGAGAGAAGTGCGTCTCCGTCGACGCGCGCTCGCGCGCCGGCGTCGACTTGCCCCGAGGAGTCTGCCATATACATTCTTCAACAGACACCGGTATTTCAACCCTCTCCGCGGAATATCACGAATGATACCGGAACTGGTTGCCGTGAGAATCCCACAGTCGCGGACCGGTCCGAACGTTCAGGTGACTGGCGGGCCGATACCCGATATGGACGCCGATTCGTTCCGCGAGTCAGTCGAGACGGCGAAACGGACCCAACTCGACCGGCTCGGCTCGTCGAAGCTCCTGTTGGCGCTGACCGAGGCGGACCTCTCCGAGCCGGCGGTGCTCCGCGCCGCCGCGTACTCCGAGCACGCGGCCCGCGGGACGTTCGCGGCGTGGGCCGCAGACGAGGCGGACGACGAAGCGAGAGCCGCCTTCGAGGCCACCGCGACCCGAGAGGCCGAACACCTCGACCGCGTCCTCGACGCCCTCGGCGAGGACATCGACCTTCCCGACGAACCCGGCGTGATGCACGCGTACCTCCGCGGGCGCGAGGACGCCATCGAGCGCGCCGCCGCCGGGATGGTCGGCCGCGGCCTCGTCTCGATTCGCACTCACACGCAGGTCATCGGCTTCTTCGTCAACGAGGCCGACGAGCCCCGCGCCGACCTCTTTCGCGACCTGAAAGCCGAGACCGAGGAGACGCTGTCGGCCGGTCTCGACCTCCTCGACGACCGCTGTGCGACCGACGCCGACTGGGAGCGCGCCCGGATGGTCGCAGAGTACGTCGTTCAACTGGCGTACGACGACTACGCCGACGGCCTCGCCGAACTCGGCGTCGACCCGAAGCCGCTGTGCTGAGTCGCCGCCGCGACACCTGAGCCGCGTCGTTCCGCACCGGCCCTCGTCGCCCCGCATCGCCCCGCACCACCCCGCACCGCCGACCCAATCTATTCGTGTCCCCGAGTGGTAGCCGGAGGTATGACTTCCGAGGTTCGCGGGCGCGTCGAGGCGCTGTACACAGCGCCGTCGAAGGCCGAGCCGATGGTCTCCCACGAGGCCGTCTCGGTCGCGCCGGGCGGCATCGAGGGCGACCGCTACTTCGACGGCGACGGCTTCTACTCGGCGACCGACGGCTGTCCGGTGACGCTCGTCGACGCCGCGGTGCTGGACGACGCGGCGCGCGAGTACGACCTCGACCTCGCTTGCGGCCAGCACCGCCGGAACGTCGTCGTTCGCGGCGTCGACGTCGCCGACCTGCTCGACGCGACGTTCGAACTCGGCGGGGCCGAACTCCGCGGGACGAAGCTCAGGCCGCCCTGCGCGCACCTCGCGGACCTCGTCGGCGACGACGACGTGGGCGACGCCCTCCGCGAGTCCCGCGGCGGCATCTGCGCGGACGTCCTCGCGCCCGGCCGGGTCGCGGTCGGCGACGACCTCCGCGTGACCGAGGCGAACCCGCGCGAACTGGGCCGGCAGATAGCCCGGCGACTCGGCGGTGAGAGAGTCGCGGACGACGACGACGCCGCGACGAGCCACGAGGAACCGCACGGGAGCGGCCACGAATGACCGACGGCGACGATACCGACGACGCGGCCCCGACGGCCTCGACTCCGGTCGAGCGCGCGAAGGCCGCGCTCGCGGCGTTCGAGGCCGATGGCGATGCCTCGGATTCGACTTCGCCCCCGACCGAGTCCGCACCCCCGACGGTCGCCGTCGCTCCCGGCCGCGTGAACCTCGTCGGAGGCCACACCGACTACAACGACGGGCTCTGCCTCCCGATGGCCGTCGACCGCCACGTCGCGGTCGCGGCCCGCCCCCGAAGCGACGACCGACTGCGCGTCCGCGCCGCCGACTTCGACGAGACGGCCGAACTCGACCCCGGTGACGACCCCGACGGATGGGCGGCCTACGTCGCCGCGGTCGCGCGCGTCCTCCGCGAGGACGACCCAATCGACGGCGCGGACCTCGCCATCGCCTCGGACGTGCCCACGGGCGCGGGACTCTCCTCGTCGGCCGCGCTCGAACTCTCCGTCGGTCGCGCGCTCCTTGCGGTCTCCGGGCGCGACCTGCCCGCCGCCGACCTCGCGCTGGCGTGCTGGCGGGCCGAACGCGAGGGCGTCGGCGTCGAGTGCGGTATCCTCGACCAGTTTTCGGCGGCGCTGTGCGAGGCCGACTCGGCGCTCTTTCTCGACTGCCGGAGCCGCGAGACCGAGTCGGTCCCCCTCGGCGACGGCGTCGGCGTCCTCGTCATCGACACCGGCGTCTCCCACGAACTGACCGAGTCGGGCTACAACGACCGCGTCCGCGAGTGCGCGGCGGCGCTCGATTCCCTCCGCGAGGTCGCCGACCGCGACCTCGACTCCCTGCGCGACGTTGACCTCGCCCTCCTCGACGCCCACGCCGACGCGCTGGAGCCGGTTCACCGCCGCCGGGTTCGACACGTCGTGACGGAAAACGAGCGCGTCCGAAACGCCCGCGACGCGCTCGCCGCGGGCGACCTCGACCGCGTCGGCGACGCGATGCTCGCGGCCCACGACAGCCTGCGCGACGACTACGAGGTGAGCTGTCCGGAACTCGACGCGGCGGTCGAACTCGCCGCCGAGACGCCGGGCGTCTACGGCGCGCGGATGACCGGCGGCGGCTTCGGCGGGAGCGCGGTCGCGCTGGTCGACGGCGACGCGCTCGACCAAGCCGCGCGCGCGATTCGAGCCGCCGCCCCCGAGCGCGTCGGCCCCGACGCCGACGTGTTCGCCTGCCGTCCCTCCGCCGGCGTTCGACTGGTCGGCGAGGAGTGAGCGCGAGCCGACGACTCCGCGTGAAGTCTCGCAAAAAATCGAACGCGGGTCCGTGAGTTCGTTCGGTTCGGCGAGTCGAGCAAAGCTCGACTGATTCGACTTCGGCTTACGCCTCGTCGAACGAGACGAATCGGAGATTCGCCGGCTCGACGAGTCGGTTCACTCCTCGTCGAACAGCGTCTCGCCGTCGACCATGTGTTCTTCGACGGTGTCCATGTCCAGCGTCACGCCGAGGCCCGGCTTCTCCGGAATCTCGATGTAACCGTCCTCGATGACCGTCTCCTCGACGAGGTCGCCCCACCAGCCGAGCTCGTAGGAGTGATACTCGACCGCCAGCGAGTTCGGAATCGCCGTGCCGACGTGCGCCGACGCCATCGTCGCCACCGGCGACGACACGTTGTGCATCGCGACCGGCACGTAGTACTGGTTCGCCACGTCCGCGATCTT
>NZ_AOLP01000015.1 GCF_000337795.1 Haloferax denitrificans ATCC 35960
AACTTCGGCTCGTCGGCACGGGCACCCAGACCCGATACGAGTTCACCGTCAGCGAGGCGCTCGAAGCGTCGGGCGACACCATCGAGACGTGGGACACCATCGACGGCACCTCCGCCAGCGGTTGGATTACGACCGAGGGCGTCGAGGACACGTTCAATTTCGCGGGGAGCGTCACCTCCTTCGGCTTCGTCGAAGGCGAGGCCGAGATTTACGTCGACGGCGAGCAGGTGACTGCGAGCACGGTCACGGACGCGACGACCGATTCGAGCACGGACGGCTCGACGGATTCGACGACGGACTCGACGACGGACTCCACCGACAGCCAGAACGAACTGCGCCTCGTCGGCACCGGCGTCGAGACGCAGTACGAAGTCGCCGTCAGCGGCACGCTCGAAGCCTCCGGCGACACCGTCGAACAGTGGGACGACGTGTCCGAAAGCTCCGCGACGGGCTGGGTAACCACCGACGGCGTCGAGGACACGTACGCGTTCACGGGCACGATTACGTCGCTGTCGTTCCTCGAAGGCGAGGCCGAGGTCTACGTCAACGGCACGCGGGTCGACCCCGCCGTGTTCTCCCTGCCGAACACCCTCGTGGTCGAGGGCGACGGCGCGGAGACGACGTACGAGTTCATGGTCTCCGGCGACATCCTGAACGACCCGCTCGTCGGGGCGACGGAGAGCGACGACAGCCTCACCAACGGCAAGGCGAAGGGGTCGGTCACGGACGGTATCGACGCCTTCCGGTTCTCGGGCGACATCAAGAAGATGAACCTGGTCGGCGACGCGGCGCTGACGTTCGAGGACAACGACGGCTGAGGCGACGGCAGGAAAACGGCACGACAGCACAGCACGGACACAGACACTACACGCGCGCCACCGCCCGCGCGGTGACGCCGCAGACGACAGAGGCACCCGTTTTCGCATTTCGACGCGGTTTTTTTGAGGTTCCACGCGACAGCCGAGCGGCCGCCGCGTTCCGCGACGGAGTGACGGTCGCTCGCGGGACCGAGCTACGCCGCGTCGTCGCCGGCGTCCGCGCCGTCGGTCGGCTCTTCGGTCACGGTGACCCAGACGTACGCCGAGCGGTACGCCGTGTCGGTGCTCGACTCCGCCGGCGCATCGCCCTCGTACAGGTAGTACGTGAGTCGGAGGTCCTCGCCGGTCAACGTCGGGGCGAAGCTGTGGCGGGTCCGCCACGTCTCGCCGTCTTCGACGGTCTCCGTCCGCGACCCGAGCGCCTGTCGCTCCACGACCGTCGTCTCGCCGTTCACCCGCTCGACGCGCTGGAGTTCGGCCACGAGCGTGTAGCTCGTCGCCTCGCCCTCGTCGTTCTCGACGGAGACGAACAGCGTGCTCTGCTCGCCGACCGTCAGCGCCTCGGGGTAGTCGGCGGCGACGAACTCGCCGCCGGCGTCCCGCGTGAGAAGCGACAGGCTCGAATACGACTCGCCCGTTCCCGGCGCGACGAGCGCGTAGCTCAGACTCGCGACGGCCAAGACGATGGCGGCGGCGAGCGCGACGTTCAGAAGCGAATCGACCCGCGAGGGCTGGTCGAACGACCGGACAACGTCGGCGTACCAGCGCCGAATCGGGACGTGGAACCGCTCCGCCTCGGGGAGTCGCCGCCGCCGGACTTCGCCGACTGCGAGGCCGCCGACGATGACCGCCGACAGCGCGGCGATGACGGGCGCGGGGGCCAGTCCGACGCCGGCCCAGAGGAGCGACAGCCCGACGACTGGGAGCAACGCGACGCTCATTCCGAAGGCGAGCGCGAGGCGCTCCACGAGGCCGAGGTTCGGTTGCCACTCGAACCGACCGAACGACGGTCCTTCGACGGCTCCGTCTGACGACCCGGCGGGGAACAGCGCGAGCAACAGCGCGTAGCCGGGCAGAAACAGCAGTACGGGGAGTCCGACGAGGGCTTGGACGGTCGAAACGACGTCGAGAACCGCGACGAGGCTACTCGCAACGACGATGACCAGCGCGAAGGGCACGTCCAGCGAGAGCTCGCCGAGCGCCCGGTTTAACCGTCCTTTGCTGTGTGATGTGGACCCCATTACTGGATAGATGACGCGACTAGGCTGTTGTTATTGATATCCTCACACCCACGTTTTCGCGGGTACGAGGTGACTAACTCCCCGTTATCCCGCGCTCTGTGACGCCGTCGGACGCGCTTTCTCCGCGCTCGCCGCTCTCGTCGGCACCGCCGCCGCCGCGAGCGGGCCGCGGGTCGCTCGGTGCGTCCCGCTCGAACGACGCCGACGGCTCCGCGGCGACCTGTAACCGTTCGTTCTCGCGGCTGTCGAGGAGCATCGCGCCCCCGAGCGACCCGAGACCGGCGAGGACCCCGGCGAGGGGCCGCCGGTTCGAGCGGTTCTTCGACGTGACCCCGGTCGCCAGCCGGAACGCGCCGGCGAGGACGCTCACGACGCCGAGCGCGTAGAGGGCGGCCACCGGGTGGACGCCGCCGTCGAGGTACCGCACGCGGAGCCGCCAGAGGAAGTCCCTGAGCAGGAGGAACGACAGCCCGGGGACGAACGTCGAGTACCTGATGCCGCTTTCCTCGTCGCCGTAGCGGGCGCGCATCGGCACGGTTGCCACCCGCTTTTCCGCGACGTTCAGGTGCACGAGCAGGTCGTTCAGGAAGCCGTACTGGTCGTACAGCCGGTCGAACTCCAGTTCCGCGAGCGCGTCCGCCGAGACGGCCGTGTAGCCGTTCTGCGGGTCGCGGATGTGCCAGTAGCCGCTGGCGATGCGCGTCAGCCCGGACAACAGGAGGTTGCCGAACAGCCGCCACGGCGGCATCCCCCGGCGGGTGTCCCGCGCCGCGAGTCGGTCGCCGACGGCGTAGTCGGCGTCCCCGTCGACGACGGGGTCGATGATGGCGGGCATGATGTCCGGGTCCATCTGGCCGTCGCCGTCCATCACGACGACGACGTCCATCTCGTCCGCGAGCGCGCGCTCGTAGCCGGTCTTGACGGCCGCGCCGCGTCCGCGATTGACCGGGTGTCGAATCGGGACGACGCGTCTGTCGAGCGACGCGCCGCCGTCGGCCGCGGCGACGACGGGCGCGGCCACGCGCTCGTTCGCGCGGGCGGCGTGTCGCCGAATCACCTCCCACGTCCCGTCGTTCGAGCGGTCGTCGACGACGTACGCGCGGTCGACGAACGCGGGGAGCGTGTCGATGACGCCGCCGACGAACCGCGCCTCGTCGTACGCGGGCACGACGACGCCCACGGCGTTACCGCGATACATCGCCCCTCGCTCGCGACCCCTGTGTTGTACGCCGTGCGTCGGCCGGCCAGCCGCCGTGGGACGGCGCTCCCGGCGGCGACGAATCGAGTCGGTGGGTGCGTAGGAACATTGATACTTCGACCCGCTGATTGGGCCGTTCGGGTCTTTGTTAGTCGTCAGCAACACGTATGAAAACGCGACCTTCAGGCGTTCTTGGGGGTTAGAACGGGTGTCTAACGTTCTTCGAAACGTGACTGACAGAATCCAAATCACGTTCGGAATGACTGTCTAGAAAAGTATCATATCGGCGTGGTCGGGTCGGCGTGCCGAGCGGGTTTCCGTGGACCGCGTTTCCGCACCGGGCGAGTCGCCCCGTCAGACGGTGTCTCGAATCGACTCCCAGTAGCTGGACGCCGTGACCACGTCCAACCCGAGTTCGTCCACGTAGTCCATCGTCTCGGCGAACGCCGCCGGGCTGACGGAGCGTCCCTTCCCGGTCACGTCGTGGTACATGAGCACCGAGAGCTGGTTGTACTGCGCGGCGAAATCGAGCGCCCGCTTCGCCTTCTGCACGTCGTCGCCGTCGGTTCGGCCGACGATTTGCGGGTCGGATATCGCGCCGGTCGGTCCTCCGACCGTCACGAACCCGAGGTAGTGGTAGTCGCTCGCGGCGTCGAGAGCCGATTCGTCGTACCGACCGTAGGGCCAGATGATGAAGTCCGCCCCGCGTTCGAACCCGTTTTCGACGAGCCACGCCTTCGACTCCCTGATGCTCGCGCGCTGGTCGGCGGGCGAGAGGTCGCGGAACGAGTCCGACTGCTGGGGGTGGCTCACCATGTCCCAGCCGGAGTCGACCATCTCGTCCATCCCCGAGCGCGGGATGCGGTGGCTCGACCCCACGGTCCACGGGATGACGCCGACGACGCCGGGGAAGCCGTGGGACTCCAGTATCGGATACGCCGTGTCGTACTGGCTCCGGGTGTTGTCGTCGAACGTAATCATCACCTTGCCCGCGTCGGCGCGCGGCGTGGCCCGGAGGGAGTCGACGTAGAACCGCGCCGTCGTCCCGCCGCCGGTGTACAGCTGGATGCTTATCTCGGTGACGTTGGACAGGTCCGGCGACCCGGTGACGCGCCGCGGGCCGAGGTCGAGGCGTTGCCAGCCGGCCGCCCAGACGTGGCGGCCGAGAAGGAGCGTGTTGTCGTAGTCGGGCGCGGCGAGGCGAACCGTGATGCCCTCGGTGTCGGGCGTTTCGAGGTTGACGGCCAGCGACAGGTCCGCATCGGAGAGGTCGATGCCGCCGTCGAACGTCCGGTAAATCCACACCCGCTCGTCGGCGGGCGTCGCTTCGAGGCGGAGCGACTGCGAGCCGCAGTAGACGACGTCTTCTTCGACGGCGTACCGCCCCGCGAACGTCCCCCAGAGCCGCTCGTCCTCGAAGTCGTCGACGAGCCAGCCCGCGTCTCTGAACCGCTCTCGACTGTTGAACGCGACCGCCAGCGGGTCGCCCGCCGCGTCGACGCTGGGGTCGTCGTAGCTGAACCGCGGGGTCGGAGCCGGAGTCGGCGGCTCGCTCGTCGGCGGTGCCGGAGGCGTGCCGGCCGGTTCCCCACCCCTCGCGACGCACCCGCTGAGCACGGCGGCGCTCAGCCCGAGATATGAACGCCGTGACAAATCCATACGAATAACTGTCGCCACGAGTGGATAGTAATGCGACTCGTAATTTCAGTAGTCTCGGACTGAAACCGTCGAGAACCGCGAATACGCCGGTTCTGACCGGTCTTTCCGAACGTCCCTTTCCCCGGTTTCGCCGCTACCGCCACGCCTTGATTTCACGCCCCTCGCGGCGTTAGCCGCGGTTACACACCGTTTACCAATCACCTTCCCGGTCCAACTGACGGGAAACATGTGTAATCGACGGTGGTCCCTCTCTCTCCCATCTTCACCTCGCTCTCCGCGGCGATGTGACACCGACGCTCGACGGACGCCCGACGGCCATCACGAACGCCCCGACCGCACGGAGGTCCCCCGCCGGTGAAGCGCAGAACCTACCTGCGGACGCTCGGCGCCGTCGGCGTCGGTGCCGCGCTCGCCGGCTGTAACACGCCGGACGAGGAGACGCCGACCGAGACGCCGACATCGACCGAGTCGACGCCCACGCCCGAACCGGAACTCACCGTCCTCGACGCGGTCGACGACCTCGGGATGGACCCGACGGGACAGGAGCCGGTCGACGACATCCTCGACGAGACGTACGGCGACGACACGGCCATCGAGTTCCCGCCGGGCGACTATCTCATCACCCGCGAGCACGACTGGGACCGCGGCGTCTCGAACTTCCGGCTCGTCGGCCTCGGCGACTCGCACAAGGACGTGCAGTTCGTCTTCCCCCCGGCGGACCCCGGCGAGCAGTTCCGGATGCTCCGCATCACGAGCGGGACAGGCCACGTCCTGCAGAACTTCTCCATCCAGCAGACCGAAGACGACACCACGAGCGCCGATATCTGGCTCGCGAACGACGACGGCGCGCTCATCGAGGACGTCGAGTGGCTCGGCCGCACCCCCACCGACAACCACGCCCGCGACCAACTGCTCCTCTTCGACTGCACCTCGGTCGACGGCGTCAACGTCATCCGCCGCGTCTACATGCGCGAGGGCGCGGCGCTCCCCGGCTATCCGAACGGCGTCGCCGGGATTCGCATCACCGAGCGCTCCGTCGGCGAGGTCAGGATGATAGACTGCCACATCGAACAGCGCGGGTCGTCGTCGTTCCGCGCGACCCACACCCGCGGCGTCCTCCGCGTCGAGGGCGGCCTGTTCAAGAACAACGACAACACGAACATGCGCATCTCCGCGGGCGACCACCCCACGAAGACCTCGTGGATTAAGGGCGCGACCGTCATCGTCGACGCCGACAACCTCAACGAACACGCCCGCGAGGGAGACCGACTCGACAGCCCCGAAGGGCTCCGCATCGACTCCACCGGCCACGGCTACACGGGCGTCCTCATCGAGGACTGCGACTTCGTCTACCGGTCGAGTCCGTCCTCGCCGGGCATCATCACCGTCCCGACCTACGGGAGCCACGGCGGCTTCACGATGCGCAACTGCCGCATCGTCAACGACACCGGCGTCCAGACCATCTACGCGGGGCCGGTCGACACCGACATCGCGCGAGAGCCGTGGGGGATGATTCTCGAAAACGTCACCATCTCGGGGGCGTGCGAGAGCCAGCCCTACGGCTCGGCGGTCGTCATCGACGAGAACCGAAACGGCTCCCGAATCGTCGATAGCTGTATCTACCTGCCGAACGGCCGGGTCGGCGGCGTGCTCGTCAACCGCGCGTCGGACTGCTCGGTCGAAAACACCAGCATCAACGTCAGCGGCCCGCCGACCCGGAGTCGGAACGCCGAGCTCGTCCTCGAAGACGTGTCCTACACCGCGACCTGCGCGTTCCGCGACGAGTGAGGGTGCGTCGGCGACGGCGCTGTCGGCGTCACCGGTCGTCGGTAATCTGTCGTGGCCGAACTGGCCAGCGCGCGCAGACAGGTCGGTATGACGCCGGTCAGAACAGTAGCAAACCTCAACCAGTCGTCTGTTCTACCAGCGAATATGGCCACATCGGTGAAGATAGACGACGAGACGAAGTCCCGTCTCGAACGGTTACAGGCCGAGATTCGGCTGAAGACCGGGAACCGAGTGACCCAGCAGGAGGTCCTGGCGCGGCTCGTCGAGAACGCCGTCGAGTCCAAGGCGGACCTCATCGACTCGTTCCGCCGGAAGCGCGTCCCGCTTTCGGAATCCGAGCGCGAGCGGTTCCACGACGGGATGGTCTCGTCCGGCGTCACGACGACCGAAGAGGACATCGACGACGTGCTGTACGGATGAGCGTCTTCGTCGACACCGGCGCGTTCAGAAATACGCCTTCCCGGTTACGAACAGTAGCAAGACTATCGGCACCAGCGTCAGTGCCAGGCCCACGACGCCTCTCGCGTAGTTCCCTTCCACGAGTCCCCGCGCCCACCCCCTTCCGAGATGAAACATGAACAGGAGCGGGACAACTAAAACCGCGTTGCGGAGCGAAACGCCCGCCCCTTCAGTAGTGGACTCAGATGACGACATTTCGTGGTACTCCCACTCGTTCTTCTATCGGCATCTCCCGTTAATCCGCATTCTACTCTCTCAATCGGTTCAGACGATTCCGACCGGAATAAAATCACCGCGGTGCTGATTGCATTCCCTCCGTCAGCACACCACTTCGGCACGCGCGCGATATCTCAATACCTCCGATGAAAGCGGCGACGCCACGACCGCCGGCCTACTCAGCGACCCCTGAAGTTGAGTCCCGGCGTCAGCGTGATGCCGGTCCCTCGTTCTGTCACTTCGTCACCGTCGCCGTCGCGGTCGCCGGCCGATTCCGCCTCGGCCTCGTCGCCCCCGCGGTTGAACACCGCGTGGTGCACGTAGCGGGCGAAGGGAACCGGGTCGTCGAGGCGCGCGAGGTCGAATCTCGGCTCGCGGTAGATGGACGACGCGACCTCCCAGACGGTCTTGAGGAACGACGGGCGCTCGACGAGCGGCGAGTCGTCGCGGCGGACGCTCATCACGTAGCCGAGTTCGCCCCAGAGGTAGTGGGTGCCGACGCCGAGTTCGTAGCCCGGTTCGATGCGGTGTTTCTGCCCGGTCGCCTGCAACCAGTAGTAGTACGGGAAGTCGGCCCCGGCCCGGACGGTCGAGGGGAGCGACTGCCACATCCGGGGGTTGATTTCGATGAGTTTGAACTCGCCCGTCTCGGCGTCCTTGAGGTACTCGATGCACGCGAGGCCGTGCCAGTCGATGTGTCCGAGGAGCTTCCGCGCGACGGATTCGAGTTCCGGGTCGTACACCGAGGTCCGGTAGACGCCGCCGCCGCCGGTGTAGGAGTTCCCGCGAATCTGGAGGTGCTGGAACGTCGCCAGCGGTTCGCCGTGGTCGTACAGCGCCGCGAACATGTACTTGTCCTCGGTCGGGACGTAGTCCTGTACGATGGGGTCGTGTTTCATCTCGGCGTATATCTCGTCGGCGTCGGGCCGGTCGCCGGGCCGGACGTGGCGGACGCTCTTGACGATGTCGTACTCGTGGGGGTCGTAGCTGTCGACGTACTCGCCGGCGACGACGTTGTACCGCGGCTTGATAATCGAGGGCTTGTCGAACGCCGCAATCTCGCTGAACAGGCGGGTCCGCGGCATGGGGACGCCGGCCTCGACGGCGGCCTCGTAGAGGAGCTTTCGGTCGTGGACCCGGCGGAGCGTCTCGAAGTCGGGGACGACGAGGTCGACGTACTGCTCGAACTCGTCGAGGTACTTCGAGAAGACGTAGCCGTCCTCCGGCCGCGTCGGGATGATGGTCTTCACGTCCGGTCGGGCGGCGATGCCGACGAGGGCGTCCTTGTAGGCCACGAGGTCGTCTTTCGGCGCGGGGATGCGGACGAGTTCGTCGCAGAACCGAGACGAGGCCGCCGGCGTGTCGTCGTGTTCGGAGGCCATGACCGTGTGGACGCCCCGCTCGCCGAGCGACCGGACGCAGGTGTAGTTGCCCGATGGAACGAGTACCGATTCTCGGGCGTGCGCGCGTTTGGACATGCCTGAACCGTCGCGCGGTGGCGGAATTAGTATGGGTTCGCTAACGGACTCAGGGTCGGTGACGGGAGACGGTTCCGACCGCTCGACTCGGCGGCCGAAGTGCGGTCGGCCGCCCGCGTCAGGGCGGGACCGCGCCGCCGCGCGCGAGCGCCGTCGGCGACTGAACTGTGGATTCGCACGCGCCCGACCGGATTCGATTCGTGAAAGTCGAGTAATCCGACGGTTTCGGGTCGGTTATCCACAGCATACCGGGGAGTTGGCGAAACCGTCGCCCCGGTCGGCCGACCTGTCGAGTCGGCGAGGCGGGCGCTCTCGACCGAAGAACAGTTCGGCGCGGTGCCGAGCGAGGCGACGCCTCGGGCGGCGCGGGCTGACCGCCGCCTCAGAGCACGTCGTCGTCGAGGCCGCCGGGGTCGCCGGCGGTGTCGAAGAGGTTGTTCTGGGCGCTCTGGACGAAGTCGGACTGGACGCCGTCCTCGTCGTCGACGGGGGCACCGTAGGCGTCCATTCCCATCGAGAGGAGCTCTTCGACGGCCTGTTCTTCGCTGATGAACTCTTCGTCGACGAGCTGTTCGAACTCGACGAGCAGTTCGTCCGGGAGATTGACTTCTACGACGGGCATAGAGACGCGTTCGTGCTCGACGTACTTGAGCGACCGGGTGTGAGTAATCGGGTGTTTCGGTCGCAATCGGTCGCCGCGACTGACACTCCGCGCCGCGCGCCGGTCACAACCGCGTGTCTTATCAGTTCTCCGTCGGACCCTCAACGCGACGAGCGGCGGGGCGTCGATTTCCGACGTCCCGGACCGAGGGACCGACGTGACACGCGATACAGATTCCACGACCGACGAGGCCTCCGCTCCCGCCGAGAGCGACGCGCTCGGCTGGCTTCCGGAGCGCGTCGAACTGCCGAGCGACGAGTGGGTCATCTACCCGCTCGGCGAGCCGCGCCCGGCGAACTTCGCGCTCCGCTTCGAGAAGGCCGTCCCCGCGGTGCTCGTCGGTATCGACTCCGGCGACTCGCCGGGCGTGCACGTCCTCCCGCATCCGGACGGCCTCTCCGTGTCGGCCCGGTTCGGCGGCGTCGTCGACGACTCGGTCCGCGAGTTCGAGCCGCCGGCGTCCGACGCCGAGCGCGAGGCGGTCGCCGCGTGGGCCCAGACGTGGGTCGACCGCGTCGACGACCGGGCCGAGCGGGCGCGCATCCGGACGGCCTGCGCGCCGGTCCCGAACGCCGGCGACCGCGTCTCGCGGGCGCTGTTCGAGCACTTCGGGAGCGCGGACGCCGTCGCGGCCGCGGTGCTCGAACGGAACACCGCCGCGCTCAGGCGCGCGTCGGGCGTCGCCGAGCAGACCGCGGCCGACCTCGTCGTCCACTACGGCACCGACGCGGAGTGGGAGCACTACCGCCGCCACCGCGACGCCGCCCCGTGACTCAAGTCGCGATTTGACTCTCGCGTAGGGTTATTCCTGTCCGCGACGACTACTGGGTATGTCCCTGACACGACGCACCCTTCTCGGTTCGACCGCCCTCCTCTCGTTCGGCCTCCTCGCCGGCTGTGTCGGCAACGGCGGCTCGGACGACGGCGCGACGACCGACGACGAACAGACGGACACGCCGACTGACGACCCCACGACCGACGAGCCGACGGACACGACAGACGACCTCCCGGACGGAAACGGCACCGACGACGGAGCCGGCGGCACCCGCCCGTCCGGCGGCCCCGGCATCTCGCTCGTCGGCGTCGACGACGCTCCCGACGTGCCGGTCGAACACGAAGTCGAGATAACCGAGGACCTCGCGACCGACGAGCACCCGCCGCAGGTCCGCATCACGCTGACGAACACCGGCGACGAGACCGTCGAGGTCGGCGAGGGGAGAACGGTCTTCTTCCAGTACGTCTCGGACACGACGAGCGACCTCGTCTTCCTCCCCGCGGACGGCGAGTACCCCGCCGAGGCGGGCTGTTGGCGGCTCGAAGACCACATCGCCGTGACCGATGAGTACCGGATTCTCTCGCTCGAACCCGGCGAGTCGCGGTCGGAACTGGTGGACCTCTACGGCGTCGCCCAGTCCGAGGGCGACGAAGCGAGCTGTCTCCCGGTCGGCGAATTCCGCTTCGAGGCAAGCTTCGCCGTCGGCGGGCTCTCGGGGGCTTCCGACGACGAGAGACAGGAGGCGACGTGGGGCTTTTCGCTCACGCTGGAGTAGTCTCCCCGGTCGGCCTCAGAGCCCCGACTTGAGGATGAGGTTCTTCCCGAGGAGCACGTCGAGCGCGAGCGGCACGGCGACCGTGATGAGCATCAGCACCGTCGCCATCGCGTTAATCATCGGCGT
The DNA here is from genome assembly GCF_000337795.1 of Haloferax denitrificans ATCC 35960. Taxonomy (GTDB): domain Archaea; phylum Halobacteriota; class Halobacteria; order Halobacteriales; family Haloferacaceae; genus Haloferax; species Haloferax denitrificans. The sequence goes on from NZ_AOLP01000015.1 coordinate 11,195, forward strand.
GATGCTCGTGCGAACCATCGTGTAGATTTCGATGGGCGCGGTCGTCGTCGCCGGCTGGACCCAAAACTGGGTCGCGGTGAACTCGCCGAAGCTGATGACGAACGCGAGGAGCATCCCCGCGGCCAGCCCCGGCGCGATGAGCGGGAGCGTGACCTCGAAGAACGTCTCCAGTTCGTTCGCGCCGAGCGTCATCGCCGCCTCCTCGACCGCCCGGTCGAACCCGTAGAGCTGTGCCCGGACGGTGACGAAGATGTACGGTAACACGAGCGTCGTGTGCCCGGCGATGAGAAGCAGGTAGCTCTTTTGCATCCCCATCCGCGTCAGGAAGGCCGTCAGCGCCACCCCGATGACGACCGGACTGATTATCATCGGCAGGAAGAGCACGCTCGAAAGCACGTTCTTTCCGGGGAACGACCGGCGGACGAAGCCGAGGGCGGTAATCGTGCCGACGACGCCGGCGCACACCGACGCGCCGAGCGCGACGATGAAACTGTTCGTGAGCGCCGACAGCATCCGGTCGCTGTCGAGGAACGCCTCGTACCACGTGAGGCTCAGTCCCTCCGGCGGGAACGTCGGGTACTTCGAGGGCTGGAACGAGATGATGACGACCGCGAGCAACGGAAACAGGAGGAACAGGTACACCAGTCCGGTCGTCCCCTTGACCGCGGCCCAGCCGAGTTCGTCGCGACTGCTCATTCCGCGCCACCTCCGAACACGTCGTCGAGCCCGACGAACCTGTTGAACACGCTGATGAGGCCGAACAGGACGAACAGGTAGACGACGCCCATCGCGCTCGCCAGCGGCCAATCGAGGTTCTGCCCGAACGTCGATTCGATGAGGTTCGCCACCATCGTGTTCGACGGTGCGCCGAGCAGTGCGGGGGCCATGTAGCTCCCGACCGAGAGGATGAACACGAGAATCACGCCGGCGCTGACGCCCGGAAGCGTCAGGGGTAGCGTCACCTCGTAGAAGGAGCGGAGCGGCGTCGCGCCCATGGTCTTCGCGCTCTCGATGAGCGAGCTATCGATTTCGTTGACGCTGTTGTATATCGGGAGAATCATGAACGGCAAGAGCGCCTGCGTCAGCCCCGAGACGACGGCGAGTTCGGTGTAGAGAAAGCCGCTTGCTTCGATGCCGACCCACCCGAGCATCGACACGAGAAGTCCCTGATTGCCGAGGACGAGAATCCACGCGTAGTAGCGGATGATGAGCGGCACCCAGAAGGGGAGCACGACGAGCAAGAGGAGCGCGGCCTTCCACTTCGTGACGGTCCGCCCGAGGAAGTACGCCGGGACGTACCCGAGCAAGAGCGCGCCGACCGTGACGAACACGCCGTACTTGAGCGACTGAAACAGAATCGTGAGATACAGGTTTTTGAACGTCAGCGAGGCGAGGTCGACGCTCTCGGTCAGGATGTACTCGTAGTTCGCGAGCGTGAACTCCTGGACGACGACGCCGCCCGCCCCGCGTTGCCAGAACGACAGCGACACGATGTACAGGAGGGGCGCAAAGAGGAACACCAGCATCCATCCGAGTCCGAACCCCGCCTGCACGGACGCGAACACGCGCTCTCGGCCCGTGATGCGGTCGAACACGCCCGTGACCGCGTCGGAGCGAAGGACGGCCGTTCGGAGCCCGAACACCCGCTCTCTGAGTTCGCCACCCTCGGCTGACGATGTGCGAACGCCGCCCGTTGACTCCTGTTCGTTGCTCATGCCGGCTCTCCGTTCGAGGCGTCCTCGACGAGGAGCAGTTTCTCTTCGGGAATCGTGATGAACACCTCGTCGCCCGACCCGTACTCGCCGACGTTGGTAAAGCCGTGTTCGGCGACGGTAATCTCCTCGCCCGTCGCGAGCGTACAGAAGAACAGCGTCTTCTCGCCGAGGTAGCTCACCGTCGTCACCGTCGCGGACAGTTCGTTGGCCGCGCCGGTCGGCGTCTTCGAGATGCTGAGTTTCTCCGCGCGGAGGAACGCCAGCGCCGGCGTGTCATGGGTCAGATTGCTCTCGCCCGATTCCAGCGACAGCCCCGAGTCGGTCCGGAGCGTGACGCCGTCGTCGTCGGCCGTGACGGTCCCCGAGAGCTTCGTGGACTGGCCGATGAACTCGCCGACGAACTCGGACTGCGGGTTCTCGTAGATTTCGAGCGGGCTCCCCTGTTGGGACAGTTCGCCCTGGTCGAGGACGATGACGCGGTCCGAAAGCGAGAACGCCTCCGTCTGGTCGTGGGTGACGTAAATCGTCGTGATGCCGATTTCCTCTTGGATGCGCTCTAACTCGATTCGCATCTGCTGTCTGAGGACGCGGTCGAGCGCGGAGAGCGGTTCGTCCATCAGGAGGACGTTCGGCTCGAAGACGAGCGCGCGGGCGAGCGCGACGCGCTGTTGTTGCCCGCCGGAGAGCTCGGTCGGCGAGCGGTCCATCGTCCCCGGAAGCCGGACCATTTCGAGCGCGTCGGCGACGCGTTCGCGTCGTTCCGCCTTGTCGACGCCGCGCATCTTCAGCGGGAAGCCGACGTTCTCACCCACCGTCTTGTGCGGGAACAGCGCGTAGTGCTGAAACACCATGCCGATGTCGCGCTCGTAGGCCGGCTGTTTCGTCACGTCTTCCCCACCGATTTCGATGGTCCCCTCGGTCGGGGTTTCCAGCCCGGCTATCATCCGAAGCGTCGTCGTCTTGCCACACCCAGAGGGGCCGAGAAGCGAGACGAACTCGCCGCGCTCGGCTTCGAAACTGACGTCCTTGACGGCGCGAACGTCGCCGAACGTCTTCGTCACACCGGAAATTTGTACGTAGCTCATAGTTGTGTCGGGGTCAATTTATATTGAAATAACCAGCTGTCGTCGACAGCTCAGTAGTTCCCAAGTTTGATCTGTTCGAACGTCCGGGACCACTCCTGCTGGTGTTCGTTCTTGAACGCCTGGTCTTGGAACGTGAGTCGCTCGCCGCCGGAGGGGTCGAAGTCGGGAAGCGCCTCGACGTCGCTCGACGTGGCCTCGGTGGCCGGCGGGTAGCCGATGTCCGGCGCGAGGTTCGTGATGACGTCGTCGCGGTAGGCGAACTCGATGAACTTCTCTGCGGTGTAGCGGTTCTTCGACCCCTTGGCGATTGCGAGCGTGTCCGTGAACCCGTAGGCGCCTTCCTCCGGAATCCCGTACTTGAGGTTGTCGTAGCCCTCGTCCTGCAGTGAGAGGATGCGGCCACCCCACGCCTCGCCGACGTACGCCGTCTCGTTGGAGAAAAGCGACGTGAGTTCCTGCCCGCTCGTCCAGTACTTCTTGACGAGTTCGTGCTGTTCGGCCATCGCGTCGTACACCTGTTTGACGCCCTCCTCGTAGGACCCGGCGTCACCCACCATCTCGTTGGGGTCCATCCCGAGTTTGAGCGCGGTCGTGAACACCCGGACGTACGGCACGCCCTCGATGGCGACTTGCCCCGCGAACTCCTCGTCGAACGCGAGGTCCCACGAGAGGCCGTTTGAGTCGTCCACGTAGTCGCTGTTGTAGCCCATCCCGATGGTCCCGTAGTACAGCGGCGCGACGTGGGTGCTCTCTCCGGGGTCGACGCTGAAGTCCTCGAACACGGGCATCAGGTTCGACCACGTCTCGATGTTTTCGAGGCGGAGCGGTTCGACGAGGCCCTGCTTGGCCGCCGCGTAGGACGTGGCCGTCGACGGCATGATGACGTCGTACGAGCCCTCGGGGCTGGACCGCACGTTGGCCAGCATCTTGTCCTGGCCGCCGAAACTCGACTGCTTCACCGTGACGCCGTACTCCTCTTCGAACGGCTCGATGACGTGCTCGTTGAGCGCCTCCTGGGTCGACCCGCCCCACGAGTAGAAGTTCAGCGTGTCCGACAGCTCTTCGCTTTCGGCGGTCGTCTCCGTCTCGTCCGTCTCGGCTCCGTCGCTCGCGGTTGTCTCAGCCGTTCCGCCGCTCCCGTCTCCGGTACACCCTGCCAACGCCGCGGAACCGACCGTCGCCGAAGCCCCAGTCGCCTTGAGGAACGAGCGCCGGTTGAGTTTCTCTATCATGCTACGTCGAGCAATCTCAGTAACATCACTTAAAATTTTCGCGCTAGAGTGGACCCAATAGAATAAAACGAACTCTAATTAGCTTGAATTCTAAAAACAGGCGCTGAATAATGTAACTCATTGAATATTGCGTGAGAAAAACACGTTCGATGGTGGCGAGTGCCGTCAGTCTCCGATTTCAGGGCCTTTCGCCTCGAACCCGGGTTTCGAGCGTTCTGTCTCGTGCAACAGTTGGACACACGCAGTTTGATAGGTACTCGTATTCTGGGCTCGCTCAGTTATGTATCGTGTCGGTCACGCGGTGAAAATCGGAGGAATTGTTAACTAATCCGGCGTGTAGTTCGTGGACCGTTCGTCAAACGAGCCACAGGTACTGACGTGATGTGCGGGCAACGCCGTGCGGCGCTCCGGTCGCCGACCGCCGCGACCCCTCACTCGATAATTCGCCGCGTCGCGTCGGCGACGAGGCGCGCCGTCTCGACGACCTCGTCGACGAGGACGTACTCTCCGGTCCCGTGGACGTTCGCCCCGTCGGGACCGGCGATGACCGTCGGAATCCCGGCGCGTCCACCGAGGTGGTTGAAGTCGCCGATGCTCGAAAAGTACCCCACGTCCGGGTCGACGCCACGGCGCGTCCGCACGCTCTCGAAGAACGGCGCGACGAGCGGGTGCGTCTCGTCTGTCACGTACGGTTGGAAGTACATGTCCGGGTCGGGCGTCTCGCGGAGCGAGATGTCGACCTCGCTGTCGAGGTCGAGGCGGTCGGCCACGCGCCGGGCGTCCGCGAGGACCGATACCGCAGTCTCGCCGGGGACGACGTGTCGGTCGATTTCGAGCGTACAGCGGTCGGGGACCGAAAGCGGTTCGCCGCCGCCCTCGATGGACAGCAGACAGGTCGACCCGGAGCCGAGTTTCGGGTGTCGGCCGAGGTCCATCTCGTCGATGGCCGCGGCCAGTCGCGCCGCGTCGAGCGCCGCGTTCACGCCCCGTTCGGGCTGAGAGCCGTGTGCGGCGGTCCCGGTGACGGTAATCTCGTAGAGGAACCGACCGCGAGCGCCGAGGACGAGCGCGGGGTTCTCGATGTCTCCCTGCGTAATCATCGGCGCTGGCTCGGTCACGACGGCGATGTCGCAGTCGTCGACGACGCCGTCTCGAATCAGGGCGTCGGTCCCGAGTCCGAACGGACCCTCCTCGTCGACGACGGCGGTCAAGACCACGTCGCCCCGGTAGTCACCGGCGGCGAGCGCCTCGAAGGCGACGAGTATCGCGGCGAGTCCGCCCTTCATGTCGCACGCGCCCTGCCCGTAGAGCTTCCCGTCCTCGATGCGCCCGGAAGTCGGGTCTTCGGTCCATCCCTCGACGTGCTGGACGGTGTCCATGTGGCCGTTCAGGAGGACTGTCGGCGCGTCGGGGTCGGTTCCCTCGACGCGAGCGACGACGTTGTCGCCCTCGAAGCCGGTGATATCGGGCTCGCTGACGCGGTGGTACTCGGGGTCGAGACCGCGGGCGTCCAACCAGTCGTGGATGTAGTCGGCGATTTCGGCCTCCTCGAAGAACGGACTCGGAATCCGAACGAGTTCTCGCAGGAGGTCGATAGTCGCGTCGGCGTCGATGCGGTCGGCGGCGTCGGCTTCGACGCTGGCGACCCCTTCGGCCTCGACGCCGGAGGTTCCGTCGTCGGGTGTCTGCTCTGAAACCATCCCGGACGGCTACTCCAGCGCGTCCGCGAGCGCGTCGCCGAAGAGCTCGACGCCGGTCGTCGCCTGCGCCTTCGTGATGGTGAGCGGCGGCGCGAACCGGACAGTGCTCTCGCCGCAGGGGAGAATCATCAGGCCGTGTTCCCACGCGGTGTGCATGACCGCCTCCGAGAGGTCGCCGTCGGGGTCGCCCGTCTCGGGGTCGACGAACTCAGCGCCAATCATCAGCCCGAGCCCCCGAACGTCGTCGATGTGCGGGTACTCCTCGGCGAGCGCCCGGAGTTCGCGCTGGAGGTGCGCTCCGACCTCGGTCGAGTTTTCGAGGAGGTTCTCCTCTTCGATGACGTCGATGACCGCGTTCGAGGCGGCGGCGACGACCGGGTTGCCGTGGTAGGTGCTCGCGTGCGTTCCCGCGCCCCACGTCATGACGTCCTCTTTGGCGACCATCGCCGACATCGGCAGGCCGTTGGCGATGCCCTTGCCCATCAGCGTGATGTCGGGTTCGACGCCCCAGTTGTCCATGCCGAACCACTCGCCCGTCCGCCCGAAGCCGGCCTGCACCTCGTCGGCGATGAGGAGGATGCCGTGGTCGTCGGCGAATTCGCGGAGGCGCTCGTGGAAGCCTTCCGGCGGGACGACGTAGCCGCCTTCGCCCTGCACCGGTTCGACGACGATGCCGGCGATTTCGTCCACCGGCACCCGGGTCCGAAGCAGGTCTTCGAGCGCGTCGAACGTCGCCCGCATCGCCGCCTCGTCGCCGCCGTACTTCGAGGGCTTCGGGAACGGGATGTGGTCGACGCCGGGCACGAGGGGACCGAACCCGCGTTTGTACTTGGTCTTGCTCGCGGTGAGCGAGAGCGCGCCCATCGTCCGCCCGTGGAACGCGCCCTCGAACGCGATGAACCGGTGACGACCCGTGTGGTGACGGGCCAGTTTCATGCCCGCTTCGACCGCCTCGGCCCCGCTGTTCCCGAAGAACACCTTCTTCGGGGAGTCGCCGGGCGCGATGGCTTCGAGGCGCTCGGCGAGGCGCGTCGGCTCCGGCGAGTAGTAGTCGCAGAACGCGGGGTGGATGAGCGAGTCGAGCTGGTCTTTCGCCGCCTCGGCGACCTTCGGATGCCGGTGGCCGACGTTCGTCACGGCGATGCCGCTCGCGAAGTCCCAGAACGTGTTGCCGTCGACGTCGGTCACGGTCAGCCCCTGTGCGCTCTCCACGGCGAGCGGATAGGCACGCGGCGAACTGGGCGAGATAACGTCGCCGTCCGCCTCGACGAGGGCTCTCGCGTTGGGTCCGGGAAGCTCCGTCACGATGTTCGGCCCGTCGACCGAACGGTTGTCTTGCTTGCTCATGACACGGACACAGTTGTGACCTATATTAAATTCTGGGGAAATTATTGGACTAGTTTGAATATAGTGGATTTGAAATTGCTTAGAGAAGTACACTTGGGTTCGCGACACGCCGCGGGCTGGCGCGTCTTCGACGTGCTCGTCGGTGCAGGCGTCGCCGAGTGTGTCCGGGTAGTACTGTTAACTAGTCCCATACCCGTCGTCGCTGACGAGCAATTCCGGCAGATGGTCCAGAAAATTCACACATTTTGTAAAGTATTTATATACTCGATTCGTATATTTACAACCATGGCCGATGTCAACCTCGACGAGAAAGACTTCGAAATTCTCCGGTGGCTCGACAGAGAAGGCGACGTGGACGTCGACGAACTGAGCGAAAAGCTCGGCATCAGTCCCTCGACGGTGTACTATCGGATGGAGAAGTACCGCGAGCAGGGCATCATCGACGGGAAAGTCCCGCAGTTAGACCAGAAGAAACTCGGGCTGAACCTCACCGCCATCAGCGAAATCAAAAGCGAGTACGGGCCCGGCTACGACGAAATCGGCGAACGCCTCTCTAACCTCTCCGGCGTCCAGACCGCCTACTTCATGCTCGGCGAGAAGTCGTTCATCCTCATCGCGCACCTGCGGGACCACGACCACCTCCAGAAGTTCGTCGACGACATCATCCACACCGAGGGCGTCTCGCACTCGGCGACGCACATCGTCCTCAAGACGTTCAAAGACGAGCCTCGCCTGCTCGTCAACTACGAGGACGAGGACCTCGAAGCGCTCCGGTCCTAACTCGCTTCGACTTTTTTCCGAGCCGGTGTCCGAGCGTGCCCCCGGAGCGACGCGTGTGTTTCTGACGTTGTCGCTCTCAGTTCTCCGGACGCCTCCCAAATTCAATCTACTACAAATTATCTAATTCAGATTTGTAACGAGTATCGTCAGAGGAAGATAAAAATAGGATTACTACGAACCGTGGGGTCGATGACGAAGGTAACAGACATGACGAACGCCATCTCGGGGGCCGTAGACGAGGGCGACACCGTCTACCTCGGCGGGTTCACGCACCTCATCCCCTTCGCCGCGGGCCACGAGATAATCAGGCAGGGGTACGAGGACCTGCATCTCGTCCGCGCGACGCCGGACCTCGTCTTCGACCAGCTAATCGCCGCGGGCTGTGCGTCGTCGGTCACGTTCTCGTGGGCCGGAAACCCCGGCGTCGGGAGCCTCCGGGCGTTCCGCCGGGCCGTCGAAGACGGCGTCCCCAACGAGATTGCCATCGACGAGTACTCGCATTTCGGCCTCGTCTCGCGGCTGTTCGCGGGCGCGAGAGACATGCCGTTCGCGCCGCTTCGGAGCCTCGTCGGCTCCGGGCTCCCCGAGCACAACGACCACATCCGAACCGTCGAGAACCCGTTCGACCCCGACGAGTCGGTGTGCGTCGTCCCGCCGCTCAAACCGGACGTCTCTATCGTTCGGGCGCAACGCGCCAGTCCCGAGGGCGACGCCCACATCTGGGGTATCTCCGGCGACGTGACGGACGCGGCGTTCGCCGCCGACACCGTCGTCCTCGCCGTGGAGGAACTCGTCGACACCGAGGCGCTCCGAAGCGACCCGAACCGGACCGAGATTCCCGGCACGGTCGTCGACTACGTCGTCGAAGAGCCGTACGGCTCGCACCCGTCGTACACGCAGGGCTACTACGGCCGCGACAACGACGCCTACCTCGACTGGAACGAGGTGTCGGAGAGCCACGAGTCCACCCTCGAATGGCTCGACGAGTGGGTCTACGGCGTCGACACCCGCCGGGAGTACGTCGAGAAACTCGGCGTCGACCGGCTCCTCGACCTCGAACCGACCCACGACTACGCCGAACCAATCGACATGGGGCGGTACGCATGAGCCGAGGCGACGCGACCGACTCGGACGAGTCTGTGGACTACACCGACACGGAGCTGATGATAACCCGCGCGGCACAGGAACTGCGGAACGACGACACCGTGCTCGTCGGGGTGGGCGTGCCGAACCTCGCGTGCAACCTCGCGAAGCGGACGCACGCGCCGGACCTCCAGATGATTTACGAGTCCGGCACGGTCGATTCGAACCCCGACGCGCTCCCGCTTTCCATCGGCGACCCGGTGTTGGCGACGGGCGCGCGAAGCATCGTCCCGATGTACGAGGGCTTCAGCCGCTACCTGCAGGGCGGCCGCGTCGACGTGGGCTTCCTCGGCGGCGCGCAAATCGACAAGCGCGGGAACATCAACTCGACGGCCATCGGCGACTACGGCGACCCGACGGTGCGGCTTCCCGGGAGCGGCGGGGCGTGCGAAATCTCCAGTAACGCCCACCGGACGCTCATCATCGCCCCGCACCAGAAGCGGCGGTTCCCCGAATCGGTCGATTTCGTCACCTCGCCGGGCTACCTCGACGGCGAGGAGTCCCGCGAGGACCTCGGCCTCCGTGGCGGCCCGGAGGCGGTCATCACCGACAAGGCGGTCATGAAGTTCGACGACGACGGCGAGCTGTACGTCGAGACGCTCCATCCCGGCGTCACCCGCGAGGAGGTGCAGGCGGCGACGGGGTGGGAGATTCGCTTCGCCGACGACGTGACCGCGACGCCGACGCCCGACGCCGACGAGATTCGACTCATCCGGGAGGAACTCGACCCCGACGGCGTCTACACCGGAGGTGGCGACTAGTGCGCGACGTGGCCATCGTCGGCGCGGGACAGACGCCCTACGGCGACCACCCCGAGGCGGGCATCAAAGAGCTGTTCGCGTCGGCGTTCGGCGCGATGGCCGACTCGGTCGACCGGGGTTTCGACGCGACCGCCCTCGACGCGGCCTACGTCGGCAGTCTCGGCGTCGGCGGCTCCCAACTCGGCATCACCGGGGCGTCGCTCACGTCGCACCTCGGGCTGACCGGACTCCCGGTCCAGCGGGTCGAAAACGCCTGCGCGTCGGGCGGGTTCGCCCTCCTCGACGCGGTCCACGCGGTCGGGTCGGGCGCGAGCGACGCCGTCCTCGCGGCGGGCGTCGAGAAGATGCTCGACCTCAGCGGCGACCGCTCGAAGTACTGGCTCGGCGTCAGCGGCGACACCGAGTACGAGCGTCTCGCGGGCATGACGTTCGCGGGGGTCTACGCCATCGCCGCCCGGCGATACCTCCACGAGACGGACGCCGAACGCGAACACCTCTCGCGGGTGGCGGTGAAGAACCACGAGAACGGCGCGGTCAACCCCAAAGCCCAGTTCCAGCGGGAAGTCTCGCTGGAGAGGGCGACCGGCGCGCCGGAAATCGCCGCCCCGCTGAACCTCTACGACGCCTGTCCGACGACCGACGGGGCGGCCTGCGCGCTCGTCGTGCCGGCGGACGAGGCCCGCGAGTACACCGACGACCCGGTGTACGTCACCGGCTTCGGCGGCGGAAGCGACCACCTCGCGCTCCACGACCGCGAGACGATTACGTCGCTGTCGGCGGTCCGCGAGGCCGCAGAGGCGGCGTACGACCGCGCCGACAAGACGCCGGAGGACGTGGACTTCGCGGAGGTCCACGACTGCTTTACCATCGCCGAACTGCTGGCGTACGAGGACCTCGGCTTTGCCGACCGCGGCGAGGGCTGGCGACTCATCGCGGAGGGCCGAACCCGACGCGACGGCGACCTCCCGGTCAACACGAGCGGCGGGCTGAAGGCGAAGGGCCACCCGCTGGGTGCGACCGGCATCGGGCAGGTCGTCGAGGTGTTCGACCAGCTCCGCGGCGACGCGGGCGACAGGCAGGTCGACGGCGACGTCGCGCTCTCGCACAACGTCGGCGGCTCCGGCGGCGCGGCGACCGTCTTCATCTACGAGGTGGACGCATGAGCGTCGGCCTCACCGACTACGGCGTCTCACTGCCGACGTATCACGTCACCGCCGAGGTCTACGAGGAGGTCTGGGGTCGCTTCGCGGCCCGCATCGACCGGAAGACCGTCCCGGCGTACGACGAGGACGCGATGACGCTGGCGACGGCGGCCGCGCGGGAAGTCGACGCGGCCGACGCGGAGACGCTCGCCGTCGCCACGACGACGCACCCGCAGGCCGGAACGCTCCTCAGCGGGCCGCTCTCCCGGTCTGTCGGTCTCGACGGGCCGTGTCGGACGCTGGAGTTCGGCAGTTCGTGGAAGGCCGGACTCGAAGCGCTCGACGCGGCGCTGTCGTTCGGCTCGGGACTGGTCGTCGCGTCCGATACGCCCGAGGCACCGTCTGACGAAGACACCGAACACATCCTCGGGGCCGGGGCCGCGGCGTTCGCCGTCGGCGACGACGACCCGCTGGCGACGGTCGCGGGAAGCGCCCACTACGTCGACGCCTACCTCCCGGCGAAGTTCCGGGACGGCGCGGACCTCACCGACCTCTCGCTCGGCGGCTACACGACCGAGGGGTTCGTCGAGGCGCTGTCCGCCGTCGTCGACGACGCCCTCGCGGACGCGGGGCTTTCGACCGACGACATCGACCACGCGGTGTTCCCGCAGGACGACGTGAAGATGTCGTGGCGCGGCGGCGGCCGACTCGGCTTCGACGCCGACCAGATGAGCGCCGGGTTCGTCGTCAATCGCATGGGGTTCGCGGCCGCCGCGTCGCCGCTCGTCGGTCTCGCGGCCGCGCTCGACGCGGCCGAGGCGGGCGCGCACGTCCTCGTCGCCGGCTACGGCTACGGCCACGGGGCGAGCGCGTTCGTCCTCGAAACCACGCCGGCAATCGAGGCACCGGACTCGGACGCGGGCGTCGACGACGCGCTCGACGCGACGACGGCGTTGGAGTACGGCGAGTTCGCGCGACTCCGGGAGGTGAGCCGCTGATGGGGGCGCACATCTCGATACCGATGTACGAGCGGACGGTCGGCCAGCGACTCGCCTTCGAGGGCGAACGCTGTACCGACTGCGGAACCGTCGCGTTCCCGCCGAAGGGCGCGTGTCCCGACTGCCGGAACGACGAGTTCGAGACGGTCGACCTCTCGGGAACGGGAACCGTCTACTCCCACACGGTGCTCTCGCCGGGCGGCGCGCCGCCGGAGTTCGCCGGACAGGCCCGCGCGGAGGGCCGGTACGTGGCCGCCATCGTCGAACTCGACGAGGGGCCGCGAATCACCGCGCAACTGACCGATATCGACCCCGAGACGGTCGAAATCGGGATGCCGGTCTCGGGCCGAATCCGCCGCATCTACGAGGAGGAAGGCGTCGTCAGATACGGGTTCAAGTTCGGCCCCGCCGACGACTGAGCCGTCGCCCGCCCGCCCGTCCGACCGCGTTTGGCATTCCGCGGTTCGGAGGTCGGAGCCGAGGAGCTTCGGTTCGGGAGGTCGGAGCCACGGTTCGGAGGTCGGAGCCGCGGTCCGGGAGGCGCGGCGCGCTCGTGTCGCGTGTACCCCTCCTATCGACCGCTCGTCGAGTTGGAATAATTCCTAATTCGAGAACGGAATTTGCCTCCAGTTAGATTTATTAATGGCCGATTTGTTGTGCGTGGTAGACGAGGACAGTCAGCATGCAGTTAGAACACTACAACGACTCGGTGCAGGAGAACCACCGACAGGCGAGGGAGGACGCTCGGGCGCTCGGCGCGTTCGAGGCGTGGATAGACGGCGGTTCGCGGGCGGCCGCGAGCGGCGAGACGTTCGACACCCGCGACCCGGTCGTGGACGACCCCATCCTCTCGGTCCCCCGGTGCGACGAGGCGGACGTTGACGCCGCCGTCGAGGCCGCGTGGGACGCCTGCGACGGCGAGTGGGGACAGACGACGCCCGAAGAGCGCTCCCGAACGCTTCAGGAGTGGGTCTCGGTCCTCCGCGACCACCTCGACGAACTCGCGCTCTTGGAGAGCCTCGACACGGGCAAGCCCCTCGCGTACGCCGAGGGCGAGGTGACGAAGGGTCTCGACTTCATCGAGTACTACGCGAACATCTGCCGGGCCGAGGGCGGAAAGCAAATCGCGGCCGCGAACGACGCCCACATCTACACGCGCCGCGAGCCGTACGGCGTCGTCGGCTGTGTCACGCCGTGGAACTACCCGCTCGTCCTCACCTCGTGGAAAATCGGCCCCGCGCTCGCCGCGGGCAACGCCGTCGTGCTCAAGCCCGCCGAACAGAGCCCGCTCACGGCGCTTCGCATCGCCGAACTCTCCGAGGGCATCCTCCCCGACGGCGTCTTCAACGTCGTCCCCGGCTTCGGCGACGAGGCGGGCGCGTCCGTCACGGGCCACCCCGACGTTCGGAAGGTCTCCTTTACGGGCGAGGACGTGACCGGCGAGGCCGTCATGTCGGCGGCGGCGGAGAACATCACGCCGGTGACGCTGGAACTCGGCGGTAAGTCCCCGTTCGTCGTCTTCCCCGACGCCGACGTCGAACAGGCCGCAGAGACCGTCGCCGGGAGCATCACCTACAACACCGGCCAGTCCTGCGACGCCTGTTCGCGCGCTATCGTCCACGAGGACGTGCGCGACGAGTTCGTCGAGCGACTGGTCGAGGAAGTCGAGTCGCACACCATCGGCGACCCGCTGGCCGAAGACACCACCTTCGGGCCGCTCGTCTCGCGGGCGCAGTACGACAAGGTGAACTCCTATCTCAAACTCGGGGTCGAAGAGGGCGCGACGCTCGCCACCGGCGGCGGCTCGGTCGAAGGCGAGGGCCTCGACGGCGGCTGGTTCGTCGAACCCGCGGTGTTCGTCGACGCGGAAAACGACATGCGAATCGCCCAAGAGGAGATATTCGGCCCCGTCGAGACGGTCGTCACGTTCAGCACCTACGAGGAGGCCATCGAACTGGCGAACGACGTGCCGTTCGGACTCGCGGCCGGCGTCGCCACCGAAAACGGGTCGCTGGCGCACCGCGCGGCCGCGGACATCGACGCCGGGAGCATCTGGGTGAACAAGTACTACGGCCGAACCGTCACCGGAAGCCCGTTCGGCGGCTTCAAGCGCTCCGGGATGGGCCGCGAGTGCGCCCGAGACACCCTCACGAGCTACACGCAGGAGAAGACGGTCCACGTCCCCATCGAGCAGGACCCGACGCTCTGAGCCGACCGCGGAACGGCCCCGCATCCTCTTTTGTCTGCACGGTCCCCGACAGCGGTCGCACTCTTCTCGGTTTCAAACGAAACTATCCAATTTAGAATTTCTACAAACTAATTTGCTCTCAGTAAGACTTATTTCATTATAGGGTGCAGTCCATCGTGATAGATGGCACAACAGCAGAACCACATCTTCTACAAGTGGGGAGGTGGTGTCGAGCCAGACCTTCCGCGAGTCGACCACGCCACCGACGAGTTTCTCGTGACCGAGTCGGGGGAGGAACTCGTCGACGCGGCGGCGGGTGCGGCGGTCACCAACCTCGGCCACTCGGTTCCGGGCATCGAGCAGATATTCGAATCGCAGTCCGCCGACGTTTCGTATCTCAGTCTCTCGCACTTCTCGCACGACGCGCCCGAGCAGTTGGCGCGGACGCTCGCGTCGCGGTCGCCGGGCGACCTGGAGAAAGTGTTTTTCACTAACTCGGGTAGTGAGGCGAACGAGGCAGCGTTCAAACTCGCCCGCGAGTACTTCCGCGCGCGCGGAAAGACCGAGAAGTCGGTCGTCGTCTCGCGGTGGCAGTCGTACCACGGGGCGACGTTCGGCGCGCTGTCGGCCACCGGGAACACGCTCCGCCGCCGCGGGTTCGAACCGTACCTCACCGACTGGGAGCACATCTCCCCGGCGTACCCGTACCGCTGGTCGTTCGACGGGACCGACGAAGAACAGGCCCGAGCGGCCGCCCGCGAACTGGAGACGACGATTCGACAGCGCGGTCCCGAGACGGTCGCCGCGTTCGTCGCGGAACCGGTCGGCGGCGCGAGCATTCCCGCGGCCGCCCCGCACCCGGCGTACTACGAGGAGATTCGCGCCATCTGCGACGAGTACGACGTGCTGTTCATCGCCGACGAGGTGATGACCGGGTTCGGGCGGACGGGCCCGCTTTTCGCCATGGAACGCTACGGCGTCACGCCCGACATGATGACACTCGGAAAGGGACTCACCGGCGGCTACACGCCGATGAGCGCCGTCCTCGTGAGCGACGCCGTGGCCGACGAGTTCGCCCGCGACGACGTGTCGTTCGCTCACGGCCACACGTTCGCCGGAAACCCGCTTTCGGCGGCCGTCGCCAACTTCGTGGTCGAGCAGTACACCGACGGCGTGCTCGAACGGGGCCGAGCGCGCGGCGCGCAACTCGCCTCCGAACTCGACGCGCTCCGAGACCACCCGATGGTCGGCGACTTCCGCGCGGTCGGCCCGATGGTCGGCCTCGAATTCGTCGCTGACAGAGCATCGAAAGCGCCGTTCGACCCCGAACTGAAGGTGTACGAGCAGGTCTACGACGCGGCGCTCGACCGCGGCGTCTACACCTACCCGGGCCGCGGGTCAGTCGACGGCGTCGCGGGCGACCACCTGATGCTCGCGCCACCGCTGACGCTCAGTAAGGCGTCCGTCTCGAGAATTGCCACCGCCGTCGAAGCGGCCGTCGAAGCGGTGTACGACCGAGTTTCCCGCGCGACGACGGCGCGGTAGCGACCGCCCGCTCGCTCGCTCGCTCACTCACTCACTCACTCGCTCACTCACTCACTCACTCACTCGGTGCGGCGGTCGAGTCCGAGACGACCGACCAGTCCGCGGGGTCGATGTCGTGTCCCTCGACGGCGCCGTGTTCGGGATACGCCGTCGTGACGAGATACGTCGCCCTCCCGGAGAGGTAGTCGGTCAGTCGCCCGAGGTTCTCGTCGGCGATGCCGCCGAGGCGGTCCACGAGCATGACCGGCACGCGTTCCGCCACGTCGAACGCCTCGTAGCCCGCGAGCGCCGTCGCGAGTCCGAGGAGTTCGACCTCGCCCTCGCTGAGCGCGTCGAGCGACGCCTCGCGGCCCTCGCGGGCGACGACCAGTTCGAACTCGCTCGTCAGTCGCGCGCTCTCGAACCCCGTCTCGAACAGCGGGACGATGTCCCGAATCGCGTCGTCGAACGCGTCTCGTGTCTCCTTCTTTATCTCTTGTTTCCGCCGCCGGAGGCGGGTTATCTCTTCGGTGAGCGACTGACGCTGTGAACGCAGTGATTCGAGCTCCTCGGACTTCGACTCGGCCGATTCGAGTTCCGACTTCGCGTCGTCGAGGCGCGCCTTTGCGTACTTCAGGTCGCTTTCGATATCGGTCACCTGTTCGGCATCCGATTCGATTCGCTCGCGGAGGTCGTCGATTCGCTCGGCGAGTTCGTCGTCGCGTTCGCGCGCGTCGTCGAGGCGGCGTTCGAGGTCCGACCGGCGCTCGCGGAGCTCCCGAACGTCGGTCTGAAGCTCCCGTTCGCGTCGGCGTCGCTTCTCGCGCGATTCGACGCGCTCCGTGAGTTCCTCGACGCGTTCGCGGCTCGCCTCGGCCGCCTCGGTGCGGCGGTCGATTCGCTCGGCGAGGTCGTCGAGCCGCGCCGTCACTGACGAGGCGTCCGTCTCGGCACCGCAGACCCAACACGCGAGGTCGTCGTCGACGAGGCCGTGGGTCACGTCGGTCAGCAGTTCGGTCCGGTCTTCGGCCACGACGCGGCGGTTCGCGTCGTAGACGTCCCGAAGGAGTTCGATATCGCGTTCCTGCTGGCGGAGCTCCCGCTTCGCCGCGTCGAGTTCGCGCGCCAGCTCATCGTCGTCTTCCACGTCGAGTCCGTCGAGTTCCTCGCGGCTCGATTCGAGTCGCTCTCGGACCCGCCCGGCGGTCGATTCGAGCCGGTCGATGCGGCTCTGGACGCGGGAGCGCTCCGCGCGGGCGTCGCTGAGCGCCTCGCGCGTCTCGTCGCCGCCGGCGGCGTCCGCGGACGCCGCGCGCTTCGCTTCCAACTCCTCGACCTCGGCTTCGAGTTCCGACACTCGACCGGCCAGCGTCGGCAGGCGTTCGGCCGCGTCTTCGGCCTCCGAGAGCGCCTCGTCCACGCGGTCGCGCTCGCGGCGCGCCGCGGCGATGTTCGCGTCGATGTCCTCGAAGTCGAGCGGGCGCGTCAGGAGGGGTTCGAGGTCGTCGCCCTCGCGGACGGCCCACCGAATCTCGTTTTCCTCGCCGAGGAACGCGAACAGGTCGGCGCAGACGCGGTCGACCTCGTCGGACAGGTACGGCTCGCCGGTCGTCCGGACGTGGCGTCCGTCTCGGGCCAACTCGACGGTGTACTCGCTTTCGTCCGTCGAAAGCGAGACGCGCCCCTCGGCCGCGCCCTCGGTCAGCGGCGACGCCGTCCCGAAGGCGGTCGCTATCGCGGCGAGGAAGCTCGATTTCCCCTGCCAGTTGCTCGCGCGGACCGCGTTCAACCCGGGTTCGAGCGTCGCGCTCCCGCGCCGAATCCCGGCGACGTTCTCCACGTCGAGCCGCCAGCTCATGCCATTCCGGCGGCCGCGACGAGTTCGAGCGCCGCCCCGGAGAACTCGCCGAGCGCGAGGCCGGCGCTGGAGAGCGCGCCGATGGGGAGCACCGCCCGGAGCCGCCCGCCCGAGTCGGCCCCGCCGTCGGGCGCGACGCCGGTCTCGCGGACGGCCTCCTCAGCCATCTCGTCGGCACCGGCGTGGTGCTCCTGACAGACGAACCCGCGGTCGAGCGCGTCTTCGAGCGGGACCCGCGTCGGGCACTCCGCGCAGGACACCTTCACCTGCACGTCGACGCCGGCGTCTCCGGCTCCGGCGAGCCGCCCTTTCTTCCCCAGCGACGCGAGCGCCGACTCGGCCTTCTGTCTGACCGTCTCGCGCGCGATGTCGACGCTGTTTCGCTCCCAGTCAGAGGACGCCTCGACGGTCGGCTTCTCGCCGTCGAGACAGTCGTTGAGGTGGCGTCGCATCGTGCTCCACGACGCCATCGCGCCCGTCAGCTCGTCGGCGTCGATGCCGTCCGTCGCGAGGTCGGCGGCCACGTCCCCGTAGTCGAGTTCGTCGTCGCCGACGAGGGCCTCGTACTCCGCGTCGAGGCGCACGTCGGTCACGTCGCGACCGTTCCGCTCGTAGACGCGCGCGAGCAGTCGCTTGTTGAACCACGTCGTGAGCGACTTGTACCCCTCGCTTTCGCCGCCGTCGGCCCCGGTCCACCGCGCCAGCAGATAGTCGTCGACGGAGTCGTACCTGCCGGTCGGCGCGGCGAGCCCGTGCCGTTCGATTGCCACGTCGACCTTGCACATTGTCTCGTTGCACGAAACTGGTGGCGCGACGGTAATAAGACTACGCTTGGCGGGCAACCTCGTCTCAGTCCCGGCCGCTGTCGTCTGTCTGTTGTGTCTCCACCCGCCGCTCGCCTTCCTGCTGTTCTGCTTCCTGTCGCTCTGCTTCTCGCTGTTCTGCTTCCTGCCGTTCTGCTTCCTGCCGTTCTGCTTCCTGCCGTTCTGCTTCCTGCCGTTCTGCTTCCTGCCGTTCTGCTTCTCGCTGTTCTGTTTCTTGCCGCTCTGCCTCCCGTCGCTCGGCTTGCCGTCGCTCGTTGCGCTGTTTGGTCCGGAACTGTCGGAAGCGCTCTTCTTGTTCGCGCTCGTCGAGGTACCGCCGGATACGTCGTTTCTCCACTTCCAACTCCGGGATGAGCCGCTGAGAGAGATAGTTGACGCGGAGCCGAAGCCGCCGAATCTCCGCGAGGAGACGTAGGAGGACCGCCCGCATCTCCGCCAGCCTGACGACGTCCTCTACGACCGACTCGTAGGACCCGACGATTTCGTCGTCGAGCGCGCTCGTGCCGAGGACGCCGTACCCCCGCCCGTCGAGCGACCGCCGCGCCGACGTGCTCAGAAAGAACGGGACGGTCAGCCCGACGAGCTTCGTCTCGGAGACGATGAGCTCCGTGTGAGTGCTCCGCGCCTCCGAGAGCGCGCGAAGCGCGATTTCGCCCTCCCGCTCTGCGCCCCAGACGTGGAGCTCAGCCGCGTCGCGGAACGCCTCGTCGGTCTCGCGGCGCAGTTCCGTCCACCGGTCTAACAGGTCGAGAAGGACGAAAACGAGACTGTCGCGTCGGCGTTCGAGGATGCGTTCTCCCTTCCGCGCGAGCGCTAGCTCGTCGGTCACCGAGAGTAACTCGCGGCGCGTCGGGGCCGTCCGCCGGTGTCGCCGATTTGGCATTGTATACGCTACGGTCGCCCCGACGGTTGATATACTTGTGTCACCGACACGTCCCAGCCGATTTGACAAGGACTAAGCCGTTGTCAATATCGACTCGAACACGAGCTATGTCTGGACACACGGCCGCCGAGTCGACGCGCCCGGCGGTCACGGCGACAGCCGTGAGGAAGCAGTACGGCGACACCGTCGCGGTTCGGGACGTGTCGCTCGACGTTCACGAGGGCGAGGTGTTCGGTCTCATCGGCCCGAACGGGGCCGGGAAATCGACGCTCCTCGGCCTGCTGACGGGGACGCGAATCCCGACCGAGGGTTCGGTTCGGGTGTTCGGCGAGTCGCCGACCGCGGTCGACCGCTCGCGGATGAGCGTGCTCCCGCAGGAGTTCTCGCCCCACCGGCGACTCTCGGGCCGCGAACTCGTCTCTTACTACGCCGGGCTCTACCCGGACCCGCTGTCGGTCGACGAGGTACTCGACCGGGTCGGTCTCGACGCCGGGGACGCGGCGACGGCCTACACCGACCTCTCGGGGGGTCAACAGCGCCGCGTCTGCGTCGGCGCGGCGCTCGTCAACGACCCCGAACTGCTGTTTCTGGACGAGCCGACCACCGGCATCGACCCCGCGGGCCGCCGCGACGTGTGGGACCTCGTCGACTCGCTGGCCGACGGCGGGACCGCCGTCGTGCTCACCACGCACTACATGGCCGAAGCCGAGCACCTCGCCGACCGCGTCGGACTCCTCACGGACGGCGAACTCGTCCGCGTCGGCCCGCCCCGGGACCTCGTCCAGCGCTTCGGCGGCGAGACCCGACTCGCGGTCCGGACCGAGCGCCCCCGCGCGCTCGACCTCGACGCGACGCCCCTCGACGGCCGCCGGTACGGCGACTACGAGTACCGCTTTTTCGACGCCGGTCCCGACGACCTGACCGCGATGCTCGACCACCTCGACGCGGCCGACATCGCCTACGAGGAGGTGAGTCTCGTCCGCCCGACGCTGGAGGACGTGTACCTCAACCTCGCCAGCGAGCGCGGCCACGACTGCATCGCCAGCGCCGGTCCGGCGGGCCTCGCCGGGAACGCCGAGGTGACGCGATGACGGCCGCGGAGACGGGCGGAACGGACGAGACGGCCGCGGCGGTCGAGACGAGAGAGACGGCCGACGGCGGTCAGACCCGCGGGTTCGCCGAGGCGGCCCGCCGGGTCCGCGCGGAGGCCGTCGCCGAGACGCGCGCGTTCATCCGGCGGCGGACGGCCGTCTTCTTCACGTTCTTCTTTCCCGTCTTCATCGTCCTCATCTTCGGCGTCCTCGTCAAGACCGGCGCGACCGGCGGCCTGTTCTCCCGCCCGGACACGTACTACCTGCCCGCGTACCTCGGCGTCGTCGTCGTGTTGACGCCCCTGTCGCGGGTCGGAAGCACCGTCGCGCGAAACCGGGCGTCCCGCCGCTTCGAGAAGCTGGCGACGACGCCGCTTTCGCGTCTGGAGTGGCTCTCCGCCCATGCGGCCGTGAACGTCGCGCTCATCGGCCTCGCGGGCGTCCTGCTCGTCGGCGTCCTCGCCGCCGTCGGCGACCTCGGCGCGGCCCCCTCGCTCGGCGGCGACGCGCTGGTCGTCGCCTTCCTCGTCGTCGGTATCGCCCTGTTCTGCGGGCTCGGCTCGCTCATCGGCTCGCTCGCGGACTCCGAAGACGGCGTCATCGCCGCCAGCAACGCCGTCGGCATCCCGATGGTCCTCCTCGCGGACACGTTCGTCCCCGCGTCCAGACTCCCCGCGGCGCTCCGCCCGGTGGTCGACGCGCTCCCGCTCACCTACTTCGCGCGCGGCGTGCGCGCCGCCGTCGCCGGCGGCCAGCTCCCGACCGCGCTCTCCGACCTCGCTATCCTCTGTGGCTTCGCCGTCGCGCTGTTCGCGCTCTCGGCGCGACTGCTCCCGTGGCGCGAGTGAGGCCGCTCACTCGCCGTCGCCGTTCCGGATGTGATAGTCGTCGCGGCGGCGCTTGAACCACCGCGTCACCCACGAGATGACGCCGAGGTCGCGCTTCGCCATGATGACCGTGCTCGCGGCGTCGCGGCCGACCGTCTCCGGAATCGCGCCGAAGACGAGCTGTTGAAGCAGGCCCTCTCTCGTCGCCCCGATGACCGTCAGGTCGAACTCCTCGGTCGCGGCGACGATGGTCGCCGCCACGTCCTCGCCCTCGCGGACCGAGGTCGTCACCCTGACCTCGTCGTCGCCGACCGCGGCGGCCGTCGAGTCCACCCGGCGCTGGGCGTCCTCGCGGTCGCTCTCGTCGGCGTCGGGCGCGACGACGTTCATCACGTGAACCGTGGCGTCGTTGGTCCGCGCGATGGCGCGGCACACCTCCGCGGCGAGTTCGGCGTGCGGGCCGCCCGCGGTCGGCAGGAGAATCGAGTCCACCTCGCCGTCGGTCGGGCCGATGCGCTCGACGAGCACGTCGCAGGGGGCCTTGGTCACGACCTCGTCGACGTTGCTCCCGAGGATGTAGTCGCGGCGGCGACCCCGGCCGCGCCAGCCCATCAACACCACGTCGCTGTCGTGTTCCTCGATGGTGTTGAGGATGGCCGTTCCGGCGTCGTGGCCCAGCCTGACCGTCCCGCCGACGGGCACGTCGGCGTCGGTCGCCAGCTCCATCACGGCGGCGATGGTCTCGCGCTTCTCGTCGACGAACCGCCGCCCCTCCGAAATCGGCGTCTGCGACGGCACCTCGACGGCGCTCATCACGAGAATCTCGGCGTCGCGGTCGCGCGCCACGTCGATGGCGGTCCGCATCAACTGCGCCGCGTTGTCGGGGTTGGCAATCGGGACGAGCACCTGCGACTCGCGCCGCTCGGGGGCGCGTTCGGTCACGACGGTCGGGGTCTCCTCTTCGAGCTTCTCGGCCTCTTTGCCCTCGGAGTAGCCGTAGTACACGACGAGTCCGAGCGCCATCCAGACGGCCGTGGTCACGAGCGCGACGAAGCCCTCTGACCCCGCGCCGAGCCCCGGCGTCAGCCCGAGTTCGAGGAGCAAAAACGGCGTCAGGATGAACTGGAGAACGATGCCGATGAGCGGGGGCCACGGCATGTACGGAATCTTGTACGTCCGCGGCAGGTCGGGGTGGGTCGCCCGCATCTTGACGACGGTCCAGTTCACCTGAATGAACAGGAAGATGAACATGATGTCGGCGGCGGCCGCGACGCTCTCGATGGGGAGCAACACGGCCATGAGACCGATGAGGACCGCCGAGAGGCCGATTGCCCAGTGGGGCGTCCGCTTGTCGCCGTGGATGCGCCCGAAGAAGCCCGGGAGGACGCGGTCCCGGCCCATGGCGAACGACACCCGCGAGGAGGAGTAGATGGTCGCGTTGAGCGCGCTCATCGTCGCCGCGAGCCCGGCGAACAGGAGGAGCGGGACGCCGTACGGGACGAACTGCCCGGCGGCCTCGATGATGCCGAGTTCGCCGAGGTTGCCGAGGACCTGCCACGTCGGCGCGGCGGTCGTGAGTCCCGCGCGACTCGCGAGCTCGGCGGTCACGTCGATACCGCCGATGGCCGCGAAGGCGACGAGGACGTAGATGGGGACCACGATTGCCATCGAGTAGAACACCGCCTTCGGGACGTTGGTGCCGGGGTCGACGACCTCCTCGCCCGACTGGACGATTATCTCGTAGCCCTCGAAGGCG
Organism: Haloferax denitrificans ATCC 35960; assembly: GCF_000337795.1. Lineage (GTDB taxonomy): Archaea > Halobacteriota > Halobacteria > Halobacteriales > Haloferacaceae > Haloferax > Haloferax denitrificans. The sequence goes on from NZ_AOLP01000015.1 coordinate 34,049, forward strand.
ATGTAGGTAAAGCCCATCGCGCCGATGACGCCGACGAGGCCGTTGGGCGCGAACGACGGACTGTCGAGGAACGTCGCCGTCCAGTTCGGCTCGCGCACCGTCGCGAGGATGCCGAAGGCCACGAAGACGCCGAGGATGAGAATCTTGATGGTCGTGACGACGACGCCCGCCTTCCCCGTCTCCTCGGCCCCGCGGTAGTTGATGTAGGCGAACGCGAGCACCATCACCACCGCGAGCAGTTTCTCCACGAGCAGGCGGTCGAACAGGCCGAACAGGGCGAACCCGTCGGGCAGGCCGGCGAACACCACGAAGAACTCGGTGAGGAAGACGCCGAACGTCACGGCGTAGAGCGCGCACGCGACGGCGTGGGCGAACCAGCTCATCCACCCGGCGTAGAAGCCGTTGGGGTCGACCAGCGCCTCTTTCACCCAGAGGTAGCCGCCGCCCGCCTCGGGGAACGCCGCCCCGAGTTCGGCGTAGGAGACGGCGGTGAACATCGCCACCAGTCCGTTGAGTATGAACGCCACCGTGAGCGCCGGGCCGGCCAGCCCGGCCGCGAATCCGGTCAGCGCGAAGACGCCCGCGCCGATCATCGCGCCGACGCCGATAAACGTGATATCGGCGAGGCTCATGTCGCGCGAGAGTTCCGTTTCCACCGACTCTGCACCGGGTGCGTCGCCGCCCCCGGCGGTCGATTGCGTGTCGGCCATCAGTTGAACTCTCGAAGGGCGGGCAGAAAAACCCCGATGTGTGGCGGCCCGGATTCGAGCCGCCGTCGTCGGGTTCTCACCCGCAGAATACGGGGTTTTCTCGCCCCGGTTCGGCTCGGCGCGCTACCCGCCGAACATCGTCCGCATCATGGGGTGCATCTCCATGAGCTGTTCTTCGGCGATTTCCTCGTACAGCTTGTACGTGATAGAGACCGTGAGGAGGAGCGAGGTCCCCGAGACGCCGCCGATGGTGCCGAGCATGTTCGCCATGACGGCGAGCAGGCCGACGAGGACGCCGCCGACGACCGTCACCTGCGGGATGTACCGCTCCATGACCCGCTCTATCACCTGCGGGTTGCGGCGGAAGCCGGGAATCTGCATCCCGGAGTTCTGAATCTGCCGCGCGGTCGCCTCCGGACCCATGTCGGCGGTCTCGACCCAGAAGATGGAGAAGATGGCCCCGCCGACGAGCATCAGCGTCAGGTCGATGGCGACGCGGACGAGAATCTGCCACGGCTCCTGCGACGCCGACCCGAGCCACCACATCCACTGGCTGGGCGCGTGAATCGGGTTCAGGTAGTAGAACAGGCCGCCGGTGACCTGCCCGCTCGTGTACTGGCCGAGCCACGCTGGCATGCCGACCCACTGGCTGTTGAGGATGCGCCCGAGGAACTGGACGTTCGCCTGCAGGGCGCGGACGAAAATCATCGGCAGGACGCTCGCGTAGATGAGCTTCACGGGGAAGCGACCGCGAGCGCCCTTGACGCGGGCGTGCGAGAGGGGAATCTCGACGCGGACGCTCTCGGCGTAGACGACGATGCCGAAGATGAGAAGCGTCGTGATGAGCGGGACGATGCCGCCCACGCCGAACAGGAGCGCCTGTATCCCGCCCGCCGTCGCGAGCGACGGGACCGTCTCGGTCCCGGCGAGGACGTGGACCCACTCGGAGACGATGCCGGTCGTCGACGCGCCGAAGGCGGGGTCGGCGAAGAGGCCGCCGACGAGGCGCTGGCTGACGCCGGCGATGATGAACAGGCCGACGCCGGAGCCGACGCCCCACTTGCTGACGACTTCGTCCATGAACAGCACGAGCGCGCCGCCGGCGAATATCTGCGCGAAGATGAGCCACTTCACGCCGACCGCTCCGACGCCGAGGGCGCTCGCGACCGCCGGGTCGGCCGGGAGGTAGCCCCCGGCGAAGACGATGGGGAGGCCTTGGAGGGCGATCATCCCGAAGACGAGCAGTTTCTGGAGGCCCTGATAGAGGATTTGGTCGCCCGGGTCGTCCGTGTCGAGGCCGAGCAGGTCCCCGCCCTGTAGCAGTTGGAGGACGATGCTCGCGGTGACGATGGGACCGATACCCAACTGGAGAATCGTTCCCTGTCCCCCGCCGAGGATGGAGCGGAACTGCCCGAAGATGTCCTGGCTCCCCGTCCCGACGCCGAACAGCGTGACGTTCGTCAGGAAGAAGTACAGGACGAGAATCCCGGCGGTCCAGCCGAGCTTTCGGCGGAACGGGACGTGGCCGTCCGGGCGGGCCACGGCGGGCATCCGACTCAGAACCGGTGCTGCGGTGTCTTTCCAACTCATGGTCGATTGCGAGTGGCTGTTGGCGATTGCATGGTCTGTCGCGCCGACCGGCGTCGTCACTACGCGAGCGGCGTCCGCACGGGATGCCGTCGCTGTGCTCGCGAATCGGCGTTTCAGTCAGTCGTGGCCAGTCGTCGCGTATAACTGTATCGATGCGGTGACTATCCGTCGGCCGGCGTCGGTGCCGACGGGGACGCCGCGGACCCGGCCGTCGGAACCGGTTCGTCGAACGATTCGCGCGGCTCGGCGTCGACGACACGGAGCGGACGCCGCCGGCCCGCCCGGTCGAACGCGGCCACGCAGTCGTCGTCCCACGGCGGGACCGCGACGAGGACGACTTCGCGGAGCGTGTCGCGCTTCGTCGCCGCCAGCGGTCCCCACGGGTGCGAGACGAACTGCCCCGGCGTCCGCCCCGGCGCGGTCGCGAGGTCGACGCCGAAGACGCCCCGGACCGCCGCGCCGGCGCTCGGGTGGACGAAGTGGCTGAACACCCGTCGGGTCTCGTCGAGCGACTCCGCCCCGTCTAACTCGCCCGCGGCGGCCGTGCCGAGCGACAGCGATTCGCGGCTCGGTTCGGCGCGCGCCGCCCGGTCCAACAGCGCGTCGAGCAGTCCGCGCGTGACGTACACCGCCTCGCGCTCCGCCCCGCCGCGTCGCCGAGCGCGACGCGGCCCGACGAGCCGGGTGGCGACGGCGACCCACCAGAGGCCGACGCCCAGCACTTCGGCGTCGCTCGCGGCCCGTAGCTCCCACGGGGGATGCGGCAGTCCGAGTCGAAGCGTCGTGACCTGCACGGCGAGTCCGAGGAGGACGAGGACGGCTCCGAGCGCGGTGACGAGACGAGTGAGGCGGGCGACGGAATCGCGGTTCATCGGTGTGCTGTGGTCGGTCAGTCGCGGTGTCGTTTTCGGTTTGGCAATCACTAAGTGGTTGTCAGATGTTTCAGAGTCTCCATCCTTGAAAAAGACTATAAGCGTCCACGCGAAACCCCCGATTGCCGTGTTTCACGGCCACGAAGCGGCCAACTGCTACCATCGTCTTCGATCTGATAGCCCCCTCGGTGATAGAGCCTGCCCGGTGTCGTCACCGTTGACCGCTTCGACACGCGACACCCCATCCGACGCAGTCCCCTTGTTTCGGCATCGCGTCGGCGGGTGCGCGCTCGACACCCATGACGAGTACACAGCCACGATTGCCGGTCGAACGCTCGCTCGCTCGAACGACGCTCGGCGTCGACCTCGCGTCGGCGGCGGCGCTCGCCGTCGCGGCCGTCGTGTTCCGCGGCCCCCCGGCGGAGGTCGGCGACGACGTCGTCGCCAGCGTCCTCCTGTTGGGCGTCGCCTGTGCCGGCCTGTTACAGCTCGCGGCGCGTGGCGACCTCTCCTACGCCACGAAGTCCGCGGGTACCCTCGTCGGCCTGTGGCTCGTCGGCGTGTCGTTCGACCTCGGCGCGGGTCACCTCCTGATGTGGGTCGGCGTCGTCGCGGGCGGCTGTGTCGTCGCGACGCACGCCGCGCTCGTGCGCGCCGCCCTCTGACCCGCCTCGCGGCCGCTCGCCGGTTCGGCGTTCGAAACGAAACTGACAAACGCCCCATCGAGCAAGAGTGACTCGGATGCCCCAACACCCGAGTGACGAGTCTACCCTGCGCGCGCGGATTCGCAGGGCGATACGGACGGCGGAGGTCGAGCCGCGGTACGAAGATATCGCGATGAACGTGCTAGCGGTCGCCATCGGCGTCGTCGCCGGGCTCGGGGCCGTCGTCTTCCGGGTCGGCATCTGGGTCGTGCAGGAACTGCTCTACGGCACCTCGCTCAATCCGGGCAACGTCTCGTTCGCGCTCGTGCCCGTGACCAACGCCTTCGACCTCCTGTCCCCGCTCGGGCCGCTCCGCTACGCGGCCATCCCCGCGCTGGGCGGCCTCCTCGTCGGCGTCGTCGTCCTGCTCACGACCGACGCGGTCAAGGGCCACGGCGTGCCGAGCGTCCTCGACGCGATGCTGAACCGCGGCGGCCGCATCAGCCCGAAAATCGCCCTCTACAAGACGCTCGCGTCGAGCGTCGCCATCGGGAGCGGGGCGTCGCTCGGCCGCGAGGGTCCCATCATCCAAATCGGGAGCGCCGCCGGGTCCTTTTTCGGCCGGTTCGTCCGCTCGCGGCACACGCGGACGCTCGTCGCGGCCGGGGCGGCCGCGGGCATCGCGGGCACGTTCAACACGCCCATCGGGGGCATCATGTTCGCGCTCGAAATCCTCCTCGCGGAGTACTACCTCGGCCACGTCATCACGGTGGTCCTCGCCGCGCTGACGGCGACGGCGGTCGCACGCCCAATTCTGGAGTTCTCGCCGACCCCCGGCATCCGCGAGTTCCTCGTGCCGGCGTCCTACCAGCTGGTGACGCCGGCGGTCGAACTTCCCATCTACCTGCTTTTGGGGGCCGTCGTCGGCCTCGTCGGCGCGGGCCTCGTGAAACTGCTCTACGGCGTCGAGCACTTCTTCGAGCGCCTCGACGCGCCGGGCTATCTCAAGCCCGCGCTCGGCGGGCTCCTGCTCGGCGTGAGCGTCCTCGTCGGGACCGTCGTCCTCGGCGTCGCCCCGGGGGAGGCCGCCGGCCTCCTCCTCGGGGTCGGCTACGGCGTCGTCCACCGGAGCATCGACGGCGGCTTCCTCTTCGGCGCGCTCGTCGCCCTGGCGGTCCTCAAGGCGGTCGGGTTCTCCCTGTCGGTCGGGAGCGGGAGCTCGGGCGGCGTGTTCTCGCCGTCGCTGTTCGTGGGGGCCACCGTCGGCGGCGCGTTCGGCCTCGCGGTCCACGCGCTCGTCCCCGGGACGGCCCCCTCGGGCGCGTACGCGTTGGTCGGGATGGGCGGCATCTTCGCCGCGACCGCGGGCGCGCCGCTCACCGCCATCATCATCATCTTCGAACTCACCGGCCAGTACACCATCATCCTCCCGCTTCTCATGGTCAGCGTCGTCGGGAGCGAAATCGCGAGCTACCTCCTCAACGGCAGTACCATCTACACGCAGAAGCTCCGAGACCTCGGCTACACGGTCCAAGAGCGCCGCATCGGGAGCATCGAGGACGTGCACGTCGCCGACGTGATGACGACCGCCGTCGACACCGTCAAAGTCGGAACGCCGCTTTCGGAGGCCGTCAACCGGCTCCGAGACACCGACCACGGCGGGCTTCCCATCGTCGAAGCGGACGAGTCGCTCGCCGGTATCGTCGTCCAGAGCGACGCCCAGGGGTACCTGACCGAGAACATCGAGGCCCTCGACGGCGACGACGACCCGGCGGCGGACCCGCCGGTCGAGGAAGTCGGCACGCGGACCGTCGTCACGACGACGCCGAACAGCAACCTCCTCCACGTCGTGGACGCGATGGAAGCCGCCGACGTGGGCCGCGTCCCGGTCGTCGACGGGGCGACGGTCGTCGGCATCGTCACGCGGAGCGACGTGCTCGACGCCTACGACGACATCCCCATCGAGTCGGCGGTCGAGCCGATGCGCTGTCGCCGAGGCGACGAGGGGGCGCAGTCGGAGTCGCGGGCGGCGCCCCCCGCCGCGGCGGGAGACCGCTGAGCCGACCGCCGAGCCGACCGCCGAGCCAACCGCCGAGCCGACCGACGAGTCGGCGGAAAATCAGTTCGCGCCGACCTCGGGACCGATGAGGACCCAGTGGAGTCGGTCCTCGCCGCCGGGGTGGCGCTCCCACCGGACGTGGTAGACGGCGGGCCCGTGCGGGCATGACGCACAGCCCTCGGCGCACGGCGTCCGCTTGTGGATTTCGAGGTAGCCCGCGTGCGGCACGACTCGCGTGAGCACCTCGTCCGGCCCGCGGAACCGGGCGATTGCCGCCTCGCGGTCGAGTCCGTCACCGTCGCGGTCGCCGAACTCGCCGTCGCCGTTTCCATCGTCGCCGTCGGGGTACTCACCCACGCGACGGCGTCCGCTCAACGCTCCGCGTGCCCGACCGTTTTTGACGTACTCGACGAGCGCTTCGAGTTCGGCCTCGTCGAGTTCGCTCTCGTCGAGTTCGGTCGTCGTCGCGGGCGAGTCGCTCGGCTCTCGCCGCTCGGGTTCGTCGCGGTCCATGTCGAACTCTCGTCGCGGCGTCGGTTTATACGAACCGGTTTGAAAACCACTTAGGGGTTGTCACGGCCCCCGCGACGCACGCTTCGAGGGGCGGTTTCGCGTCGCTCAGGACGAGGTCGTGGACTCCGAGTCCGAGCGAGCGGTCCCGGAGGGGTCGATTCCGAGGAGCTTCTGACAGAGCTGTCTGGCGGCGAACGAACAGAGGAAGTACCAGACGATCCACGCGGGCATGGGGCCGAAGACGGCGTCCTGCCAGCCCACCCGGCCGACGAGCGGGAGGATTACGTGCGCGGAGCCGGCGGCGACGTGGCCGCCGCGGACTTTCCAGCGCATCCAGAGGAACGCCGGGATGGTGACGAGCATTATCCAGACCATCGGCTTGAACTGGGCTTTCATGACGCTCCACTGGTCGCCCATCGCCTCCATCTGCTCCGATTCGATGCGTTCGAGCGCGTCGTCGTCGCCGCGCTCTTTCGCCGCCTCCCGGCGCGACTTCAGGTCGTCCATCCGGGCCTGGTGGCGTTCGAGGAGTTCCGTGTCCTTCAGCCGGTCCTGCATCACGGTCGTGTAGAGGCCGGTCGCCGCGGCGAGGACGATGACCACGGCGTAGAACGGTATCGAGTGCGCCAGCGCCCCGAGCACGACGTTGTCGATGCCGGCGACCGCGTTTCGGACGCCGGCGTTCCAGTAGCCGGCGAACAGGACGACGACGCCGAGCGCGCCGAGCTTGTCCCACCGAGACCACGACGAGTCGGCGTCGCTTTCGTCTTCGGCGTTGGGGTCGCGAGACTGCAGTTTCGAGGCGATTCGCTCCGGGTCGGACAGGACGAAGCCGCCGGCCGCGGCGTCGGTCAGGACGCCCCGCTCGATGAGGCGACCCCACTGACCGCTCGACAGCGCGTCGTTCACGTCGCGCCAGCGGAGCTCTTCGGTCCCCTGTTTCGACCGCTCGACGACGACCGAGAGCGCCTCCCGCATCGCCGGATTGTCCAGTAACGTCTCTAGGGAGTCTGCGGGCATTCACTCGCCCCTATTCGAGCGGTCGTTATCAACGCTTCCCTCCGCCGGAGCCCGGCCGCGGTGACGCTCGGTGGCTCGGTGTCGCCCCGGCGGGCCGTCGCGGTCCCGTCGGACGCCGGTTTTCTACTGTGATATCTGGACTTCGAGTGGTTTGCGAACGCCGGTCAGAACCGGGAAAAAACACGTTTCATCGATATCTGTGTCTCTCAAATCCGATACACAGGTCTCGAATTACTCCGGACACGGTGGTGTTTCCCGCCGGACCGCGGCCGCTTTGCGTCGGCGTCGCCGCCGCGGACAGCCGTCGCGCCGGCCGTCTGCGACCGACCCGTCCTCGCTTTGTCACGGGTCGTCCGCGCCCGGCGACGGGCGGAACGAGCTCACCGCTCAGTCCATCCCGCTCGATAGCTCCACGTCGTCGTTCTCCAACTCGCCGCCGGCCGGCGACCCGCGGACGTCACCCTCGCGCCAGGTTCCTTGCCGGAACCAGAGCCACGCGATGGTCGCGCCCACGATGTTCGAGACGAAAAAGGCGATCCAGATGCCCCGAACGTCGGTGGTCCCGAGGAACCAGAAGTCCGTCGGGAGGAGCCCCTGCGACGCGACGAAGGCGACCGGAAGCCGGATGCCGGCGAGGGTGACGACCGATATCACCGCGGCGATGAGGGTCTTGCCCGCGCCCCGGAAGCCGCCGGAAAAGGCCCGCATGATGCCGATGAAGCCGAACGACAGCGAGACGTACCGCAGGAACTCCGCGCCCACTTCGAGCACCTCGGCGTCGGTCGTGAACACCGAGACGATGGGTTCGGGAACGAGGAAGATGGCGACGCCGAGCAGGCCGAGGACGAAGAACAGGCCCTTGGCGGCGACGTAGTTCGCCTGCTCCGCGCGGTCGTACTTCCCCGCGCCGATGTTCTGGCCGGACATCGTCTCGACGCCGCGGGCGACGGCGATAGCGGGGAGGAAGATGACCGAGAACACGCGGGTCCCGATGCCGAACGCCGCGACGACGGAGGTCGAAAACAGCCCGACGACGATGAGAAGCGCGTTGATAGAGAGCGCGCGGCCCGTCCCCTCGATGCTGGCGGGGATGCCGATGCGGAGAATCTTCCGCAGGTACTCGAAGTCCGGCCGCATGTCCGCGAGGTGAATCTGGATGCCTCTGCTCCCCGACACCATGATGGCGATGCCGACGACCATCGCGAGGACCCGCGAGATGACGGTGGCGATGGCCGCGCCCTGAATCCCGAGCTGGGGGAACTGCACCGGTCCGAGCGCCCACCCGTTGATGAAAAACGGGTCGAGGACGACGTTGAGGACGACGGTTCCGAACATCACCAGCATCGGCGTGATGGTGTCGCCCGCCCCGCGCATCAGCGAGATGAACACGAAGAAGCCGAACATGAACGGGAGGCCGAGCGCGATGACCTGCATGTAGGCCGTCGCGCCCGGCAACACGTCCGGCGAGGCCCCGAGGAAGTCGAGGAACGGCCGGACGACGGGGTAGCCGAGCCCGCCGAGTATCGCGGAGCCGAGGAGCGCGAACGTGACGGTCTGCGAGGCCGCGTACTCGGCTTTGTCCGTCTCCTCGGCCCCGGTGTGCTGGGCGACGAGGACGCTCCCGGCGACGGACAGCCCCATCCCGAGCGAGATGAGGAGAAACACCATCGGGAAGGCGAACGAGATGGCGGCCAGCGCCTCCGTCGAGTACTGGCCGAGCCAGAACGTGTCCGCGAGGTTGTAGGCGGTCTGGAGGAGGTTCGTGACGACGATGGGAAGCGACAGGTAGAGAAGCGGCCTGACGATGCCGCCCTCGGTGAGGTTGAGTTCCTCTTGTCCCTTGAACAGGCTCATCCGTCCGCCCCCTCACCCGGCGTCCAGCCGAGGCGGAGCTCCAGCGCGTCCTCGACGATTCGCCGGGTCTCCGCGGGATGTTCGTCGAGCGCGACGGCGCGGGCGTGCGCGCCGTTGCTCATGGTCGTGATTAGCCGCGCAACCTCTTCGGGGTCGGCCTCGTCGAACCGGCCGGCCGCCACGCCGTCGCGGACGATGTCGGCGACGACTCCGCGCATCACGCCGTCGAAGTCGAGGAAGCGCTCGCGGAACAGCTCGTGGTAGGGCGCTTGGGCCTTCAGTTCCATGATAGCCACGGGAAAGCCGTCCGATTCGGGGTCCTTCGGACTGAAAACCGCGTCGAGAACCGTGTCGAGACGCTTTCGCGGGTCGGCCGCGCCGCACGATAGCTTCGACTCGAACCGCTCGATGAGGTCGTCGAGAAACGCGTTCAGGAGCTCCTCTTTCGTGTCGAAGTGGTAGTGAATCGCGGCGCTCGTCATCGACGACTCGTCCGCGATTCGCTGTACCGTCAGGCCGGCGTACCCGTGTTCGCAGAGCGCCCGATTGGTCGCATCGAGTATCTCGGCTCTGGTCTCTCCGTCCATCTTCTGCCCCGACTTACTGACTGGTCAGTTAAGAGGCTTTGGACCCCGAACGGCTCTGTGGGGGCGTCTCACCCCGCCCGACTGCCGGTGTTTCTAAGTACCCGAATCGGGTACCCGAGTACACGTGTCTCTCTTGCCGTCACCGTACGTGGGCGCGCTCGTCCTCGCGACCGTGCTATCCGCCGGCGTCGCGAGCTACGGGTGGCGGTACCGAGACGAGCCGAGCGGACGCTGGTTCATCGCCCTCACCGTGAGCGCCGGCTGTTGGTCGCTTTTCGAGCTGTCTTTCCTCGTCGCCGACTCGCCGGACGCCCGGTTCCTGTGGTTCGTTTTGGAGTCGGTTCCCGCGGAGTGGTCGGTGTTTTTCACCCTGCTTTTCGCCCTCGAAATCGCGGGCTACGAGCGGTGGGTCTCGCGGCGGACCGCCGCGCTCCTCGCCGTGTGGCCCGTGCTGGCTATCACGGGAGTGGCGACGAACGCCCTCGGAGTCCACGCGCTCCTGTGGGAGTCGCTGTCGTTTGCGACCGTCGGCGGAATCACCGCGACCGAGGTCGTTCCCGGGCCGCTGTTCTGGGTCGACGTGGCCTACAGCTACGTCGCCATCGGAGCCGCGCTCGTCGTCCTCGGCATCCACTGTCTCCGGAGCCGACAGATATACAGGAAACAGGCGCTCGTCCTGTTCGTCGCAATCCTCACTCCCGCCGTCGTCGGCTCGGCCTATCTCCTGAGCCCGTTTATGCCCGCCAACCCCATCGCCGTCTCGTTCGCCGTCACGTCGTCGCTCTTCGCGGTGGGCCTCTCGCGGTACCGCATCCTCGACATCAGCCCCATCGCGCGCGACCTCGTCATCGAACGGATGGCCGACCCCGTCGTCGTCGTCGACCGAAAGGGCAGACTGGCCGACAGCAACCCGGCGGCGAGGGCGCTTTTCGACGGCTCTCCCTCGTCGCTTGGCTCCCCCGTCGCCGACGTGTTCGGCGCAGAGACCGCGTCGGCGCTCGAAGCCGGCGGGGAACTGCGGGTCGTCGACGACAACGGCGAGGCGCGGCACTTCGAGGTCGACCGGTCGGCCGTGACCGACGGCCGAGACGTGGTTCGCGGCCACCTGCACATCCTCCACGACATCACCGAGCGCCGCGTCCGCGAGCGGTGGTTTCGCGCGCTCACGGAGAACGCCTCCGACCTCATCTTCGTCCTCGACGCCGACGGCTCGGTCACCTACCTGAGCGACTCGGCCGCCCAGACGCTCGGGGCCGACGAGGACCCGAGCGAGGTGCGGTCGCTGAAGCGGTTTCTCCACCCCGACGACGAGGACGCCGCCACCGAGACGTTCCGGGAGGCGTTGGAGCGCCCCGACGAGGACGCCACCGCCGAACTCCGGTTCCGCAGTTCGACCCGCGGGTGGCGCGTCTTCGGCGTCCGGTGTCGGAACCTCCTCGACGACCCCGTCGTCGGCGGCGTCGTCGTCAACGCCCAGGACGTGACCGACCGACGGAAGCACGAACAACAGCTCGAAACGTTCGCCAACGTCGTCTCCCACGACCTGCGTAACCCGCTGAACGTGGCGGCGGGCTACCTCGAACTGGTGAAGGAGGCCGACCGACCGGACCCGGACCACGTCGAGCGAATCGAGGCGGCCCACGAGCGCATGGGCGAGATAATCAGCGACGTGCTCGCGCTCGCCCGCGGCGGGACGGTCGACGAGCGCGAGACGGTCTCGCTCGACGCCGTCGCGGCGGAGGCGTGGACGAACGTCGAAACCGGCACCGCCACGCTCGATACCGCGGGGAGCGCGTCGTTCGCCGCGGACCGGACCCGGCTCCTCCAGCTCTTCGAGAACCTGTTTCGGAACGCGATCGAACACGTCGGCGACGGCGTGACGGTCACGGTCGGCGCGACCCGCGACGGCTTTTTCGTCGCGGACGACGGCCCCGGCGTGCCGCCGGCCGACCGCCCGAAGCTCTTCGAGTCCGGCTTCACCACGGCCGACGACGGCACCGGCTTCGGCCTCGCCATCGTCCGAGCCATCGCCGACGCCCACGGCTGGTCGGTCGGCTACGAGGACGCCCCGGGCGCCGGCGCGCGGTTCGTGATTCGCGGCGTCGAGCACGCTGGAGACGCGGCTCAGGACTCGACTCCGGCGTCGTCGGACGACGCCTGATGACGGCCGACGCCGCCGTGACTGGACCGCCGCCGCGCTACCAAAACCGGTTCTCGTCGAGTCGTCGGAGCGCTTCCTCGACGGTCGCCTCGTTGCGGGAGAACGTAAACCGGACCCAGTCGGCGGAGCCCTCGGTGTAGAAACTGCTCCCGGGGACGACGGCGACGCCGGCCTCGCGGACGAGCCTGTGGGCGAACTCGGTGTCGTCGGCGTCGCTCGGATAGCGCGTCAGCATGTAGTACGCGCCGTCCGGTTTCACGGGGTCGAGGCCGACTTCGCGGAGGCCGTCGTACAGCAGTTCGCCGCGGCGCTCGTAGGAGTCCGAGAGGTCGTCGTAGTAGTCAGCCGGGAGCGACAGCGCCTCGACGCCCGCCCGCTGGAACGGCGTCGGCGCGCAGATGCTCGTGTAGTCGTGGACCTTCCGCAACTCGGCCGAAAGCGGTTCGGGCGCGAGCGCGAACCCGACGCGCCAGCCCGTCACGGAGTACGTCTTCGACAGCCCCGTACAGACGACGGTCCGCCCGGCGAGGCCGTCGATTTCGACCGGGCTGACGTAGTCGTCTGCGTAGACGATGTGCTCGTATATCTCGTCGGTGACGACGACGAGGTCCTCCTCGGCGGCGACGTCCGCGACGAGTTCGAGTTCGGCGGGCGAAAAGACGTTCCCCGTCGGGTTGTGCGGGTGATTGAGAATCAGCATCGACGCGTCCTCGGCGGCGTCCCACAGCGCGTCGGCGTCGAGTTCGAGGCCGTCTGTGATGTCGAGCGGCATCGGCTCGCCCCCGGCGAACTGGACGGCCGGGATGTAGCTCTCGTAGGTCGGCTCGAAGTAGATGACGCCGTCGCCGGGGTCGCAGAGCGCGAGGAGCGTCGAGACGACGGCCTCGCTCGTCCCGGTGGTGACGGTGACCTCAGTTTCGGGGTCGTAGCGGACACCCTTCCACTCGGCGTAGCGCTCCGAGACCGCCTCGCGGAGTTCCGGCAGGCCCCACGTGATGGTGTACTGGCTCGACGTGTCGATTGCGTCTTTGGCGGCTTCTTTCACGCTCGCCGGCGTCTCGTCCTCGTCGGGAATCCCCTGCGAGAGGTTGATTGCGTCGTGTTCGTGCGCCTCGCGGGTCATCTCCCGGATGACGGACTCGCGGGTTCCGGCGACGCGCTCGCTCCCGATGCGTCGGGAAAAGGGGGACGGTGTCGGCATACGTGGGCTGGGACTGGCTGACACAAGAAGCTTGGCGGACGCGCTCGGCGCGCCGGGTCGCCTCTCCCGACGAACGTTTTAATGCGATGAGGCCGACGTACCACCTGTATGTCGAACCGTCGCGGGCCGGACTTCGAAACGAGGATGGCCGGAGACGAGGAGATTCCGCCTCCGCCGCAGTTCGTCGAGCAGGCCACCGTCACTGACGACTCGGTCTACGACGAGTTCGAGGAGAACTGGCCCGACTGCTGGGCCCGAGCGGCGGCGACGCTCGACTGGTTCGACCCGTACGAGTCGGTCCTCCCGGACGACGAACCCCCGTTCGAGTGGTTCGCCGGCGGGACGCTGAACGCCTGCTACAACTGTCTCGACCGGCACGTCGAAGCCGGCGCGAAAAACCGCGTCGCCATCAAGTGGGAGAGCCACCTCGGCGAGACGCGGACGTACACGTATCAAGACCTCTACCGCGAGGTCAACGAGTTCGCGGCCGCGCTCCGCGCGCAGGGCGTCGAAGAAGACGACGTGGTCACGCTCTACATGCCGATGATTCCGGAACTGCCAATCGCCATGCTCGCGTGCGCCCGCATCGGCGCACCCCACAACGTCGTCTTCGCGGGGCTGTCGGCCGACGCGCTGGCGACGCGGCTGGAGAGCGCGGACTCGCGGTTCCTCGTCACCTGCGACGGCTACTACCGGCGGGGGAGCGCCATCTTCCTGAAGAGCAAGGCCGACGACGCTCGTCTCAAGGCCGCCCACGACCTCGAAGAGATGGTCGTCGTCGAGCACCTCGGCGAGACCGGACACCTCGGCGCGGGACAGCACACCTACGACGAACTGGTCGAAGCCCACGCCGGCGCGGAGGTCGAGCCGGTCGAGCGAGCGGCCGACGACGTGCTGTTTCTCATCCACACGTCGGGGACGACGGGCGAGCCGAAGCGCGTCGAACACGTCACCGGCGGCTACCTCGCCCACGTCACGTGGACGTCGCAGGCGGTGTTGGACCTCAAGCCCGAGGACACGTATCTCTGTACGGCGAACATCGGCTGGATTAGCGGCCACTCGTACGTGGTCTACGGGCCGCTGGCGCTCGGAACGACGGCGGTGATGTACGAGGGGACGCCGAACTACCCGGAGCGCGACCGCATCTGGGACCTCATCGAGGAGAACGCCGTCGACGTGTTCTACACCGCGCCGACGGCGATTCGGTCGTTCATGAAGTGGGACACGTCGCTCCCCGAGTCGCGGGACCTGTCGAGTCTCCGCCTGCTCGGGACGGTCGGCGAGCCAATCGACCCGCGGGCGTGGAAGTGGTACTACGAACACGTCGGCAACGGGAACTGCCCCGTCGTGGACACGTGGTGGCAGACCGAGACCGGCGGGATGATGATAACGACCCTGCCGGGCGTGAAAAACATGAAACCCGGCTCCGCCGGCCCGCCGCTCCCCGGCGTCGGCGCTCGGGTCGTCGACGGCCGCGGCGAGGAAGTGCCCGCGAACGAGGCCGGCTATCTCGTTCTCACGCGCCCGTGGCCCGGGATGCCGCTCGCACTGCGACGCGGCCACCGGTGGGGCGAGGACGCGGCGAAGTTCGACGTGGACGGGTGGCACTACTTCACCGGCGACGGCGCGAAAGTAGACGACGACGGCTACGTCACCGTGCTCGGGCGCGTGGACGACGTCATCAACGTCTCGGGCCACCGCCTCGGGACGATGGAAATCGAGTCGGCCATCGTCGGTGTCGAGGGCGTCGTCGAGGCCGCCGTCGTCAGCGTCGACGACGCCGACGCGGGCGGCATCCACGCCTACGTCACGCTGGAGACGGGCGTCTCCGGAGACGACGACCTCCGCGAGCGCATCGCCGCACACGTCCGCGAGCGCATCGGTCCGATTGCCACGCCGGACGCCGTCGTGTTCACGCCCGACCTCCCGAAGACGCGCTCCGGGAAGATAATGCGCCGGTTCCTCGAAAACATCACTAACGGCGAGGAGTTCGGCGACACGTCCGCGCTCCAGAACCCGGAAATCGTCGGCGAACTCGAATCCATCGTCCGAGACGACTGACGGCGTTTCGGATATTTCAATCTCGACGAAACGGAGTTGAGGCCGTTGAAAGCGGTTCTCCCGTAGTTTGCCGTTTCAACCCTATCAATTCCTCCGCCTACCGGAAGATTTAGTTCGGTCTTAGACAGTGTTGCGAAACGAATGCGGGGCGAAAACTCCGAACCGACGCCGCTGTCGGCGGGTGGCTACGAGCGACTGCGACGGGCGACAGAGACGTACCGCGAGGACCTCGTGCTTCGTCTCGGCGCGGAAGTCGGTCTCACGCCGGCCGAGATGAGCCAGTTCGAACCCGCACACGTGACCCAGCGGCGACGCGGGGGAACAGAGCTCTGCTTCCTCGCCGTCCCGACCGACGGGCGGGAGGCGTACCTGCCGGACGGGGTCGAACACGACCTGCGGAAGTACGTCACGTCGACCGGCATCGACGAGACGGAGCGAGTGCTTCCGGTCACGCCGCGGCGTCTCCAGATGCTCGTGGCGTCGGTCGGAACGCGGGCCGCCGAAACGACCGGCCGCGAGGAGTTGGCGGAGGTTTCGACCCGCGACCTGCGTCGGCACTTCGCCCGAACGATGCTCGCCGACGGCGTCCCGCCGAGCGTCGTCATGCGAATCGGCGGATGGGACCGAATCGAGAGTCTCGCCCCGCTCCTCGACGACCCGAGCGACGGCGAGGTGTTCGATGCGCTCTCGCCGGCCCCCGTCGACGGCGGCGGGGCGGCGGGCGTGCCGGCGGCGGCGAGGCTGACCGACTGCGTCGGGTCGTCGAGACCGCCCGAAGCGTCGGGTCGGCGCTCTCGGCGGTGAACACCCGAAACGAGGTCGAACAGGCGGTCTGTGACGGACTCGCCGAGTCTGACCAGTACCGTTTCGCTTGGGTCGAGTCGGGCGAAACCGACGCGCGAGCGTCGCTCACCGCCGCCGGCGTCGACGAGGGAGCGCTCGAAGCGGTCCGTCAGTCACTCGCCGGTCGGGGCGCGGATTTCACTCGACGCGCGTGCGACGCCCGCGACGTCCAGACGGCGCGTCTCGACTCGCTCCCGAATTCGGAACCCGGGCCGCTCGCCGTCGTTCCGCTGGTACACGGCGAAACCGCCTACGGCGCGCTCTACGTCGCCCTCGACGCCGAGGAGGTCGCCGACCCCGAGGCGGCCGTCCTGGTGACGCTGGGTCGCCACGTCGGGCAGGCAATCGCCGCCGCCGAGCGCCGGAAGCTACTGCTGGCCGACACGGTCGTTCAACTGGAGTTCAAATCCTCGGACGAGCGGGACGTGCTCGTTCGACTCTCCGCCGACCTCGGCTGTTCGATTCGGCTCCGCGGCGTCGTCCCCATCGAAGGACGGTCTCTGCTGTGTTTCCTCACCGTCCGGGAGGCGACGACGGACGCGGTGTTCGACGAGTTGCAGACGGCGGCCGACGTCGAGCACATCCGCCTGATTCGGGACCGAGGGACGGAGTCGCTCCTCGAAGTCGCGCTCTCGGCGGGGTCGACGATTACGTCGCTCACCTCCTACGACGGCACCGTCTCGCGGTTCGTCGCGGAGGACGGCGTCGCCCGTTTCGTCGGCGAGTTCTCGAACGAAACGCCACTGCGAGACGTGATGGCCGACCTGACCGACGCCTACCCCGACACCGAACTCGTCGCGAAACAGGAAGTCGAACGGCCCACGCGAAACACCGCCGACTTCCGGGCGTCGCTCGTTGCGCGACTCACCGACAAGCAACAGTCCGTCCTGCGAGCGGCCTACCTCGCCGGCTATTTCGAGTGGCCCCGCGGCAGTACCGCCGAGGACCTCGCCGATTCGATAGATATCTCGTCGCCGACGCTCCACCAGCACCTCCGGACCGCACAGCAGAAGCTCATGACCGCGTTCTTCGACGACGACTCCGACGAACGCGCTTCGAGCCTAAACCCTTAGGCGTGCGACGCCTTGACACACAATCGTTCATTATTGATTGGAAATTTACTAAATAATTCCGTCAGTAGCCAATTCTCTCCAAGTCCGGCTCTGAAGCCTGTGAAAACCCTCAATGACTATTATGCATAATCGTTGTGTTATTTTTCGATAATTAGTTACCTTACTTATGCCCCTTGTCGAGACTCGTTAGCACGTACTATGGCACAGGGTGACGCTGAACTGGAGGCACGGCTGGCAGAACAAGACGAGTTCGAACCCTCCGAGGAGTTCGTCGCGCAGGCGAACGTCTCGGACCCCGATATCTACGACGAGTTCGAGGAGAACTGGCCCGACTGTTGGGAGCGGGCCGCCGAGATGCTCGACTGGGACGAAGCGTACGACGAGGTGCTGGACGACTCGAACCCGCCGTTCTACGAGTGGTTTACGGGTGGCGAACTGAACGCCTGTTACAACTGCGTAGACCGCCACGTCGAAAACGGGGACAAGAACCGCGTCGCCATCAAGTGGGAAGGCGAACACGGTGAGACGCGGACGTACACGTATCAGGACCTCTACCGCGAGGTCAACGAGTTCGCGGCCGCGCTCCGCGCGCAGGGCGTCGAAGAAGACGACGTGGTGACGCTCTACATGCCGATGATTCCGGAACTGCCCATCGCCATGCTGGCCTGCGCCCGCATCGGCGCACCCCACAACGTCGTCTTCGCGGGCTTCTCGGCCGACGCGCTGGCGACGCGGATGAACGCCGCGGACTCGCGGTTCCTCGTCACCTGCGACGGCTACTACCGCCGCGGCGACCCGCTCGACCACCTCGACAAAGCTAACGAGGGTCTCGACGGCGTCGACCACGGCGTCGACGCGACCGTCGTCGTCGACCGCCTCGGCGACGACGGCTTCGGCCACGACCTGAAGGGCAACCAGCACGACTGGGACGACCTCCTCGACGCCCAGAGCGGCGAGCGCGTCGCGCCGGTCGAACGCGACGCCGAGGACATGCTGTTCCTGATGTACACGTCGGGGACGACGGGCCAGCCGAAGGGCGTCAAACACACCACCGGCGGCTATCTCTCCTACGCGACGTGGACTTCCCACGCCGTTCTCGACATCGAGAAGGAAGACACCTACTGGTGTTCGGCCGACATCGGCTGGATTACGGGTCATTCGTACATCGTCTACGGGCCGCTCGCGCTCGGCTCGACGACGGTGATGTACGAGGGGACGCCCGACTTCCCCAACCGCGACCGGATGTGGGAACTCGTCGAGAAGTACGCGGTCGACATCTTCTACACCGCGCCGACGGCGATTCGCGCGTTCATGAAGTGGGGCAGTAAGTTCCCCGAATCGCGGGACCTGTCGAGCCTGCGCCTGCTCGGGACGGTCGGCGAGCCCATCAACCCCCGCGCGTGGAAGTGGTACTACGAACACATCGGCAACGAGGACTGCCCCATCGTCGACACGTGGTGGCAGACCGAGACCGGCGGGATGATGGTGACGACCCTACCGGGCGTCAAGAACATGAAGCCCGGCTCCGCCGGGCCGCCACTGCCGGGTATCGACGCCCAAATCGTCGACACCAACGGCGACGAAGTGGAACCCGGCCGAGCGGGCTATCTCACGGTGAACAAGCCGTGGCCGGGGATGCTCCGGACGCTCTACAACAACGACGAGCGCTACGTCTCCGAGTACTGGGCGGAGTACTCCGACACCGACAGCGACGACCCCGACGACTGGGTCTACTTCCCCGAGGACGGCGCGAAAGTGGACGAAGACGGCTACATCACCGTGCTCGGTCGCGTCGACGACGTTCTCAACGTCTCGGGCCACCGCCTCGGGACGATGGAAATCGAGTCGGCCATCGTCGGCGTCGAGGGCGTCGCCGAAGCCGCCGTCGTCGGCGGCAACCACGAGGTGAAAGGCGAGGCCGTCTACGCCTACGTCATCACCGAAGACGGGTACGAGGAGGGTGCAGACCTTCGCGCGCGTATCATCGAGGGCGTCGAGGACGCTATCGGCCCCATCGCCAGACCCGAACAGGTCGTGTTCACGCCCGAACTGCCGAAGACGCGCTCGGGCAAAATCATGCGCCGCCTGCTCGAAGACGTGGCGAACGGCGCGGAACTGGGTGACACCTCGACGCTCCGAAACCCCGAAGTCGTCGAGGAAATCGCGGCGAAGGTCCGCGCACAGAGCGACTGAACGGCCCCAATCGGCCGAGCGTATCGAGTGTAATCATCAGCCGACGAATCTATGTCAAGCCAAACCACCGAGTCAGAAATCGACTCACACGCACCGAACGCCGACCGGAGCACAGCTTCCGACCACGAGGAGATAGACTACCTCTCGCGGGAGGTGAACCTGCTGAAACCGAGCACCCCGTTCATGCGAGACCACCTGAAAGTAATCTGGACCGGTTTCGTCGCGTGGGCGCTTCTCACGTTCGGCCCGCCGGTTCTCACCTACCTCGCACCGGCGACGATGACCGCGGAGCTTCCGGTCATCGGCTTCCCGGCGCACTACTTCCTCGTCGCCGTGTTGTCGCCGACCAGTTCGCTCGTGCTCGCGTTCGTCTACTCGCGCAAGCGCGACCAACTCGACAAGCGGTACGGCATCGACCACGCGGCGTCGACGTCGCGCTCGACGGGCGAGAGTGAGGCCGCCGTCGCCGACGGAGGGCGCGTCGAATGACGCCGAGCGTGTTCCTCCAGTCGGGCGACCTGCTTCCCGAGGCGCTCAACATCTCGTTCAAACTCGTGCCGGCCGTCATGGTCGTCGGGATGTTGGCCCTGTTTCTCGCCATCGGCTACGTGTTCAAAGTCGCCGACACCGAGGGAATGTGGGTCGCCGGCCGGTCGATTGGAAACGTCGAAAACGGGATGGCCATCGGCGCGAACTGGATGTCGGCGGCGTCGTATCTCGGACTGGCGGGGTTGGTCGCCCTCGCGGGCTTCTACGGGCTCGCGTTCATCATCGGCTGGACGGCTGGCTACTTCGTCCTCCTTATCTTCCTTGCCGCGCAGATGCGTCGGTTCGGGAAGTACACCGCACCCGACTTCGTCGGCGACCGATTCAACTCCGACACGGCGCGGGCGATCGGCGCGCTGACGACCATCCTCATCGGATTCGTCTACTCGGTCGGACAGGCCCGCGGGATGGGCCTCGTCGGACTGTACGTCTTCGGGACCGACTACGTCACGATGGTCATCGTCATGATGGCGATTACCGTGGGCTATCTGACCATCTCCGGCATGATGGGCGCGACGAAGAACATGGCCGTCCAGTACGTCATCCTCATCATCGCGTTCCTGACGGCCGTCTACGTCGTCGGATTCACCGGCGGCTACTCGACCGTCCTCCCGCAGATCGAGTACGGCCAGCTCATCGGTGAACTGTCCGCGGAGTTCTCCGAACCGTTCGCCAACGCGGGGTTCTACCTCTGGATTGCCACGGCGTTCTCGCTCATCTTCGGGACCTGCGGCCTCCCGCACGTGTTGGTGCGGTTCTACACGGTCGAAAACGAGAAGACGGCGCGGCAGTCGACCGTCTGGGGGCTGTTTTTCATCCTGCTCCTGTACTGGAGCGCCCCGGCGCTGGCGGCGTTCGGCGTCGACCTCTACGACGCCTCCCAGTACGGCCCGACGTTCGCGGCCAACGGCGGCATGAGCGGCGGTGAGGGCGACCTCATCGTGGTGCTCGCGGCACAGCTTTCGAACCTGCCGACGTGGTTCGTCGGCCTCGTGGCCGCCGGCGGCATCGCCGCCGCCATCGCGACGACGGCGGGACTGTTCATCACCGCCTCGTCCGCCGTCTCCCACGACATCTACACGAACATCATCAACCCCGACGCGACCCAGCGCCAGCAGGTGTTCGTCGGTCGGGCGACCATCGTGGCGCTCGGCGTCATCGTGACGATAACCGCGTTCGACCCGCCGGCGCTCGTCGGCGAACTGGTCGCGCTCGCGTTCTCGCTTGCGGCCATCGTGCTGTTCCCGATGTTCTTCCTCGGTCTCTGGTGGGAGAACACCAACCGTCAGGGCGCGCTTGCGGGCATGAGCGTCGGCCTCACGCTCTGGGTCGCCGCGGTGGTCAACGACCTCATCTTCCACTTCAGCGACGCCTTCGCCGAGTTCGTGCCGGCCATCGGCGCGGCGCTCGTCGGTACGCCGCTGGTGTTCGTCGTCACCATCGCCGTCTCGATGGCGACGGACGAACCGCCCGAGCGAATCAAGAAGATGGTCAGGCAGTGTCACAGCCCGGAACCGATGGGCCAGCAACAGTCCGCAGAAGACGTCGTCATGAGCGCCGACGGGGGCCAGTCCCCCGCGGACGACTAACCAATGTACGAACACATCCTCGTTCCGACTGACGGAAGCGACGCGGCGGAGTACGCCGTCGAACAGGCGGTCGACCTCGCCTCGAAGTACGGCGCGACGGTCCACGCGCTGTACGTCGTCGACGTCGACGCCACCAGCTACTCGCTTGGGACAGAGCAGGTCGACCGCATCCGGCAGGGCCGCCTCGACGATATGCCCGAAGTGAAGCAGGCGGCCGACAAGGCCACGGGCTACGTCGCCGACGCCGCCGCCGAACACGGGCTGGCCGTCCGCGAACACGTCGTCGCGGGCGAACCGGCGCGCGCCATCAGGAAGTTCGTCGAGGACAACGACATCGACCTCGTCGTGATGGGCTCGCACGGTCGCTCCGGTCTCTCCCGGGTCGTCCTCGGGAGCGTGACCGAACGCGTTCTGCGGCGGACGCGGCTCCCGGTGCTCGTCGTCGACGTCCACGAAAAGGACGCGGAAACAGAAGCGGAAGCGGAAGCGTAACCGATGTACGACACGACCCACGCGAGGACGAGCACTCGACCCGCGACTCCCGACGGGGTGGACCGCCGATGAGCCTCGCGGAGACGATTCGCACCCACGTGCGCGAGCACCGCTCGGGCATGCTGACCGACCTGCTTTTCGCCCTCGTGTGGGTGACGGTCGTTTCGGTCCTGTTCGACGTTCTCGACGGGCCGCAGTGGGCGTTCTACCTCTGTCTGGGTGCCGGCGTCGTCGCGTACTTCGGCTTCTTCGCATCGGTCGAAGCCGCGCGCGAACAGCGCTGACCCCGGACTCACCCCCGGACTATTTTCTCGTCCTGACTCGGAGCGGTTGCCGATTCCCGGTCGCCGGCGCGGTTACTCGTTCGTCGCCGTCGGTGACGGCGGGTCAGACGTCGTCAACGCCGCGCCGACCTTCGCGCCCGCTTCGCCGAGGAGCGCCGACAGGCCGAACCCGAGTAGGCCGACCGTCGCGACCCCGCCGAGCACCATCAGCCAGCCCGCGCCGACGAACCACGTCGGGCCGGACAGCCCGCTTGCGAACGCGAGCACGTCGAACAGCACCCACAGGATGGGAAGGCCGCCGACGAGTCCCGTCTGGACGCCGACGCCGGTCGCCGTTCCGTGCCGTCGCTTCGCCACCGCGCCGACGACGAGTCCGGCGAAGAACACCGCGGTCAGCGACATCGCCGACCGCCCGTCCAGATAGCTCCACGAGACGAACGCCGCCGCGACGAGGCCACCGACGAGGCTGTACCGCCGCCGCCACGAGAGGCCGGTCGGCGGGCGAAATCCGGTCATACGTCTGTTCGTGTCTCCCAGCTAATAGCTCTGTTCACGAACCGCCGAAAAAATCGGGACGCTTCGGGGCTACTCGTCGCGCTCTCGCCGCCGGTAGGCGATGCCCAGACCGGCGGCGAGTAGCACGGCGACGACGGCCAGCGTCCATCCGGTGGCGTTGCCGCCGTCGTCGCCGGTCTCGTCGCCGTCGGTCTCACCGCCGGTCGACTCGGCGGTCGAGCCGTCGACCGACGCCGCCGTCTCGGTCTCGCCTGCGTCCTCGACGGTGACACTGCCGACGACCCGGTCGCCGACCGCGAGTTCGTACGTTCCGGCCTCGTCGAACGCGTAGCTGAGCGTGGCCGTCCCGTTCTCGAACGCGCCGAGCTCCACGGTCTGGCCGGCGACGCGCTCGCCGTCGACCAGTAAGTCGAGTTCGTGGGACCCCCCCGCGCCGCCGCGGTTCGCCACGTCGACCGAGAGTTCGACTTCCTCTCCGACCGACACGCTCGTCTCGGTGATATCGGCGGCGGTCGTCTCGAAGACGGGGACGGTCGAGCCGATACTGAACCGCGACAGGCCGGGCGAGGTCGCCTCGAAGACGTAGCGCATCTCGGACTCGTCGACGAGACTGGCGTCGAGTCTGCGCCACTGCGTCTGTTCGTCGCGGTAGAGCGCGACCGAATCCGGTCCGGTGTTCGTCTCCTCGAAGTAGCGCTTCCGCACGTTGAACGTGAACGTCACGTCCTCGATGTCGTCGTCGTGTATGGTGTGGCCGACAACGACGTAGCCCGCCGGCCTCGCTCCCGTCTCGCGCTGGAAGCGCTCGCTCGTGGCTTCGTCCTCGGACGCCTCGTACGTCGTGACGTCCAGCGAGAAGTCGTCCCCGTTTCTCACGTTCATCGAGAGCTGTGCGACCGAGACGGTCTCGTCGGTTGACGACGAGTCGCCGGCGGTCCCGGAGTCGTCGGTCTCGGCCCCGCCGGTTTCGGTGTCGCCCGCCGGCGGTTCGAGCGGGATGACGACGGGGCGGCTCGTGTCGATGTTCGTCACCGACACGTCCGACCGCTTCGTCGTCCCTTCGCTCGCCGTCTCGACGACGACCTCCGCGTCGTCGCCCGTCTCCTCGGTCGTCTCCGCGGTCGCCCCCGACGAAGACGACGAGGAGGATGAGGACGACGACGATGACGACGAGGACGACGATTCTTCGGTCACGGTGACGGTCATCGTGTCCGAATCGACGTTGCCGGCGGCGTCAGTCACGTTCAGGGTGACGGTGTAGGTGCCGGTCGAGTCGTAGCTGTGCGTCTCGGTGGCGTTCGTCGCGTTCGCGCCGTCACCGAAGTCCCACTCGTAGCTGTCGATGACGCCGTTGTCGGTCGACCCGCTGGCGTTGAACTCGACTGCGGTCCCCTCCGTGACCGACACGTTGTCGCCGGCGTCGGCGGCGGGTGCGGTCGTGTCGTTGACGGTCACGACCAGCGAGTCGGAATCGGCGTTGCCGCCGCCGTCGGTCACCGTCAGCACCACGTCGTACGTGCCGGGGTCGGCGAACGTGTGGTTCGGAGTCGCCCCGGTCGCGTTCGCGGAGCCGTCGTCGAAGTCCCACTCGTAGCTGTCGATGACGCCGTTGTCGGTCGAGGCGGAGCCGTCGAAGTCGACGTCGGTGTCCTCGTCGACGGTCTGGTTGCTCCCGGCGTCGGCGGTGGGTGCGGTCGTGTCGTTGACCGTCGCGGTGAGCGTGTCGAACGCGCTGTTGCCGACGGTGTCGGTCACGTTCAGGGTGACGGTGTAGGTGCCGGGGTCGGCGAACGCGTGGGTGGCGTTCTCGCCGGTCGCGTTCGCGGAGCCGTCGCCGAAGTCCCACTCGTAAGTCGCGACTCCCGAGGCGTCGGTCGCCGTCGCGTTGAACTCGGCGGTGGTGTCCTCGTCGACGGTCTGGTCCGCGCCCGCGTCTGCGGTGGGCGCGGTCGCGTCGTTGACGGTCACGACGAGCGTGTCGGCGTCGGCGTTGCCGCCGCCGTCGGTCACGTTCAGCGTGACGTTGTAGGTGCCGGGGTCGGCGAACGTGTGACTCGGAGTCGCTCCGGTCGCGTTCGCGGAGCC
>NZ_AOLP01000016.1 GCF_000337795.1 Haloferax denitrificans ATCC 35960
ACAAGGGTTCGTCTGAAACGAGGCGCGTCGCCGTGGTTCAAATCCGCTTCATCCGCTTCAATCCCACAAGGGTTCGTCTGAAACTCCGTAGCGGGCTACTGACGGCGGTCTGAGTCGCGATGCTTCAATCCCACAAGGGTTCGTCTGAAACCGGCAGGTGACGACGGTATCAGGGTCGCTGTACGTGCTTCAATCCCACAAGGGTTCGTCTGAAACGATGACGGTCTTAAGCCAACTGAGACCGTTCCACGCGCTTCAATCCCACAAGGGTTCGTCTGAAACAAGCTCGGCATCGCCATCCGCGTAGTAGCGGCTCGCGCTTCAACCCCACAAGGGTTCGTCTGAAACGATGGCCTTCTCCTCGCGGAGTCGGTCCAGTACGTGCTTCAACCCCACAAGGGTTCGTCTGAAACCCCAGCCGCGCCGACAGAACCAACGCCAGCACCAATGCTTCAACCCCACAAGGGTTCGTCTGAAACCGTCCCGAAACCACGGGCGTAACGTCGCGTACGAGCTGAATTCAAAAGAACGTTTCCGTCGACCCTCAATAGTCCGCGTTGCCCGGGGGGTCGACGGAAACAGACCACATCCCACGCGACAAACAACTGGAACCCTCACAGTGAGGGCTCGCCCGACCTCAGTCGGCCGGTTGCGGCGCGTCTTCGGCTTCCGTCGCACTCACGGCACCCTCCCCGACGTCGCGGTCTTCGCGGTCGATGTATTTGCGGACCCAGAGTTCGCCGGTGATGATGCCGGAGATGGCGCTCATGTGTTCGGCTTCGCCCGTGAGCTCTTCGCGCTGGAGGCGGCGAATCTCGTCGGCGTCGAAGTACGGGCGCTCGCACGCCGAGTCGAGCAGGTCGTCGACCCGTTCGCGGAGCGCGCGGTTCGTCCGGTACCAGTCGCCGATGGTGGAGCGGCCGCCGTAGGTGTGGACGTCGCCGATGATGCGCTCGCGGATGCGGTCGACGGAGGTGCCGACGACGAAGCCGGCGGCGTGTTGCCACATCGGGCGCGCCGGCGGGACTTTCGTCCGCTCGTAGGGGATGGCCGCGAGTCGGCTGTCGAGGCGGCGGACCAGTTCGACCTTCGGGTAGGCGGTCCCGGCGGGAATCTTCCCGTCGGTGAACGG
The DNA here is from genome assembly GCF_000337795.1 of Haloferax denitrificans ATCC 35960. GTDB lineage: Archaea > Halobacteriota > Halobacteria > Halobacteriales > Haloferacaceae > Haloferax > Haloferax denitrificans. Next base: position 1,133 of record NZ_AOLP01000016.1, read on the forward strand.
AATCGAGCCGACGCGGTGCGAAAGCGGCATCCGCGTCACGGCTCGGAGGAACCCGGTGTCGCTGAACGGGACCCGCGTGCCGGCCTGACTCTCGGCGATGGGGTTGCTGGCGAAGTCGCACCGCGGGAAGTAGTTGCGGTAGTAGCAGTCCATCGCGGTGCTGTAGAGGTCAGGCTGGTCGCTCTTGCGCACTTCCTCGCGGTAGGTCGTCATCGGGTCGAACTCCGTCCGCAGGAGCCGGCGGGCGTCGTCGACGTCGATGCGGTGTTTCGCGCGGTAGAGCGCCGCCTCGGGTGATTTGCTTCCCTCGACGGCGGCCCGGCCGATGCCGTCGCCCATCATCCCGCCCTGCCCACAGCCCTCGATGAGCACGTCGGGCATGTCTTCGATGTTGAACACGTTCGCGAGGTTGACGAACGTCGAGAGGCCGACCATCCCGCTTGTCAGCTGGACCGACGCGTCGAGGGAGTCGACGAGCGCGTCCGAATTGACCGGCACGCGCCTGTTTTCGAGGCCGAGCACCTCCGAGACCTTCGCGGCGAGTTCGAGGTTGCTCCCGTTCGCGGGGTTCGAGTCGTAGGTGTAGGTCGTGAGGTCGTGGTAGCGGCTGAGTTCGCCGGCCATCGAGCGACTGTCGAGGCCGCCGGAGAGCCACAGGCCGATATCGCCGTCTATCGTGTCGGCCATGTCGGCGATGACGTCTCGGTAGGCCTCGGTGAGGTCGTCGAGGTAGGAGTCGTCGGGACTCTGTTCGAACGTGTGGTGCCAGTACGACTCGATGTCGACGCCCGCGTCGGGCCGGTAGTCGAGCACGGTTCCCGAGGGGAGGAATTTCACGCCCTGCACGAGCGTCTTGTCGCCCCAGACGTGCCCGATCATGAGGAGGTCGCTGATGGCGCGTTCGTCGACCTGTGGGTCGTCGAGGAGGGTCGTCAGCGCGCCGACCTCGGTCCCGAAGGCGAACGGTTCGCCGTCGACGTAGAAGCACTGTCGCGTCCCGAGTTTGTCGCTGGCGAGCACGACGCGCTCCGTGTCGCCGTCGACGGCGACGACGATGAACGAGCCGTCGAGTTCGGGGAGGAGGGCGTGGGGGTCCTCGAACAGTCGGGCGAACAGCCCGTCTCCGTCGAGGCCGAGCTCGTCGAGGTTCGTCACCGCGCCGTATATCGCTCCCACGCGCGGGCCGTCCTCCCAGACGGTACAGCCCTTGGGGTCTCGCGCGCCGTGGTGGAGCACCGAGACGCCGAAGCGGCCGGTCGACTGCGTCGCCGACTCGTACCAGTCTTCGTGGTGGAGTTCGGCCGCGCAGGCGTCGAGCGTCGCCGCGTCGAGCGCGCCGCCGACGAAGCCGGTCATCGACGGCCCTCGCGTCCGGTTCGCTCGGCGGTCTGTGGCGTGTCTACTGTGAATGACATCGTTGCCCGATATCCGCGCGCGTCGGGTTTTGTTATCACGCACCTATACGTTCGAGAAACGGGGTCGAGCGCCGCCGAACCGAACGGTATCTCGGCTTCACGGGGTCTCTGTGCCGGCCGGACCCCGGTGTTCGTCCGCTCGGCGACCGACGCTCGAAAAAACACCGGGAAGAACGCCTATAACGCCGTCTGAGTCGATTACACGCTCAATAACAAACTACGCTACTCGCCTTCTCTCACGGGATGACGCAACGTGATTCGCGGCTCACGAGAACGCTCCTCCTCGTCGGATTTCTCGCGATAGCCGTCGGCATCCTCGTCGCTCGCGCGTCGCCGGCGCGCGCGTACGAGGTTTCGATTTACCAGTCGACCCCGGCGGTGTTCTGGGTCGGCGTGGCGGTGGCGGTGTTGACCTCGTTGGTCGTGGTCGTTCGCGCCCCGAGCAGTCGGTTCGCGGCCGGCGGGGTGGCGCTGGCGGCCCTCGCAATCGCCGCGGTCTCCGCCCTCCCGCTCGTTCGGGAGTACCACTTCTACGGGTTCAACGACTCGCTGACGCACCTCGGGTGGGCGAAGTCGCTCGTCTCCGAGACGCTGACGCCGCTGGACATCGTCTACCCGAGCGGCCACGTGTCGGCCGGGATGTTCAGCGCCGCCCTCGGCGTCGAAATAACCACCGCGATGATGCTCGTGGTGTTTTTCGTCTCGGTCGTCTACCTCGTGTTCGTCCCGCTTCTCGTCTCACTCGTCGTTTCCGACCGGCGGGCGGTCCTCATCGCCGTGTTCTCGGCGCTGTTGTTCCTGCCGGTGAACCTCAACGGCTTCAAGCTCATGTTCTTCCCCTACTCGCTGGCGTCGTTCTTCGGCCTGGTGCTTCTGTACCTCTTTTTCAGACACCAGTTCTCCGGCACCGACGCCGTCGAGAGCCGGTGGCGCGGCCACGTCACGCCCGTCTCCGTCCTGTTCGCCATCGGGACGGTCGCGCTGGTGTCGTACCACCTGCAGGTCGCCGTCAACTACCTCGTGTTGTTCGGCGTCGCCGCGGCCATCCAACTCGTCCAGCGCTGGCGGACCCCCGACGCCGTCGCCGACCAGCGCCCGGTGTACGGGCTGACGCTCGTCTTCGCCGCGGCGTTCGTCTACTGGCTGACGCAGTACACCGTCGGCTTCTCGACCGGCGGCCTGTTCGTCGAGGGCGTGCTCGGGATTCTCTCGGGGAGTTCCGAGGCCGGGACGGCCATCTCCCAGCGCACCGGCTCCGTCACCGCCGTCGGCGGCGGTATCTTCGACGTGTTCGTGAAGCTGTTCCTCGTGAACGCGGTGTACGCCCTGATAACCCTCGGCGTCTTCCTCGGCGTCGTCTTCGGGCGGCTCCCGCGGCTGTCCGCACAGGGCCGGTCTATCCTGCGGACGCTGACGTTCAGCCTCGTCGTGTTGGTGCCGTACTTCTTCGCGCACCTCCTCGGCGTCATCTCGGAGACGAATTTCTTCTTCCGACACGTCGGCTTCGCGATGATTCTCGCGACCGTCGTCGGGAGCGTCGGGCTGTTCTACGCCTTCGAGTGGCTCTCGGGGACGGAGTACTGGTCGAAGTACGGGGCGGCCGTCAAGACGGGCGCGCCCGTCGCGTCGGCGCTCGTCATCGGGCTCACGCTCATGGTGATGTTCCCGTCGCCGTACATCTACCTGCCGTCGAACCACGTCCCCGCCCAGCAGATGGGGGCGTACGACACCGCCTTCGGGATGTCGGACGAGGACGTTCGGTACGTGGGCATCCGCGGGAACCCCGACCGCTTCGTCGATGCGCTCCCCGACAGCCCCACGCCGGCGCTCGGCTTCACGACGCCGGACGAGGCGCTCATCGACCTGCCGAGTTACTACGACGGCCCGCGGTATCTGATGGTCTCGAAGACCGACCACGACCGCGAGGTAATCGCCTACCGCGAGCTCCGCTACTCCGAGGCGAACCTCACGGCGGTCCGGGACCAACCGAACGTGAACCGCGTCATGTCGAACGGCGCGGCCGACCTCTACTACGTGTCCGGGTAGGGGCTCGGGGCACGGGGTTCGATTTTCACGCCGACATTAGAACCGCTACCGCCGGTGCCGCCGCTGTTCCTCTCCGACTGTCGGCCTGCGGGCCGATGGTCGCTGACCCGCCGCACGGGTTCGGACACCACGGCGCTCGGCAGGTCGCTCCGCCTCGTCAAACAGCGCCTAATCCGGGCGACCACGGGAATCGCGGCCCCACGGAATCCAGTAGCGAGTCAATAATTAATCGCCTCCTGAGCCGATGTGTAGCCGAGTGTTACCGTTCGTGAATACGCAGGGTCGTCACCGCCGAGACGGCGGCCCGAGAGGTGGCTTCGATGAGAGATAAGATTCGCTCGGTCGTCCGGACGATTCGCCGTCGGTTCGTCCCCGGCGACGACGACGGCGACCTCGCAGAGCGGACGGTGAAAAGCGGGATGTGGGTGTCGGCGATGAACGTCCTCGACCGGGTGCTGAAGGTCGTCATGTTCATCGTCCTCGCGCGACTGCTCGGCCCCGAGGCCATCGGGCTGATGGGCATCGCGCTCCTGACCATCTCGGCGCTCTTGAGCCTGACGAACCTCGGCATCGACGCCGCGCTCATCCAGCGCGTCGACGACGACGTCGACGAGTACCTGAACACGACGTTCACGCTCGAACTCCTCCGCGGACTGGTGATGAGCTCGATTCTCTACGTCGCCGCCCCGTCGCTCGCCTCGCTGTTCGGCGAGCCCGCCGCGCGGGACCTCATCCGCGCCATCGCGTTGGTCCCGATTTTCCTCGCGCTTCGGAACCCCGCGATGGTCTACTTCAAGAAGGACCTCGCGTTCCACAAGGAGTTCGCCTACCGTGTCAGCGGGACGACCGCCTACGTCGTGGTCGCGCTCGGCTACGCCGCGGTCAGCCCGACGGTCTGGGCGCTCATCTTCGGCTACCTCGCCGACGCTAGCGTCCGGTCGATTGTGACTTACTTCCTGCACCCGTACCGCCCGCGCCCCGCGCTGAACCGCGCGTACGCCGCCGAACTCATCGGGTACGGGAAGTGGGTCACGGGGTCGTCCATCGTCGAGTTCCTCTACGGGCAGGGCGACGACGCGGTCGTCGGCTGGCTCCTGACCGCCACCTCGCTCGGCTACTACCAGCTCGCCTACCGCATCTCCAACGCGCCGGCGACCGAAATCGCCGTCGTCGTCTCCAGCGTGATGTTCTCGACGTACTCGAAGCTCCAGGAGGACCAGCGCGCCCTCCGCGAGGCGTTCTTCAGCACCTTCCGGCTCACGGCGTTCGTCGCCCTGCCGATGTCGGTCGGCATCTACCTCGTCGCGCCCGCGTTCGTCGGCGCGTTCCTCGGCGAGGACTGGCTCCCGATGGTGCTCGCCATGCAGATTCTCGTCGCCTACGGGCTGTTTCGGACGCTCTTCGCGACGTTCAACCCCGTCTGGCGCGCCGTCGGCCGCCCCGACGTCCAGACCAAACTCGGCTTCCTCAGGGTCGCCCTGCTTGCCATCGCCATCGTCCCCGCGACGAGCGCCTACGGCATCGAGGGGACCGCGCTCGCGGTCACGGGCATCCTCGCGTTCCCGATGGTCCCGCTGTACGCGCGCGAGATGAAGCGAACGCTCGACACGACCTACCGGCGGTTCCTCCGCGAACTCTCGTACCCCGTCGCGGCCAGCGGCGCGATGGCGCTGGCGGTCCTCGCGGCGCAGAACCGCGTCGGGTCGCCGCTCGTCGAGTTCGCGCTCCTCGTCGCCATCGGGGTCGTCGCCTACGTCGTCAGCGCCGCGTCGCTCATGACGCTTTTCGACTGGCGGGTCAAACAGAACCTCCGTGAACTCGTCTCGGTGATGTCGAAGTAAGGCGGGCGCTCGGCCCGTCCGACGGGGCCGGCGAGTGGTCGATTCGACTGACTCTCATTGCTAGCTGAACCTTCGCCGTGAACCAAATCTATCAGAACCTCGTCAGAAAATGTGGGCGCGGTGAAACGAACGCCCTCGCAAAATTCGGTGGGGGCGTAATTACCAGTTCACATATCGATTATCTGCGGAGCAGAGCCGTTTCACGGGCTAAATTCAACTCGTCGCGGGATGCCGATTTGTCCCGTATTGTCTCGATTAAGCGGTTGTTTTCTGGGCTCAAACAGCCGCTATACTACTATTCGGTTGATGTTATTTTGCTCGAATATAAGGTGTGTCTTTGGAATGCAACTGGTAACTAACTGGCCAGCATCCGAATCAATCCCGTAAGTAATCGTAGCTAACTCGATTATACCCTGCAATAATGATTATCACCTTAACGAGGGCTTTCCTGAGATATGGTACGACTAAACGATGGAGACGACGACGAATCCCCCGCGGATTCGGACTCCATCCTCGAATCGCAACTCAACAGGCGGAACTACCTCAAACTCGGTGCAATGGCCGCATCGACTGCCCTCTCTGCCGGCGTCGCGTCGGCTGCGTCTGGACCAGAGGAGCGCTTCGGTATCCAATGGGACCGCGTCGTCAACGCGGTGGACGACCTTGGAATGGACCCCAACGGAAACGAACCGATAGACAACCAACTCGATTCCGCGTACGAGAGCGGGACGCTCATCGAATTCCCTCCGGGTGAGTATCTCGCCACCGAGACGCAGTACTGGAACGACGACGTCTCCCGCTTCGGGATGGTCGGCACCGGAAGCTCCCACAAGGACGTGCAGTTCGTCTTCCCGTCGGGCAACAACGGCGAGAAGTACCGGTTCCTCGAAATCACCAGCGGGGACCACCACGTCCTGAAGAACTTCTCCATCCAGCAGACCGACGACTCCACCACCACGGCGGACATCTGGATGATAAACGACGACGGCGGCCTCATCGAAGACGTCGAGTGGCTCGGTCGCACCCCCACCGACAACGACGCTCGCCGCCAGCTCCTCGCGTACGACTGTTCCTCCGTCGACGGCGTCAACGTCGCCCGTCGCGTCTACATGCGCGAGGGTGCCGAGCTTCCGGGCTACCCCGACGGCGTCGCGGGCATCCGCGTGCAGGGCGGCTCCGTCGGCGAGATTCGCCTCGTCGACTGCCACATCGAACAGCGCGGGTCGTCGTCGTTCCGCGCGACCCACACCCGCGGCGTCCTCCGCGTCGAGGGCGGCCTGTTCAAGAACAACGACAACACGAACATGCGCATCTCCGCGGGCGACCACCCCGAAAAGACCTCGTGGATCAAGGGCGCGACCGTCATCATGGACTCGGACAACCTCAACGAGCACGCCCACGACGGCGACAGCCTCGACAGCCCCGAAGGCCTCCGCATCGACTCCACCGGCAACGGGTACGCGGGCGTCCTCATCGAGGACTGTGACTTCATCTTCAAGTCCTGTCCCACCTCGCGCGGCGTCGTCTCGTCGCCGACGTGGGGCGGCCACGGCGGCTTCACCCTGCGCAACTGCCGCATCCAGAACGACACGTCGGTCCAGACGATTCACGCCGACTCCGTCGACACCGACACCGCGGACAAGCCGTGGGGCGTGAACCTCGAAAACGTCTCCATCACGGGGAGCGCGCGGTCCCAGCCGTCCGGCGCGGCGGTCTGCATCGACAACGACCGCAACGGCTCGACCGTCCAGAACAGCTGTATCCACTTCCCGAACGGCGACGTGGACGGCGTCCTCGTCAACGACGCCACGAGCTGTGAGATTCTGGACTCGAACATCAACGTCTCCGGGCAGGCGACGGTGTTCAGCGGGGCCGACGTGGACACGAGCAACATCACGAGCTCCGACTCCTGTCCGCTCCCGAGCGCCGACGGCAGTACCGGCGGCGACTCGTCGAGCACGGATTCGACGACGGATTCGACGACCGACTCCACGACGGATTCGACGACCGACTCCACGACCGAGCCCCTCCCGAACGAGATTCGCCTCGTCGGCACGGGCACGACGACCCAGTACGAGTTCACGGTGACGGACTCACTGCAGGCGTCGGACGGCACCATCGAGGAGTGGGACGACATCGAAAGCGGCACCGCGACTGGCTGGATTACGACCGAGGGCGTCGAGGACGCCTACACGTTCTCCGGCGACGTCGACTCGTTCTCGTTCCTCGAAGGCGAGTCCGAGATTTACGTCAACGGCGAGCAGGTGACCGAGAGCACGGTCACGGACGCGACGACCGATTCGTCGACCGACGGCTCC
>NZ_AOLP01000017.1 GCF_000337795.1 Haloferax denitrificans ATCC 35960
GCGCCACGCGTCGGCGAACTCGGAGAGTCCCGCGGTCGGCGTCCCGCGGGCCCGGTCGGCGTGCGCGGCGAGCGAGGCCGAAAGCGGGTCGTCGCCGCCGCGCGCGGCGAACGCGCTGGCCCGCTCGACCGAGGGCTCGATGCGCATCCGAAGCGCGATGCGGCCGACGAGTTCCGGCGCGTTCCCGAGCGCCCGCGTCCGGCGGAGCGTCGCCAGCCAGACGGGAAGCGTGTGAACCGCGTGGGTCGCGCCGAGCGCGGCCGCGAGCGCGACGAAGACGACCGTGACGGTCGGAAGCCGGGCCACGAGGGCGACGAGTCCGCCGAGCAGTCCGGCCGGAAGCGCCGCGCCGTAGCCCGCGGCGACGACCGTCTCGGGGGCGAGTTCCGCGTCGAGAAACGCCAGCGAGCGGCGGAGCTCGTCGCTCGGCTCGGCGTCGACGGAGTCGGGCGAGAGCCGCGCGAGCGTCGTCGCGGCCGCGCGGGCCAACCGGGACGCATCGGAGTCAGCGCCCGCGCTCGTGGCCGTCTCTGTGTCCGGGTTCAGCATCCCGAATCACGCTCCGAGCGGGCCGCGGCGAGGTCGTCTGGAGCCGTCCGTTCCGTCTCGGCGAGCGAGTCGAGGTGGGCGGCGCGGGCGTCGAGCGCGTCGAGCACGTCGGCGTACGACTCTCCGGGGCGAGCGAGCGACTCGACCGCGAGGCTGTCGCCGCGCGCGACCGACCCCGTGGGTTCGAGGGCGCGCCCGTCGTGTTCGAACAGCGTCTCGAACGCCGCGTCGTCGCCGACGGGGCGGACCTCCTCGACGCGGGCGACGCGGTGTGCGTCCGCGTGCTCGCAGGTGACGACGAGGTCGGTGGCGGCGAACGACGACGCCGGGACGTCGAGGTCGGAGACGACGCGCTCGCGCACGTCGGCGGCTCCGTCGCCGTGGATGGTTCCGAGGACCGCGTTCGCGTTCGCGCCGACGCGCATCGCCTCGTAGAGGACGGCGGCCTCCTCGCCCCGGACTTCGCCGAGCGCGAGCGCGCCGTCGCCCAGTCGGAGCGCCGCGTGGAGCGCCTCCTGCGGCGTCGGCTCCGGGCCGCCGGTCGTGTCGGTTCGGAGCGTCTGCACGTCGCGGTCGGCGTCCAGCAGGCTCGACGCCGGAAGTTCCGGCGTGTCCTCGATGAGCACCGTGCGAACGTCGCGGGGGAGTTCCCACAGGAGCGAGCCGAGGAACGTCGTCTTGCCGGCCCCGCGGGAGCCGGCGACGAGGACCGAGGCCCCGCGTTCGACCGCGAGCGAGCAGAGCGACGCGGCGTCGGCCGACAGCGTCCCGTTGGCGACGAGCGCGGGGAGCGTCAGCGGCGTCTCGTCGTGGCGGCGGAACGCGAAACCGAGGCCGTCGCTGGCGGGCGCGGTCACGCCCGCGACCCGGACGGTCGCGCCGCCGGCCTCGACGACGGTGTCGAGCGTCGGGTCGGCGCGGGAGAACGACGCGCCGCTCACGCGGCGCAGGCGGGAGGCGAGCGACTCCGCGCCGCCGGGTGCGAGGCGGACGTTCGTCGGCATCGAGACGCCGTCGACGACGACGCGAATCGGGTTCTCCTCGGCGGGCGTCGAGACGTACACGTCCGAGACCGCGGGGTCAGAAAACAGGTCGTCGAGGACGCCGTTGCCCGTGGTGTGCTTCGCCAGAATCGCCGCGAGCGTCTCGACCGGGTCGTCCGCGTCCGCGACGAGGCGGACGGCGCGGCCCGGCGCGCGCGGCCCGGCGTCGACGGTGCCGCGGGCGAGTCGGTCGTGGGCGGCTTCGAGGGTCCGCGCGGCGCGGTGGCCGAGCGTCGATTCGGGCGGCGTGAGGTGGTAGACGGGACCGTTCGGGCGGTCGTAGCGGCGGGCGACCGCGCCGGTGTCGAGGTCGGTCGCCCCGACGAGTCGCCCGTCGGCCGGCGGGCGGGGGTCGACGCGGGAGCGCGCGAGCGTCGGCCCGACGACCGCCCGGAGCGCGTCGCCGTAGTCGGCGCTTCGAGACGCGCCCTCAGCGAGTCCTGTCTCGACGGCCGCGCGGCGGACGGGCCCGGCGCGACCCGTCGCCTCGTGGGCGGCCCCGAGCGGGTCCTCGCGGGCGCGGTCTGCGAGGCGGTCGTCGCGGAACCGGACGCGCTCTGCGAACCGGCCGGCGGCGACGAGCAGGCCGGTCGCGTCGGCGTCGTACCGGCGTTCGAGTCCGTCGGCGCGGACGACGAGCCGGTCGGCGTCGCGGGTTTCGAGCGCCTCGACGACCGCCGCGCGACAGGCGGCCGAGGTCGAAAGCGACCCGCGGTGCGGGCAGTCACCGGCGTCGACCGCGAGCGTCACGGTGTCGTCGTCGGGACGGTCAGTAGGCGTCGAGAAGGTGGGTTCACAGCCGCAGTCGGCGGCGGAATCGCGGGACGCGTTCCGACTGCCGGTCGCGTCGGCGAGTCGGTCGCCGAGCGCGTCCGGGAGCGCCGCGGCGACGGTTTCTGAGAGGGAGCCGATGGAAGGTGAGCCGAGGGGCATACGGGGGCGTGGTCCCGTCCGGGTATTTGAACCTACGCCGCCGACGAGTTGGCGGTCGCGGGGGCGATGACGACGACCGAACCGGCCGCGTCGGCTTCGAGCGTCAGTCTGAGCCGGTGTTCGCCCGGCCCGAGGACCGAGGCGGTCGCCGGCGACGCGAGTCCGAGGGCCGCCGACGCGACGGACGACGGTCGGGCCGCCGGCGACACCCGCCGCCAGTTCGACGCCGTCGCCGCCGCGAACCGTGAGGTTGGAGACACCGGCGGCCCGCCACGACCCCGGCGGGAACGTCGAGGACGACGTGCCGCCGCGCGCCCGCGACGCCGGCCGGCGTCGGGTCTTCCGCCGCCGCGAGCGCCGTCGCGGCGTGCGCGATTTCGTCGGCCATCGAGCCGACTTTCACGGTCGTCGCGTCCGCTCGGGCCGCGTCGGCCGCCGGGAAGACGACGCCCGCGATGGCGACCGCGAGCAGACACGTGAGGACGACGCGAATCACAGCGCGTCGCGGAGGCGAGCGGCCAGTCCGCGGTCGGCGGAGTCGCCGCGGGAATCGGTGGGTGCGCGAGAGTCGGTGGATGCCCGGGAATCGAGCGCGGCGCGAGACTCGGATGCGGGGCTGGCGGCGGTGCCGGTCCCCTCGGCGCGCTGGGAGTCACCGCCGTCTCCGCCATCCGACCGGCCGACGTGCGACGCCGCTTCCGTGGCGAGCGCGTCAGCCGACCGCGACCCCGCGGGCGACGCCGTCTCGTCGACGAGTTCCGATTCGAGCGACTCGGCCTTGGCGAGCGCGGCGTTCGCCCGGCGTTCGACGTCCTCGTTGACCGCGCGGACGCCGCCGAGGTAGCCGCGCATCGCCTGCGTCGCGGCGTCCATCTCGTCGAGGCGCTCGGTGAGCGACTCGACCGCCGATTCGAGTTCGGAGACCCGGCGCTCGACGGCCGCGAGGTCTTCGAGCGACGAGAAGTCGGCGTCGCCGTCGGTGATGGTGCGTTCGACCGCGTCGAGCCGCGCGGCGAGGTCGGCCGTGCGGTCGGCCGTGTGATCGGTTGTGCGGTCCGCCGCGGGCGGGGCGCTGGAAGCGGACGAACCGAGCGTGGCGTCGGCAACGGCGTCGGAGTGAGTCGGGTCGGGCGTCATGGGTCGGCGTGGTCCCGTTATCTGTCATAAAGCTCCGGGTCAACGGCCGGGTCGAACGCCCCGGTGAGTTAACAGTACTCATGTGAGGAATGTTCAAGGCGACCGAGCGAGTGAATCATGTATGAAAACCGTCCTGATTGGTGTGGGGCAGGCGGGTGGGAAGCTCGCGTCGGCTCTCCAGTCGTTCGACCGGCAGATGGGGTTCGGCGCGGTGCTCGACGCGGTCGCGGTGAACACCGCGAAGGCGGACCTCCAGTCGCTTCCCGTCGAGACCGTGCTCATCGGCCAAGACCGCGTCAACGGCCACGGCGTCGGCGGCGACAACGAACTCGGTGCCGCGGTCATGGAGTCGGACCAAACCGAGGTCATGTCCGCCCTCGACGGTCGCGTGACGGCCGAGGCGGAGTCGATTTTCGTCGTCGCCGGACTCGGCGGCGGCTCCGGCTCGGGCGGCGCGCCCGTCCTCGCGAAGGCGCTCACCCGCGTCTACGACGTGCCGGTGTACGTCCTCGGCATCCTGCCCGGGGAGGACGAGGGGGCGCTGTATCAGGTGAACGCCGGTCGGTCGCTCAAGACCGTCGCCCGCGAGGCCGACGCCGTCCTCCTCGTCGACAACGACGCGTTCCGCTCGGCCGGCGAGTCGATGAGCGAGGGCTACGACGCCATCAACGATGCCATCGCTCGCCGCGTCGGCCTGCTTCTCGCGGCCGGCGAGGCCACCGAGGGCGTCGGCGAGAGCGTCGTCGACACCTCCGAGGTTATCAACACCCTCCGTTCCGGCGGCATCGCCGCGCTCGGCTACGCGAGCGCCGAGGCCTCCCCGAACGCCGAAGACAACATCAACGCGGTCATGAGCACGACCCGCCGCGCCGTCCTGACGGGCACGAGCCTGCCCGACGCGAGCGACGCGGACTCCGCGCTGGTCGTCATCGCCGGGGAGCCGGACACCATCCCGCGGAAGGGCGTCGAGCGAGCGCGTCGCTGGGTCGAAGACGAGACCGGCAGTATGCAGGTCCGCGGCGGCGACTTCCCGCTGGAAAGCGGCCGGCTCGCGTCGCTCGTCCTCCTCGGCGGCGTCGAGCGCTCCGAGCGGGTCGAGTCGTTCATGGAGCGCGCCCGCGAGGCCGTCGACAAGGCGGAGACCGAACCCCGAGAGGACCCCAAAGAGATGTGGCACAGCGACGACCTCGACGACCTGCTGTGACAACCGACTGCGGCCGTTTGAGGTACGAACGACTAGCGAACGAGAACTTTTGAAAACGATTGTCCATCGATTCCGCGGCGACTATGCAGTCTGCGAATGTTTTTTCCGTCTCCCCGCCCACCCATGGTGTGTGTTAACAATGTTTTCTCACGGGGGAGCGAAACGATGCGTGTGAGACTATACTCGGCGCAACGCCGGGGTCGCCATGTCTGAGTCGACCTCGGGCCCGCTCCGGCGAAGTATCGAAGTCGAGTACTGGGTCGTCGAGGAGGACGGGTCGTTCACCGACCCGGGCGGGCTCGTCGACGCCTCGCCCGGGGCCGAACGGGAGTTCGTCGAGCCGGTGTTGGAGGTGAAGACGACGCCGTGCGACTCGGCCGCCGAGTTGCGAGAGGAGCTGTACGAACGGCTCGGCGACGTCCTCGCGCGGGCCGAGGAAGTCGGCAAGCGACTCGTCCCGCTCGCCACGCCGCTCAGCGAGGAGGCGGTGACGGAACTGGAGAGCGACCGGACGCGCATCCAGAACCGCGTCGTCGGGTCGGACTTCCAGTACGCGCGACACTGCGTGGGGACGCACGTCCACGTCGAACAGCGTCCCGGCCGCGAAATCGACCAGTACAACGCGCTCGTTGCGCTGGACCCCGCGCTGGCGCTCGTGAACTCCTCGCCGTACTACGACGGGAAGCGGTTGGCGGCGGGCGCGCGGTCGAAGCTGTACCGCCGGATGACCTACGACGACGTGCCGCATCAGGGTCGGCTGTGGCGCTACGCCGACGACACGCGGGAGTGGTCGCGCCGCCTCGAACGCCGGTTCGAGGAGTTCCTCGTGCGCGCCGAGGCGGAGGGCGTCGACCGGGCGACCATCGAGGCGAACTTCGACCCCGAGAGCGCGATCTGGACGCCGGTGCAACTCAGAGCCGAGTTCGGCACGGTCGAGTGGCGCTCGCCGGACTGTTCGCTCCCGAGCGACGTGGTCAGACTGGCGAACAGCGTCGCGGGCGTGGTGAAACACCTCGACGACGCGACTCTCAGAATCGACGGCGACAGCGGGCGCGTGACGGACGAACAGGTCGTCCTCCCCGAGTTCGACGCGGTGCTCCGGTACGTCAACGCCGCCATCGAGGACGGACTGGACTCCGCGGAGGTGCGGTCGTACCTCGACCGGATGGGCTTCGACGTGGACGCCTACAGCCCGGTGTCGCACGAAATCGACGGCCGCGAGACGGTCACGCCCGCCAACGCGCGCGAGCTACGACTGACTCACGCGGACCGGCTCGAACGGGACGTTCGGAGCGCAGTGCGACAATAAGAGGAGAGACCGCCGACCGCTTACTGCTGGATGAGGCTCGCGCCGTCGAGGTCGGTGCGGCTGTACTCGACGTCCATGAGGTCGAGGATGGTCGGGGCGATGTCGTAGAGGTCGGCGTCCTCGATGACCGCGCCGGGGTCGTCGACGTACAGCGTCGCGTTGTCGAACGAGTGCATCCCGTTGCGTGGGCCGACGCCGAACACGTCGTCGTGGCCCTTGAAGCCGGACTTCAGGTCGAAGCCGTGGTTCGGGATGACGACGAGGTCGGGGGCGATGTCGTCGTGGTCGCCGCGGAAGGCGTCTTCCTTGACGACGACGCGGTCTGCGACCTTGTTGCCGTCGGGGCCTTCGAGCGCTTCGAGTTCGGCCTTGAGTTCGTCGCGGACCGCCTCGTACTCCGACTGCGGGACCGACCCGCGGGGCTCGCGGCCTTCGAGGTTGACGAAGAACCGACCGGGGATGAGCGAGTACGCCTTCGAGTCCTCGTCGATGTCCGAAAGCGAGTCGTGGTCGTCGTCCTCGTAGGAGAGCCAGCCGTTCTCTTCGAGCCACGTGTTGCAGTGGACCTCGTAGTCGAGGGAGGTAAAGCCGTGGTCGGACGCGACGATGAGCGTCACGTCCTCGGGGAGGGCGTCGCGGATGCGGCCGAGGTAGTCGTCGACGGTGCGGTAGAACTCCATGAAGGCGTCTTTGTTCTTCCCGTCGCGCTCGTAGTCCTTGAACAGGAAGTGGTTGACGCGGTCGGTCGTCATGAAGACGCCGAAAAAGAGGTCCCAGTCGTCCTGGTCGATGTAGCGCTCGAACGCCTCGTAGCGCCGGTCGAGCGTCTTCCGGGCGTCCTCCATGAACGCGGTCTTGTCGTCGTCGTGACCGAGCTTCGCGTTCACGTCTATCTTGTAGTTCATCTCGGAGAGCGCGTCGCGGAAGTCGTCGGGGTAGGCGGCCTTGTCGACGCCGGGAGAGAGGAAGCCCGAGACCATGCGCTGGACGTTTCGCTGGGGCGGGAACGTCACGGGGACGTTCATCACGGTGGCCTTGCGGCCGGCGTCGGTGACGCGGTCCCAGACGCGGGTGGCCTGCACGTCGCGGCCCATCGGGACGTACGTGTCGTAGGAGCCGACCTCGCGGTCCTGGAAGCCGTAGACGCCGGTCTCGCCGGGATTGACGCCGGTCGTCAGCGCCGGCCAACACGCCGAGGACTCCGGCGGGACGATGCTGTCGATGTCGCCCGCAGAGCCCTCGTCGGCCAGCGCCGCGAAGTTGGGGAACTCGTCCGGATGCTCAGAGAGGAGAGTGAACGGGACCCCGTCGATGCCGATGAAGGCGACGCGGGGGTGGTCTTTGCCGCGGAGACGGTCGAACAAACCCATACCTCACGGTATCCAAGACGAACCATAAGAAGGTTCGTCTCTCCGCCGGAGTTTGCGACGAGAGACGACGGATACGCGGCCGCTGTCGGAGAAAGCGGCGAATCTCTCCGGGCGACCGCGCGACACTGGTCCGCCGATGACCTGTCAGGCGCGAATCAGGCCATCGACAGCCTGCGACTCCCCGCGAATGTCACACTCGCGGTTGCCCCGCGGAGAGCGGGCGCTCCCGCGCGACCGCGGTCCGACCGCTGGTCCGAAGCTCGCTCGCGGCGACGAACGCCAGCCCCCACGCGACGAGCGCGACGGCCCACATCGAACCCACGCTGGACACCTGCGTCGGGAAGGCGAGCGAGACCGCGCCGAAGTAGACGGCGAGACCGCCGGTCAGCCACGCGACGACGCGGTGGCCGGGCGCGCCGGCGGCCGCGACGAGGCCGAGCAGTAACAGCCCGATAGCCATCGCCGCCATCTCCATGTAGTGGCCGGCGACGGCGTGAACGTCACCGGTCGCCTGCAGGCCGAACTGGTTGCCCGCGAACGCGAGCACCGGGAGCGCCGCGCCCGCGACGAGGCCGAGGAGCGCCGGGCTGTAGTCGTCACCGACCGAGACGACGTCGCGGCCCGCGGGGTGGAACAGCATCATCAGCCCGGTGAGCACGAAGAAGGGGACGACCTCCTCGACCGGCCCGCCGCCGACGATAGTCCCGATGAGCACGAGCGTCGTCACCGCGAAGGCGACCTGCATGAGCGCGACGCGCTTCAGCGGCCGGTACAGTTGGCTCGCGACACCGAGGACCAGTATCCAGACGTTCGCCGCGATGACCATCAGGTGCAGGCGGTGCTCGGCGAGCACGTCGCCGCCCGCGCCCCAGCCGACGACGGCGAACGACAGGAGTTCGCTGACGAAGACCGCCGCCATCACCAGCGTCACGACCGCGAGCAGGTAGAACGCGTACAGCCGGGCCCGACCGAACGCGGTCGCCGCGTCTCCGGAAGCGCCCGAAGCGTCGCCACTACTGTGTGTATTGGTGTCAATTGACATAGTTCGTGTGAGAGTACGACGGCCGAGAGAATAACCGTTATTCGGGGGTTTCAGACCTGTTTCTCGGTGGGACGCTCAGTCCGGCGAGGAGTTTGCACCGCGTCGGGCGAAGGAGCGAAGTGCCGCGCGGGACAACGACAGGGCGTGAAGGAGTTCGAGCGTAAACAGCTCTTGGAGCGCGTCAATCGGGAGGGTGCGACCGTCGGTGCACAGATTCCCGACCGCATCGAGGTCCAAGGCGAGGAGATAGACCTCAGGGAGTTCGTCTTCGAGATAAAGCGCCGCGACACCGTTCCGTCGGGCGAGAAAGAGCGCGTCGACCAGGCGAAGCGGAACCTCCGCCGCGAGCGCCTCGAACGGCTCCAACGAATCGAGGACAACGAGGTGAGCTACGACGAGGGGCGGCGGCTGGCAGAGGATATCGTCGGCATCGACCGGGCGCTGAACGCCCTCGAACAGCTTCGGCCGGTCGACCTCGAACAGGAGGAGAGCCACCAGAACGCCGCGGACCAGAAGCGCTGGATGAACTTCCTGAAGAAGGCGCTGGGCCGCGACGGCGGCAAGGGCAAACGGGGCGGTCGATGAGCCGAAACGACGAGATAGCGACCCTGCTGGAGGAGTTCGCCGACCTGCTGGAGGCGAAAGACGTGGCCTACAAGCCGTCGAGCTACCGCCGCGCCGCCGAGAACGTCCGCGAGTATCCGAAACCGGTCGAGGAACTCGCCGCGGAGGGCGAAGACGCGGTGCAGGAGATCGACCGCGTCGGCGACGCCATCGCCTCGAAAATCGTCGAGTACGTCGAGACGGGCCGCATCGAGGAGTTGGCGGAACTCCGCGAGGAGTTGCCGGTCGACATGGCCGGGCTGACGAGCGTCGAGGGCGTCGGCCCGAAGACGGTCGGCAAACTGTACGAGGCGCTCGGCGTCGCCGACCTCGACGACCTCGAAGCGGCCGCCCGCGAGGGGCAGATACAGGAGGTCAAGGGGTTCGGCGCGAAGACGGAGGCGAACATCCTCGACGGCATCGAGTTCGCCCGCGAGGCGACCGGTCGCGAACTGCTCGGGAGGGCGCGACCCGTCGCCGACGACCTGCTCGCGTACCTCGGCGACCACGACGCCGTCGGGCGGGTCGAACCCGCGGGGTCGATGCGGCGGTGGCGCGAGACGGTCGGCGACATCGACGTGCTCGCCGAGAGCGCCGACGCCGCGGCCGTCATCGACCGCTTCCTCGCGTGGGACCTCGTCGGCGACACCATCGAGGCGGGCGAGCAGAAGGCGAGCGTCCGGGTGAACGGGATGCGGGTCGACCTCCGCGTCGTCGACCCCGCGGAGTACGGCGCGGCGCTCCAGTACTTCACCGGGAGCAAGGACCACAACGTCCACCTCCGCAACATCGCCATCGACCGCGGCCTCAAGATGAACGAGTACGGGATGTTCGACATCTCGGACATGGCCGACCCCGACGACGGCCCGCGGGCCGGAACGCGCGTCGCCGGCGACACCGAGGAGTCGATGTACGCCGCGCTCGACCTCCCGCTGGTCCCGCCGGAGATGCGCGAGGACACCGGCGAAATCGAGCGCGCCGCCGACGGCGACCTGCCGGACCTCGTCGCGGAGGGCGATCTCCGCGGCGACCTCCACACCCACACGGACTGGTCCGACGGCGACAACACGGTCGCCGAGATGGTCGCGGCCGCCGCGGAGCGCGGCTACGACTACCACGCCGTCACCGACCACGCCACCGGTCCCGGAATGGTCGGCGGCGTCGGCGTCGAGGACGACGACCTGCTCGACCAGATTGACGAGGTCCGCGCCGTCGCCGACGACGCCGACATCGCGGTGTTCACCGGCGTCGAGGCCAACATCGACGCCGAGGGCGGCATCTCCGTCGCCGACGACGTGCTCGACCGACTCGACGTGGTCGTCGCCTCGCCCCACAGCGCGCTCGACCAGGACCGCGAGACGGCCACCGAGCGACTCGTCACCGCGATGGAACACCCCGCGGTGAACGTCCTCGGCCACCCGACCGGCCGACTCATCAACCAGCGGCCCGGCCTGCCGCTCGACTACGAGCGACTCGCCGAGGCCGCCGTCGACAACGGCGTCGCGCTCGAACTCAACGCCAGCCCGTACCGCCTCGACCTGAACGGCGAGGCGCTCAAAATCGCCGTCGAGGCGGGCGCGACGGTCGCAATCGACACCGACGCCCACCGACCGGGCGAACTCGACCACGCCCGCTACGGGGTCCACACGGCCCGTCGCGGCTGGGTCGAGACCGCGGACGTGCTGAACGCGCGGTCGGTCGAGGAACTGACCGACTTCCTCGCGTGACCGACGACGTTGGGGCCGACCACCCCGGTACGGTCGCCTCGGGCGTCGACCACGCCGTTCCCGACGACACCGCGCTCCTCTTGGACGTGATGCTCGGCAAACTCGCCACGTACCTGCGGATGTGCGGCTACGACGCCGAATACGCCCTCGACGGCGGGGACGAAACAGAAGACGGAGCGGACGGCGCGCGCGACGCCCGAGCCGACCCCGGCGACGACGGCCTGCTCGCGCGGGCGAACGCCGAGGGACGCGTCCTCCTCACCCGCGACGTGCGACTGGCCGAGCGAGCGCCGCGGAGCGTTCTCCTCGCCGAACGGGAGCCAATCGCGCAACTCCGCGAACTCGAATCGGTCGGCTTCGCGGTGTCGCTGGACGAGGAGCCGTCGCGCTGTGGCGTCTGTAACGGCCGCGTGGAGGCCGTCAGTCGCGGCGAGTCGGTTCCCGACTACGCGCCCGATCCGGCGGAGACGGCGCTGTGTCGGTGTCGGGACTGCGGACAGGTGTTCTGGCGCGGGAGCCACTGGCGCGACGTGGAAGCGAGATTGAACGGCGAAGAACAGTAATCGGAAACGGTCGTCGGAGTCAATCGGTCGGCGGCGGGACTACTCGCGGCGACGCGGGAACCACTCGTCGCAGGCTTCCATGTCCTGCATCATCTCGTCGTGGGCCGAGCAGTAGGGCTTGAGTCCGTCCGAGGTTCGGACGTACTCGAAGTACGTGCAGTTGCCGCAGTAGCGGTCGCCGACGGTGGCGTTCGCCGGGCGGTCCGCGTCGGGGTGGTCGGCCGCGCCGGCCGGCGAGCGCGCGGACTCGCTGGACTGGACGGTGTCGACGCCGGAGCGGTTCGTCGCCGCGCCCGTCGAACCGGCCGACTGAGTCGCCTCCGCCCCGTCGGACGAGGTCGACGCCGAGGGTTCGACGTCGAGCGGGGTGATGTCCTGCGTCGACGCGCCGCCGTCGGTCGCGCCGGCGCTCGCGGTCGCCCCCGACCCGGCGGTCGAGGTCGACTGGTTCGTCTGCGTCTGGACGTCGCCGTCGGGCGTGCCGCCGAGGAAGCCGATACCGCCGAGGCCGCCGCCGCCGGAGTTCTCGACTTCGACGACGCGGGTCTCGCCCTTCTTCGTCACCTGCACCGTGGCGGTGCCGCCGGGGTCGTTCCGCGTCTTGAAGTTGGCGACGCCGACGAACAGACACCAGAACGTCGTGACCGTGCCGAAGAAGTAGACGGCGACGGTTTCGAGCGTGAGGTCGGTGAGGCCGGCCCCGCAGGTCGCGCCGGTCCACTGGCACGGGTACGCGTGCGAGAAGAGCGCGACGCCGAGGACGGCGATGCTCGCGCCGATGAGCGACGCGGCGCGGGTTCGACGGCTCGCGGGGAGGACCGCGAGGACGCCGAGGAAGACGGCGGGAACGCCGATGCCACCGAGGATGCCCCCGAGTTCGCGCGCTTCGCCGAGGGTCGCCCCGCCGGACGTGTACACGTCGGTGGTCGCGACGACGATGCCCGCGACGACCAACAGCACGCCGAGGAGGAACCCCCCGAAGCCCAGGGACAGCCGTCGGAGACTCGGCCCGCCCCGGCCACCGTGGTACGCCTCCGAAAGACTAGTCATGGCCCCGACTACGAAACCAGTCCCTAAAACGATGCGTCAGACGAGTATCTACTTCTCGACACGTCGCAGGCCGTCGACGCGCGCACGGCGACCCGATACGCCGCCGGCGGCGCGACGGCGACACATGCGAATCTCGAAGGGATTATCATGCGCGGTGGCTAATCCTCGCGCATGGCTGACGAGGAAGCAGACGAGGCACCCGCCGTCGAACTCGGTACGGGCGCGTCCGTCGAAGGTGCGCCCCTCGCGCGCGTCGCCTCCCGACTGACGTGGCCCCAAGAAAAGAGCAGTATCCTGAACAAAGAAGGCGACGCGGTCATCCGCACGCCCGACGGCCCCCAGAGCCTCGAAGACGTGCTCGCCGAGGCCGACGAGACGTACTTCGAGACGCGACAGGCCTTCGTCGACGACGTGCTCGACATCGTCGGCCGCGACCCGGTCCAGACGGAATAACGGTGTTACGCCGCCGGCTCGCCGGTCTCCCGTGGCTCTACCGCGCCCTCATCGTCGGGGGCGTCGTCGGGGCCGCGTGGAGTCTCTGGCCGCTTCCCGCCGGCGACCTCACCTACCGCGCGGTCCACGACGCCCTCCTGTTCATCCTCGTACCCGGAGCGCTCGCGCTCGCTCACGGCCGCAACCTCGGCTGGAACGTCGACCGCGCGGCGCTCCGAAACACGCTTTTGCTCGCGCTGTTCGTCCTCCCCTTCTACCTCGTCGGGTCGAGCCTGCCGTCGATTCGGGCGTACTACCCGATGTGGCACACCTCGACCGCGCTCGCGGACTTCCTCCCGCACGCCGCCCAGCAACTGCTCGTCGTCGTCGCGGCCGAGACGTACTACCGCGGCCTACTCTGCGTCGGCGTCCGCGAAATCGGTCGGAAGAGCGCGCTCATCAGTCCGGTTCTCTACGCCTTTCACCACGTCGGCAAGCCGCCGATAGAGATTCTCCTGTCGGCCCCGACGGACGTGCTGTTCGGCCTCGTCGACTACGAGAGCGACTCGATTCTCCCCTCCATCGTCGCCCACGGCGGCGGGCTCATCCTCTTGGACTGGCTCGTGCTCCACCCGCCGCTGTTGCCCCCCGACCGGGTCGCCGCGGCGCTCCAGTGGCTCCCGATTCCGCTATGAGCGACGACGATCGCAAGGACCGGTCCGCGGAGGACGCCGAGCCGTCTCCATCGCTCGGTCTCGCCCGCGGCACCGTCGAACTCGTCGCGCACGACCCGCGCTGGCGCGAGGCGTACGAGCGCGAGGTCGAGCGCCTGCGGCCGCGACTCTGTGCCACCGCCGAGAACGGCGTCCGGTTCGAACACGTCGGGAGCACCGCGGTTCCGGGGCTGGCCGCGAAACCCATCGTCGACCTACTCGTCCTCGTCTCCGACCGCGACGACGCCGGCGACATCGCGCGGACACTCGGAGCCGCGGGCTACGAGGAACGTCCCGACGACGTTCCCGACCGCCGGTTTTTCGTCCGCGGCCCGCCCGACCGGCGAACTCACTACCTCTCTCTGACCGAAGTCGGAAGCGACTGCCACCGCGAACAGGTCGCCTTCCGCGACGCCCTTCGCGCGGACGACGACCTCGCGGCCGAGTACGAGCGACGCAAGCGCAGACTGGCCGAGGCGCACCCGGACGAGCGGAGTCAATACACGGCCGCGAAGTCATCGTTCGTCGAATCGGTGCTCGGCGACGTGCTGTACTCGGGTGACGGCGACTCGCTCGTGTAGGGTGAGCACACTACCATAGCTTTTCCCCGCCGGAGAGTCAAGGGAGGAACATGGCACTCCCAATCGACCCCAGCGCCATCAAACCGGAAGACATCGGCGAGGAACGCGTCGTCCTCGAGATGGAACACGAAGCGGCAATCGAGCGCGTCCGCGAGGCGTTCACCGACGCCGGGTTCGGTGTCGCCACCGAATTTTCGCCCTCCGAGATGCTCAACGAGAAGGTCGACGCCGGCCGCGACCCCTACTACGTCCTCGGCGCGTGTAACCCGAACATGGCGGACCGCGCGCTCGACGCCACCGACAAGAAGATGGGCGGGCTGTTCCCGTGCAACGTGGTCATCTGGGAGGAAGAGCCGGGCAAGCAGGTCGTCTACCACCTGAGCATCATGCGCGTCGCCCGACTCATCGGCATCGCGCCCGATAACGACGAGATGGCCGACATCATCGCCGACACGGGCGAACTCGTCCAGCAGGCGCTCGCCAACCTCGACGCGGCCGAGGCGTAGGCGAGATATCGAGCGGACGCAGTCGTCTCGGCTTACAACCCGTCTCGCGCGTCGAGCGCGTCCGCGATGCGCTTCACGTCGCCGCGAATCTTGTACAGCAGGTAGAGCGCGACGAGCGCCGCGACCACGGGGAGGAGCGCGAAAATGCCGTAGATGAGGATGATGATGAGCAGTTCGGGACCGCCGGGGACCTGTAACGGGAGCATACGCGGACGTATTACTCGGCTGTCAGAAATACGTTTCTCAGGCGAAGTCGAAGATGTCGGTCTGGAGACCGGCGGCCATCGTCGACTTCCGGCGGAGGTCCGCGATCGACACCGGGAGGTACTCCGCCACGTCGCGGACGGCGTCGCCGAACGTCTCGGCGTCGGCCGTCTCGCCCTCGAAGGCGTGGCGGATGGACTCGCGTATCTGCCAGACGCCGACCGGCCCCCAGTAGTCGTCGGAGACGTGTCTGATGACGAGCGCCTTCGCCTGTCGCTCGCGCTCTTTGAGGTGTTCGAGGACGCCGAGCCGGGAGGCGTGGTACGCGCCGGCCGTCTCGTTCACGTAGCCGGTCCGCCCCTCGTAGCCCTCGCGGTCGGCCGCGAGGTACATCCCCGCCTCGGGGTCGGGGTTCCAGACGCTCCCCGGCGCTTTCAGCTCGATGAGTTCGAACTCCCAGCGCCCCGGCGCGAGGATGACCCAAAAGGCGTTGCCGATGAACTCGTTGCGGTAGATTTCGACGCCGTCGACGCTCTCCGCGTGTTTGACCTGCCCGCGGAGGTACTGCCCGAGCGTGTCGTCGACGGCGGTGATGGACCACCGCGTCGGGACGAGTCGGCGCTGTTCGGTCTGGCCGAGCGCGCCCGCAGAGAGGATGGTGTTGATGTCGTACACGTCGAAGCCGCGGCGGTAGAGATACGTCATCGCGCCCTCGGCGTTCCAGTCGTCGTCTTCGAGCGTCTTTTGCACCAGTTTGGGGACGTGCGGGTTCTCCGCGAGGTCGGCCGAACGGGCGCGGGCCCGCGGGCCGACGGGCGTCGCCACGTCGTCGGCGCGGGCGTCGAGGTCGAGCGAGGGCTTCCCGTCGAGGCCGATTTCGACCGTCACGGGGCGGTCGGCGATGGCGACCTCGCGTTGCGTCCCGAGGAAGCCGTCCCACGAGTCGGCGACGTTCGTCACCTTCGTCCCGCGATTCGAGTTCAGAAGCGAGGTGCGCCGCTGGAACACGTCGTCGATGCTCACGCCCTCGTCGTACCACGCGGCGCTCGTCTCGAAGGAGGCGGCGTCCTCGTCGTGACCGACCGGCGAGAGGATGCCCGTCGAGACGTTCGGGTAGTTCGACCGGCCGACGAAGATAGACGGGGAGACGCCGCCGTACAGCGAGTCCCCCTGCACCGTCTCCTCGAACCGGTCTTGGAACGTCTCGAGGTGGTCGAGGATGCCGTAGGACTTCTCCTCGGCGAGTCGCCGCCGCTCGGCGCGCTCGTCCCGCTCGATGTCCATGTACTCGTCGAGCCGCATTCACCGGATGTGGGTCGCCCGCGGGTATGAACCTTCGGCGACGCGTCCGGTCAAAACGAGATGCGACTCGTGCGGACGGGCTTCAGGTGTGGATGCCCATCGCTTCGATCTGTTCTTGGTAGCGGTTCCGGATGGTGACTTCCGTCACCTGCGCGACCTCGGCGACCTCGCGCTGGGTCTTCTTTTCATTGCAGAGAAGCGACGCGGCGTAGATTGCGGCGGCCGCGAAGCCGGTCGGCGACTTCCCGGAGAGAAGCCCCTGTTCCGCGGTCGTCTCGATAATCTCGTTGGCCTTCGACTGGACCTCCTTCGAGAGGTCGAGTTCGGACGAAAACCGCGGGACGTACTTCTTCGGGTCCACCGGCCGCATCTCCAGCCCGAGTTCCTGCGAGATGTAGCGGTACGTGCGCCCGATTTCCTTGCGCTCGACGCGCGACACCTCGGAAATCTCTTCGAGCGAGCGCGGAATACCCTCCTTCCGACAGGCGGCGTACAGCGCCGAGGTGGCGACGCCCTCGATGGAGCGGCCGCGAATCAGGTCCTCGCTGAGCGCCCGGCGGTAGATGACCGAGGCGACTTCCCGAACCGACCGCGGGACGCCGAGCGCCGAGGCCATGCGGTCGATTTCGCTGAGGGCGAACTGGAGGTTGCGCTCGCCGGCGTCCTTGGTTCGAATGCGCTCTTGCCACTTGCGCAGGCGGTGCATCTGCGACCGCTTCTTCGAGGAGATAGAGCGGCCGTAGGCGTCTTTGTCCTTCCAGTCGATGGTCGTCGTCAGCCCCTTGTCGTGCATCGTCTGCGTGGTCGGCGCGCCCACGCGCGACTTCGACTGGCGCTCGGAGTGGTTGAACGCCCGCCACTCCGGGCCGGGGTCGATGCGCTCTTCTTCGATGATGATGCCGGTCTCCTCGTGAATCAACTCGCCGTCGCCGGTCCGAACGACTTCCTCGGGGTCGAGGTCGTCGAGGTCCAACTCCTCTTCGGATGTCTCGTCGTCCTGTGACTCGTCTCCCCATCGAGTCCGGTCGTGCTCACGCTCCCGCTGGCGGGTAGGCCGTTTCATCGCATTTATATATTGTCTATTTCCTTGCACTTCAACCTTTGGCGGCGTTCGTCGGAGTGTCACCGCGGCCGCAACGACGAACGGAGCGCCTTTACCGAATCACCGGTGAGGTGACGGTATGCCGACCGTCGAGTGCGACCCCGACGAAGCCCGACGACGACTCGAAGCCGCGGGCGTGTCCGTCTCGCCCGGAAACACCGACCACGAGCGCTGGCGCGCCGAACACGGCGACGCCAGCGCGGTCGCCTACGACGGGAAGGTCGTCGTGCAGGGGTCGAGACCGACCGACCTGCTCGCGCTCATCCGGCCGACGGGCGGCCGCGCGCACGTCTACTTCGACGGCGCGAGCCGGGGAAATCCCGGCCCCGCCGCCATCGGGTGGGCCATCGTGACGAGCGACGGCATCGTCGCCGAGGGCTCACAGCGAATCGGCGAGACGACCAACAACCGCGCGGAGTACGAGGCGCTCGTGGAGGCGCTGTCGGTCGCAGAGGAGTACGGCTACGACGAGGTGGACGTCCGCGGCGACTCGCAGTTAATCGTCAAGCAGGTCCGCGGCGAGTGGAACACCAACGACCCCGGCCTCAAGGAGCGCCGCGTGAAGGCCCGAGAGCTCCTGTCGGCGTTCGACCGCTGGTCGCTGGAACACGTACCGCGAGAGATAAACGACCGCGCCGACTCCCTAGCCAACGAGGCCCTCGACGATGCCTGAGTCAGAACTCCCCGAAGACGTGCTTTCCGAAGCCGAGCGGCTGACGCGACTGGCCCGCGACGCCGTCGACCCCGACGAGGCGGAGGCGTATCGGTCCGCCCGCGACGACATCGTAAGCGAGTACGAGTTCCGCGCGCGACACCGCGAAGAGGACGACGTGTTGGTGCTCCACCCCGACGAGTGGGTCGACGACGACGGGGT
The DNA here is from genome assembly GCF_000337795.1 of Haloferax denitrificans ATCC 35960. GTDB lineage: Archaea > Halobacteriota > Halobacteria > Halobacteriales > Haloferacaceae > Haloferax > Haloferax denitrificans. The sequence goes on from NZ_AOLP01000017.1 coordinate 18,245, forward strand.
CGTCGACCCCACGGAGATAGACGACGTCGACCGCGGAATCGAACGCCCCCTGTCGGGGGCCGGAGAGGACCACGAGTGGGGCGCGGTCGAAGAGCACAACGCGGCGTACGTCGCGGCCGTCGCGGAGGAACACGGCGCGGACCACGCGGCGAACGCCCGGGCGTTCGCGGACTACCTCGGGAATCACTACGTCCGGCGAATCGAGATGGCTGGCGCTCCCGAAGTGCGCGAGTTCGTCGAAGAATATTATCCACGCAACGCGTGGCCGACCGCTGAACAGCGGTCGTTGTTACCGGAGTCGCTCGAGTTGCTCTTCGACGCCGCAGACGCCGAAGTGCCCGAATACAGCTGAGCGAACCCCGCGGTTCGTGCGGTGTGTTCTGCCGATTACAGCTTGCCTTCGACGAGCTCCGAGACCATCTCGGCGCGCTCGTCGTCGGTGACGAACTTCGAGAGCATCCAGTCGAAGCGGTCGAGGACCGCCTGGAGGCCGTCGTCGGTCAGTTCGTACTGGTTCGTCCGCTTGTCGAGTTCGCTTTTCTCGACGAGACCCATCTCGACGAGGTCGTCGAGGTTGGGGTACAGACGCCCGTGGTTGACCTCGGTGTCGTAGTACGATTCGAGGTGACGCTTGATAGCCAGGCCGTACATCGGCTCCTCGGCGAGAATGACGAGGATATTCTGTTGGAACGCGGTGAGGTCCCGAGCCGCACCGGATTTGTTGCCAATTGTTTGTGCCTCTGACATGCATATGGAAATGTCATCGGCCTATTTAAACTTTGTCAACGCGCAGTCTGTTTCGTCGCCGAATGTAGGGGCACGATACGATGAATTTGGGGCGGAGCGGACACGAGTGTCGGGAATTGCACAGAGCCGAGTCGTGGCGACGAACGAAAGACAGTGGGCGGTGTCCAAGCGGGCATATCTGGGGAATATCTCACACGCATAGCAGGAGTGTCGTGGGATTCGGGGGAGAATACCTCTACATATAGAGGGGTTCAAAGTGGCCGACGAGGCCCGAGTAGTATCCGTAGGAGACCAATCCCGAAAGGACTTTTGCCCGCATCGAGGATGGATTCGGTATGGTGAACCTCTGGGAAGACATGGAGACCGGACCGGACGCACCGGACGAAATCTACGCAGTCGTCGAGTGTCTCAAAGGCGAGCGCAACAAATACGAGTACGACAAGGACATCCCCGGCGTCGTCCTCGACCGCGTGCTTCACTCCAACGTCCACTACCCGTCGGACTACGGCTTCATGCCGCAGACGTACTACGACGACGAGGACCCCTTCGACGTGCTCGTCCTCGTCGAGGACCAGACGTTCCCCGGCTGTGTCATCGAGGCCCGCCCGGTCGCGCTCATGAAGATGGACGACGACGGCGAGCAGGACGACAAGGTCATCGCCGTTCCCATCGAGGACCCCCGCTACGACCACATCGAGGACCTCGAAGACATCCCCCAGCAGACGCTCGACGAGATTGACGAGTTCTTCTCGACCTACAAGAACCTCGAGGCCGGCAAGGAAGTCGAGACGCTGGGCTGGGAGGACAAGCAGGCCGCCAAGGACGCCATCGAACACGCGATGGACCTCTACGAAGAGAACTTCGCGTAAGCGACTTCACCGCGCGTTTTTTCGGACGCCGAACTAACCCACAGTGTCGACCACGGCGACGACGCCGGAACTGCGACCGCCCCGAAACCGACCGCCGCCGGCGACACGGATACCCGACAGTTATCGCCGACGCGCCCGCCGATGAATTATGCGCATGGGTAATTTTTAGTCCCTCTGTCCGGTAGCTTGAGACACGAATGGCAGCCAAGCAACCCCGCCTCGGGCTTCAGCACCCGACCGTCGTTCCCACGAACTTCACGCCCGCCGACGAGGCGGACGAAGACGCCGAGGACGCGACCGACGACGCGTAACGCCGTATTCTCGCGCGACGACCGCCGAGAGCGACAGCGCCGTCCGGACTGACGAGGGTCCCGCACCGACCTCCGGACGGACAGGACCCGACCGACTGAACCGTGAGAGACCCCGCCGTCGGCCTCGTGTTTTCGTTCCGTGTTCACACACCACATTCATGAGGGAACCCCTTTTTATCTCGCCGCTGTAAGGCGTTGGTAATGCCTATCTGCGACGTGTGCGGCAAAGACGAGAGTCTGCCGTACCGCTGTTCGCGGTGTGGCGGGACGTTCTGTTCCGAACACCGCCTCCCCGAGAACCACGACTGCGCGGGGCTCTCCGACTGGGACGACCCCGCCGGCGTCTTCGATAGCTCCTTCGACGACTCCGTGAACAATCAGGGCGGCCGCGGCGGCGGACTGCTGAGTTCGCTCACGGGCGCTGGCGGCGTGCTCGGCTACTTCCGCGGGAACGTCGCGTACCTGTTCCTCGCGCTGATGTGGCTCACGTTCTTCGCCCAGCTCGTCTTAGAGCAGTTTCTCGGACTGCCCAACCTCTCGATTAGCGCCTTCTATCTCACGAGCATCCACCCCGAGTACGTCTGGACGTGGGTCACCTCGATATTCGCCCACGGCGGCTTCTATCACATCGTCGGTAACTCCATCGTGCTGTTCTTCTTCGGCCCGCTGGTGGAGCGCTACGTCGGCTCGCGGAAGTTCGCGGCGCTGTTCCTCGTCAGCGGGATGCTCGCCGGGCTGGCGCAGGTCGGCTCGTCGATGCTCCTGTCTCCCGGAAGCCTGAGCGCCGTCGTCGGCGCGAGCGGTGCCATCATGGCCGTTCTCGGCGTCCTGACCGTCCTCAACCCGGGGCTCCGAATCTATCTGTACTTCATCATCCCCGTGCCGCTGTGGCTGTTCACGCTCGGCTTCGCCGGCATCTCGGTGTTCTTCTTCGTCAGCCAGAGCGCCGACGGCATCGCCCACTTCGCGCACCTCATCGGCCTCGTCATCGGCCTCGCCTACGGCCAGCACGTGAAGGGCCGCCGGAGCGTCCCCTCCCAGCTCTCGCTCGGCGGGCGCGGTCCGGGTGGCCCGGGCGGTCCCGGCCGCGGCCGGTTCTGAGATGCGACCGGCCCGCCCCGACCTCGCGCCGCGCCCCGGGCTCTCGCGCGACGAGATGGAGTCGCTCCAGCGTCGCGTCGCCGAGGCCGCCGTCTTCGAGGACGACCTCCCGTTCGACCCGACGCGCGTCTCGCTCGACACCCCGGAAACGGGGAACCAGACGCTCACGGGCGCTGTCGCACCCGGCGGAGACACCGACACCGACGGCGACGCCGACACCGACACCAACTCCCCGCCGCTCGTCGCCGGCATCGACCAGTCGTTTCTGGACGACCGCGCGCTGAGCGCCGTCGTCGTCCTCCGCGGCGGCGAGGTGGTCGAGCGCGTCCACGCCGTCTCCGACCTCGATTTGCCGTACATTCCCGGCCTGCTGTCGTTCCGGGAGGGCGGCCCCATCCTCGACGCGCTCGCCGAACTCGACTGCGACCCCGACCTGCTCGTCTTCGACGGCTCCGGGCGCATCCACTTCCGACAGGCGGGCCTCGCCACGCACCTCGGCGTCGTCTGCGACGCGCCGAGCATCGGCGTCGCCAAGTCCCTCCTCTGCGGGACGCCGGACGAGGACGTGGACGGCCGACCGGAGGGCTGGCGAACCCCGATTCGCGCCGACGACTCGGTCGACCCCGTCGGCGGCCATCCCGACGGCCCGGAGACGACAATCGGCTACGCCTTCCAGTCGCGGCAGTACGACTCGCGCCCTATCGTGAACCCGCTGTACGTCAGCCCCGGCCACCGCCTCTCGGCGGCGACGGCCGTCGACCTCGTCTCCCGGCTCTCGGGGTCGTACAAACTCCCCGAGCCGACCCGGCTGGCCGACGCCTACGCCGACGAGGCGAAGGCCCAGTACGAGGACTGAGAAGGGCTGAGCGCGACCCAATCGTGGCGAACCGCGTACACTTAACAGCGCGCGGTTCGACCTACCGACGTGCATCAAAAGACGGTCCTCATCACCGGTTGCTCCTCGGGAATCGGGCGCGCGACGGCGCTCGACTTCCTCGACGAGGAGTGGGAGGTCTACGCCACCGCCCGGAACCCGGCCGACATCGAGACGCTGGGGGAACGCGGCGCGAACATCGCGACGCTCGACGTGACCGACCAGGGGGACGTCGACCGCGTCGTCGACCGCATCGCCGACGAGCAGGGGCGCATCGACTGTCTCGTCAACAACGCCGGCTACGGCCAGATGGGCCCCGTCGAGGACGTGCCGACCGAGAAGGTCCACGACCAGTTCGACGTGAACGTCTACGGCCCACACCGACTCATTCGGGCCGTGTTGCCCCACATGCGCTCGCAGGGCGACGGCACCATCGTCAACGTCTCCAGCGTCGTCGGCCGCGTCGCCTTCCCCGGAACCGGCGTCTACGCCGGCTCGAAGTTCGCCCTCGAAGCGATGACCGACGCGCTCCGCACCGAGGTCGAGGAGTACGGTATCGACGCCGTCCTCATCGAGCCGGGCCCGGTCGAGACGCAGTTCTCGAATCGCGTCGAAGCCGAGGTCAACGGCAACGGCGACGAGGCCGACGGCCTCGACCGCTCCGGCGCGTACGAGAAACTCTACAAGCTGTTCGACGACTCGCAGGCGCTCGGCGGGGGCGGCCCCGGCGCGATTCCGCCCGAGCGGGTCGCAGAAGACATCGTCGACGCCGCGAGTTCGACCAAGCCGCGGGCGCGCTACCAGCCCGGCACGGTCGCCCGCGTCGGCGTCCTCGCCCGGTTCCTGCCCGACGCGTGGCGCGACGCGCTCTACGGCTTCGCACGCAAGCTTCCCTGAGACGCGCCGTCGCGGTCGGCCTTCGAAAGCGGTCGTCTCGACGCTAGTCGAGACAGGTCGCGACGACCCGAAGGGCGTCTTCGCCCTGTACCTGTTCTGCGAGCAGTGGCACCCGTTTCACGTCGCGGCCGCGGAAGAGATTCGTCGCCGAGCGGAGCGCGTCCTGCTGGACCTGCCAGCGACGCTGACAGAAGCCGCAGTTCTCCAAATCCGGCGACTCTATCCACTTGGGGTCCACGTTTGCCACGTCCTCGACGGACTCCATGACGCGGTTGACGACGAGCGTCTGGACGGGGATGCCGAACTCGTCGAGCCGCGAGACGAGTCGCTTGGACTCCACGACGCTCATCTCCTCGGGAATCATGACGACGCGGAAGTCGGTCCGCGTCGGGTCCCGGAGGACCGCGCGCAGGCGCTCGATGCGCTCGCGGAGGTCGTCGAGGTCCGCCATTCCGGCCTGCGGGTCGTCGGGGCCGCCGCCGAACATCCCCTTGAGGTTGTCCATCATCCCGGAGAAGCGCTGGCGCATGCGGGCGATGCGGCCGAGCATGGAGTCCATCAGCTCGGGGAGTTCGAGCAGGCGGAGCGTGTGGCCGGTGGGCGCGGTGTCGACGACGACGCGGTCGAACCGCGGGTCGTCCATGTATTCGAGGAGCTGTTGCATCGCCGCGGCCTCGTCCGCGCCGGGCATCGGCCCGCCCATCCCCATCGGCCCGTCGCCGCCGAGGAGTTCTTCGAAGCCGCCCATGTCACCGCCCATACCGCCGAACGGGGAGTCAGCGTCACCCGAGCCACCGCCGGCGAAGGGGTTGTCGTCGTCGTACTCGCCGGTCTCGAAGTCGGTCTCGTCGTCGAACTCCTCGCCCGCGCCGTCGCCGCCCGCGAACGGCCCTTCCATGACCGAGTCGGGGTCGATTTCGGCCGCGTAGAGGGGAATCTCCTCGCGGATGCGACTCGGCTTGTCCGGGACCGGCACGCCGAGCGTGTCGGACAGGGAGTGTGCGGGGTCCGTGGAGACGACGAGCGTCGCGGTGCCGTCGGCCGCGCTGGCGAGCGCCGTCGCCGCGGCCATCGTGGTCTTTCCGACGCCGCCTTTCCCGCCGTAGAGGACGTAGTCGGGCGCGTCGATGCCATCAGGGAGGCCCTCGGTGTCGGTCGAGGTGACCTCGTCGGGGTCGGTGACCTCCACCTCGATTTCGGCCGGCCCGTCGTCGCCGGCGTCGTCGTCTTCGTCGGCGTCGGGTCGCTCCGTCGGCTCAACGTCGATGTCCATGTCGGACCCGACACCGCGGGGCTTTGTGTACTTCTCGGTCTCGGAACCGCCGGTGGACTTTTGCCCGGTCGCGTCGGTGCCGGCCGCGGCCCGACCGCTCGGTGCCGCCCCAGACCGCTTTTGTCCCGACCGCCCGTGGTCGGTCGTATGCGCGAGTTCGCATCCGACCCGCCCGAGGAGGTCCGCGTCGGCGACGCCCTCCGCGAGGCGGGCCACACCGTCGCCGTCGCGGAGTCCTGTACCGGCGGCCTCATCGGGTCGCTCCTGACCGACGTGCCCGGCTCCAGCGACTACTTCGACCGCTCGCTCGTCACCTACTCCTACGACGCCAAGCGCCACGAACTGGCGGTCTCCCGGGAGTCGCTGGACGAACACGGAGCCGTCTCCGAGCCGGTCGCCCGCGAGATGGCCGCCGGCGTCCGGGACGTGGCCGACGCGACGTGGGGGGTGGCGACGACGGGCATCGCCGGGCCCGAGGGCGGCCTCCCCGGCAAGCCGGTCGGCACCGTCTTCGTCGGCGTCGCCTTCGCCGCGCCGTGGGGGTCCGGCGACTCGTACGCCCGCGTCGAGCGCTTCGAGTACGACGGGTCGCGGACGCAGGTGAAAGAACAGATTGCGCGCGGGGCGCTGGCGCTCCTCCGCGGGGAAATCGAGTCCACCACGTCCGACTGAATCGGCCGGACGGTCGCCGTCTGCCGGTTCCGTGGGAAAGCTTTGTATCCCGCCGGGCCAGTCTGCATCCATGAACAAGAAGGGACACGTGCTCAACGCCATCCTGTTGGCGCTCGGGCTCGGCGTCATCCTCACCGTGGACCCCCGGTCGTTCGAACCGACGGCCGACTCGGCGTTCCTCCTCGCCCAGAAAATCGGCCAGCTATCGCTTCCGGTCGTGCTCGGCGCGCTGTTTCCCGACGTCGACACCGCCTTCGGCAAGCACCGTAAGACCCTCCACAACCTCCCGGTGTTGGCGATATTCCTCGTGTTCCCGCTCGTCTTCGGCAACCTCCAGTTCGTCTGGATTGGCGTCGCCACCCACTACGTCCTCGACATGGTCGGCTCGAAGCGCGGCATCGCGCTGTTCTACCCGCTTTCGCCGCAGGAGTACGACCTGCCGACCGGCGTGGCGACGAGTTCGAAACACGCCGACGCGGTGACCGTCGTCGTCACGGTCGCCGAACTCGGCGTCCTCGCGGGCATCCACTACTACCTCTTTTCGCTCGACGTGTCCCTCGCGGACGCCGCGGCGTCGTTCACCGCGGTGGTCTGAGGGCCGGGCGGCCGCGATGCTGACGCGTTCTAGCGTGCTCGGAACACCGCTCCGCGAAACTCAGTAGACGCTCAGTAGACGCTCACGTCGTCGAACCGGCCGTCGTAGGCGATGTGGCTCGGGTGCGTCGGCTCCATCCCCGAAAGCAGGAGTCGGTCGACCTTCCCCCACGAGTTCTCGTAGCCGAGGTGGGCGAACTCGACCGCGCCGCGGAACGCGTGGGAGACCCCGGTGCGGCGGACGACCCGGCGGTCCGCCCCCTCGCGGAGCGCGGCGACGAGGTCGGCCTCGGAGTCGATGTCGCGGTCGAACTCGGTCCACGCCTCGCCGACGGTGCCGCGGAGGTGCGCGTAGGACGACGCGAACCCCGGCAGTCCCGCCTCGCGGGCGATGTCGCGGCCGCGGCGGTTGCCCCGCGGGAGCGCCTTCGTGTTGTACGTCTCGACGGCGTCGATGTCGTCGCGGCGGGCGACCACGTCCTCGGCGGTGAGGCTCACCGTCAGGAACTCGGGGTGGGGGACGAGCGTCGCCGCGCCCTGCCGGTCGAACTCCGCGAAGGCCCCGTCGAGGGTGATGAAGTCGGGGACCGGCTCCGAGAGACCGACCGCGAGGACGTGTTTCCGGTCGCGCCACGACCCCGTGAACACCTCGCGGGCGGGGACGACGAGCAGGTCGTCGTCGGAGAATCGCGCCGCGCGGGCGCGGGCGTCGGGCAGGCGGACGAAGTGCGGCGCGTAGACGAGCACGTCGATGCCGCGGGCTTTCGCGCGCGAGACCACCCGCTCGTCGAGAATCTTCACGTGCATATCGACCCGCGTCGTCGTGGTCGCGCTCACACGATACGGTCGGGCCAGCCACCAGTTAGTGGTTGCTATTTGTCGAACGGCGGCCGGTCGAAGAAACGGTTTTGTGGCTCACGGCCGTCGGTGGGAACATGTCCCGGTGGAAGTGCGGAATCGAAGGGTGTGACGGTCGGTTCGAAGACGTGGAAAGCGCGGTCATCCACCAGACGGTGGACCACGAGCGCCACGAGTGCAAAGTGTGTGGGACCGTCGTTCCGGAGGGCTACTTCGCGATTCGACACGCCTTCGACGAGCACACCCGCGCCGAGTTCGTCCGCGCGTACGACGCCGATTCCTCGGCGGTCCGCATCCGCGAGGACGTGAAAGACGCCGTCGAGGCGGACGCGGACCTCAACAGCGTCGTCGAGACGCTCCGCGAACAGGGCGCGCTGTAGGCCCACGCGAGACGGGGGGTCGCAGTCGCGATGGGGCGCGACGCGGCTCGCCCGAGACGGCGCTCCTCGGGGACTGTCGGGGGACATGGGAGTCACCGAGGGCGCGCGGCTCGTCGCGCGCGTCGAGTCGAGTCGAAACTGAGAGAGAAGAAACCCTCGTCGGGGCGGACGCTTACCGCTCTTCGGAGTCGAGGACGCGAATCTGGTCGCCGCGGACGGTGACCGGAATCGGGACCGTCGCCTCGTAGAGTTCGACGGTGACCTGGTCTTTCGTCTCGTCGATGCGCTGGACGCGCGCCTTCTCGCCTTTGAACGGGCCGGCGATGAGTTCGACGATGTCGCCCTCCGCGATGCCCTCCACGTCCGGCGTCGGCGAGAGGAAGTGCTCGACTTCGGCCATGCTGGAGGTGCCGACCGCGCCGCCGCTCTCGACGAGGCCGCGAGCGTGGGGAATCTCTTCGAGGACGCGCGTGACGATGCCGTCGTCGTCGGCCTCGACCATCACGTAACTCGTGAGCGAGTCGGGCGCGAGGACGGCGTGAATCTCGGCGAACTCCTTCGTCGCGATCATGTCCGCAACCGTCTGTTCTTGACGAGCGGTGGTCTTCACGGCGAAGATGGGCATCTCAGACTCCTCCGGGGAGGAAGCTCATAACCGCGAAGATGATGAAACCGAGCAGTCCGACGAGGAAGATACCCGCGCCGGCGATTTTGGAGATCTGGGAGAACTCCTGCCACGACGGGGTGCTCGCGAGTTTCAACACGCGAACGTAGCTGTTCAGGTCGTACTTAACGTCCATGTTGCTGGAGGCTAAGGCGTCGGGCTTTTTCTATCTATTGATGCACCGACGGGCCGAGCGGGCGCTCGCGAACGGGGCGACCCGACGAGTTCGACCCGGTGCCGCCGCTCGATAACGGGCGGGACGCGAGACGTGGCGGGCCATCGAACCGGAGCGGATGCGGGAGCGAAAGCGAGTCCCCGCGGCCGACGGGGCGGCGACGCCGACTACTCGACGTAGTCGATGTCTTCGAGACGCTCTTCTGCCTGCGCCTGCGCCTCGCCGTTGCGACCGTAGATTTGGGGCGACTCGACGCCGGTGACGACGATCATCGTCCGCATCATACCTTCGAGTTCGTCGTCGACGGAGGTCCCCCAGATGATGCGCGCGTCGGGGTCGATGCGGTCGTAAATCTCCTCGACGACGCCCTCGGCTTCCTCGATGCTCATGTCGGAGCCGCCGGTGACGTTGACGAGCGCGGAGTTCGCGCCGGAGATGTCCACGTCGAGAAGCGGCGACCGGAGGGCGGACTTGACGGACTCTTGGGCCTTGGACTCGGAGTCGGACTCGCCGAGACCGATCATGGCGACGCCGCCGCGCTCCATGACGGTCTTCACGTCGGCGAAGTCGAGGTTGACCAGTCCGGGCTTGGTGATGAGTTCGGTGATGCCCTTGACCGAGCGCATCAGCACCTCGTCGGAGACCTTGAACGCCTGCCGGACGGGGAGCTTGCCCACGGCGTCGAGCAGGCGGTCGTTCGGGACGACGATGACCGTGTCAGAAACGTCTCGGAGCCGTTCGAGCCCGGCCTCGGCGTTCGTTCGTCGCACCTCGCCTTCGGCCGTAAAGGGCGTCGTGACGATGGCGATGGTGAGCGCGCCCGACTCGCGGGCGGCCTTGGCGACCACGGGGGCCGAGCCGGTGCCGGTGCCGCCGCCGAGACCGGCGGTGACGAACACCATGTCGGAGCCCTCGATGGCGTCGTAAATCTCCTCTTGGGACTCGAGGGCGGCCTCCTCGCCGACCTGCGGGAGCGAGCCCGCGCCGCGGCCCTGGGTCTTCTGTTCGCCCATGAGAATCTTCGTGTCGGCCCCGATTTCCACGAGGTGTTGCACGTCGGTGTTGGCGGCGACGAGCTTCGCCCCCTTGATTCCCTCCTCGTGCATCCGGTTGACGGTGTTGCCGCCGGCACCGCCGCACCCGACCACCGTGATGTTGGTCTGGAGGTCTTTGAGAACCGCTTTCAGTTCGTCGTCAGTCATCGTCCCGGACCGGTTGATGTTGGTCGAGCCGTCGACCTGAGCCGACCCATCCCCCACGTCCTCGGCCTCGGCCTCGTCAATTGCGTCGCCGACGATAGAGTCCATATTTATGGAGACGGTTTACGGAGGACGACTAATTATCTTTCCCCCTTCCGTCAGACATCTGTCTGACGAGCCGCCGATTCGTGCCGAAACGTGACATGTGAGCCCGCGGCACAGGCCGTCTCTCGGGGCGAAATCGGTCGGTCGCGTCCCGATGACGACTACACCGTGAACTCGACGAGTCGCTCTTTCGACACGTCTTCGGGCGCGACGGCCTCGCCGTCGACTTCGACCGACTGCCCGGCCGAGAGCTTGCCGAACGCCGGGCCCTCGGGGACGCCGAACTCGCGTGCGGCGGCGGGGTCGAAGGCGCGCGTCGCCGCCGTGACCGCCCCGTCGTCGCGGACGACGCTGTCGTATTTCTCGCGCAGTACGTCGCAGAGCCGCGACACGAGTTCGTCGTAGCCGTCGCCCGCGACGGCCGCGCGACCCACCGCGCGCGTCCCGCCTTCGGTCGTGTGGAAGGCGACGGTGGTCTCGCGGACGGCGTCGAGCGCGGCGTCGAGGTCGATGCCCTGCGCCTCGCCGAGCAGGCCGTCTGGGAGCGAGACGACCTCGTAGTCGTCGGCGTCGATTCGCGCGCCGAATCGGAGGCCCTCTTCGATAGTCGTGACGGCGGCTTCGAGGGCGGCGACGCGGTCGAGGGGGACGCCCGAGGTCTCGCGGACCCACGTCTCGGAGACGACCCGGAACCCCTCAGCTTCGAGGGCGGCCGCGAGGTCGCTCCGGTCGCCGTCGACCAACGCGAGGTCGGCCGCGGAGGCCTCGAACGCCCGCCGGAGCACGTCGCGGTTGTTCCCGGGCGCGCCCATCGCCTTGAGTTGCCAGTCGGCGGCGATGTGGCCGACGCGCCAGTCGGTCTCGCGGAGGACGCGCTCGAACCGCGGAGCGTAGTGGCCGCCGCCGAAGCCGACGAGTTGGCGGTCCGCGTCGGGCGCGACCCCCTCGATGTCGAGGACGGCCGCCGCGACCGCGCGGGCTCCCTCGGGGTCGTCCCACTGCTCGTCGTCGCTCCCGAGTTCGACGAACATCGAGGGGACCGTCGGCTCGGTCGGGCCGTGGTGGGTCGCCTCGATGCCGACCTCGTAGCCGTCGGGCGCGCGCTCGCGGAGCGCCTCGACGACGGCGCGCTGGGCGTTGGGACACGCGCGGGCGAACCGCCCCGGCTCGCCGCCGTAGTCGGCGGGACCGAAGTTCCCGGTGAAGTGCGCGGTCAGGAGCGCGCCGGTCTCGCCGGAGTGCCGGGAGACGACGACGAGAAAGTCGAGGTCGGCGTCGAACGCCGCGGCCGGGTCGTCGAGGTCGATGTGCAGGTCGTCGAACTCGCGGAGTTCGAAGCCGTCGCGGAAGAAGACGGTGCCGCCGCCGTCGGCGTCGGGTCGGTCCCCGTCGGTCCGTTCGTCCCAGTCGGCGAGTTCGAGCAGGCGCTCGCCGATGTGAACCGATGCGCTGTCGGCGCGGCTGACGACGATTCCAATCACGATACGAGGGTCGCCGAGGCCGGCGAAAAGGGCGTCGGAAGCGGCGAGGGGAGCCGGTCAGTCCTCGACCGCGGCCGGGACCTCGGTCGCGCCGTGGTCGCCGCGGACGCGCCGGACCGAGAGCTTGGCGACCGCGGCGAGTTGCCTGCGCCGCCGGACGAAAAGCGCCGTTCCGACGACCAGATAGACGACCGAGAAGCCGACGAGCGAGGTCGGACCGTCGAAGGTGACCGCGCCGAGGCCCGGAACCGGGAGCGTGAGCGCCAGTCCGGTCACGGAGTAGACGAACTGGGCCAAAAACAGGCCGAGGAGGGCGACCGCCTCGCGGAGGCTGATGGAGAACGTGACGAGGATGGCGATGGCGAAGTAGCTCTGGGCGGCCGTCAACCAGAGTTCGCCCATCTGGTGCGTGTCGAGCGGGAGCGGGGCGTAGGAGCCGACAGAGAGGCTGTAGACGAGGACGAGCGTCCCGATGAGGAGCGTCCACTGGTTGAGCTTCGAGGAGATGAGCGCGTTGAAGCCGGCGGTCGCCCGCGCCTTGTTGACGAGGTAGGCCACGACGATGAGTTCGGGGCTCTCGCTCGCCAGCGGCGCGACCCACTGAATCATCAGAAAGGAGGGAATGCCGACCGACTTCCCGAGGGCTTCGAGGCCGTGGGCGAACGGCTCGACGGCGGCGAGGATGACCGCGCCCGAGAAGACGAACAGCGCGAGCGTCGTGGCGATGCGCTTTGGTTTCCGATACGACTGGAGGTACGCGGGCACGCCGATTTGCTCTTCGTCCTCGTGCGGCGAGTTCATCGCCACGAAGATGTAGGCGACGTAGAGGCCGACGAGGACGAACATATCGACCGCGCCGATGCCCGCGCCGAGCGGGACGAAGAAGGCGAACACGGTCGCGGCGAAGAGGAACAGAATCTCGGTGGCGATGCCGTGGTCGAGACGGACCACGTCCGCGAGGAAGCCGGGTCGGGACTCGACCGCCTCGTCGCCGGTGTCGCGGGCGCGGTAGACGGTGAAGAGGGCGATTGCGGACCAGCCGATGCCGATGAGGATGCGGTTCGCCCCGGTCATGTTGGCGACCGCGAGGCTCGCGGCCTCGGCCGACTCGGGAGAGCCGGGGTTGATGCCTGCCTCCCACGCGTAGAGCGCGTCCACCGCGTACTCGGGGGCGACCGCGAGCACCGCGAGGATGGCGAGCGCGAACGCCCGCGGCACGTCGGCCTCGGCAGTCTCGGCGCCCCACGCGAGGAGGAACGAGGCGCCGAGGACGGCGATGCCGCTGAGGGCGACGGTGACGCCGGTCGTGAGGTCAACGCCGAGCGCCGTGTGGAGGGCCAGCCACGGGACCGTCAGGAACGCGGCCCCGAACACCGCTGTCAGCGGGTGACCGAGTTGTCGTACCATCGTCACTACAAGCGCGAAGCCGAAGCCGGTAGCTCTTGTGCTTCGGAATCGGCCAGCGACGGGCGCGAGAGACGGTCGAAAGCGCCCGGCGGGTGCGTCAGGGGAGAATCAGCCAGAAGAACACGAGATAGCCGGTGACGAGGATGCCGCCGTCGAGCCGGGACACGTCGCGGTTGCGGAGCATCAGCGCGATGACCCCAAAGGTGAACACGAGAAGCGCCGGGAAGTCCAGCGAGATGGTGCTCGCGGGGACGTTCACGGGGACCATGATGGCGAGGATGCCGAGGACGGCGACGACGTTGTAGATGTTCGAGCCGACGACGTTGCCGATGCTGAACTCCGACTCGCCGCGGACCGCGCTGATGACCGACGCCGCGAGTTCGGGCAGTGAGGTGCCGAACGCGAGGACCGTCAGCCCGATGAACCGCGGACCGAACCCGAAGGATTCGAGCAGTCCCTGTCCGCCCTGAATGAGCCAGTTCGAGCCGACGAACAGGAGGAGGAGGCCGAGACCGAGGTAGACCACGTCCCTGAGTTGCGCCGACACCTCGTCTTCGTCCTCGATGTCGATCTCGTCCGTGCCGAGGGCGTCGGCCTTCGCCGAGCGCGCGCGGTACAGGAGGTAGCCCGTGAACGCGACGAGGATGACCAAGAGGACGCCGCCGTCGACGGCGCTGAGGTTTCCGTCCATCCCGAGCGCGACGAGCGCGACCGCCGCGGCAATCATGAACGGGACGTGTCGGCGGAGCGTCGTCGTCGAGACGCCCATCGGCTGGATGAGCGCCGAGATTCCGAGGACGAGACCGATGTTGGCGATGTTCGAGCCGACGATAGCGCCGAGTCCGAGGTCGGAGCTGTAGCCCAACCCGCTCAGCACCGCGACGAACAGTTCAGGAGTGGTCGTCGCGAACGCGACGATGGTCACACCGACGATGGCCGCCCGGAGGCCGAGACCGATGGCGAGCCGAGACGCGCCCTCGACGAGCGCCTCGGCCCCGAGATAGAGCGCGACGATACCCGCCACGAGGAGCGCGGTATCGAAGGAAAGCAGGGTTGCGAGTGCCGACATACGCGGGAGTAGACCAACGGGAGACCAAAAGCGCGCCGGTACACCGCGAGTCCGCGAGGACCGACGCGGGAGCGCGAGGCGGGGCGAACCGCCCCCGACGGCGGCTGTCGGGTCCCGGCGGAATCCGACGCTGGCGGGCGAGTTATATCGCCGGCAGGTCACCACCCGCCCATGCAAGTTTACGGTCTGGTCGGGAATCCAGTCGGCCACTCGCTGTCGCCGCCGATGCACGAGGCGGCCTACGGGGAAACCGGTCTCGACGCGCGGTACGTCACGTTCGAACCCGCCCGCGACGACATCGCGGCGGCCGTCGACGGCGCGGACGCCCTCGGCGTCTCGGGGCTGAACGTCACCATCCCGTTCAAACGGGACGTGCTCGAACTGGTCGACCCCGACCCGCTTGCCGAGCGCATCGGCGCGGTCAACACCATCGACTTCGGCGCGGAGACGCCGACGGGCTACAACACCGACGCGGCGGGCGTCACGCGGTCGTTCGACCGCCACGGTGTCGACCTCGACGGAGCGGACGCCGTGGTCGTCGGTGCCGGCGGGGCGGGTCGCGCCGCCGCGTTCGCCCTCGCCGACGCCGGCGCGTCGGTCCACGTCGCCAACCGGACCGCCGAGAGCGCGGTCGAACTCGCCGCGGCCGTCCCCGGCGCGACCGGCGGCGGACTCGACACGCTCGACCGGATTCGGGAGGCGGACGTCCTCGTCAACGCGACGAGCGTCGGGATGGAATCGCCCGACGAGACGCCCGTCTCCGCGGAGTACCTCCACGGCGGCCTCGCCGTGCTCGACGCGGTCTACACGCCGCTTGAGACCCGACTGCTCCGCGAGGCGGCCGCGACCGGCGCGACCACCATCGACGGCGCGTGGATGCTCCTCCTGCAGGGCGTCGAGGCGTTCGAGCTGTGGACCGGCCGCGACGCGCCCGTCGAGGCGATGAACGCCGCGCTCCGAAGCCACCTCGAAAGCGACTGAGGCCGCTGGTTTTTAAATAACGGGATTGCATAGGAGAAGGTAACATGGGCTTGCTTGACACTATTTCGTCGTTCTTGAAATCCCTCGTTGGTGGCGACTCGTCGTCTTCCTCGACGGACGGACGTGACGACACGGCGACCGTTACGGTCGAACGCGACACCAGAACCGAACGGGAGGAACCGAACGTCGAGACCGAGGCCGCGGTGAAGGAACCCGTCGACGAGGCGGAATCGGCGGCCGACGATGCGGTCGAACCCGAGGCCGACGCCGAGTCCCACGCGGACGACGAGGACGCCCGCGACGACACCGAGGTGGCGGCCGACGCCATCGAGGAGGCCGAGCCGGAGGCCGAAGAAACCGAATCGGAGCCTGAGTCCGAGCCCGAACCCGAGGTCGAGGTCGAGGACGAAACCGGCGAACCCGAGGGCGAACCCGAACTCGAAGACGAAGCCGAAGACGAGGACGAGGACGAGGACGAGGACGAGGGTACCGACGAGTCTGAATCCGCCGACTCCGACGAAGACGAAGCCGAAGACGAGGACGAAGAAGAGGTCGAAGAGGAAGACGCGACCGAGGACGAGGGCTCCGATGAGGCGGAGGTCGAAGACGAAGAACCCGACGACGAAACGGCCGACGAGCCGGCCGCCGACGCCGACGCGCCGACCGTCGACACGATTCGCGGCATCGGTCCGGCGTACGCCGAGCGCCTCTCGGAAATCGGCATCGAGACCATCGCGGACCTCGCCGCGGCCGACGCCGACGAGGTCGGCGACGAAATCGACGTGTCGCCGAAGCGGGTCCAGCGCTGGATCGACCGCGCCGGTGACGCGTAACTGACGCGCGCGCCGGACGACCGAGACGGTTTTTCACCGGCCGGCGACCGCTTCCGACACCACGTAGATGCGTCGCGAAACCGTTTACTCGGCGGACGGACTGGTGTGGGTAATGACCGCACCGACCGTCGTCACCGACCGCGACGACTTTCGCGCGGCCGCCTCGGTCGCGCCCGCCGGCGCGCGGGTCCCCGTCGAGGTCCGCGTCGCCGTCTCGGACCCCTTCGACGCCTATCGACGCGCCCGCCGGGACGCGGGTGGCTTCTTCTACGAGACGACCGGCGGGCAACCCGGCTGGGGTGCCTTCGGCGTCGACCCCGCGGAGCGCCTGACCGCTGACGGCCCGACCGACGACGACTGGGGCGACCCCGGCGACGACCCCGCGCCGAGCCTCGCGGCGCTCGAATCGCTCGTCGACTCGGAGACGCTCGTCCGCGGCGACTGCGACGTGCCGTACCCCTGCGGCCTGTTCGGCTGGCTCTCGTACGACGCGGCCCGCGAGCTCGAATCGCTCCCCGAGCAGACGACCGACGACCGGGGGCTTCCGCACCTGCAACTCGGCCTGTACGACCTCGTGGCGTCGTGGGAGGAACCACGCCCCGACGACGGCGAGACGACGCTCCGCGTCACCTGCTGTCCCGCCGTCGAGGCCGACGCTGACCTCGACGCCGTCTACGACGAAGCGCGGGCGCGGGCGACCGACCTCGCCGTCGAAGCTGTCGAGGGCGACCCCGCGCCCGTCTCCGCGCCCGTCGAGACCGACGAGGCGACGTTCGAGAGCGCCTGCGGCCGCGAGGCGTTCGCCGGCCGCGTCCGCGCCGCGAAGCGGTACGTCCGCGATGGCGACACCTTTCAGGCGAACCTCTCACAGCGACTCGTCGCGCCCGCCGCGGTCCACCCGGTGGACGCCTACGCGGCGCTCCGAGAGGTTAACCCCGCGCCGTACTCGGGATTGCTCGAACTCCCCGGCGTCGACCTCGTGAGCGCCAGTCCCGAACTCCTCTTGCGCGTCGAGGGCGACCGCCTCGTCACCGAACCCATCGCCGGCACCCGCCCGCGGGGGGCGACGCCCGAGGAGGACGACGCGCTGGAGGCCGACCTGACGACCGACGAGAAGGAGCGCGCCGAGCACGCGATGCTCGTCGACCTCGAACGCAACGACCTCGGGAAGGTCTCCGAATACGGCTCGGTCGAGGTGACGGAGTACCGCCGCGTGGACCGCTACTCGGAGGTGATGCACCTCGTCTCGCTGGTCGAAGGGACCCGGCGCGAGGGGACCAGCCTCGCCGACGCCGTCGCCGCGGTGTTCCCCGGCGGGACCATCACGGGCGCGCCGAAGCCCCGGACGATGGAGATTATCGACGAACTCGAAGCCACCCGGCGCGGCCCCTACACCGGGAGCATGTTCGCCGTCGGCTTCGACGACCGCGCGGTGCTGAACATCGTCATCCGGACGCTCGTCCGCTTCGGGGACGAGTACCACCTCCGCGTCGGCGCGGGCATCGTCCACGATTCGGACCCCGACAGCGAGTACGACGAGACGCTGGCGAAGGCGCGGGCGCTCGTCACCGCCATCGACGAGGCGCTCGGCGAGCGCGCGAACATGGCCGTGGGGGCAGAGCGATGACGCGCATCCTCGTCGTCGACAACTACGACTCGTTCGCCTACAACCTCGTGCAGTACGTCGGCGAGGCGGTCGCGGAGGCGCGGGATGGAGACGAGAGCGCGGACGAGTGGGTGGACGGAGACGCATCGGACGACGTGCTCGTCTACCGCAACGACGCGGTCTCGGTCGACGACGTGCGCGACATCGACCCGGACGGCATCGTCGTCTCGCCCGGCCCCGGAACCCCCGCGGAGGCCGGCGTCTCGGTGTCGGTCTTCCGCGACCTCGACTACCCTACGCTCGGCGTCTGTCTCGGCCACCAGTCGCTGTGTGCCGCCCTCGGAAGCCCCGTCGGCCACGCGCCCCACGTCGTCCACGGGAAGCCCTCGCTCGTCGAACACGACGGCGCAGGGGTCTTTTCCGGCCTCCCCGACCGAATCGAGGTCGGTCGTTACCACTCGCTCGCGGTCGAACACGACGACGTACCCCCCGAGTTGGCGGTGACGGCCTACACGGTCGCAGAAGGGTCCGAACCCGGCGGTCCCGATACTGACGAGGGCGACGAACCCGCGGTCGTGATGGGCGTTCGCCACCGCGAGAAGCCCCACGTCGGCGTCCAGTTCCACCCCGAGAGCATCCTCACCGACTCGGGGAAAGACATCGTCCGCAACTTCGTCGCGCTCGCCGCGGGCGACGGCCCGGCGGCAGAGGCGTGGGAGGGTGAGCAATGAGCGACCACGAGGTCGGAGTCGGAGACGGCGACGGCGATACCGGTGGGCGGTCGCTTCGCTACCACGTCGATGGCGAACTCGTCCCCGCCGAGTCGGCGTCGATTCCGGTCACGGACCGCGGCTTTCTCTACGGCGACGCGGCCTTCGAGACGCTCCGCGCCTACGGCGGCGAGGTGTTCCACTGGGACGCTCACGCCGACCGGCTCGCCGAGACGTGCGACGCGCTCGGGATGGACCACGGCCTGTCCGACGCCGACCTCCGCGCGCGAATAGACGAGACGCTGGCGGCGAACGGCCTCGACGAGGCGTACGTCAGGCTCTCGGTCACCCGCGGCAGTCAGGGCGGCCGCCTCACGCCAGCCGAGGCGGTGGACCCCCGCGTCGTCGTCATCGTGGAACCGCTCGCCCGCGGCGGCCGCGGCTCCGACCCCGTGTGGGACGGCCCCGCGACGGTCCAGACGGTCAAGACCCGGCGCGTGCCGGACCGCTCGCTCCCCGCGCGGGCGAAGACGCACAACTACCTCAACGGCATTCTCGCCCGCGTCGAACTCCGGGTCACCGGCGCGGACGAGGCGCTCATGCTCGACGCCGACGGCTACGTCACCGAGGGCGCGACGAGCAACCTCTTTTTCGTCGACGACGACGCGCTCTGCACGCCGAGTCTCGACGGCCCGGTCCTTCCGGGAATCACCCGCCGCGTCGTCCTCGACCTCGCCCGACAGGAGGGAATCCCGATTCGGGAGCGACGCTTCACGCCCGACGACGTGCGCGACGCGAACGAGGCGTTCCTCACGAACTCGACGTGGGAACTCCGGCCTGTGGAGACGGTCGACGGCATCCAAGTGGGCGACGGCCCGGTGACGAAACTGCTCTCGCGGCTCTACGACGACTACGTGGAGCGACGCCACTACGGCGGCGGCTCCGGTGGCGACGACGGCGACGAGAACTGAGTCGTTCCGCCGCGCTCGGCCTCAGAACTCGACGTTCGAACTCGAACTCCGGTCGGCGGGGTCGGTCTCGATTTCGCCCTGCCCGACGTAGTCGTACTCGTCGTCCGCGAGGAAGACGTGGTCGCCGTCGACCGTGATTTCGAGGTCGTCGAGCACCGCGCCCTCGCAGGGGCCGTAGTTGCAGTAGCCCGTGTCGGCCTCGAAGTACGCGCCGTGGTTCTGGCAGATGACCTCGCCGTTGCGCATCGGCGCGCCCGAGCCCTTGTCGAGTTTGATGTGCGTCAGGTGCATGCAGTAGTTCAGCCACCCTTGGACGCCGTCGTCGGTGCGCACGAGGATGGCCTCGCGCTCCTCGGCGTCGGCGTCGTCGGCCGCGCGGACCCGAAAGAGAAAGGTCGTGTCGTCGGGCACGTCGCCGACCGCGCAGATTCGTTCGAGGTCGCTCATTGTGCTCTCGTTGGGTCGGGGTCGAAAATCTCCTTCGAAAGCGGTCAACTGGTGGGCGGTCGCTCTTGCTGTGAGAACGGGAGGTAGAGTTGAACCACGCGAATCTCGCTTCGCTCGATTCTCTGGTTCAAACCTACTGAGCTATGAGGCTGACCTCGTGGGTCGCGCCGAGCCGAGACTCGGCGCTCAGGAGTTGAGGTCAGCAAAACCATAGCGGGAGGTAGATTTGAACTACCGATCTCCGGGTTATGAGCCCGGCGGAATCTCCTGGCTATCCCATCCCGCTGAATCAACAAACGAGTCTGCTATTGTTAAGACTTCTGTTTCGGGAGCCGTGTGTCAATTTTCACCGTGAGTCGCGCTGACTCGAACGGGTCGCGACGCGCCACGTGAACAGGCTCTCTGCGACGTAGTTCAGGAGCATCGACGCGCCGATAGCGAGGGGGAGCGGGATGAGTTCCCAGAGGTCGAGCCCGGCGACCGGAATCGACAGCGGCACCTCGCCGAGCGCCCGGACGACGAGCACCTGTACGAGCAGGCCGCCGCTCCGCACGAGGTTGGACTTCACGAAGCGCCGGACCTTCGCGGTGAGCAGGTCCGAACCGGCCCCCGCGAACGTCCAGCGGTCGTTGATGACGAACATGACGATGATTGCGAGCTCCGCGCCCGCGAGCTTCGCGAGTTCGTTGGCGACGCCGAAAAAGACGATGAGGAGACTGCTCAGAGAGAGGTCGAACACCGCGCCGACCGCGCCCACGGAGGCGAACTTGCCGAACCGGACGCCGGACGCGAGTTCCGAGAGGCGGTCAGTCATCCGTGACCTCCGCCGAGAACCGCTCGACGAGGCTCCGCTCGTCGCTCCGAGCGTCGAGGAGTTCGTGGAGGCGGTCCTCGCGGATCGTCCGGGCGCGGTGGCGCGACCGGAGGAGCCCGCGGGCCATCTTGAGCGTCGTGTCGACCGGCGAGACCGTCGAGTTGGGCTGGTCCTCCCAGACGACCGGCACCTCGGCCACGCGGTGGCCGAACGCGCCCGAGACGGCGATGAGTTCGATGTCCCACGCGAACCCCGACTCGTACAGGTGGGTCCGAACGTCGTTCCACGCCGCGGCGGTGACGGCCTTCGCGCCGCACTGGTAGTCGTACAGCGGGACCTCGGTCAGGTGGCGGGCCAGCCACGCGAAGCCGTCGCCGAGGTAGCGCCGCGCGACCGTCTGGTGGGAGGCGACGGTCGCGTTCGGGTGCCGGCGCGACCCCACGGCGAGGTCGGCACCGTCGCGGACGGCGGCGACGACGTCGGCCATCGATTCGGCCGGCGTGCTCCCGTCGGCGTCGGCGAACGCGAGGACGTCCGTGCGGAGCGACTCGAACCCGGCGGTGATGGCCGCGCCCTTGCCGCGGCGGGCGTCGACGGCGTTCACGTCGGCGACGGCGGGGAGGTCGTCGAGGGCGTCGAGCGTCTCTGAACGCGGCGCGTCGAGTTCGACGCGAACCGCATCGGGGTCCAGCGCCTCGACGAGGGCGTGGACGTAGGGGACCAGACGCTCGGGGTCGGGCCGATAGGCGGGGACCACCACCCCGACAGACTGCGACATGCACGACCATTCACTCAATGGGGTAAAAAGCAAACCGCTCTGTGGCGCACCGGCCATCACAAAACGTATTGCATCCGCGGCGCAGTCATCGGACAGATGGAGTACGCCCTCGTTGTCCGGTGGTTACTGCTGTTCGCGGCCCTCTGGGCGGTCGGTCTCCCCCTCTCGGCCCGCCTGTTCCGACGACTTCCGGGCCGCGGTGCCGGGTTCGCCCTCCCCGTCTCGCTCGTCGTCTTGACCCTCCCGGCCTACTACGTCGGCCACTTCTCGTTCGGCCCCGCCGCCCTCGTCGCCGGCGTCGGGACGCTCCTCGTCGCCTCGGCGGTCGCGGGTCTCGACCTCGGCGCGCTCCGCCGCGGCGACCTCCGACTCGCGCCGGGCCTCGACATCGACCGGCGCGCCGTCGCCGACGCGGCCGCGGTGTTCCTCGTCGCCTTCCTGTTCGCCGTGGCGCTCCGGGCGCTCGACCCGGCGGTCCACGCCGGCGGCGGCGAGAAGTTCCTCGACTTCGGCCTCCTCCAGTCGCTCGCCCGCGCGTCGGTCCTCCCGCCGGAGGACATGTGGTTCGCCGGCGAGCCGGTCCGCTACTACTACGGCGGCCACCTCGTGTCGATTCTCCTCGCGCGGCTCACCGCTACCGACCCGTCGTTCGCCTACAACCTCGCGCTCGCCGGCTTCTTCGGCCTCCTCGTCACCGCGGCGTTCGAACTCGGACGGGGCGTCGCGACCGCCGCGGGCGCGAACGGCCGGCTCGCCGGCCTGCTTTCGGCGTTCTTCGTCGGCTTCGCCAGCAACCTCGTCACCGCGGGGCGCTTCCTCCTCGCCGCGCTCCCCGAGGGGCTCCGCCGCCCCGTCGCGCAGGCCGTCGCCGAGCGCTCGCAGTACACCGTCTCGCAGGTGCTCGCGGGCACGTCGAGCTTCTCGTACTGGGACGCGAGCCGCGTGATTCCGGGCACCATCAACGAGTTCCCGCTTTTCGCGTGGCTCAACGGCGACCTCCACGCCCACATGATGGGCACGCCGTTCCTCCTCCTCGCGGCCGGCCTCGCCTTCGCGTACTTCCGGACGCCGGAGGAGGCGGTCGGCGAGCGCCGACTCCTCGTCGCCGCGACGACGCTCGTCGGCGCGCTCCAAGTCATCGTCGACACGTGGAGCTTCCCGTCGGTGTTCGGCGTGCTGTTCCTCGGGACGGTCTTCGCGCCCGCACGCCCGTGGACGTTATTTCCCGGTCGGGAGCGCGTTCGCTCGGTCGTCGGCGACAGCCCAGTCGCCGGTGAAGTGGCCCGCCTCGTCGGCGCGGCCGCGGCGGTCGGGCTCGCGGGCGTCGCCGCCGCCGGCCTCGCCAGTCCGTTCCTCCTCGGCGCGGTCGCGGGCGGGGGAAGCGCCCGGACGGTCGAGCTTCTGTCGCCCGACCAGCGAAGCGGGTTCGGCGCGCTGGCGCTCGTCCACGGGGCGTTCCTCGCGGCGTTCGCGGGCTACTACGTCCGCCGCCTCGGGGGGCAGAACGGACTCGGCGGGCGCGAGTGGGCCGTCCTCATCGGGAGCGTCGCGGCGCTGACCGTCGTCGCGGCCGCCCAGTCGTTTGCCGCGCTCGCGCTCGTCGCGCCCCTCGTCGCCGTCGGCTGGGTGCTCCTCCGGTTCGCCGACGACCCGCGGTTCGAGACGGTGCTCGTCGTCGCCGGCGCGGGCCTCGTGACGCTCGTCGAACTCGTCTACGTGAACGAGCAGGCCGGCCCCGGTCGGATGAACACGGTGTTCAAGACGTACATGCAGGTCTGGGTGCTCTGGGGGAGCGCGATGGGAGCCGTGTTGGCCGGCTTCGTCGGCGACGCGGTCGCCGCGAGCGACGTGTCGCTCCCGAGGGTCGACCTCGGCGTCCGCGGGGGCGCGGTCAGCGCCGTCGGCGTCGGCTTCGTCGTCCTCCTCGTCGCCTCCACGTCGGTGTACGGGGGGCTGGCCGTCGCCGACCACACCGGCTCGCCCAGAGAGGAGGAGACGCTGGACGCGACGGCCTTCGCGGAGTGGCGGCACGGAAACGAGTCGACGGCCATCGCGTGGCTCGACGAGACCGTCGAGGGCAACCCGACGATGCTCACCGCGCCGGGGACGACGTGGTCCGAGACGGTGACAGACGAGCGCGAGACCGTCATGTACGGCTGGCGCGGGAACCCCGAATCGAGCCTGACGGGCGTGCCGACGGTCGCCGGCTGGGCGCACGAAGTCGGCTACCGCGGCCCCGAGGCGTACTACGACCGCGTGCGCGACGTGGACGCGATGTACGTCGGAAACGAGTCGACGCGGGCGCGGCTCATCGAGCAGTACGACGTGCAGTACGTGTGGGTCGGACCGGGCGAGCGCGCCCGCTACGGGGAGATAGAGACGGACGTGGCGTGGCTGACGCCGGTCCACCGGTCGGGGTCGGTCGCGGTCTACGAGGTAGAAGAAGCGAGACTACCTTAGGCCGCGCCGCGCTCGCGGACGACCTCGACGGCCTCGGCGTCGACGCCCTCGGTTTCGAGCCAGTGCGGGACGAACTCGCGCTTTTCGAACGCCTCGCGCTCGTCTTCGGTGCCGACGGTGCACCACAGCTGGACGCGGTCGGGACCGTGCCAGTCGCCCTGTCGGTCGACGGAAAACAGGACGTACTCCTCGCCGTCGTGCTCGATGACGCCGTCGCGCCGGACGCCGGGGTCGCCGTGGATGATGAGCTTCTTCATGTGCCGGGATTGGCACAGTCACCGCTTAATCGCTTCGGCTTCGGACGTGCCCCGCGAGACGGGGGCGTCGCGGTCGTCCCTCTCCGTGGCCTGCCCACACGTAACACGGTGAACGCCCGGTCGCGGCGGGTTCAGGCGCCGCGTCGAACCAAACGGGTTTTAACGGGCCACACCAAAACCCACCACAAGGTCGATATCTATGCAGATGCCACGCCGTTTCAACACGTACTGCCCGAACTGCAAGGGACACCACGAACACGAAGTGGAGAAAGTCCGGACGGGACGCCCGACCGGGATGAAGTGGAACGCCCGTCAGACGCGACGCGGCAAGGCCACTATCGGTAACGCCGGTAAGTTCTCCAAGGTCCCCGGTGGCGACAAGCCGACGAAGAAGACCCACCTGAAGTACATCTGCTCCGACTGCGGCAAGGCCCACATGCGCGAGGGCTGGCGCGCCGGTCGCCTGGAGTTCCAGGAGTAAATCATGGCAGGAAACTTCTACAAGGTCGCGTGTAGCGACTGCGAGAACGAACAGGTCGTCTTCGGAAAGGCCTCCTCGGTCGTCAACTGCGCCGTCTGCGGGACGACCCTCGCCACGCCGACCGGCGGCAACGCCGAGTTCCACGGCGAGGTCGTCGAGACGGTCGAGCGTCGCGACAGCGACGAACTTGAGGCGTAACTCCCTGGAGGACCTCGTATGAAGTACAGCGGATGGCCTGACCCCGGCGAACTCGTCGTCGGAAAGGTAGACGATATCGCGGACTTCGGCGTCTTCGTCGACCTCGAAGAGTACGAAGACAAACGCGGCCTCTGCCACATCAGCGAGGTCGCCAGCGGATGGATCAAGAACGTTCGCGACCACGTCCGCGAGGGACAGACAGTCGTCGCTAAAGTGCTCGAAGTCAACGAGAGTTCCCAGCAGATAGACCTCTCGATCAAGGACGTCAACGAGCACCAGCGCAAAGAGAAGATTCAGGAGTGGAAAAACGAGCAGAAGGCCGACAAGTGGATGGCGCTGGCGTTCGGCGAGGACATCGCCGACGACCGCTACCAGTCCATCGCCGACGCCCTGCTCGCCGAGTTCGAGTCGCTCTACGACGGCTTCGAGCAGGCCGCGATTCACGGTATCGAGGCGCTCGAAGGCGTCGAACTCGACGACGACGAACTCGAAGCCATCGTCGACACCGCGCGTCAGAACGTGTCGGTGCCCTACGTCAACGTCACCGGCTACGTCGACCTGCGCTCGCCCGCGGGCGACGGCGTCGACGACGTGAAAGAGGCCCTGAAGGCCGCCGAGGGCGACGGCGAAATCGGCGACGAAATCGAGCTGTCTGTCACGTACGTCGGCGCTCCCGAGTACCGCGTCAAGGTCAAAGCGCCCGACTACAAGACCGCCGAGACGGAGCTCGAATCGAGCGTCGCTCGCGCCCGCGAGGTCATCGAGGCCGCGGGCGGGACCGCGGAGTACCACCGCGAACGTAGCGGCGACGAAGAGTAATCGCATGAAATCGGACATCCGGGTGTGTAGCGCGTGGCGCGACCGCCACAACCGCCCGGTGTACTCGCTTTCTGAGACCTGTCCGGAGTGCGGCGCACCCACGGAGAACAGCGCGCCCGCCCCGTACAACCCCGAAGACCCCTACGGCGGGTATCGCCGCGCGCGGAAGCGCCGTCTCGCCGAGGAGTCGGAGTAGCCGGCTCCGGCTACCGACGCTCTCTTAACCGGCGCGTCCGCCACTACGTGCATGGACGACATCGAAATCGAGGCTGTCGAGGAGGTCGACCTCACCGACCCCGTGCTCATCGAGGGGCTACCGGGCGTCGGGAACGTCGGCAAACTCGCCGTCGAGCACCTGCTGGAGGAGTTCGAGGAGGCCACGCTGGTCCGCCGCGTCTACGCCGACGTGTTCCCGCCGCAGGTGACCATCGACGAGGGCGTCGCCGAGCTGACTCACGTCGCGATTCACGCCGTCGAGACGCCCGGCGAGGGGCCGGACCTCCTCCTTCTCACCGGCGACCACCAGGCCCAGTCGAACGAGGGGCACTACCACCTCACCGACGCCTTCCTCGACATCGCCGAGGAGTTCGGCGTCGAGCGCCTGTTCGCGCTGGGCGGCGTCCCGACCGGCGAACTCGTCGACGAGCCGTCGGTCCTCGGGGCCGTCGCCGACGAGTCCCGCCTCGACGAACTCGAGGACGCGGGCGTCGAGTTCCGCGAGGACGAACCCGCCGGCGGCGTCGTCGGCGTCTCCGGGTTGCTTCTCGGCCTCGGCGGTCGCCGCGGGCTCGACGCGACCTGCCTGATGGGCGAGACGAGCGGCTACCTCGTCGACCCCCAGAGCGCGCAGGTCGTCATCGAAGTCTTACAGGACCTCCTCGACTTCAGCGTCGACTTCGAGTCGCTCGAAGAACGCGCGGAGGAGATGAAGGAGGTCGCCGCGAAGATTCAGGAGATGCAACAGCAACAGCAGGGAACCATCGCCAGCGACGACGACCTCCGGTACATCGGCTAAGGCCGCGCCGGCGTCGCGGGCCGTCGTCTCTCGTCTCGACGCTTCCTCTTCTCTTCGCGTCTCGTCTCGTTTTCGAACTGAAGTCTCAGGCTTCGATGATGTCGTCGTCTGCGAACTCCGGAACGACGATTTCGCCGTCGAGCGACTGCACCGCCCGGCCGCCGACGCGAATCTCCGCGCCGACCCGCACGCGGACGGTTCCCGGGCGGTCCACGAAGTGGCCCTGTTCGATGCGGAGTTCGTCCGGCACGGAGTCGAACGCGCCGACTTGCCGGAGGTACGCGCCGCAGGCACCGGCGGCGGTGCCGGTCGCGGGGTCCTCGGAGATGCCGATGCCGGGCGCGAAACACCGCGCGTGGAGCGTGGAGTCGCCGTCGATGGCGTCGAAGGTGTAGGCGTAGACGCCCGCCGCGTCGTGTTCGGCGGCGAGGGCGGCGATGGCGGCGTCGTCGGGGTCCGCACCCGAGAGGTGTTCGAGGAAGTTGACCGGGACGACGAGGAAGGGAAGCCCGGTGGAGGCGACCGCGACGGGGAGGTCCGCGCCCACGTCGCGGAGGGCGGCGTCGTCGACGCCGAGCGCCGCCGCGAGGCGGTCGTAGTCGAGTTCGAGCGGGCGCACCGTCGGCGCGTCCTGGGTCATCCACACCTCGCCGAGGTCGCCGAGTTCGATGTCGAGGGTGCCGACGTTCGTCTCCAGCGTGTGCGTGCCCGGTTCGAGTTCGCGCTCGGCCGCGAGGTGGGCGTGAGCCGCGATAGTCGCGTGCCCGCAGAGGTCGACTTCCTGTTGCGGCGTGAAATAGCGGATGCGGCGGTCCGCGGCGGCCGACGAGCAGACGAACGCCGTCTCGCTCGCGCCGAGTTCGGCGGCGACGGCGCGCATCTGTTCCGCGTCGAGGCCGTCGGCGTCGGGGACGACCCCGGCCGCGTTGCCGGACAGCGGTTCGGTCGTGAAAGCGTCGAGGAGGAGGGCGCGTCGGCTATCCATGGAAAGGCGCACTGCACGGCGATGTATCAAACCAGCGGGTCGGCGGTCGAGTCGTGTGAGAAGGGAGGAGGGCGGTACGAGCGGGCGCGGTTCGGGCGCGAGTTGGTCGACCGCGACCGATTCACGCGCGGGTCCACCGGACGCGGCCGCTCGTTTGAGCCGCGCCGTCGCCCTGCATCACTTCGCGCATGTTCATACAGCCGGGACACCCGACGACCTCGTCCATGTCGTTGCCGAAGACGCGGACGAAGTCGCGGGAGACGAACTCACCACAGTTACCACACGTGTGCATTCCTGTTTCACCTACAAATCCGCATACTCCTGCGCTCGATATAACTATGCCCCTTGTTAACATGCGTTAGTGTCCGCCTGAACGACGGATTTCCCGGTTAGTTGTTGAATAACGCCGGTTCGAGCGGTTTTGGCACGCCGACACACGGGCGGGGCGAGTCGTACAGATTAAAGGGCGTCAGGCGCGGCAGTACGCACGGTGAACGGAAGATATGGGCGACCTCCCCGACGAGTTTAACTGTACTATCACGAACTGGGAGTACATCTACGGCCTCTGCCGCGACGTTTCGGACGAGGTCAAGACATCCGAGTTCGAACCCGACGTCATCGTCGCGTTGGCCCGCGGCGGCTGGTTCGCGGGCCGGTGTATCTGTGACTTCCTCGGGCTGGACGACCTGACGAGCCTGAAGATGGAACACTACGTCGGGACGGCCCAGAAGTCGAACGAGCCGGAGGTCCGCTACCCGATGCCGGAAGGGAGCGTCGAGGGCAAAGACGTGCTCATCATCGACGACATCGCCGACACCGGCGGCTCCATCAAGCGCGCACACGAGTACGTCAACGAGCGCAACGCGGGCGAGGTCCGGACCGCGACGCTCCAACTCCTCCAGACCAGCGAGTTCGAACCCGACTACGTCGGCGAGCGCCTCGAAGCGTGGGCGTGGGTCGTCTACCCGTGGAACTTCATCGAAGACATGATAGACCTCACCTCGGGCGTCATGGCGAAAGCCGACGACGACACGTTCGAACTCGAAGACGTCCGCCACTACCTCGCGGAGTTCCACGACGTGGACCGCATCGAGATGGAGATCGCCCAACCCGACCGGATGCCGGAAGTCATGTCCGAGATGGAGCGCCGCGGCTACGTCGAGTCCACCGGCGACGGCGCGTGGCGACTCCTCGAAAACGACGGCGTCGGAGCCTGAACGCGGGGTCGCTCGCTCGCTCCGGCCTCGTTCGACTGCTTCGACGCTGTTGAATTCTCTTGAGGTCGACAGGGCGAGTGTGACTCAGACGGCGGATGTAGTGCGCAGTTGCGACCGCCCGTAGAGACGCCGTCGCGGCTCACGGGCGAAAACAGGACCGGATGTCGGGCGAAGCGGCCGTCGAATCGTACGGACGTCCGGCGGTCGGTCGCTCAGGCACCCATGTTCGCCACTTTCTCGGCGAACTCGGCGTGGAGGTCGGCGTGGTGATGGACGACCTTCCAGTCGCCTTTCTCCTTCCGGTAGACGTTGGTCGTCCGGCCCTCCAGAGACATCGGTTCACCCGCAAACGTCCACGACACCGACTCAGTACAGAGTTCGTACGCGGCGTCGCCGATGACGCGGATGGCCTGGTCCGACCGGGTGACCGTGCCATCCGAACTCGCCGATGCGACGCCGGCGAAGGACCCGGAGACGGCCTCCCATCCCGTTTCCCGCCCACCGATTGGATGCATGGTCGTCACGTCGTCCTCGTGTGACCAGATGTCCGCCATGGAGTCGGCGTTCCCGTTCGCCATCGCTTCTAGTGCCCCGTAGAACTGGTCGGATGCGGCTCGGACGTCGTCTTCGGCTGCTACGCGTTTTGTAGACATTACAAACCTCACCGTAACGACGACTCCTGAGCATATATACTAAATCGATGATATTTCGTACGGTCAGCTATTTCGGACGTTTAGCCGGTTCGACTCCGACGGCTCGTTTCGGCAAGAACGAGACAGAGAGGCTGTACACGCCGGTAGCAGACTGTTCGCACGGACACTGGACACAAGACTCGCACCGGGAATTCAGCACAGCCTCGATAAGCTATCATCAGACGAGAATTTCAACAGGACCACGTATCCGGCCGCTTCGACCGTCTGCTTCGACGTCCCTCCGACCCCTCACAGTCGCCCACCGCCCGGTCTCGCCCGAAGCGAAACGTTCGTTTGCGTGACGCTCGTCGGCACGCGCATGTCGCTGTTTTCTATCTTCGTCAGCGCGCTTCTCCCGATTCTCGCCATCGGCGCGGTCGGCTTTCTCCTCGGCCGCGTCCGCGACGTGGACCCCGAGCCGCTCAACACGGTCACGGTGTACGTCCTCGCGCCGGTGCTCGTGTTCTACAGCCTCGCGACGACCGAACTCGCCGGAGAGACGCTGGCGACCATCACCGCCGGCGTCGTCGCCTACCACGTCGCCATGCTCCTCGTCGCGGGCGGCGTCGCCCGGCTCGCGGGCGTCTCCGAGCCCCTCCTCGGCGCGCTCGTTCTCGTCGCCGCCTTTCCGAACTCGGGGAACTACGGCATCCCCGTCAGTTCGTTCGCCTTCGGCGACACCGGCCGCTCGACGGCCGTCGTCTACCTCGCCGTCCAGAGCGTCCTCATCTACACGTTAGGCGTGTACATCGCCGGTCGCGGGGCCGACCGCGACGGCGGCGCGCCGGGGTGGCGCGTCGGCCTCGAACGCATCGTCCGCATCCCGCTCGTCTACGCCGTCGTCGCCGCGCTCGCGGCCCGCTGGCTCGGCGTCGTCCCGCCGACGGGCGTCCCCGCGATGGAGACGCTCAGGCTCGTCGGCGACTCGTCGATTCCGATGATGCTTCTCATCCTCGGCATCCAGCTCGCGGGAGCCGACCTCGGCTCGACGCTCTCGGAGGTCGGCGTCGTCGCCGCGCTCAAGATAGTCGTCGCCCCCGCGGTCGCGGTCGGCGTCGCGCTCGTCGCCGGCTTCGGCGACCCGACGGTCGCGCGGACGTTCGTCCTCGAATCCGCGATGCCCGCCGCGGTCACGCCGCTCATCCTCGTCGCGGAGTTCGGCGACGCCTCGGGGACCGGCTCGGCCACCTCGCTCGCGGAGTTCGTCTCCGCGGCCGTCTTCGCGACGACGCTTCTCAGCGTGCCCGCGCTGTCGGTGCTCATCTACCTGTTGAACCACGGCGTCGTGGTGTAGCCCCGGATTCGCCACGATTTTGTGCGCTCTGCCCGACCTTCGAGTATGAAAATCGGATTCATCGGTGGCAGTGGTATCTACGAGGCGCTCCCGCTGGAGAACACCCGCGAAGAACCCGTCGAGACGCCGTTCGGCGAGCCCTCGACGACGCCCGTCGTCGGCGAGTTCGGCGACACCGGCCGCGAGGTCGTCTTCCTCCCGCGACACGGCCCGGACCACCAGCACTCGCCGACGACGCTTCCCTACCGCGCGAACATCTTCGCGCTCAAGAAACTCGGCGTCACCCACGTCCTCGCCAGCAACGCCGTCGGGAGCCTCAAAGAAGACCTGCCGCCCCAGACGCTCGTCGTCCCCGACCAGATTTACGACCGCACGAAACACCGCCCGCTTACGTTCTTCGACGAGGGCATCGTCGTCCACCAGCCCTTCGCGATGCCGTACGACGAGGAACTCGTCTCCATCCTCGCCGAGGCCGCCGCGGAGGCGACCGACGCGCAGGTCCAAGAAGGCGGCACCTACGTCTGCATCGAGGGGCCGTCGTACTCCACGAAGGCCGAAAGCGAGCACTACCGCGCGCAGGGCTGGGACGTCATCGGCATGACGACCATCCCGGAAGCCAAACTCGCCCGCGAGGCCGAGATGGCCTACGCGACCATCACCGGCGTCACCGACTACGACGTCTGGAAGGAAGACAGCGAAGTCACCCTCGACGAGGTGCTGAAGAACGCCGCCGCCAACGAGGAGGCCATCAAGGAGACCGTCGAGGCCGCCATCCGCAAGATTCCCGACGGCCACGAGACCGACAGCCACTCCGCGCTCGACGGGACCATCAACACGCCCGACGACGCCATCCCCGCCGAGACGAAAGAAAAGCTCGCGCCGCTCATCGACCAGTACGTCGACTGAGCCGGCCTCAGTCGTTCAGTTCTGCGGATTCCCCCGAGTCGTCCTCCGACTCCGCGACCTCGGTTTCGCCACGCGCCGCCTCGTCGGTCGGCGAGAACTCGACCGCGTGACAGCCCGCGCAGTACTCGTTTTCGCCGCTGTCGGTCGTCGCGAGCGGGACGCCCGCGACGACGAACTGCGTGCTGAACTCCCGGACGACGCCTCGGTCGTCGGCCTCGCCGCAGACGACGCACTCGCGGACCGACCCCGGCGACGTGACCACCTCGCGGACGCGACCGAACGAGGTCGGACTGTACGAGACGTAGCCGGGGACGTAGCAGTGCAACCAGAAGATGGGAAAGAAAAACAGGAGCGCCCACGTCCAGATAGCCGACTGGGGGAACAAGATAGCCGCCGCGAGCGCCGCGAACAGCGTCGACGTGATAAGCGAGACCGCGACCGTCAGCCGTCTGAGCGTGCTGGAGAGCAGGGTCGGATGGGGCACGACCGAGACTGACGGCTGGTCGGATAAAATAGCTAGTCGTCCGCGATGGCCTCGGCTTCGAGTTCGGGGTCGTCGGCGTCGTCACCGTCGTCGGCGGCGGCGTCGGGACCGCGGTCGACCGCCTCCGGGTCCGCTCTGTCGGCGTCCGCCGCGTCCGAATCGACCTCCGACCCCGCGCCGGGGTCGGCGTCGAACACCTCGGGGTTCCGAATCCAGAGGTCGCCGAACAGGTCGTCCTGCTTGAGGTAGACCGTGCCCCGGTGGGACAGAAACAGGAGCGCGAGGTAGGTCGTCATCACGGTGTCGGCCACGTCGCGTATCTCGGCGAACAGCACCTCGTCGCGGCCCTTCTCGTAGTGGGTGGCGAGCACGTCGCCGACCGCTTCGACGACCGCCTCGATGTCCTCGTTGTGGGCGGTCCCCGTCACGTCGTCTTCGGTGGGTTCGCCCGCGCCGCGCATCTCGCCGGGCGTGTGGTAGTCGAGCGTCTGCGTTCCGCGGGAGAAGCCGCGCGGCGACTCGGAGGTGTCGTACTCGCGGCGGCGCTTCCACCACGACCCGCGTTCGACCTCCCGGAGTTCGCGGACGAGTTCGTCCAGCGTCTCCGGCGACCCGCGGGCGTTCTTGCGTTCGAGCCGACGGTCCATCTCGTCTTCCAGCGCGTCGATGGGGTCGAAGCCGGGTTGCCCGCCGCCGTCGCCGGGGTCGCCGGGGTGGCCCTCGTCGCCGCCCTGTAGCGCGAGTTCCCACGGTTCGAGTTCCTCCTCGTCGGGTTCGTCCGGCGCGAGGAGTTCGTCGGACTTCATCCGAAGGAGAACGCTCGCGTAGAACAGCGCCCGGCCGGTCGTTCGGAGGTCCATCGCGTCGAGGCGATTCAGGAAGGCGTCCGTGACCTCCACGATGTCGATGTCCCACGGGTCGATAGTCCCCTCCTTGGCGAGTTGGACGAGGAGTTCGACCGGTTCGACCTCGTCGTCGTCGGTCTCCGAGACGTCCTCGGGAAGCACCTCGTCCATCGCGTCGGGTTCGGCGGGGGCGGGAGAGCCGTCAGGGGCGGCGTCCGAAGCGGCGTCGTCGCCGGCGAACGAGAAGACCGCGTCGTCGTCGCTGTCGCTCGCGTCGCGTTCGCCGCGCCCGCGGGAGAGGTTCAGTTCGGGAATGTCGTCAGTCATCCGCCGGAACCTCCGCTTCCACGTCGGCGTCGGCCTCGCCGTCGTCACCACCGTCCGCGTCATCGGAGTCGTCGCCGCCGCTGTCGTCGCCGCCCGACCCGTCCGCGTCGCTTCCGTCGCTTCCGGCCTCGTCGCCGCCGAACTGGATGCCCGTGACGGCGCTGACGTTGTCGCCCTGCATCGTCACGCCGATGGCGCGCTCGGCGCGTTCGAGGAGCGCGGAGCGGTGCGAGACGACGACGAACTGCGCGTCGCCCGCGAGGTCGTCGACCATCTGACCGACGCGCTCGGCGTTCGCGGCGTCGAGGAAGGCGTCCACCTCGTCGAGCGCGTAGAACGGCGCGGGATTGTGCCGCTGGATGGCGAAAATGAAGGCGAGCGCCGTCAGCGACTTCTCGCCGCCGGACATGGCGTCGAGGCGCTGGATGGGCTTGTCGCCCGGTTGGGCCTTCATCGTCAAGCCCTCCTCGAAGGGGTCTTCGGGGTTCTCCAACTGGAGGTGGCCCGTCCCGTTCGACAGGCGCTCGAAGATGTCGGTGAAGTTCTCGGCGATGGCGTCGAACGACTCCATGAACGTCGCCTTCTTCTGG
Organism: Haloferax denitrificans ATCC 35960; assembly: GCF_000337795.1. Taxonomy (GTDB): domain Archaea; phylum Halobacteriota; class Halobacteria; order Halobacteriales; family Haloferacaceae; genus Haloferax; species Haloferax denitrificans. Next base: position 52,631 of record NZ_AOLP01000017.1, read on the forward strand.
GACTCGTACTGGTCGATGCGGTCGGCGATGGCGTCGCGCTCTTCGACCAGCACGTCGCGGCGCTCCCGGAGGTCTTCGAGGTCGGCTTTCACGTCGTCGTACTCGTCGATTGCGAGCATGTTGACGGGTTCGAGCGCCTCCATCTCCTCGGTGAGGCGCTCGATTTCGGATTCGACGGTGTCGTGGTCGGGAATCTCCTCGGGGTCGTAGTCGCCGACCTGCGACTGGAGTTCGTCGATTTCCCACTCGAGGCGCTCGGCGGCCGAGCGCATGCTTTCGAGCTTCGATTCGACCGCGTTCACCCGGTCTTTCTTCTCGTCGCGGGCGCTCCGGGCCTCGCGGAGGTCGTCCTGTAGCTCCGTGCGGTCCTCCTTGAGGTCGACCAGTTCCTCCTCGAGTTCGGCGACCGCCTCGCGCTTGGCTTCGAGGTCGCCCTCGCGCTCCTCGATTTTCGACTCCGCCTCGGAGATGGAGTTTCGGGCCTCAGCCTTGCGGTTCTGGGCGGCCTCGACCGTGTCGTGGAGGTCGTCGACCGCGTCTTCCGCGTACTGCTTTTCGAGCTGAACCTCGTTGAGCCGGCCGTCGAGCGTGGACATCCGGTCTTCGAGGTCGTCGATGTCCGCGCGAATCTCGTCGGCGCGGGCGGTGAGCTTCGGAATCTCGGAGTCCGCGAGCTCGGTCTCGATGTCCTCGATTGCGGCCTCGACCGTCTCGATTTCGTCGTCGAGGTCGGCGATTTCGTCGTCGAGGTCGGACATCTGTTCGTCCACCGACTCGCGTTCGGACTGGAGTTCGTCGAGGCGGTCGTTCAGCCGGTCGATTTCTGCTTCGGCGTCCTCGATATCGCCTTCTGCGTCCTCGATTTCGCGCTCGATTGTCCGGACGCGGTCGGCGGCGTCGGAGGCCCGCCCGCGGGCGTCGTCGAGGTCGTCGTCGATGTCCCGAATCTCCTCGTTGAGCGAGCGACGGCGGTCTTCGAGCTTGGTAATCTCCTTGGCGAGGCGTTCGAGTTTGCCCTCGCCGGACTTCGAAAACGAGTAGCGAGAGCCGCCGCCGGAGCCGCCGGTCATCGCGCCGGAGCGCTCCACGAGGTCGCCGTCGAGGGTGACCATGCGGTAGTCGCCCATCAGGTCGCGGGCGGTCTCCATGTCCTCGACGACGAGCGTCGACCCGAGGACGTACGAGAAAATCGACTCGTACTGCGAATCGTAGTCGACGAGGTTGCGCGCGAAGTCCACGACGCCGGGGCGGTTCGGCTTGCGCGGGAGGCCCCGGTTGTCCATCTTCGTGATGGGCAGGAACGTCGCGCGACCCGCGTTGCGGGACTTCAGGTGGTCGATACAGGACGACCCGACGCCGTCGTCGTCGACGACGACGTTGGCGAGGCGACCGCCGGCGGCCGTCTCGCAGGCTTTCGCGTACTCGCCGTCGACCGAGCCGAGTTGGCCGACCGCGCCGTGGACGCCGGAGATTCCGGCGTTGAGGATGGTCGTGACGGCGCGGGGCCACGAGTTGTCGCCGTCTTTGCCGGCGCGGGCTTCGAGGCGGGCGTACTCGGACTGCTTGGTCTGGAGTTCGTCCGTGACCTCCGAAAGCTCGTCGTTCAGGTCGGCCTTCTCGGCCTGCAGGTCCTCGATGACGCCGTCTATCTTCGCCTTGTTCTTCTCGGCGGTGTCGAGTTCGCTGTGCAGGTCGGAGATTGTCGCTTTCAGTTCGGGGACGCGCTCGCGGGCGCGTTCGAGTTCGTCCCGCGTCTCCGAAATCTGGTTCGAGCGGCGGCGCGCGTCGTCGAGCAGGCGGTCCTTGGCGCGCTGGCGGTCGTTCTTCTCGTCTTTGAGCTCGTCGAGCGTCTCCTTTCTCGCCGCGAGTTCGGACTTCAGCTCGTCGAACTCGGTGTCGACCGAGTCGATTTCGGCCTGCACCTCGGAGAGTTCGACCCGCTTCGACTGGATGTCGCTTTTGACCGACGCCTTCTCGACTTTGACCTCGCGGACGTCGTCTTCGAGGTCGTCTATCTGCTCTTGCTTGCGGTCGATGTCGATAAACGCCTTGCGGCGCTCGGCCTCGGCGTCGTCGCGCTTTTCCTCGGCCGCTTCGATGGCGTTCTCCAGCCGGGAGATGTCGCCTTTTATCTCCTCCATCTCCGACTTGATGCGGAGCTGTTCGTCCTCGCCTTTCCGCTCGATTTCGCGGGTGAGGTCTTCGAGGTCCTCTTCGAGGCGGGTGACCTTCCCCTGTCGCTCGTCGAGTTCGGCCTGCAACTCTTCGAGGTCGGCCTCGGTGGACTCGATGCGCGATTCGGTCCGCGAGAGGTCGTCGCGCTTGTCTTCGAGTTCCGCGGCCTTCAGGTAGCCCTCGTACTCCCCTTTCTCCTCGCGGAGTCCCTTGTAGGTGAGCGCGGTCTCGCGCTCGTCGGCGAGCTGGTCGAGGCGCGTCTCCTTTTCCTCGATGCGGAGGTCCGCCTCGTCGACGCGCTCTTCGACCGCCTCCAACTCCTCGAAGGCGGCGTCTTTCTTCTCGTCGAACTCGGCGACGCCCGCGATTTCGTCGATGATGCCCCGTCGCTGGTAGGGCGTCATGTTGATGATTTCGGTCACGTCGCCCTGCATGACGACGTTGTAGCCCTCGGGGGTGATGCCCGCCTGCGCGAGCAGGTCCTTGATGTCCGAGAGGTTGACCGAGCGCTCGTTGAGGTAGTAGTACGAGTAGTAGTTGTCCGGCGTCTCCTTGACGCGGCGCTTGATGGTTATCTCCTCGGCGTTTCCGACCTTGTCGGTCCCGGCGGCGTTGACGACCTGCGAGCGGTCGAGCGTCCCCTCGGAGTTGTCGAGGACGACCGTGACGCTGGCCTCTTTGGGCTGTTTCGCGGCCTCGTCGCTCCCGTCGGCGTGACCGGGGTTGTAGATGAGGTCCGTCAGCTTCTCGGCGCGAATCCCGCGGGTTCGGGCGAGGCCGAGCGCGAAGAGGACGCCGTCGATGATGTTCGATTTTCCGGAACCGTTCGGGCCCGTAACGACCGTGAAATCCTCGTAGAACGGGATGCGAGTCGGCCGCCCGAAGCTCTTGAAACCGTCAAGGACGAGCTCTTTGATGTGCATGGGTTGGTGTTCGCGCGGGCGACGCCCGCAGGTGGAGCGCGCCGCATGAACACGGGGCGCGCTCGCTCGGACGGCGCGCCCGATTACGCGACGATGATGTCGTCGTCGGGCGTCTCGCCGTCGCCTTCGTCAGTCTCGTCGGCCTCGTCGGGTTTAGTCTCATCGCCGTCGGCCGACGCCACCTCGTCGGCTTCGGCGGTCTCCGCAGTGGCGTCCGCGGCGGAGTCGTCTTCGGTCTCCCAGTCGCCGCGACGGGTCGCGGCCCGCGAGGGGACCTCCACGTCGTTGGCGTCTTCGAGCTGTCGAAGCCGTTCTTTGGTCTCGACGAGTTCCTCGGTGAGCCCGTTCACGGCGGCCTGCAGTTCTGCGACTTTGGATTCGAGTTCGTCCACCCGGTTACTCATGGGTAACATAGCCCCGCGCGTGAGACATAAATGTGCGTCAGACAATCACCGAAAATGTGATACGTGTGCGGGTGGGGACGCCCCCGGACCCGCGTCGTCGGTCGCTCTGGGCGTCGCCGGCCTGCCGTCGGCGGGCGCTCAGTCGCGGTACGATTCGGTCGTCGTCGCCCGGAGCGACCGGACCGCGTCGAGGTACTCCTCGCGGCCGCGCTTTTCGGCTTTCGCCTCGCGGACCGCCGCCATCGCCTCGTGGCTGGTGAGCAGGTCGACCAGCGTGCAGGCGGTGAGTTTCGCGGGGATGACGTAGGCCATCTCCTCGTCGACGACGCGGAAGTCGCGGGCGTGGACCGCGCCCTCGAAGCCGCCGGTCCACGGGTGGATGCCGGGGACGAGTTGCGTGATGTCGCCCATGTCGGTCGACCCCGAGAGGTGCGGCGACCCCTCCGTGACCGCGTCGGGGCCGACGATGTCGCGGGCGTTCTCGTCGTAGAACGCGACTATCGTCTCGTCGGTCCGAAGCGGCATGTAGCCGGGGTAGTCCTCGATTTCCACGTCGCCGCCGACGCCCATCGCGCCGGCGGCGAGCGCCCGGTTGACCGACTCGTTGGCGTCCGCGACCGCTTCGACCGAGGCCGCGCGGACGTACGACTCCATCGTCACCTCGGCGGGGACGACGTTGACGCCGTCGCCGCCGCGGGTGATGATGGGGTGGACGCGGACGTGGTCCTCGTCGCGGAAGCGCTCGCGCTGGGCGTGGACCGCGTTCATCCCGAGCATCGCGGCGTTGAGCGCGTTGACGCCCTCTTCGGGGGCCGCGCCGGCGTGCGCCTCGGTCCCGCGGTAGGTGACGAACTTGCCGACGAAGCCGTTGGTCGAGAAGTCGCTCGTAATCGTCCGCTCGGGCGTGTCACTGCCGGCGTGCATCATCGCGGCGGCGTCCCAGTCGTCGACGTAGCCGCGGCGGATGAGTTCCTGCTTGCCGCCGAAGAACTCGATGTCGCCGGCTTCGAGCAGGTCGCGCCGGTAGTCGAGGTCGAGGTACTCCTCGGCCGGGACGGCGACGAATTCGACCGCGCCGTCGAGGTCGTCGACGACGCCGCTTCCGACGAGGCCGAAGGCGGTGCCCACGAGGTTTGCGAGTTGGGCGTTGTGGCCGCAGGCGTGGACCGCGCCGGTCTCGGGGTCCGCGAGCGGGTGGTCCGGGTTGACGAGCGCGTCGAGTTCGCCGAGGACGGCCGCGACGAAGTCACCGGAGCCGGCGCGGGCGCGAGCGCCGGTAATCGCCAGCTCCGTCTCCACGTCGAGGTCGAGGTCTTCGAACAGCGAGACGACCTTCTCGGTGGTCTTCACCTCCTTGTAGCCGAGTTCCGGTTCGGCCTGCACGTCCTTCGCGAAGGCGATAATCTCGTCCGCGCGGTCGTCGATGGCGTCGCAGACGCGGGCTTTGAGGGCCGCGGTTCGGTCGTCGCCGGTCATCGCGTCTCACTCCGGCGCGCGCGGCGGTCGGTCGCGGAGGTTGTGGGGGTTGCGAGGGTCACGGACGTTGCGGGGGTCGCCATCAGATAATCCCCTGTGCGGAGAGCACGGCCTGCGAGATGAGCGCGGAGCCGAAGAACGTCCCGAAGAAGACGAACACGGCCACGAGGACGAGCTTCCAGCTGACCTCCTTCATCTTCCCGGTCTGGAGCCCGATAGACAGGCCCGCGTAGGCGAGAATCGGCGTCGTCGTCGCGAGGAAGTCGACCTCGCCGACGGCGGCGAGAAACGGCGCTTGCACCGGCGAAAACGGCAGTGCGAGCGCGAACGCGAGAATCATCGCGTAGGCGAACGCCGGCAGGTCGAGCGGAATCAGCCGCCCCATGAGCAGGGCGACGAGACCGATGAGGACGATGAGCGCCATGCCGGGGAGCGCGGCGACGAAGCCGGTGCCGGTGGCGATGAAGTTAGCCGTCAGCGTCAGGAACGCGACCACGAGCAACATCTTCAGCGACTCGACGGAGAACTCCGGGGTGGACATCGACATCTCACTCACCTCCGTCGGTCGCGGCGGTGTCGCGACCGAACACGGGCGCGAGGACCGCGTACAGGCGCGTGATGACCGGGAGACCGACGAGGATGACCATGTAGAGTCCCGTGATGCCGGTCAGGAGGTTGCTCGTCGCGGCGAAGCTCAGAATCTGGTCCTCGGCGACGCCCGCGCCGCCGGCGGCCGCCGCCAGCGACGTGGAACAGGCGGTCATCATGCTCGCCGACCCCATGCCGCAGGCCATCGACAGCGCGAGCGGGTGGAGTCCCGTCGCGGGGGCGAAGCCGCCGAGCAGGCCGAAGAAGACGGTTCCGAGGACCGTTCCGGTCATGTAGGTGCCGAGGACGCCGCGACCCTCGGGCGACTCGATGCCGTACTTGTCGGTGATGACGCCGAGGGTCGGTTCGCGGGCGATGCTGACCGCCGCGCCGATGGACTCGCGTTTGAGGCCCAACAGCAAGGCGAGCGGGAGCGCGATGAGAATCGTGCCGAGGTTGCCGAACTCCTGTAAGACGAACGCCGGCCCGGCCGCCACGAGGTCGTAGAACGACGGCGCGACGAGCGTCCCGTACTTGACGCCGAGCGGCATCAGCGCGATGACGAGAAGCGGCGAGGCGATGCGGCTCACGTCCTCGTCGACGACCGACCGGAGGGGTTCGATGACCGACCCGAGGACGCTGTAACTGAGGCCGAGGCCGAGGACGACCGCGTACAGAAGCGGCAGGAGCACGACCTGTCCCGGTCCGAGCGGGAACGTTATCGTGCCGATGAGTTCCGCGACGACGACGATGAGAAGGACCGTCAGATGCGTCCGGAGATGCGCCGAGAGCCGACCGGCGGTCCGAATCGGTGCCCATCTATCAGCAGTGGTATCGTTTGTCATATGTGAACAAAGTCTGTGAATCGTGGAGATGAAACGCCGGTATATAAAACCCCGTTAGTGATTGTCTGTCGGATATGACGGCCGCGCGCCGGGACGCCGCCCGCGGCCGAGCGGCTCTGCGGCCAGTCCCGTTAGTCTTTAGCCCACCGCCGTCGAAGCGCGGCCAATGACTGCGCAAGCGCTCGAACAGCGCGAACTCGCGGTCGTCATCGGGTTGGAGGTCCACGTCCAACTCGAGACGGCCACGAAGATTTTCTGTAGCTGTTCGACCGAGCCTGCCGAGGACGAGGAGCCGAACACCCGCGTGTGCCCCGTCTGCCTCGGGCTACCGGGCGCGCTCCCGGTGCTCAACGAGGCGGCGGTGGAGTCGGCGGTCAAAATCGGCAAGGCGCTGAACGCCGACATCGCCGAGGACACCCGGTTCCACCGGAAGAACTACTACTACCCCGACCTGCCCAAGAACTTCCAGATCACCCAGTACGACGCGCCCATCTGCGCCGACGGGACGCTCGAGGTGTCCGTCGAGGGCACCCGCCGCGACATCGGCATCACCCGCGCCCACCTCGAAGAGGACCCGGGAAGCCTCCAGCACAAAGGCGGCAGTATCGACACGGCGGACTACACGCTCGTCAACTACAACCGCGCCGGCACGCCGCTGGTCGAAATCGTCACCGAGCCCGACTTCCGGAGCCCCCAAGAGACCCGCGCGTTCCTCGCCAAACTCGAAGAGGTGCTCGAATACCTCGGCGTGTTCGACGCCACCCGCGACGGCTCGCTCCGCATCGACGCCAACATCTCGCTCGTCCCCGCCGACGAGGTCGACGACGACGGCGCGATTTCCGACGAGGCGCTCGAAGCGGCCAACCGCACCGAGGTCAAGAACATCTCCAGCCACAAGGGCGCAGAGAAGGCGCTGGCCTACGAGGTCACCCGCCAGAAGAACGCCATCAAGCGCGGCCGCGCCGTCGAACAGGAGACGCGCCACTGGGACGAGTCCCGCGGAATCACGGTCTCGATGCGCTCGAAGGAAGAAGAAAAGGACTACCGCTACTTCCGCGAGGCCGACCTCCCGCCGCTCCAGGTCGCCCACTGGAAAGAGGAGATTCCGATTCCGGAGCTTCCCGACGCCCGCCGCGAGCGCTTCCACACCGAGTACGGCATCGACGAGGAGTCCGCCTCGAAGCTCACCTCGACCAAGGAGGTCGCGGACTTCTTCGAGGACGTGGCCGCCGAGTTCGACGCCGACCTCGCCGCGACGTGGGTCGCCGACAACCTCCTCGGCGAACTCAACTACCGCGACATGCACATCACGGACGTGTCGGACCGCCTCGACGAGTTCACGCGGCTCGTCGAACTCGTCGCCGCCGACGAGGTGACGACGAAGAACGCCGAGGAAATCGTCCTCCGCGAGATGCTCGACGAGGGCAAAGACCCCGACACCATCGTCGACGAGGAGGGTCTCGGCAAGGCCGACGACGACGAAATCGGCGGCTTCGTCCAAGAGGCAATCGACGAGAACCCCGACGCCGTCGAGGACTACCACGACGGCGAGGGCGGCGCGCTGAACTTCCTCGTCGGACAGGTCATGCAGAAGTCCAAGGGGAGCGCCGACCCCGGCACGGTGAACCAGTTGCTCCGCGAGCGACTGGACGAGTAACGCGACCGACCGCAGAAAGCGACGCCGCACCGACGCGGCGCGCGTCAGGTTCGCTCTGTCCTTCGACCCTCGATTCGTCGCGCCGCTCAGCCGAGCACGTGGTTCACGTACTGGTCGAACCGAACGAACTCCGTCGAGTCGCAGGCGGCGCACTGGTCGGGGGCACTGTAGTGGTACATCCCTTCCTCGTGCCTCACCGACCCGGCGTAGACCGCGTGGCAGTCGGTGCAGACGTATCGGTCCGGTAACTCAGGCGTGTGAGCCATAGCTCTCTATTGTACCCGGTCATACATGATTCTACCTTGCCAAAAGGCGACGGCCGTGGCTACGACCCGTCGGCGTCGCGCGGGGAGCCGAGAGTAGTCGAAGGCGGCCGAGGCTAATCGTCGCCCGCCGACGGCGTCGCCCCGCGGTCGAGGACGCCCTCGCGCCACGTGCCGAGTCGGAACCACGCGACGGCGACCGCGAAGGAGGCGACAGCGCCGATAACGTAGGCCCACCAGAGGCCTTCGACGCCCCGCGCGAGGCCGGAGACGGGACCGATTCCGGGAACTGTGACGGTCCACGCGAACGCGACCGCGAGGGCGACCGGCACGCGGAAGATCCACCGCGAGAGGAACGACAGCGCCATCGCGGCCTTCGTGACGCCCGCGCCGCGGAACGCCCCCTGAATCACCATCACGCCGCCGAAGAACGCCCACGACGGGGCGACGATGCGGAGGAACGTCACGCCCTCGTCGACGACGGCCTGTTCGCCGATAAACAGGCGCATCGCCTCGGCCGGGAAGGCCACGACGAGCGCCGCGGCCGCAAAGAGCAGTCCCATCGTCCCCGCCATCGCGGTCCACGTGACCGAGGCGGCCCGGTCGGGCGTCCGCGCGCCGAGGTTCTGCCCGACGCCGGTCGCCGTCGCCTGCCCGACCGCGCCGGAGACGGTCCACGAGACGGACATGAGGCGGACGCCGATACCGTAGGCCGCGGTCGGCGTCGGCCCGAACCGGGCGACGAACGCGGCCATCACGACCGCCGAAAAGCTCCGCGCCCAGCCGTCGAGGGTCGCGGGATAGCCGATATCGACCAGCTTTCTGAGGCGTTCCGGGTCGGGTCGGAGGTCGGCGAGTCGGAGCCTGACGCCCCAGTCGCCGCGCAGGAGGATGTAGACGCCGGCGGCCGTGGCGAACAGTCGGGCGATGAGCGTCGCAATCGCCGCGCCGCGGGTTCCCATCCCCGCGAGCGGTCCCCAGCCGAGGATGAGAATCGGGTCGAGAACGACGTTGAGGCCGGCGGAGGCGACCATGAGCCACATCGCGGTCTTCGTGTCGCCCGCGCCCTGGAGCGCCGCCCGGAACGCGAAAAACAGGAACGTGAGCGGCAGTGCGAGGAAGACGACCTCGATGTAGGCGAGCGCCTCGGTGAACACGGCACCCTCCGCGCCGATGAGTTCCAAAAGCGGATATCTGAGCGCGAAGCCGCCGACGGCGAGGACGATCGAGACGGCGAGGGTGAGAAGCACCGTCTGGCCGACGACGCGGTCGGCCTCGCGGTCGTCGCCCGCGCCGACGTGTTGCGAGACGAGGGCGATGGTCGCGGCGGTGATGCCCATCGCGGTCGAGACGAACATCCAGCTCGTCGGGAACATGAGCGAGACGGCGGCGACGGCGTCCGCGCCGACGCGGCCGACCCAGAACACGTCCGCGAGGTTGTACAGCGTCTGGAGGAGGTTCCCCGCGACGAGCGGCCACGAGAGCGAGAGCAGTTTGGGGGCGATTTTCCCCTCGGTCATGTCGATTCGCGAATCACCCGACACGGTCTCAGGTTCGGCGGGCAGGGGTTATCGGTTCTGGTGTCGCGGGCACGTTCGGGTGTCGCAGTCGTCTCGGGTGTCGTCGTCGGTCCCAGCGACGAGTCGGCAGAGCGAATCGGCGAAATCCGCCGGGAGACGCGGCGTGTCGCGGACGCGTCGGCAGACACACACCTTCGCGCGCGAGGGCGCTCACCCGCACGCCCGTATCCGCGCGCGTTGAGGCCGCTACTGCACGAATTCGGCACGAAAGGTTTAGGACAACCCCCGACATATCGCCGCTCAATGAGCAGGGGTCCGGAACTCATCATCACGGAGAAGGACAACGCCGCGAGGCGCATCGCCGACATCCTGAGCGGCGAGACCGCCTCCGCGGAACGGATGAACGGCGTGAACGTCTACAAGTGGGGCGGCAAGCGCTGTATCGGGCTGTCGGGCCACGTCGTCGGCGTGGACTTCCCGCCGGAGTACAACGACTGGCGCGACGTGGAGCCGGTCGAACTCATCGGCGCGCCCGTCGAGAAACATCCCACGCAGGAGAACATCGTCGCCGCGCTCCGCCGGCTCGCCCGCCGCGCGGGGAAGGTCACCATCGCGACCGACTACGACCGCGAGGGCGAACTCATCGGCAAGGAGGCGTACGAACTCGTCCGCGACGTGAACGAGGACGTGCCCGTCGACCGCGTGCGGTTTTCCTCCATCACGAAACGCGAGGTGACGGAGGCGTTCGAGAACCCCGACGACCTCGACTTCAACCTCGCCGCCGCGGGCGAGGCCAGACAGATTATCGACCTCGTCTGGGGCGCGGCGCTCACGCGCTTCCTCTCGCTTTCGGCCCGTCAGCTCGGCAACGACTTCATCTCGGTCGGCCGCGTGCAGGGGCCGACGCTGAAGCTCATCGTCGACCGCGAGCGCGAAATCGAGGCGTTCGACCCCGAGGACTACTGGGAGCTGTTCTCCAAGCTGACGAAGGACGCCGACGGCGACGCCGAGTCCTTCGAGGCGCAGTACTTCTACCTCGACGACGACGGCACCGAAGCCGAGCGCATCTGGGACGAGGAGTCCGCCGAGTCGGCCTATCAGACGCTCCTCGGCGTCGAGGCCGCGGAAGTCGCGTCGGTCAACCGCCGCACGCGGACCGACACGCCGCCCGCGCCGTTCAACACCACGCAGTTCATCCGCGCCGCCGGCTCTATCGGCTACTCCGCCCAGCGGGCGATGAGCATCGCCGAGGACCTCTACACGGCCGGTTACATCACCTACCCGCGGACCGACAACACGGTGTACCCCGACGACCTCGACCCCCGCGAACTGCTCGGCGCGTTCGAGGGCGACCGCCGGTTCAAGGAGGACGCCGAATCCCTCCTCGAACAGGAGGAAATCGAACCCACCGAGGGCGACAACGAGACGACCGACCACCCGCCGATTCACCCGACCGGCGAGCTCCCCTCCGCGTCCGACCTCACAGACGACGAGTGGGACGTGTACGAACTCGTCGTCCGGCGCTTCTTCGCCACCGTCGCCGAGGACGCCGTCTGGGAGCACCTCCGCGTCGTCGCCGAGGTCGAGGGGCTCTCGCTGAAGGCCAACGGCAAGCGCCTGCTCGAAGCCGGCTACCACGACGTCTACCCGTACTTCAACTCCACCGAGTCGTTCGTGCCCGACGTCGAGGAAGGCGAGTCGCTCGTGCTGTCCGACACGCACCTCGACGCAAAGCAGACCCAGCCCCCGCGGCGCTACGGCCAGTCGCGGCTCATCGAGACGATGGAACAGATGGGCATCGGGACGAAGGCGACCCGCCACGACGTGATTCAGAAGCTCTACGACCGCGGCTACATCGAGAGCGACCCGCCGCGGCCGACCCGGCTCGCGCGGGCCGTCGTGGAGGCCTCCGAGGACTTCGCGAAGCTCATCGTCAGCGAGGAGATGACCTCGCAACTCGAATCCGACATGCTGGCTATCGCCCGCGGCGAGGCCACCCTCGAAGACGTGACCGAGGAGTCCAAAGAGATGCTCGGAGACGTGTTCGAGGGGCTGATGGAGTCCCGCGAGGAGCTCGGCAAACAGCTCCAGGACTCGCTGAAGGCCGACAAGACCGTCGGCACCTGCCCCGACTGCGGCGGCGACCTCGTCGTCAGAAAGAGCCGTCGCGGCTCGTACTTCATCGGCTGTGACTCCTACCCCGACTGCACCTACACGCTCCCGCTTCCCTCCACGGGCAAGCCGCTCATCATGGAGGACTCCTGCGAGGACCACGACCTCCACCACATCAAGATGCTCGCCGGCCGCAAGACGTTCGTCCACGGCTGTCCGCTCTGTAAGGCCGAGGAGGCCGACGAGGAAGACGACCTCGTCATCGGGACGTGTCCCGAGTGCGGGGAGGAAGAAGGCGGAGAGCTAGCTATCAAGCGGCTCCGCTCCGGATCCCGGCTCGTCGGCTGTACCCGGTACCCCGACTGCGACTACTCGCTTCCGCTCCCCCGTCGCGGCGACATCGAGGTGACAGACGAGTCCTGCGAGGAACACGACCTCCCGGAACTCCGGATTACCTACGAGGGCGACCGCGAGCCGTGGGAACTCGGCTGTCCCATCTGCAACTACCGCGAGTACCAAGCCCAGCAGAACGGCGAGGGGGGCTCCGAGTTAGAGAGCATCAGCGGTATCGGCGCGAAGACCGCCGAGAAACTGAAAGACGCCGGTATCGAGGACGTGAAGACGCTGAAGGCGTCCGAGCCCGACGACATCGCGGCGAAAGTCGAAGGCGTGGGTGCGGATACGGTTCGGAAGTGGCAGACGGCGGCGGACTAACTCTCGATCCAGACGTAGCGTTTTTCGCGGCCGTTTTCGACCGAGACTTCGGGGAGTCGGGCGAGCCAAACGCCGACTGAACTCGCCCGGCGTTTCGCACTACTCCGCGATAGCTCCGACTCGGACGCGATGAAATCAACGAGCTCGCCGTGTCCGAGTGACCCCGACTCCGAGAGCGGGTGCGCGAGCCGCTCGATTATCTCCGCGTTTCGAATCCCGTCGAGAAGGAGGGGTTCGGCCTCATCAGTGAGTTCCGCCGTTCGATAGGCGACGTATCGAGCGCCGCTTCGGGTGAGCGACCAGCGGCGCTGTCTGTGGGTGCCCTCGTCGGGCCACTCTTGATGAACGAACCCGAGAATCCAGCCCGCAATCGCGTACAGGTCCGCGTGGCGGGGCGACACGCCCGCGGACGCGACGATATCGTCTTTTTCGCCGCGGGAGTCACCGATGGACAAGAGAACCGTGTCGAGGGTTTCGAACGAATTGGCGAGTGGGATTCGTTTCGACGGAATCGGACCCGTCTCGTCGGCCTCCCCGAACAGGTTCCAGAACTCTTCGTCGGGTTCGAACTGAGTACTCTGCCGGCGAACGCCGACGCGAAGGTCGACCATCGACTCGAACAGCTCGGGGCCGTCCACCAAGTGTATCCCCGCTCGTTCGGCGCTTTCGGCGGCTGGTGTGGTAAACGAACTCGTCGTGACGACCGTCCCGGTGTCGCATCCCCTATCGGCCAGTGCACCCTGAAATCGCTGTATTGCGGGCGAACCGACCGTGTTGCGTGGGTCGTACTGCTTCGCCTGAACGCCGAGCGAAACGTCCAAAAGCGAGTTTCTGATGCGTCCATCGATGTCGATACCGCCGTCCTGACGGAACGCGGTGACCGAGAACCGCGCCGGGGGAAGCGACTCTGAGAGCACCGACTCGCAGAGTAGCTCGAACTCCTCTGCGGACAGGGCCATCGCTCGGCGTTCGACGTACTCAGTCGCCGCGACAGCGTCCATCGTACACCGCATTTGGTGACAGGTAGGTTAAAATTCACCCTTGGCCGTATGTACGTCCAATTCATCCGCACGCTTTTTACGCCCCCTCAAGCATAGAGCGACCAATGAGCTATCCGTGGGAAGACTGGGACCATATCACCAAAATCGACCCTGACAAGGACCTCGTCGACGGCGAGACGTTCGAAGACGTGTGTGAGACGGGCACCGACGCCCTCGAAATCGGCGGCACGCTCGACATCACAGAAGAGAAGATGGAGCGCGTCATCGAGGCGACCTCGAAGTACGACGTGCCCATCTATCAGGAGCCGTCGAACCCCGGCGTCGTCATCGACGACGACGCGCTGGACGGCTACCTCATCCCGACGGTGTTCAACGCGAGCGACTCGTTTTGGATTACCGGCGCGCACAAGGAGTGGGTCCGCATCGAAGACGGCCTCGACTGGGACCGCACCCACACCGAGGCGTACATCGTGTTGAACCCCGAGTCGTCCGTCGCCGAGTACACCGACGCCGACACCGACCAGTCCGCCGATGACGTGGCCTCGTTCGCCCGCGTCGCCGAGAAGATGTTCGGCCAGAAAATCATCTACGTCGAGTACTCGGGCACCTACGGCGACCCCGAGAAGGTCGGCGCGGCCCACGACGCGCTCGACGACGCGACGCTGTTCTACGGCGGCGGCATCCACGACTACGAGTCGGCCTACGAGATGGGCCAGCACGCCGACGCGGTCGTCGTCGGCAATCTCCTGCACGACGAGGGCGTCGACGCGGTGCGCGAGACGGTCGAGGGCGCGAAGGACGCGACGGCCGAGCTCGTCGCCGAGTAATCCCCACGGGCGCGGGTTCTGTTTCTACGCCGACGCTACCGACTCCGCTGACTCTGTCGACTCCACCGACTCCGCTGACTCCGCCGACATCATCGATTCCGCAGACTCCGCCGACTCCGCGTTCACGCCGTCGGCGTGCGACTCGCGAGCCGCGTCGACGCCGGGCGACGGCGCATCCGGCGCGCCGCGACCGAGGAGCGTCGCCGACACGACGAGAAAGAGGAACGACGCGGTCGCGGCGAGGAGGGCTCCGGCGACCGGCACCGCGGCGCAGAGGGCGACGAGTAGACGGGCCACGAAGACGACGAGCGCGACGGCCGAGGCGACGCGGACGAACGAGCGGTCGAACGCGAGGGTGCGCGTGACCGGAATCGCCGCGGCGAGCGACCCCTCGCGGGCGAGGGCGACCGCCGCCGCAAGCGAGAGATACGAACCCGCCAGCGAGGCGAGGCCGGCCGCGACGAGTCCGGCGGTGTCGAGCGCGGTGAGGCCGAGAAGCCCGAGCATCTCCGGGTGGGTCGCGTACGAGAGCATCGCAATCGACGGCCCCGACCCCGGAAGGGCGGCGGTCGCGAGGGCGAGCGCGGGGAGTTGGAGCGCGACGAGCGCGGCCGAGAGGCGAGCGCCGTCGACGGCCATGCCGGCGAGGTCGTCGAACGACGGGAGCGCGGCCGCCTCGCGGTCGCCGGCGCGAACGAGGCGGACGACGTAGCCCGCAAGCAAGATGCCCGCGAGCGGCGTGGCGAGCGACGCGAGCGTCGAGAGGACGCCGATGACGGCCGTGTCGACCGAGGTGTCTTCGGCGAGCGGGAGTGCGAACGCGGCTTCGAGGTCTGAAACGTCCATGTCCGAGGCGAGATGGTCGCGGGTTCGTATATAAATCTCAGCGCCGGAGCCGTCGCCGTGACCCGGCGCGCGGCCGGTTCACTCCTCGTCGGTCGGTTCGCCGTCCCAGTAGCCGACTTCGGCGTCTCGCGGGAAGTAGCCGTGGAGCGTTCGGGCGGTCTTGTCACCGCCCGGCGGCGCGCCGCAGAACACCCCGACTTTGTCGGAGTCGGGGTAGACGGTCACGTCGGGGTGGTTCATCGTCGAGAGCGCGAGGTACCGGAGCGGTTCGTCGCCGTCGTTCTCGATTTGTCTGACGTAGTCGGCCCCCGCGGGGAGCGCGACGTAGGTGTCCGGTTCGAGGTCGAGGTCGGCCGCGCCCTCGCGCGTCAGGAGCGTGCCCGACCCCGAGAGCACGTACAGCGCCTCCTCGTTACCCTCGTGGTAGTGCGTCGGCCACGGCCGCTTGCCGGGCGGGACTTCGTAGAGCGAACAGCCGAGGTCGCGGCCGCCGGCGCGGTCGGCGAGTCGCTTCCGGCGGAACGCGAAGCGGTCGCCGCGTTCGCTTGCGGACCAGTCGAGGTCGGCGGCGCGGGCGGCGGTCGGTGCCGGGTCGGACTCCGAGGGCGCGTCGCCGTCGTCGGCGTCGGCGTCGGTGTCAGCATCGTCGTCGGTGCGCGGTTCGTCCGCCGGCGCGTCGGATGAGTCGGGAGCCATACCGGGGCGACGCGCGCCGCGGACTAAGTACCGCGGGAGCGACTGCCACGAGAAGTCGTGTCTCGCGTTCGACTCAGCGGGCGAGAGAGTGGACGGTCGAACGCCTCCGAGCGAGGCGAAGACACGATGTTTAAGACGAACGGTCGGGAACCACGTCGTATGCGAAACCGAACGTACACGGCCGACGCCGAGCCCGGTGACACGGTCACCGTCGCCGGCTGGGTCCACGAAATCCGTGACCTCGGCGGCATCGCGTTTCTGATTCTCCGGGACACCTCCGGCAAGATTCAGGTCAAGTTCGAGAAAGACGAGATGGACGACGACCTCGTCGAGACGGGTCTCGGCGTCCACCGCGAGAGCGTCATCTCCGTGACCGGCGAGGTCGCCGAAGAGCCGCGCGCGCCGACGGGCGTCGAGGTCACGCCCGAGAGCCTCGACGTCATCGCCGAGGCCGAGGCACAGCTCCCGCTCGACCCCTCCGGCAAGGTCGACGCCGAGCTCTCGACGCGCCTCGACAACCGCACGCTCGACCTCCGCAAGGACGAAGTGAAGGCCATCTTCGAGATTCGCGCCGAGGTCCAGCGCGCCGTCCGCGAGCAGTTCCGCGACCTCCGCGCGACCGAGATCAACACGCCGAAAATCGTCGCCACGGGGACCGAAGGCGGCACCGAACTCTTCCCCATCACGTACTTCGGCAAAGAGGCGTTCATGAACCAGTCGCCCCAGCTGTTCAAACAGCTGATGGTCGGCTCCGGTCTGGAGCGCGTCTTCGAGGTCGGCCCCATCTTCCGCGCCGAAGAGCACAACACGCCCCGCCACCTCAACGAGGCGACCTCCATCGACTTCGAGTCGGCGTTCATCGACCACACGGAAGCGATGGACGTGTGTGAGGCCGTCGTCACGGCCGCCTACGAGGCCGTCGAGGAGAACTGTCAGGACGAGCTCGAAGCGCTCGGTCTCGAAGACGAGTTCGAAGCGCCGTCCGGCGAGTTCCCGCGGCTCACCTACGAGGAGGCCATCCAGCGCATCAACGCCACGGGCGAACTCGACGAACAGCTCGTCTGGGGCGACGACCTCCCGACCGAGGGCGAGAAGGCGCTCGGCGAGGACGTCGGCGAGCACTACTTCATCACCGACTGGCCCAGCGAGATCAAGCCGTTCTACATCAAGGACCACGACGACGACGAGACGCTCTCGACGGGCTTCGACATGATGCACCCGAACATGGAGCTCGTCTCGGGCGGCCAGCGTGAACACCGCTTCGACCACCTCGTCGCCGGCTTCGAACAGCAGGGTCTCGACCCCGACGCGTTCGAGTACTACACGAAGATGTTCAAGTACGGCATGCCCCCGCACGCCGGGTTCGGCCTCGGCGGCGAGCGGCTCATCATGACGATGCTCGGACTGGAGAACATCCGAGAGGCTGTGCTGTTCCCGCGCGACCGGCAGCGCCTGTCGCCCTAGGCGACGGCGCAACACGAGCGCGGGAGCAACGAGCAAATCTTCGATTTGCGAGTGAGTTCCCGCGAGACAGACAACGCCTGAGTCCGTAGACGAAGGCGTTTCTGCGAGTGGGTGCTCGTCGGACGAACGACGTGAGTCCGACGGTGTTCCCGCGAGACCGCCAGCGTCTCTCTCCGTAGAGACGCACCTGACGAGTGGGAACAGGGAGCAACGCCGCGCGTTGCGAGTGAGTTCCCGCGCGACCGCCAGCGCCTGAGCCCATAGGGCGAAGACCTGACGGACCAACGAGACGAGCGCACGCGAGTCTCGTCAGCCCGCCAGCGCCTGTCGCCCGAGGCGACGGCGTATCCGACGACGCGCCCCGTTTTTTGCGAAACAGTCGTTATCTCCCGGACACGTTAGAGCACCATGCACGACCGTCGTCGCGGGGGAGACCGATGACCGACTCGAAGCGAATCGTCGACGACGCCGGCGACGACGAGGACTCGGCGCTCGAACAGTTGGTCGCCGGTGCCGTCATGGCGCTCATCTTTCTGGTCGGCTTCGGCCTGCTCGCGCTCGGGGAGCCGTGGTTCTGGGTCGTCTTCCCGGTCGGCTTCGCGGGCGTGCTCCCCGCCGCGATAGCCCTCGTGCGCATCTACGAGTCCCGCCGCGGCGACGACGCGGACGAGTCGATGACGACCGAGACCGAAGACGCGCTCGAAACGCTCCGGCGGCGCTACGCGACCGGCGAACTCTCAGAAGAGGAGTTCGAGGCGAAAGTCGAGCGGCTGTTGGAGACCGAGACGGTCGCTGACGCTCGGGAGTCGGCCACGGCGCGCCGGCGCGAGGGCGAATCGAGCGAGGCGGAGCGGGAGACGGAGTTCGACCGCGATTGAGTGCGAACCGCGAACGAGGCGGGTTCGACTCGGACGCGACGAAACGCAACACCGTTAACCGACCCCCGTCGTAGAAACACCGATGAGCGACGACGCGACGGCGTTCGTGCCCGGCCACGTGACGGGGTTTTTCAGCGCCCACCCCGCCGACGACCCGGCGGTCGCCGGCTCTCGCGGCGCGGGGCTGACGCTCTCCCACGGCGTCACCGTGACGGTCGAACCGGCGCAGGAGACCACCGTCAGCCTCGACGGCGAGGCGGTCGAGATGCCGCCCGTCGCGGACGTGCTTCGAGCGCTCGGTGTGACCGCCGCCGTCGACGCCGAAAGCGACCTCCCGCTGGGCGCGGGCTTCGGCGTCTCGGGCGCGATGGCGCTCGGGACGGCGCTCGCGGCGAACGCCGTCTTCGGGTGTGGCCGGTCGGAGAACGAACTCGTCACCCTCGCGCACGTGGCCGAGGTCCGCGCGGGGACCGGACTGGGCGACGTGGTCGCGCAGGCCCGCGGCGGGATGCCCGTCCGGGTCGAACCGGGCGCGCCGGACTACGGCCGGATGGACGGCATCCCCGCGCGACCCGAAATCGAGTACGTGGCGTTCGGCGGCCTCTCGACGGCCGACGTGCTGTCCGGGGACACGACTGCGCTCACCGCCGCCGGCGAGACGGCGCTCGAAGCGCTCCGCGCCGAACCGACGCTCGACCGGTTCGTCGCCGAGTCGCGGCGGTTCGCCCGCGACGCAGACTTGCTCACCGACCGGGTCGAAGCCGCCATCGAGGACGTGCGCGCGGCCGGCGGCGACGGCTCGATGGCGATGCTCGGCGAGACGGTGTTCGCGGTCGGGTCGGGGCTGTCGGACGCCGGCTACGACCCGGAGCGCTGTCGCGTCCACCCCGCCGGCTCGACGCTTCGGAGCGAGTAGGCGGCGACCGGGCCGCTCGCGGGACGACCGGGGCGGTGGCGGACGACGGGAGTCTGCCCGCCCGTCCCGATGAGAAAACGTGTTACTCCCGCGGCGACGACCCACCACCAATGAGCGACATCGAGATTCCCGAGAGCCACCCGAGATACCAGTCGCTTCTCACCCGCCACCGCATCGAGGAGGGCGTCGAGAAGGGTATCACGAGCCGGCAGGGACTCATCGCGCAGGGGCGCGGCGAGGCGTTCGACTACCTCCTCGGCGAGCGGACGATTCCGAGCGCGGACGAGGCGGCGCGGGCGGCCGCGGCGCACCTCCTGCTCGCGGACCGGCCGGTCATCTCCGTCAACGGGAACGTCGCGGCGCTCTGCCCCGGCGAAATCGTCGACCTCGCCGCGGCCGTCGACGCCGACATCGAGGTGAACCTGTTCAACCGCACCGACGAGCGCATGCGGGCCATCGCCGACCACCTGCGCGACCACGGCGCGGACGAGGTCAAGGGACTCACCGCCGACGGGCGGATTCCGGGCATCGACCACGAGCGCGCGAAGGTCGACGCCGACGGCATCGGGAGCGCCGACGTCGTCGTCGTCCCGCTGGAGGACGGCGACCGGGCCGAGGCGCTCGGCGCGATGGACAAAGTCGAAATCGTCGTCGACCTCAACCCGATGTCGCGGTCGGCGCGGGTCGCCACGGTCCCCATCGTGGACAACATCATGCGCGCGGTGCCGAACATCGCGGCTCACGCGCGCGACTTGCGGGACGCCGGCGCGACACGCGAAGAACTAGAAGCCATCGTCGCCGAGTTCGACGCGGCGGAGGCGCTCGAAGCGGCCGAGCGGGCGATTCGGAGCGGAAGCGACGAGTGAGGGGTGGGGACCCGACCGGTCGCAAAGCTATTTCTGAGCGATACGAGACGTGTCGATATGGACCGTCAGCGAACGCTCGCAGTCGTGATGTCGGTCGTCGGTTTCGGAGCCGTCGTCGCCGGAATCTATCAGGAACTGCTCCACGTCGCACCGGGATACGTCGGGACGATAACGACGGGGTGGGGTGGCCGACTCAACCACGAGGAGTACCTGCTGGCGCGGCTCGGGGGCATCGGCGTCGTCGGGGCGCTGGTCGCACTCCGGTGGAAGTACGCCGCGGTCCTCCCCGTCGCGGTCGGCGGTGTCGAAATCGGCTATGCGCTCGTAGCCGTGTCTCACTACGTCCGGGAGCCGGGACTCTACACCACGGTCCAGACGTTCGACGGGACGACGCGACTCGTTCTCGGGGCGGAGCCGTTCTTACTCGTCGCCGGCGGCCTCCTGTTCCTCGGTGCCGGCTTCGTCGCGTGGCGAACTCACGGTGAGCGCGCCGCGACTGGACGAGAGTTCACCGACGCGAGACGCGAACAGCATCTCGCGGGATTCCGCGATGAGTGATAGCCAGCGACCCCGCCCACAGAAAACATTTCCACGGTGACATTCATAGCGACCAGTATGCCCTCCACCGATTCGAGCGCGCCCGACGAAGGCGAGGCGACGAACGCACAGGACGCGTCGACCGACGACGCCACCGACGAGGGCGACGAGCGCGAAAAGTCGATTCTGGACCGCCTCGTCGACGTGCTGTGGATTCTCCCGTGGTGAGGTGAGCCGCTATCCGAACCCGCTCACTAGCACCGCGAGCCACTGCGCCGGGTCGCGTCGCCGACGGACCTCGACCGTCTCGACCCACTTGACCCACTGGAACCCGCGGCGGTTCGGCGCGACCAGTCGGAGCGGCGCGCCGTGGCCGTGAGAGAGCGGGTCGCCGCCGACGTGCGTCGCCAACAGCATCTCGCGGGCCTCCGCGATGGGGAACGACCACCGAAAGCCCGTCACCGACCGGACCGTTACCCACCGCGCCGACGAGTGAACACCGGCGGCATCGAGCGCGTCGCCGAGTCTCACGCCGGTCCAGTTCTGCTCGGTGTACCACCCGCTCGTGCAGTCCAAGAGGGCCGACCGCGTCTCGGCGGGCGCGAGGTCGCTCCGGTCGAGTTCGAGCGGGCGGTCGACCAGCCCCGTGACCGAAAGCGACCAGTCGGCTGGGTCGACGGGGTCGGGGTCGTCGGCGACCCAGCTCGTCACCGGAAAGGCGTCGTTGCCCTCGCCGGGCGGGAGCGGCCGCGACCCGGTGAACCGGCGGCCGACGCCCCGGAGCGACCCCGCCGTCTCGGTCGCCCGGTAGGTCGCCGCGCCGAAGACGAGTATCGCGCCGTACTGGAGCGCCCGGCGACGCGCCGCGAAGTCGACCCGGCGGGGCGGGCGGAAGCGCGCTCGAAGGTGGACGAACAGAATCGGGACCACGAGCAGGCCGAGGCCGATGTGGACGTTGAGAAGCGTCCAGAAGGCGATTCGGACCTCGACGCCGAGTACCCACGCGACGCCGGTGCCGAGGGCCGCGAGCGCGACGACCGCGAGGAGGACAGAGAGCGCGGAGTGGCGGTCGCGGAGCCGCGAGTCGAGCACGCGGTGGCGGACCCGGTAGAGTTTGAAGCCGACGAGCGCGACGAGCGAGAGACCGGCGACGCCGTGGGCGACGAACAGGAGCCCGTTTGCCGGGTGGCCGGCCCCGAGGCTCAACACGCCCGAGAGCGTCTCGAAGACGACGAGCGCGAAGATTGACCAGTCGACCGCCCGCGGCGGCGGTTCGAACCGCCGGAGGGCGCGAGCCGCGCGGCTTGCCATGAGAAGTGATAGCATTTCGAACGCCAATAGGGTGTCGAGGGGGACGGCGAGAATGGAGACGAGAACGAAACGGAGCGCCGGCTCAGTCGTCGGCTCAGTCGTCGGCCGTCAGCGCCGGTGGGAGGTCCGCGTCGAATCGGTCTCTGTCGTGCGGTTCGGAGAAGTCGAGGTCGGGGCCGACGCCGTAGATGCGCTTGGGGTTGATGTCGCCGTGGCTGACGAAGTAGTGCCGGACGATGTGGTCCATGTTGACCGTCTTCTCGATGCCGGGGAGTTGGTAGAACTCCTTCGTGTAGTTCCAGAGGTTGTCGTACTCGTGGATGGCCTTCTTGTTGCACTTGAAGTGCGTGTGGTAGACGTGGTCGAAGCGAATCAGCGTCGCGAACATCGCGATGTCCGCCTCGGTGAGCACGTCGCCCGCGAGGAACCGCCGGTCGTCGAGCACCTCGTCCCAGTGGTCGAGCGCGTCGAACAGCTCCTCGACGGCTTCTTCGTAGGCCTCCTGCGTCGTCGCGAACCCGGCGCGGTAGACGCCGTTGTTGACCGGCTCGTAAATCTCGTCGATGAGGCGGTCGACCGCCTCCTCGTAGCCGTCGGGGTTGAGGTCCACGTCGTTGTCGGCGAGGGGGGCGAACGCCTCGTCGAGCATCCGCATTATCTCGCGGGACTCGTTGTTGACGATGGTCTCGCGCTGTTTGTCCCACAGCACGGGGACGGTGACGCGCCCGGTGAACTCGTCGTCGGCGCGGAGGTAGATATCGCGGAGGAACTCCTCGCCGTACAGCGGGTCCGGGAGGTCCTCGGAGAACTCCCAGCCGTCGTCGATGCGGACGGGTTCGACGAGCGACAGCGAAACCGCGTCTTCGAGGCCCTTCAGCGCGCGCGTCATCGCGGTGCGGTGGGCCCACGGACACGCGCGGCAGATGTAGAGGTGGTACCGGCCGGCCTCGACCGGGAACCGCTCGTCTTCGCCGACCCAGTTGCGGAAGTCGGTCGTCTGGCGCTCGAACTCGCCGTCCTCGTTGTTGGCGACGAACTTGTCGGTTCGCCACTCGCCTTCGTAGAGCATGTTCATGCGACCACGACCTGGAGTGCTTGCATAGCCGTCCGTTGGGACGTGAGCACCAAAAGTTGGGAGGCGACATCGGTGTAACCGGTCGTCGAACGGGGTCGCCATCGCGCGGTCGCCATCTCGTGACAGTAATATGTTAGGATTGCCCCGGTTCGACGTGGTTCGGTTACACAGTCGTCGCCGCCTGACTAACCCAGTGGCTGTCAGTTTGAGTAAAAGTCATCATAGTTCATGGTAATTGTTGGGACGTCACATGGTGGTACTAGACATCGAGACGGAGGATGGACAGCGCGAGGCGCTTCGCCGGATGCTCACGATTCGGGCGTTCGACACGAAGGCGGCCGACCTATTCAGCGACGGCGAACTCCCCGGGTTCGTCCACCTCTACGTCGGTGAGGAAGCGGTCGGGGTCGGCGCGTGTTCGGCCCTCGAATCGGACGACTACATCACGAGCACCCACAGGGGACACGGCCACTGTATTGCGAAGGGACTCGACCCGGACCTGATGATGGCCGAGCTGTTCGGCAAGGCCAACGGCTACTGTAACGGCAAAGGCGGGTCGATGCACATCGCGGACGTCGACGCGGGGATGCTCGGGGCGAACGGCATCGTCGGCGCGGGGCCGCCGCTGGCGACGGGTGCCGCGCTCACCTCGCACCTGAAGGGCGAAGACACCGTCGCGCTGGCGTTCTTCGGCGACGGCGCGGTCGCACAGGGACAGGTCCACGAGGCCATCAACCTCGCGGCGACGTGGGACCTGCCGGCGGTGTTCCTCGTCGAGAACAACCAGTACGGCGAGGCGACGCCGGTCGAGAAACAGCACAACGTCCAGAACCTCAGCGAGACCGCGGAGGCGTACAACATCCCCGGCTTCACCGTCGACGGGATGGACATCACCGCCGTCTACGAGGCCGTCAAAGAGGCGCGCAAGCGGGCCGCAGACGGCGAGGGACCGACGTTCATCGAGGCCGAGACGTATCGCTACCACGGCCACTTCGAGGGCGACCAACAGCCGTATCGGACCGAGGAGGACGTGGCCATCTGGAAGGACCGCGACGCCATCGAGACGTTCAAGCGACGGCTCGTGGACGCGGGGACGATAACCGAAGACGAGTTCGACGAGATGAAAGCCGAAATCGACCAGCAGATCGAAGACGCCGTCGGGAAGGCGAAGGACGCGGCGTACCCGGACCCGAGCGAGGCGTACGAGGACATGTTCAACGCGGCCGTCCCGGAGATTAGCGACTTCTCCAGCGGCATGCGGGCCGACGGAGGTGAGGACCGATGAGCACCGAGACCAGTAGCGGGACCGGCCCGGACCGGACGGAGGAGATGACCATCCGGGAGGCGATTCGACTCGCCCTCCGCGAGGAGCTCGACCGCGACGACGACGTGTTCGTCATGGGCGAGGACGTCGGCGCGTTCGGCGGCGTCTACGAGGTCACGGGCGACCTCGTCGAGCAGTTCGGCGAGGAACGCGTCCGCGACACGCCCATCAGCGAGGCCGGCTTCATGGGCGCGGCGGTCGGCGCGGCGGCGACCGGGACGCGGCCGGTCGTCGAAATCATGTTCTCGGACTTCATCGGCGTCTGCTCCGAGCAGATAATCAACCAGATGGCGAAGAACCGCTACATGTTCGGCGGCAAGACGGAGATGCCCGTCACCGTCCGAACGACCGAGGGCGGCGGGAGCGGCGCGGCCAGCCAGCACTCCGGGACGATTCACACGTGGTTCGCCCACTTCCCCGGCGTGATGGCCGTCGCGCCCGCGACACCGGCGTCCGCCAAGGGGCTCCTGAAGTCGGCCATCCGGTCGGACGACCCGGTCATCGTCTTCGAGAACAAGCAGATATACGAACAGAAGGGCGAGGTGCCGCTCGACGACGACTTCACCATCCCAATCGGCACCGCGAGCGTCGAGCGCGAGGGCGAGGACGTGACCGTCGTCGCCACCCAGCGCATGGTCGGCGAGTCGCTCGAACTCGCCGAGGAACTCGCGGGGCAGACGAGCGTCGAGGTCGTCGACCTCCGGTCGCTCTACCCGATGGACACCGAGACGCTGGTCGAGAGCGTGAAAAAGACCGGCCGCCTCGTCATCGCCGACGAGAGCCCGCTGTCGTACGGGACCCACGCCGAGGTGGCGACGCGCGTCATGGAGAACGCGTTCTACAGCCTCGACGCGCCCATCCAGCGGGTCGGCGTCGCCGACGTTCACATCCCCTTCAGCCCCGCGCTCGAAGAGGAGGTGCTCCCCCACGGCTCCGACGTGGAAGCCGCAATCAACCGCATCGTGTAAGTGACGACCACTATCGGTCTCGTCGTCAACCCCGCCGCCGGCCGCGACATCCGCCGGCTCACCGGCGGCGCGAGCGTCAGTAACAACTACGCGAAACGCCGCACCGCGGGCTGTGTCCTCGCGGGGCTGACGCTCGTCGACGACGTGGAGGTGCTGGTCATGCCCGACAACACGGGGCTGGCGAACCGCATCGTCGACGACGCGCCCGACGGAATCGGCGTCGAGTTCGTGGAGATGACGGTCACCGCGTCGGGACGGGACAGCCGAGCGGCCGCGGCCCACTTCGCGGACCACGCCGACGCCGTCGTCGTCCTCGGCGGCGACGGCACGACGCGGGACGTGGCCCAGACCATCGGCGACGTGCCGGTGGTGAGCATCTCGACGGGGACGAACAACGTCGTCCCGACGCCCGTCGACGGCACCGTCGCGGGCGCGGCCGCCGCGCTCGTCGGAAGCGGAGCCGTCTCCGCCGCGGAGACGACGACGCGCCACGGGACCGTCGAGGTCGACGTGGTCCGGTCCGAGGAGACGACGGTCATCCGCGGCCTCGCCACCGTCGGCGTGCTCGACCGACCCTTCGTCGGCACGCGGGCGATTCTCGACCCGAGCGACATCGTCGGCGGCGTCGTCTCGCGCTCGTCGCCCGCGGAAATCGGGCTCTCGGGCATCGCCGGCGGCCTCGTCACGCACCGCCCGGACGAACCCGGCGGCGTCGGCTTCCGACTGGCCCGTGACGGGGCGGACAGGACAGACGCGCCGGATGCGACGGACGCGGCGACCGACCCGGCGACGACGGTCAGAGCGATTACCGTCCCCGGACGCCTCTCGACGGTCGACGTGGCCGAACATCGCGTCCTCGACGACGGCGAGGACTACGCGTTCGAGGTCGACCGCGGGGTGATAAGCGTCGACGGCGAGCGGGAACACGAGGTGCGAAACGGGACCGTCCGCCTCCGCCCGGTGACAGACGGCCCGCGACTGGTCGACGTCGAGGCGGTCCTCGAACGGGCGGCCGACGACGGGCGCTTCAGGCTCGGGTGAGCCGGCGGGGCCGAGTCGGTTCGGCCCGCCCGACCGGTTCGACTTGCGATTGTTCGACCTCCGATTTTTTCACCGACCGCCGGCGGCGATGACGAGCGACCACGGGTTCTCGACGTGTTCGACGAGCGTGCCGAGCATGCGGGCGGCGTCCGCCCCGTCGACGATGCGGTGGTCGAACGACAGCGAAAAGGAGATGACTCGGCGGACGGCCACGTCGCCGTCGTCGGTCGGCACGGCCTCCCGGCGAATCGTGTTGACGCCGAGGATGGCGACCTGCGGCGGGTTGATGACCGGGTCGAACGACTCGACGCCGAGGACGCCGAGGTTCGAGACGGTGAACGTGCCCCCCGAGAGGTCGTCCATCGTGAAGTCGCCCGACAGCGCCCGCTGGGTGACCTCGGCGCGGGTCTCGGCGAGTTCGGCGAGCGACAGCGAGGCCACGTCGCGGACGACCGGCGCGATGAGTCCCTCGTCGATATCGACCGCGATGCAGACGTTGTGCTCCTCGTGGAGCCTGTGGACGCCGTCCTCGAAGGTCGCGTTGAACTCGGGGTGCTCGTCGAGCGACGCCGAGAGCGCGAGGAGCAGTACGTCCGTTATCGACACGTCCACGCCGAGGGCGTCGTCGGCGGCGTTCGCCGCGGCGAGCAGTTCCTCCGCGTCGGCGCGGCGGTCGACCGTGACGTGGACCGCCTCGCGGTAGCTCTCGCCGAGGCGGTCGGCGATGGTGCGGCGCATCCCCGACAGCGGGCGTTCCGTCTCGACCGGTTCGCTCGCGGCGGTCGCGTCGGTCGCCTCGGACCCGGCGGCCGCCGCGGAGTCGGTTGCCGCCGCGCTCGCGCCGCCCGCCGCCCGCACGTCGGACTCGGTGATGCGACCGTTCTGCCCCGTCCCCTCGACGGCCCCGATGTCGACGCCGAGCTCGCGGGCGAGGCGGCGGGCGCTCGGCGGAGCGAACACGCGCTTGTCCGCCGTGTCGGCGTCCGCTCCGGAGTCGCCGGTTGCGGCGGGCGTCTCGGACTCCGCCGCGGCTTCCACGTCGCTCTCGGTGATTGCCCCCTGCGGCCCGGAGCCCTCGACGGTCGTGAGGTCGACTCCGAGGTCGTCCGCGAGCCGCTTCGCGCGCGGCGACGCGCGGACCTCGCCGTTCCCCGACGGGCCATCCGACCCGCTCGGGCGTTGCTTCGCGACAGACGAGGCGTCTCCGGTCGCCGCCGCCGTCTCGGTCGCCTCGGCCGCGCCCGAGTCCGCCACGGAGTCGTCGGTCGCGGCGGGTTCGCTCCCGCCCTCGCCGACGCCCGCATCCGATTCCAACCCGGAGATGTCCTCGTCCGCCCCGGCGACGATTGCCAGCGCGCCGCCGGGCGCTGTCGACTCGCCCTCGGCGAGCACGACGCGCCGCAGAACGCCGTCTTCCTTGGCGTCAATCTCCGCGGTCGTCTTCTCCGACTCGATTTCGGCGATTGGCTCGCCCTCGGTGACCTCGTCGCCCTCCGAGACGAGCCACGCCGAGAGCTCACCCGACTTCATCTCCAGTCCCAGTTTGGGCATCTTGACTACGTACGCCATGACAGTAACATACACAATAGACCGTGATATAGCTAGGTCGCCGCGGCCGCGACCACCAGACTTTACTACTAGGTGGTATCACTAGGTAGTATGTCGTTCGACGGATTCACCGACGCGACGGAAGCACAGGTCACGCGCGCGATTTCGGACTCGTGGATGGAGGAGTTCCGCGAGCGCACCGACACCGAGGTCATCGTCGTCGGCGGCGGCCCCTCCGGGCTCGTCGCGGCCAAGGAACTCGCCGAACGCGGCGTCGACGTGACCATCGTGGAGAAGAACAACTACCTCGGCGGCGGCTTCTGGCTGGGCGGCTTCCTGATGAACAAGGTGACCGTCCGCGACCCGGCCCAGCGCGTCCTCGACGAACTCGGCGTCCCCTACGAGGAAAGCGACGAGGCCGACGGGCTGTACGTCGCCGACGGCCCGCACGCCTGTTCCGCGCTCATCAAGGCCGCCTGCGACGCCGGCGCGAAGATACAGAACATGACGGAGTTCACCGACGTCGTCCTCCGCGAGGGCGACCGCGTCGGCGGCATCGTCATGAACTGGACGCCGGTCCACGCGCTCCCGCGGG
The DNA here is from genome assembly GCF_000337795.1 of Haloferax denitrificans ATCC 35960. Taxonomy (GTDB): domain Archaea; phylum Halobacteriota; class Halobacteria; order Halobacteriales; family Haloferacaceae; genus Haloferax; species Haloferax denitrificans. The sequence goes on from NZ_AOLP01000017.1 coordinate 81,201, forward strand.
AACTCACCTGCGTCGACCCCATCGCGGTCGAGTCCGACCTCGTCCTCGACGCGACCGGCCACGACGCGGTCGTCCTCTCGAAGCTCTCCGAGCGCGGCGTCCTCGACGTGAGCGGCATCGAACACGCCAAGGAACACAACACGGGTATGGACAAGACCGCCGACGGCGAGTACGGCGCGCCCGGCCACGACTCGCCCGGCCACGACTCGATGTGGGTCTCTGAGAGCGAAGACAGCATCGTCGACGCGACGGGCGTCGTCCACCCCGGCGTCGTCGCCTCCGGCATGGCCGTCGCCACCGCCCACCACCTGCCGCGCATGGGGCCGACGTTCGGTGCCATGTTGCTGTCCGGTCGGCAGGCGGCGCAGTCCTGTCTCGACGAACTCGGCCGCGACGCGCCCGAGGTGAGCATCTCCGGTCCCGCCCCGGCCGACGACTGACCGCCACCCTGCGGTCCGATTGTCGGCTCCCCCGACGCCTCTGACACGTTTTTCGGGTCGCTCCCGACCCAGTCCGACCCAATCCGACCCGGTTCGACTTCCATTACCGCTGGACCGTCTCGCGTTCCTGCTCGTGAACCCAGCCGAGCGCTCGCCGGATTCGCGCCCACCCGCGGTTCCACACGAGCAGGGAGCCGGGGAGGACGCCGACGGCGAGCAACGCGAGGTAGTACTGCAACTCGACGACCGGCGGGTACGTCACCGACGCGAGCACGTCGAGGAGCCGCAGTGCGAACCAGAGCTGTGCCGCGACGAAGTGGCCGATGACGAAGGTGCCGACGAGCCGTTCCTGAACGCCCGCGGGTTCGGTCCGCCCGCCGATTCGACTCCGGTAGAGCAGATACCCGACGACGAGCGGCTGGAAGACGACACAGCCGAGCGCCCACAGGAGACTCGCGTCGCTCCCCCGCTCGGCGGCGTCGAGCGACACCCAGTAGCCGACGAGCCCCAAGAACAGGAGGTGAAACGCGTTGAAGGGCGCGCCGAGAAGCTCCGCGAGGAACGAGGCCATACCACCGGTTGACACGGGTCCGACATATCGTTTCTGTCGGCGAATCGAGTCACGCGGCGACGGTCGTTACTCCACGACGCCCGCACGAACCCGCGCGAAGCCGAGCGCGTGCGTCGTCCGGTGCGTCACCCGACAGCGCGATTCGAGCGCCCGATGGGCCGCGACGAGCCGCCGGTTCAGCACCTTCGTCGGCGACGCGCGCATCGTGCGCGACCCCGGCGGCGCGGTGACGCGGACGAGCGCCCGAAACACCGGGTTGAGCGGTCGCCAGCGCCGGTCGGTCGTCTCCGCGAGGTCCACGAGACAGAGCCGCCCGCCGGAGCCGACGAGGTCGGCCCACGACGAGACCACGGCCGCGGGGCCGGCGAACATCCCCGAGACGAACGTGGCGAGGACGGCGTTCGGGGCGTCAGGGACGCCGGCGGCGTCGTTCGGTCGGACCGGCGGGCGGGTCGCGTCGGCGCGGACGAGGTGGACGTTCGGGTACTCGCGGGTCCGCTCGCGGGCCACGTCGAGGACGCCGGGAGAGAAATCGACGCCGACGACGGTTCCCGCGGGACCGACGCGCTCGGCGAGGTACGGGAGGTTCGCGCCCGTGCCGCACCCCATCTCGACGACCGTCTCGCCCGGGTCGAGCGCGAGCGCGTCGGCGGCTTCGGTTCTGACGCTCCCGACGCCGGGCGCGCGGCGGGCGAGCGCGTCGTAGAGCGTCGCCCAGCGAGTGTAGAACGACTGGGCGACAGCCGACGGCGAGCGAGCGCGGGAACGGGAACGGGAGTTGGACTGTTCGGCTGTCATGGGACGGGAGCCTCAGAGCAGGACGCGGACCACGTCGGCGACGGCGGGCGCGTCGGGGCCGAGGATGTACGTGATGGGTTCGATGCCGTAGCCGCCGCTCTGGTAGACGACGAACGTCTCCGGGAGGTCGCGGTCGGCGAGCAGTTCGCGGACCGGGTCGGTCGGCGCGTCGGGGTCGAACTCGATGCACTCGTAGCCCGCGGCTTCGAGGTCCTCGATGACGCCCGCGTCGTAGACGATGTTGAGCGCGGCGTTCACGTCGGCACCGGCGGCGCGGGCCGAAAGCAGGACGCCCGCGACGTGGCCGCTGACGCCGAACTCGGGTTCGCCGGGGACGGTCGCCTGTCCCTTCACGTCGAAGATTCGGCCGGGGATGGCGGCGATGTCGTCCACGCTGTCGGCGTCCGGAAGCGACTCCACGAGGTTGGAGCCGACGTTCGGGATGAGCCCCGCGAAGCCGGAGGTGTTCGTGAGCATGCGGAGGCCGCGGCGGACCGACGAGCGGACCTGCTCGACGGTTCGGAGCCGGCCCTCGGGGTCGTGGATGCTCCGGAAGCCGTCGTGGGAGGCGAGTTCGGGCATCTCCTCCTCGTGGAGGTCAGACAGCAGGTCGCCTTCCTCCAGTTGGCGGATGAGGACCTCGGCCTCGACGAGCGCCTGCACGGGCGTCATGTCGCCGGTGGCGAGGCCGTCGCCGACGCGGGAGACGAGGTCGACGACGCGGGGGTCGGTGGCGACCCGCTCGTTCGTGCTGACCTCGCCGTGGGCGTACTTCGAGACGGCGCTCTGGCTGATGCCGAGCGCCTCGGCGACCTCCGACTGGGTGAACCCGCGGTCGCGGAGGTCCTCCGCGAGGAGCGCGCGGAACGTCGGGAGGAACGCGTCCACGACGATTTCTTCGATGAACTTCATTCGTCGCCACCGAACTCGGGGTCGGAGCTGAGCCGCGACGCCTGCGGCCCGCGCTGGCCCTGATACTTCGAGCCGCGTTCGACCCCGTAGGGGCGGTCGGCGGGCGACTTCATCTCCGTGAACACGAGCTGTGAGATGCGCATACCGGGAGTGAGCGCGACCGGCGCGGTGCCGAGGTTCGACAGTTCGAGCGTGATTTGCCCCTCGTAGCCGGGGTCGACGATGCCCGCGGTGGCGTGGATGACGACCGCGAGGCGTCCGAGCGACGACCGGCCCTCGACGGTCGCCAGCAAGTCGGCGGGAATCTCCACGCGCTCTTTGGTCGTGCCGAGGACGAAGTCGCCGGGGTGGAGGATGAAGTCGTCGCCCTCCGGGACGTGCGTCTCGCGGACGTACTCGGAGACCTCGCTCTCGCGGTTCGGGTGGATACAGGAGATGTTCGTGCGCTGGAACTCCAGGAATTCGGTGCCGAGACGGAGGTCGACGCTCGCGGGCTGGACCTGCATGTCCACGTCGTCTATCGGGTCGACCACGAGGTCACCCTCGGCGAGGCGGGAGAGGATGTCCGAGTCGGAGAGTATCATACTCGAAGGGAGCGCGTCGCGGACAAGTAAATCCACCTTCTCGGCGCGGCTCAGACGAGTTCGAACAGGAGGCCGACGAGGCTCAGGCCGACGGTGACGACGGCGGCCGACTCCACGTCGAGGTCGCGGGCGCGGGCCAGCCCGTAGGTCCGGACGTACGTCGCCCACGCGACCGTGACGACCACGACGGCCCCGCTGACGAGGCCGAAGCCGGAGAGCGCCGACTGCATCGCGGCGACCGCGGCGTCGGGCGTCGACGGGAGGTCGATTCGCGGGAGGGCGTAGGCGAGGTAGCCGGCGAGCGCGAGGGCGCGGACCGCGCTCGGGACCATCCCCCACGCGGCGACCGTCAGCGTCTCGCCGAACCCGCCCTCGCCGCCGACGAGCGACGTGCCGAGGTGGAGCATCGCCCCCTCGAACAGCCAGAACAGCGGCACGCCGACGAGCATCGCCCACGGCACCCACGAGATTTCGTCCCAGACGAGGTCGCCGAGGCGCTCGTCGAGCTGTTCGGGCACCGACGGGTCACAGCCCGCCGGGGCGCCCATGTCGTCGAACGGGCCGCCTTCTTCGTAGTTCTCGCACATCCAGTCCGGCGCGTGGTCGGGGTTATCGACGCTGACTCGCTGGTCGAGCTGTTGGGTGAACGTGACGAGGATAGCGCCGGTGGCGGCGGCGACGACGAGCGTCACGAGCGCGACGACGGCGAGCGCCCGCCGGGTGTCGAGCGGTCGCGGCCGCGACGCGAAGTACTCGCGCGGCTTGCGGAGGGGGGTTCGGGGACCTGCCATCGGTCGAACCACGGAGATGTCGGGGAAATGTCTTCTGCCCCGCACGTGACGCCCGCGATGGGAGGACATTTACCGCGTCGGCGGGGAGTAGCGGGCATGAAACAGGCCATCGTCGCACGCGCCGACCTCGGCATGGGCCGGGGAAAGCTCGCCGCGCAGGTCGCCCACGCCTCGCTGTCCGCCTACGAGGACACCGACTCGCAGACCCGGAAGCGCTGGAAGGGCGGCGGACAGAAGAAGGTCGTCCTCAAGGCCAACGGCGAGTCCGAGCTGTTCGCACTCGCCGACAAGGCCGAGCGGGCGGGCATCCCCCACGCCATCATCCGCGACGCGGGGCACACGCAACTCGACCCCGGCACGGTGACGGCGCTCGCCGTCGGCCCCGCCGATGACGACGAAATCGACCGCGTGACCGGCGACCTCTCGCTGTACTGATGCGCGAGGCACACCCGCTGGAGCGCGCGGTCGGCATCGACAGCTACGTGAGCGACGCCGACGGCGTCGGCGGCCGCCTCCGCGTCGCACCCGAGGACTTCCGCGTGCGCGAACTCGAACTCGACTCGCTGAACGTCCGCCCGCCGGACGCGCCGACCGGCGACTTCCCGAACCTCGTGCTCCGCGTCACCCTCCGCGGCTGGGACACGAACGACTTCGCGGGTCGGCTCTCTGACGAACTCGACGCGAGCAGAGAGCGCGTCTCGTGGGCCGGCACGAAGGACAAACACGCCGTGACGACCCAGCTTTTCACCGTCAACGGCGGCGACGCCGCCGACGTGCCCGAGATTCCGAACGCCGACATCGAAGTCGTCGGCCGCCTCGGGCGCACGCTGAACTTCGGCGACCTCGCGGGCAACGGCTTCCGCATCCGCGTCCGCGACCCCGAGAACCCCGACAACGCCGCGGCGGTCACCGACGCGCTCGCCGACTTCGGCGGCCGCGAGGGCCGCGTCGGCGTCCCGAACTTCTTCGGTCACCAGCGGTTCGGCAGTATCCGCCCCATCACGCACAAAGTCGGCCTCCACGTCGTCCGCGGCGAGTGGCGCGAGGCCGTGTTGGCGTACTGCGGCGGGCCGACCGAGGACGAGCCCGAGGAGACCCAAGCGGGCCGCGCCGTCGTCGACGAGGAGGCCGCGTCGGCCGACCCCGACTGGCACCGCGCGCTCGACCGGATTCCGGGCTACCTCGGCTACGAGCGCGGCATGCTCCACCGACTCGCCGAGGACGGCGCGGAGACCGACGAGGACTGGCGCAACGCGCTCGAATCCGTCCCGTCGAACCTCCAGCGGCTGTTCGTCAACGCCGCGCAGTCCTACGCGTTCAACCGGATGCTCTCGGAGCGCCTCGACCGCGGCCTCCCGTTCGACGAACCCGTCGAGGGCGACGTGGTCTGCTTCGCCGACCGCGACGCCCCCGAGGGGTTGGAACTCCCCGACGTGAGCCGCCTCCAGAGCGCGACGGGCCGCCGGGTCGAGGTCATGGGCCGGCACATCGAGCGCGGCCGCGCGTTCGTCACGGCCCCGCTCGTCGGCACGGACACCGAACTCGCCGAGGGCGAACAGGGCGACATCGAGCGGGCCGTCCTCGACGACCTCGACCTCGCACCCGGCGACTTCGACCTCCCCGGCAACTTCCGGTCGAGCGGGACGCGACGGGCGATTCTCGTCCGCACCGACCTCGACGTAGAGCGCGAGGGCGACGACGCCGACGGCGCTGACGGCACTAACGGCGCTGACGACCTCGTCTTCGACTTCGCGCTCCCTCACGGCTCGTACGCGACGGCCGTGATGCGCGAGTACCTGAAGGCCGGACCGCTCGACCTCTGAGAATCGAACCGAGACGCGAACGTACAATCGAACCGAGACGCGGACCTACTGTTCTACGGCGTTCGCGGCGGGACTGGCTCCCGCCTGCCGCGTCGCGTCCGCGGTGCGCGTGGTCGCGTAGCCGATGGCCGCGAAGGGAAGCGAGAGGAGCGTCGCGGCGACCGCGAATCCGACCGCGAGGCCGACGGCCACCGGGTCGAAGCCGGCGGCCTCCGCGGCCGGCGGGAAGTACGACCACGCGGGGACGGCGAACGCGAGCGCCGAGACCGCCGCGCCGAGGCGGAACCGGCCGCGGGCGCTGGCGACGCCGAGGGCGTAGCCGACGGCCAGCGGGAGCGCCAGCGTGGCGGTCCGGGCGACCGCGGGCCCGGCGACGAGCGACGCGACGGCACTGGCGAGGGCCACGGGTGCCATCGCGTACAGCGACCCGGTGACGACGCCCTCGGCGTTCGAGCGGCCGGCGAAGACCGCACCCGCGGCGGCGAGGAGCGCGACGCCCGCGCCGGCGACGACGACCGGCCGGTCGCGCGCGAAGATAACCACGAGCGGGACGGTCGCCGAGGCGACGAGCGCGAACGCGATTTCGGCGGTCGTCCGCGTGTCCGCGGGGTCACGGTGGGCGACGAAGGCGCGGAAACTCCCGGCGGCGACCCACGCGAAGGCGGCGAACAGCGCGGTCGAAAGCGGCGCGGCCCGGCTGAGATACGAGGCGACCCCCCGACCCGTGTCGAGCGCCGACTGGCCCAGTTGCGTCGCGAGGCGGACGGTCGTCTCGGGGTCGGCCGCGAGCGCGACCAGCCCGACGAGGCCGGCGAGCGCGAGCGGCGACAGCGACGCGAGAAGGGCGCGGCGGCGCATACGGAGTGGTCTCTCGGACACGGGGACGAATATGTTTCGCCGAGCGAGTCGCACGCCGGGAGCCGCGGCGCGTCCGACCCGACCCGCATAAACGACCTTTTGTACGCGCACGTCCGACACGTCGATATGCACTGTCGGCGGTGTGGAAACCCGTTAGAGAAGCCGGGAGACTACTGTCTCACCTGCAACACCGCCAACTGCGACGCCGTCGTGGCCGTCTTCGAGGCCGACCGCGCGACGCTGACGTTCCTCGACGAAGAAGACGTGCTCGGCGAGACGACGGTCACGACGATACCCGAGTCGGACGACGAGACGAAGGTGGTCCAACTCCGCAACTTCGCCGGCCTCGTCGCCGACGAGATTCGGCGCAAGCGCCCCGAAACCGTGTACGCCGCGGGCGAGCGCGACCCGTTGCGCGAGACGCGCGCGCAACTCCACCACGAGTTCTACCGCGTCTCCGACGACGACCCCGTCCAGCGCGTCCTCGACACCCGCGGCGAGCGGACGCTGGAGGTCGTCGACATCCCGCCCGCGGAGAAACTCGGCGGGAGCCACAGCACGCTCATCGGCGGGCGACGGGGCCGCCGGGCAATCGGCGTCGTCGCCGGCCACCCGCACGTCAAGAAGGTCATCCCCGGCCCCATCGACGCCGGCGGCACCGGGTCGCGGACGGGCCTCCGGGCGAAGGTCACCCGCGCCGACGACAACGGGAACGTCAGGCTCCTGCTCCGCGACGGGTCGAGCGTCCAAGAGAACCGCATCGTCACGACGGCGATGAACCGCGAGACGGGCGAGCGCGTCCGCGACGACCTGAACGAGGCGCTTCGAGAAGACGGGTTACAAGACGAGTAGCGGGTGGGAGCGCCGAGCCGGAATCGAGTGAGCGACTCAGGCCGACTCGGTCGCGCCCTCCGGGGCCGTCTCGATGCGAATCGGCTCCGTCTCGCTCGCCTCCCCCCGCGACTCGTACCACGCGACCGTCTCGGCGATGGCGTCTCGCAGGGGGGTCGGTTCGACGGCGTCGCCGAACGCCTCGCGGAACTTCGCGTCGCGGACGACGTACGGCTCCTCGAAGGCGTACCGCATCTCCGAGAGCTCCTTCAGCGGTGCGCTCAGGTAGCCGCCGAGGGTCAGCGCGACCCCCGGCGCGGCGATGATGCGCGGGAAGCCGGGGTCGACGTCGGCGGCCTCGTAGACGAGGTCGACGAAGCGGCGCGTCGACACCGTCTCCGGGTTCGGGACGTGCCAGACCTCGCCGAGCGCCTCGTCGCGCTCGCCGAGGAGGACGAGCGCCCGCGCGAAGTCGGGGACGTAGGTGTAGGTGTGGGCGAGTCGCGGGTCGCCGAACACCTTCGCGCGCTTGCCGGCGACGGCGGCCCCGAACACCTGCTCGCCGACGACCGACTCGCGGACGCGCGGACCGAAGAAGTCGCTGGCGCGGCCGATGGTCGCCTCGACGCGGCCCGCCTCGTGGGCGTCGAGGACGATGTCGGCGCACTCGGCTCTGGTCTGTCCCTTCGGGCCGGTCGCGGCATAGGGGAGGTCCTCGGTGAGCCGCACTTGCACCGGGCCGTACATGTAGAGGTTCTCGGCGACGACGAGGCGCGCGCCGGCGGCTTCGGCCCCCGCGACGATGCCGCGGGTGAGGTCGGGGAACAGTTCGGGCCAGTCGTCGTACGGCGGTTTGGCGCAGTGGTAGACGACATCCGCGTCCGCGAACGCGGCGACGGCGCGGTCGGGGTAGAGCACGTCGGCGAGGCGGCTCTCGACGCCCTCGGGGAGGAAGTCGGGTTCGTGGCGGGTCACCGCGGCCACGTCCTCCCCGCGTTCTCGGAGCTGTTCTATCACCGCGAGTCCGACGGGACCGGCACCCACCACCACGTGTTGTGTCATGACCTCCCGTACGCGCGCCGGCGACAAAGCGGTGTCTAGGCCCGTCAGGTCCCGAGACGACTCGTAGGGTTTATCCATACCGGCGAGGTAGTTCGCGGTACTATGGCCGACAACAAGGCACGATCCGTCGGTAGTTCCGGGCGCTTCGGCGCGCGGTACGGCCGCGTCGCTCGACGCCGCGTCAAGGAAATCGAAGCAGAGATGCGCAACTCCAAAGTCGACGGCGACGACGTCACTCGCGTCGAAACCGGCGTCTGGAAGAACGAGGAGACCGGCGAGATTTTCACCGGCGGCACCTACCGACCGCAGACCCCCGCCGGCAAGCAGGTCCGTCGCTCCATCCGCGCCGCGCTCACCGGCGAGGACGAATAACTCCCAAGTAGCCTCGACGCTTTCCATCTCACAATGAGCTACAAGTGTTCCCGGTGCAAGCGCGATGTCGAACTGGACGAGTTCGGTGGCGTCCGCTGTCCGTACTGCGGCCACCGCGTCCTGCTGAAAGAGCGGTCGCCTAACGTCAAAGAAGTCGCCGTCGAGTAGCGTGCGCCCAGCGCACAGCGCTTCGCTCGAATTCGACTATTCTACCGAGCGGCGCGCGCGCGTCGTCGAGCGAAGCGTCGCCGTCGAAGAGGGCGAGATAGACGACGCTCGGTCCGGCGCGCGCGTCACCCGCGAGGAGCGGACCGTCGTCGTCACCGTCGAGGCCGGCGACCTCGTCGCGCTCCGCGCGGGCGTGAACTCGTGGATACGGCTCGTGGAGACCGCAGAGCGCGTCGCTTCGGCGGGGAGCGCGCTGTCGGAGTCCGCGTAGGAGACCGCGGGTGTTTTAGGGCCGGCGTCCCGTCGGTTCGGGTATGCAGGGAAGTCTACCGCCGGAAGCCCAGGAGAAGCTCGAAGAACTGCAGAACCTTCAGGAGACCGCCCAGAACGTCTCCGAGCAGAAGCAGTCCTCCGAGACCGCGCTCAACGAGGCGCAGACGGCGCTCACCACGCTCGAAGAGATCGACGCGGACTCGAAGATGTACCGCGAAGTCGGCGAACTCCTCATCGAGACCGACTACGAGTCGGCCAAAGACGACCTCGAAGAGAAGGTCGAGAACCTCGAAGTGCGCGTCGAACAGCTCACGAAGCAGGAGACGCGCGTACAGGAGAAGTTCGAGAGCCTGCAGGAAGAACTCCAGCAGATGCTCCAGGGCGGCGCGGGCGGCGCGGGTCCGATGGGCCCCGGCGGCGCGTAAATGCCACAGCCGACGGACGAAGAGGTGGTCGAGACCGCCGCGGAGGCGGCTGAAGGCCTCATCTTCGCCCGCTTCAAGCAGTCTCGCGTCAAGGACTTCGACGTCACCGTGACGTTCGAAGACGGCGTCCTCGACGTGGACGTGTACGTCAACGCGCCCGACGACGCCGACGACGCGGAAGCGGTCGCCGAAGAGGCGGCGTTGACGGCGCAGGAGGCCGTGGACGAACTGTTCGCGGCCGCCGACGAAGAGTAAGGGACGTTCTCGCGGGCACCCCCCGCACTCGGTTTCTCCCGGCGAGCGGCCGCGCTGTCGCGGCCATCGCGCGGAACGAACGCGAAGCGATTCGCTCACGGAACTTTGGATTCCGCAAGTATCACCGCGGGTCGGTGTGAAACCACCCGACACAATTAAACATGATAGTGATGTATGTTACCTCATGTCAATACGGAGAACCCCGAGAGGGACGACCGCGTTGGACCGGTTACGAGAGCGATACAGCGAGGCCGACCTCACCTGTTCGAAGTGCGGCTTCACCGACGACGACGGCGAGTGGTCGGCCAAGACGACCGGGTCGAGCGTGTTCTACCGGCGCGTCTGTCCGAGTTGCGGCGCTATCGAGACGCGAACGCTCTCGCTGAAGTAGTACGGCGGGCGGTCGCTCGTCGCTCGAATCGACCCGCGAGTGACGACGCCGGAACCGCAGAGAACGAGAACATAAACGAGAACGAGAGGTGAGAGAGCGCCGGACGAAGACGAGCCTCTGACCGCCGGCCGCCGGCCGCCGGCGTCGCCTACGCGAGGAAGAACACGAGCAGGCTGACCGCCATCGCCGCGAGGATGAGCGCGATTGCGAGCGCCCCGCCCATCGAGACGACGACGTTGGCGTGGCTGGCGAGCGTCTCGGTGCGGTCGTTGCCGAAGATGGTCACCTCGGCGCGCTCTGTCGCCATGCCGGCGACGACGGGTTCGGCGTCCGCGAGCGCGTCGTCGACGAGGCGCTCGATAGTCGCGCAGAGTTCGTCGGGGTCGATGGCCGCGCCGACCTGATTTTCCGCCTCGACGGTGTTGACGATGTGGGTGTCCGTCGTCATCACCTCGGCCACGTCGGCTCTCGCCTCCGGGCCGGTCGTCAGCCCCTCGACGATGCGGTCGCGCAGGCCCGGTTCCATGTTGTTGCCGTCGATGAGGACGTACGCGGTCGTCTGGTCGCCGACGGTCGTCGCGGCCACGCGGATGCCCAGCGGGCCGATTCCCTCCCGCGTCGTCCAGTCGGTCGGGTCGAACGCCGTTCCCAGCGAGAGCGACCCGGACGGCGACGCCGAGAGCTCCTCGCCCGCGAGTCCGGCGGCGGTAATCATGTCGAACGACCGCTTGCTCCCCGGCGTGACGTGGCCGAGGTCGGGGCCCTGAAGCCCGTTGTTGCAGTTGTGGGCGTCGACGAGAAGCACGTCGCGCAGTCCCGACGTGCGGGCCTCTGCGGACGCCGACAGGCCGACCGCGTACTCGACGTCGTCCGCGAACTGCGGGGCGTACGTCGAGACGAGAAGCGCGTCGTCGCCGAAGCGCTGACCGAGCATCTTCGCGTCGCCGGACTGCACGCGGACGCTCTCGGTCACCTCGGAGCTGTACTCGATGCGCTCGTAGGCGTCGTCGGCCGCGTCGAGGACCACGTCCACCTCGCGTTCGGTCACGAGGTTGAAGTCGTGGCCCGCGGTCGCGTGGGGCGGGAACACGAGTCCCTCGCCCCGGCGGGCGACGCGCTCGGGAAAGTTGCCGCCGCCGATTTCGCCCATCGGCCCGGGGTGAATCATCGGGAGGACGAACCGCGCCTTCTCGGTGCCGTCCTCCCGCTCGAACGAGAGCACGGTGACGGGGACGATGGCCTCCTGTCCGAGCTGTTCGAAGAAGTCCTCCAGTTCGCGGGTGCCCTCGGCGATGTGGCCGATGAAGCCGCGGATGAAGTCGAGGACCGACACGCCGAGCCCGCGACGCCACGGGCGGTCGACGATGCGGAGGAAGACGTAGACGCCGATGGCGTACATCACGCAGGTGATAGCGAGGAGCTGGAAGTGGCTCAGCGCGATGGCCGACAGCTCCGGCGGTGCCCGGTCGGGGCGGGCGAGGTAGGGCATCAGATAGGCGTCGAGGATGGGGCCGCCGACCTCGAAGAAGCGGAGCGTCCCGCTGTAGACGAACAGGAGCGCGGCGGACGTGAGCGTCTGGATGCTCGCCGGGACCGCCGCGATGAGCAACGACGACCGCGAGACGGCCATCACGATGAGCAGGCGGAAGGCGAACACCGACGCGAGGGCGACCACGAGCGCGTCGAAGATGAACGTCTGGCCGAGGCCCGTGAACACGGAGACGATGGCGGCTCCGGTGAGGAACGTGACGATGATTACCTCGCCGGCGAGCGCGAGGAGCGACGAGCGGTTGTGCGTCAGCTTCCCGCCGACGAACCGGTCGACGCCGGTGGTGCCGAACGCCGCGACGACGGTCGGAATCCCGATGAAGAAGATGCCTTCCCAAGCGTCTCTCCCGAGGAAGAAGATGCCCCGCCACGACCCGGCGAGGTCCCCGGAGTCGAACGCGCCGATACCCGCCATCGCGGCGACGAGCAGGGCGAACCCGAGACTCGTGTACCAGCTGGGCGCGCGGAAGATGAACCGCGAGAGCCCAGCGAGGTCGCTCTGGGTGGAGGTCATTTCCCGAACAGACAGAACGGAGGCCGGTAAATGTCTCGGCTTGATTCCGGGAAACGACCATGAAAGAGAGCGCGTCGTGTCGCCGGAGTGCGGTTTTCCGCGGCGGCGACAGGAGAAGTGAGTGCGGCGACAGGAGAGAACGCGACGAGTCACCGCGGAGAACGCGGTCGCGGTCGCGTCGAAGACGGCCGACCGCTCAGCTCTCGATTACCGCTCGCAGATGTCGATGAAGTTCTCGAACACTTCCTCGCCCTCGTCGGTGTGGGCGACTTCCGGGTGCCACTGGACGCCGTAGAGGTCGCGGTCGGTGTCGCTCATGGCCTCGATGGTGCACACGTCGCTCGTGGCGGTGTGCGTGAAGCCCTCGGGGACCTCCTTGACCTCGTCGGCGTGGCTGGCCCAGACGCGGGTCTCGGGGGCGAGCGAGCCGATAAGGGGGTCGTCCTCGTCGAGGATTTCCACGTCCACGTCGGCGTAGCCGCCGTAGTCGCCGGAGCCGACGCGACCGTCGAGTTCTTCCGCGAGAATCTGCATGCCGAGACAGATGCCCAAGACGGGCACGTCGAGGTCGAGGTAGTCGGGACAGCGGCCGATGCGGTCCATGTCGGGGCCGCCGGAGAGGACGATGCCGTCCGCGTCGATGTCCGCGGGGTCGGTGTCGTTGTCGACGAGTTCGGTGTCGACGCCGAGGTCGCGGAGCGCGCGCCGTTCGAGGTGGGTGAACTGCCCGTGGTTGTCGATGACGACGATGCGGGTCATGTCCCGGATTGGACCACCGTGCCTAAAAGTCAATCGAAGAGTGGTCGAGATACGCGTATCCGTGCATCAGATTGGCGCGTCAGGGACAGTCGGGTCGCGATTCACTCGTCGCCGGCGCGGTCCCGCGCCGTCTGAAACCCGAGTTCGTCGAGTTCCTTCGTCCGACGACCCTCCCGCTCGGCGAGTGCCTCGACGTCGGGCGAGGCGTCGTCGTCGATGCGCGCGAACGACTTGTGGACCTTCGTGTGACACCACCGACAGAGCGCGACGGTGATTTCGTGAGAGGGCTTGTCGCCGTCGCCGTCGCCGTCACTGTCACCGCCACCGTGGGCACCGTCACCGTCGCGGCCGCCGTACGAGAGGTGGTGCGCTTCGAGGAGCGGGCGGGCGGTCGAGTCGTGGGCCATGCGGACCTCTTCGAGGCCGCACCGGACGCATTCGCGGCCGCTCGTCGTCGAGGCGTAGTGCGGGCAGTCGCGGAAGTCACAGCCCTCGGCGGCCGCGACGCAGTCGTAGTCCGCTCGGGCGCGCTCGCGGGCGAACGCCGGGTCGCGGTCGGCGTACTCGCGGGCGAGCCGGCACGCGCCGTCGCTCGTGAGGTGGTCGCAACGGCCGGCGTGGTCGTAGGGGTCGTCGACCCCCACGGGCGTCCCTGTCGGCGTCCGCTCCATGGGGCGCGTTCGGGGCGGGGCAAGCCTAAACGTTGCTCTCGGCGGCGGACGGCCCGCCGTCTCGGCGGTGGTTTCATCACGTCCGCCGTCGAAGCCGGCCCCGTGAGACTCGTTCACCGACAGAACGGAGACCAATCGACCCTCGCGTCGAACGTCGAGACGGCCGACTCGTTTCTCTCGCAGGCGCGCGGGCTGATGTTCCGCGGCTCCGTGCCGGACGACTACGCCCTCGTCTTCCGGTTCGACGACGCCGACCGCCACAGCCTCCACATGGTGTTCGTCCCCTTCGACATCGACGCGCTCTGGCTCGTCGGCGACGAGGTGACGAAGAAAAAGCGGCTGTCGGCGTGGACGGGCATCGGCTTCGGCATGGCCGACACCATCATCGAACTCCCCGCGGGCGCGGCCGACGGCGTCGAACCCGGCGACTTAGTCGAGATATCGGAGTGACTCGCCGGTCTCGAATCAACGCCCGTCCAGCGCGGTCCCCGGAGAGACACCAATTTCTGTCGGAACCATCTCTTTTATCCCTTCATCGACAAATGTGTTCAACTACTATGTCGGAACCTACCACACCGACGGAGGATAGAGTAAGTCGTCGCGAGACGGCTGGCTGTGAAATTCGACGGTTCTAACCCACAAGGACACGATTCTACCGTGAACGAACGATTCGGGAAGACCCCCGAGCTACGCACTTCTGATTCAGTACAGCTCTTAGACACCACGCTCCGCGACGGCGAACAGGCCCCCGGCGTCTCCCTGACGCCGGCCCAGAAGGCCGACATCGCCCAGGCGCTCGACCGCGCCGAAGTCGATTACATCGAGGCCGGAAGCGCCTGCACCGGCCCCGGCGAGCGCGAGACGATAAAGCGCGTCACGTCGCTCGGCCTCGACGCGACGGTGACGAGTTTCGCCCGCGGCGTCAAGAACGACGTCGACCTCGCGCTCGACTGCGACGTCGACGGCATCACGCTCGTCGTCCCGGCGAGCGACCGACACGTCGAGTCGAAGGTCGGGACGACCCGCGAGGACGTCGTCGAGACGACCGACGAGCTCGTCGCCTACGCCAAGGACCACGGCCTCTGGGTCGAGGTCATCGGCGAGGACGGCTCGCGGGCCGCCCCGGAGTTCCTCGAATCGCTCGCCCGCGCCAGCCACGACGCCGGTGCCGACCGCTTCTGTTTCGCCGACACGGTCGGCCACACGAGCCCCGAACACACCTACGAGGTCGTCTCCCGACTCGCCGAGTTGGGTCCGACCTCGACGCACACCCACGACGACCTCGGCCTCGCGATGGCGAACGTCCACGCCAGCCTCGCCGCGGGCGCGGACCTCGTCCACACCACGGTCAACGGCATCGGCGAACGCGCCGGCAACGTCGCGCTCGAAGAGGTCGCCATCGCGCTCGACCACTGCTACGACGTCGAGACGGTGAAGCTCGACGAACTGTACGCGCTCGCCCAGAAGGTCGCACAGGCCACGGGCGTCGCGCTCCCGCCGAACAAGGCGGTCGTCGGCCAGAACGCGTTCACGCACGAAAGCGGCATCCACACCGACGGGACGCTCAAGGACGACGCGATGTACGAGCCGTACCCGCCGGAGACGGTCGGCCGCGAGCGCCGCCTCGTCCTCGGGAAGCACGCCGGCCGCGCCGGCGTCAAGGCCGCGCTGGAGGAACACGGCGTCGACGCCACCGACGAGGAGGTCGCGGCCGTCGTCGAGCGCGTGAAGGAACTCGGCGACCGCGGCAAGCGCGTCACCGACGCCGACCTCCTCGCGTTCGCAGAGGACGTACAGGGCCGCGAGCGCGCCCGACAGGTCGAACTGCTCGACCTCACGGCCGCCTCGGGCGGCGGCACGCCGACCGCGAGCGTCCGCCTCCGCGTCGAGGACGAGGAACGCGTCGCCTCGGGCACCGGGGTCCGGCCCGGTCGACGCCGCGGTGAAGGCCGTCCGCGAGGCGCTCGGCCCCGACGCTGACGCCCAACTCGACGAGTACCACGTCGACGCCATCACCGGCGGCACCGACGCCGTCGTGACCGTCGAGGTGACGATGTCGCTCGGCGACCGGAGCGTCACCGTCGCCGCTTCGCACGCCGACATCACGCGGGCGAGCGTCCAGGCGATGGTGAACGCGCTCGACCGACTGCTCGCGCCGAACCACACGTCGCCGACGCCCGCGTCGGCCGACGACTGAGAAAACGACCCTGTCGCGTCCGCGTTCGCTCCCTTTCTCGCGGACGGCCGATTTCGCTCTGAGACCCCAGTTTCTCCGAGTTACTGCGTCTCTTTGGCGACGAGGTACGTCCAGCCGCCCCGGCGCTCGAACCCGATAGCGTCGTCGCCGAGTTCCGTCTCGGCGAAGTCGGCGACGCGGCCGGTCCGGACCGTCGTCACGTCGATGCGTCGCGTCCCGCCCCGTTCGCTCGTGTCCGCGCTTGCTACGTTCGCACTCATACCATCGCTGACGCGGGCAGGGGATATGTATCGAATCCTAGGAGAGTGAAAGTGAAATCGAGGGACAGCGAGGCCCCGTGCGGAAGACTCACTAGTCACGTGTAACGGCGGCACTCACTCCACCCGTCAACTCGGCTAGTCGGGACCGGGGAGGACGAGAATGACGGTGACGACCACGACGAACGCTGCGCCGAAGTAGCCGGCAACCCGGTAACTCTCGATGAGCAAGAGCAAAAACAGGAGGGAGATGATGACGTCGAGTTTGTATTTGTGCGTGGCGTCCATACGGTCCGTCATTCATGTCTGATTAGTAACTCTTTCGACAGGCGAAGCGCGGTCCGTCGGGCGTATCAGAACCGATTTGCAAGCCAGTCTGAACTATCGAAATGATGGTTGCATTCACGGAGCGCGAGCGGGCGGGCGTGTACAAGTCGATATACGCGCGGCGGGACATCCGGCGGTTCGGCGACGACCCGGTGTCCGAGGAGACGCTGGCGCGACTGCTCGACGCCGCGCATCACGCCCCGAGCGTCGGCTTCTCACAACCGTGGGACTTCGTGGTCGTCGAGGACGACGAGACGAAGGCGGCCGTCGCGTCCATCGCGGAGCGGGCGATTGCGGCGGCCCGTGAGGGCTATCGAGAGCCCCGAAAATCGGAGTTCGGCCGACTGAAGCTGGAGGGCATCACCGACGCCCCGGTGAACATCTGCGTCACGTGCGACCCGACCCGCGACGCGCCGCACGTCCTCGGGCGCAACACCATGCAGGCGATGGACGCCTACTCGACGTGTCTCGCGGTGCAGAACCTCTGGCTGGCCGCGCGGGCCGAGGGCGTCGGCGTCGGCTGGGTGTCGTTTCTCTATCCACACGAACTCCGCGAGGTGCTCGGCATTCCGCACCACGTCGAGCCGATTGCGTATCTCTGCGTCGGCTATCCCGAGGACGGCTTCCCGGAGAAGCCGGTTCTCCAACAGGAGGGCTGGCGCGAGCGCATCGACACGAGCGAACTCGTTCACTGGGGAAAGTGGGAGTCGAGAGAAGATATCGAGGAGTGACACGGTGGCGCGACGAGACGCGCCGCTCGAAATGTTGTGGCCGCGGAAAAGCGCCGAGGGTGAGATTTGAACCTCACTCGCTCACTGCGTTCGCTCGCTGGTTCAAATCTCGGGTCGTCGCACATCCTCGTCACGCGGGGCGAGAGACATGAACGTCTCTCGCGGGGTGACGTTCGGAAGAAGCGCCGAGGGTGAGATTTGAACCGCAGTCGCTCCCGTGCGGTCGCTCCTTGATTCAAATCTCAGGAGTCGTACACGCGGCCACGGAGTCGCGGCGCGACCAGACGCGCCGCTCAGAACATTGTGGCCGCGAGAAGCGCCGAGGGTGAGATTTGAACTCACGTGTCCGAATGGACAGTAGATTTCGAATCTACCGCCTTGGCCGGGCTAGGCTACCTCGGCTTCCATCGTTGTCTCTCTCGCGGATAGTTTAATCCGTTTCGATTTCCGAGGGCCGCGGCGGGGAGTGACATGGGTGCGGTCGGCGGGTCTGCACCGGGAGGAACCGGGAGCGGGCGAGGTCGGCGACGGACGACGGGCGACCGACCGACCGACCGACCCAACCCCACCGACCAACGGGAATAAGTCGCGCGCAGACCCGAGAGGTGTATGGACATCGACACGGCCAGCGAGACGTGCGACGAGGTGCTCGACGCCGTCTCGGAGGCCGTCATCGCCGACCGAGCCTTCCTCGAAACCGTCCTGACGGGCGTCCTCGCCCGCGGTCACGTCCTCCTCGAAGACGTTCCGGGAACCGGGAAGACACTCACCGCGCGGAGCGTCGCCACCGCGCTCGGGCTGTCGTTCTCCCGCGTGCAGTTCACCCCGGACCTCCTTCCGGCCGACGTGACCGGGACGAACATCTACGACGAGCGCGAGCGGAGCTTCGAGTTCTCGCCCGGCCCCATCTTCGCCAACGTCGTCCTCGCCGACGAAATCAACCGCGCGCCGCCGAAGACGCAGGCCGCGCTCCTCGAAGCGATGGAAGAGGGACAGGTGACCGTCGACGGCGAGACCCACCAGCTTCCGAAACCGTTCTTCGTCATCGCCACGCAGAACCCCGTCGAACAGGAGGGGACGTTCACCCTGCCCGAGGCGCAGGTCGACCGGTTCGTCGTGAAGTCGGCCATCGGCTATCCCGACCTCGACGGCGAGGTCGAACTCCTCCACCGGCGCGCCGGCCGGAGCGAACAGAGCCCGAGCGTCGAGCGCGTCCTCGACCGCGACGCCGTCGCCGCCGTCCGCCGCGCGCCCGAGTCGGTCCGCGTCGAAGACGACCTGCTCGAATACATGGCGAAACTCGCGCGGGAGACCCGCACCGACCGGCGGGTCCGCATCGGCGTCTCGCCCCGCGGGACCCAGCGACTGTTCGAGGCGACTCGCGCCCGCGCCGTCATCGAGGGCCGCGAGTTCGTCACGCCCGACGACGTGAAACGCGTCGCGCAGTCCGTGCTCGCCCACCGCCTCGTCCTGACGCCGGACGCGCGGGTCGAAGACGTGCGGAAATCGGACGTCGTCGACGACGTGCTCGGTCGGGTGACCGTGCCGACGCTGGAGTAGGGGGAGGGCGGGGCGAATGTTTCAGCGCCTCAGCGCCCGACGACCGCCACGAGCGCGACGACGCCGACGAGGAGTAAGACGACGGCCGTGATTGGCTGGCCGCCGGCGGCCGCCCGGTCAGCGCCGTAGACGACGGCCGCGCCGACCGCGAGCACGACGAGCGTCGCCGCCGCGTGGACGAGTTCGAGCCGGAGCGTGTCGGTCTCGCGGCCGAGGTGGTCGCCGACGGAGCGCGCGTTGTCGGCGAGGTCCCACGCGAGTATCGACCCGACCGCGGCGAGCAACAGCGCCTCCGTCCCGGCCCCGCTCGCGCCCGCGAAGAGGAGCGAGAGGAAAAACAGCCCGCCCGCGGCGTCGACGATGCGCCGCGAGCCCCGGACCAGTCCGGCGGCGAGCGCGACCGTCGCGGCGAGACCGCCGACCGCCGCCGTCGACGTGGTGAAGCCGAGCGCGAGGACGGCGAATCCGGCGGCCGACAGCGCCATCGCGGTCCCCGGCCGAGTCGGCTTGCGGGTGATTTCGCTCACCGCGACCACCCCGCTTCGGCCCGCGCGAGCGCGACGCCGAGCGGTTCGTCACCCCAGTCGACGACGCGGACGCCGCTCCGCCGGAGTTCGCGGAGCCGCAGGTCGCGCTCGATACGTGCGAGTCGCGCGCCGACGGTCGCGGTCGTCGTCGGGTCCGGGGAGACGACCGTCACGGCGTGGCCGTAGGCCTCCAACCGGCGGGCGACCGAGACCGCGTAGTCGTCCACGAGCGGCGAGCAGAAGACGACCTGCGCGTCGCTGGCGAGCCGCCGACGGAGCCGTCGGAGGGCGACGGAGGGGAAAAAGGCCCCGTCCGGCGGCGTCGGCGCGAACGCCGGGTGAGTGGCGAACAACCGGCGGGCACGAGTGCGGTGGTCGACGCCCGACGAGGGGGCGAGCCAGCACTCGTCGGGGCCGAACGCCGCGACGCCGACGCTGTCGCCGCCGTCGAGGAGCGCCGAGAAGGCGACGCTCGCGGCGTCCACGGAGCGCTCGACCGCGGTCTCGGCCCCGCCGTCGGGGGCGACGTGCGCCTCCGCGCGGGTGTCGACGACGAGCACGACGGCCGCGGCGCGCTCCTCTCTGAACTCCACCGTGGCGAGTTCGCCCGTGCGGGCGCGGCGGTTCCAGTCGATGCGCCGAATCGGGTCGCCGTGGCGGTACTCGCGGATGGAGGCGAACTCCAGTCCCGACCCCGGCACGTCGGTCTCGACGCGCCCGGCGTACTTCGAGGTGAGGCCGCGGAGCGGCAGGTCGGCGGTCGCGGCGAGTTCCGGCTCACACCGGAGCGTCGTCTCGGCGTCGACGGTCTCGCGGGACTCGACGGCCCCGCTCGGGTCGCGGACGACGACGACCGTCTCGCCCCACGCGTGCTCGCCGCGGACGGCCGTGACGGTGTAGGTCGCGGTGGCGGTCGCGCCCGGTCGAAGCGCCGTCCCCAGTCGGGCGGGTCCGTCGGCGACGCCGAGCGCCGGCGGCACGCCGTCGACGACGCGGAGGTCGAACAGCGTCCGCGGCCCCTCGTTGGTGACGCGGAGCGTGACCTCGACCTCGTCGTCGGGGTCGGGCGTCGCGTCGGAGAGGTCGCGCTCGACGCGGAGCGACACCTCGGGAATCGACGCGACCCGGACGTAGGCGAGGACGACGACGCCGAGGCCGGCCGCGAGGAGGAGCGACGGCTCGCGGGTGAACACGCCGGCGGCGGCCGCGACGAGGACGAGACCGTCGAGGCCGGTCCAGCGCTCGGTGTCGAAGCCGCGGCTCATCGTCGCTCACCCGCGGGGTCGTCGGCGGTGCCGACTCGCTCTATCGCGGCGACGGTCCGCTCGGCGCGGTCGGCGAGCGACGACCGGCCGGACAGAAACAGGCGGACGCGCTGTCGGAGCGGAATCGAGACGGACGCGCCGAGAAAGCGCGCGGCGACCGGGTCGTCGGTCCACCCGCCGGTTTCGAGGAGCGCGGCCGCTTCCTCGGGGGCGCGACCGCCGCGGGCGACGAGCGCCCCTTTGGCCCGCGCTTCGAGGCGGTCGACGACGCGCTCGCGGGCGGCCCAACGGGTTCGCCGACCCGCCGCCGACACGAGGTCGTCGTCGAAGTCGGAGCCGGGCATCGGGACCGAAATCCGCGCTTCCGGGTCGCCGGTGACCGTCGTGTTCGGGGTCGTGTCGCGGCGGCGCTGGACGTACCGAAGCCCCTGAATCGCCGCCAGCGCCCCGACGAGGCCGAGGAAGACGTCCGTCAGTTCGAGGCCGAGCGAGACGCCGGCGACGACGGCGAGCCCCGCGACGGTGGCGACGACGCCGACGAGTAAGAACAGCCGACGCGTCAGCGTCACCGGTCGGCCTCCGTCGAATCGGCGTAGGCGTCTTCGATGTTCCTGAGCGCGTCGACGGCCCGGCGCTCGCGCGCCGACGTCGCCTCGAAGCCGCCGTAGCGGACTTCCTCGAACAGCGTCGTCAGGGCGCTCACGTCGTCGCGGTCCATGCCGGCGGCGACGGCCGAGTCGGCGAACTCGGCGGGCGTCGCGGCGCGGCGGTTCGGCACGTCGAGGAGCGCGGTCATCTCGCCCCACGCGCGGAACACCTCGTTTTCCACGTCGGCGTCGCCGTCCTCGATGCGCTGAGCCGCGGCCCCGGCGGCGCGGCCGACGGCGGCGACGGTCGGCCCCTCGTCCTCGACGGCCGGGGCGACGTCGTCGTCGGCCGCGGGG
This sequence comes from Haloferax denitrificans ATCC 35960, assembly GCF_000337795.1. Lineage (GTDB taxonomy): Archaea > Halobacteriota > Halobacteria > Halobacteriales > Haloferacaceae > Haloferax > Haloferax denitrificans. The sequence goes on from NZ_AOLP01000017.1 coordinate 103,055, forward strand.
GAGTCGCCGGTCCCCGTCACGAGCATGAACACCGCGACGACGAGCGCGGCCGCGAGCAGGAGGCCGAACAGCACTGTGGGCGGTGAAACGCTCTGGGCCGCGCCACCGCCGCCGAGACTGCCACCGCCGCCGGCGGGGAGAAACGAGACGTTCCGCGCGGCGGCCGCGGCGCGAGACGAAAACGAAAAGTCGCGGCGACACGCCGTGAGGAGGGCGAAAAGCAGGACGACCGGCGGTCCGACCGCCGCGAAGATGGCGAGCGGCGGGAGCAGAGAACCGGTCTCGCGGTAGGCGTACGCGCCGAGGAGGACGAAGACGAGGGCGACGGCCGCGAGGATTCCGGGCGAGAGCAACCACGGGAGACACGGCGTCGGGATGCTGAGACTGCCGGACGAACCGCCGGTCGGTTGGACGCCGGTTCGGTCCGTGTCTCCGGCGACTGCGCCGCCGGTCTCGCCGCCACCGAAGCCTATCGGGCCGCCGCTGGCGACGACGGTCGAGTCGATGGTGGCGGCGACGACGGAGAGGGCGACGACCGCGAGGAGGGCGAGCGCGAGCGCGCGGAGGGCGGAACGGTCCACGGGAGTAGGTAACAGTAACCGGGGTAAAGACATTTCGAGGGACGGAGCGGTCGTCGGAGGGACGACTGTCATCCCGCCGACCAGCCGAGTCGAGCAGAGCGTCGGTCGCGCTGTGTCGGTCGCGCTGTGTCGGTGGTGCCACACGAAGGTCCGCAGACGACGCGGCCGGACAGACCACTCCGACAAGTGAACTACTCGTCCGTGTGGCGGACGAAAGTCGGGGCTCGACACCCACACACCACGTTTGCAAGTGAATTGGCGTGGAGCGAGGTGTCGGGGCGCACCCACAGACACCACCGTTGCACGTGAAGCGCGGCGACGCCGCGGAGGGGGTGGCACCGGCGACTGCGCGGGGAGAGCACCGGTGCAAGTGAACCGCGAACGGGACCCGTTCCGCACCACCCACCACCGTTGCAGGTGATTCTTCCTGTTTCAGGTCGCCTACGCGCCGCTCGCCGCAGACTCGTCTGGCCGGGACTCGCATCGTGAGCGCCGGTTCATGTCAACGCTTTAGTTGAACGCATGCTCTGTTGTTCTACTAGTCACTCTCGCGTACTCTCGTTCACTTGCAACAGTGGTGTGTGTCTGTTCAAACGAGTTCACACGGACCACGATACGCGGTAGCAAGAGACATTCGAGAGACGACGAGTCGAGACGAGAACACGCCGCCCATCACCCACCGACACCACCGCCGCAATTCACATGAATCAGATGAAATCGGGGTTTTAAATAAGGGGACGCTACAACGGACCGACGCTAATGCGCCGGTTCGAGCGAAAACAAAACGTCTTCACCAACAAGGACGCCCTCGGGGAGTCCTACAAGCCCGAGCGCATCGAGGAGCGCGACGACGAGATTTCGGAGTACATGGACGCGCTCCAACCGGTCGTCGACGGCTGGGAGCCGAACAACGTCTTCCTGTACGGCAACACCGGCGTGGGGAAGACCGCGGTCACCGAGTTCCTCCTCGAAATGCTCCTCGAAGACGTCTCGCAGTACGACGACGTGGACCTCAGCGTCATCTCCATCAACTGCAAGACCCTCAACTCCTCGTACCAGGTGGCGGTCGAACTCGTCAACGAGCTTCGACCGCCGGGCGCGGAGATTAGCTCGACCGGCTACCCCCAACAGACCGTCTTCAAGAAGCTGTTTCAGGAGTTGGACGACGTGGGCGGGACGGTGCTCATCGTCCTCGACGAAGTCGATTCTATCGGCGACCGCGACGAACTCCTCTACGAACTCCCGCGGGCGCGCTCGAACGGCAAGCTCGAAGACGCCAAGGTCGGCCTCATCGGCATCTCGAACGACTTCAAGTTCCACGACCAGCTCGACCCGCGCGTGCAGGACACCCTCTGCGAGCGCGAACTCCACTTCCCGCCGTACCAAGCGCCCGAACTCCAGAACATCCTCGAATCGCGCGCGGAGGTCGCCATCGCAGAGGACGCCTGCGAGGAGGGCGTGTTGAACCTCTGTGCGGCGCTCGCCGCCCGCGACAGCGGGAGCGCGCGACAGGCGCTTGACCTCCTGCGACTGGCGGGCGAACACGCCGAGAACAAAGACGACGAGCGAATCACGCTCGACCACGTCGACATCGCCCGGCAGAAACTCGAACAGGAGCGCGTCGTCGAAGGGATGCGCGAACTCACCGAAAACGGCCACTTCGCGCTCCTCGCGGTCGTCTCGAAGGCCGCCCACGACGAGACGCCGTGTCGGATGCGCGACCTCTATCAGGAGTACCTCCGGCTGTGTAACTCCGCCGGCATCGACCCGCTCGCCCAGCGGTCGGTCCACAACCACCTCTCGGACCTCCGGATGCTCGGCATCCTCTCGGCCGAGGAGAACCGCACCGGTTCGCGCGGGAACTACTACAGCTACGCGCTCGACGTCCCCTTCTCCAGCGCGATGGAGGCGCTGTCCGACGTGCTCGCTCTCGACTCCGTCCTCGACGAGATTCGAAAGACCGCGACGCAGGCCGAGGCCGCCTGAGTTTCGTCGGACGCACTCCACCGACCGAACACCACGGCTCCCCGAACGCCCGCTCTCGTTCCGACACCCCACTGAGGCGTGCTGTTCCGGGGCGTGGCAGTTCGAGACGGTGGTAGTTTCTTGGTCCGCCGGACAGATGTGTAGGGCATGACGAATCTCCCCCCGCGGCTCTCCACGGGAATATCCGGACTCGACGCGGTACTGGACGGCGGGCTGGTGCCGAACCGGACGTACATGGTCCGCGGGGAATCGGGGGCGGGAAAGACCATCGTCGGCTACCACTTCCTGACCGCCGGACGCGAAAACGACGAGGACGTGCTTTTCATCTCCTTCGAGGAGTCGGACGCCGACCTCCGGGCGAACGCCGAGACGCTCGGATTCGACCTCTCCGAGGTTCCCATTCTCGACTTGGGGCCGTCGCCCGAGGCGTTCCTCGACGACGAGGCCTACACGATGCTGTCGCCGGGCGAGGTCGAAGGGAAGTCGACGGCGAACGAACTCCGGGAGGCAATCGAGGAACACGACCCCGACAGAGTCGTCATCGACCCGCTGAGCCAACTCGGTCGCCTCTCGTCGGACAGATACCAGTTCCGCCGGCTCGTCTCGTCGCTCCTGAGCTACCTCAAGCAGTCGGGTGCGACGACGCTGTTCACGAGCCAGCCGTCGAGCGGCGGCACCGACGAGACGCTCGCGTACCTCTGTGACGGCTCGATATCGCTGTCTCGGTCCGATTGGGGGCGGTCGGTCCGCATCGAGAAGTTCCGCGGGTCGGACTCTCAGACGGGGCCGCACGGCATGCGAATCGACGGCGGTCACGGGATGCGCGTCTTCCCGCGGCTCGTCCCCGACTCGCACCACCGCGAGTTCACTATCGAGCCGCTCTCGTCGGGTATCGACGACCTCGACGCCCTGCTCGGCGGCGGCATCGAGCGGGGGAGCATCACGCTCGTCAGCGGCCCGAGCGGCGTCGGCAAGTCCACCACCGGGGCCGCCTTCGCGCGGGCGACGGCCGAACGCGGCGAGCGCGCCGCAGTCTATCTCTTCGAGGAAAGCAAACGGAGCTTCCGACACCGCTCTGAGTCCATCGGCATCCCGATAGACGACCTCATCGAGGCGGGTGGTCTCCGGGTCGATGCGGTCGAACCGCTCTCGCTTTCGACCGACGAGTTCGCCCAGCGGGTGCGCGCCGAGGTCGAGGCCAACGACACGAAATTCGTGCTGATAGACGGCACCGCCGGCTACCAACTCAGCCTCACCGACGAGCGAAGCGACATCCGCCGCGAACTCCACGCGCTGGCGCGGTACCTCAAGAACATGGGCGTCACCGTCGTGTTGACCGAGGAGGTACAGCAGGTCACCGGCGCGTTCCACGCCTCGGACAACCACGTGAGCTACCTCGCGGACAACATCCTGTTCATTCGCTACATCGAGGTTCGCGGCGAGATTCGCAAGGCCGTCGGCGTCCTCAAAAAGCGGTTCGGGGGCTTCGAACCGACGCTCCGGTCGTTCGAAATCGGGACGGACGGCATCACCGTCGGCGAACCGCTCGACGAGCTTCGAGGCATCCTCACGGGCACGCCGACGTGGAACGAGGCTGAGTGACCGTGCGCGACGACGCGTCCCGGAACGGAGCACGTTCCGCGCGTGACGCGTCCGGCGAGGAACGGATACTCCTCGCAGTTCGCGGCGCTCGCGACCGCGAGCTACTGGCGGACCTCCTCGACGCGTACGAGGTCGTCGTCTGGGAGCGCGGCCGCGAGGACGGACCCCCACTCCCGGAGTTCGACCTCTGTATCGTCGACATGGCGACCTACCCCGCCGTCGCCGCCGACCTCGAAGCGCGCAAATCGGACGCGGGCGACCGCTTCCTGCCAGTCGTGTTGACGGTCGAACAAGACGAACAGCGCGTCGCCGCGCGACGCCTCAGCGACGTTCCCGACGACGTGCTCGCGGTGCCCGCGCCGAGCGCGGTCATCCGGTCGCGGGTCGAGTCGCTCCTCCAGACCCGACGGCAGTCGCTCCAACTCGCGCTGTACCGCCGCGCGATGGACAGCGCGACCGTCGGCATCACCATCACCGAGGCCGACGGCGACCAACCGCTCACGTACGTCAACGACGCCTTCGAGGAGATGACCGGCTACGACCGACAGGAGGCAGTCGGCCGGAACTGCCGATTCCTACAGGGGGCCGAAACCGACTCCGAGCCGGTCGAGACGCTTCGCGAGGCGGTCGAAAACGGTGAGAGCGCCGCGGTCAGTCTCACCAACTACCGGAAGGACGGGACGCCGTTCTGGAACGAACTGAAGATATCGCCGGTGTACGACGACGGCGAGCTCACCCACTTCGTCGGGTTCCAGACCGACGCGACCGTCCGCCACGCGCTCAGGAACCAACTCGTCCACGAGACGCAGACGCTCAAACAGCTCTTCGAGACGAGCCCGGTCGGCATCGCGGTCCTCAACGAAGACGAGGTCATCGTGCGCGCCAACGAGGCGGCCCACCGGATTCTCGGTCTGCGGCGGTCGGTCGTACTCGGACAGCCGTACGACGCGCCCGAGTGGGACCTCGTCGACGAGTGGGGGAACCCGCTCGGCCGCGAGGACCTCCCCTTCGACCGGGTTCGAGAGACCGGTGAGATAGTCAGAGGCTACGAACACGGTATCGACGTCGCCGACGAGCGCCGATGGCTCGTCGTCAACGCCGCCCCCCTGACCGGAAGCGGGGGAGAGCGAATCGGCGTGATCGCCGCCATCGAGGACTTGACAGCACAGAAGCAACAGGTGCGCGAGCGCGAGCGATTGCTCGACCTGTTCGACCAGAGCCAGCGAATCGCCTCGGTCGGTGCGTGGGAGGTCAACACACGGACCGGAGACGTCCTGTTCACGAGCGGGCTCGCCGAACTCGTCGGCGTCGACTCGGGGGAGACGTTCGACCTCGAAGAGGCGTTTTCGTTCTACCATTCCGAAGACGAACCCGAGGTCAGAGCGGCGTTCGAGCGCCTCGTTGCGACCGGCGAAGAGCAGTCGGTCGAGTGCCGGCTGGTGACGACGGACGGCGAGGTGCGTTGGGTGAACGTCCGCGGCGTCACGACGCCGGAAACCGACGGCCCCGTCTTCCGGGGAACCGTCCAAGACATCACCGAGCGGAAGGCCCGCTCGAAGGAACTGGAGCGCTACGAGCGCATCGTCGAGACGACCGCCGACCCGATTTACACGCTCGACGACAACCTTCGGTTCGTCCTCGCGAACAGCGCGACCGCCGACCTGCTGGGCTGTGACCCCGACGACCTCGTCGGCGAACACGTCTCGGCGATGTTCGGCGAGCGACACTCTCAAGCGCTCTTGGAAGCCATCGCGTCGCTTCTCGCCGGAGAGAGCGTCGAAGAGAGTATCGAGACGGTCGTCGTCGACCAAACCGGTGCCGAGCGGAAGTTCCAGACGACCATCGCGTCGAAATCGTCGGACGGCGAGTTCGATGGCATCGTCTGCGTCGGCCGCGACGTGACCGAACTCCAAGAGCACGAACGCCGGCTCTCGGTCCTCGACCGCGTCATCAGACACAACCTCCGGAACAAGATGAACATCGCGCAGGCGCACGCGATGATGGTGCTAGAGCGGACCGACGACGGCGACGTGCGCGAGTCGGCGGCGGCAATCGAGCGGGCGACGAGCGAACTGCTCTCGCTCGCCGAGACGGCCCGGAAGTTCAGTTCCGCGCTCGACCCCGACGTGACAGAGCGAGTGCGACCGCAGAACGTCGCCGACTGCGTCCGCAACGTGGTCGAGGGCGCTCGGCTCAGCTACCCCGACGCGACCATCACCGTCGACTCGCCGGCGGACACGCGAGCGTGCGCCCACGAGACGTTCGAACTCGCGGTGAACGAACTCATCGACAACGCGGTCGTCTACGGCGGCGACGAGGTCAAAATCGAACTCTCGGTCAGCGAGGACGACGGCCCGGAGCAGGTCGTCATCCGCGTCGCCGACGACGGACCGGGGATTCCGTCGCTCGAACGCGAATCGCTCAACTCCGGTCGGGAGTCGCCGCTTCGGCACACGAACGGGCTCGGACTCTGGTTCGTCCGCTGGGCCGTGACGAACAGCAACGGCTCGATGGAAATCGTGGACAACGAGCCGCACGGGACGGTTATCGAGCTTCGACTGCCGAAGGCCTGACGCCGAGTCTTCGTTCGGCCGGCTCAGGCGGCGGCGACGAACGCAGAGACGGCGGAACCGACCGCCGTCGCCCCGAGCATCACGCCGAGTCCGAACCCGAGAATCCGGGCCATCGCCCGCCGAGCGTCCGCTTCCGTCCAGCCCGTTCCGGTGTCGAGGTGCGCCTGCATCGACTCGATGCCGCGGCCGAGCGCGACCGCCCCGGACCACCCGAGGAGGCCGAACCCGAACGCGAGCGAGCCGAGCGCGAACGTCGTCTCGACGCTCGCCGAGAGGTCACCGACGACCAGCCGAGCGGCCAGCCAGACGGCGGCGACGAGCGCGCCCGCGAGGGCCGCGGTGCCGACGGGGCGGAACCGAACCGCCGCCCGTTCGAGCGCGGGACGCGCGTCCGCATCCGCGTCCCCCGGCTCCGGTGGCGCTGACACGGGCGGTCAGTCGACCGCTTCGCGCATCCGCGGGTCGAGCGCGTCGCGCATGCCGTCGCCGAGGAGGTTGAACCCCAGCACGGTGAGCGCGAGGAAGAACCCGGGGAAGAACGACCACCACCAGACGCCGGTGAGCAGGCCCTGACTCACGCCGTTCGAGAGCATGAGGCCCCACGAGGGCGTGCCGGCCGCGGCACCGAAGCCGAGGAACGACAGCGCCGCGAGGTCGATGATAGCCAGTCCGAAGTTGAGCGTGCTCTGGACCGTGATGGGCGCGAGGCAGTTCGGCAGGACGTGCCGAACCAGCACGCGCGGGTCGGCCGCGCCGAGCGCGACCGTCGCGTCGATGTACTCGTTTTCGAGCACGGTCAGCGCGGCCCCGCGGACGACGCGGGCGAACCGCGGCGTGTAGACGAGCGTCAGCGCGGCGACCGCCCGCCACAGCCCGAGGTCGTCGGGGAAGATGGCGACGAGCGCCAGCGCCAACAGGAGCGACGGGAACGCGAGAAGCACGTCCATCGTCCGCATGATGACGTTGTCGGTCACGTCGCCGTAGTAGGCCGCGATGATGCCGAGACCGACGCCGAGGACGGTCGAGGCGGCGACCGTGACGGTGCCGAACAGCATCGCGTACCACGCGCCGTACGCCACCCGCGGCAGGAGGCTCCGGGCCTGTCCGTCGGTCCCGAAGGGGAAGTCGAGACTCGGCGGCGCGCGGTTCGGGTTCGTCCCGAGTTGCGACTGCGTGATGACGTCGAGGTCCAAGAACAGCCGCGCGTACAGCGCGATGACCACCATCGCCACGATGATGGCGATGCCGGCGAGCGCGAGGCGGTTCGACAGCAGGCGGGAGACGAACGGCGACGCCGTGAGGCGGTCGACGAGCCCGCGCTGGTCGACGTCGGTCGACGTCTCGTTCGTGGTCGTGGTTTCCGTGCTCATTGTTCGATCCTCGGGTCAAGGACGGAGTAGGTGACGTCGACGCCGAGGTTGACCAGCGTGAACAGGAACGCGAACGTCAGGACCGTCCCCTGCACGATGGGGTAGTCGCCGACCTTGATGGCCTCGACCAGGAGCGTCCCGATGCCGCCGATGGCGAACACCGTCTCCGTGAGTACTGCGCCGCCGAGCAGGCCACCGAACTGGATGCCGATGACCGTGATGACGGGAATCATCGCGTTGCGGAAGCCGTGTTTCAGGACCGTTATCTTCGCGCCTTGGCCCTTCGCGCGGGCGGTCCGCATGTAGTCCTGACGGATGACCTCCAGCATCGACGAGCGCATCATCCGGGAGATGAGCGCCATCGAGTAGACGCCGATGACCGACGCCGGGAGAATCATGTGGCGGACCGCGGAGACGAACATGTCCCAGTTGCCCGCGAGGAGCGTGTCGACCGTGACGAGCCCCGTCACCCGGATGGCCTCGACGTTGTAGAGGACCGAGATACGGCCGCTCGTCGGGAGCCACCCGAGCATCTGCGCGAACAGCAGGATGAGAAGCGGACCGCTCCAGAAGATGGGCACGCTGATGCCGGCGAGCGCGCCGATGCGGGTCAGGTGGTCCGTGATGCTGTCCTGCTTGACGGCGCTCAGGATGCCGAGCGGGATGCCCAGCGAGATACCGATGAGCTGGCCGTAGAGAGCGAGTTCGAGCGTGACCGGCAGTTTGTTGGCGAGCACCTCGCGGACCGGGGTGTTCCGCTGGATGATGAAGGACTCGCCGAACTGGAACTGCGCGGCGTCGGCGAGGAATCGCCCGTACTGCACCCAGATTGGGTCGTTCAGGCCGAGGCTCTCTTCGACCTGCCGGACGAACTCCTCGCTGGCGCGCTCGCCCGCGATGGTGAGCGCCGGGTCGCCCGGCGAGAGGTGCAGGATTGAGAAGACGAGCGACGCCACTCCCACCAGTACGGGGACGAGCAACAGCAGCCGCTTGAGTACGAATCGTGTGGAAATCATGAAAGTCGAAGGCGGTCAGTGCCTCAGTTCAGGCTGACGAGGTTGAGGTACGGACCGCTGATGGCGGCGACCTGGAACCCGCTGACGCGGTTGGAGACGCCGCGAAGCTCGTCCGCGTAGTCGAGGTAGACCCACGGGGCCTCGTCGTGTGCGATCTGGTTCGCCTCGTTGTACAGCGACTCGCGCTCGGCCTCGTCGTAGGTGCTCTGACCCTGTTCGACGAGGTCCATGTACTCGCGGTTCGCCCACGCCGAGCGGTTACTGGTGTTGTAGCCTTCGGCGTCGAAGCTGACCCAGTCCTGTCCCTCCGTGAGTTCGCCCTCCTCTACCTGCGGGTGCAGGAGGACGTACATGAAGTTGTCCGGGTCGGCGTTGTCGGTGTACCAGCCGAGGAAACACGCGTCGTGGCGGCCCTGGGCGGTGTATTCGAGGAACGGACCGAACGACTGCTGGTTGATGTCGACCTCGATGCCGATGTCGCCGAGGTTGGACGCGACGGTCTCGGCGGTCTGAATCGGCGACGGGTTGTAGCCGCGGGGGTTCTGGAACGTCGCCAGTTCGAACGAGAAGCCGTCGCCGTAGCCGGCCTCTTCGAGGAGGCGCTGGGCCTCTTCGGGGTCGTACGGGTACGGGTCGATGTCGTCGTTGTGACCGAGGACGTTCGGCGGGAGCGGCTGGCTCGCCTGCGTCGCGAAGCCCGAGTAAATCTCGTTGACGATGGCCTCGGTGTTGATGGCGTGGCTGACGGCCTGCCGGACGCGGCGGTCGCGGAACTCCTCGCGGCTCGCCATGTTGAACGCCATGTAGCCGATGTTGATACCCTCGGTGCGGACGAGGTTCGCGTTGCTGGCGTTCTCGACCTGGACGGACGACTGCGCGCCGAGCCCGTCGATGATGTCGAGTTCGCCCGACGCGAGCGACTGGGCGCGCGTCGAGTTCTGGCCGATGGTGACGAAGACGACCTCGTCCACGTTCGGGCCGTCGCCCCAGTAGTCGGGGTTGGCTTCGAGGCGGATGAGTTCGTTCGCGTCGTCGAGGTTGCTCAGCTGGAACGGACCCGTGCCGACCGGGTTCGAACTGAGGTCGGTGCCGTACTCCTCGATTGCGGCGAGGGAGTGGACCGCCGCCGCGAACATCGCCAGGTTACGCAGGAACGGCGCGTACGACTGGGTCAGCTGAATCGTCATCGAGTAGTCGCCGTCGACCTGAATCTCGTCGATCCACGAGCCGAGGGTGAACGGCCCGTACGCCGAGACGTAGTCGTCGCCGGCGTAGTACTCGTAGTCGCTGTCGACGAAGCGGCGATAGGTCGCCACGAAGTCCTCCGCCGTGAACTCCTCGCCGTTGTGGAACGTCACGCCCTCGCGGAGCGTGATGGAGGCCGACTGGCCCTCGAGGGAGTACTCGGTGGCGAGCCCCTGCGTCAGCGTGGACTGCCCCGGCTCGAAGTTGATGAGCGTGTCGTAGAGCTGTTCGGTCACCTTGGCGACCTCGCCGCTCGTGCTGTTCTGGAAGTCGAGCGTCGGCGAGTGACTGCCGCGACCGTAGCGAAGGACCGACGCCGAACCGTCGTCTTCGGTCTGCTCGGTCTGGTCCGTCTCGCCCTCGCCGGTCGTCTCGCCGGATTCGGTGGTGGTGTCCTCGCCGCCGCCGCCGGAACAACCCGCGAGCGCGGCCGTCGCCGCGGCGGTCCCCGCGGCCGTCAGGAACCGACGCCGCGAGACGTTATTGCCATCTTGTGACATACGTGTACCTATCGATGTACCCCTATAAAATAACGAAGGTCTATTCGCGGGAACGAGTGACACAACCGACCTGTTCCGGTAAAAATACGAGACAATCAAAAAACGTCTGACAGGTGACGAGACCCCGTATCGGGGCCTGATTGCCGTCTATTCGTCGATGAGGTGACACGCCGCGGGGTGCGTCTGTTCACCCAGCGCGGGCGCGTCCCGCTCGCAGACGCTCTCGAACCGCTCGCGGAGAATCTCGGCCGCTTCGTCCCAGTCGTCGGCGACGACGCGTTCGAGCGCGCGGTCGACGACGCCCCGGAGTTCGGGCGACAGCGAGTGCGACAGATGCGACTCGCGGAGCTCGTCCACGACGGCGCCGGCGTCGGCGGTGCCGCCGTCGGCGCTCACCGTCGCCTCGGCGCTCGGGTCGCCCGCATCGAGCGCCGCGTCGCGGGCGCTCTCGACGTCCAGCGCCTCGCGTTCGACGCGCTGGCGGAGGTCCATCACCTCGCGGTAGGCCGCCTGCTCGATGTCGAGGTCCGCCGGCGGGATGACCTGCGGACACCGCGTCCGGAAGTGACAGCCCGACGGCGGGTTGATGGGGCTCGGCACGTCGCCTTCGAGGATGATGCGGTCGCCGGTCTCGGCGGCCGGGTCGGGCTCCGGAATCGCCGACAGCAACGCCTGCGTGTAGGGATGCCTCGGGTCGTCGAACAGCTCGTCGGTCGCCGCGACCTCGACGATTTCGCCGAGGTACATCACGGCGACGCGGTCGGAGATGTGGCGAACCACGGAGAGGTCGTGGGCGATGAACAGGTACGTCAGGCCGAAGCGCTCTTGGAGGTCTTCGAGCAGGTTGAGAATCTGCGCCTGCACGGACACGTCGAGCGCCGACACCGGCTCGTCGGCGACGATGAAGTCCGGGTCGACCGCGAGCGCGCGGGCGATGCCGACGCGCTGGCGCTGGCCGCCGGAGAGTTCGTGCGGGTAGCGGTCGTACTGGCCGACTTCGAGGCCAACCGCGTCGAGCAGTTGGTGGACCCGGCGACGGCGGCGCTCGCTCGTGGAGTCACCCGGCGTGACGCGGACGGTGACGCCCGAGACGACGTCTCCCTCGCGCTCGACTTCGACCTCGGCGCGGAGGCGCTCTTCGACGGCCACGTCGACCTCGCCGTCGGCGACGGTCACGGTCACGGTGGCGGTGGCGACGCCGTTCGAGGAGCCGACGATGGCGTCGATTTCGTCGCTCGCGGTGACCGAGACGCGCCCGGCGTCGATGCCGGTCACGGTCACGTCGACCTCGCCGCGCACGTCCGGGTCGGACACCGGGAGGTCGTGGACGTCGAGCGGCTCGCGGATGGTCTGGCCGACGGTCATCCGGGGGTCGAGCGACGACATCGGGTCCTGGAAAATCATCTGCATGTCGCGGCGCATCGCCCGGAGTTCGTCGCTGTCGAGACCCGAGAGGTCAGTCCCCGAGAAGACGACGCGCCCGCCGGTCGGCGGCGTCAGATGCAGGAGGCTCCGCCCGGCGGTGGACTTCCCACAGCCCGACTCGCCGACCAGCCCGAGCGTCTCGCCCTCGTAGACGGTGAAGTCGATGCCGTCGACCGCCTTCACGCTCCGGTCGTCGGCCCCGAGGAACCGGTCGAGGATGCCGTCGGCCTGCTCGTAGTACTTCTGCATGCCGTCGACTTCGAGAAGCGGCCTGTCGGTCGGCTCGGTCCCCGTCGATGACTCGATGGCGTCGCCGCCGTACTCGCTGGTGTCGAAGTCGTCGAGGACGCACTTCGAGCGGTGGTCGACCTCGTCGCCGCCGTGTTGCTTGTAGGGAATCTCACCGGAGGTACACTCCGGCTTGGCCCACGGGCATCGGGGCGCGAAGTGACAGCCCTCGGGCATGTCGATGAGGTCCGGCACGTTGCCCTCGATGGGCGTCAGGCGCTCTTTTTCCTCGCTCGGGAGCGATTCGAGGAGCGTGTACGTGTAGGGGTGCGAGGGGTTGTGGAAAATCTCCTCGACCGGCCCCTCCTCGACGATTTCGCCGGCGTACATGACCGCGACCCGGTCGCAGGTCTCGGCGACGACGCCGAGGTCGTGGGTGATCATGAGCACCGACATGCCGAGGTCCTCCTGTAAGTCGTCGATGAGGTCGAGAATCTGCGCCTGAATGGTCACGTCGAGCGCCGTCGTGGGTTCGTCGGCGACGAGCACGCGCGGCTGGCAGGCGAGCGCGATGGCGATGAGGACGCGCTGGCGCATCCCGCCGGAGAACTCGTGGGGGAACTCGTCGACCCGCGCGCCGGGTTCGGGGATGCCGACCGATTCGAGCACCTCGATGGTCCGCTCGACGATTTCGTCGTCGATGTCGCGGCTGATGCGGGGGAGCAGTTCGCGGACCGCGTTGAACCACGAGTCCTTGCGGCGGCCGCCGTACTGGTGGAGTCTGAGGCTCTCTGCGACCTGCTCGCCGACCGTCAGCGAGGGGTTCAGCGAGGTCATCGGGTCCTGGAAAATCATCCCGAGTTCGCGCCCGCGGACGGCCCGAAGCGCCTCCTCGGGCGCGTCGACGAGGTTGACCACGTCGCCGTCGACGAAGGCGGGGTTGTTGTACTCCGCGCGGAACTCGTCTGCGAGCCGGGCGCTTTCGAGTTCGACCGAGCCCGAGACGATTTCGCCGGGGTCGTCGACGAGCCCCATCGCCGACAGCGCCGTCACGCTCTTTCCGGACCCCGACTCGCCGACCAGTCCGACCGTCTCGCCCTCGCCGACCGTGAGGTCGAGACCGTCGACGGCCTTGACTCGACCCCGGCCGGTCGAGAACTGTGTTCGGAGGTCCGAAAGAGAGAGTAGATTCCTCATTGAATGGGAATGACCTGCATGGAGTGAAATACCTTTTCAATTTTTGCCAGTTGATGGGCGGTTGTTGACAAGTCGCAGGAGACCCGCAATCGCCCGCGTGACGCGCGAACGCGAGCGACAGCGGCGGGAGAAGCCAAAGTTTAGGTAGCGGACTCCGACACCATGCCGCATGGAAGAACATCCGCTCTCGGACGAGTCGGGCACGTGGGAGACGGTGGTCGCAGAGTGCGAGTCGCTCGCCGACGACTATCGGGAGCGAGACTGGACCGTCGTCGTCGCCCTCCCGGGTGACGTGGTTCCGGTCCCCGGCACGGGCGACGAAGTGGTCGAACACGTCGGCCTCGACGTGGTCGTCGGCGACGACGTCTACCCCGACCTCGAAGCCGCCGTCGAGGGCGCGACGTTCGACGAGTACGAGGCGTTCCGCGCGGTCTCCGGCGGCCTCGTCTACCTCGCGCTCGTCGTCCGCGCCACCGACGACGAAGTCGCCGTCTGTCTCCCCCTGTACTACCGGCTCGCGGAGTCCGAACGCATGTTCTCGCTCCTCGACGCGGGCGAGACGATGCGGACGAAAGTCCACCCGCTCGACCCCGACAAGGGCGTCGAGTTCGTCCACGAGGACCCCGACCCGCTCCTCCCGCCGGACTGGGACGCCGACCTCTCGGACGAGTTCGCGTAGTCGTCGGCTCGTCGAACCGAGTCCCACACGCGGGTAGCCGCCCCGTATATACACCGATGATAGTGGAGGTCCGGTTTCTTTTGAATAGCGACGCGAGGCGTCACCGATGGAATTCGCTGAGGTGGACTCAGCCGTCTTGTTCGGCCTGATTACGATGGTGACGTGGGGGATTTGGATAGTCGTGGGCAACGCCGCCTCCGAGTCCATGGACCCGCGGACCGCCGCCGCCATCTCGTATCTCGTCGCGGCGCTTCTCGCGTTCGGCTTCATCGTCGTTTCGGACGCGTCGCTCGCAGTGACGGCGAGGGGCGGACTGCTCGCCGGGGTGGCCGGGCTGTTCACCGGAATCGGCCTCATCTCGATGTACATCGGGTTCACCCACGGCTCGACGACCGTCGTCTCGACCCTCGGAGCCATGTACTTCGTCGTCGCGGCCGTCATCGGAATCGTCGTTCTCGGCGAGAACCTCACGCTGACGAAACTCACGGGCATCGCGTTCGCGGTTCTCGGTATCGTCTTGGTCACCCGCTGAGCGGCGTACTCGGCCCGTGGCCCTGTGGTCCTAGTCTACTCTTCGCGCTCGCCCGTCGACGTCTCGTCGTCCGCCGCCTCGCTCACCGAAATCTCCGTCTCGCGGTCCCCCTCCGCCTCCCGCCGCAACTCCTCGGCTCGGAGTTCGGCCCGCGTGTAGGCGTCGTACACGGCGTAGAGCCACACCGCGGGCGCGAGGAGGAAGCCGATGAGGACCATCACCGAGACGGACGCGACGATGAAGCCGACCGCGAAGACGAGGCCGCGTTCGAGTTCGCGGTTGTACAGCTGTCCGAGGCCGGGGAATATCGCCGACAGCACCGCCGCGACGAAGGGGTTGCCGCCGTCGAACAGGTCGTCGAGCGCCGAGTCGACCGACGACTTCGGCGGGTCGCGCTGGCGGACCCCGCACTCGGGGCAGATTTCGGCGCGCGCGTCGATGACCGCGCCGCAGTCGCGGCAGAACGCCTCGTCCGGGCCGCGTTCGCGAGTCGAGTCGTCCGCGGAGGGCGATGACATACCGGCTATCTGTCGGCCGGGAACGTCAGTCCTGCGGCGGTCAAGCGTCGGGACGACTCGCGGCCGCACCCGAGTTGACCCCCTCCGCGACCCCGCTCACAGGCAGAACAGAAACGGCTTCATCAGCGCGACGCGGTCGCCGTCTTCGAGCCGCGTGTCGAAGCCGTCGAGGTTCTCGTTGAACACGCCGTTGACGAGCACGCGGGCGTAGGGCCGCGTCTGCTCTCCCTCCGGGTTCTTCCGCCACGTCCCCGGCGGGCGCTCCACTCGCGCCCACCCCCGCGTCGTCGCGTCCGCCTCGCGCTCGGCGATGACGAGGTCGCGCACGTCGTAGGCTTCGAAGAACGCGTCGAGGAACGCCCGGAGCGTCTCGCCCTCGAAGGTGAACTCCGTCCGGTGGGTGCCCGCGGCCGACCTGACGTGGCCGGTCAGTTTGACCTCGACGGTCGTCTCCACTCGCTCGGCTGTCGCCGCCGTCTCTCCTGTCGCCGTCGTCTCCGCCCGCCCGGCTGTCGGCGTCTTCATGCGTCCTCGTACGCGCCGAGGGGGAATGAGCGCGCCCCCGAACACGTTCGACCGCGAGCGCGAAGCGGACAACTGGAGAAAACTGTTCGACCGGGAAGAACTGTTGTCCGCCTCACAACTAATTTGTCGGCGATACGATTCGAAGGTGTGATGCGAATCGTTCCACCCCGCCTGTACGGTGCAGTCGTCCACAGTTCAGTGTTCCTCGGCGCGTCGACCATCGCCGAAGTATTCGTCGCGTCCTCGCTCGCCGGTATCGGACCGAACGTCGCCCTCGCCGTCGGCTTTCTCATCACCGTCGGCATCTACAACTTCGACAAGCTCGCGGACCTCGACGCCGACGAGGAGAACTACGCGGAGCGGACCGCGTTCGTCGCCGCCCACCCGCGGCTGTACGCCGGCTTCTCCGCGCTCGCAATCGTCGGCGCGCTCTGGCTCGCCGTCCGGTACGGCGGCGTCTACGGCCTCGGGCTGACGCTGTTCCCGGGAGTCGTCGCGGTGTTCTACAGCGCCCCGCTCGTCCCGCTTCCCTCGGTCGACCGGCTCAAGGACGTCTTCCTCGTCAACACCGCCTCGGTGTCGCTCGCGTGGGCGGTCCTCGTCGGATTCGCCCCGCTCGCGGTCGCCGCGACGACGCCCGAATACGCCGCCGGCGCGACTGTCGCGGCGGTCTGGTTCTTCCTTCGCTCGGCCATCTCGGTCGAGGTGCACAACGTCCGTGACGTGTCGGGCGACGCGCGAAACGGCGTCGAGACCCTGCCGACGGTCATCGGCGTCCGCCGCACGCAACTGAGCCTCTACGCACTGGAACTGGTCTCGCTCGGACTCGTGTGGGCCGCGGCGCGAGCCGGCGTGGTCCCCGCGTGGGCCCCGGTCGCGCTCTTGCCCGCAGTCGCCTACTCGACGTGGATTACCTACGCGCTCACCGGGTCGGACCGCTCGGTCGAGCGGCTCTGTACGCTCCGCGACGCCGAGGGCGTGCTGATGGCCGCCGGCATCGCGGTCGTCGCCGCGGTCGCCGGAACCGGCGGGACGCTCGGGTGACGCGTCGACCGGCGTCGAGACGCTGAGACCGACGCTGAGACCGACGCGGCGTCGGCACTGCGTCGAGACAGCCACCGCAAACTCTCGAATACTCTTTTGTTACACCGCGTGAATTACCTCTGTAGTGACTCCGAACCTCGAGTGGGGACCCATCGACCAGTTGGTGTTCGGAGGAACGGTGAGTTCCCAACTCCTCACACAGCCGACCTCCCTCGTGGTCGTCGTCGTCGGGTTGATGGTCACCACCGGGGTCGTAAGCGGCTACGTCGCCCTGTTCGCGTGGCGGCGGCGGGCGATGCCCGGAGCCAGCGGGTTGGCCGTCCTCGCGCTCGCCAGCGGCTGGTGGTCGTCGGGCTATCTCCTCGAACTCGTCGTCTCGGACGTGGCGCTCAAGCTCACGCTCGCCGACCTGCAGTGGGTCGGCGTCCTCGCGGCCCCCATCGCATGGTTCTTCTTCGCGTTCTCCTACGCCGGCCGAGACCGCTTTACCTCGCCGCCGTCGCTCTGCGTCCTCTCGTTGCTCCCGGCGGTCGGCCTCGTCGCCGTCTGGACCAACTCCGCACACCACCTGATGTGGACCTCGGTCACCGTCGTTCCCGCCGTGGGGCAGACCATCACCGTCCTCCAGACGGACTGGGGGCCGCTGTACTGGGTCGTGCTCGGATACAGCTACCTGCTGTGGCTCGCCGGCGCAATCGTCATCTTCCGGACGGCGCTCGACATGCCGAACATCTACCGCTTGCAGGCGACGACCCTCATCCTCGGGACGCTGATGCCCGTGCTCGGGAACTTCGCGACGACCCTCCTCGAACTCTACGGCGCGGCTATCGACATGACTCCCGCGGCGTTCGCGTTCGCGGGGCTCGCCTGCACCGTCGCCGTCAGCCGCTACGAACTCCTCGAATCCCGGCCGGTCCCACGGTGGGTCGCCCGCGACCGCGTCGTCGAGACGATGGCCGACGCGGTGGTCGTCACCGACACCAAATGGCGCGTCACCGACGTCAACGAGGCGGCCGCGCAGGTTCTGAACGACACTTCCTCCGAACTCAAAGGTCATCCCATCGGCGACGTCGTCGAGGAGTTCTCGCCCGACCAGCGGGACACGGACCAAGTCACGGTCAGACTCGGGTCGAGCCAGCGGTACTTCGAACTCCGGACGAGCTCCTTCTGCGACCACCATGGCCGCGACATCGGCCACGCGCTCGTCTTCCGCGACGTGACCGACCGCCGGCTGAACCTCCAGCAACTCGAAGTGATGAACCGCGTCCTCCGCCACAACCTCCGGACCGAGGCGAACCTCCTCGAGGGCTACGCCAACCTCGTCTTGGACGACATCGACGGCGGCGAGTTCGACGACGCGCGGGACCACGCGCAGACGCTCCAAGACCACGCGCAGACGCTCGTCAACATCAGCCAGAAGGCGCGAAAGCTCGGCGCGACCCGCGGCAGTGACGGGAACGGCGACGCTCGACTCCACCCCGCCGCCGTCCAGATACGCGCCGCCGCGGACGCCGTCCGCACCGACTTCGCCTGTGCGAACGTCCGGCTCCTCGAACTCCCCGACAACGACGTGGTCTGTGCGCCCACGCTCGAACCCATCGTCCGGGAACTCGTCGAAAACGGCGTCGAGCACAACGGGTCGTCGACGCCGGTCGTCTCCGTGACCGCGAGCTGGGAGGGCGACGAACTCGTGATTCAAATCGAGGACAACGGGCCCGGCATCAACGCGAGCGAACTCGCCGCCATCAATGCCCACGGCGAGACGCAACTCAGACACGCGAGCGGTCTCGGCCTCTGGCTGGTGAAGTGGGGTATCGACCAACTCGGCGGCACAGTCGTGTACCGCCGACGGGAGGAGGGCGGGACCGAGGTGGTGCTTCGGATTCAGGCGGTGCGGGCCGAATAGCGTGTACCTGATTTATGCAGACATCGCCGAAGAGATGACTGCAGATACTGAGTGAACCGCCTCGGGGTCAAGCCCCGAGGCTTCCCGTGGTTTAATCAGACACTCCCACTCGACCATCGGCCTGATAGCCTCGAACGGTCGGGTGGGTCACGGTCGGGGCGTCCACGGCCCCCGATGCCTGCCGTCGCACCTTCCGTACTTGGGGAAGGCTATTGAGAGCAGGCACATTCCAATCAAGTTTCTTCACGCCTTTCACGACGATATTGACGCTTGCACCTCGGTCGCTGTGGTCTTGATGCTCGCAGGACTTGCATTTGAACCGCTTTTTTGTTTCGGTTCGCTCGTTCCGTGTGTCCACACATCGGACAGCGTTGGCTCGTGTACGCAGGGTCAATCCACGCTGTTGGCACGCCCTCGAAGGCGGCCTTGTACGACGTGTAGTATTGGAGCGCACGGAACGGTAGGTGGTGCAAGCGTCGGTTCATCCGCGTGCCGTAGTCGATACTGTCGCGCATCTCTTTGAGGTCTTCAAAGACGATACACGGTGTCTCGAATTGTTGGCTCCACTCCACGATGTGCCGACTCACCTTGTGGAGTCGGTCGCGGACAAACCGTTCCTCTCGGCCTTCGAGCGTGTTGTGGATACCGTCTTTCCCCGCGTTCTGGACACGCTTCCGCATCGTGAAGTAGCGGTGACGCTCGAATTTGATTTCGGGGAAGTCGATAACCAACGTGTCCTCGACGCCATCTTCTGAAAGTGCAGTAAGGGCCACGTTGTCCTCGTTCACGTCCACACCGACTACCGTCCGTGAGTTCTGCTTGTCCCGAACTGTTTGTTCGGTGTTAGTGACGTTGACGTGCAACTCAGGAGTGTCGTTGTGGAACAGGGCTTCCGCCGTCCCAATCTTCCAGTCATCGCTTTCGAGTGCGGTCTTGAGAACGTCGAGGTGAGCGTCACTCCCTTCGAGGACGCCCTTGACGTGGTTGTAGGGTTTCGCACTGATGCGGAACGCTACGTTGCCGTCGTCAGTGAGTGATAGGTTGTACCCTTCCTCGTAGTTCGAACGAAGCGGGTACGCGCCGTCCTTGGTGTGACTCGGCTGGCCGAAGTCGTCGTACTCGTAGTAGTTCTCCATCGCTCCGAGAGCCTTGGCGACGACGCGCTGTGTCGTGTTCTTCACAAGGTCGGCGTCGTCGGCCACGCGGTCGGGAATCGCATTCCAGTCCACGCCTTCTTTGGCGAGACGGATAGTTTCGTTGTACACCGAGCGGGCTTCGAGTGTGGCGTCGTACAGCAGGTCTCGTTGTCACTCTGGATGTTGAGTTGGAAGTCCAGAGTCTTGACGAGAGCCTGTGAGTCGGTCATTCTTCGTCTTGTTCGGTGGGTTCTGAGGTTCGGACGACTTTCACGTCGGCCCCACGCCAGCGTTTAGGGACGGTGACGTGGGCACTGTTCCCGAACCGTTTGACCTCACCGTCGAGAACTTCCTCGCCGTCGATTTCAAAGCGATTCGCCATATTTTCGTATATCCTTTGGATATACTTAACTGTTTGGTGGAATGGGTTCGATATGGGTGAGAAGCGGTCGAATCACACGGTGTACAACGTAAAATACCACTTCGTGTGGTGTCCAAAGTACTGTCACGCGATTCTCGAACCAATCGAGGATTCGTTGGAAGCGAGTTTCCGCGACGTGTGCGACAAGTACGATTATGAGATACTGTCGCTCCACATCTCACCTGACCACGTACACCTGTTCCTGTCAGCCCATCCGAAGCACGCGCCGAGCGAGATTGTACGGACAGTCAAGAGCATCACGGCACGGGAGATGTGGGAACAGTACGAACCGTTCTTGGAGGACTACCTGTGGGGCGGTGGGTTTTGGGAGGAATCGTACTACGTGGGGACGGCAGGTGATGTTTCGACCGACACGATTGAGCAGTATATCGAGCGAGCGGAACACGTTTAGCGGAGCGTACGGCTTCACCCTCGGGGTCAAGCCCCGAGGCACTCGGCCTGCTCCGCCTGTAGACTAACTCTGCACTCGGCCTGCCTAAACGTCCTGAGTTAGTCTGTAGATCTTCTCCCGGTACGTTGCTTCGATGTCTTCGTAATAGGCGTGAAGATACGCATCGATCCCACTACTATTCGTGAAACTACCAGTTCGGTCGCCGCGGAGATACTTCACGAGTTGCCGATTCAGATTTTGCTCAACACGCCAGTATGTGGTGAATCGATGTCGACCGAAGTGACTCGTAATCGGTCGGTATGAATCTGTTTCTGCGTACTCCGGATGGAAGTTTGACTTCCAGACCTTGTTCACACCCTTTACTGTCATCTGGGTGTGGCTCTTTTTCGAAAGAAACAGCCATGGCTCTCCGTTCTTCGGCCGTGCATAAAGATAGCGATCAAGAAGCGAACGTAGCTCTGTATCTAATGGGAGCAGTCGCGGTCTAACCGATTTGTTCCCGTTCCGCTCATCCCGAGACGGAATATACACCAGGTTTGACCTTGTGCCTAGTGCTTCGTGCGAGCCGAGGTTGGAATATGCTTCATTTGTACGTGACTCTGTTAGTCGACAGTCTTCGAGACGGAGATTCGAAACTTCACCAGCGCGTAAGCCAAGCTTCAACTGAAGCATGATGAGTGTTCTCCCCCGGAGACTGGTTACGGAGGCAATCATATCTCGAAGCTCTGGAATTGTGACCTTTCGATGCTCCTTAGTCTTCTTGACACGCAACGGGACCCGTTTCTTGGCCAGCTCGAATGGGTTGTAGCCGTCTTCATGTGGGAACACAGGGTCTGCCTGCCAGTACTGATACGCCCGGTTGAGCTTGCGTAGCTTTTCTTTAATTGTTCGTGACGTGTTTCCGCGGCCACCCTCTTGTTTTGGTGCACGCTGTGTCTCGATGTAAGCCTCCACATGTTCGAGCGCAGGACAAGCTGGATGTCGTCCCGTCTCGTACATATGTGAGCGCCACTCGTCGAAGACATACCCAAAGTGTCCCAGAGTTGCTGAAGAGAGATTCCGTGCGTTTAGTACTTCCTCTGAGAACACCTGGAATGGGTCGACGGTCGTCTCTTTGAACGTTGGTTCAAGCGCGGCAAGTGGGTCTATGGACTGACCGAATTCATCCGCTAATGTCTCACGAGAAGTTGATGAGTGTTCAGTCACGCAGAATCCTCTTCCTTGTGCCGTGGGCGAACGGTATCCCATTTCTCAATTTTCACATCCCAAATGGCACCAGTCGCACCACCGGCAATGACAGCAAGCATTACTGGAGAATACCGATGTGGATGGTCAGTATGCCACAACAACCAATCGTAGAAACGCTTCACACGAACCCAGTAATTGTACGCGGTTGCAGGTGATTTAGTATCGAGAAGGCGTCGGCACCAACGCTCAACGTGTGTTGGTGTCGCAAGGGCGTGATGACGCTGCAAATCGCCCATATGTTCGAGCCAATGTGATCCAGCCCGATCAACGGCCTCGTTGTACCGTCGACCAGAGCCACGTCCGTACTCGTATTCCTCACAAAATTCGGTCCAAACATCTCGGTCTCGGTACGTCGGCTGATACCGTGACAGTCGGTGAATCTCAGGAACGTCACCAATACGAGCGTATATTCCAACGCGATCTATCGCAACTCTTGATTTCGTTCGTCTCATACGTGATTGTCGACCGAATACAGCCGACACCCCTGTCGGCTGTAATAAAATCGCAGTACGATTGCTCGCCAATAGTAGCCACCAATGTTAATTTCTCTAATTAGAATTGTGATAAAAACGCACGTGACCCAGTATGATTGAACTTTATCAATATCATGATTGAGTTCTGTGCAAGATATATCCCTCGCTATTGAGAAAGACAAGCAATAGTCACCAAACCAACCCAATCGGTGATGAGTTGAACGCTGCCACCATTCGAGCGAGGCAAAAATCTGTCTCCCAAGGATAATTCGCCCATTCGCTCGGCTCCGGAACACAGTAGTACACGCTCTACTCTTTTCATACGCGCAGGTTCGATTCTCCAAGGCAGTCCCCGGCTCTGATTGACTGGGGTACTCACAGGTACTCACCTGCCTCAACGGCGAATGGTGCGGGATTGAAGTGCGGACGGTGTCTGACGAGACAGCGGTCATCAACTTGGGTTCGGTACACGACCGAGCGGAAAGCCCACTCGCCAACGACTAAAACATAAACCACCTGGCGCCGATGTCGTCGTATGGTTCTCCAGGCTCGGACGGTTGCGGTCGTCTTCCTCGTCTTTATCGCCGGGTGTACTGGTGCCGGTGGCCCCACACCCGAGACAGGAACAACTGCATCGCCGGCAGCAACGTCCACGACGGCACCGACTGCGACGACACTGTCACCTCAGACCGTTGCGTCAGTCAACGGGACACTCGAAGTCCATTTCATCAACGTCGGCCAGTCCGTCAGTACGCTCCTCATCGCCCCCAACGGAGAGACGATGCTTATCGACACCGGTGATTTCCGAGACGACGGCGAACATGTGCTTTCGTACCTCCAAGCACACAATATCGACCGCATTGACTACCTCGTAACCTCACATGCTGATGCGGACCACATCGGTGGGAATGCCGCCATTATCGACTACTTCGAAACACAGGCAGACGGTATCGGTGCGGTGTACGACCCCGGAATCACCTCCACGTCGCAGACGTACGAGGCGTATCTCGACGCCGTCGAACAACAGGACGTGGCGCTGTACCGGACACAGGCCGGCGACAAGATTCAGATGGGTGATGTGACCTCCCAAGTCCTGTCACCACCAGAGGGCTATCTTGCAAACGAAGACCGCAACGAGAACAGTATCGTCCTCATGACCCAGTTCGGGGCGAGTCAGTTCCTGTTTACCGGCGATGCCGAACACGAAGCCGAAGAGTATCTCGTCGACACGTACGGCTCGAAGTTGCACTCGACGGTACTCAAAACAGGCCACCACGGCTCGGGTGGGAGTACGACGGCCCCGTTCTTGGCTGCGGTCCAGCCGAACGTCGCCGTTGTCTCGAGCGCGTATGACTCCCAATACGGCCACCCGAACGAAGAGACGCTGTCCCGGCTGGCAGCGCAGTCCGTTCCAACGTACTGGACGGCAACCCACGGCACGATTGTCTTCGAAAGCGATGGCCAGCGCGTCACCGTGCGTACCCAACGGGATGCACCGACCGAGCCAACACGCCTCCGTGAGGGAATGCCAATTGAACCGGGGACGACTGGTGAGGTGACCGCCCGGACGACCATCACGACCAACGGAACGGTCGCGACGCTCACGCCGGTCGCAACTGACGGCGGCACCGAGACCGAGACACCATCCGCGTCGCTCGCAGTCGCTGACGTACACGCCGATGCTGCGGGGGCCGACACGGACAACCTGAACGACGAGTACATCGTCTTTGAGAACACGGGGACTGACACCCTCGATGTCTCCGGCTGGTCAGTGTCCGATACCGCAGGCCGGACCTACACCTTCCCATCGGGGACGACACTCGACGCAGGTGCGACGGTCACTCTCCACACCGGAACTGGCACGGATACGTCAACAGACTACTACTGGGGCTCCGGGTCAGCTATCTGGAACAACGGTGGCGATACCATCACCGTGACGGATAATACCGGCGCGGTCGTACTCGAAGAGGCCTACGCATGATTCCAGACGGGACATACACGGCGACAGTCGACCGGTTCGAGGACGACCGCGCGGTGTTGCTCGTCGAAGCCGACGGTCGGGATATCGACCAACTCGTCGTCGACCGTGACGAGTTACCATGGCGAGCGAGAAGCCAAAACGCGGTCTTGACGATTTCCGTCGCCGAGGGCGAATACGACGGTGGCCGGTACGAACCCGACGAGACCGACGCACGGACGAATGCGGCCCAGTCACGCTTCGACCGACTCTCGCGACGTCCGCCGGCTGCTGCCAACGAAGACGACGAAGACAGCTGAGCCAACAGCAGACGACTGTCGCCGCCGTTTCTCACACCAGTTCGGTGAGTTCGACATAGCGCGCTCTGAGCGTTGGGACCGACACGTCCGCGAGTGCGGCGAGTTCGGTTTGTGTCGGGGCGACATCGTGTTCCGTTCCCGCGAGATAGAGACACGCCGCGGCGACGCCAGCCGGATTCCGCCCGTTCGTAATCCCATCCTCGTCGGCAGTTGTCGCGAGTTCGTACGCCCGCGACTGCACCCGCGTCGAGAGGCCACTATCCGACCCGAGTCGAGTGACGTACGTCCGCGCGGTGACGACCTGCGCATCGATTCCTAACTCGCTGTTGAGCGCTCGATAGCCCGTTTGGACCTGGTCACACGAACAGCGCGCGACGCTCGCGATTTCAGCACGTGGCCGTGGGAGGCCACGCCGACGACACGTCGCATACAGGCTCCCCGCGGCAATCATCTCGACAGACCGCCCTCGGATGAGGTCTGCGTCCTGGGCATGCCGGTAGAGCTGACTCGCCTCTTCGATGAGACTCCACGAGAGGTCGAGTGCGCTCCCCATCCGGATAATCTCACCGAGCGCCGTCGCGAGGTTCCGCTCCCCTTTCGACTCGAAGCGTGCCCGCCGATGCTCGCGCCGAAGCCGGTAGAGTTGACGTCGCTTCTTGGACGATACCGTCCGCCCGTTCGCATCACGGTTGTAGCCGATCTCTGCTGAAACGCCTCTGTCGTGCCGCGTCGGGGTGAGTTTTCCACCCGTTCGTGGAACTGAGTGTGGATCTTCGTCGAACACACGCGGACCGTGCGTATGGTCGAAATAGTACTGGTCGACGATGAGTCCACACCCCTCGCAGGCTGTTTCACCGCCATCTGTCCTCAGTCGTCCGTCACATTCGGGACACTCGCTAGCGTCGATGGATTTCCCGCACGATTCGTCGAAGGTCCGGTCGTAGATTTCTCTCAGAGACATTGTTGTCGGTCGTGAGGTGGCCTGATTCACCACCCCGCACCCCTCAAGGGGGGAATAAAATTGGCAGGCGGTGCGCCGGGTGTCGTTGTCACGTCGACCGCGACCTACACCGGTTGGGATGGACAGCCCTGCTCGAACCCGGACGGCTCGTTCTGTTCGTCTCCGCAGTTCACACAGCGCCAGACGCGCCGCCGACCCTGGTCGAACTGTGCGAGTGTTTCGAGCGACGGTGTTCCGTCGTCGTCCCACTCGGTGATGATCTGGATCTTGTGTCCGGTCGGTGTTCGCTCGGCGATGCCGCTGTCGTGTTTGGTATCGTTCGTTGTCATCGGAAGTACGAGGGAAGTTCCCCCACACCCCTCAGGGGGAGATAGAATTCATCGCGATTGCTCGAACGCACTCGTCTCTCGTCGCGACTCTGCTGCACACCGCGCGAAGCGACCGTCCGGCTGGGGCAGGATGCGCGTCCGGAGTTCGAACAATACCCGCCTGAGGTGCTTACACTCGACACCGCGTTTCTGGTGGTCTGGGCAGCTACACGTCCCCGCTGCGATATCGACCTCGTAGGTGTTCCCGCTCGACGACTCGACGTCGTACCGCGGGCCGACGGTCCCGAACCGGACCGTCATCGCTTCGGTGAGTGCTTTCCATGTCCGCGAGTCTTCGACTGCGTAGCCGCCGTCGCTCACGAGCGGGCGGCCGGGTGTCGCACGACACGATTCGCGGAATTCGTCGCGCCGGTTCCGCTCGTGACCGCAGTTCCGACAGCGCCAAAACCGCGTTCGATAGCCGTCGCCGTCGGAGAGTTCGATATCGTAGTCAGTTGGCTTGCTTCCTGGCAGCCACTCGGTCACACGGACGAGGTCGTGGCCGCGGTGGGTCGCTGATGCTGCAGACTGTCTGCTGGGTGGTCGTTTCGTTGTCATTTGAACGGCGAGCGCTCGTGGTGAGCCCCCGCACCCAACAGGGGGCGATAAAACGTCTCGTGGATCTGGCCTTGAACTCACCATCCGAAACGGCTAGGACAACCATTGGGAGATTCTTTATCTGCGACCTCGATTACTGGTACTAGATCAAACATATAGAGATAAGACGGGATTGTCAATCTGTTTAGTATGATAACTGCTGGTTGCCTCCTAGAGTCTACGTGTAGTACACTGGGTCACAATTACTGCATGTGAAGGTGGATTGCAGGACACGTGTGTCTACTAGAAATTCATCATTGTGATTATATACGAGGAACAGGATCATATACCGACACGAACAAATAATGACCGAACTGGAAGGCGAAGTCAATTTACCGCTGGTTGATCCTATCGATACGTTCAAAGATGATTTTGGTCTTGATCTTTCCCAGCAGGTCTGTGTCTCTCAGGCGACACCGAAATATTTCAAACTGAAGAAAGATATCGTAGAGGATTTTGTGAGTTTAGTTAGAGGGATCCATGGCGATAAGCCAACCAAAAAGGTCCGGAAGTTGCTAGACGATATGAAGACTGCGAGTAATCAGCCAACCGTTGGCCAAACATATGACCATCTCGTTCGTGAAGCGCTTGGTTGCTCTGGATATATCCGGGGCGATGGGAAATCTGTTCGATCACTCGCGGAAGGATCTACTGATACGTATCGGGATTTCTATCGACTCACCCAAGCGTTCCTATCGCAACAACAGGGTACGAGAAGCGGACTGTACAGAGGACTGTATCCAGAAGAGATTGCTCCAATTCTAGCTGCAGTATTAGAACAACCCGACAACCCGATAATCGAATTGGAGTCGACAGTCGTCAGTAGCTTTTCTCTTTCTGAGAAGGTTTCACAGAGCTTTTCTCGTGGGCTTATTTGTGAGTTTGATCCCCAAGATACAGGGATCGCATTCGCACCTGACTGCTTTTTCAAATCTCCCAAACATACGGGTTTAGAATGTGAGTTCCACGTGCTAACTGGTGCGATTCAATTACCCACAGACAAACTTCTGGTATACTTTCATGATCGCGATACCAATCGAGAGCCGCGAAGACTTCGGCGCACGATTCAATCTATGAATACTCCAGCGACGTTGGATGCTGTTCAGCACCGTGATATTGCACGTCTGCTTGACATCATAGTTGAAGAGGATCTGGCCAATGACGACTACAATTTGACTGTGCAAACACCTGATGCAAACGAACGCCTTTGGAACTGGATTGACTACACCGAAACTCAGTCAGTATTCTCCGAAAACCGAATGGATATTCTAACAGAGTATACGACCTACATTGTCGGTCCTCGGAATCCTGCGAAATAGATAGTGCAATTAATCTTAGAAAAGAAAAGATTCTTTATGCTACCAACTGAGATGTAAGAGTATGAGTCAGTTACGTGGCGACTTAGGGGCTCCATTTGATCGAACGGTTGTTCGGGACCGCTCGGTCAACTTCATCCCCAACGACCCAATACAAGTTCGGGTAAGCCACGATCGTGATCTCACTTGGCTTCAAACCCAACGAGAACAAGCAGAACCCCAAAGAAAGTCCTTTTTCGAACTATCTGAGGACGAGTTGGATGACAAGCTTGAACGTGTGAAATCGGCACTCGAGGCGCGTGAGTCTTCGAACATTGAGCGTGAGTTTCACGCGAGCGACTAACTGCACTTAGCGTCCGATTCTATTGCCAACTAAACAAGCACTTGATCGTGCAGCAGGGGTGTTAGTTGGTATCGCCTGTGGTGACGCAATTGGTCGCCCTGTAGAGTTTCTATCCCCCACAGCTGTTGCTGAACAGTTTGGAACTATAGAGGGTCCTGTGGATGGTGGCAGCCCACCTCAACCAGCCGGGACAGTAACTGACGACACCGAGCTCACGCTTCTTACTGCAAGCAGCATGGTTGAGTGTCAGCAGTTCTCTCCAGCGGACGTCTCTACAAGATTTGTTGACTGGATGGGGGACTCCCCTCTCGATGTTGGATACTTAACCAGGGATACGCTACAAAAGATTGCAACTGGTAAGGACTGGCCCCTTGCGAGTTATGAGGCATACAAGCAGACACCCAAGGGAAGAGAAGCGGGGAATGGGAGCCTTATGCGGTGTGCTCCGATTTCACTGGCGTTTCAAACAGACCAAAGTTCATTGATAAGCGGAAGTAGAGTGTTATCTGCGATAACCCATTACGATAGGCGATGTCAGTGGTCCTGTGCGTTGTTAAATTCCGTTCTCGCACAGACTATTCATGGGGACTCGCCTGATCCTGCCGCATTTTTAGATAGGTACGACCATCATCTCCCCGGTGAACTGAAAACGGTTATCTCCGAATGGGATTCAACTTCACCGACATATGACAGCGGGTACGTACTAAGTAGTCTCCAGGCTGCAATGTATCACGGACTTACCGCCGAATCACCACGCGATGGGATCATTGAGGTCGTCAACCATGGTGGCGACGCGGACACAATTGGTGCATTAACCGGTGCACTAGTGGGGGCTCGGTTTGGAGCAACTGCCTTTCCTACCCAATGGGTTGAGACCGTTTCAGGGACTGACGATGCGATCAATCTCAGCCAGAAATTACTGAACATGGAGTTCCCAACATTTAATGCTGAACCATACTCGATTGACTGAGTTCACCATCACGCCATTTGATATCAAGTCAGGCAGGATCTATCAATAACCAAATTAAGATCATTTCGTCGCAGTAGAGAGAAAACCTACACCGGGAGTCAACTACCCCACCCTGCTTCGCTCACCCTGACGGGTTCGCTCGTGGAGGGTGGGGCTTGTCCATGAACTCGGCCTCAAACCCTTCCGGGTGGGCGGTGAATCCGCCACTCGTCGTTCACGAGAGCAAGCTCTCGTACAGCCCATCAGGTTTCTACGAAACCTGAGGACGTCACGGTTCCAGACTTTAGGGCAAGTTGACTGTTGCCCGTCCGCCGAGACGACTGTTGGCCTCGACGGACGTACCGCATCCCAATGTTCTTCGCCGCGTTGTAGTCCGCGTTCGCTTCCGACTCGCATTTCAGACATCGGAACTCGTTTCGAGTCAGACGATTCTCGTCTGCCGTGAATCCACACTCGGCGCACCGCTTCGACGTATACGCCGACCCGACTTGCTTCACCGCGATACCTTCGACTTCGGCTTTGTACTCTACCTGTTCGTAGAGCGTTCGGAATGCCCATTTGTGACCCCACGACGCACCCGTCCGCTCGCGGATGTTGGTCAAGTCCTCGAACGCAATTATGTCACAGTCGTGGCGTAGTGCCTCGTCTACGATGGCGTTCGACGCTCGGTGGAGCACGTCACGGACGTATCGTAACTCTCGACCACTCAACTGTTCGAGCGTCCGGTGGGCACTTCGCGTCCCAGTCTGTTGGAGTCCCGAGCGTAGCTTCTCGAACTCGCGGAGGTTGTGAGTCAACTCCCGTCCGCTGAAGAAGAAAGCGGTGCTTGTGACGGCGAGGTTTTTGATGCCGAGGTCAACCCCAAGGACCGTTTCGTCCTCGGCGGTGTTCCGTTCGGTATCAGTCTTGTGTCGACGAAAACCAATGTGCAAGAAGTAGTCGCCGCCGCGGGTGGTGAGCGTACTTTCGGTGACGCACCATTCGTCGGCGTCGAGATACTGCCGTTGGTAGCCACCGTCGGCGTTGGGCAGCGCAAGGTCGCACCGGACGCGACTCTTCGTGGTGGAGAGAGACACCGTTTCGTCGTCAAACAGCGTCATGGTCCGAGTGTCGTATTTTACTGTGGGTGCGGTGAAGGTGGGCTTGCTGACTTTCTTGTCTTTTGACCGGCGTTCGAGACAGCCGGTGATAGCTTGTGCGGCTTGGTGGGTGGCGAGAACCACGTGCTGACTCCCGAGGTCGGTGCGTTCGCGCACGTCGTCGTAGGCGAGGGGTTGGACGTCGCTTTTCGCGTTGCACTTCCCCCACGCCATGTCCGTGGCGATTTGGCATCCACGCTTCCACTCGGAGATGGTTTCTTCGAGGAGGTCGCGTTGCTCGTCCGTAACTTCGAGACGAGTGATTGCTGTCCGACGCACGTAGTCGTCTACCACAGGTTCAATGTAGATTAGAGGCCATTTATTAATAGTGTTTGTAGCTGATACAAAGGCGATTCTCTCCTTCCTCCCGTTCACTTCACTCGCGCTTGAGGAAGAGACTCCACACTATCGATTCAGTTGAAGTCCGTGGTCACCGTTGCCCAACAGAATGTGCTTGTGTCGCAATCCTAATCGAATTACGCCAGATCAGCCGAATCATCAATCGCCCCGAGTATCGACACCGTCACCGACCGAATCCGATTGAGCCGTTCGAGCACCGACTCGGCGTCCTCGCCCGCCCACGCAGCGAGGTAGAACGCTGAGTTACTGACATCCAACCCGAACTGTCGACCGACGAGATACGCGACTGCTTCCGCTTCGACTTCGCGCAGCGACCGCTCTGGGAGGCTCGTCCGGTTTGCGTGCAACAGCCCATGAGCGAACTCGTGAACGAGCGTCGTCGCCATATCCGCCTCGTTCGACCGCTGTCTGACTGCGACGCTCGGTCGCTGTCCCTGCGGGAATTCACACACGCCGCGCGCCGCGCCGTGGGCCCATTCACTCGGAGACACGAGCGACACGTCCACCCCGAGCGACTCCGCCGCGGCACAGAGCGTGGGAACGAGGTCGCTCGCGTCACCG
Organism: Haloferax denitrificans ATCC 35960; assembly: GCF_000337795.1. Classification (GTDB taxonomy): domain Archaea; phylum Halobacteriota; class Halobacteria; order Halobacteriales; family Haloferacaceae; genus Haloferax; species Haloferax denitrificans. The sequence goes on from NZ_AOLP01000017.1 coordinate 134,564, forward strand.
TACGTGTCGGTCTCCAACGACGGAAGCGGCTCGCCCGTCGTCTGCGATACGTCAAACACGGGGACCGGCTTGAACGAGCGCAGTTGACTCGACCACTCGGCGTACGGCACACCGTCGCTCTCGCAGTCGTCGTCGTGGCCGGACTTCGGTTCGCCACAGGCCGGACACAGTTTGGCCGTGATCGGAGCCCAGATCCAAATCGCCGACTCACCTTCCGACACCTGTCTGTCGAACTCGGTTTGCCACGTCCGGTAGCCCGCGACGTGCGTCGCGTCCGGACATTGCAGCGAAATGAGCAGGCTGTTCCGCGCCGAGTAGTCGTGAAACCGGCTCTGGATGTTGAGCCACCGCTGGAACGCCTCGCTTGTGTGTGCGGTGGTCGTCTCGGCGAGGAGGTCTTCTAACCATTCCTCGACGGCAAGTTGCATCTCGTCGGCACGCGTTGTTCGGTCACTAAACGATGCATCTCTGTGGGTTGGTTCTGTCGTTGCCATCTGAATCCCGCGGGACACTGAGTACGCCCCGCACCCGTCAGGGGGCGACAAAACAGCCAAAATCTCACCACCGACACAGAACTCATAGTCGTTCTGATTATCTTAATCATGATTTTACTAATCGCGATTTTACTAATTCGGAGGTGACTCGGCGAGGAGGTCGGTAATCCAGTCGTCGAGCGCGTCGTGCATCTCGTCGGCACGGGTGGGTGCGTCGCTGAACGTCGCTGTCTGCGTAGTTGTATCTGGCAGTGACATTGCGAATCAGCAGGGCGAGGTGCCGCCCCGCACCCGAAGGGGGTAGACAAAATTAGCCATCTCCAGCAAAGCTATTTTACTTACTGCGCTCGTACGACGACCAATGACCGGAGCAGGCTCCCCCACAACACCGTGGCAAGGTGATGTCAACGAGGCAGTCATTGATGACTGGAAAGCAGACACCACGACATTCGAGCGTATTCGGCAGGTAATCGACGTTACAACGAATCCACAAACTGCCAGCGAAATTGCTGAACGTGCCCATGTAAGTGACCCAACTGCACGGAAGCACCTCTCGGCGCTCGCTGAGACCGGCCGTGTCAAAGAAATCGCAGCAGGTGGTGCCACTCGCTACATGCGTGCACCACAGATGCTGGCGATGCGGCGGATCGCCGACATTCACCGCGAGCACACGAAAGACGAGATTCGACAGGCGATTCGAGACCTCAAAGATGAACGTCAAGCGATCCAAGAACAGTACGACGCGACGACTGTCGACGAGCTGACCTTGGAATTGGAGTCCGGTGCTGACGGGTGGGCAGACCTCACTCGGTGGCAGCAAATTGAGCAGAACCTTGAGATTGCCCAAGCTGCGCTGACGCTCTACGACTTCGACCCAGATGATAGCCGATCTGCAGCGGCTCGGCTCTCTGATCGTGAAAACACGATCCGCAGCCGAGGTGCACTACAGGACGACGGATCTCAATCCGACTGTGAATGACAGACGAGACGGTCATTGAGAGTGTTAAGTTAGTAATTCGGCTGCCACGGCTGGTTGCACTTCGGGCACCGGTCCGGGGCCGTTGCAATGTTGTTGTACGACTGGACGTTTCCGCAAGAGTTGCACTTCATTTCCCGTGCCATGGCCGCTGATAATGTCAGAAATTGACTAAGTTCTAAGGTGATTGGGCAGCTGGATTTAGTGATGATACGAGTGCATCAGTTGTTGAAACAAGTGCGACCAGTCTGCAATAGGAGGAGCAGTCCACAACTGGAGTCAAAACGTCACCACGTTCACTTTCCGTACCGACCGCCATCAGTCATGACTGTCATCTTCAGTAGTTTCTACATCCGAATCAGTAACATCTGCCCCACCAGATTGGAGGCCCTCAATCTCAACTAGATTACCGTAGCCATCTTCCTGCCGAGGAAGTGACCTAATTGGGTCAACTACTGAAGCACCGTAAATAAGCGCTGTACAAAGATATCTTGCCGCCACAGCAGCAATCTCTGAAGACGAATTAGGGTGTATGCCCGAACTCTTCTCTAATAACGTGCTGTACTGGTTTGGCTCAAGATGTTGAGTAATTGTATCGTATAGAATCTCTTCAATTGAATAGAGTCGGCTTTGCTCAACCAGGTCTAAATCTTGTAGTGAAGCTTCTGTTTTCCCGTCTATGAGTATTACAATTGCAGTTTTGAAAACTCTCGCTCGGTGTCCGATGTCATATTGCGTACAGCGAGGCTCATGAGTCTCTGCATGTTCAATCGCTTTCACGAATTTCTTGAGTGCTTGCTCAAGCGTTGTTGTCTTACTATCCTGTACCTCACCACTCTCAAAGGCGGCCCGAACACAGACAAGTCCCGAAAGAAAGGGCTCACGTGCTGGGAGATGGTTATCAAGTGGACTTAGTGCTCGGAATTCATCGAGGTCAATATACTCATCCCCTTCTGGAATCTGTTCAATACGCTTGACATATGGTTTTATATTTTCAAATTCATCTTTTGATTCGTAAATACTCCCAAGGGTATCGAGTACAGTTTGAAGATCTCGATAGTACCCTGCGTCTTGGAACGTGTCGAATGCTTGGCTGAGTAACTGTTCAGCACGTTTCAAATCGCCATTCAGTTCGCCGTCTCCGTTCTTATATTGTGAGTGAAGTGCATTCGCAATATTCTGCTTACTCCGAGCAACTCCAATTTGATCTCCTCGCTCTTGATAGAGCTTCATAGCCCGCTCAGCAGCACGAATCGCATCCGTGTATGCTTCTTTCTCAATGTGCAACAATGCTTGATTACCAGCTAATGTACTGTCTACAGAGCCACCAATAGCATTTTCATCTAATTGTGATTCAGCGATGCCAAGCCACTCGTCAGCAGTATCAATGTGTCCAGCCTCAAGACACGCGAGTGCAACCTGGTTTGCTGTGGCGAAGGCAAACCCTTCCAGTTCATTTTCTACTGCTAGCTCGAAAGCACGCTGATGAAGCTCAATCGCTTTTTCGGTTTCACCGATTTCTTGATGTACAAACCCTGAGCTGTCAAGGACCGAGATTTCCAACCAGGGTTCGTTAACCGAATCTAACAGACTGCGTGCTGTTAGATATGCGTCCATTGCTTCGTCGAATTCACCCCTTTGAGTAGCCAAATCACCTCTGTGTAGATGGGCTTTTGAGCGCTGCTCTATCGAAAAATCAGTATCCGAAATGATCGCTTCAAGATCTGCTACTGCGTCTGTCAGGGAGCCTGCTCCAATCGCTGCTGATGCGCGGGTGAGTCGAATAGTGCCTTCGATATCGTTTGGTAAATCTCCGATTGGAACGAGTGGTTGTCTAGGAGAATCAAATAGTTGAACAAGAGATGGATAGTCAACACCAACCTTGTAGAGGGCAGTAATGAACACTCCAACAGAACTGTCTGGTGTTGCATCAACTGACTCAAGGAATTTTGAATCGGAAAAACTCGTCCGCAGAGTCTTGAGATGAGTTTCGTCTCTGAGGTCTAAGATCCCCTCGATTAGCTGGCAGACGCGTGGCATAACCGACAAGCCCCGTTCATCAATGACGGTTTCAAGATAAATTCGCGACCAAAGTTCATGGCGTAGGCTGTATGACTCTTCAGCACGAAATAGGATTTCATCTTCAAGGATGCTAAGGGCCCGTTCGGTTCGCCGCCGATCATACCCAAGTGTAAACAGAAACTCTGGAGAGAACTTTAGTGAGCTCACATTGAGCACATTTACTGCGAGTGCAGCGTCTGCGACGACATCTCGAAGGTCACGCTCAATTGGGTTTGAAGTGGCAAAGTTACTACATTCGAATCGAAGCGCCGTTGCCCGGGCATGCTCTGTAAGGGGGTCATGACTATCTTCCGAGCCGTGAATGAGCAAGTAGGTCAGTAAAAGAAGACCGCCTTTGGTGTCTTTCTGCTCCTCTACTCGAGTGCACAACTCGTCAGCGGTATAGATAACATCGTCTCCAGTAGCCCTCTGATAACAGTCTATTAGTGCACGACAGTCGTCAAGACTTGGATCTGGGAGAGGGTGGTGACTGAATTGAGGAATAAGATGACGAACACGTCGGCTGTGAGATGTCTGCTGAGCGGTCATACGCTTAGTAGCAGTCTCAATATCTGCGTCACGGGCGTCGCAGAGGAAAGCCACTTCTTCATCTTGTTGGTACCGCTCAATTGAGTTCAGTACGTCACTTTGTTCCTCTCTAAGTACATCTTCGACAACAACTAAGACCCGTCCTTCGGATTTCAAGTTCGAAATCTGTGCCTCAAGCTTCCCACGCTGACTGAATTCCGTTTTTTGTGCCTCCCGATAGAGAACTGCCCCGTGTCCACGGTCGTGCCACTTCGTTGCAACTTGCTTACAGATCGTACTCTTACCACTTCCGCTTGAACCGGTGAGTAGCTGAGGGGCACCGGTTTTGAGTTCCATCAATAGTTTCTCAGAGAGGGTCTCTGTTGGTGCTGTCTCTGGTAACTGGCGTTCAATCGCATAGCCCTCAGAAACCTCTGAGAGGCGAAAAGGGCGATTATAACATTGTTTAGGAATTGGAGGGTATTGACGGTAATAGACCGGTGTGAGACGAACAAAGCCGGCATCTCGTAAATCAGACTGCAAGCGCTGTTGAAACTCTTCTTCGACCGTCTCGTGTAATGTTTTCAGTTCGTCACTAATTGCGTTGACTGCAAGTTGTACTTCGGTGACCTCATCAACTGCTTCAATCGACTTCTTTGCTGTTAATGCTTTACTGAATTCAAAAAATAGAGACAGTGATTTCTCAGTTGAATCAACCCCGAAAAGAGTCTGTAGCTCAGAGACTTGCAACTCACCATCTGTCCCGAGAAGACGGGTAACCGAGGCTTCTAGTTCCGCTTGGAGTTCAGGGTCTCGTTGGTAATCTTCGAGTAGCCCTGCAAGTTCCTGGTATTGTCCCTCACCCGCCTGGAGAGCCGCTTTTGCATACTTATCGCCGTTTGGCAAGAATGATGTGAGCTGGCTAGCAACCACGGCACCAATCCGCTGATGGCGTTTGTCCGCGTCTTGCATCTCCTCGGCAAAGTCTCGTAACTTAGTGTCTAATTTTTTAGTTTTGTTTGTTGCAAAGTTTTTTGCTAAAAACCCCGCAGCGCCGCTTTTCAACAGGTATCCAGTTAATCCACCCAACGCAGCACCCGTTACTGGGGAGCCGCTCGTGATCGCACCTAGTCCAGCACCAATCGCATGGGCAGCCTCATCATCAAGCCCTGTCAAACCTTGATGAATCGCTTCAGCGATGAATTCAGAAGAGAACTCCGTGACTGAATCATCGTTTTCCATTGACATCCTAATTCATGTTACCAGTAATAGTTCTGGTGCACAACACAAGGTAACTGGTCACAAGATAGAGAGCAACCAAAACCGTGCGGAGAGGTCGTGGCTGCGCGCGCAGCACCGCAGGTGCGAGCACGGAGCGGTGGGTGGGGAGGTGGGGCCGGGGTGGTGGAGACGTAAAAAAGAACACACCCACCGGCGACGCCTACTCAGCCCACCACGCCTCGCGCGCTGGGAAGCTAATGTCGGACCACCCCGTCACGGCCACCGACACACGCCCACCGTACCAGCTCTTTGCGACGTTCCGCAGCGTCACCCGCTCGCCTTCTCTGACAGCCGGTTTTCTCGACTTGGCCCAAATAGTGAATTTCGTCGTTCCAGTCTCGTCCTCAATGAGTCCCACTTGTTGAATTGCGCTACTCAGAGGCTCCCAAAGGGTCTTCACACGACCTTCTATCGACACCTCACGACGACTGACCTCGCTGACCGCCGCAATCGGAATTACCGTCCCGGGTGCTTGTTGGAACTCCTCGAATACACCCACGACCGCGCTCATCATCGAGTTCCCGTCTGCGACTACCTCGGCCAGCCGCCGACTGATCGCCGCCCTCGACCACGCATCGAGTTTCGACTGGATTCGTCCTGCTTCTCTGTTCACAACGCCCAACTGTTCAGCCGTCAGTTGCTCACGCGGGTCTGCCTCCTCGGGGTCGGCCCACCGATTCACACACCCTGCGCGTTTCTTGAATTCTCTCGTTGCTTCGATACTCGACTGTTCCACCGCCGTCTTCGTCCGTGCTTCTCGACTCGACGTCTGTCTCCGGTCCCACCGTGCACGCGTCTGTTCGATTTCCCATTCACGTGCAGCCAGCCGCTCTTCTTCCGCGAGGGTCAGTCCCCGACCAACCGCTTCAGGATTGTTCAGGTCAACCTTGGCTTGGATTTCGAGTTCAACCGTAGGATGGAGCGCTGGCGTCTCATCGACTACGTCGTCGTCGACTGTCGAGGGGTGATTGCTGTGCGAAACTTCATTACTGAACTGCTTCTTACTACTCATTGCTGTTACCTGAAAGGCGCTCACTCGGCGTCTTCTTCCGACATCACGACTCTCCAGCCGCAGTGTTCTCACAGACTGACCGACACCAATCGTCTCACGGCGACGCCGCCGCGCCTTCGCCGGCTTGTCCGGCGCGGCGCGTCGCCAACAGGTGTCCCCCACAGACGAGCGCGGGGGTGAACCTTGAGGTGAGCGCGCGGTCAGGGCAGTCAATCTACCGACCCGCGGGTCGTCGACCCCGTGCAGGCCGTCCGTCGTAGACGCAACGGCTGAACCGGGACGACGAGACGGCAAGCGGGAGGTTGACAGTCCTGAACGGCGTCGCATACGGCCACAGCGAGGCCGCAGAGAGCGAGGACCCGCTGGAACAGCACCGCGCCCGGACCCGCACGAGCCTGTCCCGTCCGTCGAAGACGCAACGGAAACGCCTCGTGCGGCAGCCCGGTGCGGGCTGGACGCCCGCGGACCCACAGCTCGTCGCGGCCGAGTTTGAGCGCACGCCCGGCAGGCCGCACAGCCGGCCCTGAGTGAGCCCCGGACCGTGGCATATGGGGGTGAGCACGGCGACCCCCAGTAGCCACCGCAGCCCGGGTGAACGAGGGGTGAGGGCAAGTGCCCGAACGGCGAGCAGCCCGCCCGGACCGCGCAAGCGGCCACGTCTGAACCAGCCGGCCGGCGGCGCGACCGCATCGAGGGAGCGCTGACGCAACGGCTGGTGAAGATGCAGCCAGCCCGGTCTCGGTCATGGCCCGGACGCGGGCCGAGCGCTCGCAGGCCCGCCCTCGGGGCTGACCGGTATCGGGTGGCTGCACGCGGCCCGACCCGGCCCCGAGACCGTGCCCCGTCCGTCGCAGACGCAACGGAAGCGCGAAACGCCCGGGCCCGGCAGGAACGGACTGCCCGCCGGAGCGCGCACAACCCGAGCAGTCGCCCCCAAGCGTACGGACGCGCGTCGTGTTCACTTTGGGAGCGACGCTTGGGAGACGCCCACTACTCGGTCACGTCGTCGATGAACTGCTTGGAGAGACCCGACGTGACAGCCAGCAATATCGTCACATGTTCTCGGTCCGAAGTGTTCGCATGGGACTCGAAATTGATGAGGAGCGCTTGGGGGCCGTCCTCGAAGCGCTTCCGACCGCTGCACACGACGGCGTCGGCCGACACGCTCACTTCACTCGCCAAAAGTACGAGACCATCTACGGAATTACACCCGGGACGATTGAGGACCACCTCGATACTGTTTTCAGCATCACCATTCGCCAACGAGCTGGACCCCAAAGCATCGAACAGGTTGAGACCGCTCGAGAGGCGTTCGATGCCGAGACGTTTCGGTCGCTGGACCCCCACGCAGACGCGTACGCGTACCTCACCGATATCGAGGGTGTCGGCCCGAAAATCGCCAACGAGTATCTTCGCAAGGTCGTCCACGCGTTCAGCTTCAAGGAGACGTGGTGTGCCGACCTGTACGTCCCGCTCGACCAGCACGTGGTCGCCGCCCTCGTCGAAACCGGCTGTCTTCTCGACGGCGAGGTGCGACCTGAGAAGACGAAACCGAGCGCGCTGTTGAACTTGAATCCCGAGAGCAATCCACGGACACGACTCTCCGCAAGCGCACTCCAAGCGGCGTTCAAACGGGTCGCCGAAACACAGGGAACCGAGCGAATCGCTTTCGACGAACTCTGGTCGGAACACAAGTTCTTCCTCTCGATTCCAGAGTTTCGAGACAAAAGCTGTCTGAGTGAGTTACTCGAATCGAGGTGAGAACGATGGGCCACGACGACTTTACTTCTGTATCACTTCTGAGAGAATCGATGAGTCTACTCACTGCAGTCGTCGTGTTCCTCGTCGGCTTCGTCTCGGGGGTTGTGGTTCGAACGGTGGCCGGACTCGCAGCCATCGTTGCACTTCTGTTAGTCGTCTTCGGCGTGGCCGCGCCAGATATCGGCCTCATCAATTATATCGCGACACAGTACTACCAGGGGAATGAACTGCTCTTCCTCGCTGGGCTCCTGTTTGGGATCGACGCCAAACAGACTCGGCGAGTCGTCGTCAACCGCGGAACAAGTTCGAAGTGACCCAAGAGGACCGTCCCTGTGTTTACGTCACTAACAGCCAACCGTTCGCGCACCGGCGCTGTTCGAGCCAGCAGTCGCGTGTACGCCGTCGTATCCCGCCCGGGGGGCCACGAAACTCCATCCAGTTCGTCGACGACGACAGCCGTCCGCAACAGTAACTGGACGAATTGCGCGGGGGCGACACCTTCGTCCGCGTAGAGGCGAAGCCACGCGTACAGTTCGAATGCCATCCGTTGTTCGGTCGCGCTATCGACAGTCTGCTCCCTCTCGCAGTTTAGACACATTGTGAATCAACACAGGCCAGAACACGCGCCTGCACCTCTGCAGGCGCACCATGAAATACGAAAGCGCACACGAGTCGAACACAGACGCGACGACGACCGACCAGGCACCGGGTGGGAGTGAACGGGGCCGCGGCGAGGACGACGACGGCCGACTGTAGCACCGCAGGCCGAAGGCCGAGGCGCGCACGGCGGCCCTCGAGTCGTCGCCGCGGGGGCGTTCAAAACGACTGTGCGTAGGTCACAAAAGGAATGAAAGCGCGATGAGCTAGGCACCGATTGCGTTCAGCAGTCGAGACAGCCAGTAGTCAGTCACGCCAGTTGGTGCTGTTGGGTCCGTTCCAAGGTCAACCTCTTCGGTATCACCATATCCATCCCCATCAGTATCTACTTGCAATGGGTCCGTGTGGTGGCGTGTGACCTCGTCCCCGTCAGAAAGGCCGTCACTATCAGTATCTACCTGCAATGGGTTCGTGCCCGTATCGGAGACTTCTCGTGTGTCGACAAGCCCATCGCGGTCCGTATCTTCCTGTGTTGGGTCCGTGTTGTGAATCGTGACTTCCGCATGGTCCTCGAGGCTATCACCGTCAGTATCCAGCGCCGTCGGATTGGTACCGACATCATTCACTTCGTCCCCATCAGAGAGTCCGTCCCCATCGGAGTCCATATTCGTCGGGTCGGTCCCAAGTGACACCTCACGCCCGTCGGTAAGGCCATCGGTGTCACTATCGGCCATCACAGGGTCACTCCCGTGTGACTGTTCGTCCCCATCAGGGAGTCCGTCTCCATCGGAGTCACTCATTGTTGGGTTCGTCGGTCCTGAAACCTCTACACTATCAGTAAGCCCGTCACCATCTGAATCTGCAGACAGGCCGAGTGTCCGTCTACGTCTGTGACGACCCACTCCCACAGTATCTCGGATTGTTTGACCAGACCGCGATGCAGGTCGGGAGTTGTGGTAACAATGGCATCCCTTATGCGCTGCTTGAGACAGATGACGATGATTCGTTTGCGTGGGCAGAACGCAAATATGGATTATACAAGACCAACGCGACACTATTAGCAGGGCCATCGTAGTTGAAGGCAGCAATTTTCAGTGATCTGCCTGCGAAATAGGTTGCGACACTACGCAATAGAACGGACAGTGGTCATATTATCACAACCACACATAGAGCAGGAATTATGTCGGGCCATCGTGACCGATGATCACTATTCAGTCCACATCCGCGCGGTCGTTCGTTCGGTTGCGGCCAACAACAGATTCCTTCGACTTCGCGACGGTTACCGCACATTCACGAGGCTCATAATCAGGTCCGATTCTACACCCGTGGTGACGAGGTAAAACCGGGACACACGCGCTACACCCCCAGTTTCCAGGGATGTACATGGGCGGCCTGTTTCCGCAAGGGTGTACTCGGGTCTGACCGGCGTCGGGGTGTAGCGAACCGGTGTCGAGACCACTCAGTTCACCCTCACCGTCACCCCGTGTTGCTCGGATACCTCACACTTGACCACGCTCGGGACGGTTTGGATTCGAGGCCAGTTCTGTTCGCTGGCGCTCACACTCGTCTGGGTGCCACTGTTTACGGTTGGTGAGTTTCCTTTATCCCGAGTACAATCCATCGTACGGGGGGTGTATCGCCTGTTTTCGAGAGTGGTGATTCGGACCTGTTGCGTCGCGTTCTCCCCGACTGACTCGTCGCGACATCTCCTTGTGTATCACCTCACGACAAGCCCGTCTCCCCCGTGTTCGCTCGCCAGCACACTTCTCTCACGCGTTGCTCGACTCGAACAAGTGGCCGGCGATTGCCGACTTTGTGTAGGATATTGCGATGGCTGGGTTTGTTGGGTCGACACCGTGGCAGAGGGGATGTTGTTGCGGGCGTGTGCAAGGGGTGTACTCCAGCCGAAAGAGAGGTTTCAACGTCCACGTCTTCGACGGCTTCGCCCAACTCTTGATGCTCTCGACCCATAGGATGTTCGTCACCAACGCTGGCGCGACCGAGACGACCGAGCCACCGCCGCTGGACGACGTCGTCGAGACGACCGAGGACGCGGTCGAACTGGCGACCGCGGGCGTCGCGGGTCGGTACGACTGGGCCGAGAGAGACGCCGCCGTCGCGGACTTCCGCTCGCGGCTCGACCCCGCGCTGTCGAACGTCGAACGCGCGCGGGCCGGAGGCGTCGCGCTGACGACGAACGACTCGGCGGCCGGAACGTGGGCGTTCAGGAACTGCCCCGACGGTCCGTACCGGGAGTTCGGACCCTGCGTCGCCGACGACGGCGTCGTCGTGCAAGAGCGCGCGGGCGAGACGGCCGTCGTCGCCGTCCTCGTGGACGTGCGCATCGCCACGCCGCGGTCGCGAACGGACCTGACGGTCGCCGTGCGCCCGGACTGAACGCCGCCGCGGCGGGCGTCTCGCGTCCGGAGAAACGCCCGGATTATCGACGGCCACATGAATGACAATCTATCGAGGAATATAGAGTAACAACAATATATTAGAATGTATCGAGAGGCCAGACGTCGAATCGGTGTTCCGGGACAGAAACGCTCGAAAATAGGATTACACAGCGTTCTAAACGGTGAACAGACGTGAGTTCCTCTCTTCGGACCCACACGACGGATTCACGTGAAAAGACACGGTATCCGGTAGACTCTGGCGGTTCTGAGGTGTTTCTCAGCAACTTCGGCGATTATATATTTTGGGAAACATATATTTTTCCAATATATGATAGATATTAGGTATTTGGTTCTCGAATCGGGGCAGGCAGACGTCTCCGCGGCGGGCCGTGCGCCTCTGCGGACACCTCGCTGGGATGCGTCGCCGACCGACTCGAAACGGCTCAGTACGACAGCGTCCACTGGCGGTCGATGAGCCAGTCGTCCAACTTCCCGAGCGGGTCCTCTTCGACGTGCGTCCCGTGGCTCACGAGGACCGTCTCGATGTCGTAGTCGAACAGTTTGACGAGGTTCCGCTCGGCCTCCTCGTGGCTCAGGTCGTTGAACTGCGCCGCCGGCGGGACGAGGAACCCCGGCGGGAGACCGCGGCGGTCCGACCCCTCGACCACGTCGCCGGCGATGAACACGCCGTCGTCCTCCAAGAGCAGGCCGCTGTTTGCGACCGTGTGGCCCGGGACCTGCACGATTCGAATCCCGCCGTCGAGCACCTCGTCGTGGCGGAAGTGGCGGTCGGCCTCGACGTCGAGCGCGTCGTAGAACCCCTTCGCGCCGCCGGGAACGAGCAGTTCGGGGTCAAACGCGTCAAGCACGGCGGGGGTCCCGCCGAAGTGTCCCTCGTCGCCGTGGGTGATGACGAGCCGGTCGACGCCGCCGAACTCCGACTCCAGAATCTCGACTAACTCCTCGGCGTCGTCGGGGAACGCCGCGTCGACCAGCGTGGTCGTGCCGGTCGGTCGGTCCTCGATGACGAACACGCGGACGTGGTCGAACTGTATCGTGTACACTCCGTCTGCGACTGCGGTCACTGTCATGTGCAGTCGACGCTACGACGAGCCGCGATAAAAAGGGGGACGCGCGTTCTCACGCGCGTGTAACGGGTATCCGGCCGTCGGCAACCGACCGCCGGCAACCGACCGCCGGCACCGAGCGGCGGGTGGCCGAGAGTTGCCACCCCGAACGACGCTACTCCGCGTCGGCGAGGGTCGACACGACGGGACACGACGCGTTCAGGAGAATCGACTGGGCGACGCTCCCGAACAGCATCTTTCCGGTGCGCGAGCGGCGTCGCGGGCTCACCACGATGTAGCTCGCGTCCTGCGCTTCGGCGTACTCGATGACTTCGTCGGCCGGGTTGCCGACGAGCCCCACCGTCTCGTACGGGACGTCCAGCCCCGACACGGAGTCTGCGGCCATCTCGGCGGCCGCCGACCGAATCTGTTCCATGTCCTTCGGCGCTTCGGCCTGCGCGCTCGTCAGTCCGAGGTCGACGAACTCCGAGCGGGTCAGCGCGTGGACGACGTGGACCTGTTCGTCGAACGCCGCCGCCAGCGATGCGGCTTCCGTGACAACGTGTGATGACCGACCTGAACGGTCGACCGCTGCAACAACGACCATATGACCGTGTACCACGGTGGGATATAATATCGTTTCGCCGAATCCCACTCGAAGCGACCGCGGAGCGCCGCGTCGACGCGACTCGCGGCCTCGATTCGCGGACTCGACAGCCGACGCGACTCGTGAATTCGACCGTCGAACCGGGCGTACTTTCAACGATGTCGTAATCAACTCGAAATCGGACGAAATTCGTGACACAGGTACGTCTGTAATTCCGAGACGAATAGACAGAAAATTACCCCTGTCTTTCAACATCATCGAAATAATGGCGGTCAGTTCAATCGGTTCGCCCGCGACATCGACGCGGTCGCGTGGGGCTGTGGGAAGCGGGCGAACACAGAAGCAACTGGGGAGGGCGGATGAGAAACGAAGAGGACAGCAGGTAAACGGAGAGAACAGGTTCAGCCAGCCGTCGTGACCAGTCTCGGTGTCGACCCCGGGCGCTCGCCTCGTCGGCTGGCGAAGCGTCGCACGCGTCGAGAACGCCGGGTGGTCGGTGCGCTGGTCGGGTGCAAACGGCGGGACGGAACCAGACGGAGGAACGAACGCGGCGTGAGAAAAGCGGTGAGGTCTGCGGCGTCGTTACGCGCGAAGCGAGCGCACGGTGGGGAGCGCAATCGCGCCCAGACCGAGCAGGATGATGACGAGGGCGATGGGGCTCGTGAGGAAGATGGTCGGCGAGCCGCCCGAGAGGACGAGCGACCGACGGAGGTTCTCCTCCGCGATGGGCGCGAGGATGAGCCCGAGCACCATCGGGGCCAGCGGATAGCCCCGGAGCCGCATCGCGTACCCCAGCACGCCCGCACCGAGCATGATCCACGCGTCGAACACGTTGCCGCGGAGGGCGATGGCCCCGATGACACACAGCACGAGGATGGCAGGCCAGATATGGGACTTCGGGATGTTGATGAGGCGCGCCCAGTAGTTCGCGCCGAGCATGCCGAAGATGAGGATGAACACGTAGATGAGGAGGAACCCGACGAAGATGGTGTAGAGCAAGACCGGCTCCTCTTGGTACAGGCCCGGACCGGGGTTCACGTCGTGGACCAACAGCGCGCCGATGAGGATGGCGGAGACGGAGTCGCCGGGGATACCGAGCGTCAGCGTCGGAATCAGCGCGCCGCCGGTGCTCGCGTTGTTCCCGGACTCGGCGGCCGCGACGCCGCGGATGTTCCCCTCGCCGAACGACGGGACGCTGTCTTTGAGCCAGCGGGTGGCTTCGTTGTACGTGATGAACGCCGCGATGTCGCCGCCAGCGCCGGGAATCGCGCCGATGAACGACCCGAGGATGCCCGACCCGACGCTGACCGGCGCGATGGACCGCAGGTCGGAAAGCGAGGGGAACACGCCGGTTATCTCCTGGTCGACGCGGTCGTTCCCGCTGTTGATGCCCTGCGAGTACTTGCGGAGCCCCTCGGCGATGCCGAACAGGCCGATCATGACCGCGATGAACTCGACGCCGGTGAGCAGTTCGGGAATGTCGAACGTAAAGCGGTGGAAGCCGGTCACGGGGTCGATACCGACCGTCGCGACGAGCATCCCGAACAGACCCGAGACCATCCCCTTGGTGAGCGAGTCGCCGCTCACGCTGGCGATGATGGTCAGTCCGAAGAAGGCGAGCGCGAAGAACTCCGGGGACCGGAACCGGAGGGCGATGTCGGCGATGACCGGCGAGAAGAACATCAGCGCGATGACGCTGATGACGCCGCCGACGAACGACGCGATGGTGCTCACGCGAATCGCGCGGCCGGCCTCGCCCTTCTGAGAGAGCGGGTGGCCGTCGAAGATGGTCGCCGCCGCCGACGGGGTGCCCGGCGTGCGGATGAGAATCGCCGGAATCGACCCCGCGTAGACCGCGCCGCCGTAGATACCCAACAGGAGAATCATCCCCTGACTCGGCTCCATCGTGAAAGTGAACGACAGCAGGACCGCGATGGTCATCGTCGCCGTCATCCCCGGAATCGAACCCATGAGGATACCGAGTAGTATCCCGCTGACCATGAGCAGGAGGACGAACGGGTCGGCGAGGTTGACGAGCGCCTGAGTGATGTATTCGACGACCATCAGAAGGTCACCACCAGCGGAAGTTGCGGCAACAGCCGCGACACCGGGATGACGCCTTCAGGCAGGCGCACGAGGAATATCCGGGCGAAGATGTAGAACAGCGCGATGGGGAACCCAATCGACAGCGCCACACCCAGCAGTTTCGACCGGATGTCCGAGTAGTAGAGGACGACCGGCATGAACAGCATGGTCGACACGAGGAACCCTAAAACCGGCATCAACAGGACGTACCCGACGAGGAACGCCGCGACGGCGGCCGCCGGTCTGAAGTCGAACTCCGAGATTTCGAGCTCCGTCTCGGAACCGGTCAGCACGTCGATACCCGCGAAGAAGATGATGCCGACCGACACCGCTATCGGGAAGAACGACGGCCCGACGCCGTCACCAGACGGGAACTGGCTCGCGAAGAAGATGACGACGGCCGAAAACAGGATGAAGAAGACTGACAGCGGACTTGAACGAACACTCTCCAAGCCGATTCTATCAAGGACGGCCCCGACTTTCTGAATGACCATTATTTGTTCTGCCTCGTGGTATGATACCAAGCAATCGTATGTAATAAACATATTGGTCTTTCCGCGGCCGCTCGGGGCTGAAAGTCACGATTTCGACACGAAGGCTACGTGCGGTTGAGAGTATCGACCAGTCGCGGTCGGAACTCGCTGTCGGGAGTGGACGTTCGCACACGCCGAGGCGGGTCTCGGCGGGCGAGCGATACAGTAGTGAATCCGACAGCTCTGCCGTCGAGGGCGCCGCGTTTCGCGTCCATCGATAGAATTAACCAGCGTTACGAACTACCCTTCCATCGGAATGAGTGTTAGCAACGTCACCGAGGGTATCGACCAGATTCAGTTCGAACACGTCCGAGTCCTCGTACTGAAGGACACGCCGGCGGGGAAGACGACGCTCGTCGACACCGGCTTCGACGAAGACGGCGACGAACTCGTCGAGATTCTGGAGCGCGAGTACGGCGGCGTCGACCGCGTCATCATCACCCACGGCGACCACGGCCACCACGGCGGCCTCCCGTCGGTGATGGAGGCGTTCGACCCCGAACTCGTCGCGTCGGCCAACGAGTCGAAGCTCCACGAGGCCATCGACTACGAGCCGGACGTGGCGTTCACCGACGGCGACGTGCTCGACGGGAACATCCGCGTCATCGAGGTGCCGGGCCACACGAAGGCGACGTCGGCGCTCCTGCTCGAAGACCGCGGCATCCTCATCTCCGGGGACACCCTCGACGGGGCCGACCGCGCGGGCCTCCCCGCGGGGTATCTCCTCCCGCCGCCGGCGCTGTTCAACGACGACCACAAGGCCGCCGAAATCAACCTCTACGACCTCCTGCAGTACGATTTCGAGACGCTTCTCGTCTTCCACGGCTCGCACGTCTTCGAGGACCCAAAGGGCAAACTCGACGACTTCCTCGTCGAGCGCGAGTGGGACCCCCGGCCGGAGTGACCCCGCCCCGTCGAACCGAGCGACACCGGCGGCGTCACGCTCCTCGATAGCCCACCAACGGCATGCTTTTCCGACGACCGACCGCGGAGCGGCCGCGATGCTCCGGCTGTGAAGCGAGCCGTGGCTGAGAGTCGAACTGTCGCAGAAAGTCGAACCGTCGCTGAGGGCGACTGCGAGCGAGACGAAAGCGGTCGCGTCAGTCCCGAAGGACCGAAACGTCGAACACCGGCTTGCAGGTCTCGCCGGAGAGGAACGCCTCGAAGGCGTCTTCGGACTCGGTGAGCTGGAACCGGTCGTCGAGGAACGTGGCGTGGTCCACGTCGCCCGAGCCGATGAGTCGGAACGCCCGCTCGAAGTCCTCGAAGGTCGCGCCGTAGGTACACTGGAGGTCGACCTCCGCGCGGACGAGCGGCGTGTACTCCATCGTGGTCTCGCCGGTCTGACCGACGAGGACGATTTGGCCGCCCTTGCGGACCTGCTCGACCGCCATCGGCAGTCCCGAGGGGTGGCCGGTCGTGTCGAAGACGACGTCGAAGCCGACGCCGCCGGTCAGGTCGCGCTGGGTGGCGGTCAGGTCGTCTTCTTCGATGTTGACCGCGAGGTAGCCGAGTTCCTCCGCGAGCGGCAGTCGGTAGTTCGTGTCCCGACCGACGCCCGCGACGACGACTTCAGCGCCCTGCGAGGCGGCCACCTGCGCGCAGAGCAACCCGATGGGTCCCGGCCCGGCGACGAGCACTCGGTCGCCCGCCTTGACACGGGAGTTCTGAATGACCGCGCGCGTACAGATGGCCGTCGGCTCGACGAGCGCCGCGTGTTTCGGTTCGACGTTCGACGGGACCGACTGGAGCGCCGACTCGGGGACGGCGATGTAGCCGGCGTACGCCCCGTCGAGGTCGATGCCGGTCAGGGTCGCGTCCTGACAGATGCTCTCCTCGCCGATCTGGCACTGGAAACACTCGCCACAGCCGCGAATCGGGCGCTCGACCACGCGCTCACCGACGGAAAACCGGGTGGCTTCGTCGCCGCGCTCGACCACGCGGCCGGTGTACTCGTGGCCGATGATAGTCGGCATGTCCATCCGCTCGAAGGCGGACTTGAACTTGTAGATTCCCGCGTCGCTCCCGCAGAGTCCGGCGTAGTCGACTTCGATGAGGACCTCGTTCGACGCCGGCTCGGGTGTCTCGACGTCGAGGAGTTCCATAGCTCCGGGCTCTCGGCTCGTTTTGGCTAACCCGCGCATACATCTCCTTGAATACCGCCGGGGTATAAATCTACGCTCTTGGGGGAGAAGCTTGCGGGGTCGGCCGGCGGGGACCCGCGGATTGCGGGGGCCTGAAATCGCGTCGCGTGCGCGAGTCCCTATGTTCTGCCGCGCGCGGTGGCACGACCCGTCCGACTGCACCGCGATACCGACCGTCGCGCCATATTCGGAGGGACCACAATGCTTATTGTATGGATTGTTCAAACATTCGGGTACAATGGGAGACGACACCATTAGCAATCGGAGTGTACCCAGCGCGCTGAACAGACGGAACTTCATCAAGGCCGCCGGCGTCGGCGGAGTGGCGCTCTCTGCCGGCTGTCTCGGCAGTCTCTCCGGCGAGCAGGAGTGGCCCTCTCGGCCGGTCGAAGTCATCTCCCCGTGGTCGGCCGGGGGCGGGGCCGACCGGACCAGCCGCGCGGTCGCCGACGCGGCCGAGAATCACACCGATGTCTCGTGGAACGTCAGCAACCAGACCGGCGGCTCCGGCTCGGTCGGGATGAACGCGGCGGCCAACGCCGAGCCCGACGGCCACACCATCGGCTGTACGGCCCCCGAAATCGCGCTGTTCGAGCATCTCGGAATCGCCGACCTCAGCCCCGACGACATCACGCCCATCATGCAGTACACCGAGTTCCCCGCGGCGCTCGTCGTCAGCGAGGACGCCGAGTTCTCCACGCTCGACGAGTGGATTTCCTACGGGCAGGACAACACCCTGCAGATGGCGAACTCCGGGTTCGGCTCGTCGTGGCACATGGCCGCGGCGGGTATCGCCAGCGAGGCCGGCGTCAACGTCGAGCACATCTCCTACGAGGGAGCCGCCCCGGCCATGACGGCCGTCGTGAACGGCGAGGTCGACTGTACTGCGGTCGGCGCGGCCGAGGTCGCGCCGCAGGTCCAAGACGGCGGGCTGTCCGCCCTCGGCGTGGCGTTCGACCAGCAGGTCGAGGCGCTCCCGAACACGCCGACGCTCGCGGACCAGGGCCTCGACATCTCCATCGGCTCGTGGCTCGCGCACTTCGCGCCCGCCGGCATCGACGACGAGCTGAAACAGCAACTCGCCGACGTGTACAGCGCCGTCTACGAGGACGACTCGTTCGTGGAGTTCATGGAGAACAACAACTTCATCCGCGTCGAACGCGGCCCCGACGAGCTTCAGGACTTCCTCGACCAGCAGTACGAGTTCTACGGCAACCTCGTCGACGAACTCGGCATCGAAGAGCAGTAACGCCGCACTCGAATCCCGACTCCCCCGCGACTGACCGACTCACCACGCGACACGTACCTGCGCCCTTCTCCCTTTCGTCGGCTCTCACGTCGCCGCGAGCGACGGCACTCCCGACCGGGGCGTGCCCGCGACGCTGGCGCGGACTGCAAGCGTTCGACCGACCGATAGTTTAACGTGAATCGTCCGCGTCGGGTCGAGTATGCACACGATAGAGCCCGACGTAGAGCGACCGGACCGCGAACTCGTCGAGGCGTTCGAGGAGATTCCGAGCACCATCGTCTCCGACGTGACCGGCAACATCGGACTGACCATGGACGCCGGCCTTCGCCCCGCCTACGACGGCGTCGAGATGGCGGGCACCGCGGTCACGGTGAAGGCCGCGCCCGGCGACAACCTCATCATCCACAAGGCAATCACGCTCGCCGAGCCCGGCGACGTGCTCATCATCGACTGCGACGGCTACACCGACACCGGCCACGTCGGCGAACTGATGTGCACCTCGTGTCAGGCCAACGGCCTCGCCGGACTGGTCATCGACGGCGCGTACCGCGACAGCCGCGAAATCGCCGAGATGGAGTTCCCGGTGTACGGCCGCGGCGTCAACCCGCAGGGGCCGCTCAAGCAGGACCCCGGCTCCATCAACGTCACCGTCTCCGTCGGCGGCGTCAGCGTCGACCCCGGCGACATCGTCATCGGCGACGACGACGGGCTGGCGGTCATCCCCCGCGAGGGAGCCGAGGAGGTCCTCGAACGCGCACACGAGAAGCTCAGCGCCGAGGACTCCGTCCGCGAGGAGGTCCTCGAGGGCGAGTACCTCTACGAACTCAACGGCTACGACGAGCTGTTCGAGAACCTGACCATCGTCGGTCCCGAAGACTCGATTCAGTAGCGCCACCGAAACGCGACGCGGCAGGCGGCGACTGCGACTGCCCCGAGAAGGCCGCGTCTCGACTGTCATGCCACCCGCGCGACCCGCGGTTTTTCCCGAGCACTCGACGGGTAGCGAGCGGCGCGTCGGTCCCGCGACGCCGGCGGTCGGGGCGGTTACCCCCGAACTCCAACATCGTTGAAACGAATCGGTGCTATTAGGGACGCGGTGGCCCATCGTCGAGTCATGACGAACTCCACCGGGTCGGGCTCGCGGCGGATACAGAGCGTCGAACAGGCGTTCGACATCATCAGATATCTCCGCGAGGCCGACGGCGCGACGCTGTCGGAGACCGCCGAGGACATGGAGATGCCGGTCAGCACGGCGCACATCCATCTGGCGACGCTCGTGGACACCGACTACGTCGTCAAGGTCGGAAGCGAGTACCGCTGTAGCCTCCGGTTTCTGGAGATGGGCGGGTCGATGCGCGACGGGATGGCGCTGTACCGGGTCGCCAAGCCGGAGCTCGACGAACTGAAAGAACAGACCGGCGAGCACACCAACGTGACGGTCGAACAGAACGGGTTCGCCGTCCAGCTCTACAAGGCCCAGAGCCCGGAGTCAATCGACGACGACGCGCCGCTCGGCGACCACCTCTATCTCCACTCGACGGCGACGGGGAAGGCGATGCTCGCGGAGCGCTCGCGGGACGAGGTCGACCGTATCGTCGACCGCCGCGGCCTCCCCTCCCTGACCGACGCCACCATCACCGACCGCGAGGCGCTCTACGAGGACCTCGCGGAAATCCGCGAGCGGGGCTACTCCATCAACCGCGGGGAACACTACCCCGGCGTCTGCGCCGTCGGGACCGCTATCGTCTCCGAGCCGGACGACGCCGTCGGTGCGATAAGCATCAGCGGCCCGATGAGCCGCATCGAAGACGGCCGCATCGAAGAAGAACTCGGGCCGGCGCTCCTGAACAAGAAGAACATCATCGAGCTGAAAATAAAGCAGTACTGAGCGGGCGGTCTCAGCGCCGTCGGGTGCGGTCGCCGCGCTCGGCGGTCGTCTTCTGTCGTCTCACTCCGGCGGGCTGTCCCACTCGGAGCCGTCGTCGGCCGGTTCGTAGTCGAGGACCGCCTTCGCGTGGTCGGTGTCGAACCAGCGGGCCTTGTTGCCGCTCACGGCGTAGAACGTGTCGTAGGTGACCGACTCGTCTTCGAGACAGCATTCGAGCAGGTGCGCGAAGTCCCGCTGGGAGGTCCACGTCGCCTTGAGCCGCTTGACCATCTCCTCGTACTCGGGACTCCCGCGCTCCCACGACCCCGTCTGCGACTGGTCCCACACCTCGCCCTCCTCGACTTTGTGCTCGTCGCCGCGGTCGACGCCGCGCTCCGCGTCGCCGTAGGGGTGGTCGTACCGCTCGGTCCGGACGCTGGAGATGCGAATCGAGTAGACCTGGTTCGGCGCGCCGTCGCGGCGGGCGTGCGTCCGACAGATGTGCTCGCCGAACACCTTCGAGGCACCGTAGTAGCCGTCGGGCTTCGGGAGCGTCTCGTGGGTGAGTCGAAGCGGGTCGTACTCGCTGGGATAGTCCTCCTCGTAGAGGTCGGGCGCGAGGTCCTCCTCGTACAGCCCCATCACGCGCTGGGAGGAGGCGTAGATGAGCTTCTCGACGCCGGCGTCCTCCATCGCCTTGAGGACGTTGTACGTGCCCATGATGTTCGGCTCGACGATGTCCTCGAAGGCCGCGCCCGCGTCGGACTGCGCGGCGAGGTGGATGACGGCGTCCTGCCCGTCGAACGCCGGGCGAATCGCCTCGTAATCCGCGATGTCGGCGACGAACGTCTCGTACTCCGGATGTTCGGTCCGGTCGAGATACGTGAACTCGTACTCGTCGCGCTCCGCGAGGTGGTTGAGAATCGCTTCGCCCGCCTCACCGAACGGACCCGTGACTAGGACTTGCTGCGTAACCATCGTTACTGAGGAATACGGAACTCCCCGATTTAAATCTTGGTGGCGGCGGTAAGTTCGTCTCGGTCGAAACAGCGCCGCCACTGACCCCTCGCTTTTCGACATCGTTGAAATAGATTCGGCCTGTAAGACCATGATAATTACAGAGTTAACGTTGTAATGTATATCGATGAAACCGCGTCGTCGGCGGAGATTCCGCGCTCTCGAACGGTTCCAATATTGTCGAAACGGCGGCGTGCGTGACTGTGTGTCGGGTTTCGAGGGGCTGACAGGTAACGCCGAAGCGCGCTCGGCGGGGAACTATTTTTATACGAGTGCTCGGTATCCAGTTCCATGGTTGGGGACGCATACGCGTTGGCCGGAGTGACCGAGGCGCTGACCGAAGCGGCGGCCGCGGAGGGCATCGCGGACTACGTCGAGTTCCGGATGGACGGGGCGACCCACCCGCTCGACGCGCTCGACGAGTACGATGGGACGCTCCCGCTCATCGTCTCGAACCGGCCGGAGTGGGCCGGCGGCACCGCCGGCGAGTCCGACCGACTGGAGACCCTCGCGGCCGCCGCCGCGTTCGACGCCGTCGAGATGGTCGACGTGGAACTGCGGACGATTCGCGAGTGCGAGTGGCTTCGGGACGAACTGCGCGAACACGACGTCGAGCTAATCGTCTCCCACTACGACCGACAGAGTACCCCTCAGAAATCGGAGTTGTTGCAGATAGTATCAGAATGCGGTGAGTACGGCGACGTGGCGAAGCTCGTCGTCTCCGCCGAGGAGAAGTCGGACTCGCTCGCGCTGTTACAGTCGTTCAACGCCGCCTCCGAGCGGGGCGTGCGAGTCACCGGCTACGCGCTGGGCGAAATCGGCCGACACACCCGCGTTATCGGGGTTTTCTACGGTGCGTCGATTGCCTATGCGCCCGTCGTTACCGACGAGCGCTCTCCGAACGACATCGACCTCAGAAAGCTGTCGAACCTCCTCGAATGGGTCTCTTCGGCGCGGTGAATTCCGGGGAACACGCGTAGCGCCTCGTCGCGGTCGCTCGCGCCGAAGCGGCCGGCGCGTCCGCGGAACCGTCCCGGTTGTCGGCGCGGCGGCGCGTCTCGGTTCAGCGGTGTCGCGGCTGAGCCTACGACGTAATTATCAGATTACTTTGAATAGTTCTGAGTTGTTAGGTTCTGTTCGAATCGGGTGCTGGTCGGTCGCGCATCGGTCGGACGGGGACCGAGCGACTGTTCCGCGCGTCCGCTCGCGAACCCCACCCGTTCCAACGGATACCGACTGCGGGTTCGTTCGCGCCGTCGGGAGAACAGATAGCCGACCGTTCGGGTCGAACGCCGACGATTTCTCGGATACATTCAAGTGGCCGCCTCGTAAGCTTCGGCTCAGACTCGATATCGTCGATGAACGTTCCGGATAATCCGCCGAAAACGGCGTCTCTCGCCGCCTACGAGGAGGTGAGAACTCTTGCGCCGACAGCTAAGATTTATACGCGATGGGGTGATAGGCGTTCACATGAAACTCGACGAGTCTGCACTGGCGGCGACAACAAACGACCTCACACGAGAGGTAGACGCACGAGGGGTGGCAGACCTCATCGAATTCCGAATGGACAAGGCGGACGACCCGCTCGAACAACTCGCCGCGTACGACGGCGAACTGCCGATAATCGCGACCAATCGCGCTCGCTGGTTCGGGGGAAAGGCGAGCGACACCGGACGACTGGACGACCTGTTTTCCGCATCTCGGTACGACGCCGTAGAGTTCGTCGACATCGAACTCGAAACCGTTCGCGCCAAGGAGTGGCTGGCCCACGAGTTCCGCGAGAACGACGTCCAGCTCATCATCTCGCATCACGACTTCGAGGAGACGCCCGACCGCGACGTGCTCGACGCCATCATCGAGCAGTGCGCGGAGTTCGGCGACGTCGCGAAGGTGGCCGTCTTCCCCCAGAATCAGCGTGACACGCTCACGCTCCTGGAGGCCGTCAACGACGCGACCAACCGCGGCATCGACGTGGCCGGCATCTCCATGGGCGAAATCGGGAGCCACACGCGCGTCATCGGCCACCTCTACGGGTCGAAACTCGGATACGCGCCCCTCCTCGCGGACGACAACGACTACGCGCCGGGGCAGATTCCGCTCGAAAAGCTCGCCTCGCTCATCGAAGTCACGAAAAACGAGCACGTCGACGGACAGGTCATCGACACCATTCGGAGCGAGGTGTCGGTGCCGAAGGAACTGACGCTCTCGGACTGACGCCGGCGACCCTGCGGCCGCCCGCCGTCAGCAGACTCGTTTCATCTCTTCTCGCCGCGGACTCGACCGCCGGCGTCAGTCGGCAAGTCGCTCGACGTCCGTCAGCACCGCGCTCGCCGTCTCGGGACCGCCGGCCCCTTGGCCGGTGATGCCGAGTCGGCCGCAGTAGTCGGCTTCGATTTGGACGGCGTTTTCCGTCCCCGACGGGGCGACTGCCCCGTTTTCGGGCACTAATCGCGGGCCGACGCGAACCGCGCCGTCCGCGACTTCGACGATGAGTCGAATCGTCTGGCCGTCCTCGGCGGCGAGGTCGAGCATACTGCCCGAAAGCTCCTGAATCCCCTCGACTTCGGCGTCGTCGAGCGTGTACTCGGTCTCGCCCTCCGAGAGGACGTTGGCGACGATGACGCCCTTGAGCGCCGTGTCCGTGCCGTCCACGTCGAAGGTCGGGTCGGCCTCGGCGACGCCGAGGTCCTGCGCCTCCGCGAGCACGTGTTCGTAGTCGAGGCCCTCGGCGGCCATCCGCGAGAGGACGAAGTTCGCCGTCCCGTTCAGCACGCCGTACACCGCCGACACGCGCGACGGGCCCACGTCCTCGATAGTCGAGAGGATGGGAAGCGCACCCCCGACGGTCGCGCCGAAGCGGACGGTCCCCTCGCTTTCGGCTTCGAGCGCGCGCACGTCGGCGTACCGTTCCGCGACCGGACCCTTGTTCGCGAGCACGACATCGCGGTCGTCGGCCAGCGCGCGCTCGACGTGCGAGAAGCCGGGCTCGGCGTCGCCGAGCGTCGTCGGCGTCGCCTCCACCAACACGTCGTAGTCGGCGTCGAACACCGACTCGGGGTCCGCGTCGCCGACCACGCCTTCCTCTCGTTTCTTCGACAGCACCGCGTCGGCGTCGATGCCGTCGGCGTCGACGACGGCGCTTTCCGAGTCCGCGAACGCGGTCACGACGTGGCCGTGTTCGGCGGCCAGTTCGACGACGGCGCTTCCGACCGCGCCGGCACCGAGGACGCAGAGTCTCACGCGCGACCCCCCACAGTCAGCGGCTCGACGAGCTGGAGGTCCTTCTCGTCGGCGATGTCGCGCATCGCCGAGAGGACGTCTTCGGTGGACCCCGATTCGGCGGCCAGTTGCAGGCGGGCGCTGGAGACGTCGATAGAGCCCGCGGGCGCGGACAGCGAGATGTCGGTGACCGTCGCGTTCCGCGTCGCCTCTATCTGCGTCAGCGTGTCGGAGAGGTCCGTCTCGATGAGGTGCCCAGAGAGGATGATGGTCAGGCGCTCGCTGTAGCGCTCGGTCCCGGCCTGAATCACGTTGATGCCGGCCTCGCTCAGCCCCTCGACGATGTTGTCGAAGCGGTCGGGCGTCGCCTCGATGTCGACCTCCACCGGGATGTAGCCGCGCGGGGTGACGTTGCCGCGCTCGTGGAAAATCGAGAGGAGGTTCCCCCCGTGTTCGGCGATGGGTTGCAACGAGCGCAGGAGTTCGCCGGGTTCGTCGACGAGTTCGAGTCGGAGCGTGTACGCCTGAACGTCGTTGCGGACCTCACTCATCCGCGCAACACCGTACTACCGTGTCGTTCATTGTCGGAAATCGAGCGAGCAGGCCCATATACGTATTGCGTTCGAACGGGTCGGTCGCCGACCGCGACCGTCGGCCCGTCTGCTGTGAGAGAGTCATCACTGAGGGTTCGCCGTACGTGCGTCGGCCCGAAATGTACTCAGGTTCGCTACAAAGATTACCGCACCCGGATACCGTTCGCGAATCTGGGTTGTGCGTACTTTCCACACAAGCACTATCGAGGGCAATAGCCCCGACTCGGGTTCGTGTGCGAATGTCGTGTAAACACCACCATTTAGACCCTCGATTGTTTTATTTATGGCTGATTGAGCCATAATATACAGCATTATTCAGTTTCTACTCACTGAGCGTTCGTCGGTGTGTTCGTGAGCGCCGCGAATCATGCATTAATCAAACACAAGCGCTTCCGCGACACTCTATTTACAACGAATAATAGTTAACATCTCGCACGGCGTATAAGCTGGTGTATCCGCCGCCGACGGGAAGCGAGAGCGTTGCCGTCTGCGGACGGGTGCGACAGAGGGAAACACAGAGATGGCATCAGCAAGCACACCGACACCGACGCCGACCGGGAACGAGCGACTCGCTCGACGCTTCCCGGAGGAAGTCGCGAGCGAGGGGAACATCGGCCTCATCGACGAGATTTGCGCCGCGGACGTCCTCGACCACAGCCCGCTCGGCGAAGTTCGCGGACGCGACGAACTCAAAGCCCAGATTTCGGGGCTCAAAGCGTCGTTCAGCGACTTCTCGGCGACGGTCGAAGACACGATTTCGGCGGGCGACACGGTCGCGATGCGCGTCACGCTCCGCGGGACCCACGACGGCGCGTTCATGGGCATCGAACCGACCGGGAAGTCCTTCGAGGTGGGAAACATGGTGTTCTCCCGCATCGAAGACGGCGTGATCGCCGAGCGGTGGGTCCAACCGGACCTGCTCGGCATGCTCACGCAACTCGGCGCTGTCGAACTCCCCGAGGCGTGACCGACGCCGAAACGGCTACGTTTTGGGCGACGAACGCGCGGCTCGATGGATGAGAAGGAAGAGCGCGGACGACCGGGCACCCGCCCGCACTCCACGGACACTGGGGAAAAACCTCCCCGGTATACGCAACCCAAGTGCAGGTATCTACCTGCAGTAGACGCGTACAACCTCCACCGTTAAAACATTTTTCAAATGTCATATGACTCGTGTGCACTGAACGCACACCTCGGCGACCGTCCGGTCAGCCGTCGAACGTCGACAGCCGGCGGCGCTCCCGCGCGAGGATTCGCGCCCAGTAGTCGAACAGGACGATGTCGACGTCGTACACGTCGGCGATGCGGCGGACCCACTCGTCGTCCGAAAACAGCAGTCGCTGGAAGGTCCGCACGTCGGGGTCGAGTTCGGCCCGCCGGCCGGCGTAGTAGGCGACGGTCTGCTCGCGGGTCCGCTCGACCAAAAGCGGGGGGACGAAGATGCCCGACTCGCGGGCGACGTAGGCGAACCACTCCAGATGGAGGACGGCGTCGGCGAGGACGAACCGCTCGGCGAAGCCGTCGACGTACGCCGTCGCGGGCCGGCCGTCGACGTACACGTCTTCCGGGAGGGAGAACCGCGGCACCGACAGGTGCGGGAGGTCGTCGGCGTACCGTTCGGCGACCCGCCGGAGCCGGAACTCCGCGTAGGCACACGGGGCCGCGAGGCCGAGTTCGTACCACAGCGGCATCCACTGGCAAAACGGGTCGCAGAACACCGCGTCGGCCAGCAGGTCGGCGGCGACGGAGCGGGCGAGGTCCGGGGGCAGGTCGGTCCGTCCCGCCCGCATCGCGTCCGTCGCGCGGACCACCCGCGACTCGAAGTCGCCGACGCGAAGGCCCATGCCCGCCGCCACGTCGTGGACGTACTCGGCACCGATTCGGTACCAGTCGGCGAAGTCGGCGGGGCGGCGGAGTCGCAGGAGGCGCAGGACGGTCACAGGAGGACTACGGGGGACGGCGGTTTGGCTCTATCCCCGCGGCGGCGACGCGGCAGTAAAAGACGGCTCGGTCGGCGGTCGATTCCCGCGGCGGCGACGAGCGGCGGTCGCTCACTCCCGCCGGTCGAACGAGAGCGCGAGCGGCGTCGCGGTGCTCAGGTTGTCGCTGACCGGACAGCGCGCTTCGACCGCGGAGAGCCACGCGCCGATGGTCTCGGCGTCGGCGTCGACGTCGGCGGTGACCGCGACGCGAATCTCCTCGTAGCCGGCGCGGCCGTCATCGCGCTTGCCCATGAACTTCGCGGGGTCCAGGTCGCCCTCGATGGCGATTTCGAGGTCTCGAACGTCGAGGTCCATCTCGCGGGCGACGACGTGGGCCGTGACGTTCAGACAGCCGGCGAGCGCGCCGAGGACGTACTCGACGGGGTTCGGTCCGGCGTTCGCCCCGCCCAGCGACTCCGGCTCGTCGACGACGAACTCGAAATCGCGGACGGAGACGCGGGTCTCGGTCGGCGATGCGGCCTCCGCGGCGACGGCGAAGGTCAGGGTCTGGGACTGGGATTTCTCGGTGGACATACCTAGAGGGACGCACGGCGGAACCATAGCCACAGAAGACGGTTCTCAACCGTCGAGAAGCGTGTCAGCGACTGTCCGGGCCGACGTCAATCGCGGCGGCGTCAGCGTCGTCGGCGTCGTCGGCGTCGTCGGCATCGTCGGCGTCGTCTGCCAACACGTCGTCGAGTCCCCACTCCGACGCCCTCGCGCGGGCCTCCTCGCGGGCCTCGGACCGAATCTCCTCGATCGCGTCGGCATCGGCGAGGAACGATTCGACCGCGCTCTGGTCGCGGCCCTCCTCGCGGCGGGCGGCGGGGGCGGCGTCGGTGGTCTTCGCCGCCAACCGCTCGTCGCCGGCGAGGACGCGGGCCGGCTCGCCCGGCGGGACGCGGAACGCCTCGACCTCGTGGGCGTCCGCGAGGGCGTCGGCGTCGACGGCGTGGACCGCGGCGCGGGTCGGGCCGGTGACCGCGAACCCCTCCAGTCCGTCGCGGCCGCCGACCTCGCGCTCCGTGTCGTAGGCGAGGACGGGAATCCCGTCTTCGAACGTGACGACGCCGCGGGTGGTCTCGCCGAGGAGGAGCGCGTCCTGCGGCTCGAAGACGACGTAGCCGGTGAGTTCCTCGTCGAGCACCGTCCGAAGCACCGCCGCCGCGTCGTCGACGACGCGCGACCGGCGGAGCTCGCCCCGCGGGATTCTCATATCCGCTCGGGGACGACAGCACTCTTGAACCGCTCTGCGACCTCGCGGCCGTCGCCGTCGCGCACGTCGAGTCGGGCGGCCGCCTCGCGGAAGGCGTCGGCGGCCGGGTCGTCGGGCGCGTGTGCGAGGAGGGGTTTGCCCTCGCGGCGGGCCGCGCGGACCGCGTCGCTCTCGGGGACCGACGCGAGCGTCTGCCCGCCGAAGTAGCGGCCGGCCTGCTCCGCGATGCGGTCGACGTTCTCGTCGGGGCGCACGCGGTTGAACACCACGCCCGCCGTGTCGGTGCCGTAGGAGTGGGCGTACTCCTGGACTTTCAGCCCGTCCGACAAAGACGGCACGGTGGGCTGGAGGACGACGACGATGCGGTCCGCGAGGACGACGGGGAGCACCGCGCTCTTGGAGCCGAGCGCGGCGGGCGAATCGAGGAGGAGCACGTCCGTGTCGGCCGCGAGTTCGGCGACCACGTCTCGGAGGCGACCGGGGTCCGCGGCCTCGAACGCCGCGAGACTCGTCCCGCAGGGGACGACAGACAGCCCGAACCGCTCGTACACCGCGTCGGACACCGCGGCGTCGCGCTCGTCGACGAGCAAGTCGTGGAGCGTCACGTCGGCGTCGTCCAAGCCGGCGTGGAAAAGCAGGTTCGCCATGCCCGTGTCCGCGTCGATGACGGTCACGTCGTAGTCCTCGGCGAGCGCCATCCCCAGCGCGAGCGTACTCGTCGTCTTCCCGGTGCCGCCCTTCCCGCTGGCGACGGCGAACGCCTCAACCATGCCACCACGTCCCCGGTGATTTCGCATAAGTGTTCGGAACGGGTGGACGTGCGCCGACGAATATCGTGTCAATCGGTAACAAACATTAATAGTGAGGACATCATGGGGTGAAACGACCACCGATGTTCCGAATCGTTATCCAATCGTTCGCTTTCGTAGTCGATGACTCGACGTTCGCGGTGTACGCGACCCTCCTCACCATCGCGTTCATCGTGTACCTGAATCGGTGACGCGGGTCCGAGCCGCGGCGCGCAACCGAGGTCCGCGGCCCCGCGCGGGACGAAACTGAGACCGCCGGTCGGCCGTGGCCCGCGTCGGCTCGCGTCGGGGAGTCGGCGTTCCCCGTCTCGGCGGCGTCGACGCGGGTGCTCGGCTCAGGTCGCGTCGGCGAGCGCGTCGAGCAAGCGGTCGTTTTCGTCCGGGCGGCGGACGTTGATTCTGACGTGCGAGTCGAGTCGCTGGTAGTCTCGGGCGTCGCGGACGGCGAAGCCGCGCCGCCGAGTCTCGCGGAGCACGCGGTCGACGTCGTCGGCGCGGAACAACACGAGCGCGCCGTCGGCGGGGTGCGGGTCGTAGCCGAGTCGGTCCAGTTCCGCGAGTATCCGCGGCCGCTCCCGCTCGACCCGGTCGCGCGTCGCTTCGAGGAAACCGTCCTGTTCGAGACAGAAGGTCGCCACCTCCACCGCCGGGGACGAAAGCACCCACGAACAGCGCGCCCGCGAGAGCCGGTCGCCGAGGTCGCCCGTCGCGGCCGCGAAGCCCGCGCGGAGCGAGGGGACGCCGAAGACGTTCGTCACCGAGTGGAGCGCGATAACGCCGTCGAGGCCGGCCGTGCTCGGGAGGCGCGTGAAGCCGAGGTACGTCTCGTCGACGATGACGGGCGTGTCGGCCCGGCGGCAGTCGTCGATGAACGCCCGAAGTTCGTCTCTCGGATACGCCGTTCCGAGGGGGTTCGCGGGGTAGCTGAGAATCACCGTCGCGTGCTCGGCGGGGTCGACGCGCTCTAAGAGTCTGTCGTGCGGCACGTGCACCGGCTCACCGCCTTGGAGCCGGACTTCCCGTGCGTACTCGCCACAGCAGGGGGCCGGAAGCGCCACGCTGTCGCCCGGCGAGACGGTCACGCCCACCGCGAGTCGGAGCGCTTGGATGACGCCCGCGGCGGGAACGACCTCGTCGGGGTTACAGCCGACGAACGCCGCGGCGGCGACGCGGAACCGCGAGCAGTCGTCCAGCGAGTCCCGCCGCGCCGTGGAGAGCGCCGACTCGTAGACGCCGGCGAGACCGGACGGGTGCTCCGGGTTCGAACCGGTGCTGAAATCGACGAGCGAGTGGTCGGCGGTCCCGCCGTGGGTCACGTGGTCGACGTCGGAAACGGAACCGGGGTCCATACCAGCGTGCTAGCAATCGACCGTAATCAAAGCTTCTGCGGGAACCATTTAGCTACCACCGAGGGTTTCTCGGTCGAGCAGTCGTTTCACCGGTGTTCTCAAATCGGAGAGACGGTCGCCCGGTCGTCGGCGACGACGCCGTAGCGCGCCTCGCCGACGCCCCGCGGAATCGGCTCGGCGTCGTACCGCGAATCGAGGCTCGCGCGCACCGCGTCGCGGACGCAGACACGCGCCGCGTTGCCGACCTCGGTGGCGCTCCCCGAGAACGTCACCGGGTCGCCGGCGGGGTCGCACGCGGCGACCACCGCGTCGGTCGTCGTCCCCGGCGCGCCGCAGTGCGCGAGGAGCGTCGCCGCCTTCGCCTCGGCGGCCACGGCGACGAGGTTCGGGAGCGCGCCCGGCTCCAGCGACCGCGTCGTCCCGACGAAGACGTTGACCGTGCCGACCGGGTCGTCTCGATCCTCTCGGTCGTCGCCGGCCGCCGCGGGCGAGGCGGGCGACGCGTCGCCCCAGTCGCTCGGGTCGTCGCCTATCGGGAGTTCGGCCGGGTTCGACACGCCCGCGGTGGCGACGACCTCGACCGGGCCGAACCGGGCGCGCCGGGCGTGTTCCTGTCCCACGCCCGTCAGGAGCGTCGGCCCGCGCTCGTCGAAGCCGGCCGCCGAGAGCCGTCGCTCGACGTACGCGTCGAGGTCGGTCTCGGGCCAGCCCTCGGGGACGGTGACGTTGAACGCGGCGTCGGCCCGCGACTCGCCGCCGGCGTAGCCCGTCGAGAGCCAGCGCGTCTCCGGGCGGACCAGCCGACAGACGCCGTCGCGGCGCGTCGCCTCAAACATCTGTGGCGACGGCGGCGAGCGCCCGGAGCAGTTCGTCGTTCTCGTCGGGGCGTTTCACCGCGACGCGGACGTGCGAGTCGAGCGTCGGAAACGTCGTCGCGTCCCGGACGGCGACGCCGTGGTCGCGGGAGGTCTCGACGACCGCGTCGACGTCGCGGTCGCCGACATCGAGGAGAAGAAACGGCGCGTCCGACGGGTACACCTCGAAGGCCTCGGACAGCGTCTCGCGGAGCCGCTCGCGCTCGGTCGCGACGCGCGCTCGCGTGTGAGAAACGAACTCGGCGTCGTCCATGCAGTACGCGCCGACGGCGGCCGCGGGCGTCGAGAGCGACCACGCCCGCCGGGCGACGGCGAGTCGGTCGCCGAGGTCGCCGGTGGCGACGGCGAAGCCGGCGCGGACGCCCGGCAGACCGAACATCTTCGTCAGCGACCGGGCGACGACGACGCCGGGGTCGCCCGCGAGGCTCGGCTCGTCGGTGAAATCGAGGAACGCCTCGTCGACGACGAGGACCGTCTCTGCCTCTCGACAGCGCGCCGCGAACGACCGGAGGTCGTCGGCGGACGCGAGTTCGCCCGTCGGGTTGTTGGGCGTGCAGACGACCGCGACAGCGTGAGGTTCGGGGTCGGCGTCGAGAACCGCGTCGTGGGCGACCGCCACCGGCTCCGCGCCCTGCAGGCGAATCTCGCGGTCGTACTCCCCGAAGCTCGGCTCGGGGACGAGCGCGGTGTCGCCCGGTGCGAGCGTCACCTCGAACGCGAGTCGCAGGGCTTCGAGGCCGCCGGCGGTCGGCACGACTGCCTCGGGAGCACAGCCGACGTAGTCGCCGGCGGCCGCCCGGAAGTCGGCGTAGTCGTCGTCGGGGTAACGAGTCGAGGCGTCGAACGCCTCGCGGTAGACGGTCTCGACGCCATCGGGGCGCTCGGGGTTGGTGTTCGCGCTGAAGTCGAGGACGGTCGGGTCGGTGGTGCCGCCGTGGGGGACGCGGCTCCCCGCCCGGACGGATTCAGGGTCCATCGTCGATGTCGGCGTCAGCGCCGCCGGCGTCGGCCCCACCAGCGTCGGCCGCCGCGGGCCCGGTCTCGACCGCTTCGGGGTCCAGCGTCGAGAGCACGTCGAGCGTGGCCGCCTCCACGTCGTCGAGGACGCCCATCCGGTCGGCGAGCATGAGCGCGCCGCCCATGCCCGCGCCCTCCTTGGCCTCGCCCGCGTCGTAGCGGTCCAGCGGGTGCGTCTCGAAACCGGGGTCGGTGACGGTCAGTTCGAGGTCGAACGCGTCGGCGGCGTCGGCCAGCTCGGGCACGTCCTCGGCGAGGTACGAGGTGGTGGCGAGCGTCAGGTCGCCGTCCGCGCCGGCGTGGCGGGCGAGCGCGGCGGCCGCGAGCAGTTGCGTTCCGCCGCCGAGCGTCACGTCGATGCCGTTTTCGAGCGCGCCGACGGTGAGGCCGGCGACGACCGGAAGCACCGGGTCGCCGAGGTAGCGAGCGGCGCGCCGGGGTTTGTGAGCCGCGAAGCCGGGTTCGACGTCGCTGGCCTCGAACGCCTCGGCGACGACCTCCTCTTTCAGGCTCGTCGGGTTGTCCGGGAGCGACGACGAGACGGGGAACTCCTCGCCGAGCGCGCGGAACACGGCGAGCGCGGTGGTCGTCCCTCCGGGGACGGTCTCGCCGATGACGAGTTCGTCCTCGGGGAGCGCGAGGCCCATCCGCCGGGCCGCCTCGAACGCGCCGGGCGCGGTCGGCACCGGCTCGCTCTCGCGGATGTCGCGGCCGGGGCGCGCGCCCACGTCGATGGTCGGCGCGGCGCTCGGCTTGGCGAGGCCGGCGTCGACGGTGAGCACGTCGAAGCCGGTGAGTTGCTTGACGGCGCGGGTGACGGCCGCGGGCGTCGGACAGCCCGTCGGACTGACCGGCGTCACCGGCGAGCGGACGGGCTCGCCGTACTCGATGATTTCGGCGTCGGCGCTCGGCGTGTGACCGACGAGCGACGGGTCCGCGCCGGCGGCGCTGATGCCGGGAATCTTCGCCGTCTCGGTCGTGCCGGCGACGAGGACTACTCGCATCGGTCCTCCGCGAGCGCGATGTCTGTCGGGCGGTTCACGTTGAGTGCCAGTCGGGTGTCTGTGGAGAGGTACATGGTCGGGTGAGTGTCGGTGTCGGTACCGGAGTCGGTGTCTGTGTCCGTGTCCGTGCCGGAGCCTGTGTCGCTGTCGGTTCCGGCTGTCGTCTCGGCGTCGGTGTCGGCTGTCGAGTCCGCGGTCGCGGGGCCGACGACGCCCAGTCCGGTCGGGCAGACGGCGGTCCCCTCGTGGTCGAAGACGAGCGCGTCGTCTATGCTGGCTCCGAGGTCGCGCTTCAGTTCGACGGGGACGCACGCGGTGGCGGCCCCGCCGTCGGCGGTCGCGACGACCGCATCGACGTGTTCGGGAGCCACGAGCGGCAGGTCGGCGACGACGGTGACGACCGGCCGGGAGACGCGGTCCAGCGCGAATCCGAGGTCGGAGACGTAGCCCTCGCCGGGGGCCTCGATGGGGTCGAGACCGAGGTCGGCGGCTCGCTCGCGGGTGTTCGGCGTGTGCGGCGAGGTGACCGCGCGGACGGTCTCGACCGGCGAGTCGCGGAGCGCCGCGGCGACCCGGTCGAGCATGGGCCGCCCGCAGATGTCCACGAGCGGCTTTCGACCGGCGCGTCGAGGCGGGTGCCGCGGCCGCCGCACATCACGAGAGCGTCCACGTCACACCCCCATGTGGACGGCCGCGGCGCGGGCCAGTCGTTCGTCGCGCCGAGCAGGTCGCCGGAGACGCCGCCGAGTCGGGCGCACCCCCACGAGCGGACGAGGAGCGCGACGACCGGCCCACAGCAGAGCGCCGCGACGACGGCGGGACCGCCGGTGACCGGCGCGAGCGCGACGACCGGGAGACAGGCCACGGCGACCGCGAGGAGCCCCGACGGACTGTTCTCGCCGACGAGCGCCGAGCCGAGTCCCTCGTGGGCGGGCGCGCCGAGACAGACCAGCGTCGCCATGCCGGCCTTCGCGCCGACCTCGGCGGCGAGGGCGATTGCGACGGCGGCCGTGAGGCCGACGCGACCCCCCGCGCCCGCGAGGCCGAACGCGCCGAGCGCGAGGGCGACGAGCGTCAGCCCGAACGCGAGCAGGCCGCCGACCCCCGTCTGCGAGTCTTTCAGGACCGACAGCCGGCGGTCGGCGTCGCCGTGGACGACCGCGGCGTCGCCGAGGTCCGCGAGGCCGTCGGCGTGGGTGACGCCGGTCACGAGGTACAGCGTCACGAGGTACAGCGCGGCCGCGGTCGGTATCGGCAGGGGGAGCAACAACGGGAGCGCGGCCAGCGCGCCGACGACGTAGCCGGCGAGCGGAAACGCCGCTGGCGCGCGCCTGAAGGCGTCCCAGTTGGACTCGTCGCCGCCGACGGGGAGGCGGGTGAGAAAGCCGAGCGCGCCGCGGAGCGCGGTCAGAACCACGCGACCACCCCCGCGACGGCGAACGCGAGGAGTCCGGCCCGCGAGACGAGTCGGACGCCCCGCGCGGCGGTCGCCGCGTCGGGTGCCTCGGGACCCCCGTCGAGCAGATAGTGGCCCGGTTTTTCGAGTCGCGTCTCAAGGAGGACCGCGAGGGTCGCCATCGGCCACCCCGAGTTGGGCGACGACGGCCGCCGCGCCAGCTCGCCGACCCGCGTCACCGTGGCCGGCGCGCCGGCGACGACGGCCAGCAAGACGGCCGAGACGCGCGCCGGGAGCCACATCACGGCGTCGTCGAGACGGGCCGGGACGCGACCGACCGGCTTGTGTCGGTAGCCGAGCATCGAATCGAGCGTGTTGACGCCCTTCACCCACGCGGCCGCGCCGACCGCGAGCGGGAGCGAGACGGGCGCGAGGAGCGAAAACGCGAGCAACGGCGCGACGAGGCCGTCGGCGAGGTTCTCCGCGGCGCTCTCGACGGCGGCGCTCCGGATGTCGGCCGCCGAGAGCGACGACGGGTCGCGCCCGGCCAGCGCCCGGAGTTCGTGCCGGGCGGCGTCGAGGCCGGACTCGTCCGCCGTGGCGGAGACGACCGCCTCGGCCGCGTCGAGCAACATGCGAAGGCTCGTGGTCGAAAACAGCGCGAGCGCGGCGACGGCCGCGCCGAGCCACGGCGAGACGAGCGTCGCGGCCCACGTCGCACCCGCGGTGACGCCCGCGGCGAGCGCCGGAAGCGCGACCGCGGCGACCCCGCCGACCAGCGTCGGACGGGACCACTCGCGGTCGACGGGCGAGACGAGTCGGCCGAACAGCGCGACCGGGTGGACGCGCGTCGGCGGTTCGGCGAACCCCCGGTCCAGCGCCGCGGCGGCGACGACCGCGGCCGCGGCGGTCACGGGCACGGGTCCTCCCCGGCGCGCAGTCTCGCCGCGACCGATTCGAGCGTCGTCTCCCGGAGGTTCACGAACCGGCCGCCGACCGCCTCGATACCGCCGTCTGCGTCCGGGTCGTCGCCGACGTGGACCAGTTCGGCCGCGTCGACACCGAGGCCACGAGCCGCCGCCTCGAACGCCTGCCGGTGGGGTTTCCGCCAGCCGCAGGCGACGCTCGTCGTGACGTCGTCGAAGCCGCGCCGGTCGAGGTCCGACCGGATGAGCGTCCGAGCGACGAGTTCGGGGACGGAGCAGTTCGAGAGGAGGCCGACCGCGCCGGCCTCGCGGGCCGCGGCGACCGCCTCGACCGCACCGGGGCGGGTAGTCACTTCGGGGTCGAACGCCGTGACGACCGCGCGCCGGGCGGCGTTGTCCGGCGAGTCGACGCCCCGAGACCGGAGCGCCGCGGCGACGTGGGCCGGAAGCGGGACTTCCGCGCCCTCGGGCGCGTCGATGTGGACCTCGCGGTAGGCGTCGTCCCAGTCGTCGGGGACGGCGACGCCGTACTCGCGGAGCGCGTCTGCGACCGCCGCGCCGGGGTCTGACGGGTACTCGGCGTCGACGAGCGTGCCGAAGAGGTCGAACGTGACTGCCACTAGAATTTCATTGGCGAAACTGTACTTGAATATAGCGAAGCGGGGGGTCCCCGCGGCCTCGCGTCACCAGCGGTGGAACATCACCACCGATGGTGAACGTGTTCGCGCGCGTACGCGTCATAGACCTCTTCGACGCGCTGGAACTGGTCGGCCGACAGCGGCGG
Organism: Haloferax denitrificans ATCC 35960; assembly: GCF_000337795.1. Lineage (GTDB taxonomy): Archaea > Halobacteriota > Halobacteria > Halobacteriales > Haloferacaceae > Haloferax > Haloferax denitrificans. The sequence continues at coordinate 171,412 of NZ_AOLP01000017.1, forward strand.
GAGCGACGCGGCGGCGACGTTGTCGCGGATGTGCGCCGGCGTCTTCGAGCCGGGGATGACGGTGCTCACGGCGTCGAACGAGAGAATCCAGCGGAGCGTGAACTGCGCGAGAGACACCCCCTCGGGGACGACCTCCTGTATCGCGTCCGCGGCGGCGAGGCCGTCTTCGAACGGGATTCCGGCGAACGTCTCGCCCACGTCGAACGCCTCGCCGTGTCGGTTGAAGTTCCGGTGGTCGTCCTCGCCGAACTCGGCGTCTTCGGAGAGGGCACCGGTGAGCAGTCCCGACGCGAGCGGGACGCGAACGATGACGCCGACGTTCCGGCGCTTTGCCTCCCGGAAGAACAGTTCCGCGGGTCGCTGTCGAAGCGGATTGAAGATAATCTGGACCGTCTCCACGCCGTCGTACTCGATGGCCTTGAGCCCGTCTTCGACCTTCTCGACGCTCACGCCGTAGTGGTCGATTTTCCCGGCGTCGCGGAGCTCCGAGAGCGCGTCGAACACCTCGGGTCGGTAGTACACGTCTCGCGGCGGGCAGTGAAGCTGGACGAGGTCGAGCGAGTCGACGCCGAGGTTGTCCCGGCTTCGGTCCACGAACCGTTCGAGGTTCTCGCGGTTGTAGCCGTCGGCCTCGTGCGGGTCGAGCCGACGCCCCGCCTTGGTGGCGACGACCACGTCGTCGTCGCGGTCGGCGAGCGCGTCGCCGATGCGGCGCTCGCTGTCGCCGTCGCCGTACACGTCCGCGGTGTCGAGGAAGTCGATGCCCGCGTCGAGCGCGGCCTCGATGGCGTCGTACGCCTCGTCGTCGGTCACCGAGCCCCAACTGCCGCCGAGTTGCCACGTCCCCAGCGCGATTTCAGAAACGTCGAATCCGGTCGTGCCGAGCGGTCGAGAATCCATGCTGTTCGCTTCCGAACAGACGGGGGTAAATCACGGGGTCCCGGCGAGATATACTCCGAATGTTCGTGAGGGTCTGCGTAAACGGGACAGAGGACGCTACAGGTCAGAATCGACGATGGCCCGCGCTCCCCGATTTGAACCCAGTCAGACGACGCGTTCACTTCGTTCACGCGCTGCGACTGACCTGCTCAAACCGGCTCGACCGGATTTTGCAAGCAAAATCCGCTCTCCCCGATTTGAACGGGGGACAAGCCGATCTACAGTCGGCTGCTCTGCCAGGCTGAGCTAAGAGCGGTCACCGATTCGTATCCGGTCGACGCGTTTAACCATTATCATTCTCGCCGCCGCGTGTGCTGTGTGTCAGACAGGTGCGAACATTGATATGGTGCCGAGATAATCCCGGAGTAATGAGTAAAATCACGTTCCGCGCCGACGACGCCCTCGTCGAGCGCTTGGACCGCCTCGACACCTCGAAAAGCGAGGTGATGCGCGAGGCGCTCCGTCAGTACCTCGACGAACTGGAACGTGACGACGCCGCGGACGACGCGTCCGACACCGCCGCCGGAGACGACGGACTGGACGGCGCGCTTTCGGCGCGGGTCGAGGAACTCGTTGACGACCGACTGGACGAACGCCTCCCGACGCTCGTCGAGGAAGCCGTGGCGGCCCGCGAGGCCGAGCGTCCGACGCCGTCGGGGTTGAACGTCAACATCAACGTCGATGGTTCGGGCGACGAATCCCGCGTAAACGCGGCTGTCGAGGGCGAATCGGGGGCGAATACGGTTCGTAAGACACGGGAAGAACTGGAGTCCCCAGACGCGGACGACGCCGAGATGAGCTGTGGCCAATGTGGCGAATCCGTGGGTCCGGACCACGTGTACTGCCCGAACTGCGGCGAGAAGACGTCCCACCGCGTGTTCTGCGAGTGCGGCGACGAACTCCGGTCTGACTGGGCGTTCTGCCCCGATTGCGGGCGTCGGACGCCCGCGGCCGACGTTCTGGAACAAGCATAACCGGCGATTAAAGCCCCCTATACGGGATATTCAGTCCCTGTCTTACAATCGCCGTTACATTTATATTCTATCCCTCTGTGGTGATTATCGCGTAAGACGGTTGTCTTACAGCCACCCGACGGCGGCCCGAAACCCGGCGTCGTCCGTCGGTTTCCGGGTGTAAGACACACGCACACGAGTGCGGCGCGCCGTCTTACCGGGGGAATGTAAACATGGAGCGTGTGACACTACGAATTCCGAAGCAGCAGATCGAGGAGGTCGAGCGGATGGTCGAGACGGGAGAGTTCCCGAACCGATCCGAAGCCATCCGTTCCGCCGTTCGCGAGATGCTCAATGAACAGACGACTGACAAGCGACAGCGCGAATCTACCAGCAAGCGCGGCTGGGCAAAGGTGTAACTATGCAGGATATCGTTCGCGAGGCGATGGAACGGGACGAGGCCGAGCGCAAGACGCAGTCGTCGCTCGACGACAGCGACGACCAGTTCGGTGACCCGCGAATCGTCATCGTCGGCGCTGGTGGTGCCGGCAACAACACCATCAACCGCCTGTACAACATCGGTGTCGAAGGGGCCGACACGGTCGCCATCAACACCGACAAGCAACACCTGAAGATGATCGAAGCGGACACGAAAATCCTCGTCGGGAAGTCCCTGACGCAGGGTCTCGGTGCCGGTGGTGACCCGTCGATGGGTGAGCGTGCAACCGAGATGGCACAGGGCACGATCAAGGACGTGCTCGGCGACGCCGACCTCGTGTTCGTCACCGCGGGGATGGGCGGCGGTACCGGCACCGGTGCGGCCCCCGTCGTCGCGAAGATCGCAAAGGAGCAGGGCGCAATCGTCGTGGGCATGGTCTCGACCCCGTTCAACGTCGAGCGCGCCCGCACGGTCAAGGCCGAGGAGGGGCTCGAAAACCTCCGCAACGAGGCCGACTCCATCATCGTGCTGGACAACAACCGCCTCCTCGATTACGTCCCGAACCTGCCCATCGGCAAGGCGTTCTCGGTCATGGACCAGATTATCGCCGAGACCGTCAAGGGCATCTCGGAGACCATCACCCAGCCGTCCCTCATCAACCTCGACTACGCCGACATGTCGACGATTATGAATCAGGGCGGCGTCGCGGTGATGCTCGTCGGCGAGACCCAGGACAAGAACAAGACCCAAGAGGTGGTCAACGACGCGATGAACCACCCGCTTCTCGACGTGGACTACCGCGGTGCGTCCGGCGGTCTCGTCCACATCACGGGCGGCCCCGACCTCACGCTGAAGGAGGCCGAGGGAATCGCGAGCAACATCACCGAACGGCTGGAAGCCGCCGCGAACGTCATCTGGGGCGCTCGCATTCAGGACGAGTACAAGGGGAAAGTCCGCGTCATGGCCATCATGACGGGCGTCCAGTCCGCGCAGGTCCTCGGCCCGACGACGCAGAAGCAGGCCGACAAGTCGCGCCAGAGCATCCAGTCGCGCGAATCACAACAACAGCACTCGGGTTCGGAGTTCGATAGCTCGGAGCGAGCCCAGACGGCCCAGAGCGGCACGTGGTCCGACGGCGGCCGCGACGAAGTCGAGAAGAACAACGGTCTCGACGTCATCCGGTAACGCCCTGTCGGACCCGCGCGGACGCCGCCGCGCCCGTCGGGTTTCGTGGGTTCTTTTTCACGAACGACGTTTTCGCCCTGCGAGCGTCGCCGCCGATTCGGTCGACGCGACTGCACTCGGTTCTGTCTGACCCGTAAGACGCGTCCGAAAACGAGGTCCGTGCGGTTCCGTGGCCGCTCAGACCGCCTCTATCGACTCGATGAGCCGGCACTTCCGACAGACGTCACCGGCGGTTTTCGACCCACAGCGCTCGCAGTCGTTGAGGTCGACGCGGCCCTCGCCGCGGTACTCGCGGGCGGTCAACTCGGCCAACTCCTCGTAGCCGGCCATAATCGAGTGGCGGGTGCCGGGGTGGTTCTCTTCGAGTTTCAACAGCAACTGCTGAATCTCGGCGCGGTAGGCCTCCGAGGAGTGGGGGCACTCGGTGATGTGCGCGGGGAGGTCCTTCAGGTGGGCGTAGAGCGCGACCTCCTTTTCGGGCACGTCGCGGAGCGGCTTGGCCCGCGGGATGAACTCGCCGGCGTCGCGGCGCTTCTCGAAGTCGCCGATGCTGGCGTCGAAGTGCTTTGCGACCTGCTTGAGGTCGCCCTCGAAGAAGTTCATGAGCGCCGTCTGCGCCTCGTCGTCGAGGTTGTGTCCCGTGAGCAGTTTGTCCGCGCCGAGGTCGTCGGCGAAGCGTTCGAGCAGGTCGCGGCGGAACACGCCGCAGTAGGCGCAGGCGGCCATGTTCTCGGGGTCTTTCTCGACCACGTCGTCCATCTGGACGCCGAACTCGTCCTCGTAGGTGACCAGTTCGTGATGGATGTCGAGGTCCTCGGCGAGCTCGACGCAGGCGTCGACGGACTTGTCGCGGTAGCCCTCGATGCCCTCGTGGATGGTGAGAGCGACGAGTTCGATGCGCGGGTCGCGCCCGAACGTGTCGTCGAGGATGTGTGTGAGAACGACGCTGTCTTTGCCGCCGGACAGCCCGATGACCCACGTCTGGGGGTTCTCGGGGCTGGCGTCGCGGGGGAGCATGTTGTCCTCGCGGATGCGGCGGCGAACGCGTTTCTCGACCGAGGCGCAGAGGTGGTCGTCGCAGAGGTGGGCCCCGGAGTAGGCCGCGTGCATCACCGCGTCGCGGCCGCACTTGTCGCACTCCATTGCCGGTCGCTTGCCCGGCAGGAGGGATACGGGTTTCGCCTCGGGGCGACTGCCGTCGGACGCCCGACCGGCGACCGGCGACCCGACCGCGCTCGGTCGCAACCGGTTTGGCCCTCCGACCCCCACGGACAGTCGATGGACAGAGACGCCGCCCTCGACCGCGTCGCCGCCGTCGTCGACGCCGTCGAGTCCGAGACGCTCCCCGTCCCGGTCCGCGAGGTGTGGGTCTACGGCGACGTGGCGCTCGGCCTCGACCCCCTCGACCGACTCGACGTGTACGTGACGAAAGACATCCTCCTCCGCGGCGACCCCGACGCGGCCGAGGCGTTCGAGCGGTCCCACGGCGTGAAGGGCGTCGGCAAGAGCGTCCGCGCCGAGTGGGCGCGCGAGCACCCCGACCTGTTGCGAGCCAACGCGAACGGCTACGCCGCCCCCGAGAAGTGCCTCGCCGCCCACCTGCTCCCCGACGACGACGAACCGGTCCACCTCGAAGTGTGCAACGCCTCCTTCGAGGACAACGTCACCCAGCGGCTGAAGGGCGCGGTCGAACGCGAGGCCTACGAGCAGATTCTCGACCCGCGCGGCGTCTGCCTCTACGCCGACGGCCAGCGCTCGTCGGACGCGATGTCGAAACTCCGAAACGGCGAGTTCGCCTTCCCGACGCTCTCGGGCGCGCTGGAGATGCTCGGACTGGAGGGCGACGAGGCCGAGACGGCCGTCGAGGCGATGCGGGCCTACCGGGCCGAACAGACCGGCACGTCGGTCCGCGGCGACGTGGTCTGAGGCCGGAGCGGAGCCGAGTCGAGGCCGGACCGAGTCGGACGCGACCGGCTACCAGTCGCGGTCGTCGGCGCGGTCGGTATCCCAGTCAGTTCGGTCTCCGCGGCCGCTGTCGTCCGGTCGGCGGTCGGTCCCGCGACTGCGCGTCTCGTTGTAGCGCATCCCCTCGTCGCGGGCGCGACGCTCCGCCTCCTCGCGGCTCATCGTCGGTAAATCGCGCGTCTCGTCTCGAATCGCGGCGTAGAGGGCGACCGCGGCACCGATGCTGAGGAGGGCGAAGAGGAGGAACACGAGGCCACCGACGGGCATACGCTTACCGGCGAGTGCGAGACAGGAAGTGGTTTCGGAGGTACATTTTTCACGGGGGTAGTTCAACGGTTCAACATGAGCCCTCCACCGAGCGCCGACCGAGACGGCTGTCCGAAATGCGGCCACTCCGAGACCGAAATCGACTCCATCGCAACCACGGGAGGCGGCCTCTCGAAGATGTTCGACATCCAGAACCGACAGTTCACCGTCGTCTCGTGTGCGAACTGCGGCTACTCGGAACTCTACCGCGGCCAGTCGAACGGGAACTTCGTCGACCTGTTCCTCGGCTGAGCGCCCGCGAACCGCCGCTTACGACTCAGCGCCACCGTCCGCGGACATCCATTTTTCGCCCCATTCGTAGATGTCGTCGAACGCCGGGAGCAGTTCCTCGCCCTTCCGCGTGAGCGAGTAGTAGACCGCGATTGGACTACCGTCTTCGACCTCCCGCTCGACGTAGCCCAGCTCTTGGAGGTCGTCCAGCACGCGCGAGAGCGTCTGGGAGTTCGCGCCCGTCGCGCGCTTGAGTTCGTTGAACCGGAGGTCGCCCTCGCGCAGTACGTGGATGACCGTCATCCGCCACCGCGAGCCGATTTCTTCGAGCGTCTTGATGACCGGGCACTGTTCGTACTTCGTTTCGAGGCTCTGGTGCGGTGACATCGACGTGACCTACTCACACCGAGGTTCGCTTAGGTATATTAAGCTCACTCTCCTTGACCAAGTATGACGATGTAACCGCATCGTCGCGGCGAACCGGACGACGAACACCACCACCCACACCATCTCATCATGAACGTACTCCTCCTCGGTGCGAGCGGCCGAATCGGCACGCGAATCGCCAACGAACTCCTGAACCGCGGACACGCGGTCACCGGTGTCTCCCGAAGCGGCGCGGTCGACGGCGTCGACGACCCCGACTTCTCGGCGGTCGCCGGCGACGCGACCGACGCCGACCAAATCGCGCGACTCGCCGCGGGCCACGACGCGGTCGCCTCCGCGCTCGGCCCGAGCGGCGACGAGCCCCCCGAGGTCCTCGTCGAGATGCTCGACGCCGTGGTCGACGGGATGCGCCGCGCCTCGGTCGACCGCCTCGTCTGGACCGGCGGCGCGGGCATCCTGAACGTCGCCCCCGACACGCGACTCATCGACTCGCCGGAGTTCCCCGACGAGTGGAAGCCGGTCGCCAGCGCCGCCATCGAGGCGTACGGCCTGCTCGAAGACGCCGACGACCTGCGATGGACCTACGTCGCGCCCGCGGCGTTCATCGAACCCGGCGAGCGGACCGGCGAGTTCCGGACCGCGCTCGGCGAACTCGTCGCCGACGAGGACGGCGAGAGCCGTATCTCCATGGAGGACTTCGCCATCGCGTTCGCGGACGAACTGGAGAGCGGCGACGCCGTCCACGAACAGCTCGCGGTCGGCTACTGAACAGATAGTCTCGTTTTTCGGCCGGTGACTCGGCCATCGGTTCGGTCCGTCGAACAGGCCCGGCTACACCCGGCCCGTCGTCACGTCGAACGGGACGACCTCGGCCCGGCGGTACTCCCCGTCTCGAATCTGCTGGACGACCTCGCGGCCCATCTTCCGCCACTCCCGGCGGACGGACTCGTAGGAGTCGTCGTCGAGTCCGCGTCGGAGGTCGGCCTCGTGGCGGTCCAGTCCCTCACCGGTCGCCTTCTTGGCCGCGCTCCGCACGTCGTGGTCGTCGTACGGCGGCTCGGTCAGCTTGCGGTGGTGGTACCGGCGGGTTCCCACGACCGACAGGCCGGCGTCGTCGAACAGCCCGCGGACGCGGTCGCCGAGCGCCACGTCGGTCGCCACGCCCTCGCGGAAGGCGTCTCTGACCCGGCGGTCGAGCGCGGCCTCCGCCTCGACGGTCGAGTCGACGCCGACGGCGGCGTTGTCGGGTTCGACCGTCGCCACGAGGTCAGACGAGACGCGGGCGAACTCGCTGAGCGCGGCCGTCGGGTCCGGGAGGTTCACGAGGAGCGCCTGACAGACGACCAAATCGAAGCTGTCGGCGGCGAAGGGAAGCCGCGTCGCGTCGCCGGCGACCGCCTCGATGCCGGCGCGGTCGGCCGCGACCGAAAGCAGGTCGGTGTCGGCGTCGACACCGACGACGCGGGCGTCCGAGGCCTCCGCGAGGACGCGCGTGAACTCGCCGGTCCCACAGCCCACGTCGAGGATGCGGGTCCGGCCGCCGAGGTCGAGGTCGGCGAGGGCCGCGCGGGAGTCGTCCCACATGCCGTCTCGCGTCCGCCGGAGGTACGATTCGGAGAAACGTCGCACACGCGGAGTCGGGCGCGGCGACCCAAAAAACGGTCGAAACGGTCGATGCGAGACTCAGCGGCGGACCCTGGTGTCCCGGCCCGCGGTCCGGCGTCTTACTCCGCGTCGGCGCGGAGTTCGCGGACGCGCTCGATGTTCCACGCGAAGCCCTTGCCGTCCTCGGTGGGCGTCTCCAAGACGAGCGGCACGTCGTCGTCGACGATGGCCTCGTGGTTGATGAACGCGCGCATGCCCTCCTCGCCGATGAGGCCCTCGCCGATGAGCGCGTGTTCGTCCTTGTTCGTCCCGCACTCGTGTTTCGAGTCGTTGAGGTGGACGCACTTGAGGTGCTCCAGTCCGACCTCGGCGTCGAGTTCCTCGAACGTCTCGTCGACGCCCGCGGCCGTCGAGAGGTCGTAGCCCGCGGCGAACGCGTGGGCGGTGTCGAGACAGACGTCGAGGTCCTGTTCGGACTCTTCGAGGACGTAGCCGAGGTGGGCGAAGTCGTCGCCCATCTTGGTGCCCGAGCCCGCGTCGGACTCGATGAGGACGGTGACGCCGTCGGGGATGTCGAGGTCGTCGAGGACGGAGACGGCGTTGTCGAGGCCCTGCTGTTCGCCCGCGCCGGTGTGGGCCCCGAGGTGGACGTTCACGTACTCGATACCGAGTTTGTCGGCCATGTCGACCTCCGTCTGCATCGAGTCCAGCGACTTCTGCCGGAGACCGTCTTTGGGCGTACAGAGGTTGACGAGATACGACGAGTGGATGACCCACGGGCCGGCCAGGTTGTCGGCGGTCTGCTCGCGGAACAGTTCGGCCTCCTCGTCGGAGATGTCGGGGTCGCGCCACACCTGCGGCGAGGTGGTGAAAATCTGCCCGCAGTTGCCGCCGAAGGCGACCTGCCGGAAGACGGCGTTGGCGACGTTACCGTGCGGTGGCGTCTCGTCGTCGGACGAGACCTTCGAACTGGACATCGAGACGTGTGCGCCGACTTGCATGCAGAGTCCGACGGCGTACCCGAACAAAGGGACTTCGGAGTCGGCGGCGACGTCAGACGGCGGGAGCGCGGTGGCGGGGTTGCGGCGAGCGGCGACGACGACAGCGATGACAGCGATGACAGCGACGACGGCCGCTCAGTCGGAGCGCGACCCCGGGCGACGGCGAACCCAGTCGTCCGCGCGGTACTTCTCGTCGACTTTCTCGCGCGCGCGGTCGAGTTCCGCGTCGGCCCACGACCCCTCGTCGGCGTCGACGAACCCCGAGAGCGACTCGGTCAGCGCCGCGACGAACTCCTCGCGGGAGGCGTCGGCGAGTTCGTCGATGCCGACGACGCGCTCGCGGAACGCCTCGGGCGTCACGTCGTGGCCGTCGAAGACGCCGAGGTGCGTCTCGGCGTCCACCGAGTAGGTGAGTGAGCCGTGCTGGACGACGGCGTCGCGGCGGCGGTACTGGGCGTTGCCCGCGACTTTCCGGCCCGCGGCGACCATGTCGTGGGCGGGGTGGAGCGCCCGCAGATAGCAGGCGGGATGCCAGATGACGGGCACGTCGTCGTCGACGAAGTCCACGTCCACGCCGACCGCGCGAATCGCGTCCAAAATCGGCTCGCACAGCAGGTGATAGCAGTCCATGAGGTCGCCCGGCAACTCCGATTTCGGCGCGGCGATGGAGTACGCCACGTCGCCGTGGCGGTCGTGGTAGATGCCACCGCCGCCGGTCTGTCGGCGGGTCACGTCGATGCCCTCGCGGTCGCAGTAGTCCCAGTCGACCGTCTCGGGGTCCTGTCCGTAGCCCAGCGAGAGGCAACTCGGCTCCCACGAGTAGACGCGGACGGTCCGCGGACCGCCCGCGGCGGCCGTCTCGCCCGCGACCTCGTCGAGCGCCATCTGCATCGGTCCCGGTCGGACCTCCTCGCGAATCACCCGCCACTCGCGGTCGGCAATCGACCCCTGCGAGTCGTTCATACGTGGGCTTCGTCCATCCGGGAGAAAGCGATTTCGACGCTCGGCCGACGCGAGCGATTCCGTTAAACCGCATCGCGGTGACGTGGAACCATGAAGTTCACCCGCGTCGCCCTCGCCGCGACAGACCCCATCTCGCTGTGTGAGTTCTACGTCGAGACGCTCGGCTTCGCGGCCGTCCCCGGGTCACAGCGCTCGGCGACCGCCGGGGAGACGACCCTGTGGTTCGAACTCGGCGACACCGACCCCGGCCACCTCGCGTTCACCGTCGCCGCCGCGGTCGACTCCGTGGTCGCGTGGCTGGACGAGCGCGCGGGCGTGGACGTGCTCGACACCGACGAGGGACCGAGCGTCCGGTTCGACTTCCTCGGCTGTGACTCCGTCTACTTCGAGGACCCCGAGGGCAACGTCATCGAGTACGTCTGCTACGACGGCGACGCGACCGGCGAGTTCGACCCGGCGACCGACCTCCGCGGCGCGACCGAGGTCGGGATGGCCGTCCCCGACGTGGAGTCGTTCGTGGCGTCGCTGACCGAGGCGCTCGGCATCGAGCCGCTGGAGTCGTTCGAGGGCGGCGACCTCGTGTTCGTCGGCGACCGGGACGCCCGATTCGTCGTCTCGCCGGTCGGCCGCGCGTGGTATCCGACCGACAGCGAGGCGACCGTCGGCCCGGTGTCGGCGCGGTGCGACGCGGACGGCGTTTTCGACCCCGAGGGGCTTCCCTACCGCGTCAACGCCGAGTGACAACTCGTTTCAAAGAAGCGTTATTAGCACTAGGAGAGTCAACGAACCGTGAACGTCTCTCGTCTCGTTAGCGCGGGGTCGCTCAGTCTCACCGGGGTGGCCCTGTTCGTCATCGTCTCGAACAGCGTCGCCTCGGTCGCATCCGACCTCGCGGGACTCGTCGCCGCGGCCTTCGGCCTCGTCATCTCGGTGCTCTTCGTCGCCATCGGTCCCGCAGTCTACCGAAGCGACCTCAAGACCGCCCACGCCGCCCGCGTCGCCGGCTGGAACCTCCTCGGCGTCGTCGTCACCGTGTTCGTGCTCGCGCTCATCGGGAGCTACCAGCGGGCCGCGGGCGGAGCGGTCAGCGAGCCGCTTTTCAGCGCCGCCATCGTCGTCGGCGTGAGCGCCGTCGCGCACGTCCTCATCGGTATCAACGACGTGCGCCGGATTCGGACCCGCGAGCTGTCCGAGCAGTACAAACGCTCCGCGGTCATCAACCGACTCGTCCGCCACAACCTCCGGCACACCGCGCAGTTGCTCCTCGGCTGGGGCGACCGACTCGCCACCGACGGCGGCGACGAAGAGACCGTCCGCATCGGCGAGCGACTGAAAGCGACCGGCGACGACCTCGGCACGATGAGCGACCAGGTCAAGACCGTCACCCAACTCGTCGACAGCGACCACGGGGGCGAGACGGTCGACCTGCGCGCGCTCCTCGACTCGCTCGTCGACGACCGCTCGGCGGCCAACCCCGAGGCGACCATCACCGTCAGCGGCGACGGTCCGGCGACGGTCGTCGGCGGGAAGAAGCTGAAAATCGCGTTCCGCGAAATCGTCGACAACGCGCTCGAACACGCCGGGAGCGCGCCGACGGTCGAAATCGAGTACGAACGCGTCGGCGGCGAGGTGGTCGTGCGAATCGTGGACGACGGCCCGGGCATCCCCGACCACCAGCGCGAACTCATCGAGCAGAACGTCGAAGAGAGCGACCTCAGCCACGGTAACGGACTGGGCCTCTGGCTCTCGAAGTGGATTGTGGAGGCCTACGGCGGCGAACTCCGCCTCCCCCCGACCGACGACGGCGAGGGCGCAGTCGTCGAGTTCCACCTCGACGCGGCCTGAGTCCACTCGAAGACGGCTGACACGTGAGTTATCTGCTCGATTTTACTGCTTGAATCAGCCGCTCGGTAGCGCGTGCGAGTCTCTCGCTTCCCAGATGTCAGGGGATGGCGGGGTGGAACATCGTAGCCGATAACCACATTTCGACGTCTTCACTCGTCTCTGTCGAGGACCGGGTCCATCGCTTCGAACTCATGTTGTCGCCGAGTTCTGCTTTAACTGCTGGTCGAAGTCGTCGTACTCGCCACTCGTATCTTCCCACACTTCCTCAATTAAGGAGTCATCTTCGACAACAGCGTACTGTGGGTTTTCGGTTGTACCATAGATGATGTGGTTTTCGTCTTGTTTTCTAACCAGTTTTACAAGTGCTTTTGACTGATTGTATAATGTCTCGAACTCCGTATTGTTCTGATTGAAGTTTCTAAGCTCCCCTGTGAGATCAACCACATATTCTGTTGTTGGAGCAACTGTATCAGAAGCTCCTGGTACTGGATTCTCTTCTGCGTGGAGGGAGTTAGACATTCCTCCAAATGCGCTTACGGCGCTCCTCTTCTTATTTTCGAATCCTAATGGAGATGTGTCCTCATCTTTCTCCCACCCGAATCGTAGTGGATGCCAATGCTCCTGGTAGCCAAGATTTTCGGGATCTAGATATCCAGACTCCTCAATTAATGGATGAAGCTGAATGCCTCCTCCTCTTGAAGTCACTGGAGATGCTACAGTCTCCATGAATCTGAGTTCTTCTGAGCCGTCGGCGTTCTTCCCGTAAATAAGGCCTGTCCCGTGACCTAAGGTTTCGACGTCCCATGCATGAACTTCTAAACCCGTATTGGTATTTTCTTCAATTGCCTGTTCTAGAGAAGGCGCATACAGAGCATCTTCTGTAGAGATGGGGCCGCTATCCGTTATTTTTGCGTGCCAGTTGAATAGGTAGGGGTGGACCCAATCCAGTGCTTCTCCTACTGTTTCAGCGTTTGAGAATTGTTCGTAGTCAAAGTTACCTCCCCTTCTTTCTGCCATGCTTCCGTTTGGATAGATTGCAGAAGGTACTTCATCGCCATTTTTGATTGCTTCAATGTCGGAGTTCCCAGTATCCCTCCCGATACTATCCACGAAGTTCTTCACATCAGTAGTTCGGACTTCTGCCAAGCTAGTATAGTCGTTGTCGTGTCTCCATTCGTAGGCGACGAGGTCGATTCCGAATTTGTCGAAGGACAGTTGTTCGTGACTGTGGTACGTCTCGAATACTAAGTCTGAAGTAGTGAATCCACCACGGTCCTCAAGATAGTTCTCCTGAATCGAGTGCTGACTGATTTGAGTTCTCAGCTCCTCGTTTCGTTCTGGGACGATATCGAGTTTATACGCGCTCGGTATCGACTTGGAAACCGAGGCCGTAGCCTGTGCCTGTTGTTCACCCCGGGTAGCCGTGGCAGTGAACGTCTGCTCACCGGGAGTCAATTGCCCTGGCTCGACCGTTACGGTATCGTCAGTCCACGCCTCGGACTCGCGGGTCAGTTTCACCCGGTCGTTGGCGAGTGTTACTTGGTCCGGTTGACCGGAAGCTTCGACCGATAATTGCGCCTGGAACGCCGTGATGTCGTGGCCCTCCCAGATTGGCGGGAGCCGTGATGGCTGGGCCGTTGTGGAGAGTTCAACGACGACGGCTGAAGCGTTCGCTTCTGACGCGGTGGCATCGGATGCAGGCGGCTCGTTGCTATCCGAGGAGTCGTCCGTCGACCCCCTGAGGCTACTACAGCCGGCCACGCCAGTTGTCAGACCGACTCCCAGCACATGGAGGACGTGTCGCCGCCCCACCCTCTCCGGTCGCGTAGTCATATCCGTTCCAACTGTCTCGTTTCGCATAAATGTCGGGTGAGAGAAAAATGGCCCATTCACGCGTTCCTCTCAACGCCTCCAGTCAGGTCGCTCAATCGGCACCAAAGTTCACACTGGGACTTGCGGACTACATCCTCGATAGGGAGCGACTCCCTCGTAGCCCTGCCGCGAGACGCCGACTTTCCGAAATCCCCCGCCGAGATTGTTGGTGGGTCGTTACACCCCTCATTTCGTATCGTCGCATATGATTTATCCCGGGCGAGGTTCGCCGACTCGCGGGCCTTTTACGCCTCGCCGACGGACGAACGTGCATGGTACGGAACGTCGCCGGCGTCATGGCCGAACTCGAGCCCGAGGACTTCTACCTCCTCTCGGGCGTCGAGCAGGGCATGCGCTTCAGCGAGTGGGTCAACCGGGAGAAGCTCCCGAAGAACTCGGGGCTGTCCGCCGAGGAGGTCGACTACCGCATCGACCGCTGTATGACCCGCGAGCTCGTCGAGCGCAAGACCATCCAGTACGAGGGGTACAAGCTCACGGTCGAGGGGTACGACGCGCTCGCGCTCCGGACGTTCGCCCAGCGAGACACCATCCAGGGGTTCGGCGCGCCCCTCGGCGTCGGCAAGGAAAGCGACGTGTTCGAGGTGCAGTCGTTCAAGCCGCTCGCGCTGAAGTTCCACCGCGAGGGGTACACCAACTTCCGCGAGGTGCGCCGCGAGCGCGACTACACCTCCGAGAACCACCACGTCTCGTGGCTCTACACCGCCCGCAAGGCGGCCGAACGCGAGTACGAGGCGCTCGAAACCCTGTTCCCGCAGGTGTCGGTGCCGCGCCCGGTCGACCACAACCGCCACGCGATCATCATGGCGAAACTCGACGGCGTCGAACTCGCCAAGGCGAAGTTGGAATCCGAACAGGTTACGGGCGTCCTCGATTTGATTCTCTCCGAGATGGCCGACGCCTACGAGGCCGGCTACGTCCACGCCGACATGTCGGAGTACAACGTCGCGGTCGGCGAGCGCGGCATCACGGTGTTCGACTGGCCGCAGGCCGTCCCGACCGACCACGACAACGCCCGGGAACTCCTCGCGCGCGACGCGAAGAACATCGTCGGCTACTTCCGCCGCAAGTACCCCGCCGAGATGCCCGACGACGTCGATATCGACGCGCTGTCCGACGCCATCGCCGAAAACGAGTTCGAACGCATCGGCGCGTTCGCCGTCTGAACCGCCCACCGACCCGGAACGCCGCTTTCTGCCGTCGCTAGTGAGGTTTCGAGAGCCGTGGCGGTAGCCGGTTTCCGCGGTGATAAATCAGATAGCGCGATATGAAATGTAGATTTCGAGGGAGAACTGCCGTTGATGGTGAGGGCGTCGCTCGGCGGAACGGGTAGCCAACGAAGACAGACCGAGACTGCCGGGAAGGAACCGCGGCCGCGAGTGCTCGTTATTCGGCCGCCGTGAACTCCACCGCGTCGGCCTCGAAGTCCTCGACGAACGCGCCCTGTCCACCGATGCTGTAAGTTCCCTCGTCGGTCTCGACGACGAAGGCGTTCTCGACCGGGAAGGAGTTGTTCGCGGGTTCGAGGAGGCCCTGCCGGATGTCCACCACGCGGCCGCGGAGTTCGGTCGGGCCGTCGGTGTGGACCATTCGGCCGGTGACGGTCACGTCGAGGTCGATGCCCGCGCGCTCGCAGAGCGCCGCCTGCAAGACGGCGTGGCGGAAGTTGTGGTACGTCGCCGGGAGCGGGTCGGGGTCGGTCGTGTACGCCTCGGCGGCCATCGGCCAGTAGTTCCCGAAGAAGGAGCCGACGATGACCGGCCCGAGGTGGGGCTGTGCGAAGACGATGGCCTGCGACTCGGAGTTCGACCGGGCGACCATCTCTCCGGGGGAGACGAGTCCCGTCCGCGAGTCGACGGTGAGCATCGTGGGCATGAGTTCGTGCCAGACGCGGACGAGCGAGGCCACGCCGTCGAGTGCGAGGTCGTCGTGCGGTTCGACGCCGCTGACGACGAGCGAGACGAGCACGCCGCGCTCGCGGGCCGCCCGGAGTTCGGCTTCCACCTCGTCGAGGACGTCGTAGGGGAGCGACAGCGTGATTTCTGACTCCGCGCGCCCGATGAGTTCGGCGATGCGCTTGAGCACCGTCACGCGGGACTTGATGACCTCGAAGCGCTCTTCGTCGCGGGCGGTGGCCGTGTAGCGTTCCTCCAGCGCGGGGCGCATCGACTCGACGCTCTCGGAGAGCGATTCGATGACCTCCATCGGCGGCAGTGGCCGAATCGTGGTCGGCACGACGTGGTCGTTGATCTCCACGAAGCCGCGCGATTCCAGTTCTTTGCTCACGCTGTAGACGTAGCGCTTGGAAACGCCCGCCGCGTCAGCAATCTGACTCGCCTTCGCCTCCCCGAGTTCGAGCAGGGTCAGATACGTGTCGACGACCTTCTCTGAGAGCCCGAACTGCTCCAGGAGGTCGGCGAGTTCCCGGTCGTCCATGGTCGGACTGTCATCGACCACGATACTTAATGGCTCGACTCGGCGGCGACTCGCGCGCCCGTCAGGAGGTCAGTGTTAGTCGTCTCAGCTCCGCGTTTCACGGGACGACCGACCGTCGTGACTCGCGGGAGACGGGGTGATGCATATCCTCACTCGGAGGAGAGACACCCTTACCGTTTCGAAACGGCATGAAAGTTTGAAGGAACATTACACCAAGATTATTACCGGCGGGAGTCCCACGACTCAGCGATGCAACTACGCGACGCGCTGGCCGACTACAAGCGGCACGCAGACCACCCGACGCGGTTCCCGGGCGAGCGACGGACGACGAGCGGCCTGTTTTCGGGGCTCGGAAACCGGCTGGTCCACGTCGAGACAGACGGCTCGCTCCGCGACTTCGGCTACCCGCTGTCCGGGCGCTGGGGGGTCGAGCGCTCCCGGTTCGGCGTCCGTCCCGTCGGCGACGAGACCGGCGTCTACTGGTTCGACGAGGGCGCGTGCCAGTCGTACGCGGGCGACGGCGCGCTCGTCGTCACCGAACACGAGACGCCCCACGGCGGCGTGACGCAGTACGACCTCGCGGTCGGCGACGGCCACGTCAGTCGGTTCGAGACCGACGCCGGCGTGGAGCTCGTCGCCTTCGTCCACTTCCAGCCGGACGGCCGCGACACGCTCGTCGGGCAACTGACCCACGGCGACGCCGTTGAAGCGTACCACGCCGAGGAACACGACTTTCTCGCGTCGTCGCCGGCGTTCGACCACGTCGAGGGTCGCGTGCCCGAGGGCTTCGGCGAACTGCTCTCGGAAGGCGAGGTCGAACTGCCGCGACCCCGCACCGACGACTGCTACGAGGAGGGCCAACTGAGCGGCGCGGTCGTCGGGACGGTCCCGTTCGAGGCCGGCGCGGCCGCGGTCGGTCACCTGCTCACCGACGACACGGAGACGGCCCGCGAGGACGCGCTCGAAACCGTCCGCGACCTCGTTTCGCTCGACCTCGACGACCTCCGCGAGCGCGCCGCGGGGCAGGTCGAAGGCGCGGTTCCCGACCACGCCGAGTCGGCGGCGATGCGCGACGACATCCGCGTGCTCTCGCTTCTGTCCGGCGCGCTCGGCCTCCGCATCGCCGGCCCCGACTTCGACCCCTACTACGCTTACTCCGGCGGCTACGGCTACACGTGGTTCCGCGATGACGCCGAAATTTCGACGTTCCTCTTCGAGTCCGACGAGCGACTCGACCTCGGCCTCGACGCGTGGCACGAACGGAGCGCCCGCGCCTACTGCCGCACCCAGCGCGAAGACGGCTCGTGGCCCCACCGCGTTTGGCCCTTCGACGGCTCGCTCGCGCCCGGGTGGGCGAACGCGCGGCTCGAATCCGGCGACGACGCCGACTATCAGGCCGACCAGACGGGGAGCGTCATCGCCTTCCTCGCGGCCTATCACGACCGCTGTTCCGACGACGACCTCCGCACCGACATCGAGGAGACGCTCGCCCGCGCCCTCGACAGCCTCGACGACACCCTCGGCGACGACGGCCTCCCCGTCGACTGCCAGAACGCGTGGGAGAACATGACCGGCCGGTTCAGCCACACCGCCGCGACGTTCCTCGAAGCCTACGCGGCGCTCGCGCTGTCGGACCTCGATTCGGCGCTGACCGACCGCGCCGCCGACCGCGCCCGCGAGGTGTACGACGGCATCGACCGCCTCTGGAGCGAGGGCCGCGGCTGTTACGCCCTCCGCGTCGCCGACGGCGAACTCGACGACCGCTACGATTCGGCCGCGCTCGCGCTCGCGTCGGCCCACCGGACCTACGACCGACTCGAAACTGTCGACGACGACCGACTCGACCGGCTCGTCAGCCACGTCGAGTCCGTCTTCGACGGCCTCTGGCACGACCCCGACGACAGCGACGTGAAAGGGCTGGTCCGCTTCGAGGGCGACGACTGGCGGACGCGCGAACAGTCCTCAGAGAAGGTTTGGACCGTCTCGACCGCGTGGGGCGCGAACGCCGGCGTCGAACTCGCCGCCCTGCTGGCCGAACACGGCGACGGTCGGGCCGGAGAGTTCGCCGACGAGGGTCGGGCGCTCCTCGACCTCGTCCGCCCCGACGGCCCGCTGTGCACCGACGAGGGCTTCCTCGCCGAGCAGTTCTTCGACGACGGCACGCCCGACAGCGCGACGCCGCTCGGCTGGCCACACGCGCTCCGGCTGGCGACGCTGGCGACGCTCGACGCCGACGACGCGTTCGGCGGGGAGTAAGTCGGCGCGCTCGGGACTGCCGATTCTGGGAGCGAACTGACCGCGAGAAAACAGCGAACTATGTCTTCACGCCGACTGCGTCGGGGCCGCGCGTCGCTTCAATTCGCGGGAGAGGAGCGACTCGCCGGTCCGCGGGTGGAAGACGTGGAGGTCCGACTCGTCGAAGGTGACGCCGACCGTCTCGCCGGTCTCGGGTTCGACGTCCGAATCGACGCGGGCGATGAAGTCCGGGCCGACGTCGAGGTGGAGGTAGTTGTCCGAGCCGATGGGCTCGACGACGCCGACGGTCGAATCGACGACGTTCTCGCCTGACGAGGCCGTGTGTACGTCCTCCGGGCGGACGCCGACGCGGAGGTCGGTCGCGTCGGTCGCCTCGCGGAGGGTCGCCGAGAACTGCTCCGACAGGCGGTAGGAGAAGGACCCGTCGCCGACGAGGACGAGGCGGTCGCCCTCGCGTTCGGTCGCCACGTTGAGGAAGTTCATCGAGGGCGAGCCGACGAAGCCGCCGACGAACTCGTTGGCGGGGTTCTCGTACACGTCCTTCGGGCGACCGACCTGCTGGAGTTTCCCGTCGTTGAGGATGACGATTCTGTCGCCCATCGTCATCGCCTCCTCCTGGTCGTGAGTGACGTACAGCGAGGTGATGCCGAGTTCGTTCTGGAGGCGCTGAATCTCGGTTCGCATCGTCGTCCGGAGCTTCGCGTCGAGGTTCGAAAGCGGCTCGTCGAACAGGAACACGTCGGGTTCGCGGACGATGGCGCGACCGAGCGCGACCCGCTGTTTCTGGCCGCCGGAAAGCTCGTCGGGCTTGTCGTCGAGCAGGTCCTCGATGCCCATCATCGCCGCCGTCTCGCGGACGCGCTCACGGCGCTCGTCCTTCGAGAGGTCGGTGCTCATCCGCAGGCCGAACGCCATGTTCTGCATGACCGTCTTGTGCGGGTACAGCGCGTAGTTCTGGAACACCATCGCCACGTCGCGCTTGCGGGCGTGCTGGTCCGTGACGTCCTCGCCGCCGATTCGAATCGTGCCGCCGGAGGGCGATTCGAGCCCCGCGACCATGCGGAGCGTCGTCGATTTCCCGCACCCCGAGGGGCCGACGACAGTGATGAACTCGCCGTCCTCGACGTCGAGCGAGAGGTCATCGACGGCGACGACGCGGCCCCGGTCGTACTCCTTGCGAAGCGCTTCGAGCGTGAGACGTGCCATTACTCCCCGTCTGTCCCCATCGTCCATAACCGTTTTCCTATCTTCTGAATTTGTGATGCAATAGTTCGTATTAAATTTTAAATCGCCGGGAGTGGCCCTTAGAAACGTTCTATCGGCTATCCCCCGATTTCTCGATGGGGCGTCGTATTGGCAATTTTCCCCGCGAATGCGGCCGTCATTCCGAACTATTAAATATATGAACACATAGTTCATCATAGATTCGTTATGCCAATGAACCGCCGCACAATCCTGAAGCAACTGGCAGGCACGACGGCCGTCGGCGCACTCGCAGGGTGCGTGGGCGTGTCGGAGACCGATTCGACGCGGACACCCGAACAGAGCGGTGCGGAAGGCGGCGACGGTGGCGACGAGACCACCGCTGGGTCGGAGACCGACTCCGCGGGGCCGAGCGGGGCGTTCACGCTCTGGCACCAGCGCGCGGAAGCCGAGAAGCAGGCGCTCGAAGCGAACGCCGAGACGTTCACCTCGGAGACGGCCCACACGGCGAAGCCCGCCGAAATCGCCGACCTCCGGAAGAAGACGACCTCCGCCATCCCGGCCGGGCAGGGCGCGGGCATGTTCGACTGGGCCCACGACTGGACCGGCGAGTACTACCAGAACGGCTTCCTCTCGGACCAGAGCGACCAGTTGGACGTGGACCTCTCGGTCTACACCGAGCCCGCACAGGAGGCGGTCCAGTTCGACGGCGCGACCGTCGCGCTCCCCTACGCGGCCGAGACCGTCGGCCTCATCTACAACCGCGAGATGGTGGACGAAGCGCCCGAGACCGTCGCCGACATGACGGCGGTCATGGAGGAGTACCACGACCCCGAAAACGGGATGTACGGGCTCAGCTACCCACTCGACGCCTACTTCATGAGCGCGTGGGCGCACGCCTTCGGCGGCTACTACTTCGACGAGTCGAACGTCGAACTCGGCCTGTCGAACGAGGCGACGCTCGACGGGTTCCAGTTCATCCTCGACAACTTCGTCCCGTACCAGCCGAAGGACACCGGCTACGACCCGCAGGCGGCGGTCTTCCTCGAAGGAAACGCGCCCTTTGCCATCAACGGGCCGTGGTTCCTCGGCGACGTTCGCTCGAACGACATCGACGCCGGCATCGCACGGCTCCCCTCGCCCGAGGGCGACGCGGAACCCAAGCCGTACACGACGGTCAAACAGCTCTACTTCACCTCGACGCTGGAGGGCGACGAGGCGGCGGCGGCCGCGTCCCGCGCGTTCGCCGAGTGGTACACGACGAACACCGACGTGCTCTCGGCGAACGCCGAGGAGTTCGGCTACATCCCGGTCCACGAGGAACTCGCCGCGAGCGACGACCTCCCCGAGGCCGTTCAGGGCTTCTCGGAGTCCGTCTCGCTCGGCACGCCCATCCCGACGCACCCGAACATGGGTGACGTGTGGGGGCCGCTCGAAGACGCCTTCAACAGCGTGAAAAACGGCGACGCGGAGCTCGACGCCGCGTTCACGAAGGCCGAAGAGAACATCCGGTCTAACTGGGAGTAAGGACGATGAGCGTCGTCGACAGCGCCGTCGAGCGCGTCGCGGACAGCCCGGTGGTGAGCAGGGGCGACCTGCCCCTGCTTTTGGTGCTCCCGGGGCTGTTCGTCTTCCTCGCGTTCATGCTGTTTCCCGTGTTGTATCTGGTGTATCTCTCGTTTACCAACGCGGAACCGGCCACGCTGTTTCAGGGCAGAGAGCAGTGGGTCGGTCTCGCCAACTACGTACGGGTCCTCTCGGACGGGCAGTTCTGGAACTCGATGGGCGTGACGTGGCTGTTCGTCGCCACGTCGGTCGCGCTCAAGGTGCTCGTCGGCCTCGGCGTCGGCCTCGTGGTGACGGGCAAGCGCGTCCGCGGTAAGCGGTTCATGCGCGCGCTCATCATCGTCCCGCTGGGCCTGCCGGGCATCTTCACCATCACCATCTGGCGCGGCATCTTCAGCTCGGCCGAGTTCGGCCTCGCCAACCAGTTCCTCCGGATGGCCGGCCTCGGCTCGGTCGCGTGGCTCTCCGAGCGCTGGATGGCCTTCCTCGCCTACAACGTCACCGAGGCGTGGCTGGCGTACCCGTTCATGGTCATAATCACCGTGAGCGCCCTGCAGGACGTGTCCGAGGAACTCCACGAGGCGGCGATGATAGACGGCGCGGGCTTCTTCGCCCGCTTCCTGCACGTGACGCTCCCCTCTATCAAGCGCCCCGTGCTGTTCGCCTCGATTCTCACCGCCGCGGCGTCGTTTCAGCAGTTCCTCATCCCGTACGTGTTCAATCAGGGCGGGCCGTCGCGGACGAACGAACTCCTCATCGTCTACGGCTACCGCGAGGCGTTCCGCTTCCAGAAGTACGGTGAGGGCGCGGCCATCATGCTGGTCGCCGTGGCCGTCATCGGCGTCTTCATGATGCTGAACGTCAAGAAGGGACAGCTCGCCGACGGGGTGGACGACGCATGAGCGTCGTCTCCGACCTCGCGGCCGAACTCGCCGACGACGCGCGGAACGCCGCGGCGGCTCCCGTCGAGTCGGTCAAGGACGTCAAGTACACACTCGAAGGCGTCCGCGATGGGCGCGTCAGCCCCGCGACGGTGCTGAAGACCGCCGGAATCACCCTCGGTGCCGCGGTCGTCGTCGCGCTCCTGTTGTTCCCGCTGTACTGGGTCGCCGTCGGTGCCTTCTCGGGCACCGGCGCGTCGCTGTACTCGTCGAGCGGGATTCGCCTGTGGCCGGCCGACCCGACCATCGAGCCGTTCCTCTGGGTCGTCGGCGACCTCATCGTCCCGAGCTACCGTATCAGCCTCGCCCTCGGCGGCTACGAGGTGTTCCTCCAGACGCCCGAACTGACGTTCCTCGACGTGTCGCAGTACGGCGTCACGGAGACATCTGAGTTCAAGCGGTTCTTCGCCAACAGCCTCACCGTGGCGGTTCCGACGGTGATACTCGCCATGTGTCTCATCGTCCCCGGCGCGTACGCGCTGTCTCGTCGGCAGTTCATCGGCCGCTCGAAGGTGCTGTACGGTTACGTCCTGTTCACCCAAATCGGCGGCGGGCTGGGCGTCGCGCTCCTCATCGCGCTCTACGCCCTGTTCGTCCAGTTCGGCTTCAACGACGACAAACTCGCGCTGTCGGCGTACTACGCGGCCACCGCGGTCCCGTTCAACACGTGGCTCCTGAAGACGTACATGGACGGGATTCCCGTCTCCTACGAGGAGGCGGCGATGATAGACGGCGCGCCGTCGTGGAAAATCGTCACCGAGATCATCCTGCCGCTGTCGAAGGCGGGGCTGGCGACGGTGTTCATCTTCACCTTCCTCACCGGGTGGACCGAGTTCGTCGTCGCCCAGACGCTGTTGTCGACGGACAACTACACCCTCCCCGTCGGGCTGTACTCACTCGTCGGCCGGTACTCCATCCCGTGGGCCCGGTTCTCGGCGTTCGCGCTCACGTTCGCCGCGCCCATCGTGCTCATCTACCTGTTCGCACAGCGCTACATCGAAGGTGGTCTGTCGTTCGGCGGGATGGAAGGCTGAGCCGCGGCGGGCGCATCCTCGATACCGTCTTTTTCGACCGCCTCACCGCGTGAGTCGGTGGCACGCGCGCCGCGAGAATCCGAAGTCCTTAACCCTCCCCTGCCGGTAAGTTCGCTAACTCGCTGGCAATGCGGGCACGCCAGAGGGCACCCGTCACGCACGGGACGAAATGTGGTCTCAGGGGGATTCCCCGACGGACTGAATCGCAAGCGCCCGCGGTGATACACAATGGCACGAAGCTTCTATTCCCACATCAAGGAAGCGTGGAAGACCCCGAAGGAAGGCAAGCTGGCCGAACTCCAGTGGCAGCGAAAACAGGAGTGGCGCGAGCAGGGCGCTATCGAGCGCATCGAGCGCCCCACCCGCCTCGACAAGGCCCGTGAGCTCGGCTACAAGGCCAAGCAGGGCATCATCGTGGTCCGCGTCTCCGTCCGCAAGGGCGGCGCGCGCAAACAGCGCCACAAGGCCGGCCGCCGCACGAAGCGCCAGGGCGTCAACCGCATCGGCCGCCGCAAGTCCATCCCGCGCATCGCGGAGGAGCGCGCCTCGCGCAAGCACCCCAACCTGCGCGTGCTGAACTCCTACGGCGTCGGACAGGACGGCTCCCAGAAGTGGCAGGAAGTCATCCTCGTCGACCCCGAGCACCCGGCCATCCAGAACGACGACGACCTCAACTGGATCTGCGACGACACCCACGAGGGCCGCGCCTTCCGCGGTCTCACCAACGCGGGCAAGAAGAACCGCGGTCTCCAGAACCGCGGCAAGGGCACGGAACACAACCGTCCCTCCATCCGCGCCGGCAACGGCCGCGGCAAGTAACGCCCCGCGCACCGCGCCGATTTCTCTCTTTATCGACCGCCGAGCCGCGGCTCCGTCTCGAAGCACCCACGCTTATCGCGGCGGGGCCGGACCATCGAATCGACCCCATGGTCAGTATCGAACTCAGCGGGCCGATACTCGTTGCCGCCGCGGTCCTCGGCGCGGCGTGGCTATACCGCGACGCGAAGCGCCGCGCGATGGACACGGCGGACATGTGGGCCGTCGGGTTTTTCGTCGCGTTCGTCCTCCTGCCGGTGCTCGGCGGCCTCGCCGTGTTCGTCTTCTATCTTCAGAACCGAAACCGACGGCGCGGGTCGCCCGTCGCGGTTCCCGGCGAGTAGTACGGGCGTCGCTCTGCGAGTCAACGCGCAGTCGGAAAAGAAGCGTCGACGACTCAGAACGGCGACGTGGGACCGAGGTCCGCTTCGCCCTCGCCCGCGGAGCCGTCTTCAACCGCGCCGTCCCACGCGTCGAAGCCGCCGCGAAGGCTGGACACGTCGGCGTCGACGTTGCTGTCCAGCACCGAGGCGACCTGCTTCGAACTCTTGCCGACGTAACACGAGACGACGACCTCGGCGGGCCACTCGCGGTCGAACACCTCGGGCCCGAGCGTCGCCGCCGGGAGGTTCTCCGAGTCGGGGATGTGTCCGGACGCGTACGACGAGGGGTCTCGGATGTCGACGACGGCGAGGTCATCGTCGTCGTCGGCCAGTTTCTCGCGGAGTTCGTCGGGCGTCGTCTCGGCGACCATACCCGACGTGAACGGGCGGAGCGTCAAAGGCGCGTCGCTTCCGGCGATGTCGTCGCCAGCGGCGACGGTTCGGGTCCGAGAAGCGAGGGCGTCCGTGCCGCGGCTTTATTCGGTGCCGACGCCAACCTCGGGATATGACGCTCTCACTCGACGCCACCCAGTTGGACCGCTACTCGCGGCACATCATCATGGACGAGGTCGGCCCCGAGGGCCAAGGGCGACTGCTCTCGGCGCGGGTCGTCGTCGTCGGCGCGGGCGGGTTGGGCGCGCCGGCCATCCAGTACCTCGCGGCGGTCGGCGTCGGCGAACTCGTCGTCGTGGACGACGACGCGGTCGAGCGGAGCAACCTCCAGCGGCAGGTCATCCACCGCGACGACGACGTGGGGACGCCGAAGGCCGAGAGCGCCGCCGCGTTCGTCCGCGGGCTCAACCCCGACGTGTCGGTCGAACCGGTCGAGGCCCGCGTGGACAAGTCGAACGTCCACGAGGTCGTCGCCGACGCGGACGTGGTGGTCGACGCCTCGGACAACTTCCCGACGCGCTACCTGCTCAACGACGTCTGCCGATTCGAGGGAATCCCGCTGGTCCACGGCGCGATATACAAGTTCGAGGGGCAGGCGACGACGCTCGTCCCCGAGGGGCCGTGTTACCGGTGTCTGTTCCCCGAAGCGCCTGAACCGGGGACGGTCCCCGACTGCGCGACGACGGGCGTCCTCGGCGTCCTCCCCGGGACGGTCGGCTGTATTCAAGCGACGGAGGCGATGAAGCTCCTTCTCGACGAGGGCGAGGTGCTCGACGGGCGGCTCCTGTTTTACGACGCCATGGACATGACGTTCGAGACGGTCCCGTACCGGAAGAACCCGGACTGCCCCGTCTGCGGCGAGGGCGGCGTCGACTCCATCGAGGACATCGACTACGTCGAGAGCTGTGCAATCAGCCTCGACTGAGGAGCGGGCGGAGTCAGTAGAGTGTTTCTGCTATTCGACGCCTGACTGGGGGCCACCAACGGATACGGCAGGCGGTCCAGAGCCGACGAAGCTGATGGCGATAATCCACTCCTCAGTCGTCGGGTTCACCACTCGCCTAATCGTGTGCGGCGGGACGTACACGAAGTCGCCTGCGTCGAGTTCGACCGATTCCCGACCGGCCGGCCCGTACTCCAGAACGGCGTGGCCGGCCACGACGTACCCGTAGACGTGGCGGTCACCGTTGTGATGCCATCCGGTCGTGACTCCACCGGCGACCCGCGACTGAACCACGATGGCATCCTCGGTTTCGAATATCTCTTGTCGTGAAACGTCGGTGGAGTCGTCTGGGCCTCCCAAACTGGCCCGTGTGACGACTGTAACGTCTTCCATGCCAGTACCCGTCTACCTACGACTGGCAACGAGATAACCGCTCTCTCGAAAGCATCACCGGTAGATTCGCGCGCTGTCTTCAGTACGGCCTCAGCAAACGATCAGTCGCTGAGGACTCCAACAGAGTCACCGTCGCGGGAGACGCGCTACCTATCGAACTGGAACCCGCCGAGCTCGTCGTCCGAGCCGCCGTCGGTCGCCGCGCGAACCGAGTCGGCATCCGCGTCGGCGTCCGCGCCGTCGGCCACGTCGTCGAAGTCCATCGCGTCCAGTTCCTCGACCGCCGCGGCGTCGCCGCCGACGAGGGCGTCGACCCGGTCGGCGAGCGCGTCGAGGGCGACCGTCTGGTCGGCCGTCGCGTCGGTGATGTCGGTCGTCGACTCTTCGGCGGCGGTCGCGTGCTCTTGGGCGACCTGAATCGTACTCGTGACCTCCTCGATGTTCGTCGCCTGCGAGTCGGTCGCGCGGGCGACCTCGGTGACGCCGTTGGCCGCCGAGTCCGCGGCGTCGGCGATTTCGGAGAGCGAGGCGAGCACGTCCTCGATTTCGCCGGAGGCGACCTGAATCTGCTCGTGGGACTGCTCGGAGGCCAGCACCGTCTCGTCGGCCTGTTCCTGAATCTCGGCGATGCTGTCGGCGATTTCCTCGGTGTGCTCGTGGGTCTGGTTCGCGAGCTGTTTGACCTCGTCGGCGACGACCGAGAAGCCCTCGCCGGCCTCGCCCGCGCGGGCGGCCTCGATGTTCGCGTTGAGCGCGAGCAGGTTCGTCCGGTCTGCGACCTCCGCGATGACCTCGACGACCTCCTCGATGACGCCCATGCGCTGTTGCAGTTCGGTCACGCTGTCGAGGAGTTCGTCGGAGATGTCGATGACTTGGTCGGTCGCGGTCCGGATGCTCTGGCCGGCCTCGTGGCCGTTTTCGGCGGCCACGCGGGCCTGATTCGCCGCCGACGCAACTTCGTCGGAGGTGGCGGCAATCTCCTCCATGCTGGCCGATAGCTCCTGCATCTCCTCCGCGCCCGTCGACAGGAGGTCCGCCTGCTCCGTGACCTGCGACTCGATGTCGGTCGCGGCGGTCGCGGCCCGCTGAATCGCCCCGCCGAGGTCCGCCGTCGTGGCGTCGACGTCGTTCGCGAGGCGGTCGAACCGGGTCGCCATCTCGTTGAGGTCCGAGACGACCGCCAGCGTCTCGTCGTCGAGGACGCCGCGGTCGTCCGTGAACGACGCCCGCGCCGAGAGGTCGCCGGCCGTGAGACTCCCGATTGTCGACGAGACCTCCTCGACGAGCGCCTCGGAGGCCCGCTGTTTCTCCACCGCGTCGGTCCGGTCGTGGACGGCCTCGACCACGCCGACCAGTTCGTCGCCCTCGAACAGCGGCTGGGCGGTGAACGCGATGTGCCGCTTCGCGCCGTGCCGGTCCGTCATCGTGCTGGTGTCGCGGTAGAGCTGGCGGCCCTCGTCGACCACGTCGAGTCCGTGGACAACGTCGGCGCTCCGCGGGTCTTCGAGCACCTTGTCGGCGAGGGTCTTCGCCCGCCGGCCGTCCGGGTAGAACAGTTCGCTCACGTGCTCCGAACCGAGCGCCTCCGCGGCGGGGACGCCCGTGAGCGTCGTAATCGGAGCGTTCCACGCGATGACCCGCCCGTCGGCGTCGAGGACGAACACCGGCATCCCCACGCCGTCGAGCAGGGCACCGGTGTGCAACTGCTCGGCCGCCGCCGCGACCGTCCCTCGTTCGTCAGCCTGTGCGCCACCGTCGGTCCGCGTCCGAGCCCCGGCCCCCGGGACCAGCGCCGCGAGTCGCGAAAGCAGGTCCATACGTCTACCCCACGATGATTGCCGGTATAACGCTACGTTCCTGAGTATCAACACTGATTCTGTGGTGGTACAGAATCGGTACACTCCGGCGGCGGGCGTGGAAAACGGACGGTCCCGAAATGCGGTCGTCGCGCGGGAGAGTCGAACGGGAAACCAGAGAGGGGCGAACCGGAACCGAAAAGGGTCGAACGGGAGACCAGAGAGGGCCGAAACGGGGGTGGAAGGCCGAGTCGGGGGGACAGCGGTTCAGACGGCCGCGAAGCCGCGTTCCCGCGGAGCGGTCGCGGCGTCAGTCGGTTCGGTCGGTGTCGCCGTCGGTGCGGCCGGTGTGGTCGGGGGCGTCACCGTCGAGGCCGCCGTCAGTCGCCGGCGCGTCGAAGTCGGCGACCGAAGCGCCGGCGGAGTCGGCGAGCGCGCCGTCGCGGTCCGCGGCGTCGTGGTCGACGGTAAACTCTGAGACGAGCGACATCAGCCGCTCGGACTGGGTGGCGAGGCGGTCCGCGCCGTCGGAGACCTCGCTGAGCGAGGCGGTCTGTTGTTCGGCCGCGGCCGCGACCGACTCGGCGCGCTCGGCGGTCTCGTCGCTGATATCCGAGACGCGGTCCATCATCGACGCGACCTCCTCGGTCGAGGCGGCCTGCTCGTCGGTGGTCCGGCTGATTTCGTCGACGCCGTCGGTCGTCTCGCGGACGTTCTCGACGATGGTGTCCAGCGAGTCGCGGGCGGTCTGGACCGCGTCGACGCCGGAGTCGACGGCGTCGCGCGTCTCGCGCATCTCGGAGACGGACGCCGCGGACTTCGCTTGGACCTCCTCGATGGTCGCCTCGATTTCCTCGGCGGAGGCCTTGGTCTCGCCGGCGAGTTCCTTGACCTCGTTGGCGACGACCGAGAAGCCCTCGCCGGCCTCGCCCGCGCGGGCGGCCTCGATGTTCGCGTTGAGCGCGAGGATGTTCGTCTGCTCCGCGATGTCGGTGATGAGTTCGACGATGTCGCCGATTTCGGCCATGTCGCCTTCGAGGTCCTCGATGCGGTCGACCGTCCGGCGGGTCTGCGTCTCGACGGTCTCGATGGTGTCGATGGCGTCGGCGGCCGCCTCGTGGCCGTCCTCGCTCGCTTCGAGGGTGTGTTGGGCCGTGCGTTCGAGTTCGCTCGCCGAGGAGGCGACCTCCTCGATGGTCGCAGAGAGGTTGCTCGTCTCGCCGGTCGTCTGCCGGAGGTTCTCGCGCTGTTCGTGCGCGCCCTCGGCCATGACCTGCGTGGACTCGCTGACCTGCCGGCTCGCGCGCTCTATCTCCTGGGAACTCGCGGTGACCTCCTGACTGGCCGCGGCGACGGTCTCGGAGAACTCGACGACCTCCGCGACGGTCGCTGCGAGCTCGTCGGCCATGTCGTTGAACGACCGCGCCATCCCGTTCATCGCGTCGTTGTCGGCGTCCTCCGACATCCGGCGCGTGAGGTCGCCGTCGGCGGCGTCGGCCATCGTCTCGCTGAACTCGGCGGCCTTCGCTTCGAGTTCGGTGATGAGGGCTTCCAGTTCAGTGTGCGTCTGGCCCATCGACTCGCCGAACGACCCCGGGATGTCCTCGTCGAGGACGGGGTCGTCGAAGCGCTTGTCCGCGAGCGCCTCGGCCTGCCCGGCGACCGTCGTCAGGTACGACTGCATCGACTCGAAGGAGTCGTACAGCCGGCCCATCTCGTCGATGCGGGCGGTGTTCGGGAGGTCTCCGTCGACCTCGCCGTTGGCGATGTCGTCGGCGTTGCGGGCGACGACCGAGAGGGACCGCGCGGTGCCGCGACCGATGGTCGCGCCGACGAGGAACAGCGCGCCGACGGCGAAGGCGACGAGGAACATCACGTTCGTCGTCACGTGCGACTGGAGCGCGAACGCCCGGTCGGCCGGGACGTGGTAGGTGAGCACCCAGTCGGTGCCGGTGATGGGCGCGTACGCCATCGCGTACTCGCCGGGCTCCATGCCCGTGCGGGCGGAGACGACCTCGTAGCCGGTCTGCCCGGAGAGCGCGGCGTCGATGGCCTCGACGGACGAGCCGTCGGCGGCCGCGTACTCGTCGAGGATAGACGCCTTGCGGTTGTCGAACAGGATGGTCCCGGACTCGGTGACGACCTTGGTGTCGCCGGTCGCGTAGGGCGATTCGAACTGGTGGGAGCCGGCTTCGAGCGACGCCGTCAGGACGACTGCGCCGTTGGCTCCGGAGACGGGCGCGGCGAACGCGACGACCGGCTCGCCGCCGGACTCGTAGGGCGCGGAGACGGTCACGGACTGGCCCGACGCCAGCGCCGCGGCGTCGTCGGCCCACGGCGCGGACAGCGAGTCGAGCGACTGGCCGGTCGCGCTGTCGGTCGTGCTGGCGACGACCGCGCCGGTGTCGGCGTCGACGTAGTGGAGCGAGCGAACGTCGCCGGAGAGCTGGATGAGCTTCCCTTCGAGCCACCGCTGGTGGTCGGCCGCCGGGGTGCCCGCCGGCTGGTCGGCGAGCGACTCCGCGAGGAACGAGACGGTCGATTCCTTCGAGGTCACCCAGTCGGAGACCGACTTCGCCTCCGTCGCCGCCGCGCCGCGAATCTGCGACTCGGTCTGCGACTCGACGACCGACTTCGTGTCGAAGTGGATGTACGCGCCCGCGCCGCCCATGACGACCGCGATGAGGAGGAGCACGACGCCGAACTTCGCCGCGTAGCGCCGGCGAATCACGTTCGGAAGCGCCCGTTCGAGGAGGCTCGTCAGCCGCGAAAACGGGTTCATTGCGAACCTCCGGACTCGAAGAACTGGCGCTGGAGCAGTTCGACCTGCTCGACCGAGCCGTTGTGGACGCGCTCGACGAGATACGAACTCAGCGGTTCGAGCGCCTCCGTGAGGTCGACCCCGCTCGACGCGCCCTGATAGTTCAGTTCGCGGCCGGCGTCGACGAGCGTCCGAACCCGGTCGAACTCGCCGACGGAGACGGTGTGGCCGGTCCCGCCCGAGACGGCCTGCAGGGCGTCGGCGATGGCCGGACCCGACGCCTCGCCGGCGTACTCCGCCGCCGTCGCCATGAGGAACAGGGCGTCGTAGGCGTTCGCCGCGTAGGGCTGGAGCGGCGCGATGTCGGAGAGCCGCTGGGTGAGGTGGAAGTAGCCGTCCGTCCGAACCGACGAGAGCGAGGCGCTGTAGAAGCCCTCGTAGTAGGGCGGAATCTCGCCGTCGAACAGGCCCGCCGAGAAGACCCACGGGGCCTCGTGGTCGGACGCGCCGTAGGCGTCGAGGACGCCCCGTTCCTGTCCGGGGACGCTGACGAAGCCGACCGCGTCGGGCGAGTCGGCGAACACCTCGTCGACGACGCCGCCGAACTCCTCCGCGCTCGGGTCGTAGCTGACCTCGGTGACGACCTCCGCGTCGAGTTGGTCGCCGAGCGCGGTGCCGAGGTCCGAACCGAACGCCCCGTCGACGGTGAGGAGGGCGACCCGGTCGGCGTCGGCGTACTGCGTCGCGTCGAGAATCTTCGCCATCGCGGTCGCCTGGAGGCTGTCGCTCGGGACGGTCCGGCCGAAGAACTTCCGCCCGTCGGCGCGCCCGGCGTCCGAGAGCCGCGGGTTCGTGCTCGCCGGCGACATCTCCATGACGGCGTCGTCGGCCGCCTTCGGAGCGAGCGCGAGCGACACGTCGCTGACGAGGCCGCCGACGAAGCCGATGACGCCCGCGTCGGCCAGCGAGGCGTAGCCGTCGGTCGCGACCGACGCGGACCCCTCCGTGTCCACGGTGGTCAGTTCCACCGGCCGCCCGAGCACGCCGCCGGCCCGGTTGATGTCCTCGACCGCCTGCTCGGCGGCGCGCTTGCCGTGCGTTCCCACCTGCTCCAGCGACCCGCTGACGGGCAACATCGCCCCGAATCGAACGGGCTCCCCGGACTCCGTTCCGAACGTCCCCACGCACCCGGCGAGCGAGCCGAGCCCCACCGTGCCGGCGGCCGCGCGGAGAAACGTTCGTCTGTCGTACCTGACTGTCACAGATTTCCCGAGACAACTCCCGTATATAATTTTGGGCCGCCGATTATCATACGCTGTATTTTTGGGACGATTGTCCAACATCGAACACGAAACATGGATGTGCTACCATTCAACACTCTGTCGGGTCGTCGCGCCGGGCGGTCAAGAGTCGGGGCACGCACACCCCCGACGGACGGGGCATCGTAGCGTTTTATCCGCCGGCCCGCCCACGTGCGGACATGACTACTCAGGGAATCGTCGGACAGTTCCTCTCGCTGAAAGAGGAGACCGACGCCGACCTGCTCGCCATGCAGTGCGGCGACTTCTACGAGTTCTTCGCCGACGACGCCGAGACCGTCGGCCGCGAACTCGACCTCACGGTCTCCCAGAAGTCCTCGCACGGGTCGTCGTACCCGATGGCGGGCGTGCCGCTGAACGACCTGACGCCCTACCTCAAGGCGCTCGTCGAGCGCGGCTACCGGGTCGCCGTCGCCGACCAGTACGAGACCGAGTCCGGCGACCTCCGCCGGGAGATAAAGCGCGTCGTCACGCCGGGGACGCTCCTCGAAACGTCCCGCGCCGACGCGCAGTTCCTCGCGGCCGTCGTGACCGCCGGCGACGGCGTCGGCCTCGCGTTCGCCGACATCACGACCGGCCAGTTCCTCGTCACCGAGGCCGCGACCGTCGACGACGCCGCGGCCGAACTCTACCGCTTCGCCCCCGTCGAGGTCCTCCCCGGCCCGGACCTGCGGAGCGACGACGAGACGCTCTCGCGCCTGCGCGAGGCCACCGACGCCTCCTTCTCGCTTTTCTCCACCGAGGCGTTCGCGCCGGGTCGCGCCCGCCACGCCGTCCGCGAGCAGTTCGGCGCGTCCACGGTCGATAGCGTCGGCCTCGACTCCGACCTCGCGACCCGCGCCGCCGGCGGCGTCCTCGCCTAC
This sequence comes from Haloferax denitrificans ATCC 35960, assembly GCF_000337795.1. Lineage (GTDB taxonomy): Archaea > Halobacteriota > Halobacteria > Halobacteriales > Haloferacaceae > Haloferax > Haloferax denitrificans. The sequence continues at coordinate 204,224 of NZ_AOLP01000017.1, forward strand.
GTCGAGGAGACGGGCGCGGGCGTCCTCCGGTCGATGACGCGCCTGCAGGTCTACCACCCCTCGGACCTGCTCGAACTCGACGCGACCACCCAGCGCAACCTCGAACTCATCGAGACCATGCACGGCGACCGCTCGGGGTCGCTTTTCGACACGATAGACCACACCGTCACCTCGCCCGGCGGCCGCCTCCTCCGCGAGTGGCTGACCCGCCCGCGACGCGACCGCGACGAACTCGCCCGCCGCCTCGACGCCGTGGAGTCGCTCGCGTCGGCCGCCCTCGCCCGCGAGCGCGTCCGCGAGGTGCTCGACGGGGCGTACGACCTCGAACGGCTCGCCTCCCGGTCGGCCTCCGGGAGCGCCGGCGCGTCGGACCTGCTTTCGGTCCGCGACACGCTCTCGGTGCTTCCCGCGCTCGCCGACGCCATCGAGGGGACCGAACTCGCGGACTCTCCGCTCGCGGAAGTCGTCTCGCGGCCCGACCGGGACGCCGCGGCCGACCTCCGAGCCGACCTCGACGACTCGCTCGCCGAGGACCCGCCGAAGACGGTCACGCAAGGCGGGCTGTTCCAGACGGGCTACGACGACGACCTCGACGACCTCATCGAGCGCCACGAGTCGGCGAAGTCGTGGCTCGACACGCTCGCCGACCGCGAGAAGCGGGCCCACGGCCTCTCGCACGTCACCGTCGACCGCAACAAGACCGACGGCTACTACATTCAGGTCGGCAAGTCGGTCGCGGACCAGGTGCCCGACCACTACCGGCAGATAAAGACGCTCAAGAACTCCAAGCGCTTCGTCACCGAGGAGTTAGAGGAGAAGGAACGCGAGATTCTCCGGCTCGAAGAGGCCCGCGGCGACCTCGAGTACGAACTGTTCGAAGAGCTCCGCGAGCGCGTGGCCCAGCACGCCGAACTCCTGCAGGACGTGGGCCGGACCATCGCCGAGGTGGACGCGCTGGCGTCGCTCGCCACCCACGCCGCCGGCAACGGCTGGACGCGCCCCGAACTCACCGACGCCGGGGCGCTCGACATCGAGGCCGGTCGCCACCCGGTCGTGGAGACGACGACCGACTTCGTCCCGAACGACCTCCGCATGGACGACGACCGCGGCTTCCTCATCGTCACCGGGCCGAACATGTCCGGCAAATCGACGTACATGCGGCAGGCGGCGCTCATCACGCTCCTCGCGCAGGTGGGGAGCTTCGTCCCCGCCCGAAGCGCCACCGTCGGCGTCGTCGACGGCATCTACACCCGCGTCGGCGCGCTGGACGAACTCGCGCAGGGCCGCTCGACGTTCATGGTCGAGATGCAGGAGCTGAGCAACATCCTCCACTCGGCCACCGAGGACTCGCTCGTCATCCTCGACGAGGTGGGCCGCGGGACGGCCACCTACGACGGCATCTCCATCGCGTGGGCGGCCACCGAGTACCTCCACAACGAGGTGCGCGCGAAGACGCTGTTCGCCACGCACTACCACGAGCTGACGAGCCTCGCGGACCACCTCGACCGCGTCGCCAACGTCCACGTCGCGGCCGACGAGCGCGACGGCGACGTGACGTTCCTCAGGACCGTCGTCGACGGGCCGACCGACCGGAGCTACGGGATTCACGTCGCCGACCTCGCGGGCGTCCCGCGCCCGGTGGTCGACCGCGCCGGCGACGTACTGGACCGACTCCGCGAGGAGAAGGCCATCGAGGCGAAAGGCTCCGGGTCGTCGGAACCCGTACAGGCCGTCTTCGACGTGGGAAGCGGGCAGATGACCGTCGCCGAAGCCCCCGAGACTGGCGGCTCCGGCGGTTCGGCCGGCTCCGGCGCGCCCGCGAACGGCGCGACTGGCAACGGCTCAGTGGACGCGGCCGCGGCCGTCGAGTCGAAGGCCGAAACGGGCGACGCCGGAACTGGGGCCGAGACCGAGACCGAGACCAAGGCCGCGCTGGACCCCGAGACCGAGACCGAGGCCGCGCTGGACCCCGAGACCGAGGCCGTCCTCGGCGAACTGCAATCGACCGACGTGAACGCCACGTCGCCGCTGAACCTGATGGCGAAGGTGCAGGCGTGGCAGTCGAAACTCGACGGCGGTGACGGCGAATGAGCGACATCAAACAGCTCGACGAGAAGACTATCCAGCGCATCGCCGCCGGCGAGGTGGTCGAGCGACCAGCCTCGGTCGTCAAAGAGCTGTTCGAAAACAGCCTCGACGCGGACGCGACGCGCATCTCCGTGGCCGTCGACGCCGGCGGCGTGGAGGGCGTCCGCATCCGCGACGACGGCGTCGGCATGAGCGAGGACGACCTCGAACTCGCCGTCCGCGAGCACACGACGAGCAAAATCGGCGACATCGAGGACCTCGAAGCCGGCGTGGGCACGCTCGGCTTCCGCGGCGAGGCGCTCCACACCATCGGCGCGGTGTCGCGGCTGACCATCCGGTCGAAGCCCCGCGGCGGCGACGTGGGCACCGAGTTGCAATACGAGGGCGGCGAGGTCGAGTCGATTCGACCCGCCGGCTGTCCAGAGGGGACCGTCGTCGAAGTCGACGACCTGTTTTACAACACGCCCGCCCGCCGGAAGTTCCTCAAGACGACGGCGACCGAGTTCGACCACGTCAACGCGGTCGTCACCCACTACGCGCTCGCCAACCCCGACGTGGCCGTCTCGCTCGAACACGACGACCGCGAGGTGTTCGCCACCGAGGGTCGCGGCGACCTCCAGTCGACCGTGCTCTCGGTGTACGGCCGCGAGGTCGCGGAGTCGATGGTTCCGGTCGACCGCGACGCCCCCGGCGTCTCCGTCTCGGGGCTCGTGAGCCACCCCGAGACGACCCGGAGCACCCGCGACTACCTCTCGACGTTCGTCAACGACCGCTACGTCACGGACCGCGTGCTCCGCGAGGCCGTCCTCGACGCCTACGGCGGCCAACTCGACGCCGACCGCTACCCCTTCGCGGTGCTGTTCGTCGAGGTCGCGCCCGACGCCGTGGACGTGAACGTCCACCCGCGGAAGATGGAGGTCCGCTGGGACGACGAGACGGGCGTCAAGCGCGACGTGACCGAGGCGGTCGAAGACGCCCTCCTGAGCAACGGTCTCGTCCGGTCGTCGGCCCCGCGGGGGCGGTCGAAAGCCGACGAAGCGGCCATCGAACCCGGTTCGCCCGACGGCAACGACGCGACCTCGATGGACCCCCACGAGGTCCGGGAAGCGGATTCGGACGGCGAATCGGGAGACGCGGGCGACGCCGACCCCCCGTCAGCGCGGGACGTGCAGTCCGCGCGGGAGGCTCGGGAGGACCGAGCGGTCCGCGAGTCGGGCGCTCGGGCGAACTCGGACGCAACCGCGACCCGCGACGCCGACCCGGACACCACGACTGCAACTGAACGGGAGGCGGGCGTCGACGCCGACGGTCCTGCTGGCGACCACGGCTCGCCCGGTTCGACCGTCGAGACGCCCGCGGACTCGTCCGGGGCGACTGACCCGCCGTCGTCCGCGCCGCCGACGCCGCCCCGCGAGTACGACCTCGCGCCGGGGCCGGAGACGACCGAGCAGTCGTCGCTTTCGACCGACGACGGGGGCGAATCGGAACCGACGCCGGACGCGGCGTCGTCGGCCGAAGCGGGGGCGGACGAAAGCGCGTCCCGAAGCCCTCCCTCGCGCATCGCCGCGCCGACGACCCAGCGCGACCTCTCCGGTGAGGAGGCGGACCTCTCGCCCGAGTTCGACTCGCTCCCGTCGATGCGAATCATCGGCCAACTCGCGGACACCTACATCGTCGCCGAGACCGACGAGGGGCTGGTGCTCGTCGACCAGCACGCCGCCGACGAGCGCGTGAACTACGAGCGCCTGAAAGGCGAGGTCGAAGGCGACACGCCGACGCAGGCGCTGGCCGAGCCGGTCGAACTCGAACTCACGGCGCGCGAGGCGGCGCTGTTCGAGGAGTACCGCGAGGCACTGGCGCAGGTGGGCTTCCACGCCGGCCGGACCGGCGAGCGGACCGTCTCGGTGCGCACCGTGCCGGCGGTGTTCGACGCCGCGCTCGACCCCGGCCTGCTCCGGGACGCGCTGACGGCGTTCGTCCGCGAGGAGGTCGACGGCGGCCGGAAGACCGTCGACGCCGTCGCCGACGAACTGCTGTCCGACCTCGCGTGTTACCCCTCGATTACAGGCAACACGTCGCTCCGGGAGGGCTCCGTGCTCGACCTGCTCGCGGCGCTCGACGACTGCGAGAACCCCTACGCCTGCCCCCACGGCCGCCCGGTCATCGTCGAGTTCGACCGCGACGAAATCGCCTCGCGCTTCGAGCGCGACTACCCCGGCCACGGCGGGCGGCGACGCGAGGAGTAGCCCGAGCGGGTCGGGTCGGGTTGGGGCAGGCCGGGCGGGCGCGGCCGTCTCGTCGCGCTGGTCTCGCCGCCTCGCCCCGGTTCTCGGAACCGATAGCCGCGGCGAGGATTCAAGTCCGAGCGCCGAGACAGTGGAGGCGATGAACCCGCTGGTCGTTCTGGGCGTCTGCTTCGGGCCGCTGGTGCTCGTCGTCTCGTATCTCTTCACCGCGGCGACGGGACCGAGCGTGCCGCCGTGGGCCGACGCGGTCGGGCAGGCGATTCGGCTCTACGGGACGGCGGCCGCCGTACTCGTCGGCCCGCTGGCGCTCTACGCCGACCGACTCGACCTCGCCCGCGAGAGCGACTGGGTTCCCTCGCCCGTGTACTACCTCGTGGCGGTTCCGTTCTTGAGCATCCCCATCGCGTTCATCTACCTCGTCCGGCGGCTGACCGCCACGTGAGCGGGCGCGGGGCGACCGAATCGACCGCGGGCGCGAACCTCGTCGGCAACGCCGGAGGTTTATATCGCGCCCGCGAACGGCCGTCCATGACAGCACTCGTGACCTTCGGCGAGACGATGCTTCGGCTGTCGCCGCCGCGTGGCGAGCGACTCGAAACCGCCCGCGAACTCGAAGTGCAGGCGGGCGGCGCGGAGTCGAACGTCGCCGTCGCCGTCGCCCGACTCGGAGGAGACGCCGCGTGGTTCTCGAAGCTCCCCGACTCGCCGCTCGGCCGGCGCGTCGTCGGCGAACTCCGGAGCCACGGCGTCGACACCGACGGCGTCGTCTGGACCGACGACGCCGACTCCCGACAGGGCGTCTACTACCTCGAACACGGGGCGGCCCCGCGGCCGACGAACGTCGTCTACGACCGCGCCGACGCGGCCGTGACGACGCTGGAGACGGGCGAGTTCGACCTCGACGCCGTCCGCGACGCCGAGGTGTGCTACACGACCGGCATCACGCCCGCGCTCTCCGAGACGCTCCGCGAGACCACGGCCGACGTGCTCGCCGCGGCGCAGGACACCGGGACGATGACCGCCTTCGACCTGAACTACCGGGCGAAGCTCTGGTCGCCCGACGAGGCGGCCGAGGGCTACCGCGACCTGCTTGGCTCCATCGACCTGCTTTTCGCCGCCGAGCGCGACGCGGCGACCGTCCTCGGGCGCGACGGCGACGCCGAGTCGGTCGCCCGCGGACTCGCCGAGGACTACGGTATCGAGACCGTCGTCGTCACCCGCGGCGAGGCGGGGTCGCTCGCGGTGTCCGACGGCGCGGTGTTCGAACAGGGCGTCTACGACGCCGAGACCTACGACGCCATCGGCACCGGCGACGCGTTCGTCGGCGGCTACCTCGCGAAGCACCTCGACGGCGGGAGCGTGGCCGAGTCGCTGGAGTGGGCCTCGGCGACGGCGTCGTTCAAGCGGACCATCGAAGGCGATATCGCCGTCGTCAACCCCGAAGACGTCGAGCGCGTCGTCGCCGACGAGGGCGACGGCATCTCGCGGTGAGCCGACGGGCGTCCCGACGACCGGGCGGCCGACCGGCAGGCGTATTTCCGTCCGCCCAGTAGCCGCGGACATGGAGGTCACGACGACCGGCCGGTTCCGGGTCTATCGCAGTCCGCGCGACGGAGACGAACTCCTCTTGCTCGAACTCCCCGACGAGCGCATCGACTGGACCGACCCGGCCGTCGAGACCGACGCCGACGACGCCTACTCGCCGACGTACGTGCCGCAGGCCGGCTACGGCGGCGACCTCGCCGAGCGCGTCTCGGCGCTCGAACCCGGAAACGAAATCGAGGCCACCCTGCGCTGGGAGGACGGCGACCCGCGCTTTGCGGCCGTGACGGTCCGCGACCGGACCCGCTTTCGGTTCGTCGGGGCCGCGACGGGGCTGTTCGAGGCCGCCCGCGAGACGTGGCGGGCGACCGGCGACGGCGAGGCTATCGGCTCGCGCGTCACCTACGGCACCGACGGCGACCCGAACGCCGTGCTCTACGTCTTCGCGAAACAGCCCGGCGCGCGCGACCTGTTCGACGAGTTCGGCGACGGCGTCGTCCCGCTGGACCCGCTTTTGGACCGTCTCGACGACGAGACCGACGCGCCGGACGCGCCCCGCGAGGTGTTCGTCCTGCGCCCCCTCGACGAGGAGTTCGTCCTCGTCGCCATCGCGCTCGACCGCGAGGGGCTGTTCGCGCGGACGATGCGCGACACCTACTGCTGACGCGCCCCGCGAGTCGCGCGGGCTGATGGCGACCGCCGCGGCTCACGCGGGACCGTCGTCGGCGTCGCTCGGCGCGCGGGACCCGCACTCGGAACACCGGTAGACGGTCCGCCAGCCGCCGCCGGTGACGTACCGCCGCCGAAACGAGTGTCTCGCGCCGCACTCGCCGCAGACCGTCGGCGGCCCGTCTGGGCCTGACGAGTCGTGCATACGCCGAGTCGTGGCGGGGACAACCTAACTGTCACGCCGCCGAGCGTCGCCGACGGGACCGTCTCCGAGCGTCGAGCGGTCGGCGTAGCGAGTCGTCGAGCGAGCGCGGTCAACTGCGAGGGACTCGACAGAAAAGCGGGGCGACGGAGCGCGTCAGTCCTCTTGGGACCAGCGCTGGTAGACCGCGGAGCCGCCGAGAACGGCGAAGACGAGCGAGCCGAGACCGGGCGCGCCGACGGCCGAGATGACGGGGACGCCGACGACGACGGCAATCATGAGGACGATGCCGAGCGCGGCGAGGGCGGCGTAGTACTCGCTCCACGAGAGTTCGCCCTCGGGGACGACCTCCATGTAGACCGTCACGTCGCCCGCCTCGGCCAACGAGACGACCTTCGACTCCTCGTCGTAGTGCACGATGTCCAGTTCGACGAGCTTCGGGATGTGGGTCTGTTGTAGCGAAACGTAGGCGCTCTGTCGGATGTTTCGCGGCGGCGGCGACTCCCCGGTCTCGGCTTCCGCGATGCGCTCCGAGAGTTCGCGGAGGGTCAGGTCGCCGTCCTGGAGGAACTCGATGGCCATCCGCCGGCGGTCGTTACTCAGTACCTCGTGAATTCGCGTCTCGGAGAGCCCGGGTTCGGATGTTGTCGCCATACGAGGATTCGATCGGTTTGTGACTGGTCGCTTCTCCTATATCAACAGTTCGCCTCCGGTATCGGAATCGAAAACGCCGACGGCGACGGAACACCCGGACGGAACCGCCGTCAGCCGGGGTTTCGGGGCGAATCGGCGACCGACGGCGGCCGAGAACCGGCCAACAGATACTTGCAACATCGTTCCCCCGTCGCGGCGCGAGCGGAGCCGATTCGGGGGGCGATACGAATCTTTAATAGGAATTCCTGCCGGAGTTAATATATGACCGTCGTCAGCGTCTCCATGCCGGAGGAGCTTCTGGAACGCATCGACTCGTTCGCCGGCGAGCACGGCTACACGGGGCGAAGCGAGGTCGTCAGGGAGGCGGCCCGGAACCTCCTCGGCGAGTTCGAGGACAAGAAGCTCGAAGACCGCGAGCTGATGGCCGTCGTCACCGTCATCTTCGACTACGAGACGACCGCCGTCGAAGAGCGGATGATGGGCCTGCGACACGAGTACGAGGGCCTCGTGAAGTCGAACTTTCACAACCACGTCGGCAACCACTACTGCATGGAGCTGTTCGTCCTCGAAGGACAGCTCTCGGACATCTCGACGTTCGTCGGGAAGATTCGCGCGACCCGCGACACCCTGAGCGTCGACTACTCGGTGATGCCGGTCGACGAGTTCACGGGCATTGTCGAGGACTGAGCTTCGGGACAACCGCCGCGGAGAGGACGCCGACGAGAAGACTCAACAGGCCGCGGCGGCGACATCGAGCGATGAGCGACGCCGTCCCCATCGTCATCTACACGCGCACGGAGTGTCACCTCTGCGACGAGGCCGAAGCGACCGTCCGCGAGGTCGCCGCGGAGGCGGACGTCCCGGTCGATATCGACCTCGTGAACGTCGACGCCGACGACGAACTCCGCGAGACGTACGGCGAGCGCGTGCCGTACGTCTACGTCGACGGCCGGCCCGCGTTCAAGTTCCGCGTCGACCCGGAGCGACTCAGGGAGAAGCTGACCGCGGCGCGGGAGTAAGCGGCGTCGCCCGAACGAGAGGAGACGGGGCGAGGCGGGCCTACGCCTATCACCTCGGCGCACCTTTTGATACGCATGGAAGCTGACAGACGACTCCTCCGAGAGGCGCGGGAGCGACTCGACGGGTGGACCTACACGGCCCGCGACCGGGCGTACCGCGAGCTGTTCGCCGGCGACGACGCCGCCATCACGGCCGAGGAGCGACAGCTTCTCGACGAGGTGGACGCGGAGCTCGCGGGCGACGGCGACGACGGGCTCTGGGGCACAGACGAGTACGCCGTCGTCATGGGCCATCCGAAGAACCACCCGATTTCGGTCGTCTGCACCCGTCACTCCGAGATTCCGGCGTCGTGGTCGCGGGGCGGCGAGAGCCTGACCGAACCCGAGCGCGAGCAGTTCAACGACCTCCTGTGGGACTACTGCGAGCGCGTCCGCCGGTACGTCCAAGACGAGGTCAACGAGTTCGTCGGGGTCGCGGCCGTCCCGGAGGAGTAGCCCGAGGCCGATGCGCGTCATCCACCCGGCAGACCACCGGACCTGTTATCGGTGCGGCGAGCGCGCCGACGTAGTCGTCGCCCGCGGCCACGACCTGCGGTACAGCTGTTGGGACTGTTCGCACTCGCTTCTCGAACACGGCGGCGTCATCGTCGCGGGCGAACTGGGGAAGTCCCGCCCGCGGTCTCGGTGAGCCGCGGCGGAACCCTCTCCAGAGTCCCAGATATCGCCGACTCGACCCGGGTTCGCCTCGATTCCGACGCCGTGAGAACGAGTCCCGTATTCAAGCCCACGGAGACCCTAACGGTCGACTATGAGTGATGGAGATACGCTGGACGCCGTCCGTGAGTTCGAACACGACGGAACCACGTACAAGATGGCGGACCTGACCGTACTGGAAGAACAGGGCCTCTGCGAACTCGACAAACTCCCGGTGAGCATCCGCATCCTGTTGGAGTCGGTAGTTCGGAACGTCGACGGCGACATCGTCACCGAAGACGACGTACGAAACGCCGCCTCGTGGGAGCCTGACGTGCCGAACGTCGAGGTTCCCTTCACGCCGTCTCGCGTGGTGCTACAGGACCTGACGGGCGTGCCCGCGGTCGTCGACCTCGCGGCGCTTCGCTCCGCGGCCGACCGCGCCGGCAAGGACCCGAAGCTCGTCGAACCCGAGGTGCCGTGTGACCTCGTCATCGACCACAGCGTGCAGGTCGACTTCTTCGGCTCGCCCGACGCCTACGAGAAGAACGTCGAGTTGGAGTACGAGCGCAACGCCGAGCGCTACAAGGCGCTCAAGTGGGCGCAGAACGCCTTCGACAACTTCAGCGTCGTCCCGCCGGGCACGGGCATCGTCCACCAGGTGAACCTCGAACACCTCGGGCGCGTCGTCCACGACCGCGAGTGGCGCGGCGACCGCTGGCTCCTCCCCGACACGCTCGTCGGCACCGACAGCCACACGCCCATGATAGGCGGCATCGGCGTCGTCGGCTGGGGCGTCGGCGGCATCGAGGCCGAGGCGGCGATGCTCGGCCAGCCCATCACGATGAAGCTCCCCGAGGTCGTCGGCGTCAGACTCGACGGCGAACTGCCGGAGGGCGCGACCGCGACCGACCTCGTGTTGCACGTCACCGAACAGCTCCGCGAGGTCGGCGTCGTCGACCGGTTCGTCGAGTTCTTCGGCCCCGGCGTGGGGAACCTGTCTGTCCCCGACCGGGCGACCATCTCCAACATGGCCCCCGAACAGGGGTCGACCATCAGCGTCTTCCCGGTCGACGAGGCGACGCTGGACTACCTCGAACTCACGGGCCGCGAACCCGAGCACATCGAGCTCGTCCGCGAGTACCTCGAATCGCAGGGCCTCTTCGGCGAGCAACACCCCGAGTACACGGAGACGGTCGACGTGGACCTCTCCGCCGTCGAACCGAGCCTCGCCGGGCCGAAGCGCCCGCAGGACCGCGTCGCCATGGGCGACATGAAGACGCACTTCCGGAACCTCCTCTACGGCGAGTTCGAGGAGGTCGTCGACGACGTCGACGAGGAGGCAATCACCCGCTGGCTCGGCGAGGGCGGGGGCGGCGACCCCGACGGCGAACTCGCGGGCGACGGCGGGACGCTGACCGAGACGCCCGAGGCGGCCCCCGAGGAACCCGACCTCGGCGAACTGACGAAGCGCGTCGAAGTCGACCTCGGCGGCGAGACGGTCGAAATCGGCCACGGGAGCGTCGTCGTCAGCGCCATCACCTCCTGTACGAACACCTCGAACCCCTCTGTCATGGTCGCCGCGGGCCTCCTCGCGCGTAACGCGCTGGAGAAGGGTCTCGACGTGCCGGAGTACGTGAAGACGAGTCTCGCGCCGGGGAGCCGCGTCGTCACGGAGTACCTGAAGAAGGCCGACCTGCTCCCGCACCTCGAAGCGCTCGGCTACGACGTGGTCGGCTACGGCTGTACTACCTGCATCGGCAACGCCGGGCCGCTCCCGGAACCCATCGAGAACGCCATCGACGAACACGGCCTGTGGACGACGAGCGTCCTCAGCGGCAACCGCAACTTCGAGGCGCGCATCCACCCGAAGATTCGCGCGAACTACCTCGCCAGCCCGCCGCTCGTCGTCGCCTACGGCCTCGCCGGGCGGATGGACATCGACCTCGAAACCGACCCGCTCGGCACCGACGACGAGGGCAACGCGGTCTACCTCGCGGACATCTGGCCGGACGCCGACGAGATTCGAGAGACCATCCACGACAGCGTCGACCCGTCGATGTTCCGCGAGAAGTACGCCGAGGTGTTCGAGGGCGACGAGCGCTGGGAGGCGCTCGAAGCGCCGACCGGCGACGTGTACGACTGGGACGACGAGTCGACCTACATCCGCGAGCCGCCGTTCTTCACGGACTTCCCGCTGGAGAAACCCGGCGTCTCGGACATCGAAGACGCCCGCTGTCTCCTGACGCTCGGCGACACGGTGACGACCGACCACATCAGCCCCGCCGGGCCGTTCGGGTCGAAGCTCCCGGCCGGCCAGTGGCTCGTGGACCACGGCGTCGACCCCGTGGACTTCAACACCTACGGCTCCCGCCGCGGCAACCACGAGGTGATGATGCGCGGGACGTTCGCCAACGTCCGCATCGAAAACCAGATGCTCGACGACGTGGAGGGCGGCTACACGATTCACCACCCGACGGGCGAGGAGACGACCGTCTTCGAGGCCAGCCGGCGCTACCGCGATGAGGGGACCCCGCTCGTCGTCCTCTCGGGTGTCGAGTTCGGGACCGGCTCCAGCCGCGACTGGGCGGCCAAGGGCACGGACCTCCTCGGGGTGCGCGCGACCATCGCCGAGAGCTACGAGCGCATCTACCGCGACAACCTCGTCGGCATGGGCGTCCTCCCGCTCCAGTTCGAAGACGGCGACTCGTGGGAGTCGCTCGGCCTCGACGGCTCCGAACACTTCGACATCCGCGGCCTCGACGACGGCCTCGAAGTCAACGACGAACTCTCCGTCGTCGCCACGAAAGACGACGGAACCGAAATCGAGTTCGACGTGACCGCGCAGGTCGGCACGCCCGCCGCGGTGACGTACGTCGAAAACGGCGGCATCCTCCACTACGTGCTCCGTCGGCTCCTGACCGAGAACTGAATCGGGGGAAACCGGAGGGTCGAGTCGGAAAACCGAGTCGGAGAGTCGAGTCGAGGAACCGACTCGGAGCGACACCCCGTCCGTGTTCGACCCACGCGTCGGACTCACGGAGCGTCACGAATCGCCGAAGACGCGTAGCTTCTTCACCCGGTGCGTGCTACTAGCTACCATGGCAACCGTGACACCCGCGGCCCGCCCGACGTGGACGGACCTCACGCGTCGCGGGCTGGCGACCGCCGCGGTCGCAACCGTGGCGAACGCGCTCCTGTTGGCGCTCGTCCTCGAAACGGGGCTCGTCGAGCCGTTCGCGCCGCTTTCGTACCCGCCGGTCGTGCTCTTTTCGGCCGTCGGCGCGGTCGCGGCGACGTTCGTCTACGGACTGTTCGCGGCCCGCGTCGCCGACGCGGACCGGACGTTCGTCAGGGTCGCCGCCGCGGTGCTCGTGGCGTCGTTCATCCCCGACATCGGACTCCTCTACGTCGACCCCGGCGCGACGGTGCCGGGTGTGGTCGTGCTGATGGTGATGCACGTCGTCGTCGCGGCGGTCTGCGTGGCGTCGTTCACCGAACTCGGCTGGGGCGTCCCGAAGGGAACCCACCCGGACGCGACCGAGGAGTGACCGCCCGACCGCCGGCGTCCGGCCCCGACCGTACCACTGCGAGACGACCGGAGCGACGCGGCGGGTTCCCCACCACCCACTGTGCGACCACCCTTTAGGATAGCCTAAAAACCGAAGACACTATGTTGTTTTAGGTTGGCCTAAACAGTATGGCCGACAAGGAGTCCCACCGGTCGTCGGGACCGAACCGACGCGGCGCGCTCGCGTGCGGCGGCGGAACCGCCGCGGGTGCGTGTTGAACATGCGCGATTGCCTCGGCGTCGAGACCACCGGGTCGGGCGCACCGGACAGATGGGGACGCGGACGTGATTGGTGACGAGGCCGCGGACGTCCGAGACGCGCTGGCCCGCGTCGAGCGCGAGCGCGAGCAGGTGCTGGCGAAGCGACGGGCCGTCGAGCGGTTCGAGCGGCGCGTGCGAAAGCTCGCCGCACAGTCCGCGCGGCCGCCGGAGGGGACCGTGCGAGCGACCGCGTGCGGGACGGCGTCGATGCCGGCGGCGACCCGGCGAGACGCCGCCGGCGGGGGACGGCGACGGGTCCGCGAACTGTTCGCCGAGACGATACGCGCCCACAGCGTCGCCGACGGGGACGAGTCCGAACCGCTCTCGGTGACGATTCGCGAGGAGTTCGGACCGGAGGTCTCGGCGGCGCTCGATTCTGACACGGGAGGCCGGTTCACGCCGGCGGTCAAGGAAGCGGTCGTGTCGGCGGCGGTGGACCGGAAACGCGGCCTCGACGGGATGCGTCGGGCGCTCGACGGCGAGGAGCGGTCGCTCCGAGCGGCGCTCGCCGTGCTCGACGAGTGCGAAGACTGGCTGGTGCGGGCGGACGAGACGCCGCTTTCGGGACTGGGGTTCGACGCCCTCCGGCGGCGTCACGAGGCGCTCGCCGACCGCCGCGAGGCGTGCGACCGACTGGTCCGCGAGCGACAGCGTCGTCTCGGCGGGGCGACCCACCACACCGCGGCGGTCGAAGTCGACCACCGACTGCTCGCGGCGTATCTCTACGAGGACCGCGCGACCGACTACCCGGTCTTGGCGGCCGCGACCCGCGTTGACGGCGTCTGTGCGGACTGTCAGCGGGCCGTCCGCGACCACCTCGTCCGCCGCGTATGATCGGCGCGCCGCAGTACCTCCTCACGCTGTACATCGCCGAGCGGGAGGGCGACGAGGAGACGCCGATTTCGCCGGGCTACGTCGCCGACGCGCTCGACCGCTCGCCGCCCGCGGCGACAGAGCGCCTCCAGAACCTCGACGCCAAGGGGCTCGTGGAGTACGAGCCGTACGAGGGCGCGACGCTCACGGCGGAGGGCCGCGACGCGGCCACGGACCTCTACGACACCTACCGGACCCTCTCGCGGTTCTGCCGGGACGTGCTCGGCCTCGACGACCACGAAGACGAGGCGATGGAACTCGTCGGAAACGTCAGCCAGACAGTCGCCGAGCGCCTCGCGGCGACACTGCTCCGCGACGAGGCCGACCGCGACGAGGCGGACGGGAGCACCGAGACGGGGTCGCAGTCGTCGCCCGACACGCTCGCGGAGTGAACGAGTCGAGCGGGACCGCAGAAAGTGCTAGTTGTCAACAATTGTCACGAATTCGCCGGGTCAGAACCGCACCCTTTTTGTTTTAGGTATCCCTAAAGTCTCGCAATGGCCGCAGGTACGCAGTCGAACTCTGAATCCGCGTCGGAGCCCGACCGACCCGACTCCCCCGAGATATCCGTCTGCAAGGGCGGACCGGGGAAGTCGGTGTTCATGGAGTCGGGCAACAGCGACGGCTGGATTTCGAGCGACGTGACTATCGACGTCACTCGGTAACGCCAGACCCCACTCGGTAACGCCCCACCTCATGCGGTTCCGTCCCGTCCAAAGGAGCGTGCTCGGGTCGCGACCGCGGCGAGTACGGTCGCTACGCGTCCAACGGGGTTCCGCGAGAAAACGGTCGGTCGTCGGAGCGGGGACCGAGTCCTCCGACGCGTCGGCGACGACGCTTACTGAACGAGCGTGTCGTCTTCGAGGTAGTGGTCGATGACGTGGGCGTGTTCTTCGATTTCGATGAGTTGCTCGCGGAGCATGTGGGCCGTCGCGTGGTCGCCGAGACCCGCGGCGAGTTCGATGTGCTCGCGGTAGCTCTCGATGATGTCGCCGTACATTTCGAGGTCGTTCTCCAGCGACGTGCGGATGTCGTAGACGTCCTCGTCCTCGGGCTCGACGGTCGCGGCCTCGCTCAGCGCGGGCATGCTGGCGTGGGGGACGCCGCCGATGGACTGGAGGCGCTCTGCGATTTCGTCCGCGGCCGTCTCGACGTCCTCGTAGGCCTCCTGAAGGAACTCGTGGAGGCGGAGGTGTTCCGCACCCTCGACGTTCCAGTGATGTTTGTGGAGCTGGTGGTACAGGACGTACGCGTCCGCGAGGTCGGTGTTCAGCGCTTCGATTATCTGTTCGGCCTTCTCGGTGTCGAGTCGAACCGGGTTGTCGCCGACACTGCCTGCTTCCTTGAGGACTGACTTCTGTGTGCTCATCTCGACTGGTAGTTGGGGCTGAGGCCACTTAATACTTATCCGAGAACGAACAATTTTTCGTGTCGCCTAAAATCTCGTTTGTCGAAATTGGCCAATCGCTTCGAAAACGGCGAATGAAGCGTGTGAACTGGGTGCACGGGGTCGAACGGCTCGACCGAAAGAGGGCGTCCGGTTCGCACCATATATCACATCTATTATGCTATTTTTCGCTCGGCCAGTCGCCGTTTCGTGCGGTTCGGTCAGTGCGAACGGAGACCCGGTTCCGCGAGTCCGAGCCGGCCGCGAACCACCGTGTGCTCCACCGCGTCCGCGACGGTTCGGTCGTTCGACCAACACCCTTTTGCGCGGTGCCGTCCAGCGAATAGCCGTGTTCCGACCAGTGCCTAGCGCGGCCGACGACTCGCCGACGCGCGGCGTCACCGACCGCGTGCGGGGGGCGTAAGGTGTTCGCCGACGCCCTCCGGTACCCGTTTGCGGACCGCACGCGAGTCGACGGCACCGCGACGTGCCTCGTCGCGCTCCTTCTCGCCGTGACACTCCTCCGCCTCGCGGCGCGGCTCTGGCCCGACCTCACGTTTCTGGCGCCGGCGCTGGTCGGCGTCGTCCCGCTTTTCGCCTTCTTCGGTCTCGTCGGCGGCGTGCTCGCCGGCGACGGCTTTCCCCCGGTGGCGACGACCGAGACGCTCAGGCTCGCCGGGCGACTGCTCGGCGTCGCCGCCGTCTACCTCCTTCCGGCCGCGGTCACCGTCGTCGCCGTCGCCTACGTGACCGCGACCGGGACGGTTCCGGCCGTACTGACCGGCGTGACAACGGCGATGCTCGCGACCGTCGCGCTACTCGTCACGGTCGTCTGCGCGTATCTCCTACCGGCCGCGGCCGCCGTGAGCGTCCGCGAGGGACTCCGCGCCGGGCTTCGACGAAACGCCCTTGGCGGGACGGTCTCGGCGACGTACTTCCTCGCGTGGGTGGGCGCGGCCGTCCTCGTCGTCCTCTCGTGGAGCGCGCTCGCGGCGACGATTTCGCGGAGCGTCGCCGCCCTCCTGGCGCTCGGGTGGTGCGCGTACGCCCACGTCGCCGCCGCGGCGCTCATCGCCGAAGGCGTCGACCGAACCCACCACTGGTGAGAAGCGGCGCGCGGTCGAACGACGGGAAAAGGAGTTCCAGTCCGGTTAGCTGAGGTCGATCTGCTGTGCGGCTTCCTCCATCGACCGGTTGTGGAGCGCCTCACCCGTGTTGCGGTCGAAGAGGTGAATCGCCTCCTCCGGAATCCGCGCGACCACCGCCTCGCCCGAACTGACGGGGGTGAGGCCGTCCGTGGTCGCGACCAGCGTCGCCGCGCCCTCGGAGTCCGCGTCGGGGTCGAACTGCAGGTACAGCGTGTTCTCGTCGCCCATCGGTTCGACGACGTCGACCGTCATCTCGAAGTCGTGGTCGCCGCCCGCGGCCTCGACGAGTTCGACGGACTCGGGTCGGATTCCGAGGACGAGGTCGGTCACGTCGCCGACGTCGTCGCGTATCTCCGCGCCGACCGGGTACTCGAAGGCGTCGCCGACCAGGCGGTCGCCTTCGAGCGTCACGTCGAAGAAGTTCATCGACGGCTCGCCGAGGAAGCTGGCGACGAACTGGTTCGCGGGCTCGTGGTAACACTCGAGCGGCGTCGCAATCTGCTGGAGCTCCCCGCCGTCGAGGATGGCGATTCGGTCGCCCATCGTCATCGCCTCCGTCTGGTCGTGGGTGACGTAGACGGTCGTGACGCCGAGGTCGTCTTGGAGCCGCTGGAGCTCCGTCCGCATCTGCGCGCGGAGCTTCGCGTCGAGGTTCGAAAGCGGCTCGTCCATCAGGAACACCTCGGGGTCGCGCACGATGGCGCGGCCGAGCGCGACGCGCTGTTGCTGGCCGCCCGAGAGGTCGCTCGGCTTCCGGTCCAGCAGGCTCGGGATGTCGAGGAGGTCGGCCGTCTCCGAGACCATCCGGCTGATTTCGTCGTCCGGGAGGTCCGTCGACTCCTCCAGGCCGAACGACATGTTCTGGCGGACGGTCATGTGCGGGTACAGCGCGTACGACTGAAACACCATCGCGATGTCCCGTTCCTGAGAGGGGACGTCGTTGATGACGCGGTCGCCGAGCGAAATCGTGCCCGACGTAATCGTCTCCAGGCCCGCGATCATCCGGAGCGTCGTCGACTTCCCACAGCCCGATGGGCCGACGACGACGAGGAACTCCCCGTCGTCGATCGACATCGAGATGTCGTCGACAGCGACGATTTCGTCGTCGCCGTCCTGGAACGTCTTCGTTATCGAATCGAGTTCAAGCGTTGCCATATCTCTGAGTAGGTATCGTTAGTGAGCTGTCGGTTCCGCGCCGCGGCGAGCGCCTCCGGCGGTCGCGGTCGCCGTTCGAGTCGGCCTCGACGGCGGCCACGTCCCTGTGACGACGCGTCACGCGGCCACCCCCTCGGCGAACTCGTCGCCGAAGAAGATGTACACCGCGAGCGTCGGGAGCGCCGCGAAGAACGCCCCGGCCATCCGGAGCGCGAAGTCCTGTCCCTCCATCGAGGTGCCGAGCCCGGCGAGAATCAACACGACGGGGGCCGCGGGACTCGACTCCGTCGAGACGAGCACCAGCGTGAACAGGAGGTCGTTCCATATCTGGGTGAACTGGTAGATGAGGACGACGGCGAACATCGGCCCCGAAAGCGGGAAGACGATGCGCCGGTACACCCGACGGAGCGTCGCCCCGTCGAGGCGCGCGGACTCTATCATCTCTTCGCTCATCGTCTTGTAGTACGTCCGGAACAGGAGCGTACAAATCGGAATCCCGTAGGCGACGTGCGTCACCACGAGCTCGACGATGCCGACGTAGTCGTCCGGGATACCGAGCGCCCAGACGAACGAAAGCAGGTCGGTGAGCTGAGCCCACTGCGACCAGAACTGCGTCAGCGGCACCAACACGGCCTGGTACGGGATGAAGATGCCCGCGATGATGAGCGCCAGCACCAGCGCCTTGTACGACTGCTTCCAGTCGGGAATCGTCAGCCCGTACGCCGTGATGCTCCCGACGAACGCCGAGATAATCGTCGCGGGCACGGCGTACAGCATGCTGTTGCCCATCCCTCGCAGGAGGGCTTCGACCGCCGCCTGCCACTTCGCCAGCGTGAACCCGGACGGTCCGGGCGGGGCGAACGGCGCGGTCTGGACGATTGCGGTCCCGGTCTTGATCGACGTGACCAACCCGGACTCGATTGGGACGAGATAGAACCCCGCCGCCAACAGCAGGACGACGTACAGACCGGCGTCCTCTATCGTCATCTGCTCGACGTTCCGGCGTAGCCGGTCCGTGATCGTCGCCGTTCCGCCGTCCGTTCGAAGCGTGTCGTCTTTCATAGGTTGTTCCTCCGGAATTCGTAGACGAGGTACGGGCCGATGACGCCGAGCGCCATCGCGAAGAGGACGATTGCAATCGCCGCGCCGTACGCCCAGTTGAGGTTCGCGTACGCCTCGCGGACCATCTTCGTCGCCAAGATGTCGGCACCGTTCGGCGGCCGGTAGCCGCCGACCAGCGAGTAGAGGAAGTCGAACGCCTTCATGCCGAACACCATCAGCACGACGGCGGCGCTTATCGTCGCGCCCTTCAACTGCGGGATGATGACCCGCCAGTACATCTTCAGCGTCGACGCGCCGTCGACTTTCGCCGCCTCGTAGTGCTCGTCCGGAATCGCGCGGAGTCCGGCGAGGTACACGACCATCGCGTACCCGGAGAACTGCCACATCAACGCGAAGATGACCGCCCAGAGGACGATGTTCTGATCGCCGAGCCAGCTAATCGGGCCGAGTCCGAAAACGCCGATGACGCGGTTGGCAATCCCGTTGTTGAAGTTGTAAATCCACAGCCAGAACTGCGCCGTCACGACGAACGAGAGGCTCATCGGCAGGAGATAGATCGTCCGGAACGAGTTCTCGAACCGGATTCCGCGGTCGATCAGAATCGCCAGTATGAGGCCGACCGCGAGCGTCCCTGCCGTGAACGCGACGAGCAGGATGAACGTGTTGACCGCGGCGTCGATGAACCCCGAGTCCGCGAGCGCCCGCGTGTACATCTCGAAGTCGAGGTTCGAGTAGTCCGGCGCGTTCGCGAACCGCTGGTAGTCGGTCAGCGAGATGAGGAAGTTCCAGATGACCGCGCCGTAGACGAAAAGCCCCATCAGCAGGAACGGCGGAATCCAGAAGATCGACGATTCGAGGAAGTCGCTTCCGAGCCGACCGTCTATCCCCGCGGCGAGGCGGTCCAAGACGCCCGGTTCGGAACCCGGGTTCCGGGAGTCCTCGCTCACGACGCCACCGTCGGTACGGACCGCGTCGCGCCCGCCTTCGTCACCGTCGCCGACCCGCTGGTCGTCGCTAGCACTGAGGTTGATCGCGCGGCGCACTCGTTGGTAAAAATTTGACATTTCTTGCGGTTCAGTTCGAGACCGCGTCCAGGAATCCCTGCGTCGCGGCATCGACGTTGTACGGTCCGGTGAACTCCGAGGAGATGACTTCGTTGAGCGCCGTCATCGTCTCGGAGGGGACACCGAGTCCGTGCTGGAGGTTCGGCGGACGGTACTCCGCGTTGGCGAAGTCCTCGGCGGTCTCCTGGAGGTACGGTCCGAACTCTTCCATGCTCACGTCGGTCCGGGTCGGAATCGAGCCCTTGTACTGGTTGAACGCGATCTGCGCCTCGGGACTGCCGACGAACGCCGACCAGGCCTTCGACGCCTCCGGCGTCGGGTTGTCGGCCGGGTAGAGGAACGAGTCCATGTGGAGCGTGTACATCCCCTCGGTGCCGGGGAACGTCTTGAAGCCCCAGTCTTCGCCGTAGTCGAAGTTCTCGGCGTTCCGGAACGCGCCGGCCGCCCAGTTACCCTGGTGGATGAAGGCGGCGTTGCCGTTGATGATGTTCTGGTTCGACGAGGTGAGGTTGAGCGAGGCCGCGTCGTCGGAGATGTAGTTTTCGAGCATCTCCGCGGTCGTCTCGAAGGCCGAGCGAACCGCGCTCTCGGAGGCCTCACCGTTGAGGAAGTCCATGTACGGCTGGTAGCCGTTCACGCCGAGCATCACGGCGCCCCACAGCTGTGTCGTCGTCCACGTGCCGGACATCGCGTGGGTCATCGGAACCGCGTCGGTCTCGCTTTGCACCGTCTCGAACGCGTCGATGAGCGCCGAGGGGCTGTTCAGCGAGTCGACGTCGATGCCGGCCTCATCGACGACCGAGACGTTGTAGAACAGGCAGTTCAGGCGGTGAGAACCCAGCGGGACGGCCCGGTAGCTACCGCCCTGCTGGTGGAGTTCGACCGCCTCGTCGATCATCACTTCTTCGAAGTTGTTCTCCTCCCAGACGTCGTCGACGCTTCCGAGGACGCCCTCGTAGCGGAGGAGGTTCGGGCCCGGCCAGTTGGCGAACGAACCCGGCGGGTCGTTGCTCTGGAGCCGGTTCGCAATGACCGCGTCGAGGTTCTGATTCCCGCCGCCGCCGATTGGGTTCATGTCGAGGCCGACGTCGGGATAGGCCTCGTTGAACGCCTCTTCGAGCGCTTCGGCCGCCGCGGCGCCGTCGCCGCCGGTCCAGCCGTGGAGCACCTCGACCGGGGCGCTACTACCGCCGTCACCGCCGTCGCCGCCGTCTTCGGTGGTACTGTCGCCACCCGCTTCAGTAGTACCACCGTCGCCGCCGTCATCGGAACCGCCGCCGCCGGAACAGCCGGCGAGCCCCATCGTCGCGAGCGCTCCCGCGCCGGCGACGTACTGGCGCCGACTGAGTCGACTATTATCAGACTGGCTATCGCGTGACATGCATGAAAAATATTGGACCCATCGTACTTAACGATTGATATTCATTTACTCGGGATAATAGTAAAAATTCTCAGACGGATCTAATCACCAGAATTCCGGAGGTATAATCCCTCAAACATCAGATATCTCGTCCGGGCGCAATCGCCGACTTCCCGCTGTGTGGCTCGTCATCGCCATCAACGGCGAACGCAGAGCAGTCGGAAGCGTAACGTGAGCGAGAAACGACATAAACGCTGTGAGAGCGGCAGTCGCGTCAGTTCGCGTCTCGTCCTCGATGGCGGGGATGCGCGCGCAGTACTTGCACTCGCGCATCTTCACCGCGCGCGTCCCGTGGTCGACGAGGCACCACTCGTGACAGCTCCGACACCGATACTCGACGTACCGCCACAGCTCCGTCTCTCGACGGGCCCGCGACATCTACCGAACACCCCCGGCTAAAGTTATCGCCCGACCGCGGGCCGGTCCGTGAGCAGAGCTTATGGAATTGGGATTTTCGGGCGTTTTGAGATTTCGCGGGAACGGCGAAGTCAGGCGCGTGAGGGTCCGTAGATGGCCATTTTCATCAGCAACGATGCGGCTAACAGTATTATGGGCCCCATGGGGTTCGAACCCATGACCACCCGGTTATGAGCCGAGCGCTCTGACCAGACTGAGCTAGGGGCCCTCGGTCGATTCTTTCCCGTCGTCCCTCTTATGTCTTATCAGAAGCCGTCGCCGACGAATCGGAGGCGAGTCGCTCGTCGGGGTGAGAAACGGAGAAGCGCCACCGCCAGGACTCGAACCTGGGACAACCTCGTTAACAGCGAGGTGCTCTACCAACTGAGCTACGGCGGCTTTCGTCTGCACTCTCTCGTATTCGATGTTTCTTGATAGGGCTTTCGTTTTTAACCGACGGCTGGCGGATGCCACCGCCTGACGCGGTCGCGGGAGCACCGTCACGCTTTCGCCCGCCCGCGGGGAACCAGCGGGCATGACGAACTCGGACCTCGACGCGGTCGTCGCCGCGGTCCGCGAGCGCATCGACCCCGACGAGGCGGAGCGTCGGGCGCTCGCGGACGCCGCGGCGGCGCTCGAATCCCGCGTCCACGACGCCCTCGCGGACCTGCCGGTGGACGCCGACGCGCTCCAAGTCGGCAGTACCGCCCGCGGCACGTGGCTCTCGGGCGACCGCGACATCGACCTGTTCGTGCGCTTCCCGGCCGACCTCGACCGCGAGGAACTCGAAGCGTACGGCCTCGAAGTCGGCCACGCCGTCCTCCCCGACGGCCACGAGGAGTACGCCGAACATCCCTACGTGAAAGGCGACTACGGCGGCTTCGACGTGGACCTCGTCCCCTGTTACGACGTGCCGTCCGCCTCGGACATCCGCTCTGCGGTCGACCGGACACCGTTCCACAACGCCTACCTGACCGAGCGCCTCGACGACGGCCTCGCGGCGGACGTGCGCGTCTTCAAGCGCTTCCTGAAGGGCATCGGTGCCTACGGGAGCGACCTCCGAACCGAGGGCTTCTCGGGCTATCTCGCCGAACTCCTCGTGGTCAAACACGGCGGCTTCGAACCGTTGCTCCGAGCGGCCGCCGACTGGAGCCCGCAGGTCGAGTTCGACCCGGAGGACCACGGGACGCGGCGTTTCTCCGACCCGCTCGTCGTCATCGACCCGACCGACCCCGAGCGGAACGTCGCCGCGGTCTGCTCGGCGGAGAACGTCGCGCGGCTCCAGCACTACGCCCGCGACCTGCTTTCCGACCCGCGGGAATCGCTGTTCTTCCGGCCCGACCCGCCGGCGCTCGCCCCCGACGGCGTTCGCGACCACCTCGACCGCCGCGGCACCACGGCCGTCGCCGTCGTCTTCGACTGCCCGGACCTCGTGGACGACCAGCTCTACCCACAGCTCAGAAAGTCGTTGACCGGCGTCACCGACGGTCTCGACAGACGCGGATTCGACGTGTTCCGGCGCGCGACGTTCGCCGACACCGACGGCGAGGGGCAGGGCGAGGCGGTCCTCTTCGCCGAACTCTCTGTCGCCGAGCGCCCGGCGGTCGAGCGCCACGAGGGGCCGCCGGTCCACGTCCGCCAGCACGCCGAGGGGTTCTACGGCGCGTACGAGGGCGGCGACGACCACTACGGGCCGTTCCTCGACGGCGACCGCTACGTGGTCGAGCGCGAGCGGGAGTTCACCTCGGCGACCGGCTTCCTCGAAAGCGACGCGCTGTTCGACGTGGCGCTCGGAAAACACGTGGAATCGACGCTCAAAGAAGGCGGCTACGACGTGCTCGTCGGCGACGACGTGGCCGCGCTCGCCGAGTCGTTCGGTCCCGAGTTGGGTCGCTACTTCGCGCCGAGGCCGTGAGCGGCGCGCACGTCGTCGACTAGCTCGACGTTCTTCTCGTCGGGGTCTTCGTCGGGGTCCATCGCGATGCGGCCGTCGAACGTCTCGTGGACGGTCGCGACGCCCTCCGAGAGCGTGTCGAGGCCGTAGCCGCCTTCGAGGACGAACGCGATGGCGGCATCGGTCGCCGCACAGAGGTCCTGCACGCACTCGGTGAGCATCGCGTAACCCTCGGTCGAGACGCGCATCCGCGAGATGGGGTCGTGGCGGTGGGCGTCGAAGCCGGCGCTCACGATGAACAGGTCGGGGTCGAACCGCTCGACGGCGGGCGCGATGGCCTCGTCGAACGAGTAGACGTAGTCGGCGTCGCCCGCGCCGGCGCGGAGCGGGACGTTGAGGGTCGACCCCTCGCCGTCGCCCTCGCCGGTCTCTTCGACCTCGCCCGTGCCGGGGTAGAGGCCGTCCTCGTGGATGGACGTGTAGAACACGTCGCCGCGGTCGTAGAAGATGTCCTGCGTGCCGTTGCCGTGGTGGACGTCCCAGTCGAAGATTGCGACGCGCTCGGCGAGGCCGTCGTCGATGACCGCCTGCGCGGCGACGGCGGCGTTGTTGAAGAAGCAAAAGCCCATGGCGTCGTCCTCGACGGCGTGATGGCCCGGCGGGCGGCCGAGCGAGAACGGGGTGTCGCGGCCGTCGTCACCGTCGAGCGCGGCGCGGGCGGCCCACTCCGCGAGGCCGGCGGCGGTGAGCGCGGCGTCCCACGACGCCTCGACGGCGACGGTGTCGGGGTCCCAGTTGCCGCCGCCGTCGGAACAGAAGTCGTGGAACTCGTCGACGTAGCTGTCGTCGTGGACGGCCGCGACGGTTGATTTCTCGGCGGGCGGGGCGTCGACGTACTCGACGCCGTGGCGCTTCGCCAGCCCGCGCCGGATGGCACGGAGTCGGTCTGCCGTCTCGGGGTGTCGCGGCCCGGTGTCGTGGTCGAGACACGTTTCGCTGTAGCCGAATTGCATTATTCGAAGAGGGAGAAGTAGGTCTCGATGTCCTCGGATTGGACCGTCCGCCGGTCGGCGTGGTGGGCGAGTTTGACGGCGGCACCCGCCACGTTGACGGCGTAGTCTTCGAGGATATCGGCCAGGGCGATTCGAGCGTCCATCGCGACCCGGTAGCGGTCGTCGATTCGGAGGCGAGCGATGCGGTCGATGGGGGCGATAGGGAGGGAGAGTTCGTCGCGGTCGACGACCTGTTGAACGCCGAAGTCCTCGGCCATCAACGTCTTGCGACCGTCCGCCGTCGCCCGGTCGGCGGCGTCTATCGCGAGTTCCGCGCCGCGGTCCTGAATCCGGCGGGCGAGCGCCTCGGCGGCGCCGGCGCTCACTCGCAACTCACCTGCGTTCTGCCGGATAATCGCGTCTACCGGGGCGAACGGTAGCTCGACACTCATACCCACATATCGGGTCCGTGCGGCGTATAATCCTTTCCGTCGCGGCCCCTTCTGGATTTTATCGCACGGAGCGCTCCCGAGGGGACGGATTTCGCTGTGAGAACCCGAGAAACCGGACGAACAATGAGTCGGGTTCGACGGCTCGCCGACGGCGGGGGGTGGGCGGTGGGCGACCGGTGACCGCCGACCGGCGACCGCCGACCGGTGGCCTCCCCGCCCTACCGCTGTGCGCCGGTGTGGACCTCGACCGTCTCGGCGCTGATGCGGCCGTCGGTCTCCGTCCCGGAGACGGTCACCTCGTCGCCGAGGCCGAGGTCGGCGTCGGTGTCGACGGTCTTGGTCTGCGTGCCGTCGTCGAGGATGACCGGCGTCCCGGCCTGCACGACCGTCCCGGTGAACTCGACCGATTCGCCGGCGGCCTCGGCCGCGGACGCGTCCGACGAGGACTCGCCGTTCGCGGCGGACGAACTGCCGGACGACTCGGACGAACCACCGGACGAGCCGTCACCGGAGAACGCGCCGAGCCCTTGGTCGCTCGGCGGGCTGGGGGCCGACTCGCCGGCGTCGGTTCCGGCCGCGCCCTCAGGGGCCTCGTCCATCACGGTGACGGACGACCGCCAGCCGGCGGAGGCTTCGAGGTCCTCCTGCCAGCCCTCTTTTATCTCCACGTCGGTGATGACGACGTAGTCCGCGAGGTCGACGTCGGCGTCCGCCTTCTCGCCCCAGAGGGCGACCCGGATGTCGCCGGTGCCGTCCTTGACGCGGATGTTTCGCACCTGCCCCTCCGAGCCGTCGTCGCGGTCGAAGGTGCGCTTGCCGTCGGCCTCGATGACGCCGCCGGCGATGTCGACCGTCTGGCCGAGTTCGAGCGTGCCGATGTCGGTCGTCTCGGGGACGTACTCGATGTCCTCGTCGATGACTTCGACCGCGCCGCGGGAGCCGACGTGAAGTTCGAGCGAGCCGTCGCGCTCGCGGACGTAGCCGTCGACGACCTCGACCGACTGGCCCGTTTCGAGTTCCTCGGCGAGGTCCGCCCGCTCGTCCCAGAGCGTGACGCGGACGCGGCCGGTCGGGTCGCCGACCGAGAGGTTCGAGACGCGGCCCTCGGTGCCGTCGTCGCGGTCGAACGTCCGGACGGTGCCGGTGTCCAGAATCTTGCCTTCGAGGTTCACGTCCGAGAGGCCGAGCGCGAGGTCTTCGACGCGGTAGGTGTCGAGCACCTGCACGTCGACCTCGGCGTCGAGGTCCTCTTCGACCTTGCTGGCGCTGACTTCCACGCCGTTGTAGCCGTCTTTCGGGCGGCCGCCGATGCGGAGGACGGTGCCGACTTCGAGGTTCTCCTTCGCGCCGGCGGCCATCTCGTCCCACAGCGAGACGCGGATGCGCCCGGTCTCGTCGGCGACCTCGATGTTGACGACCCGCCCGTCTTCGTCCTCGCCGTCGCGCTCGAACGTCCGCACCTCGCCGATGCTGACGACCTTGGCGAGGAACTTCACGTCCTCCATGCCGGGTTCGATGTCGGCGATGCCGTGTACCTCCTCGTCGCGCAGTTCGTGGGCGATGAGCATCGCCGCCGTCTCCTCGTCGGCGAGGCCGCCCATCTGTTCGACCTTGTCGTTGACCGCCGCCTCGAACTTCTCGAACTCGACATCGGTGTCGAGGTCGTCGTAGACCTCCCGGATGACGCCCATCAGGCGTCACCTCCCGGAACGAAGCGCGCGCGTCGCCGCAGACCAAACGTCGTACTCATACTATGGTCGAACAGGGAAGGGCGGCGCTTAAGCGTTGTTTTCCTCCGGATTGGACCGCCGAACCGACCGCGCGAATCGAGCGACATAGCGGGGGTGGCCGCGGCCTCAAATTTGAACGTTCGGACTCGACCGTCAGGGAGCCACGTCGATGCGGGCGACCTCCCGGCGGCCGTCCGCGTCGTCGTGGATGACGACCGCCCGGCTGGGGAGGCCGCTTTCGAACCGGAGCGTCGCCTCGTAGCCGCGGACAACCGACGATTCGGCGCAGTTCTCCGCGTCGGCTCGCTCGACGGTTTCGACGACGACCGTGGCAGTGTCCGACTCCACGTCGTAGTCGGCGCGCGCGAGTCGGGCGATGGCGCAGTCGGTCGCCCCCGAGACGCACCCGACGACCGAGACGCCGGTTTCGGTCTCGGACGCGAGCGCCCCGCCGTCGGCAGGGCACGCGTCTGCGCGGGCGGGGGTGAACGACCGCCCGACGAGTCGCGGATGGCGGGGCGTCTCCGTCGCCGTTGGCGACGCGGTCCCGGTCTCGGTGCCGGTGCCCGCCGGTGACTGCTCCGCCGCGTCGCCGCCGCTCGAACACCCCGCGAGCGAGGCGCACAGCCCGGCGGTTCCGAGGAGGAGCGCGCGTCGATTCACGTCCGGGACTAAGCTCGCCGGCGAAAAAGTCCTTGCGTGCGACACAAACCGACCCCCGCCTCGTGCCGTGGTCCCGCGGTTCATTGAGAGTTCACATCGTAACCGTCTTAAGTAACCGTCGAGTACCGGAGAATGCAGTAAGACAGTCCTGATAGGGTAGTGGACTATCCTCCTGGCTTGCGGAGCCAGGGACCGGAGTTCAAATCTCCGTCAGGACGTTTCTCTCTGGAACTACACGACGAGCGAAGCGAGGAGTCCGTTCCTCGTTGAAACTCCGTTTCGGAGACTTGAACAGGGAGCGACCGGAGGGAGCGATTGAGTTCAAATCTCCGTCAGGGCGTTTCTCTCTGGACCCGACCTTCGAGAGCCCTCTGTGCTTTCGGGTCGGTTCACATTCTCTACGGAGACCTGAACGGCAAGCGACTTCGCCGCGACCGGGTTCAGCGCTCGTCAGGACTCGACGTGAGCGGCCAGTCCGAGCTCCAGTTCTTCGACTCCGTCGAGCACCAGTTCGGCCATGCGGCGCGCCCCGTGCTCGCTGAAGTGCGTGTCGTCGGCGACTCCCTCCGGATAGTTCGGGTGTTCGCCCGGTTCGAGGTGGTTGTAGAGGGCCGTCGACTCCGCGGGACCGAGTTCCGCCAAGAGCGCCCGCGTTCGCTCGTCCATGTCGATGAACGGAACGTCGCGGTCGCGCGCGACGGTTCTCGTCAGGTCGGCGTACTCGCGGTGAGTGTCTTTCGGGACGCCGTCGTCGTCGAAGTGGCGGCGCGCGATGGACGTGAGCAACACCGGCGTCGCCCCGCGTTCGCGCGTCTCGCCGACGAATTTGCGGAGGTTGTCGACGAACGCCGCCTCGGTCGTGTGCTGTTCCTTCGAGGGCACCTCGTCGTTGTGGCCGAACTGGACGAACACGTAGTCGGTCGCGGTCAACTGGCGGACCACGGGACGCCAGCGACCCTCCGCCAGAAACGTGCGGGTGCTCCGGCCGTTTCGGGCGTGGTTCGCCACCGTGACGGCGTCGTCGAAACAGTCGGCGAAGGGCATTCCCCACCCGGTTTCCGGGCGCTCGTTCGCCTCCTTATCGGCCATCGTGGAGTCCCCGACGAGATGGACGGTAATCGACTCAGACGACATTTCGGTAGCGCTCGTCCGGACGACGTATAGAGACACCGGCCGAGTCAATCGACGGGGAAAAACCCACCGCCTAACCGTCGCTAACGGGGTCCTACCGGCGTCAAATGCGAACCGCGAGGTCGGAGAAATCACGACGCCGAGCGCACTCGGCAGTCACGGACCGCGAAAAACGCGCTTACGCCTCGTCGTAGGGGGGTTCGAGGCCGGGCGACCGCTCGTCGTCCTCGCGGCGGCGGACCGACGAGGTCGTGCGCGACCGCTGTGGACGGGGGCGAGGCGTCTCCTCGGACCGGGGCTTTGCGGCCCACGACCCGTGGCAGTCCCGACAGTAGTTGCCTTTGTACGCCCGTGTGAACAGGTACTGCTCACCACAGCGGATACAAACCGGGGACGGAGTCATCGTTCGACACCTCGGACGAGGGTTTCGAGGGCATTCATGTGCTATCATACCTCATATGTTCCCGAGAGGGATAAGTATGCAAGCCCTACGTCCCGAGAGCGCGTCCTTCGCGGAATCTTTACTCGTGGACGGCGAACGGTTCGCATGGACGATTCGCTTCGTGCAGGCGTCGCCATCTACAACGCGGGCGCGTACCGGGCGGCCCACGGCGCGTGGGAGGCGCGGTGGCTGTCGCTCGAACGCGACACCGACGACGAGCGGTTCCTCCACGGGCTCATCCAGTTCACCGCGGCGGTCCACCACGCCCGCGACGGCAACGACTCCGGCGCGGTCGGCCTCGCCCGGAGCGCCCGCGAGTACCTCGACGGCCTCGGCGACGACTACCGCGGCGTCGACCTCGCCGAAGTGCGGGCGTTTCTCGCGCGCCTCGAAGCCGACCCGGGAGTCGCCGCCGCCGACCCGCTGGCGCTCCGACTCGATGGCCGAGTCGTCACGTACGACGACCTCGATTTCGACGCGGTCGCCGTCGCGGCCGAGACGCTCGCGGAGGAACTGGACGGCTACGACGAGTCAGTCGTCGCCGACGCGGTCGAATACGCCCGCGAGGAAATCGCCGAGGGTGAACAGACGCAGTTCACGGCCATGGTGTTCGACTTCGTTCGGAACGAGGCCCAGCGCGGACTGGTGTTTCAGCGATTGAGCGAGCACGTCCGCCGGCGGCGACGGCGCGAAGACGACGTGAGCGGCCTGTTCGAGTGAGGAAAGATAGGGGCCCGACGCCGTAATCAGGCCTCGTCCAGCGGTTCGCCCTCGAAGGTGAACTCGGCGGAGTTGTCCTGCGGGTCGTAGCCGAGCACCGCGCGGGCGCGGTCGATGGAGTAGTACTTGCGGTCGTTGTCGGAGATGCCGTAGACGATTTCGTAGTCGTAGTCGGCCTCGATACAGCACTCGAAGAGGTGCGCGCAGTCGCGGTACGACAGCCACATCGCCTGCCCGCGTTCGTACTCCTTCGGCGGGTGGTGCTGGGTGAGGTTTCCGATGCGGACGTTCACGACCGAGATGTCGTGGTGGTCGTGGTAGTACCGACCGAGCGTCTCGCCGGCGGCCTTGCTCACGCCGTAGAGGTTACTCGGGCGCGGCAGTTCCGTCCCGTCGAGTCGGAACTCGTGGTGCGGGCGGTACATGTCGGGCGTCCGGTCCGTGGTCTCGTAGGCCCCGACGGCGTGGTTCGAGGAGGCGAACGCGAACTTCTCGACGCCGGCGTCGACCGCGGCGTCGAACATCTGTTGGGTGCCGTCGATGTTGTTCCGCAGGACGCTGTCCCACGGCGCTTCGGGCCGCGGGTCGCCCGCGAGGTGGATGACGGCGTAGACGCCGTCCATGGCGTTTCGCACGGCGGTCTCGTCGGTGACGTCCGCGACGTACACGTCCGTGGGGTCGACCGATTCGGGTATCTTCTCGTCGGAGAGTGGCTCGCGGTCCAAAAGCCGCCAGTCGTAGGCGTCGCCGATGTGCCCTAGTATCGCCTGGCCGACGCGCCCGCCAGCCCCCGTCAGCAAAACCGGCTGGTCCATTCGGTTCTACGTCCGACGAGGGAGGCTAAGTAAGGACCGATTCGCGCTCGCTCACCGCCTCGACCGGCGAACTTTACCCGGCGGCGGCGGAGTTCCCGGTATGGTCACAGACCCGCAGACGGCCTGCTTCGAGGCGGGCATCAAGTTCGGGACGCTCTACCACCAGTTCGCCGGCACGCCGGTGTCGCCCGACAGCGCCCGGAGCCTCGAACGCGCCATGGCCGAGGCAATCGAGAACCAACCGTACTGCGAGTCGGTCTCCGTCCGCATTCTCGACGACGCGCTGGAGGCCGAACTCGCCGAGTCGACCGCCGACTACACGGAACTCACGGGGCGGTTCATGGAAGTCGAGATGGAAATCGACTACGAGGGCGTCCGCGTCCGGACGGAAATGGAGATGGAAGACGGCTACCCGCTGATGAAACTCGTGTCGGTCGAGTGAGGTCGGAAAACGGCCGCGACCGCGACCGAGTCGCTCGATTTCACTTTCACTTTCGGGGTCGTTTTTAAACCCCCGCGTGCCGAACGTGTGAGCATGAGTCAAAGCACGCTCGGCGACGACGACCTGTTCGGAGAGGCGGCGGCGGAGATGCGCGCCGACGTCGAGGAGCACCTCGGCGAGGCGCGGTCGGCGCTCCCCGACCCGGACGACGTGTGGGAGGCCGAGGCCGACAACGTCCTCGGCGTCCTCAACGGCCTCCGCTCCTCGCTCGACGTCGAGGGCGCGGCCGAGCACGTCCGACAGGCCAAGAAGTGGTACGTCATCGGCCAGCGCGCCGAGGCGTTCGACGACCCCGAGGACCTCGAAGAAGCCATCGAAGAGCTGGAAGAACTCATCGAGATGGTCGAGGAGGCCCACGAACTCGTCGGGGAACTCACCAACACGATGCCGCAACTCCGCGGCGCGCTCACCGACGCGGCCGAGGCGGCGGAAGCCGTCGACGCGGACGAGGCGGACGACGACGAAGACGAGGAAGAAGAGGAGTAACCTGCAGACCGCAAACTGACCGCCGATCCGCGGACCGTTCAGTCGAGTTCTCGGCGCTCGACCGCGTCGAGGAGCGACGCGAGCGAGTCGGCCGCGAGCGATTCCAGTTCCGCGCCGCGGTCGGCGTCGCCCTCGGCGGGGTCGCCGACGACGCCGTTGTCGGTGAAATCGTCGGAGTCGTGGGCGAGATTGACGCCCGAGACCCACTCGCCCCAGCGGTCGGCACCCCCATTGCGGGCCTCGTCGATTCGGTCCTCGCGGACCAGTTCTGGGTGCGTGTGGCGGAGGAGGGCGGTCTCCAGCGGCCCGCCGTGGCCCATGTCCGAGGAGTGGTCGCCGACCGCGTCGAACCACGTGAAGGCGACCGCGTAAACGTCGCCCGTCCGCGAAACGCGCCGGCAGAGCTCCGCGAGCGCGTCGATGTTGCCGCCGTGGCCGTTGACGACGACGACGCGGTCGAAGCCGTGGTGGGCGAGCGATTCGATTGTCTCGCGGACGTACGCGCGGAAGGTGTCCGGGGAGACCCACAGCGTGCCGTCGAACGCGCGGTGTTCCTCGGCGACGCCGACCGGGATGGTCGGGCCGACGACGACCTCGCCGTCGAACGCCTCAGCCCCGGCCTCGGCGACCGATTCGGCGTTGAGCGCGTCGGTGCCGAGCGGCGCGTGCGGGCCGTGCTGTTCCGTGCTTCCGACCGGGAGGAGCGCGAGGTCGGCGTCGAGGTCGGCGACCTCGGTCCAGGTGGCCTCGGAGAGTCGCATGGCGACAGAAGGGACGGCCCCGCCCTTAGTGATGGGCGCTTCGCTCAGTCGTTGCCGGCGTCGACCTCGGCCTGCCGGCGGGCGGCGCGCTCGACGAACTCGTCGGGGAGCTGGTCGATTTCGCCGGCCTGCACACCCCAGAGGTGGGCGTAGAGGCCGTCTTCAGTGAGGAGGTCGTCGTGGGTGCCGCGCTCGACGATGCGGCCGTCTTCGAGGACGAGAATCTGTTCTGCGTCCTTGATGGTCGACAGGCGGTGGGCGATGCTGAACGTCGTCCGGTCGGCCGTGAGTTCGTCCAGCGAGCGCTGGATGAGCATCTCCGTCTCGGTGTCGACGTCCGAGGTCGCCTCGTCGAGGACGAGGATATCGGGGTCTTTCAGGATGGCGCGGGCGATGGAGACGCGCTGGCGCTGGCCGCCCGAGAGCTTCACGCCGCGCTCGCCGACCTTGGTGTCGTAGCCCTCGGGGAGGTTCGAGATGAACTCGTGGGCCTCGGCGGCCTTCGCGGCGGCGACGACCGCCTCGTCGTCGGCGTCGAACGTCCCGTAGGTGATGTTGTCGCGGACGGTCCCGTAGAACAGGAACGTCTCTTGGCTGACGTAGGCGATGGACTCGCGGAGGCTGGAGATGGTCACGTCGCGCACGTCTTGGCCGTCGATACTGACGCGCCCCTCGTCGGGGTCGTACATCCGCATCAGGAGCTTGAGAATCGTCGATTTCCCCGCGCCCGTGGGGCCGACGAGCG
Organism: Haloferax denitrificans ATCC 35960; assembly: GCF_000337795.1. Classification (GTDB taxonomy): domain Archaea; phylum Halobacteriota; class Halobacteria; order Halobacteriales; family Haloferacaceae; genus Haloferax; species Haloferax denitrificans. Next base: position 237,007 of record NZ_AOLP01000017.1, read on the forward strand.
CGAGCGTCTCGCCGCCGTCGACCTCGAAGGAGATGTCCTCGACGATGGTCTCGCCGTCGCCGTAGCCGAAGGTCACGTCGTCGTACTCGACGCGGCCCTCGGAGACGGCGAGGTCGGGCGCGTCGGGCTGTTCGGCCAGCCGCGCGGGCTCGTCCATCAGGCCGAAGATGCGGGCGCTGGACGCGCGGGCGCGCTGGTACATGTTGATAATCTGCCCGAACTGAGCCAGCGGCCAGACGAACTGCTGGGTGAGCAGGATGAACGTGACGAACTCGCCGATTTCGAGGTCGCCGGTGAAGGGGCCGGGACCCTGTCCGTTGATGACCCACAGGCCGCCGACGACGAAGGTGAGCGAAAAGCCGATGCCCGCGAGGATGCGGAGCGCCGGGAAGAACTTGATTCGGGTGTTGATGGCGTCCCAGTTGGCGTCGAAGTAGTCCATCGAGACGCCGTCGACGCGGTCGGACTCGTGGGGTTCGGCGTTGAACGTCTTGATGACCTGGATGCCGCCGAGGTTGTTCTCCAGCCGGGAGTTGAGTTTGCCGACCGACGAGCGCACGTCGGCGTACTTCGGCTGGATGATGCCGACGAACTTCCACGTGAACAGCGCGATGAGCGGCACCGGCAACAGCGCGACGAGCGCGAGTTGCCAGTTGTACGAGAGGAGGACCACCGCGATGGCGACGACCATCACGAACAGGCGGAAAAACGAGTTCATCCCGTCGTTGAGGAACCGTTCGAGGCGGTTCACGTCGTTCGAGAGGATGGACATCATCTCGCCGGTCTGCTTGTCGGCGAAGAAGTCCATGTTGAGCAGTTGCATCCGGTCGTAGGTGTCAGTCCGAACGTCGTGTTGAATCTGCTGGGCGAAGGCGTTCCAGCCCCAGTTGCGGAGCCAGTGAAACAGCGCGCCGGCGGTGAAACTGAACACGATGATGCCGACCGCCAAGAAGAACTGGCCGTCTCTGGTCGCGGGGACGAACGGGGCAATCCACGCCTCGGGGACGACGGGGAAACCGGCCGCGAACGACGTCTCCTGCCGGATGATGGCGTCGATAGCGAGGCCGAGGATGACCGGCGGCATGAGGTCGAGCACGCGGGCGGCGACGCTCGCGAGGACGCCCACGAGGAACTCGAAGGTGTTGTCGCGCCCGTACTCGGCGAACAGCCGCCGCATCGGGTTGTCGACCCGCGCTCGCTGGTCCTCGAACGGGTCGTCGTCGGTTTCAGGGGACACGACAACGGTTCAGGGGGCGCGCGCAGTAAAGCGCTCGGGTGGGGGAGCGAGCCGCCGGTAGCTCAACAGGAGGCGTTCCGAACGGTGTTCCTGCTCGAACCGTCGGACTCGACGACCGGCTGTTGGCTGACGCCGCAGAGGTCGTTCTGGATGAGTCGGTTGCGGTGGGAGTCCGCCAGCGTGACGCCGTGAGCCGAGAGACCGGTCGTCACGACGTTCTCGTGGAGGGAGTTTCGGTCGCTTCCGACGAGTTCGAACCCGGCGATGATGATACGGAGCTCGTTTTCGACGAAGCGATTCCGGTGGCTGTCGCGGAGTTGGAACCCGGGACCACCGCCGTCGGCGAGGTTCCGCTGGAACACGTTCCGATTGCTTCTGACGAGTCTTACCGGGAAGTCCTCGGTCAGGAACTCGCAGTCGACGAACTCGTTTCGGTGCGAGTCCGCGAGCGTGAGCACGACCGGACTGACGAGCGTGCAGGACTCGAACCGGGTCCGCGTGGTGCGTCTGAGAACGACGCTCTCCGATTCGAAGATGAAAAAGCTCGTGTTCGTCACCGCACAGCGCGCTGTGTCCGCGATGACGAACTGCGGGACCGGGTCGTACTGGTCGCCCGGATGGCCGACGACTTGCGAGTCCGCTATCGTCACCCGGCTCGCATCCGTGATTCGCCCCCCCTTCGTCAGCACGATATCGGTTATCGAGACGCGACTGCCCGAAATCGTCGTCTCGCCGTTCACGGCGTAGCCCCGGCCGTCGACGCGGACGTCGTCGGCGAGAACCTCTAGACAGTCGAGGTCTCCGTCGAGGTAGTACCGCCCCGACTCGGTGACGCTCGCGCATCCCGAAAGCCCCACCTCGTCGGTCCGCAGTTGCAACACGCCCGGCGCGAGCGCCGGAAGCGCGGCGAGACCCAGTCCGCGAAGCGCCCCTCTCCTCGTGATATGTGTCGACATGGCACTCATCCAACTACAACACGTCGGCACAAATACAGATATTGTGAGATTGTTACCAACTACGTATCAGTATTCGTGACGTACTGCAACACCGACTGATGGGGGAGTCGGTCGCGCCGTCGGCGCTCAGAGGACTCGGTCTTCGACCTCGGGGTCGATTCCGGCCTCGACGAGGTCTTGTCGGACGCGCTCGCGGAGCGGGTCGGGAACCGTGTCGCGGCCGACGGGGACCGCGACTTCGCCGTCGCCTTTCACCTTCCAGTAGAGGACGCAGTCGGACGGTTCGTAGTACTCGATGCTGTAGGCGTCGTCCGCCCCGCGGTAGTGGACCCGCGCCGCGAACTCCTCGGCGCGCCAGCCTTCGAGTTCGGAGAGCGCCGCGACGTGTGCTGTCATAGTGGAGTCAACGGTCGCCGGCCCTTCGGGCGTTTCGCTTCTACTCGGCTTCGACCCGGTCGCCCGCGTCGATGCCGGTCTCGTTCGTGTAGCCGTAGGGGAGTTCGAGGACGTACTTCCCGGTTCCGCGGTAGCGGGTGAGGTCGGACTCGCTCGTCCCCTCGGGGTCGAGTTCGGCGTGGTGGATGCGCGTGATGGTGCCGTTTTCGGCGACGAAGACGATGTCGAGGGGGAAGTCCATGTCGCGCATCACGTAGGCGTAAGTGCCCGACGAGTCGTGGACGAACCACATCCCCTCGTTTTCGGCGAGCGATTCGGTGTCGCTCAGGCCGGTGAAGCGCTTGGCGCGGGTGTCGGCGACGCGGGCGTCGACGGTCGCCAGCGTCTCGCCGGTCTCGTCGTCGACGACGGTGAGCGTGGTCCGTTCGTAGTCGTCGGTCGAGCCGGGGACGACCGCCGGGTTAGAGAGATACGCGACGCTCGCGACCGCGACGACGACCGCGACGACGAGCAGGGCGATTCGCGCGCGAGAGGTCATTGCCGGACGTGACGGTCGCCGCGCGTCTAAGGGTTCCGGGGACCGGTCGAAACGAAAACCGTTATGAGCGCGAACCGGCTCGATTGAGGTGCAGGGCTCGTGGTCTAGTTGGTTATGACGCGGCCTTTACAAGGCTGAGGTCGGTGGTTCGAATCCGCCCGAGCCCACTAATTCTGTGTGAGCGACAGCGAACACGAATTAGTGAACCGAGGGCGATTCGAACCCTACGAGACGAGCGTAGCGAGTCTCGGTCCGGTTCGAATCCGCCCGAAGCTGACTGCTATGCGAGCGACCGAGGTTCGAATCCGCCCGAGCCGACTCACACGCTCCGTTGCATCACGAGCAGTGACATCGGGACGCTGGCGGCGACGAGACCGAACGCGCCGCCGACGAGCGGGTCAACGCCCAGCGACGGACCGAGGAGATAGCCGCCGACGAACCCGACCGGGTCGAGCACCAACGCGAGGATGACGAGCTGTACTGCGAAGTTCTTCGACGTGAACCAGCGGGGGAGTAGTGACACGGTAGTCGAGACGTGTCTCCCACCTGCTATTTATTCCGTGTGGTCGCAGTCGAAGCCAGAGGACACGAACCCTTTAGCCCGAGACGGACCCACCACCGAGTAGTGAACCCAATCGCGCGACTCCGCGAGAACCCGCGGCGGGCGGCCGTCGCCCTCGGGTACGCGCTCGTCGTCCTCGTGGTGTCGGTCGTTCCGACGCCGCCGGGAAGCCTCACACCGATGGGTCCGCTCGGACTCGTCGGCCTCGACAAGTGGGTCCACGCGGTCGGGTACGCCGGTCTCGGATTCGGCTTCGCGGCCGCGATTCGCGCGAGGGGTCGCGAGGAGGTCGCGGCGGCCGTCGTCACCGCCGGCGCGTTCGGCGCGGGTATCGAACTCGTGCAGGCGGTGCTCCCGTATCGGTCGTTCGGCGTCGCCGACGCGGGGGCGAACCTCGTCGGCGCGGCCCTCGGTGGAATCGTCTGGGTCGTAGTCGCCCGGGGTTCGGACTCCCGGAGGTAGGATTATCTCACCCCCTCTCCAAGGGGGCACGAACGGTGAAGGCAATGGGCACGAGACGACTCATCCGGGCACTCGGTCTCGCGGGAATCGGCGTCGTCGGGACGTACCTCCTCGCGGTTCGACCGTGGCACAGACGCTGGGGGACGACAGACGACGAGGCGACGGGGTGGCTCCCCGGCGACGACTTCGTCGCCGAGGCGGACGTCTCCTCGACGCGGGCGATTACGATTACGGCCCCCGCGCGGGCGGTCTGGCCGTGGCTCGTCCAGTTGGGACAGGGCCGCGGCGGGTTCTACAGCTACGAGCGACTGGAGAACCTCTTCGGCCTGCAGATTCACAACGCGGACCGAATCCTCCCGCAACACCAGCGACTCGACGTGGGCGACGAGATACGACTCGGCCCGCCGGGGTCGGGCGCGCCGTCGTTCCGGGTCGCCTTCGTGGACCCCGAGCGGAGCCTCGTGTTGAGCGCGCCGGGCTGGGAGACCGGAGAGAGCCCGGCGACGTGGACCTTCGCGTTGCACGAGGTTGCGCCCGGCGCGACGCGGCTGGTCGTCAGGTTCCGCGGGCGGTCGGAGACGCTCCGCGAGCGCGCGATGAACCGATTGGTCGTCGAGCCGGTCCAGTTCGCCATGGAGCGGAAGATGCTCAAAGGGATTCGTTCGCGGGCGGAGCGGGCGCGGGCGAGCCCGACGGGCGGCCGGCACCGCTGACCGGACGCCGACGGGCGATTCGAAAGCCTTTTTGATTCGGTCCGGCTTCGGAAGAGTGCGAGCCGCCTTAGCTCAGACTGGGAGAGCACTCGACTGAAGATCGAGCTGTCCCCGGTTCAAATCCGGGAGGCGGCATATTCTGAGATTCTGAGCGACGCGAAGAATCGAAGAAACGACGCCGGACTGATTTGAACCCAAGAAGTCGAACGGAGTGAGTCTTCGTTCGGTTCAAATCCGGGAGGCGGCATTTCTCTGTACCTGACCACCGAGCGAAGCGAGCGTGGCAGGTACTGTAACCGCGACCCGACCGGATTCTGAACCAACGAGCAACGCGAAGCGTTGCGAGCGAGGTTCAAATCCGGGAGGCGGGGACCGAGTTCTCAACAGCGAGATTCGAAACGCGGAATCCAGACGTTTCAACCCCGGAGAGCCGAACACACGGCACCACTGGACCCAGAGACGTTCTTCAGAAGACTTATCCGCGTGAGGTCGTTCGATTCAAAGGCAATGGCGAAAGGTAAGGTCGACTTCTTCAACGACACTGGCGGCTACGGTTTCATCTCTACTGACGACGCGGACGACGACGTGTTCTTCCACATGGAAGATGTTGGCGGTCCGGACCTCGAAGAGGGTCAGGAGATCGAATTCGACATCGAGCAGGCCCCCAAGGGCCCCCGCGCGACGAACGTCACCCGCCTCTAAGCAGGTTTCCGTTCACCGCAGTACATTCACAGACTGACGAACTTTCTTCCGTTTTTCACGACCGCGAGCGGCGGCGCTCGGCGGCGCACCGCGAGCCGGGCGAGCGATACCCTCGCCATGCGGAAGGGTTATCCGTTCGCAGGCACGTTGTACAGTCGCAATGGCGAAAGGTAAGGTCGACTTCTTCAACGACACTGGCGGCTACGGTTTCATCTCTACTGACGACGCGGACGACGACGTGTTCTTCCACATGGAAGATGTTGGCGGTCCGGACCTCGAAGAGGGTCAGGAAGTGGAGTTCGACATCGAACAGGCCCCCAAGGGCCCGCGCGCGACGAACGTCACGCGCCTGTAATTCGGTTTCCGAATTCAGTAACAGACGAATCGATTTCTGAGCGTTTTTTTACACACCCTGAGCGGCGAGGCCGTCCGACGCGAGACGGCGCGCGTCAGACAGTCGCCCCACCCCAACCCACAACCCAGAAGGCTCTTATCCCTCGGTAGTTGTGCATCAAATGAACAACAATGTCCGACGACGGGGAGCTTGAACCTCCCGCGGGAATGGACGACTCCCACATCGGCGCGGGCGTCTTCGACGAGACGATGGGCCCGGGTTCGTCGTTCGCACACCTCTACCGGGGCGAGATACACCGGATGAAATCGTGGCGGGAGCGGCTGGACCGGACCAGCAACTGGGCGATTACGCTGATGGCCGGGATTCTGACGTGGTCGTTTTCCGCACAAACGCACCCCCACTACATCATCCTCCTCGGGGTGGTGACGCTGAGCATCTTCCTCTGTATCGAGGCGCGGCGCTTCCGCGCGTACGACATCTGGCGCTCGCGGGTTCGGATGTTCCAGCAGAACGTCTGGGCGTACGCGCTCGACCCCGACGGCGGCGTCCTCGACGAGGACTGGCGGAAGAAACTCGGCGAGGACTACCGCACGCCGAACATGAAGATACCCTTCGAGGAGGCGCTGGCGCATCGGCTCCGGCGGGTGTACCTGCCGCTTTTCGTCGTGATGCTCGTCGCGTGGGTCATCCAGCTGACGGCGTACACGGACGGTGCGACGCTCGTCGGGAGCGCCGGCATCGGCGGCATCCCCGGCAACGTCATCGTCGCGTTCGTCGCGGGGTTCTACGCGACACTGTTCGGCATATCGTTCCGGCCGCGCGAGTGGCACGTCAACGGCGAACTCATCCCGAGCGACGTGACGGGGTGGGAGGAGTCGGAGTACGGCGGGTCGTAGCGTCGCAATTCGAAATGGTTTTTTCGCTCCTGTGCGTCTGTCGAATCGCGCCGCCTTAGCTCAGACTGGGAGAGCACTCGACTGAAGATCGAGCTGTCCCCGGTTCAAATCCGGGAGGCGGCATTTTCCTGCGAACTACCGAGGGAGCGAAGCGACCGAGTCGTGAGCAGTCAAAATGCCACCCGACCGGATTCTGAACCAGCGAGCAACGCGAAGCGTTGCGAGTGAGGTTCAAATCCGGGAGGCGGCATCACTAGTGCCCGGTTTGAAACGATCCCCGAGGAGGGTAGAAGTGCTAAGAACAGACGCGACCAAATCCGACCCCCCTAATTAGGATATTTAGTATCCGAAATAAGGAGGTTAGCTATTACCTACAGATGGACGCCAGCAGGTTCCTGAACATCTTGATGATGCAAAGGATAAGGGCAATCCACTCCAGCAGGTCTTTGAAGGGCGGTTCAGTGTCGTTGGGCTTCGAGCATAGTCGATTTTCGGTCCGACTTGAGGGTTTTCGACTCATAGATGTCACTCACAGTTGCCGTTGGTGACGCGAGACCTGTTGCTAAGATTTCGCGCTCGATGCGCAAACTCTCGGTTAGCTCAAGTTCGCGTGTTTCAGTCCCACAAGGGCCCGTCTGTAAATTCAGTCCTCAAACCGCAGAGCTACGTCTGAAACTACTATAGCTTCAATTCCCACAATAGGTTCGTCTGTACTCAATGTAGCTTTTCTCTGCCCTTAGTCTCTTTGACTCCCCGTGTACCCGGATATACACACCATCTCAGGAGGGGCAGAAACTAGATTTGTCATTACTCCATGAAGAATTGGAACACAACTTAGAGACAGGGCGCGACTGGACGCAGAGACTGGCAACCCAAGCCCAAATCTAAACCCCCACCTACGCCCGCGCTTCGTCGAGCCACGCGGGTTCGTCGACGGTCGTCGAGCCGACGCCCGTGAGCGAGTACTCCCACGACCCGCTCACCTCGGAGCCATCGTCCATCCGCCCCGAGAACGACCACGATTCGTGGCGCGAGAGGCCGTCTTCGTCGACGAGGACGACGTACTGGAAGCTCGTGACCTCCAGGCTTCCGGGCTCGCCCTGCGCCGCGGCCGACCCGGCGAGAATCAGCGCCTCGTTGGCGGCCGACAGCTCGTAGCGCTCGACGGACGCGCCGTCGAACGTCTCGGTGCCGGCGAACGTCAGGTCGTCGTCAGCGCCGTACGCGCGGGCCTGCGAGAGCGCGATGGCGGTGGCGAGGACTTCCGTCGACCCCTCGTAGGAGGTGTAGGTGGCCTCGTCGCCGTCGCCGACCCGGACGTACGTCACGCCGTCAGCGACGTACTGCTCGACGGCTCCCGCGTCGGGCTGGCCGTCGGTCGTCGACGTCGTGCGGGTGTACGACCGTTCGGTTTCGAGGTCGGCGGCGAACTCGCGGGTGACCGCGGCTTCGACGCCGTCCGCGTCGACGCCGGTGTACGACCAACTGACGGTGAAGCTCCCGGCGTCGCGGAGGAGTCGCTCGGGGTCGCTCAGCTCGAAGTCGTCGCCGTCGGTCGACTCGTCGGCATCCGCGCTGTCACCGCCGCCGGTCGACTCGCCAGTGTCGTCGGTCTGGGCGGCCGGCGCGACGTCAGCGCCGCCGGCACAGCCGGCGAGGAGCACGAGAACTGCGACAATCAGGACGGGAATGCGGTTGGGATACACGACAACCGTACGACGAGTAGAATCTTAAGTAGGCACAGCAAATCGCGGTCGTATCGGTGCGCCCGGCGCGAAACTGGCGAATAGAAAGGTGAGCGCGACGCTCAGGCGGTGACCGACGCCGACTGCGCCACGTCGCGGTGCGAGACGCGGACTTCGACGCCCGACGGGGTGACGGAGACGGTCACGTCGTCGACGGTGCGTTCGTATTCGGCCGTGTGGGTGCCGGACCGAGAGATGCGGAGGCGCTTCGAGAGGAGGCCGGCGTCCACGAGCGGGTCGAGTTTGCGGTAGGTCGTCGAAAGCGGGAGGTCGCACGCCTCCGAGAGCTCGCTCGCCGAGTGGGCGACGCCGTCGGTCGCGTCGAGGATGCACCGGCAGTCGTCGTCTTCGAGAAGGGAAAACAGCGCGTCGACCTCGGCGTGGTCGTCGACGACGCGGGATTCCGAGGTAGCGGTTGCGGAGCGGAAATCGAACGGGAGCGAAGCCTGACTCATACTTCTGTAGAGTCAGCGAACGGGGACCAACGGACAACCCCGATAGCGTGGGACGTTTATATACCCCCGGCGGGCGAGGCCGCGGCGGTCGCTAGCCCTCTTCGAGGACGTCGCCGAGCAGTTTCGTCAGGGCGGCGGCGAGGTGTTCCGAGAACGTCGACTGGTTGATGCCGAGTTCGGCCGCGACCTCGGTCGCGTTGGCCCCGCGCGGGCGCTCGAAGTAGCCCATGTCGTAGGCGGTCTGGAGGACTTCGAGTTGGCGGGCGGTGAGCTTCCCGCGGTCGACGAAGACGCTGTCACCGGGGGCGTCGCCGGTGGGCGAGCGCACGAGGCGCTTGATGTCGAGCCCGGGGAAGCGGTCGCGAAGCTCGCCGATGACGGTCTGTAACTGCTCGTAGTCGGCGGCGTGGAAGACGAGCGTCAGACTGCCTCGCTGGGCGAAGTAGCGGTCGACCGGACAGCCGAACTCGCCGAGGCACTCGCAGGGACAGCCGGCGCTCCCGTCGTGCGTGTAGCGATAGAGGTGCTTCGAACCGTAGGAGAAGATGGGTTCGAGCGCGGACGCCTCCGGCGGGTCGTCGGCCTCGACGACGAACTCGGAGACGCTGACGTCGCCGGGGGTGGAGACGACGCTGGTCGAGACGGAATCGACGACGGAGTCCGTCGAATGGGCGACCGAGGCGACGGGGCAGACCGACGGCGAGGCGAACTCGACCGTGGCGCGAATACCGGCTGGCATCGTGTTACGCGCGGTCGAGTCGGGGTTCGCCGCGGGGCGGGGCGACCGCCGCGACGAGGGCCGTCCCGGATGCGACGACCGCGGACATTACTGGTCGGACTCCGCGTCGTCCAGTTCGACGGCCCGGCCGCTGAGCGTCTCGGGGTCGAGTTCGAACAGTTGGATGTCGAGGTCGCGCTTCGTCTCGCCCCAGATTTCGAACAGCGGGCGCTTTGCCTTGCCGTACTGGACGATTCGTTCGACGGTCAGCTCGTCGGGGTCGACGCGTTCGAGCGTCCCCTCGGCGATGATGCTCCGATAGCTCCCGTCGTTCGACTCGTGGACGACGAGTCGCGCCCGCGGCGACGACGTGAGGAACTGCCGCTTTTCGCTTTCGGGCGTGGAGACGAGTCGGAGATAGAACCGACCGCTCTCGCCGTCGTAGCCGTAGGAGATGGGAATCGCGTATGGTTCGTCCGCCTTCGCGAGCGAGAGGACGCCCGTCTCGTGACGAGCGAGAACCTCGTGTATCTCGTCGGGCGAGAGTTCGGTCTGTTGGTCCAGAGACATCGGTTCGTACCACCAGACTCGCGGCCGACGTAATTACTGTTACTTCTCGGCGACGCCCGCGCGAGTCCAGTCGGGCGAAATCGGCGGACTCGGTCGGGGACGGGTCGCGGGCGAGTCGCGGGCGGTCGCTGGCGGGTCGGGAACAGGGGGGCGCTCAGGCGGTCGAAAATGCGTCCGTCGTGAGCGCGGCGCTACAGATGACACAGCCGTTTTCGAGGAGGGCGTCGCGCATGGAGTCGTTGACCAGCATGGACTCCGCACACTCCGGGCAGACGAACGTGTAGTCCGCGCTGTCGCTCATGTGGTTCGAAGTACGCGTGGCACACGTATATGTAGCCTACTGTTTCTCGAACGCCGGGCGCGCGACGGGCCGCGCGCCGCGGTCGGACGCGACCAAAAAGTGCGACTCACGCGGGACATGGGTCGAAGGCGTCGGTCGAGGCGGGGCTTCCGCAGATGGGACAGCCGCGTTCGAGGACCGCCGCGCGCATCCCGCCGTTGACGGCGAAGCCCTCGCCGCACTGCGGACAGGTGAACTCGTAGTCGTCCGCCGGCGTCGGTGTCGCGCTCATCAGTCCACCTCCGGCGAGGCGAGCGCCGTCTCGGTTCGCTCCGTCCGTCGCGTCGATTCGACGCCCCGCGTCGCGGGCGGCGACGGCGACCGCGTAGACGCGGTCATCGCGACCGGCCCTCCGAGCCGTCTTCGCCGCCGTCGGTGGCGACCTGCCGGAACGCGAGCGACACGCCCGCGTCGTCGAACGAAAACGAGAGCGTGTCGAAGTTGGTCGCGAACTCCCGCGGGTGGTGCGTCGCCGTCTGGACCCGCAGTCGCTCGTCGAGGAGCGACGCCTCGGTGAGCGAGTCGAGCTTCCGGTAGACCGTCGACAGCGGCACGTCACAGAGTTCGGCGCACTCCTGTGCGGTCCGCGGGGCCCCGTCGCAGGCGGCGAGGATTCGCCGGCTGTCGCCGTCGCTGAGCGCCGAGAGGACCGCCGACGGCTCCGCGGCGACCTGCTGGATCCGGTTCGGGTCGAGCGTCGATGCGTTTCGGGCGGCGACTGCGGAAGGCGAGTTCATACTTCGATAGACGACGGACACCGGGAGGTATCTCCCCCCGCGCTATCCGGGGGGGTTTAAGTACTCGACTCGTCGCCGGCTTCGAGTTGCGCCAGTCTGCGGCGCACCGCGGGGTTCGAACTCGGCGCGAGGATAAAGCGGCCCGCGCCCATCGTGAGGCTCCGCAGGTACCAGTAGACGACGCGCCGGACCGGGCGGAACCGGCCGTCCGTCAGGGCGACCGCGCCGCGCCACGCGTTGCGCCGCCCCTCGCGGAGCGTGAAAAACGACAGCGCCTCGTCCAGCCGACCCAACGACTCGTCGATGTCGGCGACGCCCTCGGCGTACCGCTCGGCGATGAGGTCCTGTTCCTCGTCGACGAGGCGGCGGAGGACCCGGTTGATGCGGCGGTGGTCGTCGTACTTCGCGGGGCGGTCGGGGTCGATGCCGACCTCGTGGAGCGCCAGCGCGAGGTCGTAGTTCACGTGGGCGTTGACGCCGAGCAACACGTCCTGTACGACGAGCGACTCCCCGGCGAGCGCCGTCTCGAAGGAGAGTCGCCACGGGTCGGGCACGTCGTCGTGGTCGCCGCGTTCGAAGGCGCGGAACGCCCGCCGGTAGTGGTCCGCGAAGGTGACGAGGTAGTCGGCGACCCACTCGGGGTCGGCAAAGTCGTCGCCGCCGAGCCCGCGGTCGACCTCGGCGGTCACGCGGGCGTAGATAGTCAGGAACGCGGCGCGGCGGTCGCCGCGCTCGTACAGGAGCGATTCGAGCGCCGACAGGCGGTCGTGGGCGTCGGCCACGTCTCGGAACGGCGCGTCGACGAGGGCGAGAACCTCCGCGCTCGCGTCGCGGGCGACGCCGGAAAGCGACGGGTTCGGCGTCCGCACCGCGGCCGCGAGCTTTCTCGCCTCCTCGAACGTCGTCCGTTGCATCGGCTGAATTCCCAGACGGTCCCGGCTTCGATAACGATACCGGCGCGGGGGGGTCGGCGACCCGGCGCTCACGCGCGCCGGCGTTGAAGCCCCGACCGGGACGCGATGCGAAGCTCCCAGCCGAGGATGTCCTGCATCGGCTCCGTCTCCGAGAACAGGGTCGGATACCACGCGTTGTCTTCGAGCACGTCGCGGACGCGGTCCCAGTCGCCGTCGTCGACCCGGCGGAGTTCGCCGTCGACGACGACGCTCTCCCACTCGTCCCGCGAGGGGGCGTTCCAGACCGCGAAGCTCGCGCGGGCGGTCCGCTCGGCGAACTCGGTCTTCTTCGAGGACTCCCCGGGCCGGAGGAAGACGAAGTAGAGCCGCTCCCGGTCGGCGTCGTAGCCGAACGAGAGGGGAATCCCGTAGGCGACGCCGTCGTCCGCGAGCGAGAGAACGCCGACGCCCTCCTCGCGGAGCAGGCGGTCTATCTCCTCGGCCGACATCTCGATTCGGTTGTGTTGGGCGAAGTCAGGGGCCATGGTATGTATATGCACGGAGATGACATAAGCCTGCCAGCGAGCCGAGTCGGCGGCGTGCACCGCGGGCGGCCCGCGACGCGGGGCTTATCCCCGACGACCACGAACCGCGGGACGACACCCGGATGACGGTGAACACACTCCACCGGCCGACGCACCGAGACGCCCTCGTCCACCTCGAAGCCGCCTTCGAGCGCGGCGACATGGTGACGATATTCGGTCGGTGCACGGTCGATTACGACGGCCGCGCGACGAGCGAACTCGGTCCCGGGGACCGGCTCGTCGTCCTGAAGCCGGACGGCTCGATTCTGGTCCACACCGACGAGAAGCGGACGCCGGTCAACTGGCAACCGCCGGGATGCACTCACTCCGCGAGCGTCCGCGACGGCCGGCTTCGGGTCCGGAGCACGCGCACGAGCCCCGACGAGCGACTCGACGTGCGGTTCGAGCGCGTCGAGCAGTGTTCGGCCTACGCCGTCAACGACCGGAGCGACCTCGAACTCGTCGGGAGCGAGGAGGACCTGCGACAGCACATCCTCGCGGACCCCGAAATCCTCGAAGCGGGGTTCGAGCCGCTCGAAACCGAGCGGCAGAGCGACGCGGGCGCTATCGACATCTTCGGCGAGGACGCGGACGGCGTCCCGGTCGTCGTGGAGTTGAAACGCCGCCGCGTCGGTCCCTCGGCGGCGAGCCAACTCCGCCGGTACGTGGACGCGCTCCACCGCGAGTTCGGCGACGACGAGCCGATTCGCGGCGTCCTCGTCGCTCCCTCGGTGACGGAGCGAGCCGCCGACATGCTCGACCGCGAGGGGCTTGAGTTCGTCGCGCTCGACCCCGAGACGGGCGAACCGCCGGTCGAGGATGACGAAGGAGAAGCCGAAGAGAGCGAGGAAGCAGACGACGGCGACCGCGACGACGCCTAATCAGTCCAGACCGGCGGCGGCGACGAAGTTCTCGACGGTTCGGTCGGCCGTCACGTCGCCGAAGTCGCGGGCGGCGTCGTCGTCGGGCCAGCCGAAGTCGTCGGCGACGCGGTCGAGGAGGGCGGCCGTGAACTCGGGGTGGTACTGGACCGTCCAGAGGGGCGCGTCCTCGTGGCGGGTGGCGAGGTGGTCGTAGTAGTCCGCGGAGGCGACGGTCTCCATGCGGTCGCCGGGGGCGACGACGTAGTCGCCGTGGACCATCGGGATGCGCCCGGAGACGCCCTCGAACAGGGGGTCGTCGCCGAGGTTCACGTCGGCGATGCCGCGGCGCTGGTCGCCGGCTTCGACGGTGCCGCCGAGGGCGTCGTTGACGAGCTGGTGGCCGAAGCAGACGCCGAGCGTGGGCAGTTCGCGGGCGACGAGGTCGCGGGCGAGCAGGCGCGCGTCGTCGAGCCACGGCCGCTCGTCGGCCTCGTAGACGCCCGCGGTGCTCCCGGTGAGGACGACGGCGTCGACGTTCGAGAGCGTCGGGAGACCGTCGGCGGGAAGCGAGTGAACGGTCCCCTCGCGGCCGTCGAGCGCGAGGTCGGCGAGCGCGTCGGTGAAGTACGCGGGGCCGTCCGCAGGCATACAGTCGCAGACGAGCAACATGGTCCGAATCGTGGCGGCGGCGGCGCATAAGACTGTCTCCCGGCCGGGACGGTCGGCCCGCCGCGACGAACCGGCGTGCCAGCGCCTGACACGACCGCGGCGGGCGAATGAAGCTTCGAAGCGTTTTTAGCCCGCCTGACCCTTCGGTTTCACAAGTAACCATGTCAGACAAGCCCGCCTCTATGTACCGGGAGATTACGAACCCGGCGTACACCCGACGCGAGTACATCACGGGTATCCCCGGTTCGAAGATCGCACAGCACAACATGGGCGACCTGCAGGCCGACCCCGAGGACTACCCCGTCCAGATCAGCCTGAAGGTCGAAGAGGAAGTGCAGATTCGCCACGGTTCGCTCGAATCCGCGCGTCTGTCTGCCAACCGCCTCATGCTCAAGCACGCCGGCGAAAAGCAGTACAAGATGGTCCTGCGCAAGTTCCCGCACCACGTCATCCGGGAGAACAAGCAGGCGACCGGCGCGGGTGCGGACCGTGTCTCCGACGGGATGCGCCAGTCGTTCGGGAAGGTCGTCGGCACCGCCGCTCGCATCCCCAAGGGCGAGACGGTGTTCACCATCTACTGCGACGTCGAGGACGCGGAGACGGCGAAGGACGCCTTCCGCCGCGCGTACAACAAGATGTCGCCGCCGTGCCGCATCGTCGTCGACCGCGGCGAAGAACTGCTCGTCGCGTAAGTTCGCGTCGGCGCGTCGGCGCGTGCTCGGAACGCGCCTCGCCTCGAACCCACCATTTTTGCCCCGGGACCCCGCCTCGTAGCGTATGCTTCGGTTGGCGGTCACCACCTCCAGCGAGACGTTCGAGCGAATGCGCGGCCCGCTCGGCGACCGCGGCATCGACGTGGGACACCTCCCCGCCGAGGGGTTCGCGCTCGACCTCTCGACGCCGCCGGCCGAGTCGTTCGACGTCGGCTTCGTCTACCCGTCCCGGCCGATGGAGGGCGGCGTCGTCACCGCCAGACACGACATCCCGTGGGTGAACACGCGCGAGGACGTGCTCACCTCGCGGAACAAGGCGGGCGTCATCGCGGCGCTCGAACGCGCCGGCCTGCCGGTCCCGCGGAGCGTCTGCGTCTCGAACCCGGCCGACGAGTCCGACCTGCTCGACGCCGTTGAATCCGCGGGTCTCGACTACCCCGTCGTCGTCAAGCCGAACTCCACGACACGCGGCGTCGGCATCGCCAAGGCCCACGACCCGGACTCGCTTTCGGGGCACGCGGACGTGCTGAGCCTCGTCCACGACTTCCGAGCGACCGGCGACAAGTCGTTTCTGATTCAGGAGTGGCTCCCGGACGCGCGCGACTACCGGGCGATGGTGCTCGACGGCGAGGTCGTCGGCGCGGTCGAACGCCGCCTGTCCGACGGGGCGCGCGACGGCGGGCGCTGGAAGCACAACGTCCACCGCGGCGCGGAGGCGGTCGGCGTGGCCCTCCCGAAGCGACACCGCGACCTCGCCGAGGCGGTCGCCGACGAGTTGGGCATCCGCTATCTCGGGGTCGACCTGCTCGAATCCGACGGGCGGGTCGTCGTCTCGGAGACGAACGCCCGGCCGACCATCGACGACGACGCGAAGTACGACGCCGGCTTTTTCGACCGACTGGCGGCGCTCGTCGAACGGGTCGCAAAGAAGTCCTGAGCGGGCCGCAAAGAAATCGAGTCGTTACTCGACGTCGATGGCGGCGGAGTCCTCGGCGCGGTCGAACGTGACCTGCAGGACGCCGTTGTTGAAGGTGGCCGATGCGGAGTGCTCGTCGACGCGGGCCGGGAGGCGGATGCGTTCGTCGTACTCGCGGCGGTCACCGGCGGCGCTGATAGTCAGCGTCTCACCGTCGCACTTGAGGTCGATGGCGTCTTTGTCGACGCCCGGGAGGTCCGCGACGAGTCGGAGTGTAGAGCCCTCATCGTACACGTCGATGTGGGTCTCGGAGGCGAATCCGGCGTCGCCTCCGGTCATGTCGTTCATCATCCGTTCGATTTCGTCGAAGATGTTGTCGAACGGGTCGTCGCGGTCGTCTCTGACCATGAGGGCCGCTATGAAATCGGAGGATAAAACGTTTCTGCCTGTGACAGTCTCCTGCCAACGAATCGCCAGAATTCGGCCGCGAGCGCCCGTCTACGACCCGACTATCCGACCCACGGGTGGCGTGTCAATCTCCGCCCGTGTCTGACCGGTTATGTTCGTTTCTGTCGGTATTGTGATTGCGAATGAAAGGTAACGTTCGATTCAGCCGGATTTACCGAAACAGATATACTCCTGCGCCCGGGATATCCATACGGATACTACTCGAACATGAGTGAAAAATCCTACCTCAGCGCGGGCGAGAACGTGGATGAATCGGACGTGGTGCGGGTGGCACTCAACGGCTTCGGCCGCATCGGCCGGAACATCTTCCGTGCCGTCCTCGACAACCCGAAGGTCGAACTGGTCGCCATCAACGACGTCATGGACTTCGACGACATGGCGTACCTCGCGAAGTACGACTCCGTCATGGGCCGACTCGACGGCGTCGAGCGCGACGGCGACTCGCTGTCCATCGGCGGCACCTCGGTGAGCCTCTACAACGTCCAGTCCCCCGCGGAGCTTCCGTGGGGCGAACTCGACGTGGACGTGGCGCTCGAATGTACGGGCATCTTCCGCACGAAGGAAGACGCCTCCGCACACCTCGAAGCGGGCGCGGACAAGGTCGTCATCTCCGCGCCGCCGAAGGGCGACGAGCCGGTCAAGCAGATCGTCTACGGTGTCAACCACGACGAGTACGACGGCGAGGACATCGTCTCGAACGCCTCCTGTACGACCAACTCCGTCACGCCGGTCGCGAAGGTGCTCGACGAGGAGTTCGGCATCGAGAACGGTCTCCTGACGACCGTCCACGCCTACACGGGCAGTCAGAACCTCATCGACAGCCCCCACGCGAAACAGCGTCGCGGGCGCGCCGCCGCCGAGAACATCGTCCCGACGACGACCGGCGCGGCGCAGGCGGCCACCGAGATTCTGCCCCAGCTCGACGGCAAGCTCGACGGCATGGCGATTCGCGTCCCCGTGCCGAACGGCTCGCTCACCGAGCTCGTCGTCCGCCTCGAAGACAAGCCCTCCGTCGAGGAGATTAACGACGCCTTCCGCGCCGCGGCCGACTCCGGCCCGCTCGCGGGCGTCCTCGGCTACACGGACGACGAGGTCACCTCGCGTGACATCCTCGGCCTGCCGTTCTCCAGCACCGTCGACCTCAACACGACCAACCAGGTCAACGACGGCGGCCTCTACAAGATTCTGACGTGGTACGACAACGAGTACGGCTTCTCCAACCGGATGCTCGACGTCGCCCACTTCGTCACTCACCAGTAGACGCCGCCGCGAATCGCCCGCGATTTCAGCGCGAGCTACCCACCACTAAGTAATCCCTCCACGTTCTTCCACCCGATGTTCAAGACCCTCGACGACCTCGACCCGGAGCAGTGCGTACTCGTCCGACTCGACCTCAATTCGCCAGTCGAAAACGGCGAGGTCCAAGACAACCGACGGTTCGACCGCCACGCGGAGACCGTCCGCGAACTCGCCGAGGCCGGCCACCGCGTCGTCCTCATGGCCCATCAGGGTCGACCCGGCGACGACGACTTCGTCTCGCTCGAACAGCACGCCGACATCCTCGCGGGCCACATCGGCCGCGACGTGGGGTTCGTCGCCGACACCTACGGCGATGACGCCATCGCCGCCATCGACGCGCTCGAAGCCGGCGAGGTGCTCCTCCTCGAAAACACGCGGATGTGCGACGAGGAACTCCCCGAGGAGGACCCCGAAGTCAAGGCCGACACCGAGTTCGTCCGGACGCTCGCCGAGCACGTCGACGCCTACGTCAACGACGCCTACTCGGCGGCCCACCGCTCGCACGCCTCCCTCGTCGGCTTCCCGCTCGTGTTACCCGCCTACGCGGGTCGCGTGATGCAGACCGAGTACGAGGCCAACTCCTCTATCGCCACCCGCGAGTTCGACGGGCAGGTGACGATGGTCGTCGGCGGGACGAAAGCCACGGACGTCATCGACGTGATGAACAACCTCGGCGACAAGGTCGACCAGTTCCTCCTCGGCGGCATCGCCGGCGAGCTGTTCCTCCGCGCGGCCGGCAACGACGTGGGCTTCGACCTCGACGGCATGGACTTCTTCGACGACCAGTGGGAGGCGAACCGCGAGACCATCGAGTCGCTTCTCGACGAGCGCGGCGACCAGATTAAACTCGCCGTCGACCTCGCCTACGAGGACGAGACCGACGACCGCGGCGAAATCGCGGTCGCCAACATCACCGAGAAGGACCGCGCGTACCTCGACGTCGGCTCGATGACGGTCGACGAGTACGACCCCATCATCCGCGACTCCGAGGCCGTCTTCGTGAAGGGCGCGCTC
Source organism: Haloferax denitrificans ATCC 35960 (assembly GCF_000337795.1). Taxonomy (GTDB): domain Archaea; phylum Halobacteriota; class Halobacteria; order Halobacteriales; family Haloferacaceae; genus Haloferax; species Haloferax denitrificans. Next base: position 255,808 of record NZ_AOLP01000017.1, read on the forward strand.
GGCCTGTTCGAAGACGAGCGCTTCGCGGTCGGCACGACCGGCGTCCTCCGCGCCATCGCCGAGACCGACTGCTTTTCGGTCGTCGGCGGCGGCGACACCTCCCGCGCCATCGAGATGTACGGCATGGACGAGGACGACTTCGGCCACGTCTCCATCGCCGGCGGCGCGTACATCCGCGCGCTCACCGGCGCGCCGCTGGCCGGCGTCGAAGCGCTGAAGCAGGACTGAGTTCCCCGCACTCCCGTTTTTCTTCTCGGTGACCGCGTCGAAGCCGCGGAACAGACGTGTCACCCAACGTTGATAGCCGACGCCGCCGAACCGGCTCCCATGAAACTCGGCGTCGTCTCCGACACGCACGACAACCTCGATTACGTCGAAGCCGCGGTCTCGCACTTCGAATCCGAGGGCGCGGACGTGGTCGTCCACTGCGGCGACATCGTCGCGCCCTTCTCGGCCGCGCCGTTCGACGCGGACTTCGACTTCCACGCCGTCCGCGGCAACAACGACGGCGAGTGGGCGCTCCGCGAGGCGGTGGAGTCGTTCGGCACCTACCACGACGACTTCGCGCACCTGACGCTCGACGGCCAAGAGATAGCGGTGTACCACGGCACCGAGGCCGGACTGGTCGACGCGCTCGTCGAGTCCGGGTCCTACGACTTCGTCCTGCGCGGCCACACCCACGAGCGGGTGGTCGAACACCGCGGAAAGACGACGCACATCAACCCCGGCGGCCTGCCGATTCCCGGCGCTGACGACGAGTTCCACGTCGCAATCGTCGACCTCGACACCGGGAACGTGGCGTCGCGGTCGCTGTGAGAGCGGAATCGAGTGGGTGAAAAAGCCGCGACTGCGCCGCACCGTCCCGAACTGCACCGCACCGAACTGAGCAGGCGATTCGCCGACTAGTCGTCGGCGAACTCCGCGCGCGCCTGCTCAGCGAATCCAGACGGGCTACCGGAGATGCCGATTCCGAGCGTCCGGTCAGTGAGTTCCATGCTGGTCTTCTGGTCTTCGAGGTCGAACATCGCGCGGATGGCGTCGACGTTCTCCGGAATCACGTCGGACTGCTGGTGGATGGCCTGGAACAGATAGAGGTCTCGGCCGTTGACGCCGATGGACTCGCCCCACACGCAGTTTTCCCACATGTCGCCGCGCGGGCGGCCCGCGTCGAGCGCGAAGTCCATGAGCTTGCCCGCGCCGTCGATGCCCATCCCCTCCGGGATGACGTAGACGCGGTTCTCGCCTTCGAGCAGTTGCCGGACGTGCGCGCCGGTCACGTCGTCTTCGAGCGTGACGTTGAGCGCGTGGACGTGCATCAGCGTCGCCGGGACCTTCAGCCCGAGCGTGTCGATTTCGAGGTCCGGGAAGATGGTCTTCACGTCGGGGCCGTGGTGAGACGGAATCTTAATCGGGTTCGGCAGGATGTCGTTTATCGGCCCGCGGGAGTTCTGACCGGGGTCGCCGCCGCGGCGGACGAGCGTCGCCCGGACCTTCTCGACGCCGTACTCCTCTTCGAGCGGCGCGATGATGCGCGAGAGGCCGGTCGTGTTACAGGAGACGACGCGGACGTAGTCGGCGTCGCGGGCGGCGTCGAAGTTGGCCCGCGCGTTGAAGCTCACGTCCGCCACGTCGGCGTCCTCGCCGCCCTGGAAGATGGCGGGCGTGTGGTGCGTCTCGTACAGTTCGCGGTTCTCCGCGCCGATGCCGGACGGCGTGCAGTCGACGATGATGTCCGCCTCGGCGACCAGTTCGTCCACCTCGCCGGCGAGCTCGACTCCGGCCTCGGAAAACAGCGGCGAGCGTTCGGGAATCGCGGCGTACATCGGGTAGCCGCGTTCGCCCGCGGTGTGCGCTTCGAAGTTGGGCTGGGTCTTGGCCACGCCGATGAGTTCCATGTCGGGTTGCGCGTGGACCGCGTCGGCGACGCGCTTTCCGATTGTGCCGTAGCCGTTGACACCCACTCGTATCATGGGAGACAAACGACCGGGGCCGACTATAGTTATTTCGATGGTTAATACTTAGAAATTAACTCTCGGGCGAGTGAGTCCCTCGATTACCTCCGAGGCGAGTGAACCGACCGATTCGGGGCGACGGGGCGGGAACCGAGCGGGGGAAGCCGGATGGGAACGCCTAACAGCGCCGGCGGCGCAGGTGTCCACATGACCGAAGCCGACGCCGACCTCCGCGCCGCCAGCGAGACGGCGGTCCGCCAGTGTCTCGACCTCCAGCCCGACGAGTCGCTCGTCGTCGTCACCGACGACAAGCGCGAGCGCATCGGCGAGGCGCTCTACGAGGTCGCAAGCGAGGTAACCGACGACGCGACTATCGTCCGCTACCCGCCAGGGACCCAACACGGCGAGGAGCCGCCCGCGCCGGTCGCCGCCGCGATGCAGGCCTGCGACGCCTTCCTCGCGCCGACGACCAAGAGCCTGAGCCACACCCGCGCCCGCGGCGACGCCTGCGACGCCGGCGCTCGCGGCGCGACCCTCCCCGGAATCACCGAGGAGGTGTTCGTCACCGGTCTCGACGCCGACTACGACGCCATCTACGACCACAGCGCGGCGATGCTCGACGCCGTCGGCGACGCCGACGAACTCCGCGTCACGACCGAGAAAGGCACGGACATCACGTTCGTCCGCGGCGACCGCGAGTGGCTCGCCGACACCGGCGCAATCGCGGAGGCCGGCTCGTTTTCGAACCTCCCCGCGGGCGAAATCTTCCTCAGCCCCGCGTCCGCGACGGGCACCTACGTCGTCGACGGGACGATGATGCCCCACGGCCTCCTCGACGAGGGACGGGAACTCCGCTTCGAGGTCGAAGACGGCTACGTCACCGAGATTTCCGACGACGACATCCGCGAGCAGGTCGAGGCCGCGGCGGAGGAAGTCGGGCGGGACGCCTACAACCTCGCCGAAATCGGCATCGGAACCAACGTCGGCGTCACCGACCTCGTCGGCTCCGTCCTGCTCGACGAGAAGGCCGCCGGCACGGTCCACATCGCCATCGGCGACGACGCCGGCATCGGCGGCGACACCGACGCGCCGCTCCACCTCGACGGCATCATCCGCGAGCCGACGGTGTACGCCGACGGCGAGGAAGTCGACCTGCCGCGGCCCTGAGCGGGCGCACGCCGCGCCCGAGCCCGAGCCCGCAAGTCGGGCGGTCCGATCGGTCGGCTCGCCCCGTTCGCCGAGCGAGCGTCCTGCCACCGACTCCCACGCCGAGACGGAGAAAGGCGGCTTTTTACGGCCTGATGGGCTAGCGACCCGTATGAGCCTACCCGACGCCGGCGAGCGCGTCCCCCTCTCCTGTCCGACGTGTTCGCCCGACGAACCCACCGTCCACGAGGTGCTGAAGCCCGGCGGTCACTCGACCGTCCGGTGTACCGAATGCAGTCACGTCCACAAGGAGACGGTCGAGATTCCCGACGAGACCGAGATGAACGTCGTCGTCTCGCAGGACGGCGACTCCGTCTCGACCGACGTGCCCGTGCCGGTCGGCACGACCATCGAGGTCGGCGACGAGTTCATCGTCGACACGCCGGAGGCGATTCAGCTCGTGCGCATCACGGGCATCGAGGTCGGCCCCGAACAGCGCGCCGACGAGGCCGAAGTCGCCGACGTGAAGACCGTCTGGACCCGCGTCGTCGACAACGTCGCGGTCAACGTCACCATCCACCCGAAGGACGGCAAGCGCGAGGACACCCGGAGCGTCACCGTCAACGTCCCCGGCGACTACGAGTTCGTCGTCGGCGAGACGGAGGCGTTCGGCGACGAGGAGGTCGAAATCGAAGGCCTTGTCGTCCGCTCGGACGCCCCCGAGTACCGCCACGGCAAGCTCGACCACCCCGGCGACATGGTGTACGCGAAGGACGCGAAACGCGTCTACGCCCGCGACCAGACCTCGACCGCGTGGTCGGCCTGGTAAGGCGGAGCCGACGCCGAACCACTCCGACCCGCCGCCGACGGCCCGTCCCGCCGGCCCAACGCACGACCTTTTGTTTTCGGCCCCGTCGGTGCGACCATGCCTACCCGCGACCGGTCGCAGTCGTCGGTCGAATCGCTCGCGCTCCTGTGGGCCGCCCGCGAGAGCGGCATCATCGACGCGCTCACGACGAGCGCCGGCACCGCCGAGGCCGTGGCGGAAACGGCCGGAATCGACCCCCGAGCGGCCCGAATTACGGTCGAAGCGCTGGCCGCGATGGGCTTCATCAAGCGCGTCGGCGACGAGTACGAGATAACCAACCGCGCGCTCGGCTTCCTCGCCAAGCGCGACGTGCGCTCCATCGGTCGCCTCCCGCACGCGCTGGACCGCTTTTCCCTCTACGCCGACCTCCCGGAGACGATGTCGTCCGGCGAGCCGCCCGCGTTCCCGGCCGACTGGCTTCGGAACCGGCTCGGCGCGCACGACGCCACTGAGGAGTCGGTCGTCCGGGCCTGCGTGACCGCCGCGGTCCGCGAGGCCCCCGACGCGACGCGCGTCCTCGACCTCGGCGGCGCGTCGGGCGTCTTCGCCCGCGAGTTCCGCGCTCGCGGCCGCGACGTGACCCTCGTCGACGACGCGGACACCGTCGACGTCGTCCGACCGCTTCTCTCCCGTGCCGGCGTGGACCTCGTCGCGGGCGACCCGACCGACCCGCCGGCGTCGGGATTCGGCTTGGTCTTCGCCGGCGACGCCTTCGCCGGGCGCGACCCGAGCGAATCGCGGGCGCTCGTCGCGGGCGCGCACGACGCCCTCGAACCGGGCGGGTCGGCGGTGTTCGTCGACAGCCTGCACGGGCGGTGTTCGACCGACGCGACGGCCGGGCGAGCCGTGGACGCGCTCGCCACGGGTCGCGGCGACCTCTACGACGAGTCCGCGGTTCGCTCGTGGCTCGAATCGGCCGGATTCGACGGCTGTACGGTCCGAGACGTGCCGGGGACCGACCTGCAGGCGGTCGTCGGCGAGCGTGCGGTTGATTAGGACCGACCTCCGAGGTCGACTATGGACAACTCGGTGCTGCGCGACGACATGGTCGACGGCCTGGAGCACTCGCTTGAGTCGCTCCCCGAAGCCGTCGCCATCGCCATGCGCGGCGTCCCGCGACACGAGTTCGTCACCGACTCGCCGTATCAGAACCGCCCGACCGAGCACCGCGACACGAACACGACCATCCTCGCGCCGACGACGGTCGCGCGCCTGCTTTCCGCGCTCGACCCCCAGCCGGACGACGAGGTGCTCGTCGTCGGCGCGGGCGTCGGCTACACCGCCGCGGTCATCGCCGAAATCGTCGGCGACGCCCGCGTCCACGCGGTCGACATCACGCGCTCGCTCGTCTACGAGGCGCGCGAGAACCTCCAGCGCGCCGGCTACGGCGGCGTCCTCGTGGACTGCCGCGACGGCGCGGAGGGGCTGGCCGACTACGCGCCCTTCGACCGCATCCTCGTCGAGGCCTCGGCGGTCCGCCCGCCCGCGCGACTCCTCGCACAGCTCGCCGACGACGGCCGACTCGTCATGCCGAAAGGCGTCGGCGAGCAGACGCTCGTCGCCGTCGAGGACGGCGAGGTGGCCGAGTCGTTCGGCCCGCTGTCGTTCAAACCGCTCCTCGTCGACGGCGAACAGACGGGGAGCATCGTCAGAAACCGGACGCGACGCGAGGACCCCGAGTACGAGGGCCGAAGCTGGCACGCCGGCCACGGCTGGGAACAGGACTGGATAGACTGGGGCGGCCGCGGGTAGACGAACGAGCGGGAGGGTCGACGCGTCGGCCGGCGCGACAGTCACGATTCTCCGGGGCCGAGAACCGACGACACACGATTTAGCCGCAGAGCGCGTACCTAGGTATCGGTGAATCAAACCATGGAGAAGAACGTCGGCGGCTACGACCGTATCGCGCGCGCAATCCTCGGACCGGTGCTCATCGTCGTCGGGGCGGCGAGCCTCGCGGGCTTCCTGACCATCGCGGCGGGAACGCTCGGACTCGTCATCGCGGTCGCGGCGCTCCTCGTCGGAGCGGTCCTCGCGACCACGGCGGTCACCCAGAAGTGCCCGCTCAACGACCTGCTGGGCTTCAACACCTACGAGGGCGCGAAGACGACCGAGACCGAATCCGCGGGCAAGCCCCGCGCGCAGTGAGCTTTTCTTCGACACTCGAACTCGGCCCGACCGACGAGAGCGGTGACGCTGACCCGACCGTTATCAGATTGAATAACTAGCGGGAAACAGCTTTTGCGTCGCTCCAGAGACCGGACGTAGCGATGACGCCACCACTCCCGACGCGGGAACAGCTCCCGGACGACCTGCTCGAACGGGCCAACTGGGTCGGGTGGCGAACACGGACGTGCGACGGTGAGGAGCGGCCGGTCCCGTGCGACGCGACCGGCGACCCCGCGTCGGTGACAGACGCGTCGGCGCGGACGACGTTCGAGGAAGCCCTCGCGCGCGTCCGGCGCGGCCCCGCCGACGGCGTGGGCTACGTCTTCACCGACGACGACCCGTTCGTCGGTATCACGCTCGATAGGTGCCGCGACGGCGAGACCGGCGTGACCGAGGAGTGGGCGCGGGCACTCGTGGACCGACTCGATTCCTACGCGGAAGTGCGCCCCGCAGGGACGGGCTACCGCGTTATCGTCCGCGGGGCGCTCCCGCCGGGACGCACCCGAGCCGAAGCCCTCGAACTCTCGGACCGCGCGCGGTTCCGCCCGGTTACCGGCGACCGCGTCGGCGGCGCGCCCGCGGCGATTGCGGAACGGAGCGACGTGCTCGCGGCGGCTCACGGGGCGTACGTCGAATCCGGCCCCGACTCCGAACCGCCGACGCCGACGCCGGCCGGCCCGGTCGCAATGCCGGCCGACCCGGTCGAACCGGACGCGGACCGAGTCCCCGCTGACGCCCTCCTCGACGAGATGAGCGGTCCGGGCAACGACCTCGGCGACGACGAAATCGTCGACCGCGCCTCGACCGCCGTGAACCGCGTGACGTTCACCCGCCTGTGGCGGGGCGACGCGAGCGGCTACGACGACCGCGACGAGGCGGACGCGGCGCTGTGTTCGATTCTCGCGTTCTGGACGGCCGGCGACGCGCGACAGATGTGTCGCCTGTTTCGAGACTCCGGGCTCTTCCGACCGGCGTGGGACGAGGTCGCGTACGCCGACGGGTCGACCTACGGCGCGAAGACGGTCCTGCGAGCGATTCGGGAGACGAGCGAGTACTACGACCCCTCCGGCTGGTCGAGCGCGGTCCGGCGGTCGTCCACGCCGTCGGAGGGCAACCGGAGGCGGGACGGCCGCGACGACGACGCGACGAGCGACCCGAGAGGACGGCCGCCGACCCCGACCGACGCGCCGCCGATTGACGACCGCGGGGCGTTCGAGCGGTTCGACGAACTCCGGGCGTGGCTCGACGACGTCGTCGACGAAAACGAGCGGCTCCGCGGCGAGCTCGACGCGGAACGGGAGCGACGGCGCGACCTCGAAGCGCGGGTGAGCGAGGTCGGAGACGGGAGCGGAGACCGAGACGAAAACGCGGGACGCGGCTGGTCGCTGTTCGGCTGGCTCCGGCGGTGACCGTCGCCGTCTCGGCCGTGTTTTGAGCGCGGTTACGACTTGAGTCCGCTCCCGGTGAGCGGCACGACCACGTCGGCGTCGCGGTCGAGGACGCCCGAGAGCCGGAGTTCGCGGAGCGCCGCGGGCGCGACGGCGCAGGTCGGCTCCGTGTAGAAGCCGTGGCGGTGGAGCCGGTCGAGTTCGTCTTCGACCGCGTCGGCCGACAGGGCGATGGCGTCGCCGCCGGTGTCGTCGAGCGCCTCGTGAATCTCGGCCTCGCGGACGGGGTCGAGAATCTGGATGCCGTCGGCCACGTCGTTCGTCTCGTCGGCCGTGTGGTGGCGGGCGTCGGCGATGGGCGAGTAGCCGGCGGCCTGCGCGCCGTACAGTTCGGGCATCCGGTCGGTCCACCCCGCCTCGTAGAGCGCGCGGAAGCCGCGGTACGCGCCGAGGAAGAGCGTCCCGTGGCCCAGCGGCGTGACGACCGCGTCGGGGACCGACCAGTCGCGCTGGGCGGCGATTTCGTAGGCGACGGTGGCCGTGCCCGCGAAGAACGCGGGGTTCCACGCGTGGCTCGCGTACCACGCGTCGTCGGCCTCGACGGCCTCGACGCAGGCGTCGGTCACGGCCTGTCTGGAGCCCTCGATTCGGACCGGCTTCGCCCCGGCGCGCTCGATGGCGCGGACCTTCGAGGGCTTGACCGACGCGGGCACGTAGATTTCGGCGTCGATGCCGGCGCGGGCGGCGTAGGTGGCGACGGCGGCCCCCGCGTTGCCCGAGGAGTCCTCGACGACGCGCTCGACGCCGAGTTCGGACGCGACGGAGAGCATCGTCGTCGCGCCGCGGTCCTTGAACGACCCGGAGGGAAAGACGTACTCCAGTTTGAACGAGGCCTCCCACTCCGCGGCGTCGACGAGGGGCGTCATCCCCTCGCCGAGGCTGGCGTGCGGCTCCGTCGGGAGGAAGTCGTCGAACGCCCAGAGACCGTCGCGGTAGTCGAGGTCGGCGTCGGTCGGGTCGGCCGCCGACGGCGTCGGGTCGGTGGCGAAGTCGAGCGGCTCGCCGCAGGCACAGCGCCAGCGCCACGCGTCGTAGGTCTCGCCGCAGGCGTCGCACGCGAGTCGGAGCCGGGTCGGGAGTTCGGGTGATGTCGTCATGAACGTGAGTGGGTGGAGTCGGGGTGTCGGTAGCGCGGAGTCGGGGTGTCGGTAGCGCGGAGTCGGGGTGTCGGTAGCGCGGAGTCGGGGGTCAGTACGTGTCGAGGTCGATGCCGACGGAACAGACGTACTCGCCGGAGGCGACCTGCGGGAGGCGGCGCGCCCGCCAGAAGATGCCGTCGTGGTCGGCGGTGACGCGGGCTTTGAGCTTGCCGAACACGTCGGTCACCTCGAACACCACGTCGCCGGCGGAGACGCGCTCGCCGAGGTCGCGTTTGAACCGGACGAGGCCGCCGACCGGCGAGCCGTACTGGTCGAAGCCGCGGGCGCGGGTCTGGGCTTTCAGCTCCACGTCGCCGTCGAGGAAGTCGTAGCCGCGGAGGACGTTGTAGACGCCGCGGACGCCCTTCTCGATGCTCTCTTCGTCCCACCCGACACAGCCGCCGAGTTCGGGGTCGATAGTCGGGATGTCGGCGTCGGGGGCGGCGCGGGCGAGCTGGCCGTCGGGGCCTTTCTGGTCGAGGACGTAGCCGCAACCGAACGTCTTGGCGAGCCGGAGGCACTTGGCGTGCATCCGGTGGTGGCGGCCACAGCGGACGCGGACCTCGTCTATCATCCGGCTCGTCGAGCCCTGATGGAGGTCGACGATGAGGTCGGCGTCGCGGGCGGCGGCGAACGTCGCGGCCGCGATGCGCTCCGAGGAGGTGCCGCGCTCGTCGCCGGGGTACGCCCGGTTCATCTTCGTGTCGTCTATCGGATTGCGGTGCTGTGCGACCTGAAAGGCGTGGTAGTTGACGATGCCGACGACGAGAATCGTCCCGGAAATCTCCGCGGGGTCGAGTTGCGGGACGACCCGCTGGATGACGCCGACGCCGTTGAGTTCGTCTCCGTCCGAGGCCGCCTGCATGTAGAGCGTCTTGCCCGACGACGCGCCGTTGATGACGGCGACGGGCAGGCCGACGCTCCCGCCGTCGCGGGACTCGCCGACTTCGAGGCGGCCCACGTCCATCTCCCCGGGGGCCGCACTCGCCGTTCCCAAGGTAATCATACCGCCAACCTCGGACCCGTCTCCCTTTAGGGGTTCGGTCCGCTGAAGCCCCCGAGGAAAGCGTTGCCGCTATGGTCTCGCGGCCGCAACCGGCGAGCGTGACAGACGACGTTCCCGAACGGCCGCCGACGGGGGGACTGGTGCAGGCGCTGGACGTGCCGCGAAACGCCGCTATCGGGGCGGCCGCCGGTCTCGCCTTGGCCGTCGTCGCCTATCTCTTTCGGGTGCTCGAACTGTTCGGCCCCTTCGCCGGCACCCGCGAGTACCCGATACTCGGCCCCGAGGGCTGGTTCCTCCTCCTCGCGTTCGTCCTCGCGTCCGCGACGGCGTTGCTCGTCGCGACGGTGCTGACGCTCGTCTCCGCGTATCGGCTGAGTAAGACGCTCTGAGTCGTCGGTTACGGCGGTTCGGCCTCGGGCTCGGACTCGGTCAGGGCGGGGCCGGCCTACTCGTCGAACTCGCGCTCGTCGCCGACGAGTTCGCCCAGTCGCTCCGCGCCGGCGCGGGTCCCCTTGGCGATGATGAGGTCGCCGCCGTGGAGCCGCGTTTCCGACCCCGGCGAGACGACCCACTCGCGGCCGCCGGCCCGGCGGACCGCGATGACGCGCATCCCCGTCTCGGTCTTGACGCGCCGGTCGCCGAGGGTCGCCTCCGCGAGGTCGCTCGACGGGGCGACCCGCAGGCGGATGATGACCTCGTCGGACTCCTTGACCGCGGCGGCGACGACGGGGTGGGCGTCGATGCCGCGGAGGACGCCCTCGGCGATTTCGAGCGCGGCGTCGGAAATCATCTCGGTCGCGCTCGCCAGTTGGACGAGTCCGCGGAGCGACACGGGGTCTTCGACCCGGCTCGCCGCGCGGAGCGTCCACGCCTCGAACCGGGACTTGAGCGCGTCAACCTCGGCTTCGAGTTCCTCGACCTCCTCGGCGACGCCCTCGCTGTCGAACAGCACCGCGCCGTAGGCGAGGTCGACCGCGAGCTCGCTCATGTCCTTCATCAGGACGATGGAGTCGACGGCGCGTTCGAGGTCCTCGATGGTCGGCTCGGGCACGTCCGGCGGGTCGTACCGGAGCCCGGTGGCGGCCTCGTGGACGGTCTGGAGACCGTCGTCGCGGCCGCGGAGGAGGAGCACGTCGCCGGCGCGGAGCGTCGTCTCGTGGTCGGGATTCGTCACCCACTCGCCGGCGCGGTGGATGGCGACGACGCGGACGCCCGTCTCGGTCTCCATGTTGATGTCGCCGAGGTCGCGGCCCGCGTACGGCGACTCGTCGGTGAGTTCGCACCGAATCGTCGTCTCGACGGCCTCGGGGAGCGCCGCGCGGATGGCGTCCGGGAGGCCGATGTCCTCGATGACGACCTTGGCGATGTCGCCCGCGGCGTCCGAAATCTTCTCGGCCGCGCCGACGACGCCGAGGACGGGCGCGAGTTCCTCGGCGTCCTCGGGGCTACGAGCGGCCATCATCAGGCTCATGCGCGCCTGTAGCTGAAGGATGTCCATCCGCTCTTCGAGGTCGAGGACCTCGGCCGCGAGGTCGTCGTTCGCGTGGAGGACGGCGGAGTACGAGAGGTCGATGAGTAGCTCCGCGGTGTCTTTCATCTCGGCGAGGACGGCCTTGACGCTGACGGGCTCGTACTCGATGTCCTCCGGATTCATGCGCCCGCCTTCACGACGGGACGGCAAAAGGCTTGCCAGGAATAGTGGTGCCACCGTGGTTCGAGAGAACTACGCCGCCGACGTATATGACTGCGAGGGTCGCTCTAACGGCGCGCGCGGTGTCGCTGGGGATCCCCATATAAGAGCACCGGGAATAACGACGATTGTCGAACGCTGTTTTAGACACCGGTTTCCCGGGAAACCGCCGGACTGCGTTGCCTTCGTATGTGTATGGCGGTCGATAACATATGAGTGAAAACGATAACGCTTTTTTGATATGGTAGGCAACGTTCTGGGTATGTCAGGCGAACTGAAGCGGGGGCTGGAAGGTGTGCTGGTCACCGAATCGAAGCTCAGTTTCATCGACGGCGACGCGGGACAACTCGTTTACTGCGGGTACGATATCGAAGACCTCGCACGGGACGCAAGCTACGAGGAAGTGCTCTACCTCCTGTGGCACGGGGAGCTTCCGACGCGCGAGGAACTCGACGCGTTCTCCGACGAGCTCGCGGCCCACCGCGGCCTCGACGACGGCGTCCTCGACGTGGCGCGCGAACTCGCCGAGCAGGACGAGTCGCCGATGGCGGCGCTCCGAACGCTCGTCTCCGCGATGTCGGCGTACGACGAAAACGCCGACTTCGAGGACGTGACCGACCGCGAGGTCAACCTCGAAAAGGCAAAGCGCATCACGGCGAAGATGCCGTCGGTGCTCGCGGCCTACGCCCGCTTCCGTCGCGGTGACGACTACGTCGAACCCGACGAGAGCCTGAATCACGCGGCGAACTTCCTCTACATGCTCAACGGCGAGGAGCCGAACGAGGTGCTCGCCGAGACGTTCGACATGGCGCTCGTGCTCCACGCCGACCACGGCCTGAACGCCTCGACGTTCTCCGCGATGGTCACGTCCTCGACGCTTTCGGACCTCTACAGCGCGGTCACGTCGGCCATCGGCACGCTCTCTGGGTCGCTCCACGGCGGCGCGAACGCGAACGTCATGCGGATGCTGAAGGACGTCGACGACAGCGACATGGACCCCACCGAGTGGGTCGAAGACGCCCTCGACCGCGGCGAGCGCGTCGCCGGGTTCGGCCACCGCGTCTACAACGTCAAGGACCCCCGCGCGAAGATTCTCGGCGCGAAGTCCGAGGCGCTCGGCGAGGCCGCCGGCGACATGAAGTGGTACGAGATGTCGGTCGCCATCGAGGAGTACATCGGCGAGGAGAAGGGTCTCGCGCCGAACGTGGACTTCTACTCCGCGTCGACGTACTACCAGATGGGCATCCCCATCGACCTCTACACCCCCATCTTCGCCGTCTCGCGCGCCGGCGGCTGGATTGCGCACGTCCTCGAACAGTACGAGGACAACCGCCTCATCCGCCCCCGCGCCCGCTACACCGGCGAGAAGGGGCTTGAGTTCCCGACGGTCGACGAGCGATAGGCGACGAACCGAACGCGGCTTTTCTCCGTCCGATACCCCCGGAGCGACGCGTCGTCCGCCGGGGGCGCTCCCGCCGTCCGCCTGCCTCCGTCGGCCATTCGCCATCTGCCTCCGCCACTCGCCTGCCGCCGTCCGAGCGCGCGGCGCTCAGTCGTCTTCGCCAGCGTCGTCGATTCCGACGCTCCCGCGTTCGACCATGAGCGAGTCGGCGTGGCCCGCCCAGTCGGCGTAGTAGAACGCGACGAGCGCGAACAGTCCCATCCACGTGAACGACAGGACGATGCCGATTCGCGCGCCGAGCGGGCCGTAGTCGAACACCTCGACGAGCAGGTACGACAGCCCGACGAAGAAGCCGAACACCCCGGTCAGCCGGGCGACGAAGGGAATTCGGGTCGCGCCCGCGCCCTGTAGCGACCCGGAGAGGCCGACGAACAGCGCCAGCCCCGGCGCGGCGAGGCCGTAGGCGACGGCGAACTTCACGGCCCATTCGATGTCCGCACCGCCGCCGGAGCCGAGGAGGCCGACGACGGGTTCGGTGAACGCCGCGAGCAGGAGGCCGATACCGCCGACCGAGACGACGGACAGGAGCGCCACCGCCTCGCCCTGATACCGCGCGGCCTCGCTGTCGCCCGCCCCGAGGGCCTGTCCGACGAGGACGCTGGCGGCGACGTTGTAGCCGCGCGCCAGCGGGCTGGCGACCTGCTGGTAGACCCGGCGGCCGATTTGGAAGCCGGCGTTGACGGCGTCGCCGAAGCCGAGGAGGAGCGCGTTGAACGGGAACTCCGCGAGTTCGGCCGCGATGCCCTCGCCGACTCGCGGGGTGGCGATGCGAACGAGTTGGCCGGCGACCGTCCGGTCTCGGGGGCGGACCAGCGAGGTCGGCGACGCGGGGCGGGCGAGCGCGACGAGGAGCAGGCCCGCCGAGAGGACGTTGGCGGTGGAGGTCGCGAGCCCCACGCCGAGCACGCCGAGCGCCGGCAGACCGGCGAGGCCGAAGCCGAGGCCGACCGACAGCCCGATGTTGACGACGTTGGCGAGGACGTTGACCAGCATCGGCGTCCGGGTGTCGCCGACGCCCTGCAACGACCGCGAGCCGACGAGCGAGACCAGCCGCGCGGGCGAGGTAGCGAAGATGACCGCGAGATACGTCGTTCCCAGTTCGACGGCTCGGTCGCTCGCGGGGAACGCACCGATGGCCGCGTCGCCCAGCGTGAAGCCGAAAATCAGAAACGGGATTCCCGCGAGAAACGCGAGGACGAGCGCCGTCGAGATGGCCTCGCTTCGGTTGGCGTCCGCGCCGCTTCCCGTGTCCTGACTGGAGAGCGCGATTGCGCCGCCGCCGAGTCCGAGGCCGATGCGGAGCGGAAACCGGGCGTAGAGGTCGGCGAGGCCGATAGCGACGACGGCGGCCGGGGAGAGCGCCGCGGTGACGGCCACGTCGACGGTCCGCATCGCCGTCTGAGCGGTCTGCTCGGCCATCACCGGCCACGCGAGCGAGAAGATGCGCTTCCAGACCCGCCGGAGGCGACCGAGGTTCATGTCGAGGCCACGGACCTCGCGCAGTTGACGCTACCGGAAGCGGCGGTCCCGTCGGTCGATGCGACGTGCGAATGACGAGCGTCATACGCGGACGTCGGGTCGCCGCAGTCGTGCGGTTTCACTTTCACTCCGGGTGGGGGACGTTTATATGTACGGGGACCAGAAAGACAGTTGCACGTCACACGCGTGCATTCCCCCTTTCCCCTTTCACCGACCGGCCAGCGACGGCGACGGCGCGCGTTGCCGGGGCCGAGCCCGAGTTCTCAACCGACGACCGTGAGGGTTGACATCACGCCCCTGATGCGGACTAGTCCCGAACGATTAAACACAGACACGGGCGATTTCCGACCATGCTCACGCTTGCCGACGTACGCGCCGCCCGCGAGCGCGTCGAAGCGGTCGCCCGGCGGACACCGCTGGAGTACTCCCACACGTTCTCGGAGATGACGGGAGCCGAGGTGTACCTGAAGCTCGAAAACACCCAGCGCACGGGGTCGTTCAAGATTCGCGGCGCGACCAACCGCATCGTGACGCTCTCCGACGAGGAGCAGGACGCGGGCGTCGTGACCGCGAGCGCCGGCAACCACGCGCAGGGCGTCGCGCTCGCGGCGTCGCGGGCGGGCGTGAACTCGAAAATCGTCATGCCGGAGTACGCGCCGATTTCGAAGGTGAAAGCGACCGAGCGCTACGGCGGCGACGTGGTGCTCTACGGCAACGACTACGACGAGGCGCAGGCCAAGGCCCACGAAATCGAAGCGGAGGAGGGGCGGACCTACGTCCACGCGTTCGACGACGAGTACGTCATGGCCGGACAGGGAACCATCGGCCTCGAAATCGCCGAGGACTGCCCCGACCTCGACACCGTGGTCGTCCCCATCGGCGGCGGCGGCCTCATCTCCGGCATCTCGACGGCCATCAAAGAGCAGTTCCCCGACGCCCGCGTCATCGGCGTGCAGGCCGAACAGGCCTCCAGCGCCGCCGACTCGCTGAACAAGGGGTCGATTCAGACCATCGACGAGGTGGACACCATCGCCGACGGCATCGCCGTCCGCAGAATCGGCGACAAGCCGTTCGAAGTCATCCGCGAGCGCGTGGACGAAGTGGTCACCGTCTCCGACGAGGAAATCGCCGTGGCGCTCACCTACCTGCTCGAACGCGCGAAGACGCTCGTCGAGGGAGCGGGAGCCGTCGCGCTCGCGGCGCTCCTCTTCCAGAAGTTCGACTACGAGGAGGGCGAGGTCGTCGTCCCCGCGCTGTGCGGCGGCAACATCGACATGAACACGCTGACGACCGTGGTGATGCGCGGCCTCGTCGAGACGGGTCGGTACCTCAAGATTCGGACCGAACTGAAAGACCGCCCCGGCTCGCTCGAACAGCTCATCGGGATTATCGCCGCGGAGAAGGCGAACATCTACGCCGTCAGGCACGACCGCACCTCCCGGAAAATCGCGCTGAACGCGACCGAGGTCGAAATCGACCTCGAAATGCGCGGGCCGGACCACGTCGAGTCGCTCCTCGGCGAACTCCGCGAGGCGGGCTACGACGTGGAAGTCCTCGACTGACCGCGTCGCCGGCGCGGTCGGTCGGAACCCTCGTTCGAAGCCGACCGCTCAGACGAGTCGCGTGAGGCCCATGAACACGAGGAGCGCGCCGATACCCCGGTAGACCCAGACGGGGGCGTCGGACTCTCCGGACTCCTCCGAGGACGAGCGCCGGAGGAACTCGAACCCGAACGCGTGGATTCGCGCCGGGAAGGCGAGGTACGCGAGGCCGAGCGCCACGACCCCGACGGAGCCGGCCTGCCACAGGAGGTTCATGTGCCAAATCCGAACTGTTTGGGCATATGCCCGTCGGTCGGGGTGGTCGGGGTGGTTGTGGCAGTTGGGGGAGTCGAGGCGGTCGGTCGACGCGTCGGCGACCGGAGTCCGCCAGAGACGGGGCGCGTTTCGGGCGTGTGAGCGCGCGCCCGGCCCCCGGCGAACGCCCCCATTTTACCCGGTCGATTATGTCGAATTCGGGCCGTAGACACCGTCTACGATGATTTTCAGTTCGTGGGAAGCATGCGGGGATTGACCCTCCCCCAATACGAAGGCCTTTAAGAGGAGAGTCTCCGGTCCACCGTCCCCGCCCCCCGGTTCGCCCCGTCGTCAGCGACCCCGCACCCCAACCATGCTCGACCCAGTCATCGCCAGCCGGTTGCAGTTCGCGCTCACGACTATCGTCCACATCATCTTCCCCGTGATGAGCATGGGCCTCGCGCCCTTCCTCATCTACTTCACGTGGAAGGACATCCGCACCGACGACCCGGTGTACGAACAGCTCAGACGGTTCTGGACGAAGATTTTCGCCGTCTCGTTCGTCGTCGGCACGGTGACCGGCATCGTCCTCGAATTCGAGTTCGGGACGAACTTCGCGGCGTTCTCGACGGCGGCCGGCGAGCTGTTCGGCGGCCCGCTGGCGACCGAGGGGATGATGGCGTTCATGCTCGAAGCGACGTTCCTCGGGGTGTTCGTCTTCGGCCGCGAGAAGGTCTCCGACGCGCTCTACATGGTGTCTGCCGTCGCGGTCGGTCTCGGCACGTGGCTCTCGGCGGTGTGGATTCTCGTCGCCAACTCGTGGATGCAGACGCCGCGGGGGTACGAACTCGCGCGCGAGAGCGGCCAGCTCGTCGTCTCGCTCGTCGACCCCATCGCGGCGTACGCCAACCCGCGGTTCCCGTGGATGTTCGTCCACATGCAGAACGCCGCGGTGCTGTCGGTCGCGCTGTTCATGGCCGGCGTCGCGGCGTACCACGTCTGGCAACGCGGCATCAGCGCCGACGACGACCGCGAGGGCGCACGCTTCTGGCGGAAGACGCTCAAAATCGCGCTCGTCGTCCTGCTCGTGACCGCGCCGTTTCAGGCGATTCACGGCGACGCCTACGGCCGCCACGTCTACGAGACCCAGCCGCAGAAGTTCGCCGCCATGGAGGCCGTCTGGGAGACCGACAGCTACGTCCCCGAGTACATCTTCGCCATCCCGACGAGCCTCGACGGCATCACCGACCCGCGCGCGAAAGAGCTGTTCGGCATCGGCATCCCCGGCGGGGCGTCGTGGTTAGCAAGCGGGGGTGACCCCCAAGCCGAAATCACCGGCCTGAACGAGTTCGACACGGAAGCGCCGCCGGTCGCCATCGTGTTCTGGTCGTTCCGGCTCATGGTCGCCGCGGGGTTCTGGTTCATCCTGTTGGCGTTCTGGGCGGCCTACCGGTGGTGGACCGACGAGCTGTACGACGACGACCTGTTGCACAAGGCGTTCGTCGGGTCGTCGCTCCTCGGCATCTTCGCCGTCGAGGTCGGCTGGATAGTCACCGAGGTGGGCCGACAGCCGTGGGTCATTCAGGGCGTCCTCAGGACGAGTGAGGGGGTCTCGCCGGGACTTACCGGCTTCGAGGCGACGCTCACGCTCGCCGGCTTCGCCGTCGTGTACACCGGCCTGCTCGCGCTCTACACCTACGTGATTCGCCGCATCATCCGCGAGGGACCGCCGAGCGTCGACGAGACGGCGGCGGGTTCGGAGGCCGCCTCGCCCGCGGGGGTGACCGGCGATGACTGACTACGGCGCGTTCGCCACCGACCCGCTTTTCGGCCTGCCGTTGCAGGAGCTGTGGTTCGGGCTCGTCTTCTTCATCCTCGGGATGTTCCTGTTCCTCGACGGCTTCGACTTCGGCGTCGGAGCCATCTTCGCGACCCGCGACGACGACGAGGAACGCGAGACGCTTCTGGCCGCAATCGGCCCCTTCTGGGACGGCAACGAGGTGTGGCTCGTCGTCTTCGGCGGCGCGCTGTTCGCCGCGTTTCCGGCGGTGTACGCGAACCTCTTCAGCCGCCACTACCTGCTCATGTTCGCCATCCTCGGGGCGCTCATCCTCCGCGGGCTCGCCCCCGAGATGTACGAACAGCGCCACGACGAGGCGTGGCAGACGTGGTGGGGGCGGGCGTTCGTCGTCGGGAGCGTGAGCGCGCCCTTCTTCCTCGGCGTGTTCGCCGCCCACTGGCTCCTCGGCGTCGAGTCGCTCCTGTCGCTCCCCGGCGTCGTCGTCGGCCTCGCCGTCGTCGCGCTCACCGTCGTCGCCGGCGTCGGCTTCCTCGCGATGAAGACCCGCGGGAGCCTCCAGCGCGACGTGGCCGACTACGGCCCCCGGGCGATGGCGGCCTACCTCGCGCTCGTCGTCGTCACGCTCGGCTACCTCGTCGCCGTCCGCCCCGACCTCGGCGTCCTCGCGCCGGTGCCGCTGGCGCTCGTCGCCGTCAGCCTCGCCGCCGCCGCGGGCTACCTGCTCGCGCTCCGCGAGGGGCGATACACGCTCGCGTTCGGGACCGTCCCGGTCCTCGTGTTCGCGTTCGTCGCGCTCGTGGCGACGCTCATGTTCCCCTTGGCCGACCCCGCGACCGGGCTGACCGTCGCGGACGCCATCGTCTCGGTGCTCCCGCTGAACATCATGAGCGTCGCGTCGGCGCTTCTGTTGCCGCTCGTGTTCACCTACTTCGGCATCCTCTACTCGACGTTCAGCGGCCCCATCGAGACCGGCGAATCGTACTCCTGACCGACCAACATCGACCCTTCCCCCACAACCAATCCAACCATGGCTACGCTCCCCAACACCGAACCCACCGCCGAATCGCTCACCAAACCGCTGACCCTCCTCGGCCTCGGACTGGTCGTCGTCAGCGTCGCCGTCGCGGGGTTCGCCCTCCGGGACGGCGACGTGGTCACCGCGCTCGGGATGGGGCTGTTGTTCGCCTCGGGCGTCCTCACGACCGGTATCAGCCTCTCCGGGAAATCGGTGTAGCCCGGCGGACTTCGACAAGCCGTCCCCGCCGCGGACCCGGTCGTTCCACCCTATTTTATGGCGTCGTGGCGAAACCCACCGCGTATGAAGCGCGTCATCGAGACCGACGAAGCGCCGGCCGCGGTCGGTGCGTACAGTCAGGCGACGACCAACGGCTCGCTCCTCTACACGGCGGGGCAGATTCCGCTGACGCCGGACGGCGACCTCCTCGACGACGAGGACATCGCGACGCAGACGACCCAGTCGCTCGACAACGTGATGGCCATCCTCGCGGAGGCCGGCGCGGACGCGACCGACGTGCTGAAGACGACGGTGTTCCTCGCCGACATCGACGACTTCGACGAGATGAACGAGACGTACGCGACCTACTTCGACGAGGAGCCGCCGGCCCGCTCGGCGGTCGAGGTCGGCAACCTGCCGAAGGGCGTCGGCGTCGAAATCGAGGCCGTCGCCGTCGTCGACGAGGAGTAACGTGGCCCGCCGCGTCCGGTCCGCGGTCGCGTGGGGCACGGCGAGCCTCCTGCTCGTGGGCGTCCTCGCGCAGGGCGCGGTCCTCCTCGGACTCGGCATCGACGCGTCGTTCGGGGCGGTCGCCGCGGTGGCGGTCGCGTCCGGCGTCGCGGTCGGGTCCGTGACATACGCCATCGAACCGCGACTCGAACGGAAAGGAAGGGCTTAAATTATCCAGGCGGGAACGTTGCGTTGTAAGCCAGGATGGCCGAGCGGTAAGGCGCACGCCTGGAAAGCGTGTTCCCTCTGGGATC
>NZ_AOLP01000018.1 GCF_000337795.1 Haloferax denitrificans ATCC 35960
CCGGGGATACATTTAACCTCGTTGATTTAGTGGCTCTGTGAGAAAAATAGACACGAGGCGTGCCATAACTTCACGCGCGGTCAGTTGTGACATCAATTCGGTCGAGCGAGAAATCAATGTATTAGTTTCGCGCGCGTACGAAGCGTGGATAGAATCGACCCGTTGAAGTCGGTTTATAACGGGTCGCTTTATAAGGCCGGAGGTACGATTCACGTGCGAGCAATGAGTGGGCCGGCAGACTCCATCGAGATTCAGAACGTAGTCGCATCGACCGGGATCGGTCAGGAGCTCGACCTCGAAGCCCTCGCCGACGACCTCCCCGGTGCAGATTTCAACCCGGACAACTTCCCGGGCCTCGTCTATCGCACCCAGGACCCGAAAGCCGCTGCGCTCATCTTCCGTTCGGGGAAGATCGTGTGCACGGGTGCAAAGAGTATCGACGACGTGCACGACGCACTCGGCATTATCTTCGACAAGCTCCGCGAGCTTCAGATTCCCGTCGACGACGAGCCAGAGATAACCGTCCAGAACATCGTCTCCAGCGCCGACCTCGGACACAACCTGAACCTGAACGCGCTGGCTATCGGTCTCGGACTCGAAGACGTCGAGTACGAACCCGAGCAGTTCCCCGGTCTCGTCTACCGGATGGACGAGCCGAAAGTCGTCATCCTGCTTTTCGGTTCCGGAAAAATCGTTATCACCGGCGGAAAGCGGACGGACGACGCGGAAACCGCCGTCGAAGAGATCGTCGAGCGCATCGACGCGCTCGGCCTTCTCGGATAGGCGCTTCCGAACCATCGATTTTTCGCCGCGTCGCAGGTGCGAACACCCATAAGTGTAAAATGCCGGATAGTCTAACGGAAGGACATGAGTGCGCGGGAGGACGTGGCGTTTCTCGTGGGGTCACAGAGCAGGGAGGCGATTCTTCGAGCCTTGGCGGTCGAACCACGCCGACCGACAGAGCTCGCGGAACGCTGTGACTGCGCCCGAGAGACGGCACAGCGGACACTCGCGGGGTTCTGTGACCGCGGATGGGCGAAGAAGGCCGATGGGTTGTATCACCTCACACCGGGGGGGACGATCGTCCACGAGCAGTACGAGCGGTTCACCGAGGCGGTCGAATGCGCCGACCGGATGAGCGAGTTTCTGGCGGACGCCGCAGAGATCTGTGAGGACGCTCCGCCCGGTGTCCTCGGTCAGATGAACATCACGACCGCCGCGGACAACGACCCGCACGCGCCGCTTAACAGATATCTGACTATCGTCGGAAACGAGCCGGTCGACCGCTTCCGCGGTGTCGCGCCCATCGTGAGTCGCGTGTTCAACGAATCGGCCGAGGCGGTGCTGGGGGAGAACACCCGGATGGAACTCATCGTCGACCGCGGAGTCCTCGAACGGTCGATAGACGCCTATCCGGACTCCTTCGAGCGCGCGCGGGAGCTCGACCAGTTCGAGCTTCGAATCGCGGAGGAGAGCCTCGATTTCGGACTGCTGGTGGTCGACGGCCACGGCATCGTCTCCGCCTACGACGAACACAACAACCTGACGGCCCTCGTGGACGGCGACGCGCCGGAGGTCGTCTCGTGGGTCGAAAGCCTGTACGAATCGGTCAGGTCGACGTCGGTCCCGGTCGACCGACTCGAACCGTGAGTCTTCGCCGTGAGAATCGTGACCGGGGCGGTCACGCGTGAATATTCCGGTCACGTGTCATTGCAATAAACTATAAGAGGCCGCTCTACGGAGGTACGCCTGCGGTGGTACAGCGTTCCCGCTAGCCGGTTCGGTCCTCACACGCCCCGGTCGAGATTCCGATTCTCCAATCAGGTGTCCGTGTTCTCGATGAGGACGTCCCTCACCACGTCCGGATCTTCGAGAAGTTGGTGCTTGGTGTAGCTTCCTTCCGCGCTCCCGCCGCTGTGTTTCGACTGTTCGATGATGTCGAGAAAGGCGTGTTCTTTCAGGAGGTCTCGAACCCGCCGGAGTGACAGGCTATCGGAGCCCTGCTGTCGGCAGATGTTCTCGTAGACCTCGTAGACGCGGCTCGTTCGGAAGCCGTCTTGCTTTTCGTTCGAAAGCGAGAGGATAGCAAGCGCCTGCAAGACGTAGCGAGAGTGCGGTGTCGACCCGCGAATCAGCTCGCGGAAGCGGTCGGTCTCCGCGCGCTGACGCGCCTGCGTGACGAAGTTCTCCTTGACGGTACTCGCTCCCATCGACTGTGCGATTTCCCCCGCGTACCGTAAGATGTCGATCGCTTTCCGCGCGTCACCGTGTTCGCGGGCGGCGAGCGCCGCGGCCCGCGGAATGGTCGAGGGGTCTAACACGCCGTCGCGGAACGCGTCGCTCCGGGCGTCCATGATGTCGCGGAGCTGGTTCGCGTCGTACGGCGGGAAGACGAACTCGCGCTCGCAGAGGCTGGATTTCACCCGCTCGTCCATCCGGTCTTTGTACTGTATCTTGTTGCTGATACCGATGACACCGAGCTTACAGCCGGCGATTTTCCCTGCTTCACCGGCCCGCGAGAGTTGCATGAGGATATCGTCGTCGCTCAGTTTATCGATCTCGTCGAGGATGATGAGAACCACGTCGTACAGCGCGTCGAGGATGCGCCACAGCCGCTTGTAGTACGTCGACGTCGAAAGCCCCTTGTCGGGGACTTTAATCCCGGTAACCGCGGTGTCGTTGACGCTGTCGGCGATAGTCTGGACGGCCTGCGTTTCGGTCGTGTCCTGCGCGCAGTCCACGTAGGCGAACGTCGCTTTCACCCCCTCTTCTTCGGCCGTCTCGACGAGGCGCTGGGAGACGTACTTCGCACAGAGCGACTTCCCTGTCCCCGTCTTCCCGTAGATGAGGACGTTGCTCGGGCTCTGTCCGAAGATGGCGGGGTTCACCGCGGTCGCGAGATCCGAAATCTCGTCGTCGCGACCGACGATGCGACCCTCACCCGGGAGGTGGTTAATCTCCAACAACTCCTTGTTGGCGAAGATGGGGTCCTCTCGGGTGAAGAGGTCGTCGCTGGCGTTAGGCATGTTCGCAACACACCACGTTTCCGGTGAAAGGACTTACCATTCGACCCAGCACACACACACCACGTTTCCGGTGAACGGCTCCGAACCCCGGTCGTCGGTCCACACGAAACGGAGGTTTCAGTTCACCGGAAACACGGTGTGGGGGTTCTTCCCTGACCGCACGGAAACAGACTGCCCAGCTTTTGCCCCCGGGCAAAAACGAGGAGAGAGCGTCCGAAAGCGACGAGGCGAACGATATTCACACCTCTGACAGACCCGTAGTCACCACAGTAGAGTCAAGAACGGCCGACGACACGGCCGGTTCCGAGAATCAACGAGTCGCCCGGAAACACTCGACTGAGACGACCTGTTCCGGTCGAACAGTACTCGAGTTTCGAGTACTTTTTATCTTCACGAGTGTATCAATGGTCGGTAACACAAATAAACTATTTAATTGTTGTTATACGTGCTGTTCTAACCACCGACGAGAGCCGAGTTGCCGTTCGACGCCCACTGACGGCCCGGCATGCTAACTCACCGGAAACGTGGTGTCTCACATCGGTTCCGTAACCCGTGGCAGAAACCTCTGGAGAGTAGCTACGACGACTGTTTTCACCGGAAACGTGGTGTGTTCGTTATAAGTGGACCGATTCGGCTGTATCCGGGGCGCACGGGAACGGTTCGAGTCGTCAGACTCGCTTTCGGCCTCGGCTCCCACCGTCAGCCACTCACCAGTTCACCGGAAACGTGGTGTTCGCGTGACTCCGTCCTTGCGAGCCACGTGCGAACTGACGGCTCCGTCGGTCGGTGCTACTCCCCGTTCCCTCACGCCGCATTTCACCGGAAACGTGGTGTCTGTCAGCGTTGCAACGTTCTTCGGCGAGTCGGCTCGCGGCGACGGCTTGCGGGACTACGTTCTCCGCTTGCCACTCTCGCACCGAGTCGGGTGATTCTCTCCCGAACGTCTCGCGCTAATTCACCGGAAACGTGGTGTCTCTGCCCGTCTCACCCGGACTCGCGATTCACCGGAAGCGAGGTGTGGGTCACCCGCGGTAACGACTCGCTGGGCAGTCTCCTCGTTCACCGGAAACGTGGTGTGCGTGCGACTCACGTGCATCCGGCTGTTCACGCATATCCGACTGTTCACACCCGAGCGTCCACGCCTCATCGCCACGCTCCGATACATCCGCGCCCGAGACGGCCTCGCGTCACAACGTTCACTCGCGACGGACTGTTTCGTTCCCGTGGCGTCAATGCAATTACCCAGGGGGACGAATCAGTGACGTATGCGTGCGCTCAGTCGCGTGTGGGTGCGCCTCGGCGAGGCCGTGTTCGACCGCGGTGACGACGAGGAATGGTCCCTCGAACGCTCCCGTACGACGGAGACGCGGTGGTCGCGTTCGGGAGAGCGAGTCGACTGCTTTCGGTTCGACGACGGCTACGTGACCACTGTCCACTACGAAGACCGAGAGGTCACGTGGCAGTTGACGCCGGGACAGGTCCCACTCGCGAGCGCGCTCGCGATGGCGAAACTCTACCTCGAACACGAACTGACGCCCCAGACCGACCCGGAGGGGCGACCGTTCGTGGGCCTCACCGAGCGAGGCCCGGTTCAGGTCTTCGAGGAGATACCCTCGGAACCGGTCGAGTACGTCTACCTCGACGGCGTTCGGACCCTCGAAGAGTTCCCCGAGTTCCTCACCGTCGACGACGACTTCCGAGCCGTCTTCGACCGGATGGCCCCGGCGCGGTCGAGTACGTCTCGATAACGTCGGGTCGACGCAGAACCGCTTCGACGAAATCGAGTCGCGTCTTCTCGCCCCCCGTTCGCTCCCGTCGAACCCCAACTGCTCTCACCCGTGACGAGCGGGTTCTCCCGTCCGTCTCACGGACTCCCGGTGTCGCAAGCCGTTTCCCCGTCGCGGCCGTACCCGCGTTCGATGACTGCCGAGGACGAGGACCCGGGTCCTCCCGACGGAGACGGCGACGGGACCGGCACGTCCCGAGACGTACTCGACCGGTTGGCCGATGCGACCGACGTATCCGATACTCCCGACGTATCTGACGTGGCCGACGTGTCCAGCGTGTCCGACGCGTCCCTTCCTGACGCGCCCCCGGCCGACGCGAACCAACCGAGCGACGCGGCTGACGGCGTCTCGCTCGCGTCGTTCTACGGGGCGCTCGAATCCGAGGGTCGCCCCGTCGCGACCGCCCAGCAGGTCGCCCGCCGTCTCGGGGTCTCGCAGGCGGACGCGATGGACGGACTCGACGCCCTCGCCGACGCGGGGCGGGTCCAGCGGGTGAACGTCGAGACCGACCCGGTCGTCTGGTACCCCACCGAGTGGGGCGAACTCGCTTCGCGCGAGCGGGTCGTCCTCTTCCCGAAGCGCCGCGAGGTCGTCGTCGACAATCCCACCCAGTACACGCGGGCGCGGCTCTCGCAGTTCGCGCACCTCGTCGACACCACCGGCGACCGCGAGGGTCGAGGCCGAGGCTACCTCTATCGAATCCGACAGGAAGACGTGTGGCAGGCCCCCTTCGACGACGTCGAGTCACTGCTCTCGATGCTCCGGTCGGTCCTTCCCGAGCGGTCGCCGCACCTCGAAGCGTGGGTCGAAGACCAGTGGAAGCGCGCCCACCAGTTCCGGCTCTACTCTCACGAGGAGGGATACACCGTGCTCGAAGCCGCCACCGAGAGTCTGATGGGCAACGTCGCGCTCCAGAAACTCGACGACGACCACGTCTACGCGCCCATCTCGGACACGGAGGCGTGGGTCAGAGACGAGGAAATCGCGGCGATAAAGCGCATCCTCTACGACGCGGGCTACCCCGTCGAGGACGACCGCGACCTCGAAGAGGGCGAGGAACTCGACGTCACGCTCGGCGTCGACCTCCGCGACTACCAGCGTGACTGGGTCGACCGATTCGTCGACCAGCGCGCCGGCGTCCTCGTGGGACCGCCCGGCGCGGGGAAGACAATCGCCGGCATCGGCGCGCTCGCCGCGGTCGGCGGCGAGACGCTGATTCTCGTTCCGAGCCGCGAACTCGCCCGCCAGTGGCGCGAGGAACTGCTCTCGACGACCGACCTCGACGAGGACCAAATCGGCGAGTACCACGGCGGCGCGAAGGAGATTCGCCCCGTCACCATCGCCACCTACCAGACCGCCGGGATGGACCGCCACCGCTCGCTTTTCGACTCGCGCCGCTGGGGGCTCATCATCTACGACGAGGCCCACCACATCCCGAGTCGCGTCTTCCAGCGGAGCGCCGACCTCCAGTCCAAACACCGCCTCGGGCTGTCGGCGACGCCCATCCGCGAGGACGACAAAGAGGCCGAGATTTTCACGCTCATCGGCCCGCCCATCGGCACCGACTGGGGGAAGCTCTTCGACGCCGGCTACGTTCAGG
Organism: Haloferax denitrificans ATCC 35960; assembly: GCF_000337795.1. Lineage (GTDB taxonomy): Archaea > Halobacteriota > Halobacteria > Halobacteriales > Haloferacaceae > Haloferax > Haloferax denitrificans. Next base: position 6,414 of record NZ_AOLP01000018.1, read on the forward strand.
AGCCCGAAGTCGAGATTCGCTACGTGGAGTGGGGAAGCGACATGGCCAGAAACGAATGGGCCTCCAGCGACGGCCGCGAGCGGCACATGCTCGCCGCGATGAACCCCGGCAAGATATTCGAGATCCGTCGGCTCCGCGCCCGCCACGCCGACTCGAAGACGCTCGTCTTCGTCGACTATCTCGACCAGGGCGAGGCGATTTCCGAGGCGCTCGACGTGCCGTTCGTCAGCGGCGAGACCCGCCACCACCGCCGCGAGGCGTACTTCGAGGCGTTCCGCACCGGCGACCTCGACACGCTCGTCATCTCCCGCATCGGCGACGAGGGAATCGACCTCCCGAACGCCGGACTCGCAATCGTCGCCTCCGGCCTCGGCGGCTCTCGCCGGCAGGGCTCTCAGCGCGCCGGCCGAACCATGCGCCCGACGGGGAGCGCGCTCGTCTACGTGCTCGCCACCCGCGGGACCAGCGAGGAGGACTTCGCCCAGCGTCAGATGCAACACCTCGCCGGGAAGGGCATCCGCGTCCGGGAGACGAGCTCTGACGACCTCGACACCGAGTCGAACGGTGGCGACACCGACGCCGAGGGCGACGAGTCGGACGACTCCGAGTCAACATCTCCAGACGACTCCGAGTCGGCGACGACAGACGAGTAATCACCCCGTCGTCGGGCGCTTCGCCGCCCGGAATGAGAATTCTTAAGTCTACCCGTAGATTGAGATTCTCTTGACCGCTCTTAGCTCAGCCTGGCAGAGCAGCCGACTGTAGATCGGCTTGTCCCCCGTTCAAATCGGGGAGAGCGGACTGAACTTCAACACCCGCGAGCGTAGCGAGCGGTGTTGAATGTGAAGGACTCCTCGACCCGATTTGAGCAGCGAGCAACGCGAAGCGTTGCGAGTGAGTTCAAATCGGGGAGAGCGGATTCTCTCAACGTTGCAACTCAGAGAGCGGACCGTCTTCGCTCGCATTGGCTGATTCACTCCGCTACTCCCGACCGCCCCACACCACCTTCTCGACCAGTTCGACGGTCATCGGTTCGTCGACGCGAACCTGACAGGAGAGCCGCGGGTAGCCGAACCGCGCCGCGAGGCCGTCGTGCCAGTGGTCGGGCGTCGGCTCGCCCGAGCGAACCCGGACGCCGCACGTCGCACAGAGCCCGCGACCGCCGCAGTTCACTCGCTTCGTGAGCCGCGCGTACGGCGAGAGTCCGGCGTCGAGAAGCGCGTCGCGGAGGACGGTCCCGCGTTCGACGTCGAGGTCGGTGACGCGGTCGCTGTCGGTGTTGACGTCGCGGACGCGAACCGTGACGGTCGAGTCGGCCGGGTCGCACTCGGTTCGAGGTCGGGACTCGCGGTCGCTCATCGGTCGGTCGTTCGGGGCGACTCGATATGGGCGTACCCCTCGGGCGGGTCCCTCGTCCAGTCACCTCACCCACCCCTCACTCGCGGCTCTCCCGTCAGCTATGTAGAGTCCATACTCGAAGATATCAGTATTATAACGGCTTATGACGGGAGAATTCGTAGGTGAGCGTGATGGTGACCCTCGCGTCAGCGCCGGTGTTGGTGAACGTCCGCGTCGAGATGAACGACCACGAGACGATGACGGTGGAACTGCACGAGACGAACGAAACGCGCCACCTCGTCGCCTACGAGTCCGAGCGCATCCGCGACGCGCTCGCATCGCTTCCCGAGGGCGCTCGCGTCCCCGTCGAGATGGTGCGCGCCGGCTCGCGCTCGAACGTCTGGAAAGCCGTCGCGCTCCACGGTCGCCGGACGCTCCCCACCGACCAGTCGGCGCGGACGGCCAATTGAGCCGTCCGCGGTCCCCTCGCTGAACTCTCTCCCCGCGTTCGCCGGAGGCAAACCGTCGGTGCTATACTGCTCGCCCGTGTCACGAACTGCCATGAGCTTCGTCGCCGAGGTGGAAGTCCGGTTCCGCGACCACGACTCGCTCGGACACGTGAACAACGCCGTCTACGCGACCTACTGCGAACAGGCCCGCGTCCGCTTCTTCGAGGAGGTGATGGACACGCCGCTTTCGGACGCGAACTTCGTCGTCGCGCACCTCGAACTCGACTACCGCGCGCCCATCGAGGGCGTCGGCACCGTCGAGGTTGAAGTCGAGGCCGGCGAGCCGGGCGGAACGAGCTTCCCGCTCACTTACACGCTCTCTTACGAGGGCGAAGTCGTCGCCACCGGCGAGACGGTCCAGGTCGCCTTGGACGACGAGGGTCGCCCGACGCGCGTCCCCGACCAGTGGCGCGAGGCAATCGCCGACCAACCGTAGCGCCCGGCCGTCGCCCGCGTCGCGTTGTTTCTCGGAGCGGTTCGGAACTGCATCTCCGGCCATTCGACCGACAGAGCCGAGACAGGACAGTTAAATGCTCCCGTGATAATCCTCGAATATGCCTCGGGGAACACTAGAACACGAACAGTCGGCGGACGCCGACGACGAGACCCCGCTGTCCCGAGCAGGCGAGCGCGTCCTCCACATCGGTCGCGACCGGCCGATTCGCATCAGCTCCGGACACCGCCTCCTCCACCACGACGGCAAGTGTAGCCGCCCACATGGGCACAACTACGAGATTTCGGTCCGCGTCGTCGGCGACCTGACCGACGAGGGCTGGGTCGTCGACAAGGGCGTCGTCACCGACGTCATCGACGAGTGGGACCACCGATTTCTCGTCGAGTCGGGCGACCCGCTCGTCGAGGCGTTCGAGCGCTCCGGCGACGCCGACGGGACGGTCGTCCTCGACGCGCCGCCGACGGCCGAGGTGATGGCGGTCGTCCTCGAAGAGAAACTGCTCGCGGCGCTCCCCGACACCGTCTCCGAGGTCTCGGTCTCGGTCAGCGAAACGTCGGAGCTCTGCGCCGGCTTCTGATGCCCGTCTCCGACACCGTCGCCCGCGACGACACCGACGCCGAGGGCGACCGCCTCCCGATAAACGAGCTGTTCGCGTCGCTCCAGGGCGAGGGCAAGCTCGCCGGCGTCCCGAGCACGTTCGTCCGCACCAGCGGCTGTAACCTCCGCTGTTGGTTCTGCGACTCGTTTCACACCTCGTGGGAGCCGACGCACGCGTGGATGACCCTCGACGAAATCGTCGCCGAAGTCGAGTCGCTTTCTCCCGAGCACGTGGTCGTCACCGGCGGCGAACCACTCGTCCACGACGAGACCGACGCGCTCCTGTCGGCGCTCGCCGACGACTACCACCTGACCGTCGAGACGAACGGGACGCTCGACACGGACGCGCCGGTCGACCTCGCGAGCGTCAGCCCCAAACTCGCGTCGTCGACGCCGACGCCCGAGAACGCGCCGGCCGACGTTGACCCCGGCGTCTGGACCGCGCGCCACGAGGACGCCCGCGTCGACCTCGACGCGCTCGCCTCGCTGGTCGAACACGCGGCGGAGTTCCAACTGAAGTTCGTCGTCACCGGCCGCGACGACCTCGACGAAATCGAGTCGCTCGTCGCCGACGTGCGCGGCGTCGCCGACCGCGAGGTACGCGACAGCGACGTGTTGCTCATGCCCGAGGGACAGACCCGCGAGCAACTCGCCCGGACCCGGACCGAGGTGGCCGACCTCGCCGCGTCGTTCGGCTACCGCTACACGCCGCGACTCCACGTCGACCTCTGGAACGACGCGCCCGAGACCTGAGTACCGCCGAAAACACTCTGAACGCACTCCGAACGCATCCCGAACCATTCCACGACAACGATGACTACCGATATCGATACCGAATCCACGTCCGACGAGAAGCGCGCCGTCGTCCTCCTCTCCGGCGGCATGGACAGCGCGACGGCCGCCTACGAGGCCAAAGAACGCGGCTACGAACTCTACGCGCTCCACACCTCCTACGGCCAGAAGACCGAGTCGAAGGAGTTCGACTGTGCCCGCGCGCTCGCCGACGAACTCGACGCTCGGGACTTCCTTCACATCGAGACGAGCCACCTGAAGCAGATCGGTGCGTCGTCGCTCACCGACGACTCGATGGCCGTCGCCGACGCCGACATGGACGCCGACGACATCCCGACCTCGTACGTCCCCTTCCGCAACGCCAACCTCCTGTCGATGGCCGTCTCGTACGCCGAGGCGAACGACTGCGACGCCGTCTTCGTCGGCGCGCACTCCGAGGACTACTCGGGCTACCCCGACTGCCGACCCGAGTTCTTCGACGCCTTCGAGGCGATGGTCGACGTCGGCACGAAACCCGACACGACCATCTCGCTGGAAGTCCCGTTCGTCCACGACTCGAAGACCGATATCGCCCGCCGCGGCCTCGAACTCGGCGTCCCCTTCGAGCACACGTGGTCCTGTTACCGCGCCGAGGAACCGGCCTGCGGCACCTGCGACTCCTGTGCGTTCCGCCTGCAGGCGTTCCAGAATCTCGGCGAGCGCGACCCGATTCCGTACGCCGAGCGCCCGGAGTACGCGGACGCGGACGTGGACGCGCCGTAGCGTCCTTCTGCCCGCCGCCGCGCGGATAGCACCTCGCCCGCGTTCCGACCTGTCTCCTCGCGCCCCTTTTTCACCGACCTGCGCGAACCCCGCGTCATGAGCGACGAGAAACGCCGAACCGCCGCCCAGTTCGGAAGCGCCGCGGAGTCGTACTTCGACAGCGAGGTCCACCGCCTCGGCGAGGACCGCGAGACGCTCGCGTCGTGGTGCCGCGGCGCGACCCGCGCGCTCGACGTGGCGACGGGGGCCGGCCACACCGCGGGCGCGATAGCCGACGTCGGCGTCTCCTCGGTCGTCGCGGCCGACGCCGCCCCCGAGATGGTCGCCACCGCGGTCCGCGAGTACCCCGTCGCGGGCGTCGTCGCCGACGCCGAGCGCCTCCCCTTCGCGGACGACTCCTTCGATGCGGCCGCCTGCCGCATCGCCGCCCACCACTTCCCCGACCCCGAGTCGTTCGTCGCCGAAGTCGCGCGCGTCCTCGAACCCGGCGGCGTCTTCGCCTTCGAGGACAACGTCGCGCCCGAGGACGCCGCCCTCGCCGAGTTCCTCAACGGCGTCGAGGTGCTCCGCGACCCGACCCACGTCGAACTCCACCCGATTTCCCGGTGGCGCGAGTGGTTCGAGGCCGCGGGGCTGTCGGTCGAGGCGGTCGAGACCGCCGCGATACGCCTCCAGTTCGACCCGTGGACCGAGCGGACGAACGTCTCGCCCGAGGACCGAGACGAACTCGAACGCCGCTTCCGCGGGGCGTCCGAGGCGGCGAAAGCGCGGTTCGACGTGGAGTTCGACGGCGACTCCGTCGTCTCGTTCGCCAATCCGAAGGCGCTGATTCGAGCCCGGAAGGAGTAGTAGGGGAGCCGGCTGGTCGCCTCGACCCCCCGAGACCCACAAACGGTAAGCGGACCCCCCCACGACGTGGAGGTGTGTCAACGTCCGACTCCGACGCCCCCATCTCGCCGCTCGCGGGCCTCGGCATCGCGGTCCTCGCGGTCAGCACGAGCGCCATCCTCGTCCGCTGGAGCGCCGCGCCGAGCCTGATAAAGGCCTTTTACCGGGTTCTGTTCACCGTGGCTCTGCTCGCACCGGTCGCGCTCGTCCGCCATCGCGACGCGCTGGCGACGATTTCGGGGCGGGACCTGCTGGCGGCCGGGGGCGCGGGCGTCGCGCTCGCGGCCCACTTCGCGTCGTGGTTCGAGAGCCTCAACCACACGACGGTCGCCGCGAGCGTCACGCTCGTGCAGTCCCAACCGCTTTTCGTCGCCGTCGGCGCGTGGGCCGTCCTCGACGAGCGCGTGAGCCGCCGCACCGCCGTCGGCATCGGCGTCGCGCTCGCGGGCATGGCGCTCATGTCCGTCTCCGACTTCCTCACCGCCGGCGGCGCGCCGCGCCCGCTTCTCGGAAACGGGCTCGCCGTCGTCGGAGCCGTGACCGCGGCCGCCTACGTCCTCACGGGCCGGAGCGTTCGAAGCAGGGTCGCGCTCGTCCCCTACGTGGTCGTCGTCTACGCGGTCTGCGCCGCCGCGCTCCTCGTCGTCGCCGTCGGCCGGGGCGACCCGCTGACGGGCTATCCGCCCCGCGAGTGGCTCCTGTTTCTCGGGATGGCGGTCGGACCGGGCGTCTTCGGCCACACCGTCATCAACTGGGCGCTCGCCCACCTCGAATCGAGCGTCGTCTCCGTCTCGCTCCTCGGCGAACCCGTCGGCAGTACGATACTCGCGCTCTTTCTCCTCGGTGAGATTCCCACGCTTCCGACGGTCCTTGGCGGGGCGGTCGTCCTTGGCGGAATCTACGTCAGCGCGTCTTGAGCGGCGCTCCTGAATCGGATAGCCCCGGTTCAGAACACCGGAGTCGAGCTCTCAGATTTAGTTATCGGTGGTGATAACCGCGTCACAACGCTCATTACGGTGAGCGGTCGCTACATCGTATGGACGATGGGTCGGGGGCCGACGTACGCGTCCTCCACGTCGACGACGAACCCAGTCTGACGGACCTCGTATCGATTTACCTCGAACGCGAGGCCGGCGACGTCGACCTGTCGGTATCGACGTCGAACTCGGGGGCCGACGCCCTCGAACGACTCCGACAGGAACGGGTCGACTGCGTCGTCTCGGACTACGACATGCCCGACGTCGACGGGCTGGAGTTCCTCCGCGCGGTCCGTTCCGAACACCCCGACCTCCCTTTCATCCTCTTTACCGGCAAAGGCTCCGAGGAGGTCGCCCGCGACGCCTTCCGCGTCGGCGCGACCGACTACATGCAGAAAGACACCGGCACCGACCAGTACACGGTCCTCGCCAACCGCGTCGTCAACGCCGTCTCGCAGTACCGCGCGAAGGCGGCCTCCGAGCGCTACGGAACCGCCATCGAGGTGCTCGACAGCGGCGTCTACTCGCTCGACTCGTCGGGGTGCTTCACCTCCGCCGACGGCGTCTTCTGCGAACTCACCGGCTACGACCGCGAGGCCGTTATCGGTCGGGAGTTCGCCGACCTCGCCGCCGAGTCCGACGACGAGATTCGCGCCGCCTTCGAGCGGGTCATCGCCCCGGACGCCCCCGACACGGAGCGCTTCGAGACGGTGCTGTCGCCCGGCCCGGCGTACCCGCACGACGACGACCTCCTCTGTGAGGGCCACCTCGCGCTCCGCCCCACCGAGGACGACGACCCCGCCGTCATCGGGACGCTACAGGACGTGACCGAGCGTCGCCGCCGGCGGAACCGACTGCGCTACGAGACGCGCCTGAAAGACGCCGTCTTGGACACCTCCACGTCGCTGATGAGCGCCGAGACCGACGAAATCGGCACGAAAATCGAGTGGACGCTCCAGTCGGTCGGCGAGGTGGCCGACCTCGACCGCTGTTCGGTCTACCTCTACGACGACGAGACGAACGTCGCCGCCCGGATGCACGACTGGCGCGGCGGCGACCGTTGCGAGCACCCCGAGCGCGTCGCCCTCGAAGACGCCCGCTGGTTGCTCGAACGACTCCACCGCTTCGAGAACGTCCGCCTCCATCGCGTTTCGGACCTCCCGCCCGATGCGTCGGACACGAAGCGCGTGCTCACCGACGTCGAGACCGGCGGCTTCGTCGCCGTACCGATGGTGTCGAAGTGGGCGCTCGTCGGCTTCGTCGTCTTCGACGTGGTCGAGACGAGTCGCTCGTGGACCGACACCGAAGTCGATCTACTTCGCTCTGTCGGGAACAACATCACGCACACGTTGGCCCGCCAGCGACGCGAGCGCGAGCTCCAGCGGCAGAACGACCGCCTCGAAGAGTTCGCGTCGGTCGTCTCCCACGACCTCCGGAACCCGCTCAACGTCGCCAAGGGCTTTGTCGAACTCGCCCGCGAGGAAGAGGACGTGGCCTACCTCGGCCGCGCGCTCGACGGCGTCACCCGGATGGACACGCTCCTCAACGACGTGCTCACACTCGCCAGACAGGGCCGAACGGTCGGCGAGACGCACTCTATCGCCATCGAGGACGTCGCCGAGCGGGCGTGGAAGGCGGTCGACACCGGCGACGACGCGGTGTTCATCATCGAGGACGGCCTCGGGTCCACGCAGGCCGACCAAGGGCGGCTCCAACAGGCGTTCGAGAACCTGTTTCGGAATGCGGTGGAACACGGCGCCCCCTGTCGCGACCCCGGGGACGCCTCGGCAGACGGCGCGTCGGAGAGAGCGGCGGGCGCGTCCGACGCGGCCACCACCGACGGCTCTCCTGCGGATTCGTCGGGTACAGAGCCCGCGACTCACGAGTCGGCGGCGACGAGCGCGTCCGACGAACTCATCGTTCGCGTCGGCCCCACCGAGACCGGCTTCTACGTCGCCGACGACGGCCCCGGCATCCCGGCCGACGAGCGCGACGCCGTCTTCGAACACGGGCACACGACCTCCGCGTCCGGCACGGGCTTCGGGCTCTCTATCGTCGAGAGCATCGTCGAGGCCCACGGCTGGGACATCGAGGTGACCGCCCCGGAACCCGACCTCGGCGGCGCGCGCTTCGAGTTCGACATCGGCGGCGTCCGCTCCGAGGTCGAACCGCGATTTTCGCTCAGCGACGACTGAGCCGTCGCCGCTCCCGCCGTCGCTCTCTCCGGCGCTCCCGCCGACCCGTCGCTACCTTTCTTCTAGTAGGCGCTTCGTCTCGGCGTGTCGCCCGCGGAACATCCCCTCGAAGCCGACGCCGCCGAAGACGCCCGCGAGGTCGCCGAGCGGGCCGAACGGGAGTTCGTACTCCACGCGGTCTTCGAGTACCGTCTCGTCGCCGTCGGCGACAAAGCGGTGAGTGTGGACCCACCGCGGGAAGGGGCCGCCGACCATGTCGTCGCGGAACCACGCCGTTCCCTCGCCCGCCTCGCGGTCGAGGATGCGCGAGGTCCACCGCTGGCGCGGGCCGACGCCGAACGGCCGCATCGACATCTCGATTTCCGTTCCGGCCACGAACTCGTCGGGGTCGGCCTCGCCGTCGGGGCCGCGGACCGACTCGATTTCGAGGTTCATCCACGCCGGGGTGAGCGCCTCCAGCCCGGACACCTCGGAGTGGAACTCCCAGACGCGTTCGAGCGGGGCGGCGATACGGGTTCGACGCTGGTAGACCGGCATACCTGACCCTTCGGCCGGAGACGGAAAAGCGGTGCTGGCGGAACGGGTCGAAAACAGAAGCGAACCGCCGACCCCGCCCCGGGCGGCGCTCGGCGGCCGGTCGGTCGCGCCGTCTCAGAGCGTGAACCGCGAGACGGTCGTGCCGGCTTTCGTCAGGTCCTCGTGGGTCGCCGCGGCGACGGTCACCTGATTTTCGCCGTACTCGATGGCGACCTCGACCTCGAACGATTCGCCGTCGGGCTCGACGAGTCGGGTCTCGCCGGGCGTCTTGACCGCGACGACGGCGGCGTCGGTCTGCCCCGAGACGACGAGTTTGTCGCCCTTGAAGCGCGTGCTCACGCGGAGTGACGGCCCGTCGGGGCGGTCGGACTCGACGTACCGCTCGCGGAGGAACGCGGGCGTCTCGACTGGTTCGCCGGCGTCGACGCCGTGGGCGAGGCGGACGTACTGGGCCATCGACCACGCGAGCGGCGTCGCACTGCCGGTGCCCTCGCCGAACTCCCAGTTGAAGTCGGTCGCGTGTTCGCGGTCCCAGACCTGCTCTGCGAGCATGCGGCCGGAGTTGGCGAAGGCGGCCATCGTCCGAAGCAGGTTGTCCGGCGCGAGGTCGCCCTCCTCGGTTCCCGCGAGGAGTTCGTACTCGCCGCGCTCGCCGGTGAAGATGGGCCACAGGCGGCCTTTGCCCTTGGCGTCGACCGACCACGGCGCGCCCTCCTCGTCACGCTCGCGCTCGCCGTAGCCGTCGCCGTTGTACCGGTAGAACGCCGGGCCGTGGGGCGTGTCGACGCGGATGGTCTCGTCGACTTCCTTCACCGAGTTCCGGATTATCTCGTCGTCGGCGGGCTTGATGCCGAGGCGGGTCAGTTCGAGGAAGCCCGCGTCGATGATTTCGCGCTCGTCGAGCGTCGGCCCGTTGTTCGCGAGCGTCCGCAGGTGCCCGGCGTCGGGTTCGCCGTCGCGGGTGATGCGGACGTAGTACGGCGTGTGGGTGTTGCGGTCGGTGCCGGTCCGCGTGGCGGTCCAGTCGTCGACGCGCTCGGTCCAGTCGTCGGCCAGCGCCAGCCAGACGAGCGCGTCCTCGGGGTGGCCCTCGTCGAGCGCGATGGCCGCCGCACAGCCGAGGCCGGCGATTTCGGCCGCGATGGACGACGGCGAGTAGCCGGCTTCCTCTTCCCAACGCTCCTGTGCGGTCGGCGGCCCGTTCCGCGCGACGTAGTCCGCGGAGTGCTTGACGTTCTCGTAGCCGTAGCCCACGTCGTCGAAGGTGACGCCGCGCTCGTGGAGCATGTACGCCATCACCTGCGGGAACGAGATGTTGTCCATCTGCTCGCCGCCCCAGCGGGTCCGCCCGTTGAGGTAGGTGTTCTGCGGGATGAAGCCGCGGTCGTCCTGCTGGTAGGTGTAGATGTACTCCAGCGCGTCGATGGCCGTCTCGACGTCGCCGACGGCCTCGAAGACGGTGAACACCTGATAGAGGTCGCGCGACCAGACGAAGTTGTAGCCGTACCCCTTCGGCTCCTCGGCGGCGACGGCCTCGCCCCACGGGACCGACGGCGAGGCGAGCCCCGCGCCGAGGTAGGTCTTGTCCTCGACCGCCCGCAGGCTCATGAGCGCGGTCTTGTACTGCGCGGCGAGGTCGTCGTCGCCGGCGACGGAGCCGGGGAGTTCCTTGTCGGCGAGGAAGTCGGCCCACGAGTCGACGTAGGCCGACCGGGCCGTCTCGTAGCCGCGGGTGAGCGCCCCGGCCGCCTCGCCGAGCGCGGCGGCGGTGTCGGCGTGTTCGGCGAAGCCGAGCGCCAGCGTCTCGCCGAGTTCGTCGCCCGTGCCGATGCGCCCGACGAGCACGACGTTCTCGTCGTCGACGCGCTCTTGGGCGCTCGGGAGCGCGCCCTTCGAGAAGAAGTCCGCGAGGTACCGCGAGCCGGCGACGCCGACGGTCGCCCACTCGAAGCGGCCGGCGGCGGTGAGCGCGATGGCGACGCTGTACTCCCTGCCGTCCTGGTCGATGAGGAGCGGTTCGTGGCCGTCGCCGGCGTCGAACGCGCCCGCGTCGCGGGCGACGAGGTGGTAGCTCCCGAGTTGGCCGAGGCGGATGCCGCGGTCTTTCGTCCCCGTGTTCGCCAGCGCCGTGTCGGCGATGGTGTACAGCTCGTAGTCGTCGCCGTCGATGGACTCGAACTGCACGTCGGCGAGCATCGCGTCGTGTTCGGGGTCGAGGACGTACTCGACGGTGAGCTCCCACTCGTGGCCGCGGCCGTCGCCCGTCTCGGTGACGACGTGCCGGAAGACGAGCGCGTCGTCGTCGACGATTTCGGCCCGGCGCTCGACCGTGTCGGCGTGGTCGTCGCGGCGGGTCTCGTTGTGGGTCCGCGCGGTGTACTCGTCGTCCGGGTCGGCGTCGACGACGAGGAAGTCGAGCGTCCGGAGGTTCATCAGGTCGACCCGCGGGAAGCGGACCTCGGTCAGCGCGCCCTCGGTCAGGGTGAACCAGACGCGCGAGGGGTCGTCGGCGTAGTGGTCCGCGACGGTGCCGATGCCGTACTTCTCGCCGGTCGTCCACCGTGGCCGGTTCTCCGGCCCGGTCGGCGCGGGTTTCGGCGCGGGGAGCGCGTCGATGTCGGCGAGGATGGCGGTCGTCTCCATGCGAATCGCGTGGGGCCACCCCAGCGGCGTCGCGCTGTCGAAGCGCCCGTCGTCGAACACCTGCTCTGCGAGGTAGCCCGCGCCGGTCGTGAAGGGACCGTCGGGCTGGAGCAGTTCGTAGAGGTTCGTCGCGCGCTCGACGAAGCGGCGGCCGTCCTTCCCGAGGCGGTCACAGAGGACGCCGAACTTCGCGGCGGCGTTCGCGCCCCACGCGGTCGAGACGGACCAGACCTTCTCGCCGTCCTGCCCGTCGGCGCGCCAGTAGTCCTCTTCGAACCGGACCAATCCGGCCACGTCGCCGCGGGGGTTCCGATAGAGCCCCTTCAGCGTCGCGGCCATGTGCTTGACGAGCCGGTCGGCGGTCTTCGAGTCGACCTCCCCGACGTCGGCGTAGGCGTCGACGGCGTCGACGAGGGCGAACGTGGACGAGTCGAGGCGGTCGTCGAGGCCGCCGTTCCCGTCGATTCGGAGGGCGTACACCTCTCGCTCGTCGGACCAGAGCTCGCCGAGCCCCTCGTACACCGCGGTCGCCTGCTCGGCGGCGTGCTCGCGGAGGTCGTCGTTCACGGGCGCGGTGGCGACCGTGGCGTACGCCTGGAGGAACGTCGCGGTCGTGTGCGTGAACCGGCCGCTCATGTTCTCCCACGCGTTCTGACAGGGCTTCGGGAGCCCGTCGGATTCGAGACTGCTATCGAGTCCGGAGACGCCCGCCGCGACGGTCGAGCGGATGCGCCCGACGAGTTCGTCGTCGAGTTCGTCGCGGCGCTCGGCGAGGAGCGACGCGAGCGCGGCGACGACGCTCGCCGTCTGGTCGGCCTGATACTCCTCGTCGCCGGTGCCCTCGACGCGGCCGTGCGCCCAGCCCGGAGCGACGGTCCCGTCGACCGCCCAGACGCGGTGGGGCCACGTGCCGTCTTCGAGTTGCGTCTCGCAGTAGAACGCCGCGCTCGTCGCGAGGCGGTCGCCGAGGCCGAGGCCGAAGGCGTCGTCTGCGTGCGCGAGCGCCTGCGTGACCTCGGCGTCGTCGCGGAACCACGTGTAGCCGTAGCCGCCGGAGTGGGCGTAGAACGGGTCGAACTCGGGGCCGGCGATTCGCGCGCCGCTGGGGGCGGTCAGAAGCGACAGCGCCCGGAGGTCGGCGCGGACGATTCGCTCGCGCGGCGTCCCGTCGGGGACGGACACCTCGGCCTGCTCGCGGGCGGCCCCCCGGAGCGCGTCCGCGGTCGCGTGCTGGACCGAACAGTGTCGGAGGTCGGCGAGGGCGTCGGTCCGCGCCATCTCGTTGTGGTCAGAAAGCTGGGTGACGAGCGTCGTTCGCGCGGCGCGGCCCTCCTGTTCGAGCGGGGCGCTGACGACCACGTCGCCCGAGAGGTGGGTGTCCTCGTAGCGGTCGAGGACGGCCTCCCGCGGGAAGTCGAAGCTGTCGTCGGAGAGAATCTCGTCGAACCGCTCGGGAATCTGGCCCCGAACGTCGGTGAGACCGGTCGACGCGGTGACGTAGTCGTGTTCGTTTCGGTGGAACACCTCGACCGCCTGGGTGTCGTTCGGGCCGCCGGCCTCGTGGATGAGCCGGCCGACCCGCGTCTCTCGACCCTCGGGGGCGAAGGTGAGAAACGCCGTCAGGTGGGCGTCGGTGGGAATCGCACCGCGGAGTTCGACGTGCGTCACGTGGGCGCGGCCGAGCGTCAGGTCGTACTGGTGGACGGTGTACTCCCCGGCGTCGTACTCGGTCTCGACGAGGCTCGTCTCCCGGTAGTAGTGCTGTCGCACGGACTCCAGTTCGTCGAACCAGTGTGTCTCACCGTCCGTCTCGATGCCGAACCGAGAGCGGTCGATGCCGTAGAGGCCCGAAAGCGAAGCAGAGTAGTCCCGGAGGGAGCCGTCGAGGCCGACGTAGACGAGTCGGTCCCCGTGACCCGAAAACGCGCCGTCCGAGGTCTGACACTCCTCTGGGAAGCGTCCGCCCCGGTCGCGTTTGTATTCGTTTAACGCGGTCCGAAGTCGCATAGAGGTAGACGAGGGTCCCGAACCATAAGTATTGGCCGCCCGTTTGCCATCATTTATGCCTGTAGACCGACGAATTCGGCAGACGCCGTGGCGACTCGGTAGAACCCGTCTCTCACCGGAACGCCGGTCACATCAGGGGTAAACTCAAAGTCACCCGGCACGTTGATTGTGAGTATGCAACACCCAGGACCGCCGCAGTTCATGGCTGTCGGCGAGTCAGTACAACTCGCGCCTCGCGACCCGGACCCCGACGCGGACTACTCGTGGCGGGTTCGGAGCGCGCCGGTCGCCAGTAGCCTCGAACTCGACGAAGACACCGCAGTCGTGCAGTTCACGCCCGACGCGGCCGGGCGGTACGTCGTCGAACTCGACGCGCCCGACGTGACGTACACGCTCACCGTCCGCGTCTTCCCCGGTTCCTACCTGCCCGCCGGCTCGGTCAGAAGCGGCGCGAGCGGGATGAGCGGGATGAGCGGCTACAGCGGACAGAGCGGCTCCGCGCGCCCGACGGGGTTCAGCGGCGGCGCGTCCGGCTCCGGAAGCGGCGCCGGCGACGCCCAGCGGGGACGGGGCGGTCGGCCGCGCATCAGGCTCGACGCGACCGTCGAGGACGGCGTCGTCGTCGTCCGCGCCGACCCGCACCCGAACCCCGACAGCGACACCGACCGCGACGACCTCGTGGTCGAGTTCGTCGTCGACGACCGCGACGAGGTGGACGACGCGGCCGTCGAGACCGACGGCTGGGAGCTCCGCGTCCCGCTTTCGGCGATTGGCGACCGGCTCCGCGTCCACGCCGTCGCCCTCGACGAGACGTACAGCGTCCCCGACACCGTGACCGTCGAACGCGAGGCCATCGCCGACGGCGGGGTCGCCGAGGCGGAGACGGAGGCGGTACGGGCCGACGTGACGGGCCACACTGACGGCTCCGGCGCGCAGGAGGCGTCCGTCTCCGTCTCCCGGCCGAACGACCCGCCGCAGTGGGCCCAAGAGGTGACGCTCTACGAGATTTACGTCCGCGGCTACGCCTCGGACGTCGAGGACGCCGACAACACCTTCGAGGCGCTCGAAACGCGGCTCGACTACCTCGAATCGCTCGGCGTCGACTGCCTGTGGCTCACGCCCGTTCTGGAGAACGACCACGCGCCCCACGGCTACAACATCGTGGACTTCTACGACGTCGCCGAGGACCTCGGCACCCGCGAGGACTACGAGCGGTTCGTCGACGCCGCCCACGACCGCGGCATGAAGGTGCTTTTCGACCTCGTGCTCAACCACTCCGCGCGCGCCCACCCCTTCTTCGAGGACGCCTACAAGAACCCCGAATCCGAGTACTACGACTGGTACGAGTGGCAGGAAAACGGCGAGCCGGGCACCTACTTCGACTGGGAGTACATCGCCAACTTCGACCACCGAAACCTCGAAGTCCGGCGCTACCTGCTCGACGCGGTGGACATGTGGGCCGAGGTGGTCGACGGCTTTCGTTGCGACATGGCGTGGGCCGTCCCCGACACGTTCTGGCAGGAGATTCGCGACCGCGTGAAGGCGAAAGACCCCGAGTTCCTGCTTCTGGACGAGACCATCCCCTACATCGCCGACTTCCACGAGGGGATGTTCGACATGCACTTCGACACGACGCTGTACTTCACCCTTCGGCAGGTCGGCCGCGGCGACGAACCCGCAGAGCGCGTCCTCGACGCCATCGAACAGCGGACGCAGGTCGGCTTCCCGGACCACGCGTCGTTCATGCTCTACCTCGAAAACCACGACGAGACGCGCTACATCGTCGAGTGCGGCGAGGACGAGGCGCTGGCCGCCGCGGGCGCGCTGTTTACGCTCCCCGGCGTGCCGATGGTCTACGGCGGGCAGGAAATCGGCCAGCGCGGCCGCCGCGACGCCCTCGCGTGGGACCACGCCCGCGACGACGTCCGCGAGCACTACGAGCGGCTCATCGAGGTCCGCGACGAGACGCCCGCGCTCCGGTACGACGGGACGTTCCGCCGCATCGACTACGAGGCCGACTCCGACCGCGCGGTCGCGTTCGTCCGCGACCACGACGACGGCTCGTACCTCTGTGCGCTCAACTTCGCGCCCGGCGCGACCACGGTCGACGTCGGCGACCTCGCCGTCGACGCGACCGACGTGGTCTCCGGCGACTCGGTCGCCGCCGAGGGCGGCGTCCGCGTCGACGACGTGGTCGTCTGCCCGCTCGCGTAACGCCTCGCGCGTCCCGTTTCACGTTCGCGCGGTCTCCGACTTCGCCTCCATCTCCGCTTTCGCCTCCGTTCGACCCGACCGACCCGATTCACCATGAGCACGAACTCCCCCACGCCGACCCTGCACGCCGACCGAACCGACGACCTCGCCTCGTGGCACGAATCGGTCGTCGAGAGCCGCGACGACGACTTCTCGGCCGCCAAGACGCTGACGACGAAACTCGGCGCGCACCGCCGCGACGAGGTCGTCGAGTTCGGCTTCTGGACGCCGGACCTCGTCGAGGACGGCGTGCCGGAGGCCGCCGTCGAACTGGAACTGCTGACGCCGCCGGCCGACCTCGACCCCGGCGAAACCGACCACCGGCGCGTGACGTTCGACCGCCACCGCGTCCCGACGCGTCGGGTCGGCGAGTACCACTGGGCGGCCGTCGAGGGCGTCCGCGCCGGCACGCGCGACACTCTCGGCGCGCTCTACCGTCTCGTCTACGAGGGCGACGACGGCGAGGAGCGAACGGTTCAGGACCCCGTCGCGTACTCGGTTCCGTTCGGGGCGTTCGCGCCCGCGGAGGTGTACGACCTCGACAGGCTGGACGAGACCCGCGCCGACCGCGCCTACTTCGAGGCGCTCGGCACCGACGACGAGCGGGTGGCCACGACCGACGACGGCGGCCTCCCGCGTATCGACCCCGCGACGAGCATGCTCGAAATCCACCCCGGAACCGCCACGGAGCGCGGGTCGCTCGCCGGACTCGCCGAGGTGTACGAGGGAATCGCCGCGAAACAGCGCGCCGGCGACGACCTCGCCCCGTGGGAGCGCGCCTTCGCCGGCTACGACGGGATTCAGTTGATGCCCGTCGAGCCGTTGACCGAGAACGAGGCGGAACACGACTTCTGGACGGTCGCCGACGGCTCGGCCGGCGAGGTGACGGTCGACGTCGCCCGCCCGGAGATGATTAACTGGGGCTACGACATCGTCGTCAGCGCCTTCTCCGCGCCGAATCCGGCCGTCCTCGAAACCGGCCGCCCGGACGAACTCGTGGACTTCATCGCCGCCTGCCACGACCTCCCGCGACCGATAAAGGTCGTCTTCGACATCGCGCTCGGCCACGCCGACAACCGCGGCGCGGAACTCCTCTCGGACCGGTACGTCCTCGGCCCGGGGATGTACGGCAAGCACCTCGACTACACCGAACCGACCGCGCGCGCCGTCTTCTTGGAGATGCAAGAGCGCAAGATGGACTTCGGTGCGGACGGCATCCGGGTCGACGGCGCGCAGGACTTCACCTCCCACGACCCCGAGACGGGCGAGATGTACCACGACGACGACTTCCTCGCGGAGATGGACCGCGTGACGCAGGAGGTCGCCGGCACGGAGTACCGGCCGTGGATGATTTACGAGGACGGGCGGCCGTGGCCGCGCGAGGACTGGGAACTCGCCTCCTCGTACCGGGCGCTCATCGAGCAACACCCCCACTCGTTCCAGTGGTCGCCAATCACCTTCGCCCACAACACCCCCGCGCTTCTCACCTTCTGGGCGACGAAGTGGTGGCGCGTCCGCGAGGTCGGCGAGTTCGGCGGCAACTGGCTGACGGGCGTCGCCAACCACGACACCGTCCGCCGGGGGACGCAGATAGACCCGACGGTCGAGTTCAACCAGTCGCCGGTCAACCCCTATCTCGGCGACGACTACCCCGAGACGCTGAGCGAGGCGTACGACAACGCCGCGTCGTCGATGCTGTTCCACTGCTTCCTGCCGGGCGTCCCGATGGACTTCGTCCACGCCAACATGCGCGCGCCGTGGGGGTTCGTCCGCGACACCGACCCGACGTGGAACGTCAAGGTCGTCTCCGACGAGTCGAAGTTCTGCTACTGGCAGGTGCGCGACGAGGACTTCGAGGACGACCGCTTCTTCCGGCGCGTGAAGGACCTCGGCTTCGACTCCCGCGAGGGACTTTTGACCTTCATGAACGCCCTCTCGTCGGCGGTCGGCGCGACCGACTACGACCTCGACGTGATGGCCGACATGCTCTCGGCGATGGACCAACCGCTCGGCGACGACCTCTCGGCCGCGGACCTCGAAGCCTACGGCTACGCGTGGATGCGCGACGTGCACGACTTCTCGAACCTCGTCCACTGGCGCGACGAACAGGACGACGAGCGGACCGCCTTCCGCCTCGAAACCCGCGAGTTCCGTCACGACCGGCCGTGGCTCATCGCCGACCTCGACGCCGCCGACTACTTCACCTACCGTCACCCGACCGACGGGACGGTCCTCTACTACGGCTTCCGGACCGCACCGGACGGGGGTGACGCGACCGACTCGACCGGTGGCGAACAACTGCTCTTCGCCGCCAACATGGAGGGCGTCCCCGTCGAGGTGTCGCCCGCGACCCTCGCCGACGACGCGGCCGGGGACGCGAACGCGCCGGCCGTCCCGACCGACGGCTGGGAGCCGGCGCTCGTCGCTCCCGGCGTCGAGGAACCAGACGGCTCGACCGCCGCTTCCAATCCGCTCGCGGTCGAACTCGCCAACGGGGCGGCCGTCGTCTGGCGGCGCGACCCGTAGCCGACGGGAGAGAACTCACCACCAGATTCATACTCTCCGAGCGTTTTTGGACGTATGTCCACGGTATAACTCGGTGTATTATCGGATAATATCGGTAATACACTCCTTATCTGGTTCAATTCCCTAAACACTCGGTAAGTGTTTATGGGGCATTGTGGACAGTACTTTTCTATGATGTCTCTGTGCTATCCGCTACATGATGTTCAAACCAATACAGAAGAACGGTAGAATTGTACACGATTGTGCTTCTATTTCGGAGGTTGCTGTATGGGTCTCGTAAAGATGACCAAGTGGCGGACGCTCCTTCTCGCCACTATCGGGTTCAACTTCTCCTTTCTCATCTGGTTCTCGTTCGCGCCCTTCACGGGGCCGATGGCGGAGGAGTTCGGGCTTTCGCTCGCCGAAATCGGCATCTTGGCGAGCGCGGCAATCTGGCTCGCGCCCTTCGGCCGCATCCTCACCGGCTGGCTCTCGGATAAGTTCGGCGCGCCGGTGGTGTTCGCCATCGTCCTCGGCTACGTCGGGGTGTTCTCGATGGCGAGCGCCTTCGCCGAGAGCTACACCGTGTTCTTCGTCGAGCGCCTCATCGTCGCCACGGCGGGCATCACGTTCGTCATCGGCATCCAACACGTCTCGGAGTGGTTCGAAGAGGAGAACCTCGGCATGGCCGAGGGCATCTACGCCGGCATCGGGAACGCCGGGGCCGCCGGCGGCGCGCTCATCCTGCCCCGCGTGTTCGGGGCCGACTGGAGCGGGCCCCTGTTCCAGAGCAACTGGCGGGCGGCGTTCTTCTACACCGGCGTCGTCTCGATTCTGCTCGCGGTCGCCTACTACCTCCTCGGCGAGGCCGCGGCGAACGACGAGCGCCGGCAGGCGACCGCCGACAACGCGACGCTCAAGCAGTGGGTCCACACCGCGACCCGCTACGGGACCGTCGCGCTCGCGCTCGCCTACGTCATGAGCTTCGGTCTCGAACTCTCGATGAACGGCTGGCTCGCCACCTACTACCGCGAGGCGTTCAACACGAACAACCTCGTGCTCGCGAGCACGTTCGCGGCCACGTTCTCCATCGCGGCCGGCCTGCTCCGGCCCATCGGCGGCTACGTCAGCGACGTGCTGGCGCGCAAAGAGATGGACATCCTGCCCGTCTTCGAGGGCCGCTACCGCGAGCAGTGGACGTTCGTGTCGCTCTCGTTCATCGTCGTCGCCATGCTCGTCATGACGCTCGCCGGCCTCTCGGGGACCGTCCTCATCGCGGTGGCCGCCGGCTTCATGGTCGGCATGGCCTGCGCCTTCGCTGAGGGCGCTATCTTCGCGCAGGTCCCCGCGATGTTCCCCAACAGCTCGGGGGCCGTCGCGGGCGTCGTCGGCGGCGTCGGCACCATCGGCGGCATCACCTATCCGCTCGTCTACTCGTCGGTGCTCCTGCCGAACCTGCACGTCGGCTACGCGCTCGTCGCGGCGACGATGGTTCCCATCGTCCTCCTGAACGCGTGGGTCTACCGCCCGCACATCGCGAAGCGTGCGACCGTCGACGGCTTCCTCGGCTCGTCGGGCTCGACCGGCCCGGCCGACGACTGAGCCGCCGACCGCGACGCCGAGACGTTTTTCATTTTTCGCCCGACGCTCACCGCCCGCGAGCCGCCGGCTCTCGACGCTCGCCTCAGGCGACGCGCGCGTCGGTCTCGACCGAGACGCCGTCGAGGTAGTCGCCGTCGGGGCCGACCCACTCGCCTTCAGTCCCGCAGTCGGTGGTCAGCCGGCAGACGCGGGTCTCCGGCGGCCAGAGAACCCGTATCTCGCCGCCCGAGCGCTCGACCGTCACGGTCTGTCGGTACGTGACCGTCTCGCCGAAGTCGCCGACGTAGGTCACCGCGAGGTCGACCTCGCTCGCGCCCGCCGGAATCGACAGCCGCTCGGGACCGGCGGCCAGCGGCCGGTTCGTCACGGCCACGCCCGCCGGCGAAAGCGACCACTCGACGGTCAGGTTCTCGGCCGTCGCCGCGTCGTAACGGGCGTAGCCCGCCTCGGTCTCGACGCGAACCGACGCCGTGTTCGCCCCCGCGGGCGCGCCGAGCGTCGTCGTCGCGTCGACCCGCTCGCCGGCGAGCACGTCGAGTCGGGTCAGGTCCGGTTCGACCGCCTCGGTTGCTCCGGTCCACGTCCCCCGATAGGTGAACCGATACGGCGTTCGGTTCGTGGCGTCGAGGACCGCGAAGTCCCGTTCGGCCCCGTCGTCGAGTGCGTACACCACCGGACCGTCGAACCCGGGGTCGTTGCGGAGCGTCTGGAAGGGATGGGCCGACCAGTCGCCGTAGGGGTCGGGGTGGAAGACGAGCGCCTTCGTCTCGTTACCGGCGGCGGACGGGTCGCCGGCGACGCCGAGACCGCCGGCACCGCCCCCGATACCGTCGGCACCGCCTTCGAGGCCGCCGGCATCGACGCCCGGCACCGACGGGGTCAGCGGCGGCTGTTCGAAGCCGGCGTCGAGGAGCGGTTCGTAGGTCGCCGCGAGGTTCTCGGTTCGGAGCCGGTTTTCGTCGTAGGGGTCTTCGACCGCGCCGACGGTCACGCCGCCGGCGAACAGCGCCGAGACGAGAAGCACCGAGAAGACGACGCCGCGGGCCTCCGAAGCCGAAAAGCGGCGGTGGGCCAGTCGGCGGACGAGCCGAGCGCCGGCGACGACGCCGGCCGCGCCGAACACCGCGAGCGGGACGAGCGCGTCGAAGTGGTAGAACGGGCCGAGGAGGTCGATGAGGCCGTTTCGAAGACCGTTGTGTGTCCCCCAGAAGGCGGCGTTGCCGAGGAACACCGAGGCGAACACGCCCGCGACGACGCAGGCGAGGGCGTCGTCGGAGAGTTCGGTGAACGCGCGGTCGCGGCCGCCGAGTCCGTGGTGGCGGCGTCTCGCGCTTCCCCGGAGGTTCCGGCCGGTCTTGTGACTCCACCAGCGGCGGGCGGTGACGCCGAGGCCGAACACCGCGGCGACGGTGCCGAGCCACCCCATCGGCCCCCAGCGTAACGCGAGCAGGTCGAGCGCCTCGACGGCGGTCTCGACGCCCATGGCGGGCGTGTAGACGACCTCGTAGTCGAGGATGGCCCGCTCGCCGAAGCCGACGCCGTCCTGCGGGGCGAAGGCGATGTATGGAAACGTGAGCGGGTCGCCCGTCACGACGGCGTTGTACGCGAGCGTCAGGCCGACGAACGCGAGACCGGGGAGCGCGACGGCGGCGTACCGGCGGAAGACGACCCAGCCGGTCCCCGCGCGCCGGGCAGTCGCCAGCGCCCACAGCGAGTGGGCGATGAAGGGCAGGGCGAACAGGACGGCGGTGTACGGGCGGGCGAAGAACGCCGCGCCGACGAGCGCGCCGGCGACGACGGCGTAGCCCGAGGAGTCCCGGCGGGCGGCCCGGACGTAGCAGACGGCGAACCCGAGGTTGAGCATCGTCGTCGGCGCGTACGCGAGGAACGTCGCCGACGTGAGCAGAAACAGCGGCGAGAGACCGAGCAGGCCCGCCGCGACGACGCCGGTCGTCCGGTCGAACGCGTCGGCGGTGAGGGCGTAGACCAGCGCGGCGGACGCCGCGGCGACGGCTCCCAACACGAGGTTCGGAAGCCCGACCGCGAGGCCGACCGCGAACAGCGCCGGCACGGCCGGCGAGTACTTCGAGTAGAGCTGGACGCCGCCGGGGGCGCTCGGCGTCTCCTGTACCACGAAGAACCACGGCCTGACGGCCTCCGTCAGTTGGCCGGGATAGAGGAACAGCTTGCCTTCGAGGAGCATCGCGGCCTGCGTGAGATAGACGCCCTCGTCGTCGTTGACGGTGTGGTACGGAAAGAGGTCGACCGCGAGCCACGTCACGACGAGGCCGACGAGAAGGGAGACACAGAGCGCGGCGAGTCGCCGCCGCGTCCGGGTTCGGTCGATGTCGATGGAGAAGTCGGTGTGGAACGCGAGGCCGCGGACCGCGGCTCGCACGCGCCCGCCGAGCGGGACGCTCCGGCCCGTCTTCGAGTCTCGCCGACCCATTCTCAGTCCGAGTAGAGGCCGGTCTCGGGGCGCTGTTCGCGCGGGAACCACGCGAGTTCGTGGCCGGCGTCGAGCGTCACCTCGACGCAACCGTCGGTCGGGACGGTCTCGTCGTGGTTGTGCATACACAGCAGGGTGTCGCCGCCGTGGAGTTCGACCTCGTAGAGGATGGTCGGCCCGAGGTAGCGCTTGCCGACGACCTCGCCGTGGCCGTCGCCGCCGCCGTTGCAGGCGTGCGCCGACACGTCGTCGGGGCGGACGAGGATGTCGATGTCGGTGTCGTCGTACTCGGGCGCGAGGCCGTGAATCTGGTCGCGGCCGACCGTCCCGAGTTCGGTCTCGACCACGTCGCCCGCGATGCGCCCCGGCAGGAAGCCGGCGTAGCCGAGGAAGCCCGCGACGAAACGGGACTCGGGGTGTTGGAACACCTGTTCGGGCTCGCCCACCTGTTCGAGGTCGCCGTCGTTCATCACGGCCACGCGGTCGGAGATGGACATCGCCTCCTCTTGGTCGTGGGTGACGGAGACGGCCGTCACGCCGGCCTCCTTGAGGATGCGGCGGACCTCCTCGCGCATCTGGACGCGGAGGTCCACGTCGAGGTTCGAGAAGGGCTCGTCGAGGAGCAGAATGGCCGGTTCGGGCGCGAGCGAGCGCGCGAGGGCGACCCGCTGTTGCTGGCCGCCGGAGAGCTCGTCGGGGTAGCTATCGCCTTGGGTCTCCAGTCCCACGAGGTCGAGGAGGTCGGCGACGCGCTCGTCGCGTGCGGCCTCGCCGAGGTCCTTCAGCCCGAAGGCGATGTTCTCGGCCGCGGTGAGGTGCGGGAACAGCGCGAACTCCTGGAAGACGACGCCGACGCCGCGCTCCTCGGGCGCGCGGAAGGTGTCGCCGCCGGAGACGACGCTCCCGTTCAGTCGGACCTCGCCCCCGTCGGGGCGGTCGAGTCCGGCGATGAGTCGGAGCGTCGTCGTCTTCCCACAGCCCGAGGGGCCGAGGAGCGTGAGGATTTCGCCCTCCTCGACGCTGAGCGAGAGGTCGTCGATGACCGACTCGGTGCTGTAGGACTTCGAGACGCCGTCGAGTTCGAGGACGCCGCCGATGTCCTCGTCGTCGGCCTCGGAGCCGGTGGATTCCGCGCGGTTCGAGCGGTCGGTGGTCGAGAGTGTGCTATTTGACATCGTATCCCTCTTGGGTGATGATAACGAGCATCGAGAGCCCGGAGACGAAAAGCAGGATGAACGCGGGCACGACGGCCTGACCGAAGTAGCCCTGCTCGTAGGCCGTCCAGATGTGTGTCACGAGCGTGCTGAACCCCGAGGGGCGGAGCAGGAGCGTCGCGGGCAGTTCCTTCATCGTGGTCAGGAAGACGAGCGCCGCGCCGCCGAACAGGCCGGGCGCGACGAGCGGGAGCGTGACGTGCCGGAACGCCCCCGTCGGGGTCTCGCCGAGCGTCCGCGCCGCCTCCGGGAGCGCGGGGTCGACCCGGAGGAACGACGCCCGGAGCGACCCGATGGCCTGCGGGAGAAAGCGGATGACGTAGGCGAACACGAGGAGGTAGAGCGTCTGGTAGATGGGCGTCGCGTACGAGCTTCCGAAGAAGACGAGCGCCAGCCCGAGGACGACGCCCGGCACCGCGTAGCCGACGTAGGTCGCGCGCTCGAAGACGGAACTGAGCCGCGAGGGGTGCCGCGCGGCGAGGTACGCGACGGGCAGGCCGGCGAGCGTCGCCGCGCCCGCGGTCGCCGCCGCGACGAGGACCGAGTTGAACGCGTACTCGGGTTGGAACGCGAGCGACCCGCTCGTCGCGGCGACGCCCTGCGCGAGCCACGTAAAGAGGATGCCGAGCGGGACGACGAGCGCGACGGTCGCGACGAGCGCCGCGAAGCCGAGCGCCGGGTACTTCCACCGGCCGAGCGGCATCGGTGCCCCCGAGCGCCCGCCGGTCGTCGTGCGCTCGTCGCCCCGAATCTTCGATTCGAGGGTCAAGATGAGGAGCGTCACGGCGATGAGTTGGAGCGACAGGAGCGTCGCGGTGTCGCGGCCGAACGTCCCGAACTCCACGTAGATGACGCGGGTGAAGGCGTCGAACCGCATAATCGCCGGCGTGCCGAAGTCCGAGAGGACGTACAGCGCCGTCAGGAGCGAGCCGGCGGCGACCGCGGGGCGAATCTGCGGGACCGTCACCCGCTTGAACGCCTCCCAGCGGCTGTGGTTCAGGGTCCGCGCGGCGTCGATGAGCGTGGTGTCCATCGACTTCAGCGCGGCCCGGGTGGTGATGAACACGTATGGGTACGTGTAGAGCGTCAGCACCAAAACGGCACCGGGTAATCCGTATATCTCGGGGAGCGACTCGACACCGAGCGGGGCCAAGAGCCGCTGGAACGCGCCCCGCGGGCCGAACGCCGAGACGAACGCGAACGCGCCGATGTAGCTCGGAATGACGAGCGGGAGCGAGACGACGACGGTCCAAAAGCGCCTGAACGGCAGGTCGGTGCGGACGGTCAGATACGCCAGCGGGACGCCGAGCCCGATGCACGCGGCGGTGACGAGCGTGACGAGCACGGCGCTGTTCAGGAACACTTCGACGGTCGTCGGCCGGGTGACGAGCGACACCGCCTCGGCGAACCCGACTTCGAGCGCGGTCTTGACGAGCCACAACAGCGGGACGACGACGGCGGCGGCGACGGCCCCGCTCGCGATGGTCAGACCGAGCGGTTGCTCGTCGTCCCCTCCACCGGTCCCCGTCTGCTGTTCGGTCGCCATGAGTGTGCTACCTCAGAGGACGCCCACCTCACGCAAGAGTTCCACGGTTCCTTCGAGGTCCGAAAGCTGGGTCAGGTCGAGGCCTTCCGGCGGGCTGAGTTCGTCGATGCTCGGCAGTTCGCCGATGGGGTCGACGCCCGAGACGAGGGGGTACTCGAAGGTGGTCCGCGCGAAGTAGTCCTGCGCTTCGGCCGAAAGCAGGTGGCGAACGAAGTTGCTCGCCAGTTCGGCGTCGTCGGTGCTGTCGAGGACGAGCGCGCCCGCGACGTTGAAAATCGACCCGGCGTCGCCCGCGGTGAACGCGGTCGAAAGCGGCGCGTTCGTTCGTCCCGCGAGGATGCGCTGGATGTAGTAGTGGTTGGCGAAGCCCGCGCCGATTTCGCCGTCGGCGACGGCCTGCGAGACGAGGAACTCGTCGTTGTACTCCGTGACGCCGAGGTCCTGCATTCCCTGTAACCACTCTCTCGTGGCGTCTTCGCCTTCGAGGACGCGCATCGCCGTGACGAACGCCTGGAACGAGGAGTACGTCGGTGCCCAGCCGATGTTGTCTCTGAACGCTTCCGTGTCGGGGAAGGCCATGATGTCGTCGGGGATGTCCGACTCGTCGAACTGGTCGGTGTTGAACGGGACGGTCCGGGCGCGACCGGAGGTCCCGGTCCACTGGCCGTCCGGGTCGTGGAACTCGTCGCGGACGAGGTCGAGCACGTCGCTCGGAAGCTCCTGCGTGCGACCGGCGTCCTTCAGCGCGCCGAGCGAACCCGCGTTGACCGAGAAGAACACGTCCGCGGGGCTGTTCTGCCCCTCGGTCTGAATCTGGTTGACCAGTTCGGCCGCCGAGTTGTACCGCGGGCGAATGGTGAACTCGTCGTAGTACTCCTCGAAAAAGGAGATGAGCTCGCCGACGAGCGCCTGTCCGCGACCCGAGTAGAGCGTGAGTTCGCCCGAGAGGTCCGGCATCTCCGTGACGGAGACGCCGCCGGTGATGTCGCGGTCGCCGAACGGAGACCGCCCGGACCCGATCTGTCCGGCCGACTCGTTGGCTCCGGCTTCGGTCGTCGTCTCCGTCTCCTCGTCGCCGCCGGTACACCCGGCGAGCGCGCCGACCCCGAGGGCCGCCGTCGTCGCGATGAACCGGCGGCGACTGTGGCCGCGAAGCTCTCGGTCGCGTTCGTGCATACATTGATTTAGGTCTCCCTAAATCATTTATACCTACCGATTTGTCGAGCGAAGCGGCCGAATCGCGGGACGGGGGCCACCTCCCCCGCGGCGTCGCGCGGGTGGCGTTCGCCGTCGCCCGCTCAGTCGTCGGCCGGCGCGGCGGCCCGCGGCGCGGCGAGCGCGTCGAGGCAGTCCAGCCAGTCGCGCATGTGCTCGCCGACGTAGTTGAAGAAGTCGCCGTTGCGGTACTCGGACCAGTCGCCGTCGGCGAGCGCGTCGGCCATCGCCTCGAAGACGCCCGCGTAGCTGTCGGCGTCCCCGCCGACCGCGTCCACGACCTCCCAGAGATGCTCGTTGAGTTCGAGCCCCGGCACCTCGTTGTTGAGGTCGTCGAACGTCGGGCGGGCGGCCTTGTTGTGCTCGCACAGCGGGTAGCCCGTCACGACGTCTTTCCCGAGCACGTCGGCGGCGCGCTTGAGGAACACGCCCGACCAGATGTCGTCGAAGCGGCCGACCTCCCACTCGTTGTCGTCCATCGGGAGCTGGTAGAACGCCGGGATGACCTCGCGCTCGAACGCGAGGTTCATCGAGCAGACGGTGAGGTACTGGCCCGGCTCGACCACGAAGTCGCCGTCGAAGTCCTCGAAGTCGGTCCGGGTCTGGGCCTGCCCTTCGAGGTCGCCGTCCATCAGGATGCGGACCGCGTCGAGGTCGGGGACGTTCGTCCACAGCCCCTGCGAGGCGACCACGTCGCGGAGTTCGCGCGTCCCGGTCTCGACTGTCTCGTCCATCGCCGAGTAGGGATAGCCGCGGGGGTACAGCCCGTGTTCGTCGGCGTTCTGGTAGAGGACGTTCACCCAGCGCTCGTCGCTCGACACCGACTCCACCTCGTCGGTGCGGTCGAGGTTCGCCATGTGGCGACCGAAGAAGTCCCACTCGTCGTGCGGGAGCGTGTCGTCGTCGATGAACACGCCGTAGTCGAACTCGGAGTGCGCCCACATGTACAGCAGGCCGAAGCTCGTCTGGGCGTGGCTCGCCGCCGGCACGAGATGCGAGTACTCGGAGATGTCGTGTTCGTCGTACCACTCCTCGCGGGCCGACCCGTCGAAGACCGCGCCCGAGACTCCCTCGTCGTCCAGCATCGACGCCATCCCCTCGGCGTCGCAGAAGTCCTCCGTCACGAGGAGGACGAACAGTCGGTCGAGGTCGAACCCGTGCGCGCGGGCGTTTTCGAAGTACGCTCGCATGCACTCGTACTCCCGGATTGTCGGGACGACCACGCAGATGTCCGCGTTCATTGCCCCTATAGATTTAGGGTTCCCAAAAATAGCTGTTGGTTCGGAATAGCGGCCCTGAAATGCCGGTATCGTGATATTTCACCCGTCGGGTCGGCGGGGGCGGGCGGTTCGCGCCCGGCCGCCGGATTCAGGCCCGCGTCCCCGTCAGCGACTCCAACAGCAGGACGGCCGTGTCCTTCGCCAGCGGGTCGTTCGCGTTGCCGCACTGCGGCGACTGCACGCAGGAGGGACAGCCGTCCTCGCAGTCGCAGTCCGAAATCAGGTCGGCGGTCTGGCGCATCAGCCCCTCCACGATGTCGTAGCCGGCGCGCGTGATGCCGACCCCGCCGGGGTGGCCGTCGTAGATGAAGATCGTCGACTGGTCGGTGTGGGCGTGGTACGGCGTCGAGAGCCCGCCGATGTCGCCGCGGTCACAGAGCAGTCGGAGCGGGAACAGCGAAATCATGCCGTGTTCCGCGGCGTGGATGCCGCCGTTGAAGCCGTAGTCGCGGCCCTCCGGGCGGTCGCTCGATAGCTCGCGCATCTCCCGTTCCACGTCGCCGGGGACGGTGAAGTACAGCGCCTTCGTCCGCAGGCTCGTCTCCGGGAGGTCGAGCAGTTGCTGGCCGATTGTCGTCCCGCGCTTCGGGTCGCGCCGCTCGAACCCCGTTATCTGCTTTCGCATCGTCACCTCCGCGAACCGGACCTCCACGTCGTCTCGCGCCGACAGCGGCTTCGACAGGATGTCCCGCTCGACCGTGATGTGCTTGTCGTGGAGGACGCGGGTGTAGTAGTCCGCCCACGTCGGCTGGAGTCGGGCCACGTCGCGGTCCAAATCCAACTCGGCGACCTCGTACGTCTGGCCCTGATGGTGGTAGACCGCGCCGGGATGGGCGTCCCGGAGCGCGTCGTCGAACGCCAGCGTGGCGATGGTCTCGTCGTTCCGCGAGTCCATCAGTTGCACCTCGCGGTCGGTGATGGTTCGGAGGCTCATCGCGTGTTGCGGGCTCTCGCTCCCGTCGTGGGTCCACCGGAGGCCGTCGTCGGTCTCCCGGCGGGCCAGCGTCCCGTCGGCTTCGAGGTCGGAGACGACGCCGGGGAACGACCCGCCGAAGTGGGACTCGTCTCCAGTCGAGAGCCAGTTTTCGGCGGCCGCGCAGGCGACGTGCGAGGGGAGGAGATGGTCGTTTTCCGGGTCGGAGACGGCGCGTTCGGGGTCGCCGTCGAAGAACTCCGCGGGGTGGTTCATCAGGTACTGGTCGAGTTGGTCCTCGCCGCCGACGAGGACGACGAGCGCGGGCCTGTCGCCGCGTCCCGCCCGCCCGGCCTGTTGCCACGCGGACATCCGCGTGCCGGGGTAGCCGTCGATGAGCACCACGTCGAGGCCGCCCACGTCGACGCCGAGTTCGAGCGCGTTGGTACTCCAGACGCCCGTGATGTCGCCGTCGTGGAGGCCGGCCTCTATCTCTCGCCGCCGGTCGTGGGTCAGGGAGGCCTGATACGCCGCCACCTCGCCCGCGAGTTCGTGTTCGCCGCGGCTTCTGAGGTCGCTCGCGCTCTCTGTGGCGTACCGTTCGGCGGCCTGTCGGGCGCGGGTGAACGCCAGCGTCTGGTGGCCGCGCGCGACGAGGTCGACGAAGAGGTTCTTCGTCTCGACGTGACCCGAGCGCCGCCGCCCCGACCCGCCGGCGTCGGGGTTGTCGTACTCCGGCGGGTTCCAGAGGAGCCAGTTGGTCTCGCCGGTCCCGCTCGCGTCCTCGTCGACGAGCGTGAAGGAGTCCTCCCGCTCGCCGGTGATGCGCGCGGCGTGCTCGACGGGGTTGCCGATGGTGGCCGAACAGCAGACGAACTGCGGGTCGGCACCGAACCGCTCGCAGACGCGCTTGAGCCGGCGGACGAGCAGGGCGACGTGGCTCCCGAACACCCCGCGGTAGCCGTGGACCTCGTCGATGACGACCGTCTCCAGCGAGGAGAAGAACCACTCCCACAGCCGGTGGGCGTGCGGGAGAAGCGCGTAGTGAACCATGTCGGGGTTCGAAAGCAGGACCGTCGGCATCCGCTTTCTCACCTCGCGCTTCTCCGATTTCGACAGCCGGCCGGTGTACTGGTCGACCGAGACGCGACTGCCGAAGCCGAGGCCGCGCGCGAGGTCCGACAGCGTGTCGAGTTGGTCGGCGACGAGCGCGTTCTGCGGGCCGAGATAGAGCGTCCGCCCGCCGTGGTCCATCGCCCGCTCGAACGCCGGGACGGTGTACGCGAGGCTCTTGCCGCTCGCGGTCCGCGTCGCCAACACGACGTTGTTCCCGCCGCGGACGGCCTCGACCGCCTCGGCCTGATGCCGGTAGAGCCGGTCGATGCCGCGGTCGTCGAGCGCCGACGCCAACCGCGGTTCGAGGTCCACGTCGGCGAACGCCGGCTCGCGCGCCTCGAACCGGCGGTGGGACCGAATCTGCCCCTCGTAGTACGGTCTGGTCCGAAGCCACTCGATGAGGTCGTCCACACGCCCACTGCGGACGTGGTCGCCCTAACGCTGTCGCAGGCCGGAACTGATAGCACACGGCACGCCCGCCGCGCCGCTTTTGTTCTCTGCGTCCCGACGAAAGCTATGAACGAGTCCGCGGACGCCGTGCTCATCTACGACGGCGAGTGCGCCTACTGCTCTGTCGCCGCGTCGGCGCTGAAGCGCCTCGACGACGTGGAGGCCATCTCGTGGTACGACGACGCGGCGCAGGCGTTCCTCGACGCCCAGTTCGCCGACGTGCCGTTCGCCATGGTCTTCGTCGACCGCCGAGCGCGCCGCGTCTACGCCGGCCGCGCCGCCGCGAAGGAACTCACCGACCGCGCCGGGATGCCCGGTCTCCTCGGCAGTCTCGTCCGCGACAACTACGACAGAATCGCCAAGGCCGTCGGTGTCGCCAGCGGCCGCGGTCGCGACCCCGACGACGTCCACAGCGTCTACGACCTCGACGCCGCCGCGGCCGACCTGTTCCCGGCTCTCCTCGACAACGCCGAAAAGCGACCCGCCGAGCTTTCGTAACCGGACGGACGTACTCCGACTATGACCGCCCCGCGGACCCCGACCGACGACGCCCCGACAGTCCACTCGCTCGACCCCGCGGTCCTCGGCACCGACGACGACCCGCTGTCGCTCGACGCTCGGTCGCCCGTCGGGACGTACGCGCTGGTCTTCGACGCGCCCGCGGTGACCGTCGAGGTCGGCGCGCTGGGCGACCACCGCCTCTCGGCGGGAGCCTACGTCTACGTCGGGAGCGCGTTCGGCACGGGCGGCCTCCGCCGCGTCCGCCGCCACCGGCGCGTCGCGGCCGGCGACCACGACGCCCGCCACTGGCACGTCGACTACCTCGGCGGGTCCCCCGCGGTCGACCTCGCGCGCGTCGTCTGCGTCACCGACCGCGACGTGGAGTGCGCGGTCGCGACCGACCTCGCGTCGTCGCTCGGTGCGGCGGGCGTCGATGGCTTCGGCTCGTCGGACTGCTCGTGCGACGCGCACCTCGCGCGCGGCGACTCGGTGGAGACGGCGGTTCCCCTCGTCGAAGAAGCGTTTCGGAGCAAAATGTGAAGGGGAATGTCTTCCCCTTCTGACGCCCGAACCGGACCGGGCACCCCGGTTCGGGCGAAAAGCCGGTTGTCAGAGGCACCCCGGCATACCCTCATACTCCTGCCACACGCTTTACTTCACCCATCGCATCACTCACGCACACCGTGAGTTATGCTATATAAATAGTTCGTTTATTTATATACTGAGCGTCGGTTCTCCTGTTATTTAAGTAGTAACACGTTCATGCAGTTCGACATGGTTCGGTCCGAGGTCGACGAGGTGTTCGACGTGCTCGCGTCGCGCGCCGACGTGCTCGACGCCGTCGTTCGCCAGCCTCGGACGACGGCGGAGCTCGCGGACGACCTCCCGGTGTCGCGGTCGACGGTCGACCGCGGGCTTCGCGAGCTGGAGAGCGCGGGCTTCGTCGAGACGAACGGCGGCGTCCACCGCCCGACGCTCGCCGGTCGAATGGCGCTCGATACGTACGCGCACTTCGTCGAGTGTCTGGACGACATCGACGCGGCCGCCGCGGTGCTCGACTCGCTCGACTCGGACGCGCCGCTCGCACCGGCGTTCCTCGACGGCTGTGACGCCATCTCCGTCACCGATGGCGGCTCCGGCCCCGCGCTGTCGAAGCTCACGTCCTTCGTCGAAGAGGCGACGTCGGTACGCGGTTGCGTCCGCGGGGCCCTTCCCTCGCAGGTCGACGCCTACTACCGGGCCGTCGTCGAGGGCGGCATCCCGGTCGACATGGTCGCCACCGACGACGTGGTCCAGCGGCTCGTCACCGCCTATCGGCCACAGCTCGCCGAGGCGTGGTCGGTCGACTCCTTTTCGCTCCGGTCGGTCGATTCGCTTCCCTACAGTCTCGTCGTTTCGGACCTCCCGGACGGCCCCGTCGCGTTCCTGGTCGCGTACTCGGAGCGAGGTCTCGCGGGCGTCATCTACAACGACTCGCGGCCGGCGGTGTCGTGGGCCAGGCGACGCATCGACG
The DNA here is from genome assembly GCF_000337795.1 of Haloferax denitrificans ATCC 35960. Taxonomy (GTDB): domain Archaea; phylum Halobacteriota; class Halobacteria; order Halobacteriales; family Haloferacaceae; genus Haloferax; species Haloferax denitrificans. The sequence goes on from NZ_AOLP01000018.1 coordinate 38,670, forward strand.
ACTGGCAGACGGACGCCGCGCCGCTTCCTCGGCCGCCGACCGACGACCGCTGAGCGCCCCGCCGTCCCCCATCGCCTGCGGCCGATGTCCCCGAGACCCCAACGACTTACGGCAGTGCCCGCGAAGGAGTCCCAATGACGACGACGTTTCCCGGAATTCCCTATCTGGAGTGGATTGTCGACCGGGTGGACGAGGCCACCCACGACCTCGCGACGAGCGACCTCGGCTCGTCCCGGCGCGGCGACGACCTCGTCCCGCCGGTTCTCGCGGGTCGCTCGGACCCCGAAGACGCGACGCTTGCCGGCCAACTCGCGGACCGCTACGGCGTCTCCGAGTCGTCGGTCCTCGTCACCGCGGGCGCGACGAACGCGAACTTCCTCGCCGCCTGCGCCCTCCTCGACCTCGCGTCCGGCGACGACGAAGACCGTGACGAATCCGACGCCTCGCGCCCGCAGGTGCTCGTGGAGAAGCCGGGCTACCAGCCGCTCGTTGTCACCTCGGAGGCGCTCGGCGCGCGCGTCGACCGCTTCGTCCGCCCGCCGGAGTACGACTACGAACTCGAACCGCCCCGCCTCGACGGGGCCTCGACCGACGCCTTCGCGTTCGCCATCGTCACCAACCGCCACAACCCGTCGGGCAAACTCACGCCGCGCGCGGAACTCGCCGAGGTCGCGGCGGCCGCGGCCGACGCCGGCGGCTACCTCCTCGTCGACGAGGTGTACGCGCCCTTCGTCGACCCCGCGGTTGACGGCCCCTTCGGCGGCACCACGGCGTCCGGCCTCGACAACACCGTCGTCACCGGGTCGCTGACGAAGTTCTACGGCCTCGGCGGCCTCCGCGTCGGCTGGATTATCGCCCCCGAGGAGGTCGTCGAGCGTGCCCGCTCGGCGTCGATGTACCTCCCCGCGGTCGCCGAACCGAGCACCAAACTCGCCCGGCGCGCGCTCCACCACAGCGACGAGATAGAGGCCGCCGCCCGCGAGCACCTCTCGGCCAACCACGACCTCCTCGCGTCGTTCGTCGCCGAGCGCGACGACCTCGATGGGCGCATCCACGCCGGCGGGACGTTCGCCTTCCTCGACCACGCCGACGCCGACGGCGACGCGGTCGCGGACGCCGCGTGGGACCGCGGCGTGCTCGTCGTCCCCGGCCGATTTTTCGACTCGCCGGAGTCGTTCCGCATCTCGCTGGGCGGCGACCCCGAGGCGATGGGAACCGGCCTCGAAGCCTTCGGCGACGCGCTCGACGACCTCGCCGAGTAGCCCGCCGCGCCACCACCCCACCGTTTTCGCCTCCTCGCTCCGCGTTCGCTACTGTTCTGTCTTCTCGATGAGCGGGTGTTGGAGGTAGTCGTTGACCTCCACGTCCGCGAGCGACCGGAGGCCGCCGAGTCGGGCCATCTTGCGTAGGCCCAATTCGTCGACGTCCTCCGACGAGACCGTGAGCACGTGCGCGAGCATCCGGTCGATATCGAGCCGCCTCGCGGCCATCGCCCGGTGGTGGCCGTCGACGAGGAGCGTCTCGGACCCGTGGGAGACGACGATGAGCGGCTCCGCGAGACCGTTCTGGAGTTCGTACTTCCGGCCCTCGAGCTCGTCGCCGTAGACCTCCCGCTGGGTCGGAATCAGCGAGCCGACCTCGACTTCCCGCTCGCCGACGTCGATTGACGTGTCGTGGGTCCGTTCGAGCATCTCGCGGGTGCTCTGGACCTTCGAGGGCGTCGTCCGCTCGATTTGGCTCCGCACCGCGTCGCCGTTCGAAAACAGGCCGAGCAACACTCGGTCGTCGTCGACGACGGGGAGGAACTGGTGGCCGGTGCGGAAGATGACGCGCGCGGCGTTCTTCACCGTCATCTCCGGGCGGACGACCACGAGGTCGCGGCTCATCACCGACTCGACCCGCACGTCGCCGTTGACCTCCAAGAGGTCTATCGCGCCGACGAACCCGAGGAGGCGGTTCTCGTCGTCGACCACCGGGAGGCCGCCGTACTGCGGTCCCGCCTTGAGTTTGTCGACCACGTCTGTGACCCACGCGTCGGGGCCGACGGTCTCCACGCCGGTCGTCATGTACGCGTCGACGCGCACGTCGTCGAGTTCCATCGGTGTCATGGCTGGTTCCCTCGCATCTCCGTCGTCCCGCGGTTGGCCGCCGAGCGCCCTAAACGTATCTGCGACGAAAAACGAGGCGGGACGGCGACCGGCGGCGCGCTCGAATCGGTTGTTTCTGCCGTCGCGTCGCTTACGCGTCGATGGCGCGCGCGATCATCTCGACGGGGTGCGGCGGGTCGTCGGTCGCGCCGTCCATGTCTTCGAGTTGCGTCCGGCAGGACGCGCCGGGGGCGACGACCACGTCGCCCGGACTCTCGGCCACTTGGCCTTCGAGGATGTTCCCGATGGCCTTCGACATGGAGTAGTGTTCGGCCTCGTAGCCGAACGACCCGGACATCCCGCAACACGTCGAGTCCAGCGGGTCCACCTCGAAGCCGGCGCGGCGGAGGACGCCCACCGCGTGGTGGTCCTTCTTCGTGGACTTCTGGTGGCAGTGGCCGTGGTACGTCAGGTAGTCGTCCTGCGGGCGGAACGACAGCGACTCGTCCAGCCGGAACGCGTCGACGTACTCCATGACGCCGTAGGCGTGTTCCGCGACGGCTTCCACGTCGTCGCCGGAGAGCAGGTCGAGGTAGTCCGACTGGAACATCACCGCGTCCGAGGGCTCACAGAGGACGATGTCCCAGCCCTCTGCGACGGCGGGCGCGAGCGCCTCGACGTTCTGCTCGGCGTCGGCGCGGGCCTTGTCGAGAAAGCCCTTCGAGTGCGGCGGTCGGCCGGAGCCGGCGACGCCCTCCGGAATCCGGAGGTGGACGTTCGCGGCCTCAAGCGCCTTCACGGCGGCCTTGCCGACCTCGGGGTGGTTGTAGTTCGTGTAGGTGTCGGGGAACAACAGCGCCTTGCGGTCGGCCTCCGCCTCCGGGACGCCGGCCCCGCCGCGGCTCTCGAACCAGTCGACGAAGCTCGTCGAATGGAACGTCGGGAGCGAGCGCTCCTTGGCGATGCCGACGGTCTTCTCCATGACCGTCCGCGCGCCCGGCACCTTCGTCGCCGCGTTGGCGAGCGGGGCGAACGCGGACCCGAGCTTCGACAGCGAATCGATGTTGGCAAAGAGCTTGTCGCGGAGGCTGGAGCCGTTTCGCTGGTGGTACTCGTGGACGACCTCGGCTTTCATCTTCGCCATGTCGACCTCGCTCGGGCAGTCCTTCGAACAGCCCTTACAGCCGACACAGAGGTCGAGCACCTCGTCGACGAACTCGTCTGTGAACAGCTCGTCTTCGGGGAGGCCGCCGCTCATGGCCTGCCGGAGCATGTTGGCGCGGCCGCGAGTCGCCTGAATCTCCTCCTCGGCGGCGCGGAACGTCGGACACATGACGCCGCCGACGGTGGACTGCTGGCCGCGACAGCCCGCACAGCCGTGGCAGAGTTCGACCATGCCCTCGAACCCGTTGTCGTTGTCCCAGTTCAGCGCCGGCTCGAAGCCGGCGTCGAACTCGTAGTCGGGGGAAAAGCGGAGGTTCTCGGTCATGTCGTGGTCGCCGCAGATGTTCCCCGGATTGAGGAGCCAGTCGGGGTCGAACGCGGTCTTGAGGTCGCGGAAGACGTTCCACAGGTGGTCGCCGTACAGCTTGCGGTTCCACTGGGTTCGCGCCCGGCCGTCGCCGTGCTCGCCGGAGACGGAGCCGCCGTACTTGACGACCAAGTCCGTCACCTCGTCGGCGATGGCCTCGAACGTCTCGACGCCCTCGGCGGTCTTCGTGTTGACGAGCGGGCGGATGTGCAGGACGCCCGGCCCCGCGTGGGCGTAGTACGACGCGAAGGTGTCGTGTTCGTCGAGGATGTCCTGGAAGTCGGAGACGTACGCCGGGAGGTTCTCCGCCGGGATGGCGGTGTCCTCGATGTACGCGATGTGCTTCTCGTCGGTCGTCCGCGACAGCAGAATCGGGAGGCCGGACTTGCGCATCTTCCAGAACTTCGCGCGGGTGTCGGCGTCGTGGGCCTCCATGAAGTCGGTCGCGCGGCGCTCCGTTTCGGTCACCGAGGCCGAGCCCTCCTCGGGGTCGAACTCGGTCCCGTCGGGGTCGATGACGCGGTCTTCGATGAGGTTCGCCACCTTCTGTTTGCCCGCCTCGTCGGAGTCGGCGTAGAACTCCACGAGGAGCGTCGAGTCCGTGCCCTCGGGGAGCATCCCGACCACGTCCGCGAACTCGGCGGTGTCCCGCGCGAGGTCGAGAAGCACGTCGTCCATGACCTCGACGGCCGCGGGCTCGTGTTCGAGGATGGGGGCCACGTCGTGCATCGCGTCGATGACGTCGTCGTAGGTGAGAAGCGCCACCGACGCGGTGTTCGGAATCTCCTCCAGCGAGACGGTCGCCTTCGTCACGACGCCGAGGGTGCCCTCGCTCCCGGCGACGAGCCGGCCGAGGTTGACGCGGCCGGCCTCCCAGTCCTCGTCGATACCGGCGTCGTCGGGCGTGCGGCGCTCGCCGCGCATCTCGTCGACGAGCATGTCGAGGTTGTAGCCCGAGACGTTGCGCTTCAGGTCGGGGAAGCGCTCGGAAATCTCGTCGGCCTCCTCGTCGAGTATCCGCGCGATTTCGGCGTAGATTCGGGCTTCGAGGTCGCCGTCGGGGTCACCTGACTCGCGGAGTTCGTCGACGCTCACCTCGCCGAACGTCGTCACCGTCCCGTCGGCGAGGACGACTTCGAGTTCCTCGATGTAGTAGTCGGTCTTGCCGTACTTCAGCGAGTGCGAGCCGGTGGAGTTGTTGCCGATTGCGCCGCCGAGCGCGGAGCGGTCGCCCCACGCCGGGTCGGGCGCGAACTTCAGGCCGTGGGGGGCGAGTTCCTCGTTGAGTTCGCCGAGGCGGACGCCCGCCTCGGCCGTCGCGGTCCGCGCCTCGGGGTCGATTTCCTCGACGCCGCCCATGTGGCGGACGAGGTCGAGGACGACGGCCTCGTTGACGGTCTGGCCGGCGAGGCTCGTGCCGCCGCCGCGGGGGAGGACGGGAATCTCGCGGTCGGCGCAGTACTCCATCACCGCCGCCACGTCGGCCGTCGAGGTCGGCATGACGACGCCGATGGGGACTTGCTCGTACGCCGACGCGTCGGTCGCGTACAGCGTTCTCGTGTAGGTGTCGAAGCGCACGTCGCCCTCGACGAGGGACTGGAGGTCTTCGACCAGCCCCGGCCGCTCGACGTCGTCGCTGACGTAGTCGTAATCGCCAGCGAGCGCGGGGTCGGTGGCCGGTTCGTGCGTGTTGGATGCCATTGGTTAGCTCTGTCGTATGTCGGTTTGCGTGAACGGATAAAGACACCCGGTGACGGGCGTAGGTCCGGGTCGCGCGCGGGTGGTTTGCGAGTCGATTCGCGGTTCGAGTCGAGCCGGGTCGAGACGGGTCGCCCCGAACCGAATCTGGTCGATTCGGGCCGAGGTAGTTCGGCGAATCGGGGCAGTTCGACCGGGCCGAACCGGGTCGAAAGCGCCGGCCGGTCAGAACACGCCCGGGAACAGCACGTAGCTGAACAGGAGCGTGAGAATGCCGGTCGCGGTTCCGTAGTACAGAAGCGGGATGAGTTCGAGGCGGATGACGCGGCCCTCCTCGCCGACGAGGCCGACGACCGCGAGCGCGGCGACGACGTTGTGGACGGCGATGAGGTTGCCGATGGCCCCGCCGACCGCCTGCGCGCCCAGCATGACGGTCTTCGGCGTGCCGATCTGGTCGGCGACGCCGTACTGGAAGGTGCCGAACAGGATGTCGGAGACGGTGTTCGACCCCGCGAGGAACGCGCCGAACGCGCCGACGAAGGCGGCGAAGAACGGGTAGACGCCGCCCGCGATGCCTGCCATGCCTTCGGAGAGGACGATGAGCATGCTGTCGGTGCCCGTGGCGTTGCCCGACTGGAGCATGATTTGGACGGTCGCGACCGCGAACAACAGCGCGACGACCGCCGGCGTGACTTTCTCGGCGGTCTCCGCCCACGTGGCTTTGACCTGCTTCGCGTCCATGTCGTGGAGGCCGATGGTGACGAGGTGGACCACGAGGAACACCGCGCCGGGCAGGTAGAGCAACTGGAAGTCGCCGGCCAACTCCGTGCCCCAGATGTCGGCGTACTCGAAGACGAGCGTCGACGTGAGGAAGCTCGTCAGCGGGTCGAACACGCGGGTGACGACGAGGAGCGCCGCGACGAGGACGTACGGCGTCCACGCTTTCCACAGCGACATCTGCTGGACCGCACCGCCGTCGGCGGCGACCGCGCCGCCGCGCTGGCTCGTCTCGCCGGGCTGGATGTCGCCGACCCAGTGGTCGGGCCACTCGGTCTGCGGCGCGAAGTCCCACTCCTCGTCGGGGTGGAAGAAGCCGGCTTTGAGCGCGGAGACGGTGAGCAGTAGCCCCACCATCGCGCCGACGAGGCCGGGGAACACCGGCCCGAGGAAGTACGCCGTCAGGAAGTACGGGACCGAGAAGGACGCCCACGCGAACAGCGTGAGGGGAAGCACTGCGAGCGCCGGCTTGATGGAACGCTCTTCGCCGAAGAAGCGCGTCATCATGGCGACGCCGATGAAGGGAAGCAGGATGCCGACGACGACGTGGTTCATCGCCGCGAAGACGGCGATTTCCGAGACCCACTGTTCGACGCCCATGCCCTGCGCGTCGAGCGCGTTCGTGATGACCGGCACGTCGTCGAAGATGTCTATCATCCCGATGATGAGCGGCGTGCCGACCGCGCCGAAGGTGATGGCCATGAGGTTCCCCGTCAGCGCGACCACGACGGCCGCGAGCGGCGGGAAGCCGAGGCCTACGAGGAGCGGGCCGACGATGGCGGCGGGCGTGCCGAAGCCGGCGGCCGCCTCGATGAACGAGCCCATGAGGAACACGAGCAGGACGACCTGCACGCGGCGGTCCTCGCTGATGGAGGCGAAGCCGTTGTTGATGGCGTCGAACGCGCCCGTCTGCTTGAGCGTGTACAGGAGCAAGATAGCTCCGAAGACGATGTACAGGATGTTCGAGGCGGTGATGAAGCCGTTGATGGTCGAGGCGATGACCCACTGCGGCGTCATGCCCCAGCCGAGGACGCCGGCCCCGATTGCGACGACCCACGCGACGGGCATCGCCCGCGTCGCGGGCCAGTACCGCCCGACCATCAGATAGGCGATGGTGATGAGCGGGAGCAGTGCGACGACCGCGTCGGTCGCGTTAACCATGCCGCACACCTCCGCAGTTCGTTCCAGCCTGTTCCGTTCCAGATTCGTGCCTGATGCGGTGCATCGTGGCATCCGCTACACAACCTTTGTGATAAATATCTATCGTTCGTCGCTATTCATGACATATCTCCTGGGGTCGACTTACCCGAAGTACACAACCCAGTACACTCGTGGATATTCGGACAAATACGCGATTAACCGCCGAATTCTGGTTTCACATGGTCTATCCTGTCTGTTCTCGTTCGGAGCCGATTTTGGAAAACCGATTCTCGAAGCGACCACAACACACGTGTTTCACGGCTACAACACACGAGTGTACTGGATGTTCACTCGTGTGCAAAGGCTTATACAGTCGTGTGAACTGGAATTATCATGGACGATGAGTCTCGCGCGCGCTCTCGAAACGAGCACGGACAGTACGTGGGACGCATCTCGCTGGACGCCGTCTTGGACGTGTTCGAGGGGCGCGACGACGCCGCTCGCCCCCTCACCGCCACCGACGTGATGGAGGCGCTCGACTGCTCGCGGCGCACCGCGCACAACAAGCTGAACGAACTCGAAGAACGCGGCGACCTCGCCACCCGGAAGGTCGGCGCTCGGAGCCGGGTGTTCTGGATTCCGATGCCCGCCCGCGAGGAGTCGACTGCGGGGCGGGCCGCCGACTCGACCGACTCGGCTTCGCCCTCCGAAACCGGGGACTCGGGCGAGGCCAAGGCCGACGACCCGGACGACCTCGACCACCCGCCCGCCGTCTCGTCCGCCATCGAGCGCGCGGACCTGCCGGGGAGCGGCCCGATGCTCGACGCCCGCCGGGAGGCGCTGTCGGCGGCGTACCAGTACCTCACCGACCACCCGGAGGCGAAGAAGGCGGATTTCCTGCGGGACGTGTACCACGACTACCCCGCCGGCTTCGAGTCCGCCGAGGGCTGGTGGAACGCGATTCAGCCGGCGCTCAAGCAACTGCCGGGCGTCGACCCGCCGGAAGAGCGCGGCCACATCTGGCACTTCCTCGGCGGGTAGTCCGGTTTTCGAACGCGACAGCCACCCTACGAATTTATACACCATCGGGCCACAATTCCGGCAAACGCATCGATGTCAAGCGATTCGCCGTCCGATAGTTCCGTTCCGGGGTGTCTCGTCTCGTGAGCGACGGTCGACCCGGTTCCGACGCCGACCCGTCCGCGCGGTCGGACGCGCTCGACGACTCGGACGACTCCGGCGCGGACCCCTCGGCGTCCGCGCCCTCGACGGAACCGAGCGTCGCCGGCGGCGACGACGTCTACGCCTCCGAGGTCGAGGGAAAGCAGTACCGCGGGACGTGGTATCTCCCGCTTCGTTACGAGGAGTTGGAGGAGTCCGACGACTCGGACGACTACCCCGAGTCGGGCGAGGGCGGGTCGTTCCGCCTCGCCGACCTCCCGCGGGTCCCCCGCGTCGGCCACGTCGTCGGCCCCTCGGCCATCATGCTCGGGGCGTCGCTCGGGAGCGGCGAGACGCTCTTTTGGCCGGTGTTGACCGCGCAGTACGGCTGGGCGGTGTTCTGGGCGTTCGTCGTCGGCGTCTTCACGCAGTTCCTCATCAACACGGAGCTTCAGCGCTGGACGCTCGCCACCGGCGAGAGCATCTTCCGCGCGTTCGCACGCGTGGGGTCGTACTGGCCGTGGGCGTTCCTCGTCGGCGGCCTCATCAGCCTCGGCTGGCCGGGGTGGGCCGCCGGCGCGGCGCAGGTCGCCACGACGGCGCTCGGACTCGACGGGTCGGTCGCGCTCTTCGGCGCGTCGCTCGCGACGTGGAAACTCGTCGCCGCCGCCCTCATGGGCGTCATCTGGCTCTCGTATCAGGTGTCGTCGGTCATGTACAACGCCGTCGAGGTGTTCCAAATCGGCCTCCTGTTCGTCGCCATCGGCGCGGCCCTGCTCCTCGTCGCCGTCACCGGCTCGTGGGTCGAGTTCGCCGACCTCCCCGCGGCCGCGGGGTCGGTCGGAACGCTCCCCGAGGGACTGGACATCGCGGTCTTCCTCGGCGGTCTCGCCTTCGCCGGCGCGGGCGGCTACCTGAACCTCTCTCAGAGCCTCTGGATGCGGGAGAAGGGCTACGGCATGGGCAACTATCAGGGGCGCGTGAAGAACCCGCTTCGCGGCGACGACCCCGAACCCATCCAGCGCGACGGCTTCGCGTTCCGCCCGACGCTGACGAACCTCCGCCGCTGGCGCGGCTGGTGGCGCGTCGTCCAACTCGAACACCTGCTCACGTTCGTGTTCGGCCTGCTCCTCGTCGCCCCCGCGCTGATGAGCGTCGCCATGCGCTACGCGTCGGGGTCGACCGCCAACGCCATTCAGATGTGGCTCGGCGACGTCGTCCCGCTTCTCGGCCCGGTCGGCTCGTTTCTCGTCTTCGCCGTCCTCTTCGTCGCGCTGTTTACCACCGAGTACGCCATCGTCGAGTCGTTCGTCCGCAACAGCGCCGACGCCCTCTACGAGTCCTACGGTCGCGAGGCCGGCTGGGACCTCCCGAAGCTGTTCTGGCGGCTCCTCACCGCCTTCTGCGTCTGGGGCGTCGTCATCATCCTCCTGTTCAGTTCGCCGTTCGAGGGCCAAGAGCCGTTTTTCTTCCTCGTCGTCGGGGCCGCGATGTCCGGCGTGATAATGTGGCCCTACACCGCGCTCGTCCTCGTGATGAACACGACGCGGCTCCCCGAACACGTCCAACCCGGCTGGGCGCGCGTCGTCGGCATGTGGTGGGCGACGGGCTTCTACGGCTACTTCAGCGTCCTCCTCATCGGGACGTGGCTCAACGGAATCGGGCTCGCGACGTTCCGAACGGTCCCGACGGTCCTCGGGAGCGGGACCGGCGGCTACCTCCTCTGGGCGGGCTACTTGGTCGTGCAGGCCTACGCGGTGACGAAGTCCGCCGCCGGCAAGCGCGAGGCGGCCGGCACGGTCGCCGACGCGGACGAGGCGGTCGGTCGATTCCCCTGACCCAATCCTTCATAATTAACCGACAGAGTGGTGTCTGAACCCGAAGAACGATTATGTAGAACGCGCTAGCTCCACGTATGTCAACCGGCACGGTTGCGACGTTCGAGGACTCGCTCGAACGACTCGAAGTAGGCTGGACACACGCGTCTCCCGATGGGCTGGCGGACGTGCTCGAAGGACTCTGTTCGGACCCGACTATCGGCGTTTCCCTCCCGTACGACGGCGTCGACCTCCCCGACTGGGTGAACATCGACCCGACCCCGGCGGACCTCCGGGAGGCGAACGCGGGCGTCACGGCGGCCGGGCTGGGTATCGCGGACTACGGGAGCGTCGTCGTGCAGGGCACGCCCGACGGCGTCGAACCCGTGAGCCTGTTCGGCGACCTCCACGTTGCCGTCCTCCGGCGGTCGGACATCGTCCCCGGCATGCCCGAGGCGTTCGACTGGCTGGGCGAGGAGTTCCGCACGGGACACCCCTCGGCCATCATCGCCACCGGTCCCAGCGCCACCGCCGACATGGGCGCGCTGGTGAAGGGAGCGCACGGTCCGAAGGAAGTCCACGTGGTGATTCTCGATGAGTAAGGCGCGCGAGGCCAAGGCGGCGAAGATTCGACAGTTGATGGAGACCGAGGGCGACGCCGTCGGCACGAGCACCCGCGGGTTCAACGAGGGGCGCTACCAGTCGGTCCAGACGCTCGACGACTACGAGGGGCTGAAGTCGGAGGCGCGGGCCATCAAGGAAGACGCCATCGAACGGCTCCCCGAACTCATCGACCAACTGCGCGAGACCGTCGAATCGAACGGTGGCACGCTCTACATCGCCGACGACGCGGCCGACGCGAACCAGTACATCCGCGAGGTCTGCGAGGACAAAGAGGCAGAGCGCGTCGTCAAGTCGAAGTCGATGACCTCCGAGGAGATAGAGGTCAACGAGGACCTCGAGGCCGCCGACATCGACGTGGTCGAGACCGACCTCGGCGAGTGGGTCCTGCAGGTCGCAGACGAGTCGCCGTCGCACATCGTCGCGCCCGCCATCCACAAGTCGCGGGAGGCCATCGCCGACCTGTTCAACGAGGCGTTCGACCCCGACGAACCCCTCGAAACCGCCGAGGAACTCACCATGTTCGCCCGCGAACGGCTCGGCGAACTCATCGAGGGCGCGGACGTGGGGATGACCGGCGCGAACTTCATCACCGCCGACACCGGGACGATGGCGCTCGTCACCTCCGAGGGCAACGCCCGGAAGACCGCCGTCGTGCCCGACACGCACGTCGCGGTCGCCGGCGTCGAGAAGGTCATTCCGACCGTCGAGGACCTCCGGCCCTTCGTCGAACTCATCGGCAAGTCGGGGACGGGACAGGACATCACCTCCTACATCTCGCTTCTGACGCCGCCGGTCGAGTCGCCGACCGTCGACTTCGACGCCCCCGACACGCCGCTTTCGGCGACCGAGACGGACCGCGACTTCCATCTCGTGCTCATCGACAACGGGCGGTTCGACATGCGCGAGGACGACCAACTCCGCGAGACGCTCTACTGCATCCGGTGTTCGGCGTGTTCCAACGTCTGCGCCAACTTCCAGCACGTCGGCGGCCACGCCTTCGGCGGCGAGACCTACTCCGGCGGCATCGGCACCGGCTGGGAGGCCGGCGTCGAGGGCCTCGACAGCGCCGCGGAGTTCAACGACCTCTGTACCGGCTGTAGCCGGTGTACCACCGCCTGCCCGGTCGAAATCGACATCCCGTGGATAAACACGGTCGTCCGCGACCGGGTCAACCGCGGCGAGGTGTCCGAACTCGACTGGCTCGTCGAGGGACTCACCCCCGACGAGGAACCCGGCGGCGTCAGCCTCCAGAAGCGCTTCTTCGGCAACTTCGAGACGGCCGCGAAGGTCGGGAGCTTCTTCGCGCCCGTCTCCAACTGGGCCGCCGGCCTCGACGTCTCCCGCGACCTCATGGAGCGGTTCCTCGGTATCGACGCCCGCCGCGAACTCCCCGAATTCCAGCGCGAGACGCTGAAAGACTGGTTCGAGAGCCGCACCTCGCGGGTCGACGACCCGGTCCGCACCGCCGTCCTCTATCCCGACGTGTACACGAACCACGTGCAGGTCGAACGCGGCAAGGCCGCGGTCCGCGCCCTCGAAGCTCTCGGCGTCGACGTCATCGTCCCCGACGTTCGCTCGTCGGGTCGCGCCCCGCTCTCGCAGGGCATGATTGCGACCGCCGAGGACCACGCCCACGACGTGTACGCCGGCCTCGCGGAGCACATCGACGACGGCCGCGACATCGTCGTCATCGAGCCGTCCGACCTCGCGATGTTCCGAACCGAGTACGAGAAGTTCCTGCCCGAGAAGTCCTTCGAGCGCATCTCGGAGGCCAGCTACGAGGTCATGGAGTACGTCTTCGGCCTGCTGGACAACGGCGCTGACGCCGACGCGCTCTCGGCCGGTGCGGGCGAGGAAGTCGCCTACCACAGCCACTGCCAACAGCGCACGCTCGGCCTCGAAGGCCACACCGAGGCCGTCCTCTCGGACCTCGGTTACGACGTCGCCACGTCCGACGTGGAGTGCTGTGGCATGGCCGGCTCGTTCGGCTACAAGTCCGAGTACTACGAACTCAGCGTCGACGTCGGCTCCGAGCTACAGGGGCAGTTCCAGACCGACGAGAACGGGGACCGCACGGTCGTCGCCAGCGGCACCTCCTGTCTCGAACAGCTCGACTCGCTCCTCAGCCGCCCGATGCAACACCCGATTCAACTGGTCGCGCCGCGGCGGTAACGCGCCCCCGACTCGGCTCCTGTCTCGGTCGTCGTTCGCGGCGACTCGCCCCCGTCTTCTCAACTGAAGGACACGTCTTCGTCCGGTGATTTCCCGCCGGCGTCGGACGCCCGTCTGCCGCGCGTCTGCGCCCCGACTCGCGGGCTACGAACAATTAAGACCCGGCATCCCATGTTGGCGGATATGGACGGGACGCCCGAAGAGATTACGACGCTCGTAGGCCGGGAGGTCTACTCGAACAACGGTGTGTTCGTCGGCGAGGTCGAAGACGTCCGCCTCGACTTGGACCACGAGACGGTCACCGGCCTCGCGTTGACGGCGCTGAACGACGAACTGTTCCGCAATCAGATCGAACCCGGGAAGGGCGTTCTCATCCCGTATCGGTGGGTCCGCGCCGTCGGCGACGTCATCCTCATCAACGACGTCATCGAGCGCCTGAAGAACCCAGAAGAAGACGAAGAGTCGCTCGTCGCCTGACGTTCTAACTCCCGTTTCCGCTCTCGCCGCCCTCGACGCCCATCGCACGGAAGAGCTTGCGCTTTACCGCCTCCTCGGTGAGTTGGAGGAGCGTGTCGCGGTTGTCGTCGTTGGACTCGATGCCCGTGAAGATGCCGAGCGGAATCTCGACGGAGCCCTGCGTGGAGTGGCCGCCGGCCTCGCCGATGCCGGTGAAGGCGTCGCTCAGAATCTTCCCGATGTTCATGCGGATGTCCTTCGACCGCGCCGCGAGGTAGATGGTGTCGTCGGCGATGCCGAAGACGGCCGTCGTGGTGATGCCCTCCAGATTGAGGAGGTGCTGGGCCGCCTGCGTCAGCGCGTCGCGGTCGCGGATGAACCCCGCGTTCGAGACGAGATGCGAGCCCTGCACGTCGCGGTTCTGGATGGCCTCGGCGAGCACGTCCAGCGTCTCCGGCGACATCGACGGCGACTCGACTTTCTCCAGCGTGTCGTGGTCGGCGAAGGGGTAGAGGTACGCCGCCGCGGTCAGGTCGGCTGGGGTGGTGTCGCGCTTGAAGTCGAGCGTCTCGGCTCGAATCCCGTAGAGAAGCGCCGTGGCGACCGCCTGCGACGGGCTGAGGTCGAACTCCTGGATGTACTTCGTGAGAATCGTCGAGGTCGACGAGACGTTCGGCCGCACGTCGGTAAAGCGGGCGTCGATGCCGTCGTCGGGTTCGAAGTGGTCGATAAAGACCGTGATATCGGCGTCGCCGAGGTCGGGCATCCCCGACTTCATGTGGTCGACGAGCGCGACCGCGCCGTACTCTTCGAGCGGCTTCGAGTCGCTCCGCGGGGTGAGTTCGATGCCGAGGATGTTCACGAACGCCCGGTTCTCCTGGTGGCCCATGTCGCCCGAGTAGAGGATGTCGGCTTCGACGTCGTACTCGCGGGCGATGGCTTGGAGGGCGACCGCCGAGGCGAGCGAGTCGGGGTCGGGGTTGTCGTGGGTGAGGATGGCCATCCCGTGGTCGGTGTCACGCAGGATATCGGCCAGTTGGCGGGCCTTGTATTCGAGTTCGCCGGACTCGACGCTCCGGAGCGCGGAGTCGGCGATGACCTCCGAGGGGTTGATGACCACGTCGGCACCGAGCTTCGTCAGTTCGTCCTCTGAGACGGGGTCGGAGGCGCGGACGACGATGAACTGGTCTTCGTCGCGGTCGCGGATGGTCGAGACGGCGGCCTTGTTGGCCTCGACGTCCGACGAGAGGATGAGAATCACGTCGCGTCCGGTGACGGCGTCGGCGAGCTCCGGGTCGGCGATGTTCGTGGTCTGCGCGTTCAAGTCCTGGTCGCGCAGGGCTTCGACGCGGCTTTCGTCCTTGTCGAGGATGAGGACGTCTTTTCCCTCGTCTGTCAGTTCCTCGGCGACCGCGTGCCCGACGCTCCCACAGCCGAGTATCGCGTACGTAGACATCGAGGAAATGCTGACCCCTGCACTCATCGTTGCCCGCTACTCCGGCCGGCCGCCACTTAACACCCACCGTTTGTCCGTTGTTTCGCGCGTGTGCGTCCCTGCCGTCGTCGTACAGAAAGGAAAGTCATTTTACCTACCGGCAGTTACGAGAGATTGCAAGGGCCGGTAGCTCAGTTAGGCAGAGCGTCTGACTCTTAATCAGACGGTCGCGTGTTCAAATCGCGTCCGGCCCACTACCTTCCTTCCAGACCAGCTCCGACAGCCGAGGCTTTCTGTCTATATCACTCGGATAGCTGATAGGTGAGTGGCTTCCCACCCTCGGATGTTTTATGTCCCGCTCCGAACGCTACCGACTATGAACCAGAGCGACAGGACCGAACTGGTCCTCGTCTCCATCACGCTTCTCGTCGCCATCGTCTTCGGACTGGCCACGGGCGTCGAGGACCACTTCGACCCCGGCCGGTTCCTTGCGGTTCTCACCCCGGACTTCGGGGTGCTTTTCGGTTCCGACGTCGTCGCCGGCGCGGTGCTCGTGGTGCTGTTCGGCGGCCTCGCGGTCGGCGCGAAACTGCTTTTCGACTCCTGACTACCACCCGAGTGCGACCCACGAGTTCCCGCGCCCCGGCGACGGCGCGAGCCGAAGCGGGAACTCCGCGCCAGCCGCCGTCGAAGCGAGTCGCTCCCGCAGGTCCGACGTCGCACACGCCACCACGGTGCGAAGCTCTCCGGTCTCGACCACGCGGACGGTCATCGCCCCGTGGTCGTTCATCTCCCGCTCGATCCGAACGAGACGCGTCTCCGAGCCTCTCGCCGCCGTCTCTCCACCCACCTGTTCCATATCATATGTCATTTGTCCTGAAAGATAAAGCCCACTGCCGCTATCTGACGGGCTTTTAGGTCGCCGACGGTGACCGCCGGTTCCGGAACCTCTTTTCGCCGGTTGGCCGCACACAGCCCATGGACCGCACCCGTCTCAGATTCTGGACGCTGTATCTCACTCGATTCGCCGGGGGGTTCGGCTTCATCACGCTCGTCACCCTGCTTCCGAAGTACATCAACGAACTCGACCCGAGCGCGGTCCTCGTGCCCGAGTTCGCCCTCGGCGGGCTCGTGCTCGGCGGTTTCTCCCTCTCACGAGGGTTCGTCATCGGGATGTTCACCACCGGCTTCACGCTCGCCCAGACCGTCGCCGTCGTGCCGCTGTCGTGGGCCGGCGACCGCTACGACAAACGCCTCGTCCTCGCCGGGACGGTCGGTCTCGGCGCGGTTGTCTACGCCGCTTTTCCGCTCGTCGACTCCAGTCTCTCGTTTATCGTCGCGCGGGCCGCACAGGGCGTCGCCGTCACCGGCGCGGGGCTGATGTCGCTCGCGCTCGTCGGCGAACTCGCCCGCGAGGGGACGCGCGCGAACCACATCGGGAAGGCGAACGCCGCCCGCTTTGCGGCCTCAATCCTCGGGAGTATCAGCGCCGGCGTCCTCTACGACCTGTTCGGCTTCACGCCCATCTTCATCGTCATCACGATTCTCCTGAGCATCGCCGTCGTCGCTATCTGGGTGTTCCTCCCGCCGGACGAGACCCGCGTCCGCGGCTTTCCCTTCACTGACCTCGCGCTCAACGAGCGCATCCTGACGATGGCGACGTTTCGCGTCCAGTACGCCGTCGCGGTCACTCTCGTCCGGACGTGGGTGCCCATCTACGCCGGCGTTGCCGCGGCCTCCGGCGGCCTCGAATACGGCGGTATCGCCGTCGCCGCCACCGTCGTCGCCGAGAAGTTCACCAACATGCTCTGTCAGCCCTACACCGGCCGCGTCTCCGACGGGTACGGCCGCGCGCGGTTCGTCTTCGTCGGCGGCGGCCTCTACGGCCTCATCGCGCTCGCCGTCCCCTTCTCGCCCGCCGTCGGCGAGGCGCTCGCGCTCCCCGCGGCGTTCCCCCTCCTCGGTCCGCTCTCGCCCGCGTTCCTCCCGCTCGTCGGCCTCGCGGGTCTGCTCGGCATCGCCGACAGCCTCCGCGAACCGGCCAGCATGGCGCTTTTCGCCGACGAGGGCTCCGGCGGCGCGGGCGTCGCCAGTAGCTTCGGCATCCGCGAACTCCTCTGGCGGCCCGGGAGCGTCGTCGCGCCCCTTCTCGGCGGCTACCTCATGGCCGAAGTCGGCATGGAGTGGGTGTTCTTCGTCGGCGGCGCGACGGCCATCACCGGCGTCCTCGCCTTCCTCGCGGCCCTGACGTGGACCCACGGGACCGACGCGCTCACGGCGTGGTAGGGTTTCGCGCTTAACCTCTCGCGGCCCCTCCCTCTTTCATGCCTGCCGACGAGCCGCCGGCGACCACCCGCGACCGCCCTGAGACCGAAGCGAGTTACGGCATTCCCGACTCGAAGGGAGGGCTTCTAGAGTGGCGTGTCGTCGAAACCGCGTTCGCCGACGGCGAGGTGTTCTGGGTCGCGACGACCCGCCCCGACGGTCGACCGCACGCCCGCCCGGTCTGGGGCGTCTGGGTCGACGGCGCGTTCCACTGCGGCGGCGGCGAGCGAACCAGATGGGTCAGGAACCTCGTGCGCGACCCGCGCCTCGCGGTCCACACGGAAAGCGGGACCGACGTGGTCATCCTCGAAGGCGTCGCCGAGCGACTGGACGCGGAGACCGCCGACGAGGCCACGCTCGCCCGCGTCGACGACGCCTACGAGGCGAAGTACGGGATTCGCCACGGGACGCCGGTGTTCCGGGTTCGACCCGAGCGCGCGCTGGCGTGGTCCGGCTTTCCCGCCGACGCGACGCGCTGGCGGTTCGACTCGGACTGAGCGCCGGCCGACCCCGACCGTTCTCACTCTCCGACACGCGGGCCTAGGGTCATTATCGTGTCACTCGTATCACACCGTATGGACCATCTCGAAACCCCGGCGGTACACCGGTTGCTCACCTCCCCCGCCGGCCGACTGCTGACCTCGCGCCCGTTCGAGGCGTTCAAGACACGCTCGCTCCCCCGCGAGTTCGCGGTCGTCCGCGCTCGCGCCGCGGCCGACGTGGCGCTCTCGGAGGGGCCGGAAGCGTACCTCCGCGAGGTCGGCGCGCCGCCCGCGCCGCACCTCCACGACCGAATCGAACGCGCTCTCGCGCGGTACGCCCGCCTCCGGGGCGCGTACGTCGAGACGATGGACCGCTGGGAGCAGGTGTTCTGGGGCGACGGCGAGTCGACGCCCGACGAGCGCGTCGCCGTCGAGCGAGAGCGCCGCGAGGTGTCGGAACGGCGGGCCAAACCGACCGACATCTTCGGCTTCCTCTCGAAGGAACACCTCGTGCCGCCGGTGAAGTTCGAGACGCCCTCGCCCGAGGACGCGCGGACCCGCTGGAACCACGAACTCGCCGAACCCGAGCGACTGTACGGCTTCGCCGAGTCCAGCGCGGCCGAGGAGTTCCCCCGCGTCGAGCGCTCGGCGACCGTCCGCGGGCCGGGAACCGCCGAGTACCTGCTTCGCTTCCGGTCGCCGTCGCCGCACCTCAGCGACCGGGCGACCGCGCGGGTGTACGAACCCGTCGACATCGACGCCAACGCCGGCGGCGACGCCGACCTGCCGACGCTCATCTTCCACTCCGGGTGGGGGATGTTCGACGACCAACTCACCTACTGGCCCGAAGAGGAGTACGTCGCGCGCGCGCTCGCCCCAGAGGGCTACCGGGTCATCCTCCCCGACGCGCCGTGGCACGGCCGCCGCGAGCTACTCGGTCGGTACAGCGGCGAGCCCTACATCGCCCGCGCGCCCGTCGGGCTGTTCACGCTCTACTCGGCGGCCGCGCTGGAGACCGCCGTCCTCACCGACTGGGCGCGGACCGAGGGCGCGCCGGTCGTCGGCGTCGGCGGCGTCAGCCTCGGCGGCACAATCGCGCTCCACGTCGGCGGCCGGTGCGGCGACTGGCCGGAGTCGATGCGCCCCGACCTGCTGTTCCCCGTGGGGATGCCCGGCGCAATCGACCAGACGCTCCTCTCGGGGGCGCTCACGGAACTGCTCGACATCGACGACGCGCTCGACGCCGCCGGCTGGACCGGCGAGGCGCTCCACGAGTTCGCGCCGCTTTTGAACCCGCCGAAAGAGCCGTGTCTCGCGCCCGAACGCGTCTTCCCGTTCATCGGGACCCGCGACGAGATGGCACCCACCTCGACGGCGCGCGCGCTCCTCGACGAGTGGGGCGTCCCGAGGCCGAACCGCCGCGAGTGGGACTGCGGACACTTCGGCGTGCTCGCGAACCTCATCAGAGACGAGTCGTTCCGAACGACGGTCCGGCGAGAGTTGGACGCGGCGGCGCGGAACCGCCGAAACAGAGAATCAGT
Source organism: Haloferax denitrificans ATCC 35960 (assembly GCF_000337795.1). Classification (GTDB taxonomy): domain Archaea; phylum Halobacteriota; class Halobacteria; order Halobacteriales; family Haloferacaceae; genus Haloferax; species Haloferax denitrificans. The sequence goes on from NZ_AOLP01000018.1 coordinate 57,916, forward strand.
CGCGGTCTAAGCGGACCGAGAGCCTCACTCCTCGTCGGCGAGGAAGTCGGGCTCGGGGCGCTTTTCGTCGTATTCGCTGTGGAGGTGGTCACGGAACGTCTCGACGCTCACGTCCTTGGCCTCCCGCTCTTTGCGGTCGCGGACGGAGATGGTTCCGGCCTCCTCCTCGTCGCCGCCGACGATGACCATGTACGGGACGCGGTCGGTCTGGGCCTCGCGAATCTTCCGGCCGAGCGTCCACGAGCGGTCCTCGATGTCGACGCGGAAGTCGCCGAGTTCGTACTGGAGCTTCTTCGCGTACCCCATCTGGTCGTCCGAGATGGGCAGGATGCGGACCTGCTCGGGCGCGAGCCAGAACGGGAACTTGCCGTTGAAGTGCTCGATGAGGACCATGAAGAAGCGCTCGTAACTGCCGTAGAGCGCGCGGTGAATCATCACCGGCTGGTGGTCCTCGTTGTCCTCGCCCGTGTAGGTGAGGTCGAAGCGGTCGGGCATGTTGAAGTCGAGTTGGACCGTCGGGCCGTCCCACTTGCGACCGAGGGCGTCCTTGAACGCGAAGTCGATTTTCGGGCCGTAGAACGCGCCGTCGCCGGCCTCGATGCCGTAGTCGATGCCGCTGTCGTCGAGCACCGCGCGGAGTTGCGTCTCCGCCTGCTCCCAGATTTCGTCGCTCCCGACGGACTTCTCGGGGCGCGTGGCGAGCGCGACTTCGGCGTCCAGCCCGAACGTGTCGAACACCGACAAGATGTTGTCGATGATGAGGTTGATTTCGTCTTCAATCTGGTCGGGGCGGACGAACAGGTGGCCGTCGTCGATGGTGAAAGACCAGACGCGCGAGAGGCCCGACAGCTCGCCGCGCTGTTCCTTCCGGTACACCTTCCCGTCTTCGAAGTAGCGCACCGGCAGGTCGCGGTACGACCACGACTGCTGGTCGAAGATGGTCGCGTGACCGGGGCAGTTCATCGGCTTCAGGCCGTACTCCTCGTCGTTCACGTCGAGGAGGAACATGTCGTCGACGTAGTTCTCGTAGTGGCCCGACTTCTTCCACAGCTCCGTCCGGAACAGGTGGGGCGTCTCGACGGGGTCGTAGCCCGCGTCGAGATTGAGCTGTTTCGCGTAGTCCGCGAGCTCGTCGAGGATGCGCTTGCCGTTCGGCTGGTACAGCGGCAGGCCCGGCCCCGTCGTCTCGTCGATGGCGAACAGGTTCAGCTCCTGGCCGAGCTTCCGGTGGTCGCGCTCCTTGGCCTCCTCGCGCATGTCGAGGAACTCTTCGAGGTCGGACTCGGACTCGAAGGCCGTGCCGTAGACGCGCGTCAGCGTGTCGTTTTCCTCGTCGCCGCGCCAGTAGGCCGCGGAGATATTCAGGAGCTTGACCGCGCCGATTTCGCCCGTCGATTCGACGTGCGGGCCCTTACAGAGGTCCTCGAACTCGCCCTGCTGGTAGAACGACAGCTCGTCGTCGCCGGCGGCCTCGTCTTCGAGGATGTCGCGCTTGTAGGGGTTGTCGGCGTACTTTTCGAGGGCCTCCTCGCGGTCGACGAGGACGCGCTCGATGTCGAGGTCCTCCTCGATGATGTCGCGCATCTCGTCTTCGATGGCTTCGAGGTCCTCCTGTTCGAGGTCGACGCTCGTCACGTCGTAGTAGAAGCCGTCGTCCGTCCACGGGCCGATGGTCAGCTTGGCCTCGGGGTGGAGCCGCTGGAGGGCCTGCGCGAAGACGTGGGCCGCCGAGTGGCGGAGCACGTCCAGATACTCGTCGGACTGGTCGGTGACGATGACGAGGTCCGCGCCGTCGTGGAGCGGCGTCTCCTTGTCCACGAGCTCGCCATCGACGACGCCGGCGACGGTGTCCTTGCCGAGGCCGGGGCCGATTGCGAACGCGGCGTCTCGCACCGTCGCACCCTCCTCGACGGAGAGTTCCGTCCCGTCGGGGAGGATGACAGCGATATCACTCATACGCGCACGGAACGGACGGGGGAGAATAAGTGTTGTTGAGACGGGCGCGAGCCATGCCCGCTCGCGGCCGATTTCGTGCGATTTGCTAGCACAACTTCGGCGGCGGGCGGCGGTGTGGGACCGTCCCCATCCCTGCGGTCGCGCCGTCGTCGTCGGCTCGCTGTTTCGACCCAAAGTACCAATTGGGTCGCCCGCGGACCCTGTGAGTATGCGACTTTCTCGACAGAGCGGGGTGTTCATGCACGTCACCTCGGTCCCGGGGCCCCACGGCATCGGCGATCTCGGCGACGGCGCGCGCGCCTTCGTGGACTTCCTCGCCGACGCCGAACAGTCGATGTGGCAGTTCTGCCCCCTCGGGCCGACCGAACCCGCCATGGCGAACTCGCCGTACCAGTCGACCTCCTCGTTCGCCGGTAACCCGCTTCTCATCGACCTCACCGACCTCGCGGAGCGCGGGTGGCTCACCGACGACGACCTCGGACCCGTCCCCGACTTCGACCCTCACGCGGTCGACTACGAGCGCGTCGGCGAGTACAAGCGCTCCCGGCTCCGCGTCGCCTTCGACCGCTTCGACGCCGAGGCCACGGATGACGACCGCGCCGCCTTCGACGCCTTCCGCGAGCGCGAGGCCGGCTGGCTCGACGACTACGCGCTGTTCGCCGCCCTGAAAGACGAGTTCCGGCGGGCGTGGATAGACTGGCCGACCGAGCTGAAGACCCGCGACCCCGACGCGCTCGCCGACGCCCGCGCGGAGTACGCCGACGAGATTCGCTACCGCGAGTTCGTCCAGTTCTGCTTCGACGAGCAGTGGCGCGCGCTCGCCGACTACGCCGACGAGAAGGGAATCACCCTCGTCGGCGACCTCCCCATCTACGTCGCGCTCGACAGCGCCGACGTGTGGGCCGCCCCCGAGGCGTTCGACCTCACGGAGTCGAACGAGCCGGCCGTGGTCGCCGGCGTCCCCCCGAACCCGAACGACTCCGGCCAGCGGTGGGGCAACCCGCTGTACGACTGGGAGACGCTCCGCGAGGACGGTTACGGCTGGTGGCTCGACCGCCTCCGCCGGCTGTTCGACCTCGTGGACGTGACCCGCATCGACCACTTCAAGGGGTTCGACGAGTTCTGGGCCATCGACGCCGACTCCGACGACCCCGGCGACGGCGAGTGGCGCGACGCGCCCGGCCACGACTTCTTCGAGACGGTCGAGCGCGAACTGGGCGACCTCCCCTTCATCGTCGAGGACCTCGGCTTCCTCGACGCCTCGCTCGTCGACCTCCGCGACCGGTTCGCCTTCCCCGGCATGCGCGTCCCGCAGTACGCCGACTGGTGCCGTGAGGGCGACATGTACCAGCCGATGCACTACCCCGAGAGCTCCGTCGCCTACACCTCGACGCACGACACCGACACGTTCGTCGGCTACTACCGCGACCTCGACGACCGCACCCGCGACTGCCTCCACTACAACATCGGCGCGGACGGCTCGGAGATTCACTGGTCTATCATCGACGCCGTCTGGAACTCCGCGTCCGTCCTCGCGTTCACGACGACGCAGGACCTCCTCGGCCTCGGCTCCGACACCCGCTTCAACACGCCCGGCACGCAGACCGGCAACTGGGAGTGGCGCGTCACCCGCGAGGGCCTCGACGACGGCGTCGCCGACCGCCTCGCGACCCTCACGGACCTCCACATCCGCAACTGAGGTCGCCGCCGCCCCTCGCATCGGTTCGACTACACCTTTTTGGGTCGCCCACCCGACGGCAACGGTATGTCTCGCCGCCTCGGTCTCGGCGCGTTCGCCGCCGGGCTCCTCGCCGCGGTCCTCTCGGCGCTCGTCCGCGCGACGACCCCCCTCTCCGACTTCGACGTGCCCAACGCCGACCTGCTTCTCTCGACCGGGCTGTCGGCCGCCGCGGTCGCGCTCGTCGCCTACGGCGTCTACCGCTTTCTCGCCGCGTTCCTCGTCGCGCGCATCGCGGACCGCCGCCGCGCCCACGACGTTCGGAACGTCCTGCGACTCGGGGTCGGCGGCGTCGCGCTCGTCGGCGTCCTCGGCGCGTTCACCGAGCAGTGGCTCGGCGTGTTGGTCTCGTTCGGCGTCATCGGCTTCGCCATCACCTTCGCGCTCCAACAGCCGATTCTCTCCTTTATCGGCTGGTTCTACATCCTCGTCAAGCGGCCGTACGCGGTCGGCGACCGCGTCAACATCGGCTCGGTCTCCGGCGACGTGGCGGAGGTCGATTTCCTCGTCACGACGCTCTGGGAGACCGGCGGCCCCCTCGCGTCGAACCAGCCGACCGGCCGGACCGTCACCGTCCCGAACTCGCTGGTCCTCTCCTCCGAGGTCGTCAACTACGGCGCGCTGTTCGACCGCGTCTGGACCGAGGTGCCGGTGCAGGTGTCCTACGAGACCGACCTCCCGTTCGTCCGCCAACTCCTCTTGGACGTGGCCGACGAGGAAGTCGGCGACGACATGGACGCCGCGATGAGACGCTACCGGGACAGACTCGCCGAGTCGCCGCTGGACCTCGACGTGGCCGACGGCCCGACCGTCAACGTCGCACAAGAGGAGTCGTGGGTGGTCTTCCGACTCCGCGTGCTCGTCCCGCCGACCCGCGCTCAGCGCGTCAAAAACCGGCTGTACGAGCGCATTCTCGACCGACTGGGCGACCACCCGGACCGCGTCAGCTTCCCGGTGAGTCGCAACCGCTGAGCGCGGCGCGCCCCGACGCGGCGCACCGCGGGTCGCCGTGCCGCCACCGCCTCGACCGCCCGCCCCGCCGTCTCGGCTCGCCACCACCGCCTCGCCCGCCGGCATCGAAACCCGCAAATCCCCCGCGCCCAACGTCGAAGCGATGGAGACGGGTGTCATCGACCTCGCGAGCCTCGACGGAGCGTTCGACCTCCAATCGACGCTGGAGAGCGGCCAGTCGTACCTCTGGGACCGGCCCGACGGCCGGATGTACGAGCGCGACGCGGCCCACGGCGGCGACGCGTGGTACCAGACGGTCGTCCCGCCGCTCGACGGCGTCTCCGACGAGTCGGCCGTCGTCAGGGTCCGCCAGACCGACGGCGCGCTGGAGTGGGAGTCGAACCTCGACGCCGTCCCGCTTCTCACTCACCTGCTCCGCCTCGACGACGACCTCGACGCCATCGTCTCGGCGATGCCCGACGAACCGCTGGTCCGGCGGGCCTACGAGGCGTATCCGGGCATGCGACTCGTCCGCGACCCGCCGTTCGGCTGTCTCGTCTCCTTTATCTGCTCGGCGCAGATGCGCGTCTCCCGAATCTTCGGGATGCAGTCGCGGCTCAGAGAGACCTACGGCGAGCGCGTCGAGTTCGACGGCGAGACGTACTTCGCGTACCCCACGCCCGAGCGACTGGCCGAGGCCACCGAGGAGGAACTGCGCGACCTCAGCCTCGGCTACCGCGCCCCCTACGTCCGGCGGACGGCCGAGATGGTCGCCACCGGTGAGGCGACCCCCGACGAGGCCCGCGGCCGCGACTACGAGGACGCCCGCGACTTCCTGACGACGTTCGTCGGCGTCGGCGACAAGGTCGCCGACTGCGTCCTCCTGTTCTCGCTCGACTACCTCGAAGCCGTCCCGCTCGACACGTGGATTCGGTCGGCCATCGAGGAGCACTACCCCGACTGCGACCGGGGGAACTACGCCGACACCTCGCGGGCCATCCGCGAGCGCCTCGGCGGTCGCTACGCCGGCTACACCCAGACGTACGTGTTTCACTACCTCCGCTCCGGCGGGGAGTGAGCGACGCGTGACGGCGTGGCAAGAAGGTTGATAGCCTTCGGCACACTACCTCATCGTACCCATGGACTGCAGAGTCGTCGTCGAGGCCGCGGTCCCGGTGTACGACGTGGAGACCGTCGACGAGGCGATTCGCATCGCCATCTCGAAGACGGGCGAGATGCTCAATCCCGACCTGAAGTACGTCGAGATTAGCATGGGCGCTCGGACCTCGCCCGGCGGCGAGGAGCTTCCTCCCGCGTTCATCGCCGCGGACGAGGCGCTCGTCGCCCTCGAACTGGAGATGACGGTGTTCAACGTCGAACGGGAGGAACACGCCTCGCGCATCGCCCGCAAGGAGATCGGCCAACGCCTCGAAAACATCCCGCTGAAGGTGCTGTCGGTCGACCGCGTCGACGACGAGTCGGTCGAGACCGACGGCGAGGGCGACACCCGCGCCGAGACCGGCCCGTCGGAGGCCGACGGGACGCTCGTCGACTACGACGACCTCGTCGACGACCGCTGAAGCCGCCGGCGTCGCGTCGCCGCCTCAGTCCCGCCCGCTGTTTCTGCCTGCGCGGAACTCATCCACCGCTCCGACGCGGCAGTCGCTCGGAAGCGTCGTCGTCCACGAGAGCACGGCGCGGTCGCTCTCGGGTGTAGGGTCGCAGAGGAGAACGCGTTTCTTTTCTCGGTTCAGTCGGCTTGCGGTGCGAGCGGCTCTGGTTCGGCCTCGCGCATCGCTCCGGTGATTCCTTTCGCCAGTTTAAACACGGCTGCTTTGTGGTCCGTCTTGGACTTGTGGATGGATGTCGGTCGTACGCCGAGTTCGTTGTACTCGACGAGACTGATTTCCTCGTCCTCCCAGGCCTCAATCTGGGTGTGGACTTCTGCGAGCAGACCGTGCAGGTGGATGAGTTCCTGCTTCTTCATGAGCAACCACGGCTTGAGACCGGAGGGATATAGTATTATCTTGAGTCACGTTAGCATCCGACTCCCTTAAACCGGCGATTATGGGGGTCTCAAGGGAAATTTCGTGTTCGAACGTTTTCAATTCGTTTGTTGTTTCGCCCCGTCGATAGATATCCTCGGCGGAATCTCACGAGCAGTTTATATAGCTATGTAGCCCGCGCATCGAGCGCCGGTTGCGCGCGCCGGGGGTCGTGAGAATTTTACGCCGGCGCGCGCGTACTGTCGCGCATGGACTACGACGACCAACTGGACCGCGCGCTCTCGGAGTCGTCGGACGTCGCGGAGGGCGGCGACCGCTTCAGCGTCCCGGAGCCGACGGTCCGACAGGAGGGGAACGTCACGGTCTACGAGAACTTCGCGGCGACCCACGACCGGCTCGCGCGCGAGGCGACGCACGTCCTGAAGTTCTTCCAGACGGAACTGGGCACGAGCGCCCAAATCGACGACCGCGGCCGCGCGCGCTTTACCGGCGAGTTCCGACAGCGCCGCATCGCCGACGCGCTCGACGAGTACGTCGAGTCGTTCGTGCGCTGTAGCGAATGCGGGTCGCCCGACACGAAACTCGTCACGGAACAGGGTGCGAAGGTGCTGAAGTGCGACGCGTGCGGCGCGCTCTCGGCGATTCCCGACATCTAAAAAACGAGCGTCCGGCGGGGTCTCCCCCGACCGGGAGACGGGCTGTCTCTTTCCTCGCTACTCGAACTGCTTGAGCGTCTGGAGGTCGCGCTCCGTCCGCATGAACTCGGCCGTGCGCCGCGTCGCGCCACAGCCCTGACACGAGTAGTTGTCGCGGTGAGCGGGGAGTTCGTTCGGATTCGTCTCCCAGTCCTTTCCACATTCGGGGCACAAGAGTCGGACGAACGCTTCAACCATACCCCGTATATGCTCCGGGAGCGCGGATAAATGTTGTTACGGGCTGGCACGGGCGAGAAAAAGTACGGGCCACCGACCCACAGAGCGCTTACGCGAACAGGCCGTCTTGGACTTCGAGCAGTTCTTTGTAGCGGTTGCGGATGGTGACTTCGGAGATGTCTGCGACCGTCGAGACTTCGCTTTGGGTCACCTTCTCGTTGGTGAGGAGGGCGGCGGCGTAGACGGCGGCGGCGGCGAGGCCGACCGGCGACTTGCCGGAGTGGACGCCCGTCTCCTTCGCGTCGCGGAGGAGCTGGCGGGCCTGCCGCTCGGACTCGTCGGAGAGGCCGAGCTCGCTGGCGAACCGCGGGACGTACTGCTCGGGGTCGGCGGGCTTGATTTCGAGCTTCAGCTCGCGGACGATGTAGCGGTACGTCCGGGTGAGCTCCATCTTATCGACGCGCGAGACTTTTTCGAGCTCGTCGAGCGAGCGGGGAGTGCTCGCCATCCGGGCCGACGCGTACAGCGCCGCGGTGGCGACGCCCTCGATGGAGCGGCCGGGGAGCAGGTCGTCGTTGAGCGCGCGGCGGTAGATGACCGAGGCCGTCTCGCGGACGTTCTCGGGCAGGCCGAGCGCCGAGGCCATGCGGTCGATTTCGCCGAGCGCCTGCTTGAGGTTGCGCTCTTTCGAGTCGCGGGTGCGGAACCGCTCGTTCCACGTGCGAAGCCGTTGCATCTGCTCGCGCTGGCGCGGCGAGAGGGACTTGCCGTAGGCGTCTTTGTTCTGCCAGCCGATGTTGGTCGACAGCCCCTTGTCGTGCATCATCTTGGTCGTCGGCGCGCCGACGCGGGACTTGCTGTCGCGCTCGGCGGAGTCGAACGCGCGCCACTCCGGGCCGCGGTCGACGACGGTGTCCTCGACGACGAGACCGCACTCTTCGCAGATGGTCTCGCCGTGTTCCTCGTCGGTGACGAGGTGGCCGCTACACTCGGGGCAGACCTGCGTCTCGTCTCGCTGTTTTTCGTCTCGCTCGGACTCGCGGGAACGGACGTCCCGGGTCTTTGCGTCGGCGCTGTAGGTTCGGGTGGTTATGGTGTCGCTCATGGTGGGTGGAAGGCGCGGATACGTCTCGGCCGGGAAGACCACAGAAGACGAAAGAATAATCCGGCTTGGACTGGCCTTACCAACAGTAAGTTCGAAAACCTTATAAAGTTTTCGCCGATTCTGTGCGGGTGAATCGCACGATGTAGGCGCTTTGTCGTCACTGAGTCGACGAGAATCGAGCGTCGGTGTGATTAATCGGGTAGTATAGCTCTTTCGTCGCTCAGAGCCAGTGCTCCCGGCGGAAGTAGACGAGCAGGACCACGGAGACGAGCGCCATCCCGAGCATCGTCGCGGGGTAGCCGTAGGCCCAGCCGAGTTCGGGCATGTTGAACGCCGACGCGCCGGGGTCGAAGTTCATGCCGTAGATGCCGACGACGAGCGTCAGCGGGAGGATGATGGTCGCGACGACGGTGAGCGTCTTCATCACCTCGTTCGTCGACTGCGAGAGGGTGTTGAGGTAGATGTCCCGCGCGCCGCGCGCGAGGTCGCGGTACGTCTCCGTCAGGTCGACCAACTCGACGAGGTGGTCGTACACGTCGCGGTAGTACTTCTCGGTCGCCTCGCGGACGTAGTCGGGGTCGCCGCGGGCGAGCACCCCGATGGCCTCGCGAGTCGGCCACACCGTCTTTCGGAACGAAAGCAGGTCGCGCCGGACCGCGTTCAGCCCTTCGAGCACCTCCGGGTCCGGCCCCTCGAAGATGCTGTCTTCGATGAGTTCGATTTCCTCGCCGACCTCGTCCAACAGCCCGAAGTACTCGTCGACGATGCGGTCGACGACGCGGTAGGCCACGTAGTCCGGCCCGAACCGGAGCATTCGCGGCTCCTCGCGCTCGATGGCGTGCCACACGTGGTTTATCGGCTCCAACTCCCGGCGCGTCAGCGTCACGAGCCAGTCCTCGCCGAAGCAGAGTCCCACGGGTCTGGTCTGGACCTCCTCTTCGAACACCTGTTCGCCGACGCGGAGCGTCGCCATTCGGACGAGGACGAACGTGTACTCGTCGTACTCCTCGGTCTTCGGGCGGGCGTCGTTCCGCACGTCTTCGACCGAAAGCGAGTGGATGCCGAACGCCTCGGCGACGCGGTCGAACTCCTCGCCGGTCGTCGCGCGAACCCACGTCGTCCCGTCGGCGTCGCGCGCCGCGTCCAGCGCGGTCTCCTCGTAGGCCGACGCGCCGTCGTCGCGGTAGACGAGCGCCGAAATCACCGCACGTCACCCCCGATGGCCCACAGCGTGATGCCGACCATGACGGCCGTCACCGAGAACGCTCGCCCCGGATAGACGACGAGCGTCCCGAGGCCGTAGCCGACGACGCCGAGCGCCGTCACCGCGATGCCTGCGGTCCGTACGCGACTCATGGACTCACCGACCCGCGGCGACGAGAAAAAGCCACCCCCCGACGGTTACGCTTCGGACGGGTGTTCGACCGACCGAATCAGTTCGAGGACGTTCTCCTCCTCGCCGTCGAGTTGCTGTGGGTACAGCCCCATCGCGACGATGAAGTCCTCGTCGTGCTGGACCTTCGTCACGTGGACGTACACGTCGACTTCCTGCCCGCCGAACCGCGCGGTGGCGCTGTACTTCGTGACGTTGGTCGTCTGGCCGAGCATCTGGACGTTCCGCGAACTGACGGGCTCGACGTCGCTGAGGCCCTGATACCGGTTGTCGACGAGGCGGATGAGGTCGTCGTTCGAGTAGTCGCCGATGGGGTTCCGCGGCTGGCCGGCGACCTCGACCGCGGGCGTCGAGATGACGCTGAACGAGCCGAGCCTGGCCTCGCCGAAGAAGCCGAGGTCCAGCGTCTTCTCGTAGGTCGTGATGTGGTTGCTGGCGGCGATTTTGCGCTCCTGTCCGCCGAACGAGAGCGTCCGGTTCACCGCGAACGCCTCGGTCCCGTTGGTCTCGTAGCCGGCGTTCGCGGCGACCGTCGCGTCAGCCGTGGCGGGCTCCGACTCGAATCTCAGCGTCTCCTCGCCCGTCAGAAAGCCGATACAGCCGCTGGTGAGCACGAGCGCGGCGAGCGCGAGCACCGCGACTACGCGTCTGGAACTCATTGCCCCGCCATTTCCCCGCTCCGGGCATAAGTTCGGTGGCCGCCGCGGCGACCGACTCGGCGCGCCCCGAACCGAGCGGTTCGTCGGTTCCGCGTCAGTCGTCGAGGTCGCGCGACTCGTTCTCGCGGCGAATCACGCGACCGCTGTAGACGTAGTAAGCGGGCGCGACGAACGGGAGCGCGAACGCCGCACCGAACCAGAGATGCCGCGACGCGCCCCAGTCGATGCCCTGCCCGCGGAGCGACCTGATGTCGGCGCGAATCAGCCCCGCGTAGAAGACGTGCGTGACGAGGTAGACCGCGAACGCCGGTTCGGGTCCGATGTACAGCGAGACGGCGGTGAACATGACGAACCCGATGGCGTAGATGACCGGTAGCACCCCGCGGTAGCGGCCGCGGGCCGGGCGCTGTTTCCGCTGGCGCTCGCGCTCGACCGCCGTCCCGCGGCGGTACTCGTCGGTGCTCATGTCGCTACGGTGTGGCCCGCGGGGAAAAAGTGGTTCGCTCAGCCGAGGTACTTGACCTCGACCTCGTGCGGGCCGGCATCTGTCGGGAGCGCCACCGCGTCGCGGAGGTGCTCGCGGACCGCCGAGCGCCACGCTCGAACCGCCTCCGTGTGGCGCTCGTGGTGGGTCTCGACCTCGTACGGGTCCGGCCGCGTCTCGTCGGGCTCCGGATACGCGGGGGCGTCGTCGGCGACGAAGACCCGCGGGTCGAGGTGTATCGGTTCGGGGGCGGCGTAGTCCGACGCCTCGCCGCCGGTGCGGTGAATCCGCGCTCGCATCCGCCCGTAGAACGGTGGGGTGACGCGGAGGACGACGGGGTCGTCGCCTCGGCGGTTCGCTTCGAGCGCGGTCACGAGGTCGTCGGTCGTGACTGCGAGCGAGCGGATGGCGTCCGGGTCGGACGACCCGCGCGCGCCGCTCAATCTCCGACGCGCCGGCGGTTCGTCACCGACGTGGGCCGCAGTTCGCCACTGCACTCGGGGCAGGTCGACCGGTACGATGCGGCGCTCACGGTCGTTTGACACTCACGACAGACGTACGAAGCGCGTTCCATCGAGCATTCGTACGATACATGGTGTGTTAAAACTTACCACGGGATACCGCGAGCGCCGACTCGCGCCCGCGGGTCCGTGTCCTTTTACCCGGACGGGGCGCAATCCGCCAGTATGACAGACGCATGGTTCGCCGGCGCGGACCCCGACGACCCCGAATCCGGGGCGACGCGAGTCCGAACGGGCCGCGCCCCCGCCCCCGCCGACTGGCCGGCCGAGGCCGTCGACGCCGGGTTCGCCGCCGACGAGACCGACTACTACGCCAAACTCCGCTCGGCGACGCTCGCCGCCGCCAGCGAGGCCGTCGCGGAGCGCGAGCGCGCCGACGACGTGCAACTCGCCCACGCCGTGCGGGCGATGGACGACGCCGAGCGGACCGCGAACGAACTCGCCGAGCGGGTCGTCGAGTGGGCCGGCACGCTCTACGGGGACGTTCCGCGCGGCCTCGACGGCGTCCGCGACATCGCCGCCCGCGACCCGAAGACCGCCGCCGAGGAGCGCGTCGTCTCCTACGCCACCCGCGCGGTGGACCTGCTCGACGAGCGCGACGACCTCCGGTCGTTCATCGAGGAGCGCGCGCCCACGGCCGCGCCGAACCTCGCCGAGATGGCCGGGCCGGTCCTCGCGGCGCGGCTCATCGCGCTGGCGGGCGGCCTCGAACCCCTCGCCAAGAAACCGAGCGGCACGGTCCAAGTGCTCGGGGCGGAAGACGCCCTGTTCGCGCACCTGAAGGGCCGCGCCACGTCGCCCAAACACGGCGTCATCTTCACTCACGAGTACGTCCGCGGGACGCGCCCGCAGGACCGCGGGTCGGCCGCCCGCGCGTTCGCCGGGAAGCTCTCTATCGCCGCGCGCATCGACCACTACTCGGGCGACTACCGGCCCGAACTGCACGCCGAACTCGCCGACCGGATGGAGACGATTCGCGCCCGCGCCGACGAGGGGGCGGACGAATGAGCGACGACAGTGGCCTCCCCGACGGCGTCGAACGCCGGACGTTCGGCGGCCGCGAGCGCCTCTCGACGCGGGGAGCACAGGTCTACGGCGAACCCGTCGACGCCGACGGCTGGCGCGCGTGGGACGCCGGGCGCTCGAAGCTCGGCGCGATGCTCGAACTCGGCATGGACACCGGCCTCGTCGGCGGCGAGTCGGTGCTCTACCTCGGGGCCGCCTCGGGGACGACCGTCTCGCACGTCGCCGACTTCGCCGGGCCGACCTACGCCGTGGAGTTCGCGCCGCGGCCCGTCCGCGACCTCGTCGGCGTCGCCGAGGACCGCGACAACCTCTTTCCGCTTCTGAAGGACGCGCGCGACCCCGAATCCTACGCGCACGTCGTCGAAGCCGGCATCGATTGCCTCGTCATGGACGTGGCGACCCGCGGGCAGGCGACCGTCGCCGTCCGCAACCGGCAGTTCCTCGCCGACGACGGCCGACTCCTGATGGCCGTCAAGGCGCGGAGCGAGGACGTGACCGCCGACCCGGACGACGTGTTCGACGGCGTGGTCGCCGAACTCGACTCGGCCTACGAACTCCTCGAAACCGCCCGTCTCGACCGCTTCCACGCGGACCACCTCGGTATCGTCGCCCGGCCGAAGTAGGTCGTCGCCGCCGGCTGGCACCGCGATTCGCGCGGGCCGCCGCCGGTGTTGGGCGTCCGCGGAACCATTCGGTCGCTGTCACGTCGTCGGATTCGACCGGCGGCGGTCGTGCGACGCGTTCGCCGGCTCCCACGGTGTTTTTAATTCGGCGCAACTTACGCCGTTGCGATGGAACTAGGGTCGGCGGATGCCTTCGACCGAATGGGGACGCTCGGCGTCGAAGAGGAATTCTACATCGTCGATGCCGACGGCCGCCCCACCTCGGGTATCGACGACTTAGTCTACGGACCGGAGCCACCGGAACCGCTCGCGGGACGGCTCGACCACGAGCTGTTCCAGTTCACTATCGAGACGCAGACGCCGCTCATCGAGGACCCCGACGAGGCCGGTGCGGCTATTTCGACGGTCCGCGAGGCGCTCGTCGACCACGCCGCGGACCACGGCTACCGCATCGCCGCGGCCGGGCTCCACCCCGCCGCCAAGTGGCGCGAACTCGACCACGCGACGAAACCCCGATATCAGGCGCAACTCGACCGAATTCAGTACCCACAACACCGGAACACGACCGCCGGCCTCCACGTCCACGTCGGCGTCGACGACGCGGACAAGGCCGTCTGGGTCGCCAACGAACTCCGCTGGTATCTCGCCCCCCTGCTCGCGCTCTCCGCGAACTCTCCCTTCTGGAACGGCTTCGACACCGGCCTCGCCTCCGCCCGCGCCAAGGTGTTCGAGAACCTCCCGAACACCGGCATGCCGACCGCCTTCGACGACTTCGAGGAGTTCCAGCGCTTCGAGCGCCGGATGGTCGAGTACGGCTCGATAGACGACCGGGGCGAACTCTGGTACGACGTGCGCCCCCACACCGGCCACGGGACGGTCGAAATCCGCACCCCCGACGCCCAGACCGACCCCGAGCGCGTCGCCGACTTCGTCGAGTACGTCCACGCGCTCGTGTTGGACCTCGCCGACCGCTACGAGTCCGGCGAGTCGGGAACGTCGGTCCGACGGGAACTCCTCGACGAGAACAAGTGGCGCGCGACGCGCTACGGGCGAGACACGGACTTCATCGCCCCCGACTCCGAGGGCGTCGTGAGCCTCGAAACGTTCGTCGAAACCGAGTCCGACCGCCTCGGCGTCGACGGCCTCCGGTCGCTTCTCGACGCCGAATCCGGCACCGCCGTCCAGCGACGGATTCACGAGGAATCCGGGCTCGACGCCCTGTGCGAACACCTGACGCTGGACTGAGTCGCACGCCGACGCGCGACAGGAAACATTTTTTAGCGCCCCAGTTTTGACCTTTGCCGTAGCACAAATGTCTGCGGACCAGAGCACAGAGGGGAGCGCGGAGTCGACGGACGAAGACCACTCGGGCGGCGCGGCCGACTGCGCCGTCTCCGAGTTCGACGACGGGTTGGTGGACCTGCTCGCGTGGATTCTCGACACCGAGACGCGCGCGCGAATCTATGTCCACCTCCGACAGCACCCTCACTCGACGAGCGAGGAAGTCGCCGAGGGGACCGGCCTCTACCCGAGTACGGTTCGGGAGGCGCTGGCCGAACTCGCCGACGACGAGACGGTCGAGCGCCGCAAGCGGAAGAGTTCCGGCGCGGGCAACAACCCCTACGAGTACGTCGCCATCGCGCCGAGCGACCTCGTGAAGGGCGTCTCCGGACAGGTGCAGGCGCAGTTGAACGCCGTGTTCAACCTCGACCGACACCTCGGCACCGACCGCACCGACGAGACCGAACCGGTCACGATTACGGTCCGCGAGGAGTAGCCCGGCGGTCTGTCGGCTTCTGCGAACTCGCACGTTCTCTAGCCCCTTGCTCGCTCGTCCGTCGGCCCATTGGGCTAACCCGACCCGCTTAAGTCGCGCCGTACCCACCCCGAGAGTATGCACGTCGCGTTGGGCGGGACGTTCGACCCTGTCCACGATGGACATCTCGCGCTGTTCGAGCGGGCGTTCGAATTGGGTGCTGTCACGGTCGGACTCACGAGCGACGAACTCGCGCCGAAGACGCGACACGTCGACCGCTACGTCCGGCCTTTCGACGACCGCAAGGCGGACCTCGAAGCCGAACTCCGGCCGCTCGCCGAGGAACACGGCCGCGAGTTCGAAATCCGCGAACTCGACAAACCGACCGGCATCGCGACCGAAGAAGGCTTCGACGTGCTCATCGTCTCGCCCGAGACGCGGGGCGGCGGCGAGCGCGTCAACGAGATTCGCGAGGAGAAGGGCCTCAAGCCCCTCCGTATCGAGGTCGTCGAGCACGTCCCCGCCGAGGACGGCGAGCGCATCTCCTCGACGCGCATCGTCTCCGGGGAGATAGACCGCCACGGCAACCTCACGCCCGACCGCGAGGGCCGCGGCCGGACGCCGCCGAGCGACGAATAGTTTTCACGCTCACGGTCGTACTGTCGCCCATGCGACACCCGCTTTTCGCCAGCTTCGCCGTCGGCGTCGTCGCCGCGGTCCTCGTCGGCGTCGCCGTCACCGAGGTGGCCGCTCGGTGGGTCTTCTTCTCGCTTTTCGTCGGTATCCCGGCCGGACTCGTCGCCGGCGTCCTCGCCATCGCGGTAACCTATGCGGTGTTGACTCGCCGGATGGCACCGTCGAACGCCTCGGAGTGAGCGCCTACCAACTCGGCGGTCGGAAGCCGGCCTCCCGGAGGAGGTCCTTCCAGCGCTGTTGGATGCTGAGCCGTGACACGTCCATCGACTCGGCGACGGCGGTCTGCGAGCGCTCCTCGCCGGCGATGAGCGCGCCGGCGTAGAGGCTGGCGGCGGCGACGGCCTTCTTCGAGCGCTCCTCGTCGGGCAACTGCGTGAGAAACATGTCCGAGGCGTACGAGCGGGCCTCGCTACCGAGTTCGAGGCCGTCGGCGGCGGCGTCGATGCGGGCCAGCCACTCCCGGTTGTCTCGCTGGTCTCGGGCGCTGTACATGGTCCTCGTTGCGGCCGCGGGGGCATAATCCCCGCGGCGGGCGCTCGTGACGTTTATATGGCGGTGCGGGAAATGTGCGGTCGAAGGGCGAGCGTCGCCCGACCGCGCGCGGGTAGCCAAGTGGCCAAAGGCGCAGCGCTTAGGACGCTGTGGTGTAGACCTTCGCAGGTTCGAACCCTGTCCCGCGCATACCGTCTCGAACACCGTGAGAGACGTGTATGCAAGCCGAAGGGTTCGAATCAGGGAGCAACGCGGAGCGTTGCGACCGTGGTTCGAACCCTGTCCCGCGCACCAAGCGGGTGATGTGAGCGAGGGAGCAGACTCGTTCGAACCCTGTCCCCGTGTCTCTGCGGCACTTCCTCTCGAAAACCGAGATTGGATGAGTGATCCCGCCGGAAGATGGAACCACCTCGTTATCGCGGCGATTGGACCGGCGGATGGGGAACGTCGTCGTCGGCGGTCATCGTTTTCGCGCCCCAGAGTGCGACGATTGCGCCGGCGAGCACGAACCAGAGGCCGTAGTACGCGGGGTCGGGTACCACGATGACTTCGGCGGTGAAGTTCACCCAGCCGTGGAGGACGATGATGCCGAGGATGCTCCGCGCCGTGTTGTTGTACACCCACGTGAACGCGAACGAGAGCGCGACGATGCCGGCCATGAACAGCCAAAACCCCGTGGTCGCGAACCCGACCGAGTCGTGTTGGAACGACCCCTCGATGAAGAACAGGGGGAGGTGCCAGAGCGCCCAGACGACGCCCAGAATCAGGCTCGCGCTCGCGGCCGACCGCTTCAGTTGGAGTCGGTCGAGCGCGTATCCCCGCCACCCTAACTCTTCGAGAATCGGGGGGAGAGTCGCAAAGAACAGCGTGGGAAGCACGGCCAGCGGGTTCACGCCGAACTCCGTGACGGCTTCGCCCCACGTCGGCCCGGGTCCACCGAGTAGCAAGTCGAGGGCACCGGCGAGAACGCCGACGCCGAGGGGGACGAGGAGAATGACGAGGAGCCATCTGACGCCGACTCGACGGGGGTTACGCACGCGGTTCCAGAAGTCGCTCCGCCCGCGTTCGTCGTAGACGAGAGAGACGAACGCGATGCCGCTCACGCCGGGGACCGCGAGGCCAACGAGAAGCAACAACAGCCCGACAGCGCTGTCGAACCGCACCCCCAGCGCGATAGCTGGGAGCCAGAAGGCCCACGTCCCACCCACGGCGACGGCGAGATACACCCACCAACGTCCGACGAGCCCGGAGGTGTCTGCGGCTCTCTTTTCGGTCCTCAGTTGTGGGTTCGGTACGACCATCTCGCGGTACTATCTGTCGAGCAACCTCATAGTCCAGCGCTATACTTCCTGAGAACAGAGAACCGGGCCCGGTAACGGACGAACGCCCGCTGACACAGCTAGCTTCACTTCTGTGGTCCTCACCCAACCAACGCTTAAACACCCCGAATACGTTCGGAGGAAGCCTTACCGTCGCGCCGTCCAACACCCCGACGAATGCCAGCGCAGTCACTCTACGCTCGCCTCGGCGGCCGGGAGGCCGTCGAAGCAGTCGTCTCGGACTTCTACGACCGCGTCCTCGCCGACGACTCGGTCGCGCACTACTTCGACGACATCGACATGGTCGAACAGCGCGCCCATCAGGTCAAGTTCATCAGCGCCGTCGCCGGCGGTCCCGTCGAGTACGACGGGGCCGACATGCGGGACGCGCACGACCACCTCGACCTCTCGGGCGAGGACTTCGACGCCATCGCCGAGCACCTCGCGGCCGCGCTCGACGAAAACGGCGTCGCCCCGGAGGACGCCGATGCGATTCTCGACGAGGTCGCCGCGCTCAGAGCGCCGATTCTGGGGACGTAAGTTCCGTTCGACCCCCTTTCGGGGAGCATCAGTCGCCGGTTCCGACCGGCCGAACCGCGCACGCCACGCGTCAGACGCGACACAACCCTTTTTCTCACCCGGTGTCTCTCTCCACCAATGGTGGCGTTATCCGAATTATTGGGCGACCTCGTGGCGGACGTCGATGGGCTGTTTCTGTTCACGCCGAGCCACTCCCACTACGAGCAGTTCGCCGAGACGGACGTTCCGACGGTGGTTATCGCGCCGGAGAACACGGTCGAAGCCGAGACGTTCGTGGAACTGCCCCTGCAGTTCCAGAACGTCAAAGACCGCATCCGCTTCGGCGTCGAGGGCGCGATGGAACAGAGCATCGTCGAGGCCGGCGACACTATCGCCTGCAACGTCGGGGTCTTCGGGGGCGACCCCGACACGCTCGTCCGCGTCCGCGTCGAGGAGAACATGCGGTCGGGCATCTACGACCTCTTTGCGAACTCCCGGGCGGACCCCGGCGTCATCCGCGACGTGTTCGAGGTGGCCATCGAACTGGGCAAGAAGGGCCAGAAGGGCGAACCAGTCGGCGCGCTGTTCATCGTCGGCGACGCGGGCAAGGTGATGAACAAGTCCCGGCCGCTTTCGTACAACCCCTTCGAGAAGTCCCACGTCTACGTCGGCGACCCCATCGTCAACGTGATGCTCAAGGAGTTCTCGCGGCTCGACGGCGCGTTCGTCATCTCCGACTCGGGGAAAATCGTCTCGGCGTACCGCTACCTCGAACCCTCGGCGGAGGGCGTCGACATCCCGAAAGGGCTGGGCGCGCGCCACATGGCCGGCGGCGCTATCACCCGCGACACCAACGCCACGGCCATCGTCCTCTCGGAGTCCGACGGGCTCGTCCGGGCGTTCAAGGGCGGCAAGATGATTCTCGAAATCGACCCGGAGGCGTACTGAGATGACGGGGTTCGCTTCGGCGTCCCTCATCTACTCGTCGGTCGGTTCCGCACCAGCGCCCACAGCCGCGTCCGCGTCAACATCCGTGTCCACGTTTGCATCCGCGTCCGCCGTCCCGCTCCAGACGGTCGGCGGCGTCGTCGACGACATCGTTCGAATCGCCGGCGTTCGGTTTCTCGGCGTGCTCGCCATCCTGCTTTTCGGGATACTGCTCGCGTACGTCACGGGGACGCTCGTCCACCGGCTCCTCGTCAGCGTCGGCGTTCCGGAGGCCATCGAGGGCACGGCCTTCGAGCGGACCGCCCGCGACTTCGAGACCTCGACGGTCGAAATCCTGTCGTGGCTGACGCGGTACTTCGTCCTCGGCATCAGCCTCTTCGCCGCGCTCTCCTTTGCCGGCGTCAACTACGCCGACCGGTTTTGGGGCCTCGTCATCGCCATCCTCCCGCAACTGTTCATCGCCATTCTCGTTCTCATCATCGGCGTCGTCGTCGGCGACAAGGTCGAACTCCTCGTCGCCGAACGGTTCCGCGCGGTCAAACTCCCGCAGGTGAACCTCCTCCCCGCGCTCGCCAAGTACACCGTCTTCTTTCTCGCCACGCTGGTCGCGCTCTCGCAGGTCGGCGTCGCCACGCTCGCGCTCATCGTCCTCCTCGGAGCGTACCTGCTCGGCCTCATCGTGTTCAGCGCCGTGGCGTTCCGCGACCTGCTTCGCTCGGGCGCGGCGGGGACGTACCTCCTTTTCACCCAACCGTACAGCATCGGCGACGAAATCGTCGTCGGCGACGTCCGCGGCGTGGTACAGGAGTTCGACATGTTCGTCACCCACGTCGAAGCCGAGGAGACGGAGTTCGTCGTGCCGAACGCGCGCGTCCTCAACAAGGGCGTCGGGCGCGTCCGCAGGTAACCCGAACCCGACCCCGACCCCGAACGCCCACCGCCCCGCGAGAAGTCGCTCGTTCGGCCTGACGGCGACCTAGCGACGACCTGACGGCGGCGGTGAGTCGGTCACTCCCCGTCGGCTTCGCCGCCGGACATGGGTCTCGCGGGCACGCCGGCGACCGTCTCGCCCGCGGGCACGTCGCGCGTGACGAGGGAGTTCGCCGCGACCTGCGCGCCCTCGCCGATGCGGACGCCCGGGAGGACGGTCGCCTTCGCGCCGATCATGGCGCGCTCGCCGACGACGACCTCGCCGGTCCGGTACTCGTCCTGCAGGAACTCGTGACAGAGGATGACCGCGTCGTAGCCGATGATGGCGTCGTCCTCGATGGTGACGAGTTCCGGCCAGAACACGTCGGGCGTCGCTTCGAGGCCCCACGAGACGCCCCTTCCGACGGTGACGCCGATGCGCCGGAGCGCCCAGTTTCTGACTCGGAGCGACGGCGCGATGCGGGCGACGAGGACGAACACGTAGTTGAGCATCACGCGCCAGACGGGCTTGGCGTCGGTCCAGTACTGGAGCGAGTTCCGCGGGCCGGGCGTCGGGTGGTGCTGGATTCGGTCGTGTCGGCGGCCCTCTGCGTCCGCCGGTGCGGCATCGTCGTCGGTCACGGCAGTCGATTGGACCGCGGGGGTAAAAGCGCCCCCGGCGCGGGGGCGACGAGAGAACTAGAAAACCGGTCCCGCGGAACCGCGTCTCGCTTACTCGCCGCGGAGTTCGGCCATGTGGTCGATGCGGCGCTGGACGAGCGCCGCCGTGCCGATGTCGTGGCGGATGTGGAAGCCCTCGCCGGCGTCGGCGAGCGCGTCCTCGGCGAGTTCCTCAGCCTCGGCGATGCTGTCGGCGACGCCGACTACCGCGAACGACCGGGAGGTCGTCGTGTAGAGGCCGTCCTCGCGGTCGTCGACGCTGGCGTAGAACAGCAGGGCGTCGGCGTCCTCGTCCACCTCGACCGTGATTTCCGCGCCGGCCTCGGGGTCCGTCGGGTAGCCCTCGGGGACGGCGTACTTACAGACCGTGGCGGCCTCGGCGAAGTCGAGGTCGGGGAGCGACTCGCCCTCGCGGGCGGCCGTGAGCACGTCGATGAAGGGCGTTTCGAGGACCGGGAGCGTGTTCATCGCCTCGGGGTCGCCGAAGCGGGCGTTGAACTCGATGACCTTCGGCCCCTCGGTCGTGAGCATGAACTGGCCGTAGAGGATGCCCTTGTACTCCGGGAGCGCCTCCACGACGGCCTCGATGACCTCGACGGCGGCCTCGTAGTCGCCGTCGGCCATGAACGGCAGGGAGGGCGTCACGTCGGTGTAACTGCCCATGCCGCCGGTGTTCGGCCCCTCGTCGCCCTCGTAGGCGCGCTTGTGGTCCTGCACGGCGGGGCTGACGCGGAACTCGCCGTCGGCGACGAACGCCTGAATCGTGAACTCCTCGCCGACGAGGCGCTCTTCGAGGACGACCCGCTCGTAGTCCGAGTCGCGGAGGTACGCCTTCGCCTCCTCGGGCGTCACCTGGTCGCCGATGACCTTCACGCCCTTGCCGCCGGTGAGGCCCGCGGGCTTGACCGCGAGGTCGCCGTCGTAGTCGTCGATGTAGTCGCAGGCGGCCTCCATGTCGTCGAAGGTGGCGAAGTCGGGGTTGCCCGGAATCTCTTCGTCGCGCATGAACTGCCGCTGGAACGCCTTGTCCGTCTCGATGCGGGCCTCGGCGGCCTGCGGGCCGAAGGTGTAGATTCCCGCCTCGTCGAGGGCGTCGGCGACGCCAGCCGCGAGTCCGGACTCGGGACCGACGATTGCGAGCGTCGCGTCGACGGACTCGGCGTAGGCGACGATGTCCTCGGCGGCGGTCTCCGAAATCGTCTCGAAGCCCTCGGCGAGGGCGGCGATGCCGGGGTTTCGGTTGCTGGCGCAGGCGTACAGGTCGCAGTCGGGGGCCAGCGCGCGGGCAATCGCGTGCTCGCGGCCGCCGCCGCCGACGAGAAGGACGGTCTCGCTCATGGTCGCATACCCTGCGCACGGGAGTGTAAAGATTGCTCTTTATCGGCGGCGAAATAGGCACGATTGTGGTTATGTTCGGTCGGAAACGAGGGCGACTCGCTGTCCCACCCACGTGCCGCGCCGGTCACGACGGCTGTCTCCACGCCGCTTTAGTTGCCGGAGCGCCGACTCCGACGCATGTCCGACCCGGTGGGACGCAACCGACTCGACGACGAGCAGAGCCCGTACCTCCGCCAGCACGCCGACAACCCGGTCAACTGGCAACCGTGGGACGAGACGGCGCTCGACGCCGCCCGCGAGGCGGACAAGCCCATCTTCCTCTCGGTCGGCTACTCGGCGTGCCACTGGTGTCACGTCATGGCCGACGAGAGCTTCTCGGACCCCGATATCGCCGAGGTCCTCAACGAGCACTTCGTCCCGGTGAAAGTCGACCGCGAGGAGCGCCCGGACCTCGACCGCATCTACCAGACCATCTGCCAACTCGTCACCGGCGGCGGCGGCTGGCCGCTTTCGGTCTGGCTCACCCCAGAGGGCAAGCCCTTCTTCGTCGGCACGTACTTCCCACCCGAACCGCGCCGCGGCGCGCCCGGCTTCCGCGACCTCGTCGAGAGCTTCGCCGAGTCGTGGCGGACCGACCGCGAGGAGATAGAAAACCGCGCCGAGCAGTGGACGAGCGCCATCACCGACCGACTGGAGGAGACGCCCGACGTGGCCGGCGAAGCCCCCGGTTCGGAAGTGCTCGACACCACCGTGCAGGCCGCGCTCCGCGGGGCTGACCGCGACCACGGCGGCTTCGGCGGCGACGGGCCGAAGTTCCCCCAACCCGGTCGCATCGACGCCCTGCTCCGCGGCTACGCCGTCTCCGGCCGCCGCGAGGCGCTCGACGTGGCGCGACAGAGCCTCGACGCGATGGCCAACGGCGGCCTCCGCGACCACCTCGGCGGCGGCTTCCACCGCTACTGCGTCGACCGCGAGTGGACCGTCCCGCACTTCGAGAAGATGCTGTACGACCAGGCCGGCCTCGCCGCTCGCTATCTCGACGCCGCCCGACTCACCGGCAACGAGTCCTATGCGACGGTCGCCGCCGAGACGTTCGCGTTCGTCCGCCGCGAACTCACCCACGACGACGGCGGCTTCTTCGCCACCCTCGACGCCCAGTCCGGCGGCGAGGAGGGAACCTTCTACGTCTGGACCCCCGACGACGTGCGCGAGCTCCTCCCCGAACTCGACGCCGACCTCTTCTGCGACCGCTACGGCGTCACGCCCGGCGGCAACTTCGAGAACAAGACGACCGTTCTGAACGTCTCGGCGACGACCGCCGACCTCGCGGAGGAGTACGACCTCGCCGAGTCCGAGGTGGAAGCCCGACTCGAAAAGGCCCGGAAAGCGCTGTTCGCCGCCCGCGAGGGACGCGATCGGCCCGCCCGCGACGAGAAGGTGCTCGCCGGCTGGAACGGCCTGATGATTTCGGCGTTCGCGCAGGGGTCGGTCGTCCTCGAAGACGACTCGCTCGCCGACGACGCCCGTCGCGCCCTCGACTTCGTGCGCGAGCGCCTCTGGGACGACGAGACCGAGACGCTCTCGCGGCGCGTGATGAACGGCGAGGTGAAAGGCGACGGCTACCTCGAAGACTACGCCTTCCTCGCGCGCGGCGCGTTCGACCTCTATCAGGCGACCGGCGACCTCGCGCCGCTCTCGTTCGCGCTCGACCTCGCGCGGGCGACCCGCCGCGAGTTCTACGACGCCGACGCGGGCACGCTCTACTTCACCCCCGAGAGCGGCGAGTCGCTCGTCACCCGCCCGCAGGAGCCGACCGACCAGTCGACGCCGTCGAGCCTCGGCGTCGCCACGTCGCTGTTCTTGGACCTCGAACAGTTCGCGCCCGAGGACGGCTTCGGCGATGTCGCGGACGCGGTCCTCGGCTCGTTCGCCAACCGCGTCCGCGGCAGTCCGCTCGAACACGTCTCGCTCGCGCTCGCCGCCGAGAAGGCCGCCAGCGGCGTCCCCGAACTCACCGTCGCCGCCGACGAGGTGCCCGACGAGTGGCGCGAGACGCTCGCCTCGCGGTACCTCCCCGGCCTCGTCGTCTCCCGTCGCCCCGGCACCGACGAGGAACTCGACGCATGGCTGGACGAACTCGGATTAGACGAGGCCCCGCCAATCTGGGCCGGCCGCGAGGCGGCCGACGGCGAACCGACCGTCTACGCCTGCGAGAACTTCACCTGCTCCGCGCCGACCCACGACCTCGACGAGGCGCTGGCGTGGTTCACGGCCGGTAGCGACGCCTGAAACGGGCGTTTCCCACCTCTGAGTTTCACCTCTACCTCTATCCTACTCTCACTCTCACTCCGGGTTCGCCGACTCGACGCCGACCACGACGCCTGACTCGCCCGTCTGGTGCGACGGTAGATACACGCGGTCTTCACCGACCGCCGCGGCGTACCCCATCTTCCCGTCGAGTTCCAGGGTCCACCGCGGGTCGCCGGAGTCGACGTCGAGGGCGTAGGTGACCGCGTGGTCGTCGACCCGCGGGTTGTCGGTCGAAACGACGACCGACTCCCCGGTCACCGTCGGGTGCGTCCGGAGGTGGGTGTCGGCCTCGAACTCCCATCGGCGGCCCCCGTCTTCTCGCCCGAGCGCGACCGCCCGCCGTCCATCGGTGGCGAACACGGCGTCGTCACCGACCGCGAGTCGACCGAACCGCGAGTCGACCCGGTGGCTCCAGACCCGACTCCCGTCCGCCGAGTCGAGCGCCTGAACCGTCTGTTTCCCCGCGAGGTAGAGGCGGCCGTCGGCGGCGCTGACGGTGGCGAAGTTCTCGCCGCGAGCGGCCTCCCAAACCACCTCGCCGGTCTGGAGGTCGAGGGCCGCGACGACCGACGATTCGTCGTCGACCGACTCGCTCTCGTCGCCGGTGAAAACCGACCCGACGTAGACCGTCCCGTCGACCACCGTGGGCGTCGTCAGGAAGGTGTGGTTCAGTTTGCTGTAGCGCCACTGTTCTTCGCCTGCCGTGTCGAACGCGACGATGTACTCCTGTTGAGCGAGACAGACCACGCCGTCCGCGGCGACGACTGGTCGGTTCACCGACCCGCCGAGGTCCGCCGTCCACCGTACGTCTCCGGTCCGGGCGTCGACGGCGTAGAGGCCGTGCCGCCCGGCGTCGCCGACGTAGACGGTCCCGTCGTAGACGATGGGGGAACAGCCCGCGTACCCACCGCCGTGACTGTCGAAGACGGTTCGCCAGCGTTCTGTTCCCGTCTCGCGGTCGACGGCGAGGAGCGCCCCGATGTGGTACTTTCTGTCACCTTCGTCGGGGACGCCCGCCGCGAGGTACACCGTCTCGCCGACGACTGCGGGGGTCGACACCGGGCCGTCGTTCTCGACGCGCCACGCCTCGGTCGGGTCGGTCACCGAGACGTGAGCGGCGTGGCGACGGTTGGCGGGAGTGGGGCCCTGTTGGGCCCACGCGGAGGCGTCGTCTTCTCCGGGGAGGGGGTTTACGGCGCGCGGGACACCGAGGTTCGAGGTGCTACAGCCAGCGAGGGCGGCGGCACCGAGGGACGCGAGGACCTGTCGACGTCTCATCACGTCGTCGTACTCGGTCGTGTCCAATCAGTCCACCGGCACAGCGCACACCGCGAGAAGGCGACCGAACCGCGCTCAGTTCGAGAGCTGGTCCGCGAGGTAGACCGCAATCGGAACGTCTTCCTCTTCCACGAAGCGGGCGACCTCGTCGCCGTCGCGTTCGACGACGACCGTGGGGATGAGTTCGATGTCGTACTCCTCGACGAGCGGGCCGACCTTCGAGCCGTCGTCGGCCTTCTCGACGGGGTAGTGGTCGATTCGCTCGGCGGGGACGCCGGCGGCGTCGAGCGCCGCCGCGAAGTCGGGGAGCTGACCGCGGCAGTCGCCGCACCAGTCGCCGCCCCAGACCTTGAACGTGTAGTCTGCGGCCGCGAGGGCGTCCACTACGTCGGGGTGGGACGCCGCGTCCCACGCGGGGTTCGGTTGCATCGTTTCGAGCGTCTCGGCTTCGGCCATGGGAGGGCGTACCGGCCGCGCGGATTTAACGGGTGCGCTCGCGGCGGTGCTCGCCACCCGCGCTCGTCGCTGTCTCCCCCCGAGACGGTGGCCGTATCGTCCGCCTCCGCCAGTCGTTTAGTGTCGCGCCGTCAACGGAGGGTCGATGGACGACAGTATCCTCGACGCTATCGGGTCGCCGCTGGTCCGCGTCGACTCCCCCGAGGGGTCGACGGTCGCGGCGAAGATAGAGTCGAAGAACCCGGGCGGGTCGGCGAAGGACCGCCCCGCGCTGGCGATGGTCGAGGCGGCCGAGGAGGCGGGCGACATCTCGCCGGGCGACCACCTCGTCGAACCCACGTCCGGGAACACCGGTATCGGACTCGCCGTCGTCGCGGCGGCGAAAGGCTACGACCTCACAATCGTCATGCCGGACTCGATGTCGCCCGAGCGCCGCGAAATCATGCGCGCGTACGGGGCGACTATCGAGCTCGTCGACGGCGACATCTCCGCCGCGAAAGACCGCGCGGACGAACTCGAAGCCGAGGGCATGTACCAGCTCCGGCAGTTCGAGAACCCCGCGAACCCGGAGGCGCACTACCGGACGACCGCCGAGGAGATTCTCGAACAGGTGGGCGACCGCCGCATCGACGCCTTCGTCGCCGGCATCGGCACCGGCGGCACGATTTCGGGCAACGGCCGCCGCCTCGTCGAGGAGTTCCCCTCGATGCGCGTCGTCGGCGTCGAACCCGCCGAGAGCGCCGTCCTCTCGGGCCACGAGGTCGGAAACAACGACTTCCAGGGGATGGGGCCGGGCTTCGTCAGCCCCAACCTCGACACCGACCTCCTCGACGACGTGGAAATCGTCGAACTCGCCGACGCCGAGGCCGAGTGTCGCCGCCTCGCCCGCGAGGAGGGCGTCCTCGTCGGCCAGTCGTCCGGCGCGTCGCTCCTCGCGGCCAAGCGCGTCGCCGAGCGACTCGCCGACCCCGACGCGGACGAGGCGGACCAACCGCTCGTCGTGACGGTCTTCTGGGACTCCGGCGAGCGCTACATGTCGACCGGGATGTTCGACGCCGACGAATAGTCGCTCGGCGGCCTGTTTTCACCGACCGAACTCGTCTTCCGCGACTCTGACGACGAGCGTTCGCTCCACGTCTCTGAGGTCGTAGTCGGGGACCGAGCCGTCGACGCGCGTCACGTACATCGGCTCGACGAGGCGGCCGTCTTCGACGCCGTAGATGGCGAGGTGGTCGCCGGTGTCTTCGGGCTGGACCTTCCCGTCTCGAATCTGTCGGGCGAGGTCGCGGGAGAGCCACTCGTCGGGCGAGACGGAGGGCTCGCGGACCAGCGAGAAGTCGGCGAACCGGACGAGATACCAGTTGAGGTCGTTGAGAAGCGAGACGGCCGCGCCGAGGCTCACCGTGTCGACCGAAAGCGAGTTGTCGAACGGTTCGGAGATGTCGTAGGTCGAGAGCGCCGCGCGCGCGGTGTCGCGCGACAGCAGTTCGTACTGGAGGTGGGCGTCCTCCGCGCCGACGATACAGACCTGCGTCACGTCGAGAGGGAGGGGCCGGACTCGGTAAAGCGGTTCCGGTACTCAGGCGGTCGATTCCCACTCGGCGGCGCAGGACTCGTCGCAGAAGACGACGCGCTCGCGTTCGAGGGTTATCTTGCCGGGCTTGTCGATGTCCCGTTCGAGGAGGAGCTGAAAGTGGGGCTCGCTCAGGTCGACGCGGGCGTGGCACGCCGCACACCGCTCGACGGTGTCGCTCCAGTCGGTCCGCGACGCTCGGTGGCTGACGCGCCACTCGGGGCCGGGGTGTCCGCGACCGGGACGCGATGTTTTCGACATGGGAGAACCCTAGCGCTCACGGTAAATAAAGCCATTTTTGTGCAATTGTTCATTCGAAACGAATCTAAACGGTCGCCGATTCGTGACTATGGTTGTCGTTTGCATGGTTCGTGTGTGCTCCGGTACCGCACCTCGATGGGTCGGGCGGCGACCGTCCTCGGGTCCCTCGTCGGCGACCCCCGTCTCGCGCTTCCACGCTCACTCGCCGTCCGGCGAGACGACCACCCGCTCCCGGGCGGCCTCGACCGCGAGGTCGAACAGGTCGTCGGGCTCCGCGGCCTCGACGGCCGACAGCGAGGCGTTCGTCTCGGGGAAACTCGGTGCGACGCGCTCGCACCCGACGGGGAGCGTCGAGTCGTCGTAGGTGCCGAGGTCGCGGGCGGCCGCGACGATGTCGGTCTTGTCGCGGGTCAAAAGCGGGCGGTGGACGGGGTAGTCGACGGCGGCCTCGGTGACGGCGAGGTTCTCGCCGGTCTGACTCGACTTCTGGCCGAGCGATTCGCCGGTCACGAGCGAGTGGGCGTGTTCGTCGGTGGCGACCTCGGCGGCGATGGCGAGCATGGCGCGCCGAAGCGAGAGCATCCGGGTGTCATCGACGGTCTCCATCAGTCGCTCGACCGCGTCGCCGGCCGGGACGACGTGCACTCGCATGTCCGCGTTCGGGGCGCGGCGGGCGATGGTCCGAACCGTCTCGATGGCCCGCGCGCGGTGGTCCGCGCCGCCGTAGTCGCCCAAGTCGACGTAGACGGGGACGATTTCACAGCCGCGGCGCATCAGCTCCCACGTCGCCACCGGCGAGTCGATGCCGCCGGAGACGAGCGAGACGGCCCGCCCCTGCGTCCCGAGCGGGAGTCCGCCCGGGCCGTCGAACCGCCGGACGGAGAGATACGCCGTCTCCTCGCGGCACTCGATTCGGTAGGTTCGGTCGGGGTCGTCGAGGTCCACGGGTGCGCCGGTCGCCTCGACGACGGCGCTCCCGGCCTCGCGTTCGAGGTCGGAACTCGTGAACGCGTGTTGGTCGGCGTCGCCGACGCGGTCGGCGTCGACGGCGAACGCCGCCCCGTCGGGATGGTCGGACGCGAGGCCGCGGCAGACCGCGACGATGTCGTCGAGGACGGGGTCGCAGGCGACGCAGGGGCGCGCCCAGACGACGCCCGGCACCTCGGCGCAGGCGGCCGCGACGGCGTCGGCGTCGGCCACGTCGCGGACGAGCAGGCGGGACCACTCCCGCTCGACGCGGCCCGAGAGCGAGCGGTCGTCGAGGACCGCTTGGAGGTTCGTCCGCAGTCTCGCCTCCATCTTCGCCCGGACGCTCGAACTCTTCGTGCCCACCTCGCCGTAGCCGACGAGGACGACGTGCGCCGTCTGATTCACGGTCGACGTTCTCCGCGGGCACCCTTCAGCGTCTCGTTTCGCGGGGCGCTCGCGCCCGGCGCGACACGGCTCCCCCAATCACTATTAGTGTTATATATCTGTAAATAGTACAATTTACTGAACCGTAGACAGACGGCGAAACAATATAAACCGCTTAATAGATTTCACCCCGTCTCTGTCTCGTACGACCGCCGAACGGCCCGCAGGCGATTCGAGTCCATCTCGCTCGCTCGACGCCCGGTCGATGCTCGCCCGACCCACATCCGACCCGCGCCCGACCCGAACCCGACGCCCACTTGACGCCCACTTGACGCCCACTCGATGCCAATGACCGACGAGTTGCCAGCCGACGTCGACCTCGCCGACCCGCAGTACTACCTCAACCGCGAGCTGAGCGAACTGGAGTTCCAGTCTCGCGTGCTCAACGAAGCCCTCGACGACCGGAACCCGCTTCTCGAACGGGTCCGCTTTCTGTCCATCTTCACGAAGAACTTAGACGAGTTCTTCATGAAGCGCGTCGGCGGGCTGAAACAGCAGATAGACGCCGGCGTGACCGAGCGAACGACCGACGGCCGGACGCCCCGCGAGCAGTGGGAGGAGGCCATCGACAAGGCCCGCCCCATGTTCGAGCGACAGGCCGCGTGCTACCGCGAGGAGATTCGCCCGGCGCTCGCCGAGGAGGGCATCCGCATCTGCGACTACGACGACCTGACGCCCGACCAGCGGGCGGAGATGCGCGACTACTTCGAACTCTCGGTGTTGCCGACGCTCACCCCGCTGTCGTTCGACCCGGCGCACCCGTTCCCGTTCATCTCGAACCTCTCGCTGTCGCTCGCGGTCGTCACCCGCGACGACGACGGCGACCAGACGTTCACTCGGGTGAAGATTCCGCAGAACCGCCCGCGGCTCGTCGAGGTCGACACCGGCGACGACGAGGTCCGATACGTCCTCTTGGAGGAGGTCATCCGCGCCAACCTCGACCTGCTGTTCCCGAACGTCGAAGTCGTCGACACCGCGGTGTTCAAGCTGACGCGGAACGCGGAGGTCCGCCGAAACGAGGAGGTCGCGGAGGACCTCATCGACATGATTGAGGAGGTGCTCGAACAGCGCCGCTTCGCGACCGTCGTCCGCCTCGAAATCGAGGCCGACGCGCCCGAGGCCGCGCGGGACCTCCTCGTCGACCAGTTGGACCTCGACGACCGCGAGGTGTTCGAACTCCGCGGGCCGCTCGACTACCGCGAGCTGATGGACCTCACGGACCTCGACCGCCCGGACCTCTCGCTGGCGTCGTGGACGCCCCAGCCGCACCCGCGGTTTTCGGACCTCGACGCGGGCGACGCGGGAATCGGGTCGAGCGCGTCCTCCCCCGAGGCGGCCGGCGACGACGGCGATACCATCTTCGACGAAATTCGCCGCAAGGACGTGCTGTTGCACCACCCGTACCACTCCTTCGGCGACACCGTCCAGCAGTTCCTCGACGCGGCCGCAAACGACCCCGACGTGCTGGCTATCAAGGCCGCAATCTACCGGACGGCCTCGGACTCGAAGGTCATCGAGGCGCTCATCGACGCGGCCGACAACGGCAAGCAGGTCGCGGCGATGGTCGAACTCAAAGCGCGGTTCGACGAGCAGAACAACCTCGAATGGGTCCGTCGCCTCGAAGAGGAGGGCATCCACGTCGCCTACGGCACCATCGGCCTGAAGACGCACACGAAGACCGCGCTCGTCGTCCGCGAGGAGGAAGACGGCGTCCGCCTCTACTCCCACGTCGCCACCGGCAACTACCACTCCGGGACCGCGAAGGGCTACGTCGACCTCGGCGTCCTCACCGCCGACCGCGACATCGGTCAGGACCTCGTGAAGGTGTTCAACTTCTTCACCGGGCCCTCGCTGGACGAGGAGTTCCGGAAGCTCCTCATCGCGCCCGTGACGATGCGAAACGAGTTCACGAAATGCATCCGCCGGGAAGCCGAACACGCCCGCGCCGGCCGCGACGCCCGCATCGTCGCCAAGATGAACGCGCTCGAAGACCCCGGCATCGTCGAGGAACTGTACGAGGCGTCGATGGCCGGCGTCGACATCGACCTGCTCGTCCGCGACATCTGTCGGCTCCGCCCCGGGCTGGAGGGCGTCTCGGAGACCGTCACGGTCCGGAGCGTCGTGGACCGCTTCCTCGAACACTCCCGCATCTTCTACTTCGAGAACGCGGGCGACCCCGACTACTACGTCGGCTCCGCCGACTGGATGACCCGCAACCTCGACAAGCGCGTGGAGGCCGTCGCGCCCGTCGAGGACCCCGACATCCGCGAGCAGTTGCGGTTCGTCCTCGAACTCGGCTTCGCCGACAACCGGAAGGCGTGGGAGATGCACGCCGACGGCACCTACGACCAGCGCGCCCCCGGCGACGACCACGAGATTAGCATGCAGAAGATTCTGATGGACCAGACGCTCGCGGCGTCGAACACGCCCGGCGTCCACCGCGGTATCTCGGCGTCGCACCCGGACGTCCCCGAGACGCTCCTCGTCGAGTCCGACCCGTCCGTGATGGCTCCCCGAGACGGCGCAGAGACACAGGATGGTGACGAGGACGAGAGCACCGAACCCGCCGTCGAGGCGGGCGCGGGCGCACCGAAGAACGGTGACCCGCGGCACGTCCTCGACGACTTCCCCGAGAAGTGGTACGTGCCGAGCAGTCGCCACTACGAGTACGCGGTTCGGACGCCGGACGGCGACCGCGACTACCGGAAGACGGCCGAGGCGGCCGCGCGACTGGTCGAGAAGTACTACGGCGAGGAGTAGTCGTCGTCGCCCGCGCGGGCGACGCGGCGTTCGCGTTCTGTCTCTGGTTTCGAGACCCCGCGAGGCGACGCCTCAGAACGTGCTGAGTTCGCCCTCGATGGTCCGACGGGTGATGTCGGTCACGTTGGCGAGTTCGCGGTCGATGATGGCGATGACCTCGTCTTCGATGTCGGCGACGGTGACGCCGTCGTCGGTGATGACCTTCGCGTCGGCGACGTGGGGTTCGTCGATGGGGCGGCCGATCTGCGAGAGCAGGCGGACCTGCAGGTCGCGGATGCCGTCGACCTCGGCGACGACCGTCTCGGCGATGTGGGTCGAAAGCAGGTTGTAAATCTTCCCGATGTGGTTGACGGGGTTCTTGCCGGAGGTGGCTTCCATGCTCATCGGGCGGTTCGGCGTGATGAGGCCGTTGGCGCGGTTACCGCGGCCGACCGAGCCGTCGTCGCCCTGCTCGGCGGACGTGCCGGTCGTCGTGAGGTAGATGGAGCCCTCCTCGTAGTCGTCGGCGGTGTTGACCTCGACGTTGACCTCGCGGTCGGTGTAGTCGGTGGCGAGGTCGGTGACGAACTCGCGCACGTCGTCGACGGCGGCGACGTAGTCGTCGATGTCGTCGAGGTGCTTGTCGACCATCGCGGCGGCGACGGTCACGTCGATGACGTCGCCCTCGCGTTTGCCCATGAGCTTGATGTCCTGTCCGAGTTCGGGGTGGTCGTCGCCGTAGGCCGCGCCGTTGAGGGCGCGCTCGGCTTCGAGGACGATGCGCTCCGTCTCGGTCAGGGGGGCGTGGCCGACGCCGAAGCTCGTGTCGTTGGCCATCGGGACCTGCTGGGTCTCCTCGCCGAACACGTCCTGAAGGTCGCCGGACCCCTCGCCGAGCTTCACGTCGACGATGATGTCCGTGCCCACGTCGAGTCCGGGGATGTTCTCGTTGAGGTACTCGCGGGCGGCCCGGAGCGCCGTCGAGTCGACGGGAATCTTCTCGCCGTCGTACTCCTTGGTCGCGCGGCCGACGATGAGGAGATAGATGGGCTCGATGACCTCGCCGCCGCCGAAGGCGGGCGCGGCCGTGCCGGCGACGAGCTGGGTCTCGTCGGTGTTGTAGTGAAGCACCTTGCCGACGCGGTCGAGATAGAGGTTCGAGAGCGCGCGGGAGACGCTCTCGGCGATGCCGTCGGAGATGGAGTCAGGGTGCCCGATACCCTTTCGCTCGACGATTTCGACCTCCTGGTCCTCGACCGCGCGCTTGTCGGCGGATTCGAGGCGGATATTTCGGTCGCTCATTGGCGGGACGTACCCGGCGGGCGGTTCTATAACTTGCGGAAACCTTTGGCCACCGTCGTATTACTTGAGAGTATGCTCGGGCAGTATCTGCCGAGAGAACCGACGCCCGCGGGCCGGGAGGCCGCCTACTCCTCGGGCGCGCCGAGCAACATCCCGAGGTAGGAGGTCCGAATCTGGTCGTCGGGGTCGAGACCGAGGTCCCGGAGGACGGCGAACGCCCCTTCGCGGGCGTCGTCAACGCCGGATTCGACCTCGACTTCGACCTCCACGAACTCGCCGAGGCCCGACACCGAATCGAGCGAGACGGTGTAGCCGTCGAGGGCGAACCGCTCGCGGTCTTTCTCGACGGTCGCGGCGGGTTCGAAGCCGACCGCCTCGCAGATGGCGTCCATCGTCTCGCCGTCTTCGACGCCGGTCTCGTACTCCCGGCGGGTCTTCGACGACTCGTCGACGAGCGGTCCCTTGTAGGTGACGACCGTCTCCTCGTCGGCGAGTTCGCCGCCCTCGTAGCGCGACTCTCGCCGGAGGCGGAGCGCCTCGTCGGTCTCGGCGAAGTCCCTGTGCGGGGCGTCGTAGTAGGTGTCCGTCTGGGCGACGCGGTTTTCCTGTTCGGCCCCGGCCGCGTCGAGTCGCTCGCGAACCGCGCCGTGGTCCGCGCGGACCTTGACCTCGACTTCGTACATGCTCTCACGGGCGCGTTCGGAGGGCAAAAACCTCGGTGACTCGCGTCGGCGACCCCTCGGAACCACGGCATTTGTTACCTTTTATCATGAATGAACCCGTAGTATGACGGGAGTATGAGCCAAGAGACGCCGAACCCGGCCACCGCGGTAGAACAGCACGTCGGCGAGACAGCCGACTACGAAATCACGGGGAACGTCATCCTCACCGCGATGGCCGGCGGCTTCGTCGGGACGGTGTTGATGCTCCCCGTCCTCGTCGGCATCCCCGAACTCCTCGGTCTGTTCACGACCGAGCCGATTACGCGGTTCGCCGGGATGGCGGCGTTCTTCGGCTACGAACCGACGTTCGCGCTCGGGGCGTTCCTCTTCGGTATCGGCGGGGTGGTCGTCCTCCCGGTGACGTTCGTCGTCGTCGGCGCGTTCCTCCCGCCGGAGTCGCCGAAGTACCTCCGGGGCGTGTCGTTCGCGACGCTCTACTGGGTCGGGTTCGTGCCGGCGTTCTGGCCGCCCGCGGACGCGTTCGTCATCGCCTCGTTCCTCGTGTTCTCGCTTCTGGCTCACTGGGTGTACGGCCTCTCGCTCGGCTACGTGCTCGACCTGTTCGCGGATATCCCGCAACACGAGGTCTGAGCGTCACCGCGGGCGCGGTCGCCGTTGTTGGCCGCCCCCACTGTCGTCCGCGCTCTTCGCCCCGCCCGCGTCTCTTCTCTGTTCGACCGTCGCCGTGGACGACCGGAACCGGCCGCTCGACACCATCTGCCCCGGCTTCTCCGAAACAATAATCATCACGAACGTTAATTATCTTATTTGGGTGGTGTTATCAATGGTCACGGAACTCGTACTGACGGCCGCGTTCCCGCTCCAGTCGGGGTTGGTCCCGCGAGGGACGCGCGCGTTCGTCTTCGAACGCATCTTCGAGGTGTTCCTGCTTTTGGGGACGCTCGTCGGGGTCGTCGTCGTTGGGTACATGCTCTACAACGCGTACAAGTATCGCTCCGGCTCCGGAAAGGGCCACGTCGACGAGGGAAACCGCCTCGTCCTCGGGGAACTCCCGTCGGGGAGCGGCGGGGGCCGAAAGCTGTTCACCTCGTTTTTCATGAGCATGGTCATCGTCGTTTCGCTGGTGTCGTGGACGTACCTGACGCTCCTGTACGTCGAGGAGGGACCCGCCGACGACGAGTCGCTCGACGTCGAGGTCGAGGGCTACCAGTTCGGCTGGCGCTTTACCTACCCGAACGGCCACACGACCGACGGCGTGCTCCGGGTCCCCGCAGACCGGCCCGTCCAACTGACGATTACCACGGCGGACGTGTTCCACAACTTCGGCGTCACGGAGTTACGCGTCAAGTCCGACGCCATCCCCGGACAGGAGACGGAGACGTGGTTCACCGCCGACGAACCGGGGACCTACACCGCGCAGTGTTACGAACTCTGTGGGGCCGGCCACTCCTACATGTCCGCCGAGGTCATCGTGATGCCGCCCGACGAGTACGAGGCGTGGTACGCGAACGCGACCGCGGAGAACGCGACCGCCGATAACGCGACCGCGAACGAGTCGAGCGCCGACGCGTCTGTCGCCGCGCAATCGAACCTCCGACCGGCGGTGGTCCCATGACCGACGCGTCTCCCGAGCGGGACGCCGCGGTCGACGGCGGCCACGAGGTCGCCCACGGCGACGACCACGGCCACGACTTCCCCGGCACGGGGAGCATCAAACGCTGGTTCGTCACGACGAACCACAAGGACGTTGGCGTCCTCTACGTCGTCACGTCGCTTTTCTTCCTCGTGCTCGGCGGCGTCCTCGCGTGGCTGATGCGCGTCCAACTGCTCGCCCCGCGGGCGCTCGGCGAGGGGATTCTCTCGCCCGTCGCGTACAACCAAGCCGTCTCGGCCCACGGGCTGTTGATGGTGTTTTGGTTCCTCTCGCCGTTCGCGTTCGGCTTCGCCAACTACGTCGTCCCGCTCCAACTCGGCGCGAAAGACCTCGCGTTCCCGCGGCTCAACGCCCTGTCGTACTGGCTGTATCTCTTTTCGGGAATCCTGTTCGGCGTCTCGTTCTTCCAAGGGGGGACGTTCTCCGGCGGGTGGACGATGTACGCCCCGCTGAGCGTCCCGACGTTCACGCCGGACGTGGGGGCGTCGACGGCGGTCTTGGCGCTCGTGCTGTTCGTCGCCTCCGTCACCGTCTCGTCGGTCAACTTCCTGACGACGATGCACCGGATGCGCGCCGAGGGGCTGACGCTCCGGAACCTCCCGCTGTTTAGCTGGACGATTCTCCTGACCGCGTGGATGATGCTGTTCGCCTTCGCGGCGCTTCTGGCGGCGCTGTTGGTGCTGTCGTCGGACCGCCTGCTCGGGACGACCTACTTCGCCATGGAGTCGCCGGCGGGGGCGCTCCTGTGGACCCACCTGTTTTGGTTCTTCGGCCACCCCGAGGTGTACATCGTCTTCTTCCCGGCGCTCGGCGTCATGGCCGAGGTGTTCCAGACGTTCACCGGCCGCCGCATCGTCGGCCGCAAGTGGTTCATCCTCGCGATGGTGCTCGTCGCCATCCAGAGCTTCGCCGTCTGGATGCACCACATGTTCCTGACGAGCATCAACCTCCAGGTGAAGACGCTGTTCATGATAACCACCATCGGCATCTCCCTGCCGTTCGACCTGATGGTGTTCGCGCTCATCTACACGATGCTCAAGGGGAAGATACGCTTCACGACGCCCTTCCTGTTCGTCTTCGGGGCGCTCCTGTTGTTCATCATCGGCGGCATCACCGGCGTGTTCCTCGGCGCGGTCGTCCTCGACTACGAGTTCCGCGGCACCTACTGGGTCGTCGCCCACTTCCACTACGTGATGGTAGGCGGGGTGACGGCGCTCGTCGGCGGCCTCTACTACTGGTTCCCGAAGATGACCGGCCGGATGTACGACGAGTTCCTCGGTAAACTCCACTTCGCCGTCTACTTCGTCGGCTTCAATCTGCTGTACTTCCCGCTTTTCGTCGCGTGGGAGACGCCCCGCCGCGTGTTCGACTACGCGCCCGAACTCGCGCCGTGGCACCAGCTCGCCACCGTCGGCGGGTTCGTCCTCGGACTGTCGTTTCTCATCATGTTCTACAACCTGTTCAAGAGCGCCTTCGCCGGCGACCCCGCGCCCGACAACCCGTGGGAGTACGCGACGACGGCCGAGTGGGCCGTCTCGTCGCCGCCGCCGCTGGAGAACTTCGACGGGACGCCGACCTACCGAAACGGACGCCTCGAATTCCTCGACATCGGCGAGGTCACGCCGAGCGAGGGCCGCGCGAGCGGGCCGACCGGCGCGGCCGTCTCCGACGGCGGCGTGACGGCCTCGGCGACGGCGACCGTCTCCTCTGCGCTCTCGACGGCCGAAGCGACCGAAGTCGAGGGGCCGAGCCACGCGAGCATCTGGCCGTTCGTCCTCTCCGCCGGCGCGTTCCTCGTCCTCCTCGGCCTCTCGCCGCTCCAAGACGCCGCGTTCCCCGAGGGGATGGTCGGAGCCGCCTACGCGACCACGACGGTCGCGGGCGGCGTCGTCACCCTCGGGTCGCTCGTCGCCATGGGGCTCGAACCGTTCCACGGCCCGGTCTTCGAGGAGGGCGAGGCGTGGCCCTTCGCCGGCATCGACAACGGCAAGGTCGGGATGTGGATATTCCTCGCGTCCGACGTGGTGCTGTTCGGCGGCTTCATCGGCGCCTACGTGTTCACCCGCGTCGCCTTCGGATGGACCGGTTGGGAGCCGATTCCGCCGGACCCGATTCCGGGGCTCGTGAACACCTACATCCTGCTCACGAGTAGTTTCACGGTCGTGCTCGCGCTCGTCGCGGCCGAAAAGCGACACAAGTGGGGCGTCGTGACGAGCCTCGGGGCGACGTTCGTCCTCGGCATCGGCTTCCTCGTCAACAAGGGACTGGAGTGGCAACACCTGTTCCACGAGGGGCTGTGGCTCTCGACGAACGTCCGCGCCTCGACGTTCTTCCTCACGACCGGCCTGCACGCCGCCCACGTCATCGCGGGGCTCGTCGTCGCACTGTACCTGACCGCGCGCGCCTGGCGGGGCGCGTACCTCGAAGACAGCCGCTCGGTGGAGTACTTCGGCCTCTACTGGCACTTCGTCGACATCGTCTGGCTGTTCCTGTTCCCGCTGTTCTACATCCTGTGAGGTGACAGAAATGGTGTCAACGAAACTCTATACGGCGATTTACGCGGTGTTGTTCGTCTCGGCGACCGTCCAGGTGCTGGTCGAGTTCGCCGGACTGAGCTACTGGCTGGCCTTCGGCGTCATCATGGTCCTGTCGGCCGCGAAGGCGGTGCTGGTCGCGGCGTACTTCCAGCACCTCCGGTTCGAACCGCGGTCGCTGACGTATCTGGTCGGCATCGGCCTCGCGGCCGCGCTGGCGCTCACGCTCGCGGCGTCGTACTCGCTCCTGTGACCGTGCGAGCCGACTCCCAATCTCGCTGGCGCTCCCGCGAAACGCTCGTCGCGGTCGGCTACGCCCTGCTGTTTTCGGTCCCCGTCGGCGTCGGCGTGACCGTCATGATGACCCGCGTCGCCCCCGGCCGGCTCACCGACCCGCTCGTCGTCGGCCCCGGCATCGTCCTCGCGGTGGCCGTCTTCGCGCTCGTCGTCGCCGCCGCGACGACCGGCGAGAACGCGGCCTGACCGACGGTCTCGCTTCTGTCCGGCCCGCACTCGCACGTACCTTCTTTGACCTCGGCGTGGTAACAATATGCATGAACAGAACAACCGTCGCCCTCGCGGCCGCGTTCGGAGCCGTCGTCCTCGGACTCGCGGTCCTCCTCGTCTCGGAGGCCGTCGGCGCGAGCGAATCGCTCGTCGTGGTCGGCGGCGGCGTCGCGCTGGCGGGGGTCGGCGTCCTCACCGCCGTCGTGATGCGCCTGCCGGACCCCGCAGAGGGGGAACACGGCGGCGGCGACCACGCCTGACCGACTCGCCACGAGAACGGCGATTTACAGGCTGAAGCCGACGACCGCGAGCAGGAACAGCGCCGTGAACACCACGCCGAGCGCGCCGGCGACCTTCAGGTGATAGACGAACAGGTCTTCGGCCTCGGCCTCGACCGCCGCCTCGTACGCCGCGGTTTCGCCGTCGCTCTGGCTCTCGTGGGCGTCGCCGACGTGGAGGTCTCGGAGGCGCTCCCGGCGGAACGGGCGGTCGCAGTAGGGACACGTCGCCGCCGCGGTCTCGCCGTCGGGGACGGCGGTTTCGGGGACGACGACCGATTCTTCGCGGCCCATCCCGTGACTCACTTCGCGACTCATCCCGCGACACCTCCGACCGTCGGTTGGGCGACGACCCACAGGCTCGCCATCGTGTAGCAGACCGTGACGGCGACGAAGGGGTACTCGCTTCGGAGCGGTTGCAGGCGACCCGGAAAGAGGTCGAACGCGCGGGCGTGGGCGACCCACACCGAAAGCAGGTGGCCGAGGACGACGAACGCCAACTGGAGGCCGCCGAACCACGCCGGCGCGGCCAGCACCGAGGGGTTCGCGGGCGGGGACAAGGGCGAGGCCGCGACCGCGACCAGCGCGGGCGCGAGGCCGACGACGTAGCCGAGGAAGTGCGCGAGGTGGTAGCCGGCGGCGATGGGGACCAACGCGGGCGCGAACCAGCCGGCGACGAAGCCGACGGTCACGTACGTGTCGGCGGTTCCGCGGGCGACCCGCGCGGCCAGTCGGTAGCCGCCGAGGAAGACGAGAAAGCCCGCGACGATTCCGACGAGGTTCACGAGCCACGCGGGGACCGGAGCCGCGGCGTCGAGGACGCGGCCCCACGCGACGGTGACGACGAGGCCGTCGAACGTCGTCACCCAGAGGAGCGCGACGACGAACGCCACGTCGTCGGCACCGAGTCGCTCGCGGGTGCGCGCCAGTCCCGCGCCGGGAACCGAAATCGAGAGGCCGCCGTCGTCGCCCCGCCGGACCGGCGCGAGCAGGCCGTACAGCCGGAACACCCGCGCCACGGGGTCGGCGCGGCGGAACCATGCGTCGCCGTAGACGACCGCGCCGCCGATGGTGCCGAGGCTGTACGCGACGACCACGACTGCGAGCGCGCGCGGGTCCGCCGCGAGCGGGCTGACGACCTCCAGCCAGACGAGTCCGAGCAGACCGGCGACGCTCGGCCACGACCCGAGTCGGTCGGGGTACGGCCGCGACAGCCCCCAGTCGCTCCCGAGCCGACCCCGAAGCGCCGCGCCGAGCGTCCGCCACGGGTTCACGAGCGGCCACGCGTTCCCGACGAGGTAGGTGACCATCGTGAACCCGGCCCACCAGCCGACCCAGACGAGCAGGACGCCGAGGTTGGCGATGCCCACGGGCGGCCCGAACAGCCCGAAGGCGACGACGAGGACGAGCGCGGCGACGCCGAGGAGCCTGAGCGCGGCCGCCGCGGTCGCGACGCCCCCGGCGAGTCCTCCGATTCGGACGCCCGCGCGCCCGAAGGCGTCGAGCGTCTCGTCGTCGGTGACGAACGCCGAAAGCAGGAACGAGACGCAGACGACGCCGCCGCCGGAGACGACGACGAGCCAGAACGGGGCCGGAACGGAGCGGAGCGACCCGGCCAGCGAGCCGGCGTGCGCGAGCGCCGGAGTCGAAAAAGCGACCGAGGCGACCGCGAGCGCCGCGGTCCAGACTGCGCCGCGTCGACCTCCGGCGCGGACCGCCCCCGCGGCGCGTCGGCTCATCGCCGCGCCCGCTCCGCCAGCGCCGGCCCGAACGCGAGCAGGGCGACGGCGACGACGAACACCAGCGTCGAGATGTCGACCGAGAGCGCCCGGAGCGCGCTCACGACGCCGGTGCCGCCGGCCGCCCCCGCGGTGAGCCCGCCGACGAGCGGGACGGTACAGCCGACGCACGAGACGAGTCCGAGCGCCCCCGAGAGCGCGCGCTTCGCCGCGTCGAGGACGGCGGCGTAGACGAGGTACGCGAGCGCGAGGTAGCCGGCGACGCGGTACGGGACGAACGTCGCGGAGACGACTTCGCCGGCGTAGCCCACTCGCGGCCCCCATCCCGGCGCGGCGAGCGAGAACTGCCAGCCGAGCGGGTGGTGCGCGGCGGCGACGTGACCGTGGCTCCCGCCGAAAAGCGCGCCGAGGTCCACGGACACCAACCCGGCCAGCGACGCGAGGACGACGAAGTACGCGACTGCGACCGCGCCGGCGACGAGTCGCGCCCGGCCGCTCGCCCGCGGCGGGTCGGTCCAGAGGACGGCCGCCGCGCCGACGGTTATCCAGACGAGCGGGTACAACAGGTATCGGAGGCTCTCGACGCGCTCCGGCGCGGCGGAGAGATACGCCCCGACGGCGAGCGCCTCGACCCAGCAGAGCGCCGCGAGCCACCACAGCCGCGGCGCGTGTCGGGGGTCGAGCCGCCCCGCGTACGAGGTCGCCATCTCAGAGGAATCCCACCAACCTGAGCACGATGCCGACGACGGACAGCAGGCCGAGCACCCACGACCCGAGGAGCGTCGCCTGCGACCGCGTCAGTCCGCGCCCCCGCGCGGCGTGGTACGTCCCGTAGAAGAGGTACGCGACGACGACGGTGAGCGTCCCGGCGACGAGGACCGGCCCCGCGGCGTTCGACACGCCCTCGGGGATTGCGCTTCCGCCGACGAAAAGCACCGCCACCGCGCCGAACCCGAGCGCCGCGAGGACGAAGACGAGCGACAGGACCGTCGGGTCGTCGGCCCAGCGGCCAGCGGCGGCTCCGCTCTCGGTATCGCTTCCGCCCGCGCGCCCCGACGAGCCGCCACCGGTCGGCATCGGCACGCTCGTGACGGAGTACTGTCGCCAACCGCGACCGGTCAGAAACACGGTGAGCGCCAGCAGTACGACGCCGAGGACGAACCCGAGGAACAAGCCAGTCTGTGCCATGTGAACACGCCTCGTTTTCTATAACTATTGACAATGATATAAGCGATTCGACCACACAGCGGCCCTCGGGGTCGAGTTCCCGGCGGTCGGCCGCCTCGAACGCGTCGCGACGGCGAAACGTGATTCTTAAGGGTCGCACGAGTCACGTAGCGTGTATGAGCGACGAACAGCAGGCGGAGGCCGAGCAGGTCGATGAAGAGGTCGAGTCCGGTATTCAGGACGGCGACTTCGTCCGCCTCGCGTACACGGTGCGAACGATCGAGGACGGCGACGTCGTCGACACGACGGACAAAGAAGTGGCCGAAGAGGCCGAGATAGACGTCGAGGGCTACGAGTTCGAGCCCCGCGTCGTCATCGTCGGTGCCGGCCACGTCTTCCCCGAGGTCGACGAGGCCCTCATCGGTGCCGAGGCGGGCGACGAGGGTACCGTCGAGATTCCGGCGGTCGACGCCTTCGGCGAGTACGACGAGGACGAAGTGCGCACGGTCAGCGCCAACAAGATCGACGAGGACGACCGCTACCCCGGCGCGCAGGTCACCATCGACGGCGACCAGGGCCGTCTGGAGACCATCATCGGCGGTCGCGCCCGCGTCAACTTCAACCACCCCCTCGCCGGCGAGGACCTCGAATACGAGTACGAAGTGCTCGAACTCGTCGACGACCGCGAGGAGCAGGCCTCCGGCCTCCTCGGCATGTACCTCCAGCAGGCCCCCGAAGTCTGGATTCAGACGGACGAGGTCGAAGAGGAGCAGGTCGTCGAGTCCGACGACGACGAGGATGAAGATGCCGAGCCCGAGACGGAGACCGTCACCGTCGAGAAGGACACGCTCTACATCGAGGCGACGCCGCAGATGACGATGAACCAGCAGTGGATGTTCTCCAAGCAACAGATCGCGCAGGACATCATGCAGCGGCTGGACATCGACCGCGTCATCGTCCAAGAGACCATCGAGGGCGGCATGGGCGGCATGGGCGGCCTCGGCGGTATGATGGGCGGCGCGGGCGGCGCCGACATCGAAGAGGCAATCGAGGACGTCGACATCGACGCCGACGAACTCGCCGCGGAACTCGACGCCGACGAAGAGTAAGCGAGTCCGCCGCCCTCGCTCTCCCGGCGAATCGGCGGCTTCTTGATACTCGCCTTCCGACCGCCTCGTAGCTATGGCTTCGTCAGACGACGCCGCGACGGACCAGTTCCGCGACCTCACTGACGTGAAAGTCGCGCTCGTCGCCGGGCTCTGTACCGTCGCATTGACCCTCTCGCTCGAATACGGCGTCGGCATCGAGGTGCCGTTCGTCTACCGCCTCTCCCCGCTCGCACCGTACTTCGCCTACGTCTTCTCCCGCGGCGCGGCGCTGTCCGCTCGGACGTGGATGGCGCTCACCGCGGCCGTCACGCTCGCCACGTTCGGTTTCTTCGTGTTCTAAGCGACCCCAGCCGGCCGGACGCGACTCTCAGGTCAGGCGATGTCGCGGCTGGTGTCGACGGTGACGCGCTCGGCCAGCCGGAGCTTGATGGTCTCGTTGAGCGCGCGGCCCCCGCGGAACTTGGGGACCGCGAGTCGGTTGACGATTTCCGAGCCGTCGATCTTCGTGTCGAGGTCGAACACCACGTCGGCCATGTGCTCGGTCAGGTCGCGGTTGTCGGGAATCGTCTCGCCTTTCAGGCCGTGGAGGACGGTCAGCCCCTGTGTGTTGACCATGTGGGTCTGGAGGTCGTTGAGAAAGCGCCGGTAGCGGGGCGGCTCGCTCCGTTCGAGCACGTCGACCACGTCGATGACGAGGTTCGCGCCCTCCGGGAGGTCGCGGACCAGACTGCTCGCGGCGTCCAGCGGGGCGTCGCCGCCCACGTCGCGCACGGTGGGGTTCCCGGTCGGGACCGGGTTTCGCTCCAGCGCGTCGGTGACCGCCTGCTCG
Source organism: Haloferax denitrificans ATCC 35960 (assembly GCF_000337795.1). Taxonomy (GTDB): domain Archaea; phylum Halobacteriota; class Halobacteria; order Halobacteriales; family Haloferacaceae; genus Haloferax; species Haloferax denitrificans. The sequence continues at coordinate 101,740 of NZ_AOLP01000018.1, forward strand.
GAGCGAATCGTCGTCAGCCACAGCGTCCCCCGCGTGGTCGTCAGCTCGTGGAGAAACAGTTCAGACTGGCTGGCCGGGTCGGCGGCGAGGAGGACGATGCTCCCCGCAGGAATGCCCCCGCCGAGTTGGCGGTCGAGCACGTCGATTCCCGTCGCCAGTCGAGACATGCTCATGTGTTAGGCGGTGACTCATATTACTCCTTCCCCGGAATCCTGTCGGCTATTCGACTGTACGCCGCCCGAACTGTCGGGCGAGTGAGGACTGGCGACGACTCCTCCGGAACGGTCCCGAGCACCGGTGCGCCCACGAGGTCGGACACCGCCTCGGGAGCCATTCGTGACCGCGAGACGACACATCCGACGACGGGGGTGCCGAGCGCCCGCGCCATCGCGGCCGTCTTCGCGGCGTCGCGGAGCGCCGGCGCGCACAGCGGCGACACGACGACCACGCCGTCGGCGACGCGGAGCGGGACGGCGGCGTCGGGGCCGGCCCCCGCGGGGCAGTCGACGACCGCCCGCCGCTCGTCGTCCGCGGCGGTTCGGAGCCACCGCTCGAAGGCGTCGTCGTCGGTCCCGGTGGGTGCTGGTAGCACCGAGACGGTCGGGTCAGTCGGATGCGACCGGACCGACGGCTCTCGGACGGGTGCGCCCGGCGCGGCGTCCACCGGGCGTTCGACGCCGGCCATCGCGTGGAGGTTCGGCATGTCCCTGTCGGCGTCGACGGCGAGCACCGGGCCGTCGAGCGCGCTCGCCAGTCCGAGGGTCGTGGTGGTCTTCCCGCTTCCGCCCTTGCCGCCCGCGATTGCCAACATAGCCGGGGCTGGTCCCGGCTTGGTACTTGAACCTGCGGCGAAAACGAGTCCGTCGAGCCGGCCTCAGTCGTGACAACAGCCGCCGGCCTCGCCGCCGAAGTCGACCGACAGCGGCTCCGAGATGGCCTGGTTAATCTTCTCTAACTCGCCGACGAGTTCGGCCTGCGCGAGGAGGTACTCCTCCATCACGGGTTCGGAGTGGAGTTCCTCCTGGGCCGCCTGGACCTTCCGGAGCCCCTCTTGGGTCGCTTCGCCCATCTGCCGGGACACGTTGAACTCCTCGCGGAGCTGATTGAACTCGGTGATGAGTTCCTGCACGTCGTCGTCGGCTTCGACGGCGGCCTTCGCCTCCTCGTAGGCTTCGTACTTCGGATGGTCGGCGATGGCTTCGCCGAGTTCGCGCCCGAGTTCTTCGAGCCGCGTCGTCTGCGTGCTCATAGCCGCGCGTTGGGGTGCGAGCGGTTTCAACCTGCCGAACGGGGAAGGAGAGGCGTCGAGCAGTCGGCCCCGGAGGGCTCAGACGTGGGCTTCGACGAAATCGACCACGTCCTGCAGTTCGTCCGGGCCGACGCCGTGGGGCGCGCCGTAGACGTTCGCGGTCACGTCCGCGCCGAGTTCGCGGAGTCGCTCGGCCGCGCGTTCGACCCGCGAGGCCGGGATGATTTGGTCCATCGACCCGCCGCCGACGAACACCGGCTTGCCGGCGATGCCCTCGGGTTCGAGGTCGGCGTGCGAGTCCGCGAGGTAGCCGTGGAGCGCGACGACCCACGCGTAGTCGTCGGGGTCGTCGAGGAGGAGCGAGAGGCTGGTAATCGCGCCCTGACTGAAGCCGAGGAGGCCGATTCGGTCGGGGTCGATGTCGTACGCCTCGACCGCGCCGGCGACGGCCTCGCGGACGAGGCTCCGCGAGCGCTCGAACTGCTCGGCGTGCGGCTGGCTCTGGTGGAGGCCGCCCTCCGAGAGGTCGAGTTCGTACCACGTGTAGCCGCCCTGTAGGCGGTCGGGCGCGCGGAGGCTCACGACGTGGACGTGGTCGGGGAACTCTCGTGCGATAGACAGGAGGTCCTGTTCGTTCGAGCCGCGACCGTGGAGCAAGACGACGGCGGGAGCCGGTCCGTCGCCCGGCTCCGACGGTTCGACGTGGACGTGTTCGAGCGGGATGTCGGACATGGACGGCGGTAGGCCGCCGCGAGCCTTGAATCCCCGAGTGACGGGAGGGTAACCGGGTGACCCCGTCGCCGACGCCAACCGAGTCGGACCCGCGTGCGGGTGTGTGACGCCCATTCGTGGGGAAGCGCGGTGGTTAAACGGCTCCGTCCGCAACGATGGGGCAATGAGCCAGGACGCCTCCTCGGAGGGAGACCTTCGAAACACCGGGATGTCGCTGAAGCACGACCGGGAGTGGGACTACGAACTCGAACGAATCGTCGAAGCCGTCGAAGAGCGCGACGCCAAGCGCGTCGGCCTCCAGTTCCCTGAGGGACTGAAGCGCCGCGGCCCGGCCGTCGCCGACGACCTCCGACAGCTCTGCGACGACGACGTGACGTTCATGCTCTCCGGTCAGCCGTGTTACGGCGCGTGCGACCTCGACACCTATCTCATGCGCCGGACCGACGTGTTCGTCCACTTCGGCCACTCGCCGATGAAGGAGTCGGACAAGATCATCTACGTCCCGCTGTTCTCCAACGTCGACCCCTTCCCCATCATGGAGGACGCGCTCGACGACATCGAGGGCGACGAGGTCGGCCTCGTCACCACCGCCCAGCACATGAACCGCTTCGAGGAGATGTGCGACTGGCTCGAAGAGCGCGGCTACACCGTCCAGACCCGCAAGGGCGACGACCGCCTCACCTACGAGGGACAGGTCCTCGGCTGTAACTACGCCTCCGCGGACATCCCGGCCGACGACGTGCTCTACGTCGGCGGCGGCAAGTTCCACCCGCTCGGCCTCGCGATGGAACACCCCGACAAGAACGTCGTCATCGCCGACCCCGTCAACAACGTCGTCACCATCGCCGACACGCGGAAGTTCATGAAACAGCGCTACGCGTCGGTCCACAAGGCGATGGACGCCGAGAAGTGGGGCGTCATCTTCTGTACGAAAATCGGCCAAGGTCGGATGGAAATCGCCGAGAAGATTCTCGAAGACAACGACAACGCCTACCTCCTCACGATGGACGAGGTGACGCCGGACCGCCTCCGCAACTTCGACATGGACGCGTTCGTCAACACCGGCTGTCCGCGCATCACGACCGACGACGGCCCGCGGTTCCACAAGCCGATGCTGACGCCGCAGGAGTACCGCATCGCCGTCGGCGACGAACCGCTCGACTCCCTCGAATTCGACACCTTCCACGGTACCTGGTAAGCCGGGACGCTCCACGACGCCGGTGAACGACCGCGCGCGCCGCCGCCGCCGCGTGTCACGTCCTGTCTCGATTCTCTCGTCGCGCCTCGTCTCGGACGTGTTCGATTTCCTCACAGTCTCTCCAGAATACCTATACGGGTCGCCCGTTCACGGACACGTATGGTCCCTCCACGAACACGAACCGCCCTCCTGAGCCTGCTCGGCGTCCTCGCGCTCGCGGGAACCGCCGCCGCGCAGAACTTCGAATCCGCACCGCAGATTTCGCCGGTGTTCCGCGCCGGTGGAAGCTTCCTCATCGACCTCGTCGTCGGCGGCATCCTCGTCGCCGCGGCCCCGGCGTACACCAGAGACGCCATCGCCGAGATTCGGGACGACCCCGGCGGGTCGTTCCTCTGGGGCCTCGGCGTCGGCATCGGCGGCGTCATCGTCCTCGTCCTCCTCGCAATCACCATCATCGGCCTCCTCGTGGCGATTCCGGGGTTCCTCGCGCTCGTCCTCCTCAGTATCGTCGGCGGCGCGGTCTCGACGGTCCTCCTCGGCTCGCTCGTGACCGGCGTCGCTTCGGGCGGGTCGCCCTCGCTGGGCGTCTCGCTCGTCGTCGGCGCGCTCGTCGCGGCGGTCCTGTCGCTCGTCCCCGTCCTCGGCGGCGTCGTCCTGTTCGTCGTCGATATGCTCGGCCTCGGCGTCGTCGGACGAAACCTCTACCGCGCGTGGTCCTGACGCCGCGTCGCCGCTTCTGACAGGCGGCTCTCAGGAGCACCACAACATTCAGGGTACAGGTAGCGAATTGGTCAGACAGATGCCGACGACCCACCTCCCCGTTCTCGGATTCGACGTGCAGCGGGTCGTCACCCCGCTCGAAGCCGCCGACGTCGACGCCGACTGGGTTCGTCTGGTCCGCGACGAGGCCGACCCCGAGCAGGGTCGCGACCCGGACGACTGTACGCCCGGCGCGCCGCGCGCGAGCGCCCACGCCGCGAAAGCCGTCTCCGAACGGCTCGCGGGACGGGGGACGCTCAGCGAAGCGCGGCTCCCCTTCACCGCCTCCTTCGAAGAACTGTACGCCGCGACGGCCGACCTGCTCCGCGAGGCCGCCGCGGACGGCGACGTGCAGGTGAACCTCGCCGGCGCGCCCCCGCAGGTCGCCGCCGCCTTCTACGCCGCGCGAACCGCCCTCGTCGACGGCGGCGACCTCGACCGCGGGACCGTCTCGCTCCTGACGGTTCCCGCGACCGGCCGCCCCGACCTCGCGGCCATCGACGACCTCCGGACGCTCGTCGCCGACGTCGAGGCCGCGTCCGACGCGTTCGCCGAGTTCCGGCGCGTCGCCGACGGCCCCGCGGCCGCGGCCGTCGCTCAGCCACTCCGTATCGCGCTTTCGGACCTGCGCGACGCGCTCGCCGAGGCCAGCGGCGAGTCACGCCCGTCACGTCCGAACTCTCGCGTCCGTCGCCCCGCGGGCGCTCGCGGGGCGCGCTCCGGCGGTGACTCGCCGCTGGGCGCGATGAGTTCCTACGTCGGCCGCGCCCGCGAACAGCTGGCCGACCTCGTCGAGTCCGAGGCCCCCCGCCCGGACCCAGAAGACACGCGCGACCCGAACGCGGTCCTCGACGCGCTCGACGGGTGGCTCGACGCCGAGAGCCGCCTGCTCGCGTCGGTCGAAGACGACCCCCACGAACTGGTCGCGCGCTTCCGAACGAGCTGTGAGGCGCGCTTCGGGAAGTTCGAAGACCGGGCGACCATCGAGCTGTTCGAGTCGCTCGACCGCTTCGAGGCGCACCTCGACGCCTATCTGGACACCCGGTCGCAACTCTCGACCGCCGCCGGCCCGGTCGCCGAGCGGACGGCCGACCTCTCCGAGCGGGCCACGGCGGCCGCGACGACCCTCTCCGAACTCGACGACTCCGGCCCGGCGACCGGCGAGTCGGCCCTCGAACTCGACGCCCACGCGCTCTCGCCGCTGGGCGACCTCGAAGCGGCGGTGCTGTCCGTCCTCGCAACGGGGCCGCCGCGCTCCCGCCCGCGGACTCGCCGCGCGGTCGCCGCCGAACTCCGCGAGCGCGCCGAGCACCACGGTATCGTCGCCGGCGCGCGCGACGAGGAGACGTGGTCGGCGTTCGATTCGTTCTGCGTGGGCGTCGCTCGCGATAGCGTGGCGGGTGACCGCTTCGAAAAGCGGCTCTCGAACGCGCTCGCCCCGCGGCTCGACGTGGCCGTCGAGGGACTCGCCGCGAACGGCTTTGTCACGGCACGCGAGCGCGAGCGCGGCCGCGACGCGCTCGAACCGACGGACGCGGGCCGGCTGTGGGCGTCGACGACCGACTGGGAGTCGTTCCGCGAGACCGTCGTCGACGACCTGCTCCGCGACTGCGTCGAACGCGACGAGGGCGTCGCCGACGCGTAGCGCAGAACAGCGCGACCGAACTGAACTGAACTGAACTGAATTCTCAGACCGCGTCTTCGACGAACGCGACGGCGGCCTCCGGCGAGTCGCACGGCTCGAACCCGTCCAGCGAGCCGACCTGTTGGGTTCTGATTCCGGCCGTCGGGCGGTCGAAGACGCTGGCGTAGCCGATTTCGGAGAGCGTCCCGCCGCCGCCGTCGACGGCGATGACGGCGTCGCCGTTCATCGCGACGAGCGCGTTTCTCGCGTGGCCGAGGCCGGTCGCGACGGCCACGTCGACGTAGGGGTTCGCCTCGTCTCGGTCCTCGCCCGGCAGGACGCCGATGGTCGTGCCGCCGGCGTCCTTCGCGCCGCGACAGGCCGCCTCCATGACGCCGCCGAGGCCGCCGCAGACGACCGTGTGGCCGCGCTGGGCGAGCAGGCGACCCAGGTCTTCCGCGATGGTCTCGACCGGGGCGGGGACGGTGCTCCCGCCGACGACGCTCACGCGCACGGTGGGACCCCTCTTCGGCGTTCGTGGGTGTCGGTGTCGGTGTCAGTGTCGGTGTCGCTGTCGGTGCCGACTCGGCGTTCGTCGGTACCGCGGCTAACGTCCGTCCTCATGTGATATCGGACCGCGTCGAAGAAGATAAGTGCGGGGCCGCGTCGCCCGACCGGAGTCGGACTGGTGTCGCTCGGTCGCGTCAGAACCCGTCCGTTCGCCGCGAGTCGTCGTCCAGCGGGGAGACCGCTTCCCACGCACCGCACGCGCGCATCGTCCGAGCCATCGAAGAGAAGTTCGCCGTTTGCTTGTGAGTTCCTGACATGGTAGCTAATAGCACGAGTTTGTACATTAAATATCTTGCCGGGGTACGACCTTATACACCACATATGTCCTCAAACTATTTCGAACCTTGGCCGATTCTATCGCAAATCTCCCGATATTGTTGTCTATTTTGCGTTCGATCCCGTCCGTTCGGTGGGAGTACGGCACGGAGAGCGGGAGGGCGTGAGGGCGCGAGTGCGGAACCGCCCGCGGCGAGTCGAACTGGAGAGCGCAACGCTTAGTCCCCCCGCGTGAGGACACGTCTCTATGACAGTCAGCGACTGGAGCGACTGGCTCCCGCGCGCGGTCGAGGCGGCCGACCCCGAGACGGTGGCCATCTGGTATCTGGGATGCAACGGGTTCGTCATCAAGGGTAGCGAGGGGACGACGGTGTTCGTCGACCCGTACGTCGGCATCGGCGACCCGCCGCGGACGGTCCGCATGATTCCCGTCCCGTTCGACCCCGAGGACGTGACCGAGGCGGACGCGATTCTCGCCACGCACGAGCACACCGACCACGTCCACGGCCCGAGTCAGGCACCCATCCTCGAAAACACGGGCGCGACGTTCGTCGCCCCCGACGACTCGCTTTCGGTCGCCTACGACGACGAGGCGTGGTTCGACGACTACGACCTCTCTGACGACCAGTTCGAGGAGGTCACGGAGGGCGACAGCGTCGACATCGGCGAGTTCACGGTCCACGTCGAACCCGCCTACGACCCCGATGCGAGCCATCCGGTCGCCTACGTCTTCGAACACGAGTCGGGCACGTTCATCCACGGCGGCGACACCAAGCCCGCCGAGCAGTTCGCCGACGTCGGCGACCGCTACGACCTCGACCTCGGCATCCTCGCGTTCGGGACCATCGGCAACATCCCCGACAAGGAGACCGGCGAGCCGGTCCGCACGAAGTGGTACAACGACGAGAACCAGATTATCGAGGCCGCGAGCGACCTCGACCTCGACCGCCTCGTCCCGACCCACTGGGACATGTGGAAGGGAATGACCTCGGACCCGAAGGTACTGCACCACCACGCCAAGAGCTTCGAGGCCCCGCGCTCGCTCGAACTCGTCGAAATCGGCGACCGCGTCGACCTCTGAGGTCGCTCCCGAGCTGTTTTTCGCGGGGCGGCCGTTCCGTGCCGGCCGTCTCCGCCCGACAGCCGCCGCATCGAAACCGTCGAATCGAGAGACGGCGGCGAGGCGACTTCGCGGCCCCGGTTGTTTTATAATGGATGTCGGGAAAGTGGCGGCCATGAGCCGCGAGTCCGAAGGGGTTACATCGGTTTCCGACGGCGAGGTCACGGTCGAAAAGACCTTCGCCGCCGACGAGTTTCCCGTTCCCGCCATCAAGTTCGTCATCAGTTCGACGCGAGACGAGGCGACCCGAATCCGGGTCATCGACCGCATCCCGGAGTCGTTCCCGATGGAGAGCGTCGGGTTCCACCCCGACTTCGAGAGCGACAACTGGACGGCCTACAAGGACCACCGCGTCGAGTACGAGCGGACGCTCGACCCCGGCGAGGAGCTCGTGACGGTCTACGGCATCCGCATCACCGACGGCCACGACCAGACGGACTTCCTCGAAGAGCCGACGCTCGAACGCATCCCGGTCGACGGCGGCATCGACCCCGACGACATCGACGACATCCTCGGCGAAGACCGCAGTCAAATCGTCCGGGACGTGCTCGCGGGCAACCGCGACCCGCCCCGCGACGAGTCGTCCGCCGCCGACGCGGGCGGGGAGGACGAAGGGGAAGTCGTCCTCGACGCGCCCGCGGACGCCGATTCTGAGCCCGAAGCCACCGTCGCCGCCGAGACGGACGCGACCGCCGACGCGGGAGCTCTCGGCGACGAGCCGAGCGACGGCGACCTCGCGGCCGCCTTCAGTGGCGGAGACGACGAGGACGGAGAATCCGACGCGACGCCCGACGACGGCGACGAGTCGGTCCCCGCGGCCTCCCCCAACGCCGACGTGCTCGGCGACGACGGGGAGGCCGACGACGACCCCGCCGAACCGACCGGCCCGCGCGCGGTCGCCACCGACACCGCGCCGGCCGTGACCGCGCACCTCGAAGAGCCTGATGTCGATACCGAGGTCGAGGCTGAAGCCGCCGAAGACGCCGATATCGAAGCCGAAGCCGAGCCGTCGGCCGGCGAACCGAGCGTGGACGACGACGCGACCCCGGCCGGAAGCGCGCCCGAACCTGACGCGGGCGGCCTCGTCGGCGCGCTCGCCGCCGAGATTCGGTCGGGCGCGGCCGACGAGGAGGACATCGAAGTCCTCCGCGAGGCGGTCGACGCCGAGACGCGCCGGAGCACCGACGTTCGCATCCGCCGCCTCCAGTCGCAGATGGAGGACCTCGCGGCGTACTCCGACGCGCTCGCGGAGTTCGTCGACGAGGAGGGGACCGGGAGCGAACTCGTCTCCGAGTTCCGCGACGAGATGACCGCGTTCCGCGATGACCTCGACGCCCTCGACTCGATGGTCGACGGCGCGGTCGAGTCGGTCGACGACGCGACCTCCCGGCTCGACGCGGCCGAAGAGACCATCGCCACGGTCGACGACCGGTCCGACCGCGTCGCCACGCGGGTCGCCGACGCCGAGAGCCGCCTCGACGACCACGACGGCCGGCTCGAAGGCCTCGCGTCCGACCTCGAAACCGCGGACGACACGCTCGACGACTACCACGGCTGGCTCGAATCCCACAACGAGCAGTTCGAGACGGTCGAGGGCCGTCTCGACGACCACGACGGTCGGTTCGACGACCACGACGAGCGGCTCGAAACCGCCTCGCGCAACATCGACGCCGGCTCCGCCCGCCTCGACAGCGTCGAGGAGACGCTCGCCAAGCGCGAGGAGGAACTCGTGACGGTCCGCGAGCGCCTCGACGACATCGCCGGTCGGCTGGACGAGACCGCCGACCGGCTCGAAGGAGCCGAAACCGACGCCGCCGAAGCGACCGAGCAGGCCTCGACGCTCCACGCCGAAGTCGGCGACATCCGCGAGGACATCGCCGAACTCGACGGGGATATCGTGGAGACGCGCGAGTCCCTCGACGACCGCCTCGCGGACGTTCAGTCGCGGGTCGAAGACGCCGCGGCCGACGAGGAAATCGACGCCCTGCGCGACGACATCCAGGAGCTGAACGACACCGTGGCCGAACTCGAAACCTTCCGCGAGCGCCTCGCGGGAGCGTTCGGCACCGGAATGGGCGGCGGCCCGGCCGCCGGCGGCGACGGCGGCGACGGCGACGCGGAGTAGCCCGACCGCCCGCGTTCCCGAGAGACGTTTTCCCGAAGCGCAACCTGTTTAGCGGGCCGTCCCGACGTTCCGATGATGACAGAGACGGTGCGCGTCGCTGTTCCGCGAAAGGGACGCCCCCTCGAAGCGGTGCTCGAACGGTTCGCCACGACCGAGAGCATCGCCGAGGTGGCGGACGAAATCACCTCGACACTCCGATACGAGAAGTCGGTCACGAAGGGCCATACCCAGCCGGAACATGACGTGTACGAGCGACTCGCGGACTACAGCGACCTCTCGGACCCGGCCGCGCCGGAGTACACGCTCCTGCGCGACGACCGAGACGGCATGCCGCGGCGCATCGTCTTCGACAGTGTCGTCCTCGAAATCGACGGGGTGGACATCCACCTCGTCGGGCGCGAGGAACCGTTCCGCGCGCTCCGGACCCACGAGTTCGGCCTCGGCTTCGACAGCGCCGACCTCGTGCTCGAAGAGGTCGTGAAGCTCCGCCCCGAGGGGCTCGGGAGCATCGAGGACGTGAACGCCCGCATCGACCCGATGGACACCGACGTTCGGGTCGTCTCCGGCCTCGGCGACACGGTCTATCACACGCTCATGGCCGACCCCGAACTCCTCCCGCCGGGCTCCGAACTCGACCGGGACTTCGTCGCGGACTACGCGGGCGACCTGTGCATCTCGCCGCGCTACGAGCGTCTCGTGGAGGCGGTCCTCGGCACGCGGTGTCTCGACGACGTGACGTTCGCGTACCCGGACGACGCGCCCGAAGAGGAGGCCGCAATCGCGGAGACCGGACTCGGCGTCTACCTCACGATGACCGGGTCGACCGCGCGCGAACACGGCCTCGTCCTCGGCGAACACCTGTTCCCGAGCGAGACGGTCCTGATGGAGAACGTCGCGGAGGCGACGCCGGCCGCGGAGACGGTCAAACGGGCCATCGCGTCGCCCGAGTTGGAGACCGAACTGAAGGTCTAACCGCTGGCCGACGCCCTACGTCGACGACTCGTTTTTCGGTTCCGCGTCGCCACAGAACATCAGCGTCGAGAGCGTCCGCGACTCGAAGCCGCCGTCGTCGGTGAGCGAGACGGTCGTGCTCGACGCGTTGCAGTCGAACTGCGACTGCTCGACGGTGACCGTCTCGGTCGCCTCCTCGCCCGACTCGCTCCGCCGAGCGACGCGAAGCGTGACCTCGCGGGCCTCGGTCAACGACGCCCCGACGCGCGCGCCGGGTTCGAGGCGGTACGTGCCGCCGAAGGCCACCGCGCCCGCGGGCGTCTCGTAGGCGAACTCGACGACTTCGGCCGCGTCGGTCGGATTCGAGACGGCGAGGCCGTGGGGCTTCGTGGCCTCGGTCGGGAGCGACCCGTCGCCGAGCGCGACCGTGACCGCGTCGTCGGCCGCGACCACGCGGGGTCCGCAGGCCATCCGCGTCGACCCGCCGGAGACCGAGACACCGCCGTCGCCGGGTGAGAACGCGGTCCACGAGCGGTTACAGTCGAAGTCGTCGGGCCCGACCGAGTCGGTCGCCGCGGCGTCCGAGTCGATGTCGGTGACCGTCACGTCGTAGTCCGCGGGGACGCGAAGCGAGACGGTCATCGTCGCGTCGCGGGCGAGTTCGTAGGTCTCTACGTGCCCCGCCCCGAGCGGGCGCGAGACGTCGATGCGGGCGGTCCACGGCTCGTCGCCCGGATTTTCGAGGCGGACGTGGTGGGGTTTCAGCTCCCCGTCGTCGCTGGCGGGTCCGTCGCCGACGACGGTCGTGAGGCGCTCGCCGGTCGCGACCGAGACGGCTTCGACCGGTTCGGGCGTCGGCGTCGGGCCGGGGGTCGATTCGGTCGTCGAGTTTCCGTCGTCAGAGCCGTCGGAGCCGTCGCCGGCACTCGCGGTACAGCCAGTCAGCGCCGCCGCGAGGCCGGTTCCGGCCGCGGCGAGGAGGGTTCGTCGTTGCACAGCTACCCCAACGCGTCGGGGTTACTTCCTCCTGTGTGTGGCTCAAACGCGCCTTTGAGTCCAGACCGCGCCGAGGCTCACGAGGACGGCGAGGACGACGCCGACGAGGAGGACGAGCGCGCCGGGCCCGGCGAGGAAGGCGGAGACGAACTCCGCGACGCTCGGTTCGGGGGTCGGCGATGCGGGGGTGGGGGCAGGAGCGGCGTATCGGACCTGCGGCCGTCGCGCGGTCCACAGCGCCTGCACGGCGACGCTTCCGACCAGCGTGACGCCGACGCCGGCGACGAGCGTCCGAAGCCCCGACGAGAGCTTCGACTCGGTTCGCTCCGCGCCCGCAAAGAGGACGACGGCGGAGCGGGTCGGGCCGTAGACGGCCATCTCGCGGCCCTGCGCGGAGACCCACGTCGTCACGGGCTCTATCAACTCAGCGTCGACCAGTCGCTCGACGTGGTAGCCGACGGTCTGGAGCGTCGTGTCGAGCGCGTCGGCCAGTTCGGAGGCGGGGCGCGGGTCGTCGTAGACGGCGGCGAGGAGCCGCCTCGCGGTGGCCGACGAGAGCGCCGACAGGACTTCGTCCGCGTCGTCGTCGTCGAGTTCGACGAGAAGCGGCGTCAGGGCTCGGTCTCGAACCGATGCGGCGGCGGGTTTCAACGGGAGCAACGAACTCACGGTCTCGGCCGTCGTTCTCGCTCCGCCGGTAAAGAGCTCGGTATGAGTCAAGCGCCCGTTTGAGCCTCCTCTATTGGACACAACGAACGTCTGTGTGGATTAGTACATGCTAGCGACACGGCGATGCCCGCTCGCGGGGTAGTACGACCGTGAACCAGATTCGAACGAATCCCGCGGAGGAACGGCCATGAACGGCGATGCGGTCCGGTACGAGAGCGACCACTTCAAGGCGACCGCCGGCTACGGCGCCCGAAAGCGGAACCTGCAACTCGTCTTCTTCGACGCGCAGTACCCCGAACCGGAAGCGACGGCCGACGACCACCAGTCGGTCGAGAGCCAGACGATGAGCGCGCTCGAACGCGTCGAAGCGGCCGTCGAACGCTCGGGGCTCGACTTAGACGACGTGCTCCGAACGACGGTCTACACGACGGACCTCGACCGAATCGACGCCATCGAGTCGGCGTACGACGCCTACTTCGCCGCCCGACGGCCGGCGATGACCGTCGTCGGCGTCTCCGAACTCCCGAACGACGCCGCCGTCCAAATCGAGGCGACGGGCGTCAAGCGATAGGTCGGACACCAACCAATTAGATATAGCGAGATGTAGTTTACAAGTCGCGTTTCGAACAGCGAGCGCGCTCCTCAGCGGAGCGAGTAGATGTTCGATTCGTACGTTTCGCGCACTCTGTCGCCCCAGTTGTGGGTGTACGTGTCGATGATATCGCCGGCAACGTCGCCGCGGAGGTACTTGACGATACCGCGGTCGCCGGTGCGGTCCCGGAGGTGGGTCGTAAAGAAGTGCCTGAAGTAGTGCGGCGTGACGTTCTCCTCGCGGTCGCCGCCCGCCCGGTACCAGCCGGCGTCGGCGGCGTGAGCGGTGACGACGTGGTGGACGGCGTCGGGGTCCAGTCGCTGACCCCACCCCGAGGCGGTACCGAGGAAAAGTGGTTCGGCCGGAGACGGCGAATCCGGCCGAACCGCCAGCCAGCGAAGCAGAACGTCCTCCAGTTCGTCGTCGACGGGGACGACCGTCGACCGCTTCCGCTTGTTGGAGGCGGTTCGCTCCTCGCCGTTGGTGACGCTCCCGACGCTCGGGTCGGCGGCGACGTATATCGACGGTCCGCGGCCGTCGAGGGCGGCGCGGGTCGATACACCGCTTACGGGTGTATCCGCCTCCGCCGCCAGCGACACGTCTCGAAGGTCGAGGTTGCACAGTTCGCCGACGCGCATCCCGGTCTTGAGGAGGGTGACCACCAGCGCGTGGTCCAGCGGATGGGCGATTTCGCGGACGAACCCCCGCATCTGCGGGACCGAGAGCTCCCGTCGGGCGGGGTTGGTGTCGATGCGCTCGTCCATCTCCTCCATCACGAGGCTCATCGGGTTGGAGTCGAACGCGCCGACCTGCGCCATGTAGGCGTAAAACCGGTGGAGGTAGGAGGCGTACGTTGCCACCGTGCTCGGCGCGACATCCCGGTTTCGCAGGGTGTGTATCCACGCCATGCAGTCGCGGTGGGTCGCGTCGTCGACCGACCGAGCGCTCCCGGAGGGGTTCCGCGAGGGGTCGCCGAGGAACGACTCGAACGCCCGGAGGACGCGCTCGTAGGCGGCGCGGGTCCGGTCGGTCTTCCCGTGATAGGTCATATCCTGTAGGAAGTAGCCAACCGGGTCCTCCGCGTCGGCGGGTCGCTCAGCGGCCATCGCGCTCCGCGAGGGTGTAGCCGCCGTGTCGCCCGCTGTACACGACTCGACCGCTCGACTGCAGTTCCTGAAGCGTCGATTCGAGGCGGTCTTCGATGTCGTCGGTCAGCGCCGCGACGAGGTCGTCCCACGACCGGTGGGAATCGGCCGCGAGCGCCTCGATAATCCGGGCCTCGAACTCACCGTTATTTTCGCTCCCACCGTCCTGATCTGAACCGTCGTTCTGGAGCCCCGTTTCCACCCCTTCAACCCCGGGGGTTGTAGCCGCTTCATCGCCCCTCGACGGAACGTCGAAATCGCGCCGGCCGGCCTGTACCATGGTTCTGACAAATTCGCTCTGGCTCATCCCGAGTCGGTCCGCGTGGTCCTTCCAGATGGCCTTCTGGTGGGCCGGGAGATAGGTTTGCACCGTCGCGCGGTCGACCTCATCGCTCATGAACGGGTCGACACGGGGGTCGATATTCAATCTACCGGCACAGTTCAGAATAAGAGAAGTTATCCTGAGCAGTGCATGCGGATTTTCGGCGGCGAAATGCGCTTATCCTGAATACTGCAATCGTATTTTCGGCAGTTTACATGCACTATTCCGGATAATAAATTCTCCCGGAGAACGCCGATTTCGGGCGTTTCGAGCGAATCTGAGAACCGGCCGATGTTCTGTTGCTTCTAGTAGGTCGAATTTCGCACAGCACCGTCTCTTTTCTGTGATAATACTCGATTTTTGGATGGCTATTCTCTCGCCATTTACCCCCGGAGTAGCGCTTGGAAGAACCACTTACACGGGTTTCGTTATTTCACACCAGATTTTACTGAACTATTATACAATCTGGATAGCGGTGGTTCTGTCTCTGTTTTATTACATCTACTGTAGATTGAATTATTCCGAACATATTTTCTTCATATTCTCTCAGAAATATACCCGTGGGACGACGCGTCATCCGTGTTCTCTCGAACGAGTATATTTAATCAAATTCAACTCGGAATTTTAACCGATTATATCTGCTATCTTCCTGTGAATCTATGTCGTCGGTCGGGGCTTCGTTTCGAAGCGACTCTATCTGTTATTATGTGGGGTGTCGTCGCGAAGAACTCCGGCGAGTGTTGTCTGATTCGAACACGCGACCGCTCGGGTGACGCCGTTTCGAACCCACTCGAAGACGAACCCAACCGAGGTCCTTGCCGGCTCGATTCGGTCTCTTTTGACGCCTTCACAGCCCTCGTCTTCGCGGTGAGCACAGTAACTCGGAGCATGGGCCCATCTCAGGTGAAGCGGCGCTCAAGCGCGTTGTGGCCGTCCTGACGGGGTCGCGTGAATCCGAGGTTTCGGCTCTCGCTAACGGCCGGATTCGACGACTCACTCGTCCGGCGGCGACGACCCGTTCGAGCGAACCATCTCTCGGCTGGTGACTCGGTCGAGCGGACCATCCCGAATCTCGAATGCGACGCCGCACTCGTCTGCACAACCGGAGTCGTGGCCGTGCCCCCGCAACCGCCCGTACTTCCGACTGCGATACGAACCACCCGAGACGCGAGCGCGACGTGGCTGTCGTTTGCGGCGTTGACGGCTCGACACTATCGACTCTTTGAACTCCGATTTTCCGCGTTAGCTCGACTCAATCGCTGATTCTCCGAGCGTTTCGGTCTCTGTCGGCTTGCCCGACTGTCCGATTCGAGACTCGTATATCGCATCTCGCTATACACAATCCCGGTTCTCGGGTTCGACCGAGTTCGGAAAATTCGAGGTCCCGTCGAACCCGGCCGGTTCGCGTCGAAGTCGTCGGGAGGGCCGGATGCCGACGACCTCACCCGGCGCGCTACGCCTCGACTCGCTCTATCAGGTCGGGGCCGTCGTTGGCGGGGCTGTTCACCCGCGTCGAGACGGGGTACGCCGTGAGTTCGTCGTCGGGGTAGGTGTCGAGGAGCGCCGCCGCCTCGTCGGGGTCGCCGTGGAGCCACGTCTCCTCTTCGTCGGGGGCGAGAACGACCGCCATCCGGTGGTGTAGCTCTGAGACGAGGTCGTTCGGCTCGGTCGTGACGACGGTGAACGTCTCAAGCGGCTCCTGTTCGCGCGAGGGGCCGCCGCTCCCGAAGTCGCCGAGGCCGGTCTGTTTCGTCGAGGGTTTCCACCGTTCCCAGAGGCCGGCCATGGCGAACGGGCGGTCGTCCTCGAAGGCGACGCGGTAGGGCTGTTTGTCCCCGCCGCGGTCGACCCACTCGTAGAAGCCGTCAGCGGGGACGAGACACCGGCGAGCCTCGTAGGCGTCGGCGAAACTCCGCTTTTCTCGAACTGTCTCCGCGCGGGCGTTGATTCGGTCGTTGCCGACGCTCGCGCTGTCGGCCCACGAGGGGACGAGACCCCACTTCAGGAAGCGGAACTCCGCGGGCGCGTCGTTGGTCACGACCGGGAGTTCCTGACCGGGCGCGCAGTTGTACCGCGCCGAAAGCGGGCGCGTCGGCGTCGCGTCGAACCGCGTTTCGAGTTCCTCCGGTGGAGTAAACAGCGTGTAGCGGCCGCACATATCTCCGGCTTCGCGCTCTGCGGGTAAAACGCCCGCGGCGGGGACGCCGGACGGGTGTCGTGGCCGCAGACGACGCATTTAGGGTCGCCGACGCCCCCCTGTCGGACATGCGAATCGAGAACAGCTTCATCCCCGTCCGCGGCGTGGGCGAGCGGACGGAGCGGAACCTCTGGCGGGCCGGGTCGACCCACTGGGACGAGTTCGACGCCTCGCTCGTCGGCGCGAAGACGGGCGACCGAATCGAGACGTTCATCGCCGACGCCGCCGCCCACCTCGACGACGGTAACTCGCGGTTCTTCGACGACTGTTTCCCCTCGGGCGAGCGCTGGCGACTGTACGAGAACTTCCGCGACGAGACGTGCTTTTTCGATATCGAGACGACCGGCCTCTCGCCCGAGCGCGACTCGGTGACGACCGTCTCGTTCTATCAGGACGGCGAGACGACGACGCTCGTCAGCGGGGAGGACCTGACCGTCGACGCCCTCCGCGAGCAGTTCGCCGACGCGAAACTCATCGCGACGTTCAACGGCGCGCGCTTCGACGTGCCGTTTCTCGAAACCTCGTTCGACGTCTCCATCGACGTGCCGCACGTCGACCTCATGTATCCGTGCCGGACGCTCGACCTCACCGGCGGGCTGAAGCAAATCGAGAAAGACGTCGGCATCGACCGCGACCGCCCCGACATCTCCGGGCGCGACGCCGTCCGCCTCTGGCGCGAGTACGAGCGCGGCGACCAGTCGTCGCTCGACACGCTCGTCTCGTACAACCGCGAGGACGCGGTCAACCTCGAACGCCTCATGGAGACCGTCACCGGCCGCCTCCACGACCGCGCCTGCGAGGGTCTCGACGCGGACCTCGGCTGAGTCGGCCGTCGAGGTTCGCGCTCCGGTCGGGAGCGCGCGAGCGCCGCCGACCCGAGCGAGCGTGACGGAACCCCGCGCTTTTTTCATCCCCCGAAGCGACCCGCCGCACATGACCGACGACCCCGACGCCGACCCCGAGGCGGACGACACCGCCGATTCGACCCCGCAAGCCGACGCGGCCGAGGCGACCGAGACGACCGACGGCGACGAGCCAGTCGATGCCGACGCGGCCGTCGGAGCGGCGGACGGCGGCACCGACGAGCGCGACAACGGCAATGGCAACGGCAACGGCGACGAGACCGTCCCGCACGTCGAACTCGACCTCTACGAACTCTCGGTCCGCGTCAGCGGGCAGTCGAGCGACGAACTCGACGACGTGGAGGCGTCGGCGACCCGCCTCATGGACTACCTCGTCGACCACGCCAAAGAGCTGGAAGACCAGCCCGACAGCCGCGGACTGAGCTAACCCCCGGCCTCGCGTCCCTCTCGGTTTTGGCAAACCTAAACGCTCAAGAGCGGCCGTCGATAACCCCGTCCAATGACCGAGTTCACCTTCGACGACCTCGCGGTCGTGATGGGGACGTACAACGAAGAGCAGGCCATCGGGTCCGTGTTGGCCGACATCGACCGGGTCACGGACGGGCGCGCCGAGGTCGTCTGCGTCGACGGCTCCGACGACCGAACGCCCGAAATCGCCCGCAAGATGGGCGCGCGCGTCATCGAACAGGAGCCGCAGGGGTACGGCGTCGCGGTCGAGGCCGCGGTGCTCGCGCCCGACCGCCCGGTCGTCGTCACGACCGACTGCGACGACACCTATCCGATGGAGTATCTCCCGAAGTTCCTCGACCTCATCAACGACGGCTACGACGTGGTCTCCGGCGACCGAATCACGAAGGGCGCGGAGACGATGCCCCGACTCAACCGCGCGGGGAACATCGCGTTCGCCCGCCTCGCCAGCTTCCTCATGGGCGCGACGGTCCACGACACGACCACCGGCATGCGGGCGTACCGCCGCGAACTCCTCCACGACATCGAGTGGACCGAGAACACGGGGCTGTCCGCCGAACTCCTCATCCGCCCCGCGATGCGCGGCTACACCATCGCCGAGGTGCCCATCCCCTACCGCGAGCGCGCGGGCGAGACGAAACTCGACCCCTTCGCCGGCGGCGCGGCTATCGGGAAGTCCATCGTCAAAGTCTGCCTGGAAGAGCGGCTTCGGTTCTGAGTTCGCGCGGCGGGCGCGCGTGATTCGAGAGCGATACGCGGGGAAACGGGCGTGCGATACGCGGGGAAACGGGCGTTCCGGTCGGTCGTTCAGCGGGCGGCTACGACGAGTTCAGGATGTCGCGGACGCGCCGGGGTTCGCCGGAGAGCGCGGGTTCCTTCTCGACGATTTTCAGCACCTCGTGGTCGGTCACGTCGGGGTAGGACTTCCCGATGGCCTCCTCGATGAGGGTCTTTTCGAGGCGGAACTCCGTTCCCTCGTAGACCACGTCTACGCCGTCGTCGTCGAAAGAGAGAATCGTCATACCTCTCGTTGTATCCCGCGCGTAGTTAAATACGCGTCGTCGCCGGGAAACCGGCGGCCTCCGTCGTGTCTGACGGTTGTCTTGCGGACGGTTTATTACGGCACGGGTGTTGGTTCGGAGCGTGTCACTGGGTACGGACCCGCTCGATGCGCTCGAAATTCCCGACGGGACGACGGTCGAGGAACACGACCTCGTCACCGACGGCGACGTGGTCGTCGGCGGGCAGAGCACCGTCGAGTTCGGCGTCCGCGGCCGGAACGTCCTCGCGGGCGAGCGCGTCACCTTCGGCGGCGACATCGAGGCCGAGGCCGACTGCCGACTCGACATGCTCGACGACGTGGCCGGAAACGTCCTCGTCGGCAACGACGCCTACCTCGGCGAGCGCGTCCACATCGCCGGCCGCCTGATGGTCTCGGGCGACCTCGACATCGGCGACGACGTCGACATCGAAGAGGGGTTCGAGGCCAACGGCTGGATCGTCATCCGCAACCCGATTCCGACGCTCGTGTTCTACTTCATCGTCCTCTCGCAACTCCTCCGACTCGGCGAGGACGAGGCGGCCGACGAACTCGCCGAGACGCTCTCGGGCGAGTCGCCGCACGACCCGCTCGTGATTCCCCGGAACGCCACCGTCTCCGACGACGCGTGGCGCGTCTCGACGCCCGCTCACGTCGGTTCCGACTGCCGCATCCACGGCAACATCCGCGCGAAGTCCATCGACCTCGCCGAGGACAACAACGTCTTCGGGAGCCTCCGCGCCCGCGACGACATCGTCGTCGGGAGCGGGACGCGCATCCACGGCGACGTGACCACGCGAAACGGCGAGGTCCGCATCCACGAGGGCGCGCGCGTCCTCGGCGACGTGTCCTGTAACGACCTCGTGCTCGAAGCCGGCGCGCACGTCGACGGGACGATGCGCGCCCGCGGCGAGATGCGCATCCACCGCGACAACCTCCCCCGCGAGGCCGAGTAGCCGGTGTCGCGTCCGACCGACTGACCGACCGCGGCTACCCGCGGGCCGCGATAGCAACAGTCGCCGTTTGTGCTTACCCAACGATTAATCCCCCACGTCGAGAGTGTCGTCTATGGACAACCGACTGAAACTTCTCTCGGTCGCCCTCCTCGTCCTCCTCGCCGGGTGTACCGGTGGCGCGGCGGACGGTGGTGCCGGTAGCGCCGGCGGGGCGGAGAGCGTCTCGCTCACCGCCGATACCGGCGGCTCCGCCGAGGCCGAACAGGCGGGCGGCGACGACCTCCCGCAGGTCCAGCGGCGGGCGGTCATCAGGAACGGCCAGATAGAGCTGACCGTCGACGAGTTCAACGAGTCGCGCGACGCGGTCGAATCGACCGCCGAATCCTACGGCGGTTACGTCAGCGACTCCAACGAGTACGTCAACCGCCGGAGCGGCGGCACCTACCGCTCGGGCCAACTCGTCGTGCGCGTCCCCTCCGAGGACTTCTCGGCGTTCATGTCCGATATGAAGGACCTCGGTGAGGTCGAGCGCGTCGAGACGGACTCGCAGGACGTGACCGACCAACTGGTCGATATCGAAGCGCGGCTGAGCAACCTCCGCGCCCAGCGCGACCGCCTCCGCGACCTCTACGAGTCGGCCAACACGACCGAGGACGTGCTCGCGGTCGAAGAGCGCCTGACCGAAGTCCAGACCGAAATCGAGCGGCTCGAAGCCCAGAAGCAGTCGCTCGAAGACCGCGTCGCCCTCTCGACGGTCCGCGTCTCGCTGTCCGAGCGACCGCCCGGCCCGGCGAACTGGTACGACACGCCGGTCTTGCAGGCGTTCTCCGAGTCGGTCAACGGCGCGTTCGTCGCCCTCCGGGCGCTCGTCGTCGCCGTCGCCTACGCGGTCCCGTACCTCGTCGTCTTCGGCGGTCTCCTCGCGATTCTCGGGAGCGGGGTGGTGCTCGCCGGCCGCGCCGCGTTCAGGCGACTGACAGACTGACCCCGCGTCTCGCCCGTCGCTCCGTCGTCGGCCGCCCCGCCGTCGCTCGCGCTTCCTCGCACGCGAGCGTTTTTCCGCGTCCGCGACCATCGTCGAGCCATGCTCTCTCTCGCGTTAGCCGGCAAGCCGAACGCCGGCAAATCGACGTTCTACACGGCCTCGACGCTCGCCGAGGTCGACGTGGCGAACTACCCCTTCACGACTATCGACGCGAACCGCGGCGTCACCCACGCGCGAACCCGCTGTCCCTGTCTCGACCGCGACGAGCGCTGTGGCAACTGCGAGGACGGCATCCGCTACGTTCCGGTCGAACTCGTGGACGTTGCGGGCCTCGTCCCCGGCGCGCACGAGGGTCGCGGCCTCGGCAACCAGTTCCTCGACGAACTGACGAACGCCGACGCCATCGTCAACGTCGTCGACGCCTCCGGCGGGACGAACGCCGAGGGCGAACCCGTCGAGGTGGGGAGCTTCGACCCCGTCGAGGAGGTCGACTTCATCGAGGAGGAACTCGAACAGTGGCTCGCGGGCATCGTCCACAAGAACTGGGAGTCCGTGGTCCGCAAGTCGCGGTCGCCCGACTTCGACATGGACGACGCCCTCTCGGACCTCCTGACGGGCGTCGGCGCGAGCGAACACGACATCGCCGCGGTCCTGCGGGACCTCGACTACTCGCCGAACCCCCGAGACTGGGAGGACGCTGACCGCGTCGAACTCGCCCGCGCGATTCGCCAGCGGACCAAGCCCATCGTCCTCGTCGCCAACAAGGTCGACATCGCGCCCCCGGAGAACCTCGAACGACTCGCCGAGACCGGAAAGCCCGTCATCGCCGCGACCGCGGACGGCGAACTCGCGCTCCGGCGGGCCCGCGAGGCGGGCATCATCGACTACCACCCCGGCGACGACGACTTCGAACTCGTCGGTGACGTGAGCGGCGCACAGGAGAAGGGCCTCGAACGCATCCGCGACCTGATGGGCGAACACGGCGGCACCGGCACGCAGGAGGCCATCGACACCGCGGTCTACGACGTGCTCGACCGCATCACGGTCTACCCGGTCCAAAACGAGTCGAAGTGGACCGACGGCACGGGAAACGTCCTCCCCGACGCCTTCCTCCTCCCGCGGGGGTCGACGCCGCGGGACCTCGCGTATGCGGTCCACTCCGACATCGGCGACGGCTACCTCCACGCGGTCGACGCGCGAGCGAAACGCCGCATCGCCGAAGACCACGAACTCGAAGAGGGCGACGTCATCAAAATCGTCTCGACGGCGAAGTAACTGTCAGAAATTCATTTTTGTGGCTCTGTTGAAACCCTCACACAGAGACTGGAAGCGCATGACACATACGGAGTGAGTTCAGCACAACTTTGAGAACTTGTTATCTCCATTAAAATATTAAATATCATATGGTTTTGTACGAAAGATACGGGGGATCTACCTTGGAATAAAAACCGCCATGCGGCTGATTGGGACTGATCTTTAGTTGATACATTAGATTTAATAATGTCCCTTGTTAACACGCATTTATGTCAGGGGAGATGGAAATTGATGAGCTTCAGTCTGAACTTGCTACATTAAATGACAACGAAACGATATTGGGGAATGTCTCATATTATTGGACTAGCTGGTGGAAAGAGGTGCTATTTGGGATTTTGACCACACCGGTGCTGATAGGTTTCGTTGTACTTTTTTTAACTTGGAGAGCAAAAAATAAAAGCGGTTGCGTAGTCACCAATCAACGAGTGATTCACACAAAAGCAGGACTATTGAGTGCTAGAACAAACGAAGTAAGGATGAAAGATATCCGTAGTATCTCTACGTTCGAAGGTCTGATTAGCGGGGGAGTGAGGCTGGAAACCGGGGGTGGGAATATCGATATCGGGGTACGGAATGTCCGCGAGATGGTCGAGGTTATCCGCAGTCAGAAGAATAAATACGAATAAATAGCGTTAATTCATCTGTGGTCTGATATATTTGAACAGTCGGACCTCAGGTACTGATATCCATTCAGATTTGTATAGAGGCTGACTAGCCTGTAACGGATTGACTTGCGCGCTGTATTCAGCACGCCTACTTAAAACCATCACCAATAGAGGGTTCCAACAAGGTCAACACATCACAAATCCGGGATTTCAACAGAGCCTTTTCTGCTCATTCTTGTTGCCCTTGGTTGGTCAGATACTCGTCTGCCACGCCACAGATATATTATATCTCGCTATACAGAATTGGATAGTTCGGTTCACGATAGTGACCGAGCACAGAAACGGAGTCACGCTCTCCGTTCGGCTGTCGCGCGGCTCACGCGCGGGATTCGCGCGAGTCGCGAGCGGCGGCTCAGCGATTCTTTGCGACGCGAAGCTCTCTGACGGTGACTGTCTCGATCGACTCGCCGGCACGAACGCTGATACCTTCTGCCCGCGTACGGAACGCATGACAATCGGTTCACAGGTCGTCGAGACCGACGCCCGCCGGCTCCCGCTGTCGGAGACGCGGGTGTTGCTCGGCGTCGGGCTGGCGATTGCCCTCGTCGCGGGCCTCGTCTTCCGCGTCGTCGGCCAACTCGTGTTGGTCCCCTCCCGTCCGCTGGCCACGGCCGCGGTGTTCGCGCTGACGGTCCCCGCGATGTGGGCGCTCGCGGTCGGGGTCTTCCGGTGGCGCGGGCTCTCCGGTGGCGCGCGGCGGGAGGCGGCGGTGTTGCTGGTCGTCCCCGGGATGCTCGTCGACGCGGTCTCGACGGCGCTGTTCTCGGTCGTCTATCCGAACATGGGCCTCGGAGCCGCGGGGCTCTTCGGCGGGCTGTTGCTCTTGGCGTACGCGACGGTGCTGGTCGCGGGGTTCGTCGGTCGGTGAAAAAGAGCGGGCGACGGGTTAGTCGGACGACGACCCGAACGCGTTCGGGACGCTCACGTCGGCGTGCTGGGAGAGGTAGTAGGCGGCGACGAAGAGCGTGAGGACGCCGACGCCGAGGAGCGCGAGGGGGCCGACGCCGTAGCCGGAGACCGTGAGCGAGCCAACGCCGTAGCCGTCCGCGAGGAACAGCCCCGTGGCGACCGTCCCGCTCAGCAGTGCGTACGGAATCTGCGTGTTCACGTGGTCGACGTGGTCCGCGCCGGCGAACATCGACGAGAGGACCGTCGTGTCGCTGATGGGCGAACAGTGGTCACCGAACAGCGATCCGGTGAGGATAGCGCCGATGGCACCGGGGAGCGGCGCGCCGAGCTGATAGGCAAGCGGCACCGCGACGGGGAACATGATACTCATCGTCCCCCACGACGTGCCGATGGAGAACGAGATGATGGCCGCGGCGAGGAAGACGACCGCGGGCAGGAGTTCGGGCGTGATGACGCCTTCGGCGACGCTGACGACGAACGGACCGACGCCGAGCGCCTGACTGACGCCGCCGATGGTCCACGCCAGCGAGAGGACGGCCACGGGGAACATGACCATCTTGAAGCCCTCGAAGATGGCGTCGCTGACGGCTTCGAGTTGGACGCGGGCGTGGCCGACGAGGATGGCGAGCAGTAGCGCGCACGCCGAGAAGACGCCCCAGAGGATGGCGTCGGCGGTGGCCGCTCCCTTCAGCGCCTCGACGGGTGCCAATTCGGGCCAGCCGCCGGAGTACAGCAGGCCGAAGCCGGTGACGGCGACGAGCGCGACGATGGGCGCGGCGAAGTACCACCAGCGCGAGTCGACGTGGTCGGGTGTGACGATGTCCTCCTCGCGGGTCTCGATGAGGGGGTCGGCGTCGTCGCCGAGGACTTTCCCCTCTTCTTTCGCGCGCCGCTCGGCGCGCTTCATCGGGCCGAAGTCCCAGTCCATCACGACGAGGATGAACACGAGCGCGACCGCGAGCAGGCTGTAGAAGCGGAACGGGATGCTCTGGAGGAACACCACGAAGGCGCTCTGGTCGATGCCGAGCGAGGCGAACTGCTCGCGGATGAGGCCGACCTCGAAGCCGACCCACGTCGAGACGACGGCGACGCTCACCACGGGCGAGGTGGTCGAATCGAGCAGGTACGCGAGCTTCTCGCGGCTGATGTCGAACTTGTCGGTGATGGGCCGCATCACCGAGCCGGTAATCATCGTGCTCGCGTAGGAGTCGACGAAGATGAGCATCCCGAGGACGCTCGTCCCCAACGCGGCCTGTTTCCGGGTCTTGATGCGGGCGATGATGCGCTGTGCGAGCGCGTTCATCCCGCCCGAGAGGAATATCATCCCGAGCATCGCGCCCGAGAGGAACGTAAACAGGAGGAGTTTGCTGTTGAACGACTCGGTCACGTTGTTGATGACCAACTGGAGGGAGTACGCCGCCCCACCGATGGGGTTCCATCCCACCAAGATGGTCGCACCGATCCAGATGCCGGTGAAAAGCGAGAGGAGCACCTGCCGGCTGACCAGCGTCAGCACGATTGCGAAGAGCGCCGGTAGCAGGCTGATGACTCCCTGCGTCTCTGCGGGCATGACAAACGTTTCGTCACTGGCTCCCGAATTTAACGGTTTTCACTTCGAACGCCGAGAATAAGACGTATCGGATGCCGTCGGTTGTCGTAGTTCGGTCGGCGAATCGACCGAATTCGGACGCGTGAGGGCCTCAGACGACCGCGTCGTACGCTTCGCCCATGATTTCGATGGCCTCGCGGAGCGACTCGGTGTCGGTCGCGTACGACAGGCGGGCGTAGCCGCGGCCGTGTTCGCCGAACGCCTCGCCGGGGACGATAATGACGCCGCGGTCGATGCACTCGTCGACGAAGCCCTCGGGCACCTCGGGCATGACGTAGAACGCGCCGCCCGGCGACGGGACGGTGAGACCGATGTCCTCCAGCCCCTCGACGACGAGGTCGCGGCGCTCGCGGAACGTCTCTGTCATCTCCTCGATGCGGTCCTGCGGGCCGCTGAGCGCGGCTTCGGCGGCGAACTGGGCCGGCGCGGAGGCGCACGCCTGCACGTACTGGTGGACGCGGAGCATGCGCTCGACCCGGCGGGTGGAGCCGTACACCCAGCCGAGTCGCCAGCCGGTCATCGAAAACAGCTTCGAGGCCGAGTTGACGACGACGACGTTGTCGGTTTCGGCGAACTCGATGGGCGAGCGGTGTTCGCCCTCGAAGACGGTGTACTCGTACACCTCGTCGGAGATGCAGAGCACGTCGTGTTCGTCGGCGATGCGGGCGAACTCGGCGATGTCGTCGGGCGGCGAGACCGCGCCCGTCGGGTTGCCGGGGCTGTTGACGACGAACGCCGCGGTGTCGTCGGTGATGGCGTCTTCGACCGCCGCGGGGTCGAGCGTCAGGTCGTCGCGGAGGGGAACCGGAACCGGCTCGCCGCCGGCGAGTTTCGTGAGCGCGTCGTAGGAGACGAAGCCGGGGTCGGGGATGATGACCTCGTCGCCCTCGTTCACGTGCGCCTCGATGGCGATGTGGAGCGCCTCGCTCCCTCCGGCCGTGGCGATGACGTCGTCGGAGTCGAGGTCGACGCCCTGGTCGCGGCGGTGCTTCTCGGCGATGGCCTCGCGCAGGCTCGGAAGTCCCTTGTTACCGGTGTAGCCGTCGGCCTCGCCGGCCTCGATGGCCTCGATGGCCGCCCGTCGAGCGTGGTCCGGGGCCGGGAAGTCGGGCTGACCCAGCCCGAGATTGATAGCGTCTTCGCCAGCCGCCTCGAACACCTTGCGAATGCCGCTGATGGAGATGCGCTCCACCCGGTCGGAGAAGTGCGTCATATCCTATCCGGTGTCGCCGTTCGGGATAGTTCTTCCCACGCAGGGTCGCGGCCGACCCGTTGTCTCGGTGACGTGAACGTCGTCGTTTGTCGGAGGTTACTGCCGCTATCTGGGAGGCGTCGATTCGGGAAAACCGACCGTTCCAACTCCGACCACGGCGGCAGACCGGGATTTCACCGGCTTCGGCGCGTCATCTACCGCGTCTATCGTTACCGGGTACGCGCCCGGAATAAGGCGCTGATTCGTAACGAGGACAATGACAGAGGCACCACGTTCGACTTCGATTAGCCGTAGACGATTCCTGCAGGGCTCCGGCCTCGCCGCGACCGCCGGCCTCGCGGGCTGTCTCGGCGGGTCCGGCGGGGGCGGGCTGGACGAACTCAACGTCGCCTACATGCCCATCTACCCGGACATGCAGTACTTCGTGATGGAAGAAGAGGGGCTGTTCGACGAGCTTTCGGTCCCGGTCGCGGGCAAGAAGTTCTCCGACGGCCCGAGCATCGTGCAGGCGTCGGCGACGGGCGACTTCGACGTGATGATGTTCGGCATCGTCCCGGCGATGATTGTCATGGACAAGGGCATCCCCGCGAAGATAACCGCGGCGAACATCAAGAACGCGATGCAGATTCTCGCCACCGACGACTTCGCCGCGCTGTGGGAGGAACACGGGAAAGACGCCTTCGCAGAGTTCGAGGCACAGAAGGGCCGCAAGTTCACCTTCGGAACCTTCCCGCCGGGGTCGGTCCCGGACATCCTGCTCCGCTACTGGATTCAGAACACGCTCGGCCTCGACCCCGAGGAGGACGTGAACATCAAGGGCCTCGGCGGCGCGGCCGCGGTCCAGCAGGCGCTCCTCTCGAACAACGTCGACGGCACGAGCATCATGGAGCCCGTGCCGACGGTCATCGACGCCAACGACGCGCCGTTCCAGTCCATCGCGTGGGCGGGCGACTTCATGCCCGGCCAGCCCGCGGCGGTCACGCTCATGCACGACCGCCTCCGGCAGGACAACCGCGACCTCGCCACGGAGTTCGTCGAACTCCACCGGCAGGCGACGAACTTCGTCGCCGACAACCCCGACACCGCCGCCCAGCACGCGAGTTCGGTCATCGGGGAGAGCGCGCTTCCGGTCGAGACCGCCCGCACGGCGCTCGACTCCCCCGCGTCGGACTTCATCACCGACCCCCACGACATCGAAGGCGGGGCGGAAATCTTCGCCGACTACGCCCAGACGCTCGGGAAGACCGAAGCGCAGTTGACCGTCGACGAGATGTTCGACTACGGTATCTACGACTCGCTATGAGCAACGACGAAGTCGGCGCGGGCGTCACCCTCTCGGAGACCGAGGCGGACGAGCGACTGCTCGACCGACTCGCGGGGTTCTCCTCGGAACAGACGGGGCTCGCGGTCGCCGGCTTCGCGGGCTTTCTCGCCGTCTGGTACGTCGCCGCGCTGTTCCAGCCGACGTATCTCCTCCCCTCGCCCGTCGAGGTGCTCGCGGCGTTCGTGGTCGAACTCACCGCGCCGGCCTCGCTGTCGATTCCATTCACCGGCGTGGAACTCCCGGCGACCCGACTGCTCGTCAAGCTGGTCCAGAGCCTCTACCACTACGTGCCGGGACTGCTCATCGGGACCTCGCTCGGCGTCTTCGCGGGCGTCGCCATGGGCTGGAACACTCGCGTCGACAGCGTCTTCACGCCCGTCACGCGCCTGCTCCGACCGATTCCGCCGCTGGCGTGGATCGGCTTCGCCGTCATCTGGCTCGGCGTCAACCATCAGGGCGCGACGTTCATCGTCGCCATCGGCTCCTTTTGGATTAACTTCTACAGCGCCTACGGCGGCGTCGAGGGCGTCTCCGAGGACCTCAAGGAGGTCGCCGCGACCCTCGGCGTCGGCGACGACTGGACGATGATTCGGAAGGTCGTCATCCCGGCGGCCAGCCCCTCTATCATGACCGGCATCCGAACGAGCATCGGCCAGTGTTGGATGATTGTCGTCGCGGCCGAACTCATCGTCGGCGTCGGCGTCGGCTACGAGATTCTCAACACGGCGCAGAACCTCGCGATGGACGTCTCTGTCGCCTACATGCTCGTCATCAGCATCGTCTTCCTCGTGAGCGACGGCCTGTTCCGCCGGGTCGAACGGCGGGTGCTGGAGTGGCGAGCATGAGCGACGACGCGAACGCGGACGCGGGCGCGGCCGCGAACACGGCCGAAACCGCGACCGCGACGGACACCGACGAGGCCGCGACGGTCAGCGTCGACTCGCTCGGCAAGACCTACGCGTCCGACCGGCGGACGGTCGAAGCCCTCTCCGGCGTGGAGTTCGCCGTCGCGGACGGCGAGTTCGTCTGTATCGTCGGCCCCTCGGGATGCGGCAAGACGACGCTGTTCCGCATCATCGCCGGCCTCGAAGCCGCCACGACGGGTGCGGTCACCCTCGACGGCTCGCCCGTCACCGGCCCCGGCACCGACCGCGGGATGGTGTTCCAAGAGTACGGGCTGTTCCCGTGGCGGACCGTCAGCGAGAACGTCGCCTTCGGGCTCGAAGAACAGGGCGTCGAGGAGCCGGCGCGCTCGGAACGCGTGACGGAGATGCTCGAACTCGTCGGTCTCGACGGCTTCGCCGACGCCTACCCGAAAGAGCTGTCCGGCGGGATGAAACAGCGCGTCGGCATCGCCCGCGCGCTCGCGGTCGACCCCGAACTCCTCCTCATGGACGAGCCGTTCGGCGCGGTCGACGCCCAGACCCGCGACATGCTCCACGGCGAACTGCTCGACATCTGGGCGGAGACGGATAAGACGGTGCTCTTTGTCACCCACGACGTGGAAGAGGCGGTCACGCTCGCCGACCGCGTGGTCGTCATGGCCGCCAACCCCGGCCGCGTCCGCGAAATCGTCTCGGTCGATATCGACCGCCCGCGCGAGCGGACCGAAGGCGAGTTCGCGGAATACGTCGAGCGGATTCGCGGGCTCATCGGGGAGTAGTCCGGGTTCTACGCGCCCGATTCTCGCGTCTTACTCTCTCGCCTCTCGCAACTCGTCGATGTGCGCGTCGATGACCGACAGCGTCGCGTCGGCGTCGACGTAGCCCTTCTCGTACTCCTTCATCGCGCTGTTGTAGTCGCTGAGGAACTGTGCGACCGCGTCGTCGAGGTCGTCGCTCATACACGTCCGTAGCCCCGCCATCGGATTTGAACCTTCGGCCCGCGGACGGCGGGCCGGAACCCCGCGACATCCCCGCCCGGCTCGGTCCGGCCGCCCACCGCGGGACCGTCGATTTATCACCGCGCCCCGCCAACGCGCCGGTAGTGACGACCCTCCGCTTCGAGGACGGTACCGTCCACGTCAGCATCGATGGCGACGGCTCTGACGCCGACGGCTCAGCGGACGACGCCGACGTTCGGGCCGCCCTCGCCGACGTGCCGAGCGTCGAGGCCGACCCCCGAAGCGGCGGCTATCGCGCCCCCGCGATGCGGTACGCCGCGGTTCGGGACGCGCTCGACGCGGCCGGCGTCGACTACGACGACCGAGTCGCGGCCGCGCTCGCCGCTCCCCTCTCGCTTTCGACGACTTACGACCTCCGCGACTACCAGCGCGCCGCCCTCGACGCGTGGCTCGACGCGGGCAGTCGCGGCGTCGTGGAACTGCCGACCGGCGCGGGCAAGACGGTGCTCGCGGTCGCGGCGATGGTCGCCCGCTCGGTGCCGACGCTCGTCGTCGTGCCGACCATCGACTTACAGGACCAGTGGATACGCGAACTCGAAACCGAGTTCGACGTGCCGGTCGGGCGCTTCGGCGGCGGCGAACAGACCCAAGAGGCCATCACGGTCTCGACGTACGACTCGGCGTACCTCCGCGCCGACGACGTCGGCGGCGACTTCGGCCTCGTCGTCTTCGACGAGGTCCACCACCTCGGCGGCGAGGGGTATCGGGACATCCCGCGATTCCTCGCCGCGCCCGCCCGCCTCGGCCTGACGGCGACGTTCGAGCGCCCCGACGGCGCACACGAGCGCGTCGAGGAACTCGTCGGCCCGCGGGCGTACCGCCTCGACGTGGACGACTTGGCGGGCGACCACCTCGCCGACTACGAGGTCCGCCGCATCGAGGTGGAACTCACGGCCGACGAGCGCGAGACGTACGACGAGGCACAGGAGACGTTCGTGAACTACCTGCGGACCTCGGGGCTGTCGATGCAGTCGGGGAGCGACTACCAGAAGCTCGTGATGCGGTCGGGCAACGACCCGCGAGCGCGGCAGGCACTGCTCGCCAAACAGCGCGCCCGCGACGTGATGATGAACTCCGAGGCGAAGGTGGACAAACTGGCTCGGTTGCTCGCGCGGCACCGCGAGGACCGCGTCATCGTCTTCACCGCCTCGACCGACCTCGTCTACCGCATCTCGCGGCGCTTCCTCGTCCCGCCGATAACGAACGAGACCGGCACGAAAGAGCGCCGCGAAATCCTCGACCGCTTCCGCGACGGCACCTACGACACCGTCGTCGCGGCCAACGTGCTCGACGAGGGCGTTGACGTGCCCGACGCCAACGTCGGCATCCTCCTTTCGGGGTCGGGGTCGGAACGCGAGTTCACCCAGCGACTCGGCCGCATCCTCCGGCCGAAAGCCGACGGCTCGACCGCGACGCTCTACGAACTCGTGAGCGTCGAGACGGCGGAAGAACGGGTGGCGGCCCGGCGTCGGTGAGGCGACGTAGGCGCGGGCCGACGCCGGCGGGAGAGCCGACCGCCTTCGACCTCAGACCAGCGAGACGTTCAGGTCGCCGTCTTCTCTGAAGGCGTCGTACCCGAACTCGAACTCGACTGCGAAGTCGGCGGTCCCGCCGGCCGGGACGGCGAGTTCCTGCGACTGCGTCGTGCGTTCGCCGCCGACGGTGACTCGGACTTCGACCGTGGTGAGCCGCTCGGCCCCGCCGTCGTTGAGGACCGACCCGAACACCCGGAGACGGCCGTCGTCGGTCGCCTCGTAGTCGATGTCCTCGATGCGGACCGGGGAGACCTCGGGCGTTTCTCGTGGGTCGCCCGCCGGTGCCGCCGGTGGGTTTCGCGGCCCCGTCGCGCCCGGTAGCGAGCCGAGACAGCCCGACGACAGGCCGACCGCGACCAGTCCGAGGAGGCGTCGTCGCTCCATACGGTGGCGTCCGCCGCGGGCGCAATGAACCTTGTCGTCCGCGTCGTCGCCCGCTTTCTGCCGGCGTCGCCGTTCCGACTCTCGTCTTCGCCGCGGTCCGCCCATTCCTCGCCGCCCGAGTCGTTTTT
The DNA here is from genome assembly GCF_000337795.1 of Haloferax denitrificans ATCC 35960. Taxonomy (GTDB): domain Archaea; phylum Halobacteriota; class Halobacteria; order Halobacteriales; family Haloferacaceae; genus Haloferax; species Haloferax denitrificans. The sequence goes on from NZ_AOLP01000018.1 coordinate 133,560, forward strand.
GTCCCGCGGCCCCGTCGTGGCGAGCGTGCTGACGAAGGACCTGCTTCGCGTGTCGCGGGCGGGCGGCGGCTACCACCCGCAGTTCGCCGACCGGGGGGACCGCCCGCTGGCCGCGAAGGCAATCGGCGTCTTCCGGCGACACGTCGGCGACGCGCGGGCCGCCCTCGACGACGCCCTCGCCGACCTCGAAGCCGAGGCCGACGACTTCAAACTCGCCCGCGGCTTCGCGTCGCTCCTCGCCCGCGAGGCGGTGTTCGAGACGGCGGCTCCCCTGCCCCCCGCCCGCGCCCGCCGCGCCGCGTTCGAAGCCGCGATGGCGGTCGGCGGCGTGACGACCGACGAGGAGCGAGCCGCGGCGCTCGACCGCGCGGCGTCCTCGCTCGGGTCGTCGCCCGACGCGGTCGACGAGTCGCTGACTGCCGACCGCGAGGTCGAACAGGTGCTCTCCGAGTTCGACCCGCGGTGGACGCCCGACGAACTGCTCGCGCAGTACAACCTTTCTCTCGCCCAGACCGCCCTGTTCGACGCGACCGAGGTTCGGGTCCGAAGCTCCGACCCGAAGGCCGTCGTCTCGGCGGTCAAACGCCTCCGGCTGATGTACGAGGTCCGGAAGACCGACGCCGGCCGCGAGGTCGTCGTCACCGGTCCCGACGCGCTCTTTCAGCGGACCCGGCGGTACGGAACCGCCTTCGCCCGCCTGCTCCGGTCGGTCGCCACCGCGGGCGACTGGCGGCTCGCGGCGACCATCGACGACCGCGGGACCGACCGGGAGATGACGCTCACGAGCGACGACGTGTCGGTCCCGGGCGTCGAGCCGATGGCCGAACCCGGCTTCGACAGCGGCGTGGAGGCCGACTTCGCCGCCCGCTTCCGCGGCCTCGACCTCGACTGGTCGCTCGTCCGGGAGCCGGAACCGCTCGAAACGGGGACGAGCGTGATGATTCCGGACTTCGCGTTCGACTACGCCCACGCCGACTTCCGCGTCTTCTTCGAGATTATGGGCTTTTGGACGCCCGAGTACGTCGAGAAGAAGCTGGGCCAACTCGCCGACGTGGAGGACGTGGAACTCGTCGTCGCCGTCGACGACTCGCTCGGCGTCGGCGAGGACATCGCCGCCCGCGACCACCGCGCCGTCCCGTACGCCGGCTCCGTGCGCGTGAAGGACGTGGTGGACGTGTTGCGCGACTACGAGTCCGACCTCGTCGCCGACGCGGCCTCGTCGCTCCCCGCGGAACTCACGCCGGACGACGACGTGGTGACCTTATCTGACCTCGCGGCCGCCCGTGGCGTCTCGGTCGACGCGCTCGACGACGTGGCCTTTCCGGACCACGAACTCGTCGGGCGGACGCTGGTCCGGCCGGGCGTCCTCGACGCGCTCGCCGAGGAGGTCGAGGCGGGGATGTCGCTGTCGGCGGCCGAGTCCGTCCTCGACGACCGCGGCCTCGACGACGCGAGCGCGGTCCTCTCGCGGCTCGGCTACCGGGTCGAGTGGGAGGGGCTGACCGGCGGGACGGTCAGAGAGAAGTAGCGTCGGGGAGCGACCCCGAACCGCTCAGTCGAGTTTGACGAGGTCTTCCTGCCGACCCTTCGGGACCGTCGAGCGGAGTTCCCCGTGGAGGTAGAGACCGACGCCGAGGGGTTCGAGTTCGCCGGCGATTTCGTGTGCGGCGGTGAGGTAGCCCCAGTCGCCCTCCCACCGGTCGAGCTGTTGGTCGTGGCCGTCGACGAACGCCTTCGCCTCGCCCGGACTCAGTTCGATGACGTTCCTCGTCGCGTCGCCGCAGAAGCGCTGGACCGCGTTGGTCGAGGGCTTCCAGTGGCGCTGGCGAGTCCGCAGGATGCGCATTCCGAGCCCCTCGACTTCGATGGGGTCGACGACCTCGCCGTGGAACGCCCAAATCTTGCCCGCGCCCTTCTCCCAGAACGTGTAGCCGTCGAAGACGGCGGGGTCGACGCCGAACCGTTCGTCCCACCAGTCGATGACCTCCTCGCGCGAGGGGCGACCGTCGACGACGCGGTCGTCGGCCGTCGGCGGCAGGCGGTCGAACTGCTGGCCCCAGTTCTCGTCGGGGGCGGTGTCGTCGCTCATGCTGTCACCTCCAGTTTGGCGGTGAAGAAGCCGCCCGTGTCGTTGTGGTGCGGGTAGACGCGGCGGGCCTTGGTCACCGACGGGTCGTACTCGTCGCCCTCCCACTCGGTGATGCCGGGCGCGGTCTCGAAGCCGTCGGGCACGTCCCACTCGACGACCTCGCAGTCCTCCCGTTCGAGGACGAAGTCGAGGATGGCCTCGTTCTCCTCGGGCGCGAAGGTGCAGGTGGAGTAGACGACGGTGCCGCCGGCTTTCGTCACCTGCACGGCGCGCCGGAGGATGCCCTTCTGGATGCCGGCGACGCTCTTGACGTGGTTCATCGTCCACTCGTCGAGCACGTCGGGGTTCTTCCGGCAGGTGCCCTCGCAGGAACACGGCGCGTCGACGAGGACGCGGTCGAACTGCTCGAACGACGCGTCCCTCTCGGGGGTTCGCTCCCCGTAGGGCTTCATCGAGAAGTTGCGGGCGTCCTGATTCGACACGACGAGGTTCGTCACGCCGAGGCGCTCGGCGTTGTGGCGGAGCGCCGACAGCCGACCGAGGTTGTTGTCGTTGCCGACGAGGACGCCCTCGTCGTCCATCATGGCGGCTATCTGGGTCGTCTTCGACCCCGGCGCGGCGCAGGTGTCCCACACCCGCTCGCCCGGTTGCGGGTCGAGGGCGATAGCCGGGAGCGCCGACACCTCCTCCTGTCCGTGGAGCCAGCCGTGGAAGTACGGCCAGTTCGTCCCCGGACTGCTGTCTTCGAGCTTGAGGATGCCGGGATGCCAGTCGGTCGGTTCGTAGGCGACGCCCTCGTCGTCGAGCGCCTCGCGGGCGCGCGCCACCGTCGTCTTGATGGTGTTGACGCGGACGACGGAGGGAAGCGGCCGCTCGCAGGCCGCGAAAAAGGCCTCCTCGTCGTCCACGAGCGGCGCGTACCGCTGGAGCGGGTTCATGACACCCGATTCCGCGCGGGCGCGCTTGTCGGTTTCGGAGTCGCCGGCGTCGCCCGCCGACGGTGACGCCGGGCGACGCCACCGGTCGAACCAGTCGCGTCGGGACAGGGCGGGACGGGGCGGAGCCGGCGGCCGACGGCTACGCACTCGCCCGTCGGATTTACCTCGCCCCGGCGACCATGTTCACCTATGGCACGCATTCGCGTCCTCGCGGAGGAACTCACAGACGAACTGGAGTCGCCGACGCTGGTCGAGGGACTGCCGGGCGTGGGGTTGGTCGGCAAAATCGCGGCCGACCACCTGGTCTCGGAGTTCGACATGACCCACTACGCGGACGTGTTCTGCGAGGGCGTCCCGAAGGTCGCGGTCTACATGGAGGACGACCCGGCGTTGCACCCGCCGGTCAGGCTCTACGCCGACGCGGAGCGGGACCTGCTCGTCCTTCAGAGCGACATCCCCATCCGGCCCGAGGCGGCGACCGAACTCGCGGCCTGTCTCGGGCCGTGGTTCGAGGAACTCGACGTGCTCCCCGTGTTCCTCTCGGGCATCGCCCACGAGAGGTCCGAGGACGTGCCGGCGCTCTACGGCGTCGGCACCGACGGCGCGCGGTCGCGGCTCGAAGCGGCCGGTATCGACAGTCCCACGGAGACCGGTCTCGTCTCGGGGCCGACGGGCGCGCTCCTGAGCAACGCCGTCTCGGTCGGCCGCCCGGCGCTCGCGCTGATAGTCGAGTCGGACCCGCAGTTTCCGGACCCCGAGGCCGCTCGCGTCATCATCAAACACGGCCTCGAACCCCTCGTCGGCATCGAGGTGCCCGTCGACGACCTCGTGAACAGCGCCACCGAGATACGGCAGGCCAAAGAGCAGTTGGCCCGGCGGATGCAACAGTCCGACGAGGAGAGCACGCAGGCCCGACCGCTCGGGATGTACCAGTAGGCGACGCTGGCCGTCGGTCGCGGGGAGTTTCGCCCCGCGCGACCCCTCCGCCCTGAGAAGGGTTTCGGCCGACCCGCAGTCTACACGTTTAAGCCGCGTCGGACACTTCTCCCGCCCATGAGCGACGACCCTGCCGAGTCGGTCACGGACGCGAACGCAGACGCCGAGACTGACGCGGCATCCGACGTAGCGGCGCAGGCGGCCGAAGACGCGGCGACGGGCGCCGACGGCGAGGCGTCGAGCGCCGAGTCGGCGGCCGAGGAATCCGACGCGGCGGGCGACGGGCCGACTGTCGCCGACCGCGTCGCCGAGTACGACGACGACCTCGCGGCCGAGGTCGCGGCGCTCGAAGCCCGCGTCGCAGACCTCGAAGCCGAGCGCGACGAGGCAGAGGCGACGGCCGAGGAACTCCAGTCGCGTCTCAAGCGCACGCAGGCCGACTTCCAGAACTACAAGAAGCGCGCGAAGAAGCGACAGTCCCAGATAAAAGACCGCGCCACCGAGGACTTCGTCGAGCGCGTCGTCACCGTCCGCGACAACCTCGTTCGCGCGCTCGACCAGGACGACGACGCCGACATCCGCGGCGGCCTCGAATCGACGCTCAAGGAGTTCGACCGCATCCTCGAAGACGAGAACGTCGAAATCATCGACCCCGAACCGGGGACCGACGTGGACCCGAACCGCCACGAAGTGATGATGCGGGTCGATAGCGACCAGCCGGCCGACACCGTCGCCGACGTGTTCCAACCCGGCTACGAGATGGCCGACAAGGTCATCCGCGCCGCGCAGATCACGGTCAGCAAGGGCGAATAGCGCGCCGTCGACGGGCGCTCGCCGTCGTCGGGGCGGTCTCGATTCCCCCCGACCGGCGAGGACTTTTGTTCTCACCTCGCTATCACTACGCCATGCGACTTCGTTCCCGTCGGCGGCGGCCGACCGTGCGCGTCACCCAACACGGCGACCCCGGCGACGACGACCTGCTTTTCGTCCTCGGGTGGGGCAACGAGCCGGGTCATCGGAGCGTCGAGTGGCTCCTCGACCGCCTCACCTACGAGGGGTATCACGTCCACGCCGTCGAACTCCCGACGAACGGCTGGGAGTTCGAGCGCCAGTACGTGAACCCGGTGCGGGCGTACGCGGTCGACCGCGACATCGACCTCGTCCTCAGCCACAGTACCGGCGGCCTCGTGGCCGCCCACCTCGACCTCTCGGTCCGGAACGTCTTTCTGAGCCCGTGGTGGGGGACGGCGGTCTCGGGGCTCGCCACGCTCTTTTTGCCCCTCGTCAGGCGACTGCCGACGACCAAGGCCGTCATCCCGTCCGGCATCTCCCGCGACGACCTCGGCGAGCTGAAGCTCGCGGCCGAGCTGGCCGACGCCCCGGGCAACGTCTCGCCCGCGTTCCTCCGCATGATTCGCGGCGCACAGGTGTCGTTGCCGTCGTTCCGACCCGACGACGTGGTGTTCGTCTCGCTTTCGGACCGGGTCGTGGACGTTCGCGCAATCGGCGACCGGACGCCGTCGGCGAACCTCGTCCCCTACGACGGCGGTCACGAGTTCTTCGCCAGCGAGGGCCGCGAGCGGACGCTCTCGACGGTGCTCGACGCCCTCGACGGAGCCGACGCGTCGTCGCTCCGAGCGAACGGCGCTGACGCGTCCGACTCGGCCGACGGAACCGAACGCCCGCAACCGACCGACTGACTGTTCGCGGGGGCGCGGGCCGCGTGGTCGCGTGGTCGCGCGGTCGGTCGCCGACCGAGTGTCGGGTCGCCGCCGGCCATGTTCTCCGTCGTCGCCGCGACGCGGTCGGCGGTTCTACATAAATCGACCGACCTGTTTCGACGCGAGAATAGAAAATCGCAAGACGGCGTCGACCTCGTCGCACACCGTGTGTCGCAGTATCTAGTAACCTTTAACCGGCAAAAGACGGTATTTGCGGGCAAGATGGCGAGCAACAAGATTCTGGGTATCGACCTCGGCACCACGAACAGCGCGTTCGCGGTGATGGAGGGCGGCGACCCGGAGATTATCGTGAACGCAGAAGGCGACCGAACCACCCCCTCCGTCGTCGCGTTCACCGACGACGGTGAGCGGTTGGTCGGCAAGCCGGCGAAGAACCAGGCCATCCAGAACCCGGAGCGCACGATTCGGTCTATCAAGCGCCACATGGGCGAGGACGGCTACACCGTCGACATCGAGGGCGAGGAGTACACGCCGGAGCAGATTTCGGCGATGATTCTCCAGAAGATCAAGCGCGACGCCGAGGACTACCTCGGCGACGAACTGCAGAAGGCCGTCATCACCGTCCCCGCGTACTTCAACGACAAACAGCGGCAGGCGACGAAGGACGCCGGCGAAATCGCGGGTCTCGACGTCGAGCGCATCGTCAACGAGCCGACCGCCGCGTCGATGGCCTACGGTCTCGACGACGAGTCGAACCAGACCGTGCTCGTCTACGACCTCGGCGGCGGCACGTTCGACGTGTCCGTCCTCGACCTCGGCGGCGGCGTCTACGAAGTGGTCGCCACGAACGGGGACAACGACCTCGGCGGCGACGACTGGGACGAGGCCATCATCGACTGGCTCGCCACCGAGTTCAAGAACGACCACGGTATCGACCTCCGCGAGGACCGACAGGCGCTCCAGCGTCTCAAGGACGCGGCCGAGGAAGCCAAAATCGAACTCTCCTCGCGCAAGGAGACGACCATCAACCTCCCGTTCATCACGGCGACGGACTCCGGGCCGGTCCACCTCGAATACGACCTGACCCGCGCGAAGTTCGAGTCGCTCACCGCCGACCTCATCGACCGCACGGTCGAGCCGACCGAGCAGGCGCTCGAAGACGCCGGCTACGACAAGGGCGACATCGACGACGTCATCCTCGTCGGCGGCTCCACCCGGATGCCGCAGGTCCGCGACAAGGTCGAAGAACTGCTCGGCTCCGAGCCGAAGAAGTCCGTCAACCCCGACGAGGCCGTCGCGCTCGGCGCGGCCATTCAGGGCGGCGTTCTCGGCGGCGAGGTCGACGACATCGTCCTCCTCGACGTGACGCCGCTGTCGCTCGGTATCGAGGTCAAAGGCGGTCTCTTCGAGCGCCTCATCGAGAAGAACACGACGATTCCGACCGAGGAGTCGAAGATTTTCACCACCGCGGCCGACAACCAGACGACGGTGCAGGTCCGCGTCTTCCAGGGCGAACGCGAGATGGCCGAGGACAACGAACTCCTCGGCGAGTTCACGCTCTCCGGCATCCCGCCGGCCCCCGCGGGCACCCCGCAGATCGAAGTCGGCTTCAACATCGACGAGAACGGCATCGTCAACGTCTCCGCCGAGGACAAAGGCTCCGGCAACGCCGAGTCCATCACCATCGAGGGCGGCGCGGGCCTCTCCGACGACGAGATCGACCGCATGCAACAGGAGGCCGAACAGCACGCCGAAGAGGACAAAGAGCGCCGTCGCGCCGTCGAGGCCCGCAACGAGGCCGAGGGCGCGGTCCAGCGCGCGGAGACGCTCCTCGAAGAGAACGAAGAGAATGTCGACGACGAACTTCGCGCCGACATCGAGGCGGCCATCGAGGACGTCGAAGCCGTCCTCGAGGACGACGACGCCTCCACGGACGAACTCGAAGACGTGACCGAAGACCTTTCGAAGCAACTGCAGGAAATCGGCAAGCGCATGTACCAACAGCAGGCGCAGGCCGGCGGTGCCGGCGGCGCTGGTGCGGGCGCGGCCGGCGGCCCCGGCGGTGCCGACCCCGAGGACTTCGTCGACGCCGACGCGGACTTCGACGAGGACGAAGAGGACAACTGAGCGACTGAGCGACTGAGCGACTGACTGACTCTCGGGTCGCCGAGGGACCCGACGCCGGCGGTCGAATCCGGGCGAAACCCCCGGTTTGACCCCGCTCGCGCTCGCCGCGATACGAGAGACGGGCTTTTCAAATACCTTCACCGGCTACAAGATAGCAACTGATGAGCGAGAACTTCTACGACGTACTCGGGGTCTCGCGGGACGCCTCGAAAGACGAAATCAAGAACGCGTACCGCAAGAAGGCCGCGAAGTACCACCCCGACGTTTCCGACGAGGACGACGCCGAGGAGAAGTTCAAGAAGGTCCAGAAGGCCAAGGAGGTGCTCACGGACGACGAGAAGCGGCAGATGTACGACCAAGTCGGCCACGAGCGCTTCCAGCAGTCCCAGAAACGCGGCGGCGGCGGTGGTGGCGGCCGCGGCGGCGGCAACCCCTTCGGCGGCGGCGGTAACCCGTTCGGCGGCATGGGCGGCGGCGGTGGCGGCTTCGAGGACATCTTCAACAACCTGTTCAACGGCGGCGCGGGCGGCCAACAGCGCAACCGCCCCCAGCAGGGCCGCGACGTGGCCCAGCGCATCTCGATCGACCTCGAAGACGCCTACCACGGCGTCGAGCGCGACGTGACGATTCGCCGCCGCGAGGTCTGTCCGGAGTGCGACGGCGAGGGTCACCCCGACGACGCGGAGGTGAACACCTGTTCGGAGTGTAACGGCTCGGGCCAGCAGACGACGGTCCAGCAGACGCCGTTCGGCCGCGTCCAGCAGACGACGACCTGTCGCGCCTGCGGCGGCGAGGGCGAGACCTACAGCGAGGACTGTTCGGAGTGCCGCGGGAGCGGTCGCGTCCGCCGCACCCGCGACGTGACCATCACCATCCCCGCCGGCTTCCGCGACGGCCAGCGCCTCCGCTACCGCGGCGAGGGCGAACCCGGCGAGAACGGCGGTCCCAACGGCGACCTGTTCGTCGAGGTCAACGTCCGCGACCACGAGGAGTTCGAGCGCGACGGCGACGACCTCCGCTACACCCATCCCATATCCTTCCCGCAGGCCGTCTTCGGCGCGACCGTCGAGGTGCCGACGCTCGACGGCGAGGAGGAACTGAAGGTGCCCGCGGGCACCCAAAGCGGGTCGACGTTCACCGTCTCCGACGCGGGGATGCCCCACCTCGACGGTCGGGGCCACGGCGACCTGCACGTCGAGGTCCACGTCGTCACGCCCGAGGACCTCAACAAAGAACAGCGCGAGGCGCTCAAGGAGTTCGCCGAGGCCGGCGGCGAGGAGGTCAAAGAGGGCCTCTTCCAGAAGCTGAAGAACTCGCTGTAACGGATTTCCGGCACCGCCACGCTCTCTTGTCCGGCGGCCGTCAGTTCGGTCGATGTCCTACACGAAAGCGAACTACGAGGACGTAGACGCGGTCGGCGGCGGGCTCCACTTCCTGCGGGACGAACTCGACTGCGTCGAACTCGGCTTCAGCGTGTTGGAGGCGGACCCCGACTGGTCCGGCAAGCCCCACGACCACGCCGAACAGGGCCACGAGGAAGTGTACTACCTCGTCTCCGGCGGGGCCACGCTCGTCGTCGAGGACAAGGAACTCGACCTCGAACCCGGCGACGCCGTGCGCGTCTCGCCGGAGGACACGCGCGAACTCCGAAGCGGCCCCGAGGAGAGCACGTTCGTCATCGCTGGCGCGCCCTGACTCACATCGAGGGACGACGCCGGGTTCCCGTCGCGTTCTCGAACCGCGAGCGCGCCTCGGGGCCTTTTTTCGCACCGACTCCGTACGGTCGGCTATGGACGTTATCGGCGACCTCATGGCCCGCGACCGGCGGAGCGACCGACTCGCGCTCCGGGTCGACGGCCCCGGCCGGACCTACACGTACCACGACCTCATCACGACCTCGTACAAGGCCGGGAACGTCCTCCGCTACCTCGGCGTCCGCAAGGGCGCTCGCGTCGCGGTCGACCCGGTGTCGCTCCCCGAACCGCTGTTGACGTTCCTCGGGGCGGCCCAACTGGGCGCGGTGACCGCGTTCGACCCGGCGGTCGAGGCGCGGGCGACCGTCGTCGCCGTCGCCCGCGAGTCCGAGTTCGACGACCTCCCGCCGGGGCAGAAACTCGCCGTGTTCGGCGGCCCGCCGAGTTCGCCCGCGACGACCCACTGGGAACAGGAGGTCTGGAGCGAGAACCCCGCGGTCCACCCGGAGGTCGTCGCGCCCGACGACCCGGCGCTCGTCGCCGGCGACCGCGAGCTCACCCACGGCGACCTGCTCGACGCGGCCCGCGGGGTCGTCGCCGACTTCGACCTCGAAACGGGCGACACGGTCGCGGTCCGGTCGTCGCTCTCCCGTCCCGGCACCGTCGTCGCCGGCGTGCTCGCCCCGCTTCTCGCCGGCGGCACGATTCGGATTCCCGAGACCGACGAGGCCGTCGAGGCGGCGCTCTCGGTCGGCGACGGGGTCCCCGAGTCGGTCGCGCTCGCGCCCGACGACGCGTACTGACGGCGGGCGTGGCGGCCTATCGTCAGAGAGTCAAATATTCATTCGATTCTTGAGTTTAAATTCCACGACCGTGTTAAATTCCGATTTTCGACCGCTACATTTATGATTCGGCTGTAAGGTTGGTTCACATACGTTACATGTCACAGTCTGGCATCGTGTCACTCTGGAACCGGTATCGCTCGGTCGGCATCGTCTACCGAATCGGGGTCGCGTTCGTCCTCGGGTCGCTCGTCGGCCTCGTCGTCGGCGAACCCGCGACGGCCCTGAAACCGGTCGGCGACCTGTTCGTCCGACTGCTGAAGATGCTCATCGTCCCCATCGTGGTGTTCACGCTCCTGATGGGCGTCCGACAGCTCTCGCCGTCGTCGCTCGGTCGCGTCGGATTACAGGTCGTGGGCCTGTACGCGCTCACGTCCGCGTTCGCGGTCGCCATCGGGCTCGGCGTGAGTAACCTCGTCTCTCCCGGCTCTCGCGGGCTCGAAGAACTGCTCGCCGGTGCCGAGGCACAGAGCGCCGAGGCCCCCGACGCCGTCGAAGTCGTCCTCAACATCGTCCCGACGAACCCCGTGGGCGCGATGGCCGACGGGAGCGTGTTGCCGACCATCTTCTTCGTCGTCGTGTTCGGCCTCGGCCTCACGCTGGCGTGGGAGGAGACCGACGACGAGCAGGTCAAACGCGGCATCGAGTCGTTCTTCGACCTCGCCGACGCGGGCGCGGAGGCGATGTACAAGGTCGTCTGGGGGGCGATGGAGTTCGGCGTTCTCGGCGTCTTCGCGCTCATGGCGAACGTCTTCGGCACCGCGGGCGTCGACGCCGTCCTTCCCTTCGCGCTCCTCATCGGAACGATGCTCCTCGCGGCCGTCGTTCACATCGGGGTCGTCTACCTCGGCGCGTTCGTCGTCGGGGTCGCGGGGCGGTCGCCGGTCGCGTTCCTCTCCGGTGCGCGCGACGCGATGGTGACCGCGCTGAGCATCCGGTCGTCGTCCGGGACGCTCCCGGTCACGATGTCCGACGCGGACGAGAACCTCGGCATCGAAGAGCGCATCTACGGCTTTACGCTCCCGCTCGGCGCGACCATCAACATGGACGGCACGGCGATGTATCAGGGCGTCGCGGCCATCTTCGCGGCGAACATCGTCGGCGTGAACCTCTCTCTGGCCGACCAGTTCGCCGTCGTCGCGGTGGCCGTGCTGGCGAGCATCGGCACCGCCGGCGTGCCCGGGTCGGGGCTCATCATGCTCACGCTCGTCTTGACGCAACTCGGCCTGCCGCTCGAAATCGTGGGGCTCGTCGCCGGCGTCGACCCAATCCTCGACCGGATTCGGACGATGGTGAACGTGACCGGCGACCTCGCGGTGACGACGGTCGTCGCCACGTGGAACGACGCGGTCGACTTCACCGCCGACGCGTGGGACGACGGCGTCGGCGCGGCGCTGTCCGACTGAACGAAAAACGAAAAACCGCCTCAGGACGCGTTCTCTATCTTTTCGAGCGACTCGGGGTTCTCGATACTGCTCATGTCTCCGAGGTCCTCGCCCGCGTAAATCGAGGCGATGGCGCGGCGGATTATCTTCCCCGACTGCGTCTTCGGGAACTCGTCGACGAACAGTATCTCGCGCGGACGGAACGGCTTGCCCAGCTCCTCGCCGACGACGCCCCGAAGCTCCTCGCGGAGGTCGTCGCTCTCCCCGACGCCGTCTTCGAGGACGACGTAGGCGACGACGGCCGTCCCGGTGGTGTCGTCGGGGACGCCGACCGCGGCGGCCTGATTCACCGCGTCGTGTTCGATGAGCGCGCCTTCGACCTCGGCGGGGCCGACCTTGCGGCCGGCCACGTTGAGGGCGTCGTCGGCGCGGCCGTGGAGGAACCAGAAGCCGTCTTCGTCCTTCTGCGCCCAGTCGCCGTGGTCCCAGAGGTCGTCCCACGACGACCAGTAGGTGTCGAGGTAGCGCTCGTCGCCCTCCCAGAGGCTCTTTGTCATCGACGGACAGGAGTCGCGGGCGACGAGGAAGCCCCGTTCGTGGGTGTCGGCGATGGACTCGCCCGACGAGTCCACGATATCGATGTCCATCCCGAGGCCGGGGCCGCCGAGCGAGCAGGGCTTGAGCGGCTGGGTCGGCATCGGCATGAGGAAACAGCCGCAGATTTCGGTGCCGCCGGAGATGTTCATGATGGGCGCGTCGCCGCCGCCGACGTGTTCGTAGAACCACATCCACGACTCGGGGTCCCACGGCTCGCCGGTCGACCCGAGGAGGCGCAGGCTCGACAGATCGTGTTTCTCGACTTCCTCGTCACCGTACTTCCGCAGGGCGCGGATTGCGGTCGGCGAGATGCCGAAGGTGGTGATGCGGTGGCGCTCTATCATCTCCCAGAAGCGGTCCGGGTTCGGGTAGTCGGGCGCGCCCTCGTACATGAAGATGGTGCCGGCGAACGTGTGGTTCCCGATGAGCGTCCACGGGCCCATCATCCAGCCGATGTCGGACACCCAGAAGAATCGGTCTTCGGGCTTCTGGTCGAAGCCGAAGTGAATCTCCTTCGCGGTCTGCATCTGGACGCCCGCGTGGGTGTGGACGATGCCCTTCGGCTTGCCGGTCGTCCCCGAGGAGTACAGCAACATCGACTCGGCGTCCGACGGGAGGGATTTGGTTTCGTACTCGGAGTCGGCCGCGCCGACGGTGTCTTCCCACCACTCGTCGCGGCCCTCTGTCCACGGCACGTCGTCGTCGCTATCCCCGCTTTCGTCGCCGAACCGCCGGTAGACGACGACGTTCTCGACGCAGTCCGCCTCCGCCATCGCCTCGTCGGCGGTCGGCTTCAGCCGGACTTCCGAGCCGCGGCGATAGAAGCCGTCAGCAGTAAAGAGGACTGAACACTCGGGGTCTGCGAGGCGGGTCGCGGTGGCGTCGACGCCGAAGCCGGAGAAGATAGGGACGGCTATCGCGCCGACCTTGAAACAGCCGTAGAGGATAGAGATGACCTCGGGGACCATCGGCATGTACAGCCCCACCGTATCCCCGGTCTCGACGCCGTACGATTCGAGGACGTTGGCGACGCGGTTGGCCTCGCGGTAGAGGTCGTGGTAGGTCCGCTGGACGACCTCGCCGTCTTCGCCCTCCCAGATGCAGGCGACGCGGTTCCGGTTCCCGGAGTCGACCGCGGCGTGGCGGTCGAGGGTGTTGTGGGCGACGTTTAGCTCGCCGCCGGGGTACCAGCGGGAGAACTGCGGCCCCTCCGAGTCGTCGCGGACCGCGTCGTACTCCTCGTAGAAGTCGATGTCGAGGTAGTCGACGAGCTCGTCCCAGAACCACTCGACGCCCGAGGCACCGACGCCCGGAACCTCGGTCGTCGTCCGCTCGATGAGTTCGTCGTAGTCCTCGATGTCGTGTTCCCGCATGAAGCGGGTGACGTTGGCGTCCTCGACGAACGCCGGGTCCGGTTCGTGTACCACGGTGTCGGTGTCGGGCACGTCCATGAACCGTGGTTCCGCGACGGGAACCATGAATCTTTACTGTTCTTTCGTTGAGTTCGACCGACGCGGCGGGAATCGGTCGCCCGGCCCGAGGCGTTTTTGTCGGCCGGTGTGCTACTGATAGGCATGTACGTCCGAGACGCGAAGAACCGAGACGAGGTCTGGTTGCTCGACTCGCTTGAGGAACTCGGACTCGACGACGGCTCTTTCCGGTCCCGCGATTACGTGATTGCGCTCGACGAGGAGTCCGGCGAGAAGGCCGGATTCGGGCGCATTCGGGTCCACAAGACCGACGAGCCGTTCTGCGAGGTCACCTGCGTCGGCGTCTCGGAGCGGTGGCGCGGGCAGGGCGTCGGCGCGCACGTCGTCGAGCGACTGGTCGACCGCGCCGCGGCCGAGGCGTTCGACACCGTCTACGGGTTCTCCTCGGACCACGGCTACTGCGCGCAGTTCGGCTTCGAGGCGGTCGACGCCGAGGACCTCCCGTCGGGGCCGCGGAAGCGACTCGACGGAGTGAGGGAAGCCGACGGCGACGCCATCGCGCTCCGACTCGACCGCGAGTCGTTCTCGATGCCCGAGCGCCTCCGCGAGCGGTTCAAAGTCGCCGCGCCCGCGAGCGCCGGAGACGCCGAGCCCGAACTGACCGCCGAGGACTTCGGCTACGACGAGGAGACGCCGACGAAGTACTCCACGAACCTGCGACGCTGAATCGAATCCCCGGACCCGACTCGCGGCCGGCTCAGGTCCGGTCGTCGAGGAAGTCGGTGCTGAAGACGATCCAGGTCAGCACGCTACAGAACAGAATCGGCGGGAGGATGGCGAAGCCCCAGAGCGGTTCGAGCCCCTGCAGGAGGATGAGTACCACGTCGGCCAGCCCGAGCGCGAGGAACGGCGCGGTCGCAAGCGCGGCGCGCTTTCGGTTCTTGCCACCCGTGTCCTCCGGGAGCGGGCCGGGGGCGGCGTCGCCGGCCGAGGCGTCCGAGGTCGAGGTCGAGGTCGACGAGGGCGCGTCCATGCGGGTCCGTCGGGGCCGGACGAGCAAAAGCGGTCCGCCTTCCGGTCGCGGTTCCCCGACCGGGACGGGCGTTTCGACGCGGCGCGAGCCACCGTTACCGAGGTGGACCCCCGTTACTGAGCGTTCTCCACGCGCGAGGCGTACTCGACGAGCGCGAACAGCACCGCGAGGATGACGGCCGAGAACGCCATCCCGTAGAGGCTGAAGGCGAGCGGACTGGTCGGCAGTGAGAGGACGCCGAACAGCGATATCTCGGCGGCGACCTGACCGCCGTTCTCGCCGATGAAGACGCCGAGGATGCCCGAGATGACTACGACGCTCGCGCCGACGAGGAGCAGGATTCGTCGTCCGCCGGATGTGTCGTTCACGACGCCGCGTTGGGGCCGCGTCGTATAGTCGCTTGCGGGACGACGCGATGGGGGCGGCCCCCCGGAGCCTCCGCCCGCGTCCGTCGACCGAGTCGACAGTCTCGGAGAGCCGAACGAACTAAGCCACCCCACGCGAATGAGCGCCCAATGCCCGAATCACTCGTCGAACGCGCCCGCGAAGCCCTCGACAACGCTTACGTTCCCTACTCGGAGTACACCGTTGGAGCGGCGCTCAGGACCGCAGACGGCGAGGTCTACGTCGGCTGTAACATCGAGAACGCCAACTACTCGAACAGCCTCCACGCCGAGGAGGTCGCCATCGCGGAGGCCGTGAAGAACGGCCACACGGAGTTCGACCGCCTCGTCGTCACCTCGGGCGCGCGCGACGGCGTGACGCCCTGCGGAATGTGTCGCCAGACGCTCGCGGAGTTCTGCGACGAGGACCTCCCGGTCGTCTGCGACCTCGGCGGCGACGACGTCGCCGAGTACACGCTGGGCGAACTCCTCCCGAACACCATCTCGCTGGACACGCTGGAAGCCGCCGCGGCGAAGCGCGACGCCGACGCCGACGAGTAGCGTGTCGCTCGCCGCCGACCGCGGAACCGCCGCGCTCGCGCTCGCTTTCTCGTCGCACTCTCGGGGTGTGCGTCGCTGTCGCCGTCCCCGCCGGTCGTGGACGCCGCCCTCGGAACCCAGTCGGCCGACGCGAGCGACGGCGACGACGGGGCCGTCTCTGCCGCCGTCGGTGGAACCGGGTCGTCGGCGATGCCGGAGACGCGCCCCGCCGACAACCCGTGGGGTCGCGCGCCCGTCGTCGTCGGCATCGACGCGCCCGCGGACGGCCGCGACTACGCGTCGCTCGTCGAATCGGCGGTCGACCACTGGCGGGCGAACGCGTCGGCGGTCGCCTACGACCCGGCGTTCGTCGTGGTGCCGAACGCCTCGGAACCGGACGTGACCGTCTCGGTCGTCGAGCGAATCGACGCCTGCGGCGACTACGACGGCGCGGACGCGGTCGGCTGTGCGCCCCTCTTGGACGGCGACGAACCGACCGCACCAACTGAGCCTGTTTCGGTGGTCGTCGCCGCCGGCTACGACGACCGGACGACCGAGACGGTGTTGCGCCACGAGTTCGGCCACCTGCTCGGACTGACCCACGACGACGCCGACGCGTTCCCCGCGCTGTCCGAGCGCATCGAGACGACGCGACTGCCAGAACCGGACGCCGCCGAACGAGAGTCGCCCTTCCGCGAGCAGAGCGTCGCGGTCCACGTCGACCTCTCGAACGTCTCGGCAGACGAGCGGGCGACCTACGAGGCCGAAATCGACCACGCGCTGTCGTACTACGAGTCCGGGGCCGACGGCGTCGCGCCCGCGAACCGTTCGTTCGAGCGCGTTTCCGACCCCGAGGTGGCCGACGTGACGCTCTCGGTGTCGGCGTTCGGCGACGGCGACTCGGGCGTGCGCTGGCGGCGGACCGGTGTCGACGTCGACGACGACGCGGCGCTGGAGTGGTACACCGGCGGCGACCTCGTCGTGGACGCCGACCTCGACCCGTCGCTGGTCGACTGGTACGTCGGCGCGGGACTCGGCTACCTGCTGGCGGCCGACGAGCGGGCCGACCTCCCGCCGCCGTTCCGCGACGGCGACCCCGCCGACGACCCGGCGTGGCGCGGCGTCGCGGGCGAGCGGCGGTCGACGGTGACGCCCCCACGCGCGACGACCTCGCCGGCCGCGACCGCGAACGAGAACGAGAACGAGAACGAGAACGAGAACGAGAACGCGACGACGCCCGCGAGGGTTCCCTCAGAGAACGCAAGAATTTCCACCGCCGGCGCGCGAGTAGTGCCATGAACGACAGTGAGGACCCGAACGACGAGGTCCAGTACCACCTCGAAGTCGGTCCCGCGGACCTCGCCGACGCGGTGTTGCTCCCCGGGAACCCGGAGCGCGTGGACAAGGTGACGGCGCTGTGGGACGACCACGAGGAGAAGGCCTACCACCGCGAGTACCGGACCGCCACGGGCAGTTACGACGGGACGCCGATTTCGGTCACCTCGACGGGTATCGGGAGTCCCTCGGCGGCCATCGCCGTCGAGGAACTCGCCCGCGCCGGCGCGGACACCTTCATCCGCGTCGGCTCCTGCGGCGCGATTCAGCCCGAGATGGAGGTGGGCGACCTCGTCATCACCTCTGGCGCGGTCCGACAGGAGGGAACCTCCAAGGAGTACGTCCGCGAGGACTACCCCGCCGTTTCCGACCACGAGGTCGTCTCGGCGCTCGTCGCGGCCGCCGAACGCCTCGGCTACGACTACCACGTCGGCCTCACGATGAGCGCCGACTCCTTCTACGCGGGGCAGGGCCGACCCGGTTTCGAGGGCTTCCGCGCCGCCGGCTCCGACTCGCTCGTCGAGGAACTCCGCGAGGCGAACGTGAAGAACATCGAGATGGAGGCCGCGGCGCTCCTGACCATCGCCAACGTCTACGGCCTCCGCGCCGGGGCGGTCTGCTCGGTCTACGCGAACCGCGTCACCGGCGAGTTCCGCACCGAAGGCGAGTCGCGCGCGGCCGAGACCGCCAGCCTCGCGGTCCACCTCCTCGCGAAGATGGACGCGGTCAAGCGAGAGGCGGGCGTCGACCGCTGGCACGCGGGCCTCAGTCTCGACTAATCCGACAACCGTCGAATCCGGATTTCGACGCTCTGGGGGCGTAGCGGCCAAAATTACCCCGGCTGTGGAGACGGTTTCAAAGCCCCTTTATCGGATGACTGCACAGACGACGACATGAGCACGCAGGTCGTCGTTCTCGGCTCGGGGTACGCCGGGGCCGGCGCGGTCACAACCCTCGAAGAAGAGCTCGGTCACGACGCGCAACTCACGTGGGTCGCCGAACACGACTACCACCTCGTCCTCCACGAGGTCCACCGCTGTATCCGAGACCCGAGCGTCGAGTCCAGCATCACCATCCCCGTCGACGACATCAAGTCCGACTCGACCGACTTCGTCAAGGGTCGCGCGACCGACGTGAACGTCGACGAGCGCGTCGTCGAACTCGAAGGCGGCGACACCGTCGACTACGACTATCTGCTCGTCGCCATCGGCTCCTCGACCGCCTTCTTCGGCATCGAGGGCCTCGAGGAGTTCGCCCACCAGCTCAAGGGTCTCGACGACGCCCGCGAGATTCACCAGGACATCAAGGAGGCGGCCGCCGACGCCTCCCGCGACGACCCCGCGCAGGTCGTCATCGGCGGTGCGGGCCTCTCGGGCATCCAGACGGCCGCCGAGGTCGCCGAGTACCGCGACACCAACCGCGCGCCAATCGACATCAAGCTCGTCGAGGGGATGGACGAAATCTTCCCCGGCAACGACCCCGAACTGCAGGGCGCGCTCCGCCGCCGCGTCGAGGACCTCGACATCGACATCCTCACCGGCGACTTCATCTCGAAGGTCGACGAGGAGACCGTCTTCATCGGCGGCGGCGAGGACGAGGACCCCGAGGAACTCGACTACGACGTGCTCGTCTGGACCGGCGGCATCACCGGTCAGCCCGAGGCGTCCGACGTGGAACTCGAACAGGACGAGCGCTCCCACCGCTTCTTCGCCGAGGAGGACTTCCAGACCAGCGACGACCGCGTCTTCGCGGTCGGCGACTGCGCCCTCGTCGAGCAGGGTCCCGACAGCGTCGCGCCGCCGACGGCGCAGGCCGCCTGGGACGCCGCCGACGTGGCCGGCGAGAACATCGCTCGCGCCCTCGCCGGCAAGCCGCTCAAGCGCTGGACGTTCACCGACAAGGGCACGGTCATCTCCATCGGCCACGACGCCGTCGCCCACGGCGTGAAGTTCCCCGTCGTCGGTGAGTTCCCCGTCAACGTCTTCGGCGGCCCGCTCGCGCGGACGCTGAAGAAGGGAATCGCCGCGAACTGGATTGCCGACGTCACGTCGCCGAAGCGCGCGCTTTCGGCTTGGAACGACCTCTAATCCGGCTACCGCATCCGACCCGACCGCCGGGCGACGCCCGACGCTCGCCGGCTCAGTTTCGGTTTCGGTTTCGTTTCTTCGGCTCCGTTACACTGCCGAGCACTGCCGAGCCGCGAGCGACGCGTCGCGTCGTCACTCGCCGAGGTCAATCGGTGGCGCGGACCGTATCGCTAAGCCGGACGGACTGTCTCGCCCGAACGCCAAACCAGCCGGTCGGAGTGCGTGGAGAGTGCCCGGGAAAAGACGAAGAGATGTGCGTGGTTAGTGCTGGGGTTCGCCGACGGGTGCCTGCATGTCGTCGATGCGGAGGATGAGGATGTTGCTCGTGTCGTCCTTGCCGTCGAGCGTGCCGTCGATGACGAGCTTCGAGAGGGGCGTCGGACCGACGCGAATCTTGTCGCCCTCGTGGAACTCGCGGACGGAGCCCTGCACGTGAATCTCGGCGCGGCACAGCTCGGGGTGGTGAACGCTGGAGAGGTCGATTTCGTCGACGTTGACGCCCTCGACTTCCTCGTCGTTGTGGAACAGGGGGACGAACGCGGGCTCGTCCATCTTGTCCACGTCGAGCGCCTCGTAGGCGTTCGCGGTCGGCTTGTAGCCGCCCTTCGGACCGGGGACGCCCTCGACCAGCTGGAGCGCCTTCAGGCTCTGCATCTGGTTTCGGATGGTGCCGGGGTTTCGGTTGACCTCGGTGGCGATGTCCTCACCCTTTACGGCGTCTTCGGAGTCCCGATAGAGGTTGATGAGGGCAGTCAAGATAGTTTTCTGACTCGACGTGAGCTCGATTGATGACATGGAGAATGGTTCGCTACATACGTCCTTAAATCCGATGGATGGCGGCTCGAATCTGCCGTTCGTCTACTTTGTAACCATATCACACACATGAATGTTCATTTTGAACCTCGATTCGGCCCCGATGCTGTCGATAGCACTATACGGCTCACGAGAGTCCGGTAGCGCATGCACGGGAAACGAGTCCTCGTCACCGGCGGTGCCGGCTTCATCGGCTCGAACCTCGCGAACCACCTCGCCGACGACAACGAGGTCGTCGCGGTCGACGACCTCTATCTCGGGACGCCCGAGAACCTCGACGACGCCGTGGAGTTCCACGACGCGAGCGTCCTCGACGACGACCTTCCGACCGAGGGCGTCGATGTCGTGTTCCACCTCGCGGCGCTGTCGTCGTACAAGATGCACGAGGAGAACCCGGCGAAGGGCGCGCGCGTCAACGTCGAGGGCTTCGTCAACACGGTCGAACAGGCGCGGAAGGACGGCTGTGACACCGTCGTCTACGCCTCCACGTCCTCGATTTACGGCTCTCGGACCGAGCCCTCGCCGGAGGACATGCCCGTCGAGGCGCGCACGGGCTACGAGGCGTCGAAACTGGCGCGGGAGCGCTACGCGGAGTACTTCCACCACCACTACGACGTGCGGACGGCCGGGCTCCGGTTTTTCTCGGTGTATCAGGGCTTCGGCGGCGCGGAGGAACACAAAGGCGAGTTCGCCAACACGGTCGCGCAGTTCGCCGACAAAATCGCGGCCGGCGAGTCGCCGGAGCTGTTCGGCGACGGCACCCAGACCCGCGATTTCACCCACGTCGACGACATCGTCCGCGGCATCGAACTCGCCGCCGACCACCGGCTACAGGGCATCTACAACCTCGGCACCGGCGAGAGCTACTCGTTCAACGAGATGGTCGAACTGATAAACGACGTGCTCGGCACCGACGTCGACCCGGTGTACATCGAAAACCCCCTCGACGTGTACGTCCACGACACGATGGCCGACTGCACGAAGATGCGCGAGGCGACCGGCTGGGAACCACAGATCTCCTTCGAGGAGGGCGTCCGGCGCGTCTGCGAACCGTATCTCGACGAGTAGCCCTCTCGTTCGGCCACGCGGGTCCGCCCGACGACGCGACGGCGAGCGTTATCAATAAGGGTGTTTTTCCGATGCCACTAAACGCCCCGAACGAGTGCATCATCTATGGAACGGAACGTCAGAATTCTGGGTGCGCCGACGGACTACGGTGCCAATCGACGCGGGGTGGACATGGGTCCCTCCGCGATTCGATACGCCGGGCTCGCGGAGGAACTCGAGTCCGCGGGCGTCTCGCCGACGGACGCGGGCGACCTCGCGGTCCCGCACCACGCGACGCGGGACGCGGACGCCGGGGCGGCGAACGCGAAGCACGTCCAAGAGGTCGAAGAGGTGACGACGAGCCTCGCCGACGCGGTCTCGACCGCGCTCGCCGAGGGGACGACTCCGCTCGCGCTCGGCGGCGACCACTCCATCGCCATCGGCTCGCTGGTCGGGAGCGCCCGCGACGCCGACATCGGCGTCATCTGGTTCGACGCCCACGGCGACTTCAACACCCCGAGCACCTCGCCGTCCGGCAACGTCCACGGCATGCCGCTGGCCGCCGCGCTCGGCGTCGGTGACTTCGCGGGCGTCGAGTGGGCGAACGCCACCGGCCTCAAGGAGGAAAACGTCGCCATCGTCGGTCTGCGCTCCGTCGACGGCGTGGAGGCCGAGGCGATTCGCGACAGCGACGTGACGGTGTACACGATGTCCGATATCGACGAGCGCGGCGTCACCGAGGTGACGAACGACGCCCTCGACGTGGCGACCGACGGCACCGACGGCGTCCACGTCAGCCTCGACCTCGACTGGCTCGACCCCCGCGAGGCCCCCGGCGTCGGGACGCCCGTCCGCGGCGGCGTGACCTACCGCGAGGCCCACGCGGCGATGGAACTCGTCGCCCGCTCGGAGGCCATGCGCTCGTTCGAACTCGTGGAGGTCAACCCCATCCTCGACGAGCACAACGAGACCGCGACGCTCGCGACCGAACTCGCCGCAAGCGCCTTCGGCAAGCGCATCCTCTGATGTCGACGCCGAGAGAAGCCCCCGCCCCGCACGACCTCGCCGCCGGCGTCGTCGTCTTACAGGGGAACTCCGTGCTCGCGGTCTACGAGAAGGACCGCTGGGGACTGCCGAAAGGCGGCTCCGAAC
The DNA here is from genome assembly GCF_000337795.1 of Haloferax denitrificans ATCC 35960. Classification (GTDB taxonomy): domain Archaea; phylum Halobacteriota; class Halobacteria; order Halobacteriales; family Haloferacaceae; genus Haloferax; species Haloferax denitrificans. The sequence continues at coordinate 155,670 of NZ_AOLP01000018.1, forward strand.
CCGGTGAGTTCTTCTTCGAGACCGCCGCCCGCGAGGCCGCAGAGGAGACCGGCGTTGAAGTCGAAATCCAGTCGTTGGCCTTCACGAGCGAGATTCGCGCCCCGGACCACCGCATCTATCTCCAGCGGTTCTACCACGCGACGCCCGTCGCCGACGACCCGACGCCGTCGCCGAGCGACCCCGACGACGAAATCGAGGCGGCGAAGTTCCTCCCGCTGACCGCCCTCGGGTCGACGCTCACCTACCGCCCGCGGGTCGAACCGCTCCGCGACTGGCTCCGGGACCGCAAGCCGCGACACTACACCTACGACCTGACGCGAGAGCCGTCGGACGTGGAGAAATAGGAGCTACGACGCGCTGTTGCTGGTTTTTCTCGCTCTCACGACTCGAACGGCGTAGCCGACGGCCGCGCCGACACTGCCGAGCGCGAGCGCGAGCACCGCGCCGCCGACGAGCGGGTACGCGACCCACAGCGGCGGCTCCATCGTCGACACCGGGACGAACAGGTTGACCGCGAAGCCGAGACACGGACCGAAGGCGAGCACGATTCCCTCGCCGGCGCGTGTGCCGACTGCCTCGCCTCGGGCGACGTGCGCCGCGACGCCGGCGACGACCAGTATCGCGCCAGCATCAACGACGAGCGACTGCGCGGCCGTCGACGGTTCGAGGTTCCACACCCGAAGCGCGGTCAGGCCGCCGAGAACGACGACGAACGCGAGCGCCGAGACGGCGACGATTCTCGACCGCGGTCGCATTCTCATACCGTGACGACCCCTCGGCCGCGGTAAATGCCTTCGGGGAGCGATGGCCGGAGCCGCGGCTCTCCGGCGGGGTCAGCAAAAGAAAACCGTCGTCGGGAGTCGGAGCCGACCTACTCGTCGTCCGCGGGTTCGGCGTCGCCTTCCACGTCGTCGAGTTCCTCGGCCTCGGTCGTCATCGCGGCCGGAATCACGTCGACGGAAGCGACGTCGTCGCCCTCGTCGAGGTCCATCACGATGACGCCCATCGTGTTGCGGCCGACCGTCGAGATGTCCTCGACGGGCGTCCGGAGAATCTGGCCCTCGTCGGACATGACGACGAGGTGGTCGCCCTCGCCGACGGTGTTGATGGCGCAGACCGGGCCGTTCCGCTCGTTGGTCTTGATGTCGATGAGCCCCTTGCCGTTTCGGGACTGCTTGCGGTAGGCGTCGAGGTCCGTGCGCTTCCCGTAGCCGTTCTCGGTGACGGTGAGCACCCAACTGTGGTGTTCCTCGTCGATGGCGGCCACGCCGGCGACCACGTCGTCGCCGGTCAGTTTGACGCCGCGGACGCCGCGGGCCGACCGGCCCATCGCGCGCACCTCGTCCTCGTCGAAGCGGATGGACATGCCCTGTTCGGTGCCGATGACGAGGTCGCTTTCGCCGTCGGTGACCTCCACGTCGACGAGTTCGTCGCCCTCGTCGAGTTTGGTGGCGATGATGCCCGTCGAGAGGATGTTCTGGAACCGGTCGGTGCCGGTCCGCTTGATGTAGCCGTTCCGTGTCACCATCGTCAGGTAGCCCTCGATGTCTTCGAGGTCGTCGCAGTTGACGACGGCCGTAATCTCCTCGCCGTCGTCGAAGTCCAGCAGGTTGACCGCCGACTTGCCGCGGGCGGTCCGTGACATCTCGGGCACTTGGTAGGCCTTGAGCTGGTAGACCTGTCCGTGGTTGGTGAAACACAGCAGGTCGTCGTGGGTGTTCGTGACGAACACCGACGAGACGTTGTCTCCCTCCTTGAGGTCGGTGCCGATGATGCCCTTGCCGCCGCGGTGTTGGGCGCGGAACCGAGACACCGGCATGCGCTTTATGTAGTCGTCCTCGCTGACGACGACGACCACGTCCTCCTCGGGGATGAGGTCGGCGCGGGTGACCTCGCCGGTGTTGGCGACGAACGAGGTCCGCCGGTCGTCGGCGTACTCGTCTTTGATGTCGAGCAGTTCGGACTCGATGACCGCGTCGAGTTCCGACCGGTCGCCGAGGATGGTTTCGAGGCGCTCGATGGTCGCTTGGACGTCCTCGTACTCGTCTTCGATTTCGGCGGCCTCCATCGAGGTGAGCGAACCGAGTTGCATCGAGACGATGTGGTTGGCCTGGTCTTCGGAGAAGTCGAACGTCGGGAGCGGCGCGCCGTCGACTTCGACTTCGACCTCGCCGCGGAGCGCGGCCTTCGCGTCGTCGCGGCTCTCGGAGTGCCGGATGGTCTCGACCACGTCGTCGATGTTGTCGAGGGCCTTCAGGCGGCCTTCGAGGATGTGCGCGCGGTCTTCGGCCTCGGCGAGTTCGTACTCGGAGCGCCGGCGGACCACGTCGCGGCGGTGGTCGAGGTAGTGTTCGAGCGTCTCCTTGAGCGTCAGCACCTGCGGCTGGCCGTCGACGAGCGCGAGGTTGATGACGCCGAACGTGGATTCGAGGTGGTTGTCGAGAAGCTGATTCTTGACGACCTCGGCCATCGCGCCGCGCTTGAGTTCGATGACGACGCGGATGCCGTCGCGGTCGGACTCGTCGCGGATGTCGCGGATGCCCTCGATTTTGCCCTCGTTCACGTCGTCGGCGATGCGCTCGATGAGGCGGGCCTTGTTCTCCTGATACGGGAGTTCGTTGATGACGATGCGGCCCTCCTCCTCGAACACGTCGTAGTCGGCGCGGACGCGGACGCGGCCGCGGCCCGTCTTGTACGCCTTGTGGACCGCGTTGCGGCCGACGATGTTCGCGCCGGTCGGGAAGTCGGGACCCTTGACGTGTTCCATCAGGTCCGGGATGGTCGCCTCGGGGTTCTCGATGAGTTCGACCGTGGCGTCGATGACCTCGCCGAGGTTGTGCGGCGGGATGTTCGTGGACATCCCGACCGCGATGCCGGACGAGCCGTTGACCAGCAGGTTCGGGAACGACGACGGGAGCACGGTCGGCTCCTGTTTGCGGTCGTCGTAGTTCGACTGGAAGTCGACGGTGTCCTTGTCGATGTCGTCGAGGAGTTCCTCGGCGATGGGGGACATCCGCGCTTCCGTGTAGCGCATCGCGGCCGGCGGGTCGCCGTCGACGGAGCCGAAGTTCCCCTGCCCGTCGACGAGCGGGTAGCGCATGGAGAAGTCCTGCGCCATGCGCGCGAGGGTGTCGTAGATGGCGGAGTCGCCGTGGGGGTGGTAGTCACCCATCGTCTCGCCCACGATGGACGAGGACTTGCGGTGCGACGAGTTGGAGGTCACGCCGGCCTGATGCATCGCATACAGGATGCGCCGGTGGACCGGCTTCAGGCCGTCGCGAACGTCGGGCAACGCCCGGCCCGCGATGACCGACATCGCGTAGTCGATGTACGACTGCTCCATCTCGTCTTCGATGCGCGCGTTCTTGACTTCGGCCGCGATACCCGCGCCCGGTTCGAAAGAATCTGGTGCGTCAGAACTCATATTAGATGTCTACCCATTCGGCGTCGTTCGCGTGGTCCTTGATGAACTGCTTTCGCGGCCCGACGGCGTCGCCCATCAGGATGTTGAACATTCGGTCGGCGGCGGCGGCGTCCTCGACGGTGATGCGCTTGAGGACGCGGTTCTCGGGGTTCATCGTCGTGTCCCACAGCTGGTCGGGGTTCATCTCGCCGAGCCCCTTGAACCGCTGGACCTGCGTGGGGTTGCCGTTGCATTCCTCCTCGATGATGCGGTCCCGCTCGGCCTCGTCCATCGCGTCGTAGGTGTTGCCGCGGTAGCGGACGCGGTACAGCGGCGGCTGGGCCGCGTACACGTAGCCGGCCTCGATGAGCGGGCGCATGTGGCGGTACAGGAGCGTGAGAAGGAGCGTCCGGATGTGCGCGCCGTCGACGTCGGCGTCGGTCATCAGGATGAGCCGCTGGTAGCGCGCCTTCTCGATGTCGAACTCGTCGCCGACGCCGCCGCCGATGGCGGTGATGAGCGCCCGTATCTCGTCGTTTTCGAGGATGCGGTCGAGGCGGTGTTTCTCGACGTTCAGAATCTTCCCCTTGAGGGGCAGAATCGCCTGGAACTTGCGGTCGCGGCCCTGCTTGGCCGAGCCGCCCGCGGAGTCGCCCTCCACGATGAACAGTTCGGACTCCGAGGGGTCGCGGCTCTGACAGTCCGCGAGCTTCCCCGGGAGCGCGGTGGATTCGAGCGCGGACTTGCGGCGGGTGAGCTCTTCGGCCTGCTTTGCGGCCTTTCGGGCGCGGGCGGCCTCGACGGCCTTCGAGATGATGGCCGTCGCCGTGTCCGGGTTCTCCTCGAAGAACGTCCCGAGCTGTTGGTGGGTGACGCTCTCGACGATGCCGCGGACCTCGGAGTTACCGAGCTTCGTCTTCGTCTGGCCCTCGAACTGCGGGTCGGGGTGCTTGACGGAGATGACGGCGGTGAGCCCCTCGCGAACGTCCTCGCCGCGGAGGTTGTCGCCGTCGAGGTCGTCCAGCATGTCGTGGGTGTTCGCGTAGTCGTTGACGACGCGGGTGAGCGCCGTCTTGAACCCGGTCAGATGCGTGCCGCCCTCGCGCGTGTTGATGTTGTTGGCGAAGGCGTGAATCGACCCCTGTAGCTCGTCGGTCGCCTGCATGGCGATTTCGACCTCGATGCCCTCCGACTCGTCGTCGTAGTAGATGATGTCGTCGTGGAGGGCCGTCTTGGTCTCGTTGAGGTACTCGACGAACTCGCGGATACCGCCCTCGAAGCGGAACGAACTCGACTCGTCGGTCCGCTCGTCGGCGAGCGAAATCTCGACGCCCGAGTTGAGGAACGCGAGCTCGCGCAGGCGGTTTTCGAGCGTCTTGAAGTCGAACTCGGTCGTCTCGAAGATACCGTCGTCCGGCCAGAATCGGATGGTCGTCCCGGTGTCTTCGCCGGGTTCGAGGTCGCGGACGCGCTCGAACTCGTCGACCTGCGGCTCGCCGAACTCGAAGCGGTGTGTCCACACCGCGCCGTCGCGTTTGACCTCGACTTCGAGCTCGCTCGACAGCGCGTTGACGACGGAGACGCCGACGCCGTGGAGGCCGCCCGAAACCTGGTAGGACTTGTTGTCGAACTTCCCGCCGGCGTGGAGGACGGTCATGATGACCTCCAGCGCGGGTCGGTCGTACTGTTCGTGCGTATCTACCGGAATCCCGCGGCCGTTGTCGGTGACGCTGACAGAGCCGTCCTCGTGGAGGGAGACCTCGATGGCGTCGCAGTGGCCCGCGAGCGCCTCGTCGATGGAGTTGTCGACGACTTCGTAGACGAGGTGGTGGAGTCCGCGAGAATCGGTGGACCCGATGTACATCGCCGGACGCTTTCGAACGGCTTCAAGCCCTTCGAGGACCTGAATCTGTCCGGCCCCGTACTCGTTATCCTGAGACATCTGAACAGGCCTAGGATAGCCCGTCCCTTAAAGGCTCGCACGCGCGGGCGCGAACTACTTACTGGAGTCCCGCGTAGCGGTTTTCGACACCGGTGATTCCGACTGCTTACTGGAGTCCCCGCCCGGGGGATTCCGACTGGCTGACTCTCGTTTCGTGGGTGACTCTGTATAACACGGCTCGGCGTTCGGTTGCGAACGGCCCTCGAAGCGCGTCAATGCCGGGATTTCACTTTCACTCCGTTGCCGGTGAGTACTTAACGCGGGACTGGGTAGATGCGCATCAGGAAATGACCTCGTTCCAGTCGACACTCGGTGACGAGCCGGGGATCGCAGAGGAGCTGGCGAAGGGCCAGCGGGAGATCTCCATCGCCGAGTTCTTCGAGAAGAACAAGCACATGTTGGGCTTCGACAGCGGAGCCCGCGGGTTGGTCACCGCCGTCAAGGAGGCGGTGGACAACGCGCTCGACGCCACGGAGGAGGCGGGTATCCAGCCCGACATCTACGTGGAAATCGCCGAGGCGGGCGACTACTACCGCCTCGTCATCGAGGACAACGGGCCGGGCATCACGAAAGAGCAGGTGCCCAAAGTGTTCGGGAAGCTCCTCTACGGCTCTCGCTTCCACGCGCGCGAACAGTCCCGCGGCCAGCAGGGTATCGGTATCTCCGCGGCGGTCCTCTACTCGCAGTTGACGAGCGGGAAGCCCGCCAAGGTGACGAGTCGGACGCAGGGCTCGGAGGACGCCGAGTACTTCGAACTCGTCATCAACACGGACCAGAACGAACCCGAGATTCGCACCGAGAAGACCACCTCGTGGGACCGCCCCCACGGCACGCGCATCGAGTTGGAGATGGAAGCCAACATGCGCGCCCGCCAACAGCTTCACGACTACATCCTCCACACGGCGGTCGTCAACCCCCACGCCCGACTCGAACTCCGGGAACCCGGCCTCGACGAGCCGATGAAGTTCGAGCGGGCGACCGACCAGCTTCCGAAGCAGACCAAGGAGATTCGCCCCCACCCCCACGGCGTCGAACTCGGGACGCTCCTGAAGATGCTCTCGGCGACCGAGTCGTACTCCGTCTCCGGCTTCCTCCAAGAGGAGTTCACCCGCGTCGGCGCGAAGACCTCCGACAAGGTTCACGACGCCTTCCGCGACCGGCACTTCGGCCGCGAGATGACGTGGCGGACGCCCGACGCGACCGAGGCGGCCGACCTCGTCGCCGTCGTCGAGGACGCCGTCGCCAACAAGGGCAAGGAGGCGACCGCGGCGTTCGCCGAGGAACTGGTCGATATCGTCGTCGGCAAAGAGCGCATCGCCCACGGCGAACTCGTCACCATCGTCGAAAACGTCGCCGAGACGGTCGGCGAGGAGACCGACACCTCGTTCGGCGAGACGGTCCGCGAGAACGTCGTCGAGGCGCTGTGGCCCGCCCTCACCGACGACCGCGAGGGCGACGTGTACGCCATCGTCGACGACGTGACGACCACGCAGAAAGACGACGCCGGCAAGCTGTCGATGGCGCGCTCCATCGCCACGCAGTTCGCCGAGACGACCGGCCCGGCCGACCGCGCCACCCGCGACGACGTGGCCGAGTTCGTCGCGTGGGCCGCCGAGCGAACGAAAGAACGCGAGGACGAGACGTACGGCGAGACGGCCCAAGAGAACATCGCCGACGCCGTCTGGTCGCGGATGCGCACCGTCTCCGACGACGTGCCGAAGGTCCGCGAGGTCGCCGACGACCGCGACGTGGCCCGCGACCTGCTCGACGCGATGCGCGAGACGGACATCCTCGCGCCGCCGACGGACTGTCTGTCTCCCATCTCGGCGGAACTCGTCGAGGCCGGCCTGCGAAAGGAGTTCGACGCCGACTTCTACGCCGCGGCGACCCGCGACGCCGAGGTCCACGGCGGCGACCCGTTCATCGTCGAGGCCGGTATCGCCTACGGCGGCGAACTGAAGTCCGAGGGGAAAATCGACCTGCTCCGCTTCGCCAACCGCGTCCCGCTCGTCTACCAGCAGGGCGCGTGTACCATCACCCACGTCGTCAAGGACATCGGCTGGCGGAACTACGGCCTCGACCAGCCGGGCGGTAGCGGCATGCCGAACGGCCCCGCGGTCCTCATGGTCCACGTCGCCTCCACGAACGTCCCCTTCACGAGCGAGTCGAAAGACGCGCTCGCGGACGTGCCGGCGATTCAAGACGAGGTCGAACTCGCCATCCGCGAGGCGGCCCGCGACCTCAAATCGTACCTCTCGAAGCGGCGGTCGCTCCAGAAGCGCCGCGAGAAACAGGACGTGCTCGGTCGCATCCTCCCGCAGATGGCGACGAAGCTCTCGGAGGTCACCGGCCGACCCGAGCCCAACATCGACGGCGCGCTCGGCCGCATCATGAACAACCTGACCGTCGAGCGGGCGGTCGACGACGGCGAGGTGACGCTCACGGTGACGAACCACTCCAACACGAACGAGTCGCCGGACATCACGGACATCGTCTCGGCTGAGCCGACCGGCCTCGACGGGGAGGCGACGGTCGTCGACCTCGACGGGGAGTGGTTCGTCAAGTGGAACCCCGAGGTGTCGTCCGGTGACACGGCGACGCTCACGTACTCGGTCGCACAGGACGCGTCGTTCGACATCAACGTCGACGGCGTCGAGACGGAGAAACTCACGGTGAACGTATAATGGCATCCGAACGGCAGACATCCGAGGAACGCGCCCGCGAGCGTCTCATCGACCTCGCGGCGGAGTTCTACGACCAGTTCGACGCGGGGGAGATTCCGTACATGACGCTCCCGACGCGGACGAAAAGCAACATCGAGTACGACGAGGACGCCAACGTCTGGGTGTACGGCGACCGGACCTCGAAGCGCTCTGCGAACAGCGTTCGGGGGGCGCGAAAGCTCCTGAAGGCCGCCTACACCATCGAGTTCCTCGCGCGCCAACTCGACGAGGACCGCTCGTCCACCCTGCGTGAGCTGTACTACATCTCCGAGTCGTGGGACAACGAGGAGGCGCACTTCTCCGACCAAGACGAGTCCAACAAGCTCATCGAGGACTTGGAAATCGTCAGCGAGGTCAAGCGCGAGGACTTCCACATGCGCCCGGAGGAGTCCGGCGCGAAGCTCATGGGGCCCCTCAAAATCCGCGAGCAGACGAACCGCGGCGACCGCGAGATTCACTGCCAACTGGACGTGGGTCAGGGCGGCTACCAGATTCCGAACAACCCCGACACCATCGAGTTCCTCGACCACGACATCGACTTCGTCATGTGCGTCGAGACCGGCGGGATGCGCGACCGCCTCGTCGAAAACGGCTTCGACGACGACTACAACGCGCTCGTCGTCCACCTCGGCGGCCAGCCGGCGCGCGCCACCCGGCGTATCACGAAACGCCTGCACGACGAACTCGACCTGCCGGTCGTGGTCTTCACTGACGGCGACCCGTGGTCTTACCGCATCTTCGGCTCGGTCGCCTACGGCTCCATCAAGTCCGCGCACCTCTCGGAGTATCTCGCCACGCCCGAGGCGAAGTTCGTCGGCATCCAACCGCAGGACATCGTGGACTACGACCTCCCGACCGACCCGCTCGCGGACTCCGACATCAACGCGCTCCAGTCCGAACTGGAGGACCCGCGGTTCATGGGCGACTACTGGACCGAACAGATAGAGCTCCAACTCGACATCGGCAAGAAGGCAGAACAGCAGGCGCTGGCCTCCCGCGGTCTCGACTTCGTGACCGACGAGTACCTGCCGACGCGCCTCGACGAGATGGGCATCATCTAACCCCGGTCACTCCCGGTCGTCGCTTTTCTGCCGCTCCGCTCCGGACTGATTGAACAGTGCCACGATAGTGAACCCGCCGTAGAAGCCGAGGGTGTGAATCACTACCTCGGTTGCGAACTCCGCGGTGGTTCGGACGGGTTCGATGTGAAAAAACAGCGCGTCGGTCGTCACGACGACGAGCGTGACGACGAGACAGACGAGGAGCCGACGGACGCTGAAAAGCGGGCTCGACCGGAGGGCGTCGCGCATGGCGGTCCGACGGCCGCCCGCTGTATGAGTCTGTTGCCGCGAGAGTGTTTCGGGGGGCGCCGCCGCTTCCGGAGGGCGGTTACGGATACAGGCCTTTGCCGCGGAACCCGTCGAAGTAGTGCCTGACGACGCCGTTCAGCGTTCGCGGCTCGCTCGTGGCGAGGTTGTGACCCGCTCCGGAGAACAGCGCGAGCGTCGCGTCCGCGACGCCGTCTTTGAGTTCCCGAATCCGCGGCTCGGGAAAGAGTCGGTCCGATTTTCCGGCGGCGACGAGCGTCGGCGCGTCGATATCGCCGAGTATCTCCCGGGAGTCGTGTTCGAGACAGGCCGTACAGGAGACGACGGCGTCGGCGGGGACGGCGGGTCGGAGGTCGACCACCCGGCCGGCCGCCTCGATGAGCGCCGGGGCGACCGTCGCTTCGAGGCCGGTCGCGGACTCCCGTTCCGCGTCGGCGACGACTTCTGCCCAGTTGCCCTTGCCCGCCAGCGAGCGCCAGCGCGTCACGACGTTCTCGCCGTGGCCGCCGAGTCGCGTCCCGGCGGAGACGACCGCCAGCGAGTCAACGTAGTCGCCGTAGTCGGCGGCGAGATACTGGGCGACGAGGCCGCCCATCGAGACGCCGATAACGTCCGCCGGCCAGAGGTCCTGTTCGTCGATGACGCCCGCGTAGCCCGCGGCCATGTCGCGCGTGGTCGACCCGACCGGGAGGTGTCGCGGCCGGCCGACTACCCACACGTCGCGGTCGTCGAACTCGCGGAACAGACCGGCGAGCGCCATCGCGGTTCCGCGGTTCGGGTCGATGCGCTGGAAGGCGTCGGAGAGGCCGGGAAGCACCACGAGCGGGTCGGCGTCGGCGTCGCCGAAGCGGTAGTAGGGCCGCCGGCCGCCGAGCATGCCGTAGTCGAGGTCCATACCCGAACCGACGGCCCGGCGCGGCAAAATCGTTCGGTCCGTTCGCCAGTCCGTCCGACTGTCCGGTTGTCTGTCTGGCCGTCCGGTTGTCCTGCTGTCCGCCCCGCCGTCGCCGTCTCAGACTTGCTCGGGGTCGTCGAGGACGACCGGGATGCCGCGGTTCGCCACGTCCACGACGAAGGCGTCCGGGTCGGTTTCGAGAAGCGGGATGGTGTTGTAGTGAATCGGGAGCACGAGGTCCGGGTCGAGCGTCTCAGCGAGGTCGGCGGCCTCGCGGCGGTCCATCACGACCGAACCGCCGATGTTGGCGAGGAACAGCGACACTTCGAGGTGTTCGTGGCCCGGAAGCACGTCGGAGTCGCCGGGCCAGAAGACGGTCCGGTCGGCGATAGAGATGTGGAAGCCACAGCCGAATCCGCGGGGGTGGACCACGTCGCCGTCGCGGAGGTGGGGTCCCTCGGGGTCGTTGAACGCCGGGAGCGACCACACGTCCACCTCGCCGACGGTCAGGTGGTCCTCCTCGCCGACGCGGACCGTCTCGTAGGGGAGGTCTTCGACCGGCACCACGTCGCGGTCGATGGTCGCGGCGTCGACCCCCTCGAACGCGACGACGGTCGCGTCGGCGTCGGCGACCTGCTCGATGGCGCCGGAGTCGTAGTGGTGGTTGTGCGTGACCAAAATCAGGTCGCCGTCGCGGGCGTAGTAGTCGTCGAGGACGCCGTAGCGGCCGGGGTCGAAGTAGACGACGAAGCCGTCGGGCGACTCGATTCTGACGGTCGCGTAGCCGAGCCACGACACGTCGAGGCCGTCGTGTTTGATGGTCATACCCGACACCTCGAACCGAGGGGTCAAAAGCGCGGCTCTCGGTGAGGGTCGGTCGGTGCGGACGGGTGGCGGGTGGTGGGTGGCGGGTTGCGGATGCGCGGGGTCCCGCTCAGACGAGCGTGTCGCGCAGGACGCCGAACACGACGAGGCTCCACAGGAACAACCCGGCCCCGTAGAACAGGAGGGTGACGCGGAGCGAGGTGTCCGTCTCCACGGGGGACCACAGTCCCGCGTTCGAGACGACTCTGTTCGTCCCGCCTTTCTCGCCCGCGTGTTCGACGTTGCTGGGCCCCATCTGACCCACGGCCCCGCCGCCGAGCACGACGAGCAGTACGCCGACGCCGGTCAACCCGAGCATGTACATCCCCGAGTGCGTGGCGAAATACACCCCGCCGACCGTGAGCAGACCGAGGAAGCCGGTGTAGAGGACGACCGGCTTCCAGAGGGCGTCAAGATTCATGGGGAACCACCGTCCGAAGATGTCGACGCACAGATACTATATCTCTTTGGGCGACCCGCGGCGAGCGTCACTCACTGCGACTCGGCCAGTCGCTCGACGCGCGCCAGCGAGTCGGCCGTTTCGGCGGTCTTGTCCTCGCGGACGGTGACGAACCGCGGGAACCGAAGCGCGTAGCCCGAGGAGTACGTCGGCGACGCCTGTATCTCCTCGTAGCCGACCTCGAAGACGACCGACGGGCGGATGTCGACCTCCTTGCCCGCCTCGCGTTCGATTTCGGGTTCGAGGAGGTCGGTCAACTCGGCCAACTCCTCGTCGGTGATGCCCGTGGCGACCTTGCCGATGGTCTCGAAGGCGTCGTCGCCCGAGTCGGCTTCGACGCGGGCCGAAAGCAGGAACGTCCCGAGGAACTCCGCGCGGCGGCCCTCGCCCCACTCCGCGCCGGTGACGACGAGGTCCAGCGTCTCCACGTCGGGCTTGCGCTTCAGCCAGTTCTTCCCGCGGTCGCCCGGTGAGTACGGCGCGTCGGGGTTCTTCAGCATGATGCCCTCGTGGCCGGCGTCGAGGGCGTCGGCCTCGTAGGCGGCGATTTCCTCGGCGTCGTCCGAGAGGAGGAGGTCCGAGACGGCCGCCGAGTCGCCGCCGAGGACCGCGGTCAGTCGGTCGTGGCGGGCGGAAAGCGGGTCGGTGAGGAGGTCGTCGCCGCCGGCGTGCAGGCAGTCGAACGCCCGGAGTTCGACGCGGACCTCCTCGCGCATCCGCCCCACGTCGTGCTTGCGGCGGAAGCGTCGGAGAATCTCCTGAAACGGGAGGGGTTCGCCGTCGTCGTCCATCGCCACGACCTCGCCGTCGAGGATGACGGGTTCGTCGACCGCGTCCGCGACGAACTCGACCACCTCGGGGAGCGCGCCGGTCACGTCCTCCATGTTGCGCGAGAACAGCGAGACCTCGCCGTCGACGTCGCGGTGGACCTGCACGCGCGCGCCGTCGAACTTGGTCTCGACCGCGGCGGTCTCCCACTCGTCGAGCGCGTCGGCGGCGGTGCCGGCCTGCGCCAGCATCGCCTGCACGGGGCGGCCGACTTCGAGGCGGACCCCGTCGAGGCCGGCTTCGCCCTCGTCGCGGGCGAGTTCGGCGACCATGCCGTAGTCGTTCGACACCTGTAGAGCGCGGGCGACGGCGGCGATGGCCTCGTTCCGGCTCGTTCGGGCGGCGTCTTCGGTCTCCGAGTCGGCGTCGTCGTCGCGGATAGCGGCGGCGTCCGCGGGGTCGACCAAGAACGCCTCCGCGACGGCGTCGCGGACGGTTCCCTCGCCGACGCCGATGCGCATCTCGGAGAGGACGAGCCGCGCGAGGAAGCGCGCCTCGTCGGGGTCGGTCCGGTTGAACAGGCCGTAGAGCGTCTTGAGCTTCGTCTCCTCGCTCCCCGAACCGGAGGCGGCCGCGAGGGCGCGGAGCTCCGAGTCGACTTCGGCGACGGTCAGGCCGTCCTGTCCGCCCGAGCCGAAGGCGGCGAGGCCGCGCTGGCCGCCGAAGTCGTAGCTCGCGGCGACCGCGCCGATTTCGCCGCGGTCGGCGAGGCGGTCTTCCACGTCGTCGGCCGAGACGTTCGGGCCGGCGGCGCGGGCGATGGCCTCGTGGCAGAGCCGCGGGCCGATGTCGAGCGTGGTCGAGTCCCACGCGGGGAAGACGCGACCCTGGACGAACCGGGCGACCGTCGGGAGGTCGTCGCCGGCGTCGCGAAAGAGGTCTGAGAGGAGCGAGACGACCGCGAGGTCCGCTGGCTCGGCTTCTATCTCGGCGGCGCGGGCGGCGAACTCGGCGAACTGCATCGTCCGTGGGTATCGCCGCGCGGGGCAAAAGCGTCTCGACAGTCGTCGGGGTTGTGATTCGCTACCGAACGTCCGGAGTGCCGGGAAGTTGAAGGCGTTCGACGCCGGAACGCCGGGTATGAGCGACGACCTCGCAGAGCGCGTCGAAGACGTGCTCGCGGTCGACGCGGCCGAGTTCGAAGCGCAAGCGAAAGCCGACGCGGAGGTGCTCAAGCGCGAACTGCGCGAGGGGACCTTCGACAACCACCAGTCAATCGTCGGCTTGGAGTACGAGTTCTACGCCGTCTCCGACGGTCGCTGGTCCGCGAGCGAAGACGACGTGCACGCGCTCATGCGGGTCCCGCGCCGACTGCTCGGCCTCATGGGATTCGAGAAGGAACTGGGGCTCCACAACGCCGAGATGACCACGAGCCCCCAACCGCTGAACCCCCACGGCCTCCGCGCGCAGGAGTCCGAGGTCCGCGCCCGACTCGACGCCGCGCTCGACTGCGCCGCCGCCGAGGGGATGCGACTCGTCTCCGACGGGATGTGGAGCATCCCGCCGGCCGGCGAGAGCGCCCGCGAGTACCTGACCGACTCCGTCACCGACGGGGGCGTCCGCCTCGCGACGAACATGAGCAACTCCGTGCGGTATCACGCGATGGCCAACGGGCCGACCGCCCCGGCGTCGTTCACGCTCGACGCGCCGCACGTCTCGCTCGAAGCGGACACCGTGATGCCGGAGGCGCTCATCACGTCCATTCAGCCGCACTATCAGGTCCCGCACGCCGACGACCTGCCGTACCACTTCAACTACGCGCTCCGGGTCGCCGGCCCGCTCCTCGCGCTCGGCGTCAACTCGCCGTTCTTCCCCGCCGACCTCTACGACGAGGACGCGACGGCCGACGAGATTCTCGCCGACGGCTGGGACGAGAACCGAATCGCGGTGTTCGAGTCGGTGCTCAACTCCGGCGACCACGAGAAGGTCGCCTTCCCCGGCGACCTCGACACCGTCGAGGACGCCGTCGACCGCGTCGTCGAGGACTCCACGATGGTCCCCATGTCGGTCGAACGCGGCGACCGGTTCGACGACGACTTCGCCACGCTCCGCCGGAAACACGGCACCTACTGGCGGTGGGTCCGCCCGGTGTTCGACGGCGCGTCCCGGTCGTCGGCCAACGCCCGCATCGAGTTCCGCCCCATCGCGGGCCAGCCGACCGTCCGCGACTCCGTGGCGTTTCAGGCCGCCTTCGCGGGCCTCATGGAGCGGCTCCCCCGACTCGACCACCCCGTCATCGACCTCGACTGGGAGGCCGCGGAGGAGAACTTCTACACCGCGATGCGCGAGGGCCCCCACGGCGACCTGCGCTGGATAGACGTCGACGGCGACGAGGCGACCGGCGCGGACCTCTACGAGGACCTGCTCGTCCACGCGCGCGACGGGCTCCGGCTCGCGGGCTGTTCCGAGGAGGAGGCCAACTACTACCTCGAACCCCTGCGAAAGCGCGTCGAGACGGGCGTCACGCCGGCCGACTGGAAGCGCGCCCGCGTCGGCGACGCGCTCGACGACGGCGGCGACTTCGAGGCGGCGCTCCGCGAGATGCAACGCGAGTACGTCGAACGGCAGTCCGACTCGCTCCTCGAAGGCGCGTTCTCGGACTGGCTCTGAGGGAGCCGTTCGCCCCCGTTCTCGGGTCAGCGACGGCGCTCGGGGCCGTTCTCGTCGGTCGCTGACGCTCTCGCGTTTTGTCGGAGCAATAACTATTATCGCGTCCAGCGAAGACCGCGTATGGTCTCCCGTCGGACGAAAGCGGTCGCCCAACTCGGTATCGCAGTTCTCACCACGGTCTGGATGGTGTCGATGCGCCGTCTGCTCCGCTCCAGCGACGACGAGTCGCACGAACCGACGCCGCTGTCGCCGAGCGGGGTCGCCGTCGGCTGGGCGTGGGGAATCGGACAGGTGTGGGCGTACGACCGCGATAGCTGGGGGGTTCGTACGAGCCGGCGTCGCGGGATGGCCGTCAGCCTCGTCGGTATCGGGGTCCAGCGCCGACTGCTCCCCCGCACCGAGTCGTTCCAGTACAGCTTCGGGCTCGGGCGCGTCCTCGGCGTGGTCGTCTACCGGACGTGGTACGGACTGTTGCGGCCGCTTCCGGGCGACGACTGAGTGAGAACTGCGGCCGGGGGTGTTCCGTCGCGGGAGTCCCACTGCGAGAGTCCAGCCGGTCCCGCCGGTGGGAAATCGAAAACGAAGAGAAACCGCCGACTGCGGGCGACTTATTCGAGGCCTTCGAAGTTCTGGTGGCGCTGGATGTCGACGCCGTCCTCGGTGACGACGGCGATGTTGATGCCGTTACCCGAGGCGAGGTCGCGCTCGACCGCAGAGCGGATGGCTTTCGTGGCGACCTGCTTCGCCTCGTCGATGCTGAGGCCGTCTTCGAACTCCTGTTCGAGCACACCGAGGGCGTACTGACTGCCGGAGCCGGTGACGGTGTACTCCTCTTCGAGGATGGAGCCGGCGGGGTCGATGCTGTAGATGTGCGGGCCGGTCTCGTCGACGCCGCCGAGGATGGGCTGGACGACGTAGAACCCGCCCGAGCGGAGGAAGTTGCCGACGAGCGTCGACAGCGCCTGCATGCTCATGTCCTCTCCGCGGCGGGCCTCGTAGAGTCGGACCTCGGCGCGGAGGGAACTGATGAGCGACTGGGCGGCCGACACGGAGCCGGCGATGGTCAGCGCGCCCGTCGGGTGAATCTCTTCGACCTTCTGGACGTCCTTCGAGGAGACCATGTAGCCCATGCTCGCGCGCATGTCGGTCGCGAGGACGACGCCGTCTTCGGTCTTGATACCGACGGTGGTCGTTCCGGTCTTCGTCTCTTTGTCTCCGAGCTCGTCGGCGCGACGCTCGGCGTGCGGGAACTCGCCGAGCTCGGGGCCGAACACGTTCGAGCGGTCGCCGTTCAGCGAGTCGAGACGGCCGGAGAACTCGTCGTGAGTCGGGGTACGCATTGTCAGCGATTGCACTTCGGCGCTGATAAATGCAACCCTTCACCTCGCCGTTGCCGGTGCCAAAGCGTCAGACGCGCGTCGGCGGCGGCCGCGCGGGGCGGTCGCTCGCGGCGAGCGGCGTCGGAAGGAGGGAGTCGCGCGAGTCGGCTTAGCGACCCGCGGCGCGTTCGTAGGCGGTTCCGGTCGTCTCCACGAGCCGGCGAATCGGGAGGGTCACACCCATCCGGCGAGCGGCGAGCGCGATGGGGAGGAGCGCGATACCCATCGCGACCGATAGCTGGTAGGCGGCAAACAGGACGTACTTGGTTAGGCGGGGAATCATCACCGTGTCCTCAGTGGAGGCTCGGGGGGTGCCAGTATATAAATCTTCTCTCAGCCGGGTGCGCAATACCCCGACGCTGTCTGCCGATTAAAGCGCACTTGTCTCTACTCCAACTAGACCGACTATTCGGCGTGGGTCGCGCGTGACCCGCGGAGGGCTTTTCCATAAGTTATAGCGATTATCGCCGTGGCATGCGCGGGTCCCGCGCGCTCCGGTCGACCAGTGGGAGTGTCGCAGATTCGAACGCGTCGCGACCGGCGCGCGCGCCGGGTGTGTGAATCCCACGCGCCCCGGCGCTCGAACCACAAGACACGAAACCCCACCGGCGCGTAACGTGTGTATGAGCAACTATCTCGTCGCGATGGAGGCGGCCTGGTTGGTCCGGGACGTAGAAGACATCGACGACGCCATCGGCGTCGCGGTCAGCGAGGCCGGCAAGCGACTCAACCAGAAGGACAAGGAGTACGTCGAGGTCGAAGTGGGCGCGACGCCCTGTCCCGCCTGTGGCGAACCGTTCGACTCCGCGTTCATCGCGGCCAACACCGCCCTCGTCGGCCTGCTCCTCGAAATCAAGATTTTCAACGCGGACGGCGAGAAGCACGCCTCCCGCATCGCGAAAAGCGAGGTCGGCGGCGCGCTCCGCGACGTCCCCCTCGACGTTATCGACATCCGCGAGTTCGACTCCGACGAAGACCAGTAACGCCGCGCCGTCGCGCCCGGCCGCACCGCGTCGCGCCGACCACCGCACTCGGGGCGACCACCGACACGAGCGACCGATTTTCGCGGCGCCCGCGACGCTCCACCCCCGGTGAGCGACCGGAACACTTTTTCATAACTACGGGTTATCACTCCGGCATGGAACTCCCCACGCCCCAAGACCTCAGGGAACGGCGGAACTCCCTCGAGTTGACGCAGAGCAAACTCGCCGACATGGCCGGCGTCTCCCAGCCGCTCATCGCTCGCATCGAGGGCGGCGACGTCGACCCGCGGCTCTCGACGCTCCGGCGCATCGTCGAGGCGCTGGACGAGGCCGAAGGGCGCATCGTTCGCGCGGAGGACATCATGAACACGACCGTCCGGAGCGTCGCCCCCGACAACTCCGTCCGCGAGGCGCGCGACATCATGCTCGACGCCGGCTTCTCGCAGTTGCCCGTCATCGAGAACGGCCGGCCGCTCGGCATCATCTCGAACGCCGACATCCGCCACGTTCAGGAAGACGACGTCACCGACCGCCCGGTCAACGAGGTCATGTCCGAGGGCGTCACGACCGTCGAACCCGAGACGACGCTGGACGAAATCGGCGTCTACCTCGACCACAACTCGGCTATCATCGTCGTCGAGAGCGGCGAGACGGTCGGCATCATCACCGAGGCCGACATCGCGGCCCACATCTGAGGCGGTCCCCGACACCGGCGACGGCTCTCCGGCGCACGTCGCTTCGGACTCAGCGCCGCCGGACGACGAGCGGCGTCTCGCCCCTCGGTTGGGTCGTCATCTCGGGCGTGATTGCTAACTCACCGTCGCCGCCCCAGTCGAGTTCGAACTCGCGGAGGACGGTCGCGAGCACGATTTTCGCCTCCGTGAGCGCGAACGCCCGACCGAGACAGCTCCGCGGCCCGGCCCCGAAAGGCAGGTAGGCGTAGGCGGGTCGGTCGCTGTTCTCGTCCCACCGCTCGGGGCGGAACGCGAGCGGGTCGTCGTACCACCGCTCGTCGCGGTGGATGCGGATGATAGAGAGGTGGATGTCCGTGCCCGCCGGGATGACTCGGTCGCCGGTCGGAAACGGCTTCGCCGTCTCCCGCGGGAGCGTGTGGACCGGCGGATAGAGCCGTATCGTCTCCCTGATGACGCGTTCGAGCACCGGGAGGTCTCGGGTCGCGTCGGCGGTCACGGGGCCGTCGCCGACGACGCGGTCGACCTCGTCGGCGGCGCGCTCGCGGGCGTCGGGGTGGGTCGCGAGCAGGTACAGCGCGTAGGTGAGCGCGAGCGCGGTCGTCTCGTGGCCGGCGAAAATCATGCCCACGAGCTGGTTCTCCAGCGACTCGACGGTCGCCGGGTAGTCTGCGTCGCTCCCGAGCGCGTCGGCGAGGCGGCGCGTGAGGCTCTCCTCGTCGGCGGTCTCGACCAGTTGTCGGACCTCCTCGCGGAGGACGCGGTCGGCCCGGTCGAACCGGCATCGGCTCGGCGTCGGCACCCACGACGGCAACACCCACGACGCGGGCGCGAAGCGGCCGTTGAGACCGTCGGCGGCCGACCGAATCCGCTCGTCGCCGTCGCGGTCGAGTTCCCGGCCGAGGATGGTGGCGAAGATGATGTCCAAGGTGACCGCCTTCATCTCGGCTTCGAGCGACAGCGTCCCCGAGTCGGGCCACGTCCGCAGGCGGCGCTCGACCTGTCGGCGCATCACGGACGCGTAGTCGTCGACCCGCTCCCAGCGGAAGAAGGGCTCTAGCTCGTCGCGCTGTCGCCGCCACTCGTCTCCTTCGGCGGCGATGACGGCGTCGCCGAAGGCGGCCTCGAACTCGCCGCCCTTGACGATTGAATCGCGGTCGGTCACGAACGCCCGCTCGAAGTGGTCGGGGTGGGCGAGGACGTACAGGTCGTCCATCCCCACCACGTCGAGTCCGACCGCGTCCTCGACGCCGTGGTCCGCGAGGAGGTCGGCGACGAAGCCGAACGGGTCGGCCGCGAAGCCCACTGTGTGGCCCACGAACGGGAGGCCGCTCGGTGTCGGTGGCGGTGAAGTCACATCCCCAGTACAGCGAACATCGATAAAATACTGCTTCTCATCGAACAGTTCGATTCGGCGCTCGGTCGGGCCTCAGAGGTCGAGTCCGCGAATCGAGACGCCGTCGCCCGCTTCGACGCGGCCGATGACGCGGCCGTCGGTCGCCTCGACCAGCGCCTCGGCGTTCGCCTCGGGGACGGCGGCGACGAAGCCGGTGCCCATGTTGAACGTCGTGTGCATCTCCTCGTCGGAGACGCCGCCGCGTTCCTGGACGAACTCGAACACCGGCTGGGGGTCGAACGCGTCGTCGACGACGTAGCGGAACTCGCCCATGCGTTCGAGGTTGGTCCAGCCGCCGCCGGTGACGTGGGCCGCGGCGTTGGTCTCGGCCGCTCGCAGGTCGTCCAGCAGGTAGGTGTAGAGTCGCGTCGGTTCGAGGAGCGCCTCGCCGACGGTGTCGTAGTCGTCGCCGTCCCACGCGTCGTCGTAGTCGCCGTCGGCCGTCGCGGCCTTGCGGGCGAGCGTGAGGCCGTTCGAGTGGATGCCCGACGACGGGAAGCCGACGAGCGCGTCGCCTTCCTCGGCCTCGCCGGGGAAGATGGCGTCTTTCCGCGACAGTCCCGCGCAGGTGCCGGCGAGGTCGAGGCCGTTGATGACCTCCGGCATGACGGCGGTTTCGCCGCCGACGAGTTCGATGTCGGCCTCCTCGGCACCCGCGGCGAGGCCCTGACCGACCTGCTCGGCGAACGTCTCGTCGGGCGCGTCGACCGCGAGGTAGTCCACGAACGCGACGGGCCGGACGCCGGCCGCGACGAGGTCGTTTGCGTTCATGGCGATGCAGTCGATGCCGACCGTCGAGTAGTCGCCGAGCGCCTCGGCGACGAGCAGTTTGGTGCCGACACCGTCCGTGGCGAGCCCGAGGTAGCGGTCGCCGATGTCGAGCAGGCCGGCGTAGTCGCCCGACCCGCCGCCGACCTGCGCGACGAGCGCCGCGGTCGCGGCCTCGCTCGCCTCGATGTCGACGCCCGCGTCGGCGTAGGTCATCCCGTCGGAGTCGTCGTTCGTCATGTTCGTGTACGAGATAGGCCGAAATATAAAATCACAGGGTACGAATCATACACGTTCTCGCATAGATGAGCGTTCGCCGGCGGCCCGGCCGACGACGGAGGGACGGGACGCCGGCGTCGCCCGCGCGGTTACCCACTTCCTGCCGGCCGCGCGCGCTCCGCGACGCCGCCCGCTACGACCCTCCTAATCGTCGGCTTCCGGGGCGTTGTTATCGAATAATCGACAACTATTGCAATATTTGCGAAAAAGCACGAGACAAGAGAATAAACTTTCTCGGACGATTTAATCGATTTGTAAAACGTTACGAAAGAAGAATGTCCCCCGTAACCCGGTCCTGAACGGTCGAAAAAGGACCCGAATTCACGGTAACGCTCGGCCCCTTATATTATGGCCCCCGTCGTATGCAGAAGTGACGATGTCCGGAATACCCTCCACGAACGACTCGGTCGCGCTCGACCTCGCATCGACCCTCGGCCGCCTCGCGTACGCCCCCATCGAAACCGTCGCGTTCTGGTCGGCAGTCGCGTTGCCCCTCGCGTACCTGCCCGTCCTCAGCGGCGGTCTGAGCGCCGGCGAAATCCCCCTCTTCGCCGGGCTCATCGCCCTCCACGCCGTCGCGCTCGTCCTCGGGCGCGACCACGGCCAGCAGTAAGCGCGGTCCCCGACGCGTACGACCAAACCCGGATTCGTCTCGGTTCCCCGCCGACGTCCCCTCCACAAAGCGCGCGTCAGCATCACCCCGCGATTGCGACCCGCTCGCTGGCCGGCCCCACCTGCCAACGGCCCCTCCCGAACACCGACCTCTGCCCAACCCCAACCCCGACCTCGGCCCAACACCAACCTCAGCCCAACTCCAACCTCAGCCCAACTCCAACCTCAGCTGACCTCGGCCCAACCCCGACCTCGCGTCCCGAACTGCACACCACGGCCGCGACCTCCCCCCGAATCCCGACCTCCACGGCGACCGGTCCCCGCCGCACTCGTGCGGTCCCCTTCTCCCTCCACTCGCCCCTGTCGCGCCCCGAGTACCGCCTGTGCATTCTGGGCCGAGCCCTCCGAACCCTCGGAGTGCTCTTTGTCCCGCGTCTCGACCGTAGCGGTCGCTCGCGACTTCGAGAACGGGACGAACCGGAAATCGAGACTGAGGGTCGTCAGAAACTCCGCCGGTCGGGTCAGAACCCGACGAACAGGAACAGGCCGACCGTGAGGAGAATCGACAGGACGAGCACGCCGGCGAACACCGGCGTGCTCCACGACTTGACCGTCTTCCCGTCGAGCGAGCCGAACGGGAGCATGTTGAACGCCGCGAGGAAGGCGTTGATGATGAGCCCGCGCGAGCCGACGAGCTGGATGACGTCGGAGCCGACGAGGACGCCGACGACGAGCACCGGCGCGAACGCGACGAGGAGAAGCAGGTTCGTCACCGGGCCGGCGAGGGCGATGAGGCCGTGTTCGCGCTCCGTGAGCACGCCGCGATGGTAGACCGCGCCCGGCGCGGCGAAGATGAACCCGACGAGCGCGCTCATGATGGCGATGGCGAGCATGCCGTAGTCGGCGCGGAACTCGGCGACCTGATTGAACCTGACGGCGACGACCTTGTGGGCGACCTCGTGGAGGAGAAAGCCCACGCCGGCGGTCAGGAGGCTCACGACGAGCGCGAGGCCGAACGACCCGCTCGTCAGCAGTTGGATGGTTCGATTGCCGCCGCCGGCGAAGAAGATGGCGAAGGCGAGACCGAGCGCGACCCACGCGACGAGCAGGTCGCGGAGTTCGCGCGAGGAAAACGAGACGTTCACGTCAGGGACCTCCAGATGAGGTCGGCGCTGTTGCGCGCGCCCTCCAGCATCAGGTTCGTCACGCCCGCGACGCCGCCGAGGTCGGAGGCGATGACGGGGATGACGTAGGTGACAAAGAGGAAGCTCGCGATGATGCTCCCGATGTTCGTCATTGCGACGACCATGATGAGCTTGAACAGCGGCACGTCGAGCATCTGGCCGACGAGTTCGACGATGGGCGTCTCCTCGTCGGAGAGGAGTTCGTTCAGTTTGCCGATATCGCCGACGTTGACGGGCGTGTGGCGGAGTTCGACGTAGCCGGTGAACCAGCCGGGCGCGAGAAGCGGGTTGATGGAGGTCATCCACGCGACGAGGCCGCCGACGGCGGCGGAGGTCCACCGCGCGCCGGCGACCTTGGCGAGCGCGGCGGCGAACACGCCGTTGATGAGGAACCACGCGCCGAAGATGGTCAGGAGTCGTTCGTTGCCGACGCCGGCCATCGCGAGGAGGACGAAGAAGGCGACGAACACCGCGGTGACGCCGAAGCCGAGTAGTTTCCCCCACGGGAAGCCGTCCTTTTCGGCGACGCCGACGAGCGACTCCATCGGCGGGAGCGTCTCGGGGTGTTCGAGGTAGCGCTCGATGCCCTCGCGGTGGCCCGCGCCGACGACGGCGACGACGTGGCGGCCGGACTGCCGGAGCGCGACGAGCTGGTGGGCGATGTAGGCGTCGCGCTCGTCGATGAGCGCCTCCGCGCCGCCGGGGCTGAACCGGCGGAACTCCTCCATCATCGCCGAGACCACGTCGCCGTCGGTCAGCTCGGCCATGTCGAACTCCTCGTAGTCGGCGTCGCCCTCGACGGGCGCGAACAGGCCGAAGGCGTTCAGGACCGCGCCGACGGTGACGCCCACGACGACGCCCGCGAGGACGCCGATGACGAGACTGCCGACGATGGCGACGCCGAGGCTCCCGAGGACTCCCGAGACGAGGCCGGTGCCGAGTCCGAGGCCGAAGCCGGCGACGATACCGATTGCCGCGCCGCCGCCGAGGCCGGCGAGCACCGCGTCGTCGCCGTCGAGGGAGAACGAGGCGATAGTGTAGAGCAGGTACGCGGCCGCGCCCCCGAGGACCGCGGCGGTGGCGGTGCGCGTCAACAGGAGGTCGGTGACGCCGACCGCGCCCCCGAACAGGCCGACGAGCGGCCCGAGGACGACGCCGACGGCGATGCCGAACACCGCGCCGATGCCGCGGGCGTCGGCGACCCCGAACAGGAGGTCGCCGGCCATGCGCATCTTTTCGAGCGTGCCCATCCGCCGCCAGAAGCGCTGGATGGTCACCTGGATGTCGCGGTCGACGAGCGCCACGTCGAGGCCTTCCTCTTCGGCGGTCTCGACCGCCGCGAGCATGTCCGCGCCGGGTTTCACGTCGAACTTGTCGCCCATCCGCGACTGGACGTACGAGAGCATCCAGTAGGCGATAAACTGGAAGACGGTGTTGCCGCGAAGCAGGTCGCGCGCTTCGATGTCGTCGGGCGTTCCGCCCTTCAGCTGTCGGTAGCGCCCCTCGTCGAGTTCGACCGCGACGACGTCGGGACGCTCCTCTCTGACGGTCTCTTCGACCTCTCTGACGCTGTCGGCCGAGACGTGGGCCGTGCCGACGACGCGGACGTGACCCTCGCCGGGCGACGAATCGTTCATCGCCGGGTTTACCGCCCCACGGTTTTTATCCGTGTCGGCATCCCCCACGAACTATGCAGGAGTTCGACGCTCGAACCCCGACGCCCGCCCACGAGACGGCCATCGACTGCCTCCGCGCCGGCGTCGAGGCCGTGCTCCCCGACCGCGTCGTCCGCGAGTCGGTGTCGCTCGACGGCGACACGCTGACCGTCGCGGACGCCACGTACGACCTGACCGCCTACGACCGCATCCTCGTCGTCGGCGGGGGCAAGGCCGGCGACGGCGTCGCCGACGCCCTCGAAGCCGTCCTCGGCGACCGCATCGACGGCGGCGTCGTGGTGACGCCCGACCCGACGCCGAGCCCCGACGGGCGCATCGAGCGACTCCCCGGCGACCACCCGGTCCCCTCCGCGCGCGGCGTCGAGAGCACCCGGCGACTCGCTGACCTCCTCTCGGACCTCGACGACCGGACGCTCGTCCTCGCCGCCGTCACGGGCGGCGCGAGCGCGGTCCTCCCGGCTCCCGCCGAGGGCGTCTCGCTCGCCGAGTTACAGGAGACGACCGACAGACTGCTCGAAAGCGGCGCGGAGATTCACGACCTCAACGCGGTCAGAAAGCACGTCTCGACGCTGAAAGGCGGCGGCCTCGCGCGGCTCGCCGCGCCCGCGACGGTCGTCGGCCTCGTCCTCTCGGACGTGGTCGGAAACGACCTCGGCGTCATCGCCTCCGGCCCGACCGCGCCCGACGAGACGACCTACGACGACGCCCTCGACGTGCTGGACCGCTTCGACCTCGACGTGCCGAAGTCGGTCCGCACGCGCCTCGCCCGCGGCTCGGCCGGCGACATCCCGGAGACGCCGAAGCCCGGCGACCCGGTGTTCGACCGGGTGACGAACCACGTCCTCGCGGACACCTTCACCGCGCTCGACGCCGCCCGCGAGGTGGCCGACGAACGCGGCTACGACCCGCTCATCCTCTCCTCTCGCGTGCGCGGCGAGGCGCGCGAGGCCGCGAAGACCCACGTCGCCGTCGCGGAGGAGTCACTCGCGACCGGAAACCCGATTGCCGCGCCCGCCGTGGTCCTCTCGGGCGGCGAGTGCACCGTGACGGTCCGCGGCGACGGCGACGGCGGGCCGAACCTCGAATTCTGCCTCGCGGCCGCCGCGGAACTCCCCGACGAGACCGTCCTCGCCAGCATCGACAGCGACGGGAAAGACGGCGGGACCGAGGTCGCGGGCGCGGTCGTGGACTCCTCGTCGGTCGACGCCGGCGACGCCCGCGCCGCGCTGGCGAGAAACGACGCGCTCCCGGTGCTCCGGGACGCCGGCGCGCTCGTCGAGTCCGGCGCGACGGGGACGAACGTCAACGACCTGCGCGTCCTCGTGGTCGGCGAGGCCGTCTGAGCGCCGGCGATTTTTCGGCTGGTGGGACAACAAGTTTGTATCCTCCGGCGGAGTACTCCACGCCATGGCCGGTTTATTGCCCTCCACTCCCGACACCTCCGCCGCGGACGAGTCCTCGCCGCGGGTCATCGGACTCGAAGACGACGAGGCGTCGGACCTCCTGTCGGCGCTCTCGTCTGGGACGGCCCGCCGCGTGCTCGCCGCGCTCCACGAAAAGCCGACGAACGCCGCGGAACTCGCCGAGCGCGTCGACACGTCGCTCCAGAACGTCCAGTACCACCTCCGAAAGCTCGACGACGCGGGTCTCGTCGAGGTGGTCGACACCGTCTACTCCGAGAAGGGCCGCGAGATGAAGGTGTACGCGCCCGCCGACAGGCCGCTCGTCGTCGTCGCGGCCGGCGAGGAGACGCGGACGGGCCTCGCGTCCATGCTGACGAGCCTGCTCGGGGGCGTCGCCGTGTTGGCCCTGCTGTCGGCGCTCGTCCAGTGGGTCGCCACGCGCGGGCTCGGCGTCCTCGGCGGGGCCGGCGGTGCCGCGGAGTCCGCCGACGCGACGGCAGTCTCGACGATGGCCGCGGAGGCCGCGCCCGCGGCGGCGCAGGGAATCCCGCCGGGACTGGCCTTCTTCGCCGGCGGCCTCGTCATCCTGCTCGTCATCGCGGCCGTCCAGTTCGCCCGACGGTGAGGCCCTGCGGGAGCGGTCGACGGCGACCGGGTCGGCGACTCGCGCTGGGGTAACTATTCGTACTCCGCCCAACTACAGCATAGCATGAAACACCGTGCCGTGGTCCGCGGTATCGGAGTCGGCGTCGGCGAAGACGGCTCGAACGTGCCGGCGGTCGTCCTCGAAGCGCGCGACGAGTTCCTCCCCATCGTCATCACGTCGGACCAGGCTCAGGCCATCCAACTCGGTCTCTCCGGCGAGCAGTTCGAGCGCCCGCTGACCCACGACCTCCTGGTCGAGATGGTGACGGAGTTCGGCGGGGCAATCGACAGCATCCGCATCGACGACCTCTCGAACGGCACGTTCCTCGCCAAGGTCGACGCCGAGCGCTACCACGACGGCGAGGCGCGGTCGGTCGTCTTCGACGCGCGCCCGAGCGACGCCATCGCCCTCGCCATCCGCGTGGACTGCCCGATTCTCGTCTCCGACGCGGTGCTCGACGCCGCCGGCCAGTCGCCCGAGGCGTTCGACGCCGACTTCGACGAGTGAACGCGGGGCGTCGCCGCCGCGCCCCACGATTTCAAGCCCCCTCAGCGTGACCCTGCTCGCATGAGCGAACCCACCGCGACGCTCGAAGAGTCGCGCACCGAGATGACCGAACTCCTCCTGCCGAACGACACCAACAACCTCGGGCGGGCCCTCGGTGGCGCGGTCCTCCACTGGATGGACATCTGCGGGGCCATCGCCGCGATGCGCTTTTCGAACCGCCAGTGCGTCACCGCGTCGATGGACCACGTCGACTTCATCAGCCCCATCGACCTCGGCGAAGTCGCCGTGATGGAGGCGTACGTGTTCAACGTCGGCCGGACCAGCGTGGACGTGAAAGTCGACGTGCACGCCGAGAACCCGAAGACCGACGAGCTACGGAAGACGACCACGTCGTTCCTGACGTTCGTCGCGCTCGACGACGACGGGAAGCCGACGCCCGTCCCCCGACTCGCCTGCGAGACCGACGAGGAAGAAGAGCTCCGCGCCGAGGCGGTCGCCGCCCGCGCCGACCAGCTCGAATCCGTCATCGAGCGCATGGAGTAGGCGGGAGTTCCCACCGGCGACAGCGCCGAACTCTTTTCCCCGGCGGCGACCGACTGGCGACCATGCTCGACGTTCCCGTCCCCGACCCGCCGTCGCTCCCGACCGTCGACCCGAACCAGTACGACGACGCGCAGGTCGCGGCCGACGCCGACTTCAAGCGCGCCGAGTTGGAGGCGTTCCTCGAAGCCGGCGCGTGGGCCGACGCCTTCGAGGCGTGGGCCGCGGAGACGCCCGTCACCGAGGCGCAGTGGGAAATCGTCCTCGACCTCGACCTGCTTTCCCACTTCGACTTCTTCTGGGACGACTTCGCCGACCGCGTCGGCTACCACGCCCCCGGCATCCCCGAGGACTGGAAGGAGCGCGACCTCCACCCCGACCTGACCTCGTGGGGCGAGGTGTCGTCTATCAACGCCGGTCTCACCGAACTCGGACAGGACGTGTGCGACGTGCTCAAAGACGACTACATCGACTGGGAGTCCGAGTACGAAGCCCCCGACGACCTGCCGGACTTCTGAGGCCGCCGCGTTTCGCCCGCTCGTCGTTTTCCTCTGTTCGGCTTCCCACGAGCCTCGTCCGCAACGGCCCTTGAGAATATTCTCTTATTCGTGGTATTCTCGCAGGATATACTTATTTCTGGAAGCATTGTGGTCAGATTTGGGAAAACGGTGATATTCCGACCGTCGCTCTCATCTCCTGTCGCTATGACGAACATAAAACGACGCGACGTACTCCGTGGATTCGGTGGCGTCGCCATCGCGGGCGGACTCGCAGGTTGTATGGGCGGCGGCGGGACCGACGACGAGACCGAGACGACCACGACGTCGACGCCGACGCCGACTCCCACCCCGACACCCACGCCGGAACCGGAGACGGCGATGCTCCGCGTGGCGCATCTCTCGCCGGACGCGCCGAACGTCGACGTGTACGTCGACGACTCGGTCGCGCTCTCGGACGTGCCGTTCGGCGCGGTCAGCGACTACCTCTCGGTGCCCGTCGGGACCCGGACGGTGAAAGTGACCGCCGCCGGCGACGAGTCCACCGTCGCCTTCGAGGGAGACCTCGACGTCGCCGAGGCGACCTACACCGTCGCCGCGGTCGGCGAACTCGCCGAGGAGACGTTCGAACCGCTCGTCCTCGAAGACGACGTGTCGCTCCCGGCCGACGACACGGCTCGGGTCCGGGTGGTCCACGCCTCGCCCGACGCGCCCGCCGTCGACGTGACCGCCGGCGACACGGTGCTTTTCGACGGCGTCTCCTTCACCCAGTCCGGGAGCGTCGAGGTGCCGGCCGACACCTACGCGCTTCAGGTCCGGGGCGACACGGAGTCGAACGACGGCGACGCGGTCGCCGAGTTCGACGTGGAACTCGCCGGCGGCACCGTCTACACGGTGTTCGCGGCGGGCTACCTGACGCCCGACGACGAGCCCGCGGATGTGGCCTTCCGGCCCGTCGCGGTCGTCGACGCCGGCTCCGGCGGCGGCGGGCTCGTCCAGCGCGACGTGTCGCTCCGCGCCGCGCACCTCTCGCCTGACGCGCCGAACGTCGATGTCCTCGTCGACGGCGCGGTCGCGCTCTCGGACGTGCCGTTCGACGCGGTCAGCGACTACCTCGCGCTGACCGCCGGCTCGCACCAAGTGACGATTCGCGCGACCGACGCGCCCGACACCGTCGTCTTCGACGAGATGCTCGACCTCGCGGCCGGCGCGTACACCGCCGCGGCGCTCGGCGAACTCGACTCGGCGGCCGAAAACGGCTTCGCCGTCTCGCTCCTCGAAGACGACCGCTCGGCCCCCGCGGACGACATGGCCCGCGTCCGGGTGCTTCACGCCTCGCCCGACGCGCCCGCCGTCGACGTGACCGTCGCGGGCTCCGGGGACGCTCTCGTCGACGGCGCGGGCTTCGGCGACGCCGCGACCGTCGAGATCCCCGCTGGCGAGTACACGCTCCAGATTCGGGGCGACACGGAGTCGAACGACGGCGACGTGGCCGCCGAGTTCGACGTCGCGGTCGAGGGCGGCCGCGCCTACACCGCCATCGCGCTCGGCTACCTGACGCCCGACGACGAGCCGGCGGACGCCGCGTTCGACCTCAGCGTCGTCGCGGACAACTGACCGCAGGCCGGCCCGAACGGCCCCGGACTGCGAGCGCCCCTGCCCCCGACTCGACACCGCCTCCGAGCGGACCTCCTTCCGAACGAATGACGCCGACGCGACCCCGACGACGTGAACCGCCCCGGGCACAGCGGCGGCCATGAGCGTCTGGGTCGACGCCGCGCGGTTCTCGCTCGGCGCGAGCGTCGTGTTCCTCGTCGTCATGCTCGGCGTCTGGGGGCGGAACTACCTGCTGTTCCGGTCGAAACACGCCCTCGGCCTCGTCGTCTTCGGCGCGTTCCTCCTCGCACAGAGTCTCTTCGCGCTCTACTACTACCTCGTCGACCCGACGCTGTCGGTCTGGTTCGCCACCGCCGTCCCCGCCGCGGCGTGGCGGGTGCTGATGGGAATTCACGTCCTCCAAGCGGTCGCGCTGGCCGTCCTCCTGTGGGTGACGTGGGATTGATTTATACACTGTCTCTCTGACACGTCTAGTATGCACCGCCGTGCCCTCCTCTCCAGCGTCGCGTCGCTCTCGCTCGTCGCTACCGCCGGATGTCTCGCGACGACACGCCGAACCGTGAGCGGTCGAATCACCGGTGACCACGGGTCTGCGTCCCTCCACCCCGCCGACGAACAGTACGTCCACGGGTCGTTCCCCGAGGACGCCGACTTCCGCGGGTGGCTCTTTTCCGACCCGCCGGACGACCAGACGGACGTGTTCACCGACCGCGCGATGCAGGGGCAGTACTCGAACGACCTACTGGAGGCCGACGGCGACTCGTTCGTCCTCCTGTTCGAGGTCCGAATGGCCCGCGAAGACGCCGCGTTCTACAACATCGCGCTCTCGCCGTCGTGGACCGGGTGGCGCGACGCCGACATCCCGATTCGGCGGTCGCCGCCGGCCGACCCCGAGGCGTTCGAGGCGGATGCCGACACGCTCGTCTGCACCCACCTGTCGACGTTCGACGTGGCGAGAGGGGCTACGCCGACGAACGCCACGCTCCGGGTGTTCGAGCGCGACGACGAGTCCGGAACCACGCACGGGACGGAACCCGAACAGACTGTGGCGACCTATCGCGTCGGCCGCTGGTCGGACCGGTAGCGTCCCTGTCGCCGTCGCCGTCGGAGTAAGCGTTATACTCCTCGCGGGACTGCTCTCGGATAGCATGCGACGACACCGGACGCCGCCCCGCTCGCCCGCGGTCGGCCAGTCCCGACGCTCGGTCGTCGCCCCGTCGCCCATTATTGCGGGGCAGTAGCCTCGCACATCTCTCATCCTCGACTCCCGTCCGTACCGACTTCCGAGCGACAGCGGTCTCCCGTCCGGTGTGACCACGACCACCGGAACCCCAAATGGAGCGACGCACCCACCACACCCGACAGGCGTATCGACAGCGACCAGCGACCCGGCGACCGAACACGCGAGCGCGGACGGTCGTCGCCCGACGGCGGAGGGTCTCGCGTGACTGAGTCCGACCCGGCGGAACGCCCGGCCGACGCGGACCAGACCCGCCGTTTTGATATATATCCACGAGAAGGACGGGGTATGGAAGACATCGCAGACCAGTACACGCCGTCGGACGTGGAGTCCGTGGTCGGCGAGTACTGGGACGAACACGACGCGTACGAGGCGACGAAGGAGGCACACGCCGACGACCCGTCGTTCTTCTTCGTCGACGGCCCGCCGTACACCTCCGGCCAGATGCACCTCGGCACGGCGTGGAACAAGACGCTGAAGGACGCCGTCATCCGGCACAAGCGCATGACGGGCCATCAGGTCACGGACCGCCCCGGCTACGACATGCACGGCCTCCCCATCGAGGTCAAAGTCGAGGAGGAACTCGGCTTCACCTCGAAGCGCGACATCGAGGAGTTCGGCATGGAGCAGTTCATCCAGAAATGCAAGGAGTTCGCCGTCCGCAACCGCGAGGCGATGGACGAGGACTTCCAGTCCATCGGCGCGTGGATGGACTGGGACAACCCCTACCAGACGCTGTCGCCGGAGTACATGGAGTCCGCGTGGTGGGCCTTCTCGAAGGTCGCCGAAAATGGACTCGTCGAACAGGGCAAGCGGAGCGTCAACTACTGCCCGCGCTGTCAGACCGCCATCGCGGCCAACGAGGTCGAGTACGACGAAATCACCTCGCCCTCTATCTACGTCAAGTTCCCGCTGAAGGGACGCGAGGGCAACCTCGTCATCTGGACGACGACCCCGTGGACCATCCCCGCGAACACGTTCGTCGCCGTCGACGGCGAGATGACGTATCAGGAAGTTCGCGCCGAGAAGGACGGCGAGAGCGAGGTGCTGTACCTCGCCGAACCCTGCGTCGAGGAAGTCCTGAAGAAGGGTCGCTACGAGGACTACGAGGTCCTCTCGGAGGTCACGGGCGAGGAGATGGTCGGCTGGGAGTACGACCACCCGCTCGCCGGCGTCGTCGCCGAGTACGCCGACTTCGAGGGCGCTGGACAGGTGTACACCGCCGACTACGTCGAGGCCGACCGCACGGGTCTCGTCCACTCCGCGCCCGGCCACGGGCAGGAGGACTTCGCCCGCGGGCAGGAACTCGGACTCGACGTGTTCGTCCCCGTGGACGACAAAGGCGAGTTCACGGAGCAGGGCGGCGACTACGCGGGCACCTTCGTCCGCGACGCCAACCCGCAGGTCATCGAGGACCTCGACGAACTCGGCCACCTGCTCCACGCCGGCAAGCACGACCACCGCTACGGCCACTGCTGGCGCTGTGACACGGACATCATCTTCCTCGCCACCGACCAGTGGTTCATCACGGTCACCGACGTGAAAGAGCAACTCCTCGACAACATCGAGGAGTCCGAGTGGCACCCGCAGTGGGCCCGCGACAATCGCTTCCGCGACTTCGTGAGCGACGCGCCCGACTGGAACGTCTCCCGCCAGCGCTACTGGGGCATCCCGCTTCCCATCTGGGTGCCGCAGGACGCCGACGCCGAGGGCGCAGAGGAGATGATTGTCGTCGGCACGCGCGAGGAACTCGCCGAGCGCGCCGACCAGGATATCGACCCCGAGACGGTCGACCTCCACCGGCCCTCGGTGGACCCCATCACCATCACCGAAGACGGCGTGACCTACGAGCGCGTCCCCGACGTGTTCGACGTGTGGATCGACTCCTCGGTCGCCACGTGGGGCACCCTCGACTTCCCCGGCGAGACGGAGGCGTACGACGAGCTGTGGCCCGCCGACCTCATCATCGAGGCGCACGACCAGACCCGCGGCTGGTTCTGGTCGCAACTCGGCATGGGCACCGCCGCGACCGGCGAGTCGCCGTACAAGGAGGTCATCATGCACGGCTTCGCCAACGACAAGGACGGCCGCAAGATGTCGAAGTCCGTCGGCAACATCGTGACGCCCGAGGAGGCCATCGACCGCGCCGGCCGCGACCCGCTTCGCGCCTACCTCCTCAGCCACGACCAGCAGGGTGTCGACCTCTCGTTCGAGTGGGACGGCCTCGCCGACACCCAGTCGACGCTCAACATCTTCTGGAACGTCTTCCGCTTCCCGCTTCCGTACATGGACCTCGACGGCTACGACCCCGCCGAGGCCGACCTCTCTGCGGGCGAACTCACCGTCGTCGACGAGTGGGTGCTCTCGCGGCTCCAGACCGTCGAGGCCGAGATGGCCGACGCGTGGGACGACTACGAGGTCTCCACCGCGCTCAACGCGCTCTTGGACTTCATCACGCAGGACGTGTCGCGCTTCTACGTGAAGGCCATCCGCGAGCGCATGTGGGACGAGGAGGACTCGTCGTCGAAGCTCGGCGCGTACGCCACGCTCTCGACGGTGCTCTCGGAGTCCATCCGGCTCATCGCGCCCTACGCGCCCTACATGGCCGAGCGGATGTACCAGCGGCTCGACGGCTCCGAAACGTCCGTCCACATGCTGTCGTACCCCGAGGCCGACGAGGAGCGCCGCGACGAGGAACTGGAGGCCAACATGGCCGTCCTCCGCGACGTGGAGGAGGCCGCGGCGCACGCCCGCCAACTCGGCGGCCGCAAGCTCCGCTGGCCCGTCTCGCGCATCGTTGTCGAGTCCGACGACGACAGCGTCGCCGACGCGGTCGAAGCCCTCTCGGACCTCCTCGCGGAGCGCGTGAACACCCGCGACGTGCAGGTCGTCGAGGTCTTCGACGAACTCGTCGAGACGGCCGAACCGCAGATGAGCGTCATCGGGCCGGAGTTCGGCGCTGAGGCGCAAAAAATCATGGAGGCCGTCGAAGGGCTCTCGCGCGCCGAGGTCGAATCGGGCGTCGAGGTCGACGGCGAGACGTACGACCTCACCGACGAGATGGTCTCGTACCGCGCGGAGCCGCCCGAACACGTCAGCGGTGCCGACTTCGAGGGCGGCACGGTCTACGTCGACACCGGACTCACCGACGACATCGAGTCCGAGGGCTACGCCCGCGACGTCATCCGCCGCATCCAGGAGATGCGCAAACAGCTCGACCTCGACGTCGAGGCCGAAATCGACGTGTCGCTCGCGGTCGACGACGAGCGCGTCGCCGGCTTCGTCGAGGAGAACAGCGACCTCATCGCCGAGGAGGTCCGTGCCCGCGAGTTCGACCTCGGAAGCGCCGAGGGCGAGACGGTCGAGACGTGGGACGTCGAGGACGTGTCCGTGACCATCGCGGTCACCCAACTCGACTGAGGCGGTCGCGCGCTTCCACTCCTCCCCGGTCGCCACTGTCTCCCCCCGGTCGCCGCCGGCGTTCGGCCGCCGCCGCGACCCGTGAAATGGAGGGCGCTTACCGCCGATTTTTCGCAGACGGCGACCGTATCGACTTCCGACTGACCAACACTTTTGGCCTTATCGAACGTGAGGGACGGTGAGTCATGAAGAAACTCATCAACGAACCCGGTGCGGTCGTAGACGAGATGCTCGACGGGATGGTCGCGGCGCACCCCGAACTGCGCCGGCTCGACGGTACGAACGTTCTCGTCCGCGGCGACGCGCCGGTCGAGGGGAAGGTGGCGGTCGTCTCCGGCGGCGGGTCGGGCCACGAGCCGACGCACGCGGGCTATCTCGGCGAGGGGATGCTCGACGGCGCGGCGGCCGGTGAGGTCTTCACCTCGCCGACGGCCGACCAGTTGAACGAGATGATTCAGGCGACGGACGCGGGCGAGGGCGTCCTCTGCGTCGTCAAGAACTACGAGGGCGACGTGATGAATTTCGACACCGCCGCCGAGATGGCCGCCATGGAGGGCGTCGATGTCGAGCAGGTCGTCGTCAACGACGACGTGGCCGTCGAGGACTCGCTGTACACCTCGGGCCGCCGCGGCGTCGCGGGCACAATCTTCGTCCACAAGTGCGCCGGCGCGAAGGCCGCCGCGGGCGGCGACCTCGGCGAGGTCAAAACGGTCGCGGAGAAGGTCATCGACAACGTGCGGACGATGGGGATGGCGCTCACCTCCTGTGTCACCCCGGAGAAGGGCGAGCCGACGTTCGACCTCGGCGAGGACGAAATCGAACTCGGCATCGGCATCCACGGCGAGCCGGGCACCGAGCGCGCCGACGTCATGAGCGCCGACGAGATTACCGAACACCTGACCGAGAACGTCCTCGACGACCTCGACCTCGACGAGGGCGAGGAGGTCGTGACGATGGTCAACGGCATGGGCGGCACGCCGCTGTCGGAGCTGTACATCGTCAACCGCAAGCTCCAGTCCATCCTCGACGACCGCGGGGTCGAGACGTGGGACGCGTGGGTCGGCGACTACATGACCTCGCTCGACATGATGGGCTGTTCGGTCTCCGTGCTCCGCGTCGACGACGAGCTGAAGGAACTGCTCGGCGCGCCCGCGGAGACGCCCGGCCTGACCGTCACCGAGTAAGCGACAGGGCGCGTCGTCGCCCGCCGAAAACCAGCCGCGACGACCCCCGACACGTCACCGATTTTTCGCGGCAGAACAGTCCCGCGGGACAAGGGATTAACCCCCGGCCGACGAAGGTCAGCCATGGCTGACTCAGAGACACAACGCGAAGCGGTGCTGGACGCGCTCGACAACGTCGCCGAGCGCCTCGCCGAGGAGAAGGAGTACCTCACGGACCTCGACTCCGCCATCGGCGACGCCGACCACGGCGCGAACATGCAGCGCGGCTTCGGCAAGGCCGCCGACAAGCGCGAGGAGTTCGCCGAGATGGAGCCGAACGAGGTCGTCAAGAACGTCGGGACGACGCTCATCTCGAACGTCGGCGGGGCGGCCGGCCCCCTCTACGGCGGCTCTATCATGTTCGCCAGCCAGGAGTTCGAAGACGGCATCACCGCCGAGACCTCGGTGGCGTTCGCCGAGGCGTACCTCGACAAGGTCAAGGACCGCGGCGGCGCGCAGGTCGGCGCGAAGACGATGGTCGACGCGCTCGTCCCCGCCGTCCACACCTACAAGAAGTCCGTCGAGCAGGACGACCTCCCGCCGCTCGAAGCGCTCGCCAAGGCCGTCGACGCGGCCGAGCGCGGCGTCGCCTTCACCGTCCCCATCAAGGCGATGAAGGGCCGCGCGTCGTTCCTCGACTGGCGCTCGGTCGGCCATCAGGACCCCGGCGCGACGAGCACGCTGTTCATCCTCGAAGAGCTACTGGCGACCGCCGAGGAGTACCTCGACGGCGAGGTCGACCGCGACGCGCGGGCCGAAGACGCCGTCGGGAGGGACGAATGATCGGTCTCGTCGTCGTCTCGCACAGCGCGAAGGCGGCCGAGGGAATCGCGGAGGTCGCGGCGCAGATGGGCGGCGGCAACGCCCGCATCGTCCCCGCCGGCGGCGACGAAGACGGCATCGGAACCTCGCCGGACCGCATCCGCGAGGGCATCGCGGAGGCGGACGACGGCGACGGCGTCGTCGTCCTCGTTGACCTCGGGAGCGCCGTGATGAACGCGGAACTCGCCATCGAGATGGCGATGGACTCCGAGGCCGTCATCGCGGACGCGCCGATTCTGGAGGGCACGCTCAACGCGGCCGTCGAGACGACGAGCAAGAAGGCGACGCTCGATTCGGTCGTCGAGCGCGCCGAGGACGCCCGCGACTACCGAAAGCTGAACTGAGCCGCCCGAGACGACCCGGGCGTCCGGGCCCCCGACCGACCGGAAAAGAGACCGCCGCGCGACGCGGCGGCTCGCAGTTCCGTTTCGCTTCGTTTCGTTTCCTTATTCTTCGTCGCCGGCTTCGGGCGTCGACAGCACTTCTTCGAGCGCGTCGAGCGCGGCCTCCGCGTCGTCGCCGTCGGCGACGAGGCGAATCTCCTCGCCGTGGCCGACGCCGAGGCCGGTGACGGCGAGCATGCTGGCGGCGGGGACGAGGTCGTCCTCGTCGGCGCGGCCGAGTTGGACGTCGGCGTCGAAGGAGTTCGCGGTCTCGACGAACTGGGAGGCGGGACGAGCGTGCAGGCCGTCTTTCGGGACGACGGCGACGATGCGTTCCATACGTCGGGTATCGACCGCGGAGCGTTATCGCTACCGGTTGCGGAACGCGGCGACAAAAAATCGTGAACGACGGGTGCGGGGCCGGGGCGTTCGGGTTTAGAGCCCGAGGTACGCCGCGTTGGGGATGACCCCGAGGAGGAACAGCACGCCGAGGATGAGCGAGTAGATGGTAATCGACATCGCCGGCGGGTCCACGTGGGTCCCGGAGTGGGAGTAGGCGACGCGCTGGGTGACCTCACCGAGGAGCGCGCCCACGAGACCGCCGACCGCGGCGGCCACGAGGATGAGCGGTTCGCTCCCACCGACCATCGGCGCGGCGACCGCCGCGAACGACGAGCCGCCGAGCGTGATGTGGTGGGTGACGGGGAAGTTCTCGACGCCGAGCTGTAAGAACAGCAGGCTCGCCGCGGAGATGCCGTACCCGAGGAAGAAGCTCCCGGTGACGAGCCACGCCCAGCCGCCGAGGACGCCGGCCGCGAGGCCGATGACGGAGACGTTGGCCCACTTGTACTGCTGGGGGAGCCACGGCTCGACCGCCAGTCGGTCACTCCCGTCGCCGCGGAGCGTGCCCTTTTCGAACGGCGTCATGTCGAGGTAACCGTCGCCGGCGGGCGTGCCGATGAGCGGGTAGTCGAACGCGAGTCGGGCGATGAGCGCCGTCGTCATGACCGACAGCGCGACGCCGTCGAGCGGGAGGCCGATACCGCTGGAGATGCGGGCGATGAGCAGGCCGAGCACGCCGAAGACGCCGCCGATGGCGAGCACGTCGGGTCGAGTCCCGAACGCGTGCAGGATGTTCTTGCCGTCGACGTCGAACTCGGCGTTCTTCCCGGCGTAGGCGCTGGCCGCGACGCCGGCCGCGAACACGATGTGCGGGCCGACGAACGGGCCGAACCCGATACTACCGGTGATGCCCGTGCCGAGCTCGCCGGCGGTGACGAGGTCCGCGCCTTCCAACTGTCGGATGACCGTCCCCGCCGTCTCGCCGAGGAGCACGACGAAGCCGGTGAAGACGAACGAGGGGAGCGCCCCGACGGACGCGCCGAACATCCCGCCCGCGAACGCCGCGAGCAGGAGGACGACGAACCGCTCGGCGCTGACGCCGATGACCGGAATCTGGAGTGCGAATGTTTCGAACACGTGTTACTCCTCCCGTGCCCAGTCGAGCGAGCGGTCGACGGCCTCCTTCCAGCGGCCGTAGCGCGCTTCGACGTTCTGTGGGTCCTTCGGGGCGAACTCGCGGTCGACCTGCCAGTTCTCGCGGAGTTCGTCGAGCGTCTCCCAGTAGCCGACGGCGAGGCCGGCCGCGTAGGCCGCGCCGAGGGCGGTCGTCTCGTCGACCTGCGGGCGGACGATTTCCGTGTCGAGGATGTTCGACTGGAGCTGACAGAGGAAGTTGTTCTTGACAGCGCCGCCGTCGACGCGGAGACTGGAGAGGTCGATGTCGCTGTCGGACTGCATCGCTTCGGCGACGTCGCGCGTCTGGAACGCGATGGATTCGAGCGTCGCGCGGACGATGTGCTCGCGGCGGGTACCGCGGGTCATGCCGACGATGGTGCCGCGGGCGCGCTGGTCCCAGTGGGGCGCGCCGAGGCCCGTGAACGCGGGGACGAAGTAGACGCCGTCGGTGGACTCGACCGACCGAGCGAGCTTCTCGGACTCGGCGGCGTTGTCGATGAGCGTCATGTCTTCGAGCCACTCGATTGCCGCGCCCGTGATGAAGATGGAGCCTTCGAGGGCGTACTGGACCGGCTCACCGGAGCGCTGGAAGCCGACGGTGGTGAGGAGGCCGTGTTCGGACATGACCGCCTCGTCGCCGGTGTTCATCAGCATGAACGAGCCGGTACCGTAGGTGTTCTTCGCGTCGCCCGCGTCGAAACAGGTCTGGCCGAACAGCGCGGCCTGCTGGTCGCCGAGCGCGCCGGAGACGGGGACTTCCGCGCCGAGGAAGCCGTCCGCGTCGGTCTCGCCGTAGTGGTCGTCGTCGGACGACGGGCGGACCTCGGGGAGGAGCTCGCGCGGGACGTTGAACTCCTCTAAGAGTTCGTCGTCCCACTCCATGTCGTGGATGTTGAACAGCATGGTCCGCGACGCGTTCGTCACGTCCGTGATGTGATTCCCCGTCAGGTTGTAGATGAGCCACGTGTCGATGGTCCCGACCGCGAGCTCGCCGTCGGCGGCGCGGTCTCGGATGTCTTCGGGCCGAGAGCGCTGGAGCTTGATGGGGTCGGAGTTGTCGAGTAGCCACTCGGCTTTCGTCGCAGAGAAGTACGCGTCGGGTTCGAGCCCCGTCTTGGCGCGCACGTCGTCGGTCTTGCCGTCCGCTTCGAGCGTCTCGATGCGGTCGGTCGTCCGACGGTCCTGCCAGACGATTGCGTTGTGAATCGGCTGTCCGGTCTCACGGTCCCAGATGAGCGTCGTCTCGCGCTGGTTCGTGATACCGATAGCTTCCAACTGCTCGGCGTCGAGCCCGGCGCTCGAAAGCGCCGCGTCGATGACCTTCTTCGTGTTGTCCCAAATCTCGTTTGCGTCGTGTTCGACCCAACCGGGCTCTGGGTAGATCTGTTCGTGCTTCTCGTAAGCGTTGGCGACCACCTTGCCGTCGTGGTCGAACACCATGAACCGCGTGCCTGTGGTACCTTGGTCGATGGCACCGACGTAAGTTTCTCCTGACATTTCTAACCAACCTCGATACGAACTCTCGGTGTGAGAGTCCTACCACTACAAACGTGTACAAATTATATGATAAATGTTTCTTTACTACCCCCTCGCATAATGTTGCGACTGAAATCGAGTTAGAAGCCGTCAAACGTATGAATACGGAGAATACTATTTCACACGGGCGCTTTTTCGGACGTTTTAATCAATGAGGGTGAGCCGTGGACAGAACGACCGCGTCCGCCGAGTAACGGGAAAAAACGGCGATATATCGGCAATATATTCCGCAAAACTGCCGCCGACTCGTCGCGCGCGCCGAGCGCGACGGCGTTCGAGTGGTCCGGCGCTCGAACGGAGACGGGTCGTCAGCCGTGCGCGCGTGTCAGACCAGCGCCTCTTCGAGGAGTTGGAGCGGGTGTTTGATGTCGTAGCCCGTGCCGTGTTCCATCTGCATCGAGCAGGTCGGACACTCGGTCATGCCGACGCTCCCCTGTGCGTGCTCCATGTGGTCGAACATGTCCGCGCCAATCTGCATCGATTTGTCGTACTTTTCTTCCTTCCAGCCGTAGGTGCCGGAGATGCCGGAACAGGAGTCGCCGACGTCCTCGATTTCGACGCCGTCGAGCTGGCGGAACAGCTCGACCGCCTGCCGGTCGAGGCCCTGATTGCGGCCGTGACACGGCGCGTGGTACGCGAACGCCTGGTCGTCGACCGAGGCCTCGCGAACCGCGCCTTCGAGGTCCTCGTGGATGCGGAGGTACTCCAGCGCCTCGTAGGTGTGCGCCGAGAGGTCCTCGATGCCGTCGATGTCGAACAGTTCGGGGTACTCCTGGCGGAGCGACATCGAACAGGAGGTACACGACGCGATGATGTCGTAGCCCTCGGGGATGAGCCCCGCGAAGTTGTCGACGTTGATGCCGGCGGCGCGCTTGGCGTCGTCGAGCATGCCGTTCGCGAACATCGGCGTCCCCGAACAGCGCTGTTTGGGGACGACGACCTCGTAGCCGAACGACTCGAAGACGCGGACCATCGCCTTGCCCACCTCGGGCGTGTTGTAGTTGGAGTAACAGCCGTGGAAGTAGGCGACGCGCTTTTCCTCGGAGCGGACCTGCGGGCCGCCGCGTTCGTTCCACCACTCGCGGAACGTCTGGGTGGCGAACTCGGGGAAGTCGCGCTCGGCCGTGACGCCGAGGACTTTCTCGTTTATCCGCTGGACGACCGAGTTGCCCATGACGGCGTTCGCCAGCCGCGGGAACATGGCTCCCAGCTGGGCGAGCGTGCCGTAGTTGGCGAGGATGCGGTTGCGGATGTACTCCCGCGAGAGCTTGTCCATCTCCTCGTCGACGTACTCGCCGCGGGCCGTGTTGTGCATCTGGCTGAGCGGGACGCCCGAGGGGCAGGCGTCGTCACAGCGCATGCAGTTCGAACACGACATGATGGAGTCGTCGACGGCCTCGTCTTCCTTGCGCTTGAGCCGCCACTGTTCGGGGCCTTGGAACTTCGGCCCGGGGAACTCGTCGTCGACTTCCGCGACCGGGCAGGACACGTCGCAGGCGGTGCATTTGTAACAGTTGTCCGCGCCGGGACGGAGGTCCATGTCGGTGCTGTCGGGGAACACCTCGACGGCCTCGAAGTCGTCTGTCTGTGCGTCGGGAGTCAGCGTCGGGTTGTGTGGGGATTCTGCGTCGCTCATCTGGTTGCCTCCTCGCCCGCGAGTCGCCCGGCGACGGCACCCGTCGCCAGAGAGACGCCGCTCGCGGATTTCTCGCGCGCCACGTCGGCACCGCCGACGACGCCGCCCGCGGCGCGCAGGTTCTCGAAGTGCGGTTCGCCGTCTTCGTCGGTCGGTCGGAGTTCGTCGTCGGGGACGACGCCGAAGCGCGCGAACGCGTGGTCGCCGAACGCCTCGGGCTCGGACCAGTCGTAGCGGTCTTCGGGGTGCGGGACGTGACAGCCGAAGACGGGCTCCGTGACCGATTCGCGGTCGGAGTCGAGGCCCTTGCCGACGAGGCCGCCCGTCGCGAGGACGACCTGGTCGGCCGAGTAGGGCGTCGGTCGGCTCTTCTGGTCGACGATGACGGTCTCGACGCGGCCGTCGTCGGCCTCGAAGTCGACCGCCGGGTTGCCCGCCGAGATGCGGACGCCCGCCTCGTCGAGCGCGTCGAACAGGATGTCTTCGAGCTTGAGTCCGAGCAGGCTCGGCGGGCCGGTCGGCACCTCGAAGACGGGGACGCCGAGGCGGTCCGAAAGCTCCTCGCGGACCGCCTCGGCGTGGTCGTCGCCGAGCATCGCCGGGAAGCCGACGCGCGACTCGCCGTCTAGCTCCTCGGCGACGGTGTCGGCGAGAACCGAGCGGACCGTGCCGCCGTCGACCTCCTCGTCGCGGTCGAGCGCCTTGGCGAACCGGGTCACCTTCGCGTCGGCGCGGAACCGCTTGGGGAACTCGACGGTGACGCCGCGGGCCGAAAACGGCACGCCGGCGGCCGCGAGGTGGTCGGCCGCGACGGGGGCGTCGAAGTCCGTGAGGCCCGCGAAGCCCACCAGAAGCGTGTCGCCCGGCGAACTGGCGAGGCCGGGCGCGACCGACTCGGGGTAGCGCGCGGTCGGCTTCACCGCGCCGCCGTGGGTCATCACGAGCGCGTTCGAGTCGGTGTGGCCGCCGCGGTAGGCGTCGCCGACCGCCTCGTCGAAGACGCGGAGGCCGGCGCGGACGCCGTCCTCGCCGACGACGCGGTAGGGGTGGCCCTCCGGGAGCGCGTCGAGGCCGGCGAAGGGGTCCGAGAGGGGACCGTCGCCGCCGGCGTAGCCGAGCACGTCCACGAGGCCGCTGGCCTGTCGGAGCGTGCTCTTCTTGTGTGCGAGCAGACGCACGCGAGCGCCCGTCTCCGCGGCCGAGAGCGCGGCCGTGCAGGCGGCGATACCGCCGCCGATGACGAGCACGTCGTCAGTTATCGCCATCGGCACCTCCGAGCGCGTCGTCGTCGCGGTCCGCGGCCCGTCTACGACCGCCGTCCGCGACCGCGCCGCCGGACGCGACGCCCGAGGCGTCGTCCTCCGAAGCGCCGCCGTCGTCGAAGGCGGCGAAGTCGATGTCGGCGTCGGCCGCCGCAGGGTCCTCGTCGCGGTTCATCGTCGCCGCGTGGAGCATGTGCTTCAGCGCGGTCTGGGAGAGTTGCGTGCCCCACATGGCGTGGCGCTCACCCTTCCAGCGCTCCTGATAGAGGTCGTCGAGAGAGGCCCGGACGGTCTCCTCGTCGTACTCGGGGGCGAGTTCGTTCGCCATCCGGTGACAGCAGATTGCGCCCTGACAGTTGCCCATCGAGGCGCGCGTCTGGATGCGCACGGAGTTGAGCTCCGTGCCCGCGGTGTCGAGGGCGTCCTGAATCTCGGCGCGGGTGACGGCCTCGCACTCGCAGACGACCGGGTTGGGGTCGACGCTGTTGAGGACTTCGTCGGCGCGCGAGCCGAGGCGCTGGGCCGACCGGCGGCCGATGGGCGACCGCAGGCCGAAGTCGTCCATGTAGTCGCGGAGGACGGTGAAGTCCTCGCTCCCCGGAAGCGGCACGTCGGCAGTGCGGCACTCGGCGTCCACGCCGAGTTTCTCGCAGACGTGGTCCGAAATCTGCTCGGCCATCATCCGGTAGGTCGTGAGCTTGCCGCCGACGATGCTCGTCATGCCCGGCAGGTCGTCGCGGTCGGCGTGGTCCAACAGGAAGAACTCGCGGGTGATGTCTGTCGGGTCCTCCGTGCCGGTTCCCGGCGGCTCGTACAGCGGGCGGACGCCCCAGAAGGAGCGAATCGTCCGCGCCTCGGCCAGCATGGGCACGAGTTCAGACAGCGTCTCTATCATCAGGTCGACCTCCCAGCCCTCCTCGGGGTAGTCCTCTGGGTCTTCGACTTCCTCGTCCGTCGTTCCGAGGATGCACGTCGTCTCGTGGGGGACGATGATGTCGGCGTCGCCCTTCGGCCGACAGCGGTTGACGACCGTGTCGACCTGCCGGGTGTTCATGATGGTCATGACGCCCTTCGACGGGCGGACCTCGACGTCGACGCCCGCGAAGTCGCCGATTTGCCCGGCCCACGCGCCCGTCGCGTTGACGACGTAGTCGGCGCGGATTTCCTCGACCTCGCCGGGCTCGCCGTGGACGTACGGGCCGGTGCCGGTCTGGTGGGTGACCTCGACGCCGACGACCTCACCGCCCTCGACGAGCACGTCGGTGACCTCGGAGTGCGTCTCGATGCGCGCGCCGTGTTCGACGGCGCTCGCGGCGTTCGCCACGCAGAGGCGGAACGGGTCGACCGCGCCGTCGGGGACCTTGATGGCGCGCTTGATGTCCTTCGCAAGGTACGGCTCTATCTCGCGGGCCTCCTCGGCGGACAGCACCTCGGCCGGAATGCCGCACTCGCGGCACCCCTCCAGTTTCTTTTCGAAGTACTCGTCGGAGTCCTCGGGGCGCTGGACGAACAGCCCCCCCGTCATCTCGACGCAGTGGCCCGCGATGCGCCGGAGGACGCGGTTCTCTTCGATACACTCCTTGGCGGACGCCTGATCCGATACCGCGTACCGGCCCCCGCTGTGGAGGAGTCCGTGCATCCGCCCCGTCGTCCCGTGTGTGAGGTTCCCCTTCTCGACGAGGGTCACATCCAGCCCGCGCATCGCGAGGTCGCGCGCGATACCCGTGCCGGTCGACCCCCCGCCAATGACGAGGACGCTCGGCGATTTTTTCATCTGTCTTTCGTGA
The DNA here is from genome assembly GCF_000337795.1 of Haloferax denitrificans ATCC 35960. Lineage (GTDB taxonomy): Archaea > Halobacteriota > Halobacteria > Halobacteriales > Haloferacaceae > Haloferax > Haloferax denitrificans. The sequence continues at coordinate 199,729 of NZ_AOLP01000018.1, forward strand.
GGTAGGACCGACGGCACTTTATTTTACCTTCACTCGTCTCGCGTCCCGTTCGTCTCACTGAACAGACCACTTCGGCCGCGACACTGCCACCGGAGCGCCCGTAGAATGCCGTAGCTCGGCGTTTCTACACCGACTCGAAACGACGGCGATAATTCAAAATTATTGTTCCTATTAGTTACGTTCGCCTCGATTGAGACGGCGGCACCGAACCTCTCAACTGGCTTTGAGGCGGCCGTCACGGGCGATTTCAGTGTTTCGTGTTCTCACTTGTCAGGGACGTTGTCGGGAGTGGTCGGTTTTTAGGCGTGTGCCGGATACCGTCAGCTAGGACTCACCACGCCATGCGCCTCGAAGACAGAATCACCAGGCGACGACGCCGCGGCGGGAAGCGCCCCCGGCTCGTGCGGGACCTGAGCGCGCTCGCCCCGACAGCCCACTCCGAAGAGCCGACCGGCCGCGGCCCGACGCTCGAACGCATCCTCGACCACCTCGACCCCGTGTTCGACGGCGACCTGCCGCCCGACGCCCACGTCCACGGACCGAAGGGCGTCGGGAAGTCGGCGGTCGTCGCGTCGCTCTTCGAGCACCTCGCCAGCGCGCTCCCCGCCCGGCGGTCTGTCATCCACACCACCACGCGCACCGCCGCCACGCCGACGACCTCGTTCGCCTACGTCGACTCTCGCGACGCCTCGACCGAGTTCGCGCTCCTCCACGCGGCGCTCGACGCGCTCTGCGAGGAGCCGGTGCCGTCGCAGGGCGTCGGCGTCGAGGCGCTCCGCGAGCGGCTCGCGGAGTGGGTCGCTCACGACGAACACGCGGTCGTCGCCGTCGACCACGTGGGCGAGCCGGAGACCTACTCCGCGGCGACGGCGGTCGAGACGCTCGGGTCGGTGTCGCCGCACGTCTCGGTGCTCACCGTCGGCCGCGACCCCCGCGACGACGTGAGTGCGGGCGGCGAGGCGGACGGCGACACCGCCGCGACGCCCGCGAGGTCAATCGCCGTCTCGGCCTACGAACGCCACAGTCTCGTCGACATCCTCGTCGCGCGCGCGTCCGACGGCGTCACCCGAAACGCGCTTCCCCACGAGGCGACGCGCGAGGTCGCCGAGTGGGCCGACGGCGACGCCCACGACGCGCTGTCGGCGCTCTACGGGGCGGCGACGCTCGCCGCCGCCGACGGCGCGGACACCGTCGACACCGAGTACGTCTGCGCCGGCATCGACGCCGTGCCCGACGACGGCTGTTCGCTCGGCCGCGTGTTCGCGCTCTCCGAGAGCCGTCGCCGCGTCCTTCGGGCGTTCGTCGCGCTCGACGACGAGGAGACGGCTTCCGTCTCGGCGGCGACCGAGAACATCGCCGCGTCGCCGCGGGTGTCGCTGTCGCCCGCGACCATCCGGCGCGTCCTCTACGAGCTTTCGGACCTCGGCATCGTCCGGCGGGTCTCGGACTGTGACCCCACGGACGGCCCGGGGCGGCCGGCGACGCGGCCCGTCCCGAACTTCTCGACGCTGGCGTTCCGCGGGCTGGACGACGGCGAGCGCTGAATCGCGGGGCCGACCAGCCGTCGGACGACGACCCGCTGGACCGCGGCGCGCTTCTCCCCGACCGCTGAACCTTTTTCCCCCGTCTCCCAACTCCGGGTATGGTTCCGCCGCTCGTACTCGACATCGACGGGACGCTCACCGACGCGGAAGGCCACCTCGACCCCCGCGCGTTCGAGGTGCTCCCGACGTGGGACGCGCCCGTCATTCTCGCCACCGGCAAGGCGTTTCCTTATCCGGTCTCGCTGTGTCACTACCTCGGACTCCCGCAGACGGTCATCGCGGAGAACGGCGGGGTCGTTCTCGCCGACGGCGAGGTGACGTTCACCGGCGACCGCGAGGCCGCGCAGGCCGCCGCCGACGAGTTCGTCGCGCGCGGCGGCGACCTCGGGTGGGACGCCGCAGACACCGCGAACCGCTGGCGCGAGACCGAAATCATCGCCCGTCTCGACGCTGACGAGGCGCTCCTCCGCGAGGTCGCAGACGAGTTCGACCTCGAGGTCATCGACACCGGCTTCGCCTACCACATCAAGACGCCGGGAGTCGAGAAGGGCGTCGGCCTCGAACGCGTCTGCGAGACGATGGACTACGACCCCGAGGAGTTCGTCGCCGTCGGCGACAGCGTCAACGACGCCTCGACGTTCGGCGTCGCCGGGCGGTCGTTCGCCGTCGCCAACGCGGACGACGTGGCCAAGGGGGCCGCCGACACGGTGCTCGAACAGTCGTACATGGACGGCACGCTGTCCGTGCTCGAATCGCTCCGGGAAGAAGACGTGGCGTAATCGGCGGTCGTTCGCGTCGCTCTCGGCGTCTCAGGCCGGTTCCTCGAAGGGAGCGAAGCGCCCGTTGATGTCCCACTCGTGGATGCAGTAGGCGCTTCCGACCTGTTTTTCGCCGTCCGCTTCGGCGACGAGCCACGTCGCGGCGTCGTCGTCCCAGCGTTCCACCCGACCACAGCGCTCGCAGACGCGTCGCGTCGGCCGTCGAAGTTGGGGTTCCATACGTGTGTGACCGATTGCCGAGCAAAAAAGCCCATCGCCGTCGGCAGTTTCGCGGCCGGCCGCTCGGAGTCGGGCCGCCCCGCCAGCGGACCGACCCGCGTCGCTTTGCCACCGGACCGACCCGCGGACGGCTGTGCACGCGTCGAACACGACTCGGGTCGGAACCGATGGGACTTACGGGCCGGGGTGCGGAGTGTGCGCATGGGCTTTCACACCTTCGACGCCGACAGGGCGGCGAAACTGGACGACCCCGCGCGGTTCCGCTTCGTCTCCCGGGAGGAACTCCTCTCACATCTCGGCGTCGCCCCCGATAGCGTCGTCGCCGACCTCGGAAGCGGCACCGGCTTTTTCACCGACGAGGTCGCCCCGCACGTCGGGACGCTCTACGCCGTGGACGTACAGGAGGTCATGCACGATTTCTACCGCGAGAAGGGCGCGCCCGACACCGTCGAGTTCGTCACGGCCGACGTGGCGTCGCTCCCCTTCGACGACGACCACCTCGACGCCGCCTTCTCGACGATGACCTACCACGAGTTCGCAACCGACGACGCGCTCGCCGAACTCGCCCGCGTCGTCCGCCCCGGCGGCTCGGTGGTCGTGGTCGATTGGTCCACGTCCGGGTCGGGCGACGACGGACCGCCGCTCGACGAGCGGTTCGGCCTCGGCGACGCCGTCTCGGCGCTGGAATCGGTCGGCTTCACCGTCTCTCACGCCGAGACGCGACGCGAGACGTTCGTCTGCGTCGCCCGGCGCTGACGCGAACGGCGTCAGCCAACCGCCAACCGCCAACCGCCAACCGCCAACCGCCAAACACCGAACGCCGCCCACTTCGGAAAACTGAACACTATGGTGGTGTCTGTCGGGTTCCTTTCGGTCTCAAGCACTAATTTCGGCATCCAATATTAATATCCTAGAGTAATCTGGAGAATATCAGGACAACGTTTACGGCGAGATGTATGGTATTATATACCATGGCACTGCATAACTCAGTCATCGACGGCTATCACCCGAGCGAGGGGTATTACGAGTGTCGCTCCTGTCGCACGCGAACCGTCAGCGAGACCCACCTGTCGGAGTGTCCCGACTGCGGTGGGTCGGTTCGAAACATCGCCGTCGCTCGCGAGTGAGGCGCGGGTCGCGCGACCCCACACGTCATCGAGTTCGGACGACCGACTTCCTTCTCACGGGGCGTCGGAGCCGCCCGCTTCGACGCGCCGCTCCGATGCGCCGCTCCGATGCGCCGCTCACGATTCGATGACGCCGGTGTAGCGGTCGACGAGTAAGACGACCGCCGCGCCGACGACCGCGGCCACGACGAACGCGCCGTAGAGTTCGGTCGTCCACGACCGCCCCGATTCGACGAGCGCGGCGGTGCTCTCTACCACCGGGGCGCGGAGCGCGCCGACGATGAGACTCACGAGGAACGCTAGCGTCGCCCGTCTGTAGTGTTCGAGCGCCCAGCGGACGACGTGCGCGATGGTGAACAGGCCGACGACGGCTCCGACCATGAACGTGACGACGACCGTGCCCGACTCGACGACGACCGACGGCGGCGCGCCGCCGGCGACGTCGAGGAGGCTGTCGATGAACGCGTTGAGCGCCGCGTTCATGTACTCGTACTGTCCGAGAATCAACAGGAGAAGCGACCCCGAGACGCCGGGGAGGATCATCGCGCTGACGGCGATGCCGCCGGCGACCGCAATCGCTGGCGGCGAGTGCCCGAACGCGCCGCCGCTCCCGCCCGAGGCGACGAACGCGAGGCCGAACCCGGCGACGGCAGCCGCGATTTGACGCGGGCCGTCGAGCGACACCTGCGCGTACAACACGACCGCCGACGCGGCGATGAGCCCGAAGAAGAAGCCGTAGGTGGGAACCGGCGCCTCGGTGAGCGCGATGTGGAGCACGCGCATCACGGTCACGATGGCGGTGGCGATACCCGCGCCGAGCGCGAGCAGGAAGCCGATGTCGATTTCGCGCATCGCCGCGACCGCGTCGGCTCGGCGGCCGGGGACGACGACGCCGAGGACGCGTTTGATGCGGCCGGGCGTGATGGCCGTCACCGCGCCGATGAGCCGTTCGTAAATCCCCGTGATGAGTGCGATGGTACCGCCCGAGACGCCCGGAACGGCGTCGGCGGCTCCCATACAGACGCCTTTCAGGTAGATGAGAAGCCACGAGAGGAGGGCCGAACGCTCGCCAGATTGCACTGACATTTGCTTGTTCAAATCTTCCTCGGCAACCATTTGAGTCCACCGCTATGGAATACTGTGATTTCTGTTACCTACTTCTCCGTTGATCACTCTAAGATCAAGCACATCTATGCCTCCACGATTTTCCGGAGTGGAGAGTCTCATACGAGTCGCTGTGTTCAGTACACCCATGAAATCTCCCGGAAGAGAGGTATTCATCGCAAGTGAAACACGAAGACGATTGAGATAGATGCGAGAACAATCTCTCTTTGACTCATGAGTGAAACACAAGCTCTGACTCAAGAATCAACCAGAGCCCACTATCAACGTCGTGAAATGGTGATTGTTGTAGTCGTTGGCAAGGGTACCTAGACTATTCCGTAGTCTCACCATTCGGTGGATACACCCCGCTCACGATGGTGTGTACTGGAGAATTCTTCTTGGCTTGCGAGCGTGTGTTGGTAGAGTCGCAGCGCTCGTTTGTGAACGTGACTATAGATGATATCCCGTGAAATACCGCACAAGGGCTCCTCTGTCCTTTTGAGAGCGATAAACAAACCCGAAAGACGTGGGCAATCTCGATTGTAGAGAAGTTGGTGTACACCTTGACCCGACCACAATGAAGTACACTCTTGCGGGGAATTGCCGTGGGTGTACACCCCCGAGAACGGGGGGTGTAGCCAGTGAGAACCCGACTTCCTTCTGATTCTACGGGTGTAGAAGATTGCCAAATCTGACCGAGGGTGTATAATTTCTCTCTCTTTCTCGAACGTGAGGAACCTAAAAAGAGTACAAACAGAGTCACGATAGTAACTCCTTCACTACGCCAGATTTCGAAAGCACGACTCGGAAAGAATCAAACCACCTGCCATTCACAACTCTATCAATGAATCTCAGTATCATCGGGAGTGGGTACGTCGGCACCACCATCGCGGCGTGCTTCGCTGAACTTGGACACGACGTCGTCAACGTGGACATTGACGAAGATATCGTCGCCTCACTCAACGATGGGCAGGCCCCGATTCACGAGCCCGGGCTGGCCGAACTCGTCGAACGGCACGCGGGGGACCGACTCCGAGCGACGACCGACTACGACGAGATTCTCGACACGGACGCGACGTTCCTTGCCCTCCCCACCCCGTCGAACGACGACGGCAGTATCGACCTCGGCGCGATGAAGGCCGCCGCGACGTCGCTCGGCGAGACGCTGGCGCGGAAAGACGGCCAGCACCTCGTCGTCACCAAGAGCACGGTCGTTCCGACGACGACGGTCGACGCCATCGGGCCGCGAATCGAGGAGGCGTCTGGGAAACGTGTCGGCGAGGGGTTCGATATCGCGATGAATCCCGAGTTCCTCCGTGAAGGCACCGCCGTCGACGACTTCCTTTCACCGGACAAAATCGTCCTCGGCGCACAGACCGACCGGGCGTACGAAACGCTAGACGAGATATTCGCTCCGCTCGTCGACCGTGCCGGAAACCCGCCGGTCGTCAAGACCGGCATTAGCGAAGCCGAGATGATAAAGTACGCCAACAACGCCTTCCTCGCGTCGAAAATCAGCCTCGCCAACGACCTTGCGAACATCTGCAAGGAGTTCGGCGTCGACTCCGACGAGGTGTTGGAGACTATCGGTCTCGACTCCCGCATCGGATCGTCGTTCCTCGGTGCGGGTCTCGGGTGGGGCGGGTCGTGCTTCCCGAAGGACACGGCCGCCATCATCGCCGCCGCCCGCGGTCGGGGCTACGAACCGCGTCTGTTGCAGGCCGCCGTCGACGTCAACGACGGCCAACCGGAGCGAATGCTCGACCTCCTCCGCGAGCGAATCGACCTCGACGGCACGCGCGTCGCCGTGCTCGGGCTCGCGTTCAAGCCCGGCACCGACGATATCCGGAAGTCGCGGGCGACGTTACTCATCAGTTCGCTCCTCGATGCCGGAGCCGACGTCGTCGGCTACGACCCCGTCGCAACCGAAAACATGCGCGAGCGGTTCCCTGACATCGACTACGCTGACTCGGCCGCGGACGCGCTTGCGAACGCCGACGCGGCGCTCGTCGCCACCGACTGGGACGAGTTCGCGGCGCTCGACGACGAATTCGACGCCATGCGCTCGCCCATCGTCATCGACGGCCGTCGTATCGTCACCCGACGCGAGGGCATCGACTACGAGTCGCTCGTCTGAATCGGTTTCACAAATCGCTCGGAATCGGCCTCTGAATCGCTCGTCTGCGTCGGCCCTGCAGCTACTCCCGAACGGCTTCTTCACTCTCTGTCCGATAGCCACGGTTAGTTCAAAACAGGTGACTGGTCACCGGTGTCGCAGAAGCCGACAAAAAGCCGTCGGCGTTGCCGTTCGTTTCGTTACGCGGCGGCCGAGACCGCGCTGGCGTCGACCGACGCCGAGGTCGATGTCGACGCCGACTCGTTCGTCTGCGAGCCGTCGGACGTGCCGTCCTCGGACGAAGAGTCGCCCGGCAGGTCGAGTTCCTGTTCGTTCCGTTCGAGGGTGACCTGCACGGCACCGTCTTCGGCACCGTTGACGAGGCCTTCCTCGACGGCGACGTTCTCTGCCTGGTAACTGACGATAGTGTTGTTCCCGGCGACCGAGGTCGGCCCGGTGAACGCGTAGCCGCCCGTCGCGCGGACGCTCACGTTCGTGTAGCCGTTGTCCGGGCCGTACTCGTCGTAGCCGGTCGTGGAGTACGGGAGCGTCATCGTGAACTCACCGTCGGCGTCGGTCTGCGCCTGCTGCGTGTAGGTGAAGTTCGTGCCCGTGGTCAGGTCGCGCATCTGGACGCGCGCGGTCACCGTCGTGTTGGCCGGGGCACCGCTGCCGTCGACCGTCGCGCCGGGGACGCGCTCGAACGTCTTGACCCACGCGGGGTTGTTGGGGACGAGCGACTGTGGCTGGATGCCGTAGGTGTTGCCCTCGTTGACGATCGATCTCTGGTAGGTCCCCGAGCGAAGCGCCGAGCTGTTCGAGGATTTCACGAGGCGGTAGTGTTCGAGTGCGGACACGCGCTCCTCGGGGAACGTGCCGATCCCGCCGATCTGGGAGGTCGGGTCGTTCGCCACGTACTCCTCGGCGGCGCTCATGTTGTCGAACACTCTGACCGCCTGTCCGTCCGAGGGCGTCACTCGGAACGTAGTCGAGCCGTCGGCGGACGTGCGTTCTTCCCAGTCGACGACGATTGGCGACGCCTCACGGGCGCTGCCGTGGTACGCGTAGAGTCGGACCATCAGACTGTCGTAGTAGCGCTGGTCCTTGAGGCTCGACGCGGCGGCGACAGTCGTTTGCTCGTCCTGTCCCTGCAGGCGGAACATCGGGTTGTAGAAGTCCGACGTAGAGACGTTCGACTCGTCGTAGAAGACGGTCGGCGCGCTGAACTTCGAGTCGGTCGAAGCCATCTGCCAGTCGACCATGACGTAGCGGGTCTGGTCGCCCTCGCCGTCGTCACCCATTGAGGTGAGAACCGATTCGGCCTGCTGTTCGTCTTCGGCGAGAAGGTAGTTCGCTGCCTCCGTCGCACCACCTTGGAACGGGTTCGCGTTCGGGATGCGTTCGCCGAGGACGGTAATCCAGTGACCGTAGTCCCACCAAGACATGACGCCGTACGCACCGTTCGGATAGTCGAAGTCGTCCGTGTACTCGTACGTCCCGTAGTACTCCATCCGGTTCGATGCGCCGCCAAGCTCTCCTTCCACAGGTGTGTTGTTCTGCATCCAGGTCAGGCTTCCGTCCCACTGAGTGACGGTCCCTGGTCCGGTCTGGGACGCTTGCATGGCGTTCTGAGACACGCCACCATTACCGAGTTGGATCGGGATGATGAGAACGGGCGTGAGGATGAGGAGGACGGCAATCACGACCGCTGCGACCTGACCATACGAGATGTCGTCGAGGCGGTCGACGCTCGCGAGACCGATGAACTCGATTCCGAGGGCTTCTCGGAGGAGGTAGGCGTTCATCACCGCGACGACGACCGCGAGGTAGTAGTTGAAACGAACCTGCGTGAAGGCGGCAGAGGTCATAATAGCTGCCCACACGAGGACGAACAACTGCTCGCTCTCGTAGTCAGCTTGCATCACTGCCCCCACGATGAGTGCGGTGACGATGGTCAGACTGACGAGCGACGATTCGACGCCGAGGGCACTACCGATCCCTGCCGGAAGCGCCGGTATCAAGAAGAGTACTCCGATGAGGGTGAGGCTCCCGGCGACGTATCCAATCTTCCGCGAGTTCCCACCCTTGACGAGTGGTTTAGCGACAAGCCAAACCGCAGCGAGAGCACCTGTGAAGAAGGTGAAACCGTACTCGGACATGATACGGCCGACGGCAGTCTGTCCGCTCGACTGGAGTATGTTCGCTGCGAGGAACGGCTGAGCTTCACTGATAGTTCGGGTCGCAGCACCTGCGCTGAAGCCGACCGTGCGGAGGAAGTTGCGTGCAATCGAATCGAAAACACTCGGAAGGACGAGAGAAAACAGCACGATTCCGACAAGCATGATCCCGCCAACCACCGCAGGATAGTACTGCTCGTCGATGTCGTTCGATTCCCACCAGCGGGCGAGTGCGGCGAGGAACACAGCACCGAGGGCGACGCCGAGTGAGAACAGTGGCTGCAGGAAGCCGAAGTCGGTCACCCCGAATCCCGGTTCCTCGATTGGGACGAACATCAGTAAGCCGGTGACCGCCATCGAGATGGCACCGACGAACGCAGTGTGTTCCGGCGACCGACCGCGGACGTAGTCGGAAGCCATCTTCAGGACCAAAAAGAGGCCAAAGATACCGACGAGAAGGATTCCCGGTGGCCACGACCACATGTAGATGGCCGTTGCGACACCGGCGAGAACGGACCACTTCAGGGGTTCACGGAGCGCATCGAGGTCACGTGCCGCAACGAGTTCCCAGACGGGTTTCTCTCTGTCGGCAACCGTGAGGGCGACCATGATCGCGAGGACAGCAAAGCCCATGAAGAACGGTTCTACGATGTTGTGATCTGCGAACCCGACGAGCCCACGTTGGAGGAATGCTCCCGGGAGAAGCATCAGAATAACCGCACCGAAGAGGCCACCGAGACGGCCACCGAGGCGCTTCCCAATCAGGTAGGTCGGGATAACGGTCAACGCACCGAAGACGGCCGGTGCAACCAAGAGCGCCTTGGCTACGAGGTCTGATGACGGGCTTCCCAGACCGACGACGAGCGCCGCGGTCGCGACGAGTTGGTCGTAAATTGTCCCGAACTGACCTGCGGTCCGGCCGAACGGGAATTCGGTCCACGGATCGAACGGCATCGTCGCGGGCCAGTTCCGGACGGTGTATTCCACCTGGCGAAGATGATACCAGGCGTCGTTTCCTGAGAAGAACACCGATCCCTCTCGAATGAACGCGTCATAACTGCGGAGGCGTATCCACAGCATGACGAGAATAATAGTCGAGAGGACCGGTATGTGATACCAGTCGCGAGCGAGATCCGCTATGGAGGGCGAATACTCTGTTTGCTCGTCGCTCATTGTGACCAACAACCGCCAAGCCGTTCATAAGCCTTGTGATAGTCTGTGTCGGGAGAAATAGCTAGTTACAAATCGAAGGACAATGCTTATTCGGGACACCTCGGTAACTCCGACTTATGAAAGTCTCCGTCGTGGTCTGTACGTACTCGATGGAACGGTACGAGTCATTCTCCGAGACCGTCGAGAGTGTCCTCGCACAGACCTACGAACCCCTCGAACTCGTCATCGTTGTCGATGGAAACGAGGAGGTGTTCGCCCGCGTGCAAGACGACTTCGGTGACATCGACGATGTCGTTCTGCACTGTAACGACGAGAACCGCGGTATCTCGTATAGTCGGACCAAAGGTGCTGAGCTCGGAACCGGCGACGTCGTCGCGATGATTGATGACGACGCAACGGCAGAACCCGATTGGATTGAGACGCTCGTCGAAACCTATGAAAACAATCCGGATGCGGTCGCTGTCGGCGGTACCGTCGTCCCCGACTGGGTCGCTCGCAAACCAGATTTCTTTCCAGAAGAATTCTACTGGCTCGTCGGGTGTGACGAACGTGGGTTCGGCGAGCACATGGATGAGGTTCGGAACACCTACGGCTCGAACATCTCCTTCAAGCGCGACATCTTTCTCGAAGTGGGCGGCTACGACACGAACACCGGTCGAAAAGGTGACAAACACGTCCAGGCGCACGAAGCACCCGTCTGCATTCGTATCCACGAGCAGACGGGCGAGCGCGTCATCTATAACAAACAAGCGCGCGTGAATCACAAACTCTTCGAATATCGAACTGAGTTTGACTGGCTCGTCTTTCGTTCGTTCTGGCAGGGCTACTCGAAGCGCGTGATGGACCTCCTGTACCCCGAGGCGTCGGGCGACAAGAACGACTACCTGCGTGACTTGATGCTCGTCTACGTCGTTGACCGACTCAAGAATCTCGTCAAAGACCCGTCGCTGGCGCAGGTCCAACAATTGGTTGCTATCTTCGTTTTCACTGCGGCGGTTGGATTCGGTTACGTGTACGGCCTGCTGACGCCGAACCTCGTGGAGAAGACGAATACTTAGTTGTCGTTTCAGCGGGTGTTCCCGCGAACGTATCGGACGTACTCGCGATAATACCCGAGGGCGCGAACCCCTGTCATCACTACCGAGAGCACGCCGAAGAGCAGTCGTTCGAAATCGAGACGAGCCGATTCCTCATCGGGCGATTTCACGCCACTCGGACGTGGTGGAATCCCCGGACGGCCGAACCGCTCGGCATAGTACTCTTGCCGCTGACACAAGCCGCGGCCGACGCGAAGTTCTTTTTTCACCAGCGACGAGAACGAATCTCGAACAGGGTGGTACAGTGTCGCCGCCGGTGCAAACGCCTGTTTGTACCCAGCGTCTGCGACGCGACTGCCGAACTCCGAGTCACCGCCCGACACGAGACGCTCGTCGAACGGGCCGACATCGTCGACAACCTCCCGACTGACGAGTAGCCCGCACGTCGGGGCGTACTGCTGCTGACGAATATACTGCTCTATGGGAAAGGCGGTCTGTGCGTCAAACCTTGCTGCGAGCGTGTCTTCCCCATTGATAACCAGTTCGACGTCGCATCCGGCGTACGCTGCCTCGTCCATCGCGGCAACCGCCGTTTCAAGCCACGAGTCGTCCATATACATGTCGGCGTCGACGAACGCAAATATCTCCCCCGTCGCCTGTTCTATGCCAGCGTTTCGGGCAGCGTACGACCCCTGGATTTCGTCTTCGACGACGAGTGTGACGTTCTCGTGTTCGCGTTCGAACTGACGAATCACGTCACGCGTCTCGTCTGTCGACCCGTTGTCGATGGGGAGTATGTTTACCCTATCCGTCGGGTACGTCTGTTTGGTCAGCGCAGTCAGTGTGTCATGTATCCCTGCGGGATCGTTATAAACTGGAATAATTACAGAGACACAAGGAAACGGAGAGTCAGCCATTGAATCCGGTTTACCCCCACTAATAAAAAGCACACGTGATTAGCCGTCTACTCGGTCGCCTGTGTCGTTTCCTCTTGTAATCGTTGTTCTGCTTCGTCACGGTCTTCTGGGTAGCCGATATCCAGCCGCCACCCGTCAATACGAATCGCGTCGATAGTTCGCCCAGAGCGGATGAGAAGGTCGATTGCCTCACTAATTTCGTACTCGCCACGATTCGATGGCTGGACGAGATGACACGCATGGAAGATCGCTGGTGTGAACGTGTAGAACCCAGTCATCACGAGATTCGACGGCGGTTCTTCGGGCTTCTCGATGACTTCCGTGATTTCACCGTAATCGTTGGTTACACAGACACCGTAACGGGAAGCTTCGTCCCAGTCGACTTCTTCGACGAGGAAGGCGGCGTCCGCCCGATCCTCTTGTTGTCGCTTAACGACATCACCGAGATTGGCATTGAAGATGTTGTCGCCAAGCATCAGCATGAAGTCCTCGTCAATGTGGTCTTCGACGGTGAGGAGGGCGTGTGCTAGACCTTTCTGCTCACGTTGATGCGCGTAGGTAATGGGGACGCCACGATATTCGTCGTCGTAGTGCTGAATGATGATCTCCTTCTTGTAGCCGACAACGACGACAAGTTTCTCGGCACCGAGGTTGACGAGTTGGTCAAAGCAGTGGGTGAGGATCGGTTTTCCGTCGACCTCAACCATCCCTTTCGGCTTGTCTTCGGTGAGTGGCCGAAGACGGGTTCCTTTACCGGCGGCGAGGACAACAGCTTGCATAATAAGAGAGTCATCGAGGCCAAGCATATAAAATGGGTTGGATATAAGAACTAGCGATAGGCTTTGAGATTAACATCTCCTTTGCAATTGTTGTCCTTCCTACACGGGTTGTTCATAAGGATAACTGGTGTGGATTGATGCATTAAATTTAATCATACATTCTGTGTTTGTCATGGAATCCGCCATTTCCCACACTTTTCCTCTGAAAACGACTGTTCTGTCAGATTCATCCATTCAAGTTCCATTCCACTAAGTCTGTAATGACATGTGGACGGGATTGTTGATGTAAAAAATAATTCTTCTATCTTATCTGGACCGTACTTGGATTTGACATTGTATTGTTCATCTGGGGGGGATCCACCTATTGTGTATTCTGTGTACCCAGATAAGTGAGCAAACTGTTGAACTCCACTTTCGAGAATGGCTTGATTAGGGTTATCTCCTGAGTAAGAGTATGGATTCGTAATGACGCCGACTCCACCCAAGGTCACCACCTGCCAAATCAACATACAAACGACAACCGCTGTTACTATCGAATTAATTTTCTCAGAGTTATACTTGGTTGATAGTTTGTCGAATGCAAATCCAATACCCATCGCAACTAGGATGATCCCAAGAAATAAATCATCTGCACCGTCATAATCCAAGATGAATATTTGAATACAGAACCACAGTAAAAGCCCTACGATCCACCATCTTTCTCGAATGTCGTCTAGAAAGCCTAGTAATATACCGCCTATCCCAAGAAGTGCTATCGGGATCATCAATTTTAGATGAATAACACCTTTTACCAACCGATATAAGAACGATTGTGTCTCACCTGCATACAGCGGGGCAATTATGACTTCAACAGTCATCGCAACTATCCCACCCTGTAGATAGATCGGGAGAAGAACAAAGAACGTAATAATTGTGGCCCCAAAAACATATTTGAGAATCAGATCCTCGCTTTTTTGCCGTATGATAATTCCGAAGGAGATGATGGGGAATATAATCGCAAATTGCCACATGCCTGCTGACGCTGCTGCGGTGGCCCCAGATAGTATTGGTCTCGATTTTTTGGAAAGATAGATACTTCCTAGTCCGAAAAGAAAAACAAAATATTTTGGTTCATACCCAAAGACCGGTGAATAATGAATAACTGGAAATGTGATAAAAACAATGCCACTAAGCAGACCTGCAAACTGATTTCCAGTGATCTCTGAAGTGATGTGGGATATTAAATATGTTAGCAAGATCCCAGCGACTATTGTACTCATGACAGATAGAGTGTGTTGAAAATGCGGGTCTCCATTAGATATATACGCAATGATCGTCGCGAGCTCAAGTGTCAGTGGTGGTTTTGGGTCCCATGCATCAATGTAATATCTCTTTCCACTGAAAACCAGCCATCCAATATGCTGAAACATTGCTGTATCTGGTGAGGTAACTGGCCAATTTCCATGGAGAATAACACGCATAACAGATATAAGATAAACAATTGTAGAGACTATTGGGGCAGTCAATGAATTTTGACTGAATGCTGCTTTTGATAACCGTTTCATTATACTTAGCCCTCTATTAGCAACATGGAATAACTCTGCTGTTCTCCTGTTACCTAATTCCTGCACCGCGAAACTGCGAGCACGCTCAACAGACGAGTGCTAACTTAGTTGGTTAACTAGGCCTCTGCTAGAAACCATAATTTATCAATTGCAAAGTCGCAACTACTCTATGGCCAAATTAGCACGCGCTTCTGCGCTGCAGTTCGGGGCCAACATTACGCAGACATTCGTTGGAGCAATTATCACAATCTACGTGATCAATGAACTCGGTGTTGGTGCATTCGGAGTTTTTGCGCTCTCTGCCGCTTTGGTGAAGTGGGCGTCCATTCCGGCTGTTGGTATCCGTGGTGCGGTAATAACACGAATGAACGAAAGCGACGACATTTCCCCAAGCGAGTATTTCACCACCGCATCTGTCCTCACAGGCACAATCATACTAATAGGTCTTCTCGCCCTTTTGGGTTTTTCCTCTTTCGTTGAACAGTACCTCAATTACAGCGGTACACGACTGGTGGGTGGTATGTTCGCCTCGAACGTTTCGTTCCGGCTAGTCTTGGGAGGGCTTCGAGGTGAGAACCGAGTGGAGATGTCAAGTCTCTACGAAGCTCTTTGGGGAATCCTATCTTCACTTGTGAAGTTGGCTCTCGTCTACACAGGTGTAGGTGTAGATGCACTCTTCTACGGAGAGATTGTATCTAGCATTGTCATCGGTATCTTTGGCATATATTCACTCAATATTTCATTTGTGTCTCCTAAACGGAGTGCTGCAGTAAGCCTTTATGCCTGGGCACGGTATGGGTGGTTAGATAACTTAAAACGGATGTCGTATTCTTGGCTAGATACCATAATTCTCGGCTTTTTTGTCTCAACATCGTTGGTCGGTATCTATGAAGTAGCATGGCGTATCTCGGCATTATTTGTACTCCTTCCAACAGCTATTAGCAAATCGACATTTCCAACTATTAGTTCTCTAAGAGACACTAATAAATTAAATGGAGTTCGTCAGATTCTTAACCGTGGGCTTTCAGTGGCTGGCGTACTTGCTATTCCTGGATTAGTGGGTTCAGTACTTGTAGGAGGTGACATCCTTGCATTGTATGGTCCGTCTGTCTCCTCAGTTGGTGTTGCTGTATCTGTGTTAGTATCCCTCTCTGTCGTACGGCTTATTGAGTGCTACGAGACGCTAGTAATGCAAGCACTCAACGCTTTAGATCTCCCTGACAAAACATTTAGAATCGGGATTATTTTCATCACAACCAATATTATACTTAACGTATTGTTGATACCGATATTCGGTGTGATTGGTGCGGCTATCGCTACTCTCCTTTCAATGACTCTCGGTAGCATACTTGCTATTCGTGCATTACCGGAAGCCGTTCAAACACTACCCCCAGTATCTGCTATCGGAAGCCAGTTTGTGAGTGCGGGAGTGATGGCTGTTGTACTCTTCACAATTCTTAACTACCGCCCAATTGTTCAACCGATAGAAGTTGTCCTGTACGTCCTTGTTGGGGCCGTTACGTACGGTTTTGTTCTTCTTAGCCTCTCATCGAACTTTCGAGAACGAATTCAACAGTTGCTATCTGAAAGTCTTGGTTGAGATATGACTAGGTCCGCAAGTACTTTCGCTTGGGCTACTATCACCACTACTAATGACTTCGACTCTGCCGTTTGTATCTGTCATTGTTCCAGTATATAATGAGGCTGAAACTATTCGAAAATGCCTCAATTCGGTAACATCTCAGACGTACCCCAAGTCAAAGTATGAGGTACTCGTCGTAGATAATGGATCACAGGACGGTACGAAAGAGATCGCTCGTCAGTTTAGCACTGCTTACGACAATCTCAAGATTCTGATTGAGGATGAACAACAAGGTTCTTATGCTGCCCGGAATACTGGGATTGAGCATTCTAACGGCGCTATTCTTGCTTTTTTAGATGGGGATTGTTCTCCACATCAACAGTGGCTTGAACGCGGAGTGTCTACACTCTCCGGTATAGGAGTAGACCTCGTTGGAGGTAACGTGGAATTCACGTATCCAAATGGAGGCACCGCAGCTGAACGGTACGACTCATTTACTAATATGCAAATGGAAGAGAGTATATCTAAACGAAACGTGGCGAAGACGGTAAATCTCTTTGTTAGACAGGATGTCGTTGAGGACGTTGGTCCGTTTCCAAACCATCTTATCTCTGGTGGTGATGTTCACTGGACGAAGAGAGCTACAGACGCAGGGTATACATTAACTTTCGCACCCGACGCGATTGGATGTCATCCTGCTCGACCGTTCGGGGAACTGTTGCAGAAGCAATTCAGAGTTGGCAAAGGGCAGATGCAGGTGTGGATGTTAGACAGAATCTCTCTGAGGCGAGTATTTGCGTTGGCATTGTGGATTCTCGTTGGCTTTCTGCCGAAACCTCCACACTATCTCTCCCAAGATTTACGACGGACTGGACAGACAGTGACGAAAGCAATGTTCGTCAGAATACTTGTGGTTGCGTGGTGTTGTCGGCTCGCTGAGAATGCTGGCCGTCTTTATTATCTCCTGAGATTGGAGGAACAATGACCTCTCTTTCTGACATTCTTGTTTCCAGTGCAAAGGCTGGACTCTCACTCCAGCGATCAGATGGTTCGATGCCAGCAGGACACAACGGCCCGTACCATGACCCTGAAACACCTGTTCGAAACACGTCCCACTGGCTAGTAACATTTCTGAAGGTACACGAACTTACTGATGAAAATAGATTTAGACAAGCTGCTTCAGATGCGGTTTCTTATCTATTGAGTGATGAAGCGCGACCACATGGCCATACGTTTGAACACAGACAAAACGATGCGAAGGACCGATGCAATGGCCTGATGGGACAGGCATGGTCACTTGAGGCCCTCGCGCTTGCAGCTAGAGAACTCAACAACGAACGTGCTGCTGTTGTCGCCGCAGATGTGTTCTTATCACACCCATTCTGTGATAAGTTCAAATTGTGGCAACGTGTTGACACCGATGGGACAATATTAGGTTTTGATCGAACGTTCAACCATCAGCTTTGGTTTGCAGCCTCTGGAGGACTTGTTGCACATACTGCTCCCCAAGAGGTCTCTCAACGTGTTCGTGACTTTTTAGATAGTCTTTCTTCAACTATCGATTTATACGAAAACGGACTGATCAGACATCCTCTTCGACCATCTATGGATTTGAGCGAACTCGCTGAGTCAGTGACTCATGACGTCCACCGCAGTATGGTTCGAAACCACCTTCTTCACTATCTCCGACCACCTAGAAGCAAACGACGTCTGAGGAACAAAGCTGAGGGGTACCATTCGTTTAACCTCTATGCTCTTGCGATACTCGCAAGAGAGTTTCCGTCTCATTCGGTTTGGAGTACTGACCTGCTCTCGGACATACTTGAGTATACTCTCTCCGACGAGTTTCGAGAAGCGACTACGGATAACAAGTTCTCGCATCCATACAACCCCCCTGGTTTCGAAGTGCCTGCGGCGATGGAGACATTTAGCGTGGGTACACATAAGGAACGGGAAATGTGGGTGAATGAACAGATACAGCACTCTTTTGATCCTAATGACGGTTTGCTAACGAGAGGAACTGATGATACACAGACACATGCTGCACGGTTATACGAAGCAACCCGATTAGATGACTACGAGATATATCTTGACTAACAACAAAAGACAAACTATTGATAAATGACTCGCAGACTTAATATTTGGGGATGTACGACAGATATACAGACCAGAGACAATCGGTCTTCCTATTAAAAACATGACAATAATTAAAAAAGTGGCGCGTCTTCGCGACTGGGTTGCACTCAAAACCGGTGCCATCAGGTCTCCAATGATTGCCGAAGTTGATGGATATGCTGCCAGGTTTACTGTTCAAAGTGTGGAAGAAGTTTGGAGGATCAGAGATCTTCGAGGAGAGCAAGATGTTATTCGGTTGCTCCTCGGGGAGACTGAAGAAAACGATGTTCTGTGGGATGTTGGTTCCAATATTGGAACTCACGCATGTATCTGCTCCACAAAATTCAATGTGTTCGCCTTTGAACCAAACCCAGACACGTTCGATCGTCTAACAGAAAATTCGGACCGTGCTCCAGGAACGGTTATACCACTGAGATACGGATTATCTAGTTCTTCTGGGGATATCTCATTTGAACCCTCCCCAATTGCAGCGAACGGAACACACAAAGTATCAACTGAAGGATCTATGACTATCAAAACAATCACTGGAGATGAGTTAGTTGAGAATGGAGAGGTGCCGAAACCAGATGTTGTGAAAGTTGACGTTGAGGGCCACGAATTAGAGGTTCTAAAAGGTATGACTAATACATTGCAGTCAGTTAATTTTGTAATAGTTGAGATTCACGCTGGTGTCGACCCGAAAGATGTGACGAAACTCCTCACCGAGGCAAAACTCTCCACAGAGATTACCAAATTAAATCGTGATGAGGACTTTGTGATTGGTCGCAGACAAAATGATTAAATACACTATCTCGTTAGTGACTCTCTAAATCGACGTTTGTCTAAGTCTCGGCCCAGTTGTTGTATGTTCTTGTGTTACGCGCTGATGTTGGTCTCTCGTGGACTGTTTTGTAACTGTCTACGTACGAATTATAGAATGTTCAACTCATATTTTGAGAGTAAAATAGTAGGATGACTGTTTCGATGATCCCTGCTCAACGTGATCAACCCGATAGTGCAGTCCTAATCGAGCGGTTGTAATCTGACAATTGTAGTCATCAACTGGATAACCTGACTGGATGATTGTGTCTCACCGAGAGTTGATAGACTAATATCAGTCCACAGTTGATTATCACCAACTGTGTGGACCAAACGATAGACTATTTTATTCAGCACAATCATATCGAGACTAATGCCCACCCCCGATGCCGTCTGTATCCTCATCCCAACTTACAACGAGGCGGAAACAATCGCTGATGTCATCTCAGATTACCGAGATGAAGGGTTCGCCAACGTCCTCGTCATCGACGGCGGTTCCACAGATGGGACACGGGAGCTAGCCGAAGACGCCGGTGCTCATGTCGTCGTCCAGTCGGGGTCCGGGAAAGGCCAGGCTGTCAGAGAAGCCGTTGAAGACCACATTCAAGCGCCGTACGTCCTGATGCTCGACGGCGACGGGACCTACGAAGCGACAGACGCCACCAAGATGCTCGACCCGCTCACCGAGGGGTACGACCACGTCATCGGCGACCGATTCGCAGATATGCGGCCGGGCGCGATGACGCGGCTCAACAGAGTCGGAAACCGCATCATCAACCGGGCGTTCGCGTTCATTCACGGTCAGGATTTTCGTGATATCCTCAGCGGCTATCGGTCGTTCACCCGCGAGTCGTTTCTCGACATGACGCTCACTTCCGACGGCTTCGGTATCGAGACGGAGATGGCCGTCGAGTGCGCAAAGCGCGGTATCAAGACGACGGTCGTGCCCACGACCTACTACCCGCGACCCGACGGCTCGGACACGAATCTCGACCCGATCCGCGACGGTGGTATCATCTTTCTGGAACTGTATCGCCGCGCCAAGACCAACAACCCGCTTTTCTACTTCGGCAGCGTCGGGTTCGCGTCGACCGCGACCGGGCTCGGGCTCGCCCTGTACGTCGCCTACGAGTGGGTCGTTCGCTCGATTTCCCACGAGGTCATCGCCGTCGTCTCTATGGCAGGTATTCTCTTCGGGGTGCAGCTGTTGATGTTCGGCGTGCTGTCGGATCTCATCCTCTCGCTACACCGCGAGCAGATGAAACAAATCGAAGAACTAGAGTGAGTCGGTTCGAACCGGGCCGTCGGGACTGGGCTGCGCCAACCGAGACCGCCTTCAGAACGGGACGAGCGAACGAAGCCGACCCATCAGACTCTTCGACGCCTTGGCGCGGAACTCCTCGAACACCGGGTGGAGCGTCTCCAAGAGGTCCCGGCGAGAGTCGAATCGGTCTTTCGGAGCGGCGGCGAGGGCGTCGCTTATCGCGACCGTGTTGCCCGCGGCGTCAATCGGCACGGCAACGTCGTCGAGCGCCCGTGTGATCTCGGTTGCGTCTGCCGGATAGTCGATATCTGCGGTGTCGATGTCATCGGCGAGCGCGGCGATCCCGAATTCGATTGAGTCCGGCTCCGACGTATCGTTCTGCGGCGGTCTCGCGGCCATCGAACGTGTATAGGATGTCCCGCATGGAAAAACCCCCGACCTCCGGCGAAATCGCCAGTGAACGCCGGGAAACCGCGCCGAACAGTCCCGGTCGCCACCGTTGGGGTTAACCTCGCCCGGTGCCACGGTCGAGGCATGACCGAGTACACGACGGTCTCGATTCCGAAGGAATTGGCCGCTCGCGTCGACGACACCATCGAGGGAACCACCTTCTCGAGCACGAGCGATCTCGTCCGGTTCCTCCTGCGCAGCATCGTCATCCAGCACGAGCGCTCCGGTGGCGACCTCTCGGAGGCGGAGTTCCAAGAAATCGCGGAGCAGCTGACCGACCTCGGTTACCTGCGGTAATCGACCGAGGCGATCGGCCGCCACATGCGGGCCGGCAGCACCGGGCAGCGGAACGCGGTCGGCTCAGTCGAGTTTTTCCTGCGGTGGCTCGGCGTCGAGGACGGCGAGTTCCAACTTCCGACCGGCGCGGTCGAACGCGGCGAGTGTCCGTCGCTCCCACGGGGGGACCGCGAGGAGCACCACGGCCGCGAGGTCGTCGCGCTCCGTGAGTTCGAACGGCCCTTGCGGGTGCGTGAGAAATCGGGCGCGGCCGCGCCCGGCGGGCGTTCCGAGGTCCATCCCGAAGACGGCGCTCACGGACTGCCCGGCCTCGGCCATGTAGAAGTGTGTGAGCACGGGCGTCTCCGGGTCGAGTCCGAGGTCCGCGTCGAACTCGCCTGCTGGCGTCGGCGCGAGCACGAGGTTCACCGACGACGGCTCGGCGTCCTCGGCCATATCGAGAAGCAGATCGACGAGTCCACGCGTGACGTGAACCCGTCGGCGCTCGGTGTCGGCAGCCTCCCCGTCGGTCGCGCGCTCGGCCGTCGCCTCCGCGTCGAGGGGAGTCTCGTCGTCGGGGGCGGTCGTCTCGTCGGACATCAGTTCGAGAGCATCGAGGTGAACGCTCGGGCGTAGGCGCTCGGGAGGTTTCGGCGGGCGTTTCCGAGGGCGGTTCGGAGTTCGTCGCCCGCGTTCACGGGGACGCCCGCGCCGTGACCGACGAGCAGCCGTTCGGGGTCGTAGCGGGAGAGCACGCGCCGCGGCGGGAACGGCCGGAGCATCGGATGGACGCCGAGGTGCTCGCCGCGGGCGCAGAAGTAGCCGACGGTGCCGACCGATTCGGGGACGACGAGCAGGTCGTACCCGTCGTGATAGAAGCCGACTTCCTGCCACGGCGGGACGGAGCGGTCGACGAGACGGAACGCCTCGAAGCCGGAATCAGCGAGGTCAGCCCCGAAGCGCTCGACGGGCGCGTCGAGTTCGTCGGCGACGCCGGTCATCCACGAAGCGACGTAGACCGGCACCTCGTGGCGGTTGGCGATGGCAGCCGCATCGCGTTTGTGTCGGTCGAGGCCGACGACGACGCCGGCCACGTCGCCGAATTCGGCGAACAGGTCGTCGATACCGGGGGCATCGACGGGGTCGAACACCCACACGTCGCCGTCGATTTCGACGGCGTGACTGGCGCGCTGCATGGTCTCGTCGGGGTGTGCGAGCCAGCCGACGCCGTGGTCCCATCGGTCGATTTCGCGGAGGTCGGACGTGCCGCGACCTTTCATCGGCATGCCAGTATCGTGGGGCGCGCGGCGCATAAGGACTCTCCCCGCGGCCGATGCACCCGGTTCTCGCGCTGCTCGTCGCTGGTAGCCGGTCGCCGATTGCTGGTCGGCCGCGACGACCGCAACACGGGTCGCCCGGTCAGAGGCTGTCTGTGTTGATGTCCACGCCGGGCGGGGAGACGACGAGGAACTTCCGGAAGTGCATCAACTGGCCGTCCATATCTTTGACATCGCGTGCGAAGCCCGACGCGAGCTTGTTGAGGTCGCCCTCGATGGCGAGAAAGAGGACGTTTCCGCGGGCGACGGACTGGACCCACTCCTCGGGCGGGGTTGATCCGTCGAGGACGCCGAGGACCACGTCGCCCTCGGCGTCGTCCTCGTCGAGATGTTCTTCGGCCGTCTGCAAGTTGAGATTGAAATCGCCCATACCCGCCCGGTTGTCGAGCGACGAGAAAAGGGTTCGGTCGGGGCGTGTGTCTGCCGCCGAGCATCTAATGAGAGTATTGTTATCACGTTTCATATGACAGTCGCGTCTCAATCCACGTTTGTCCAGTCGCCGGTGCGCGCACCGGGTGCTAAATTTTGTTTCTAAACTCTATGTAGTTGTATTATCGTTCCGGAGCTACCGAACGGTGAGCGCACATATCAAGTCAATATATGTCATGATATCATATAAGGTCGTTTAAGTACTGCGATTATCCCCGAGAGAGGTTGTCACGTAACATCCGCTAAACGTTCGTGATACTGTCGGGGAGAAACATTTAAATAGGAGTTCGGGCACGTGACTGACACGATGTCTCACAAAGACACGGAGGATTCGTCGGGTTCCCCGGCGGGTCGAGTTCTTCCAGGGCACATTAGCCCAACAATCTGAAATCGAAGACGTACGAATCTTCGACACGACACTCCGCGACGGCGAACAGTCACCGCGAACCTCGTTCAGCTACGAGGAAAAGCGCGACATCGCCGAAACCCTCGACGACATGGGTACCCACGTCATCGAGGCCGGGTTCCCGGTGAACTCGGAAGCGGAGTTCGAAGCAGTCGCAGATATCGCTGCTTCGACGGACGCGACGACGTGCGGGTTGGCCCGCGTCGTCGACAAGGATATCGAAGCCGCGCTGGATTCCGGCGTGGACATGGTGCACACGTTCGTGAGCACCAGCGACGTCCAGTTGGCCGACTCGATGCACGCTTCCCGCGAGGAAGCCGTCGAGCGGGCCGTCCGCAGTGTCGAACACGTCCGCGACGCGGGCGTTGAAGTAATGTTCTCGCCGATGGACGCCACCCGGACGGACGAAGACTTCCTCATCGAAGTCGTCGAGGCCGTCTCCGAGGCGGGCGTCGATTGGATCAACCTGCCGGACACCTGCGGCGTGGCGACGCCGACTCGCTTCGCCCGCATGGTGGCGACGGTCCGAGAGCACACCGACGCGAGAATCGACGTGCACGCGCACGACGACTTCGGACTGGCGTCGGCGAACGCGATGGCCGGCTTCGAGGCCGGCGCGGCGCAGGCGCAGGTGTCGGTCAACGGCATCGGCGAGCGCGCCGGCAACGCCGCCTACGAGGAGGTCGTCATGGCCGCCGAATCCCTCTACGGCGTCGACACCGGCATCGACACGACGAAGATAACCGAGCTGGCTCGCATCGTCGAGGCGGCGTCCGACATCCCGGTCCCGGCGAACAAGCCGGTCGTCGGCCGCAACGCCTTCTCTCACGAGAGCGGCATCCACGCCGCCGGCGTCATCGAGAACGCCGACACGTTCGAACCGGGCGTCATGACCCCGGAGATGGTCGGCGCGACCCGCGAGTTCGTGCTCGGCAAGCACACGGGGACGCACTCGGTACGCAAGCGCCTCGCAGATATCGGGTTCGACCCCACGGACGCCGAGGTCCGGGAGGTCACCCGCCGCGTCAAAGACCACGGCGCGGAGAAAGAACGCGTCGACGACTCGACGCTCGAGGTGTTCGCCCGCGACGTGGGTATCACCCACGAGGACGACACGGAGGAGGAGGTCCGCGCCTGATGGCGCCGGGCTGTGGCCCTACGGGGCGACCGCCCTGCACGCGTTCGACCTCCCGACCGGCGTGCAATCGTTGCCCGCCGCGAAAGCATTATTACCGACGGGACGGACGTGTTGCATACGATGACCTCGCACGACGAACACGCGGTTCGCGCGACCCCGGACGCCGGGGCCAGCGACGCCGCCGTCGGCGCGATTCGGTCGCTCATTATTGTAGGGGCATAGCCCCCTACCACACCATCTCTCCGTCCCGCGTATCCGCACCGTTTTCAGACACGTCCGCAGTCCCCACAATGGCGCACCAGCACCACACGCAGTCACCAGACAGCCCGTATCGACGACCGACCACACACCACGGAGCCCACACATGAGCGAACGAACCGCAGCCACGACCGACCCCGACGAGCCCGAAGCGGCCGACGACTCGACCGAGACGCCGACCGAGGTTACCACGGGTTCGACGTCAGTCGTCCGCGCCCTCGAAAACGCCGGCGTCGAGACCGCCTTCGGCGTGCAGGGCGGGGCGATAATGCCCATCTACGACGCGCTGTACCACTCGGACATCCGTCACGTGACGATGGCCCACGAGCAGGGCGCGGCGCACGCGGCCGACGCGTACGGCGTCGTTCGCGGCGACCCCGGCGTCTGCCTCGCCACGTCCGGTCCGGGCGCGACCAACCTCGTGACCGGCATCGCCGACGCGAACATGGACTCCGACGCGGTGCTCGCGCTCACGGGGCAGGTCCCGTCCGACATGGTCGGCTCCGACGCGTTCCAGGAGACCGACACCACGGGCGTCACCGCGCCCATCACGAAGCACAACTACTTCGCCTCGTCGCCCGACACCGTCGGCGACACCGTCGGCGAAGCGTTCGCGCTCGCCGCCGAGGGCCGTCCCGGCCCGACGCTCGTCGACCTCCCGAAGGACGTCTCGCTCAACGAGACCGACCGCGAGCCGGGGCCGGCACAGCCGCCAGAGACGTGCCGCGCTCGCACCGACCCGGCCGACTCGCAGGTCGAGGCGGCCGCGCGGGCAATCGAGCGCGCGGAGAAGCCGCTCCTCTTGTTCGGCGGCGGCGTCGTCAAGGCCGACGCGACAGAGGTCGCCCGGCAGTTCGCGACCGAGCATCGGATTCCGGTCGTCACCACGATGCCCGGAATCGGAGCGATGCCGGAGGACGACGAACTCTGCCTGTCGTGGGCGGGGATGCACGGCACCGGCTACGCCAACATGGCCATCACGCACACCGACTGTCTCATCGCGGTCGGCACGCGGTTCGACGACCGCCTGACCGGCGGCATCGACACGTTCGCGCCCGAGGCCGAGGTCGTCCACATCGACATCGACCCGGCGGAAATCTCGAAGAACGTCCACGCGGACTACCCGGTCGTCGGCGACGCCGGCCGCGCCATCGAGCGCGTCGACGCCGAACTGGACGAGGGCCCCGACGCGCGCGAGTGGGTCGAACAGTGTCTCACGTGGAAAGACGAGTACCCGATGGACTACGCGGCCCCGGACAACGAGCCGCTGAAGCCGCAGTTCGTCGTCGAGGCGCTCGACGAGGCCACGCCCGACGAGACCATCGTCACCAGCGGCGTCGGTCAGCACCAGATGTGGGCCGCCCAGTACTGGACGTTCACCGAGCCGCGGCGGTGGGTTTCGTCCCACGGCCTCGGCACGATGGGCTACGGCCTGCCCGCCGCAATCGGCGCGCGGGTCGCGGCCGACGACGACGAGACGGTCGTCTGCGTCGACGGCGACGCCTCGTTCCTGATGACGATCCAGGAGCTGTCGGTCGCCGTCCGCGAGAACCTCGACATCACCGTCGCCATCCTGAACAACGAGTACATCGGGATGGTCCGCCAGTGGCAGGACGCCTTCTTCGAGGGCCGACGCATGGCCGCCGGCTACGAGTGGTGTCCCCAGTTCGACAAGCTCGCCGAGGCGTTCGGCGCGCGCGGTTGGACCGTCGACTCCTACGAGGAGGTCCCCGACGCAATCGAGGAGGCGCTCGCGTACGACGGCCCCTCGGTCATCGACTTCCACGTCGACCCGGCGGAGAACGTCTACCCGATGGTCTCCTCGGGCGGCGCGAACGGCAAATTCGCACTCTCGGAGGACCAGTTATGAGCGACAATCGGACAGGACTGCAGGGTCCCGCGCCCGACGAGCGGCCACACCCCGACGGCCGCCGCAACGCGCAGGGCATCCGCATCGACCCCGAAGCGGAATCGGAACACGAACCACGGCGCGCGGTCTTTTCGGCCATCGTCGAGGACGAACCCGGCGTGCTCTCGCGCGTCGCCGGCCTCGCCGCCCGCCGTCAGTTCAACATCGAGAGCCTCACCGTCGGCCCGACGACGGTCGAGGACCACTCTCGCATCACGATGGTCGTCGAGGAGCCCGAACCGGGCATCGACCAGATCGAAAAACAGCTCGCGAAGCTCAAGCCCGTCATCTCCGTCGGCGAGCTGGACGACGACGCCGTTCGCGCGGAACTCGTCCTCCTGAAGGTCCGCGGCGAGGACCCCGACAAGGTCCACGCCATCACGGAGATGTACGACGGCCGCACGCTCGACGCCGGCCCCGAGACCATCACGGTCCAACTCTCCGGCGACGAGCGGAAGATAGACGACGCCGTGGACGCGTTCCGGCGGTTCGGCATCATCGAAATCGCCCGGACCGGCCAGACCGCGCTCGCCCACGGCTCGAAGAAGACCGTCCCCGGAGAGGAACCCGGAACCTCCGGCGAACCCACCAAACCCAACACCAACACGCAATGACAGAACTCACCACGGAAGTCTACTACGACGACGACGCCGACCGCTCGCAGATCGACGACAAGACCGTAGCCGTCATCGGCTACGGCAGTCAGGGCCACGCCCACGCCCAGAACCTCGCCGACAGCGGGGTCGACGTGGTCGTCGGCCTCCGCGCGAACTCCTCGTCCCGCGACGCCGCGGAAGCCGACGGCCTCCGCGTCAAGGAGCCGGCCGCGGCGGCCGCCGAGGGCGATATCGTCTCCGTCCTCGTCCCCGACACCGTCCAGCCGGCGGTGTTCGAGGAGATTCGCGACTCCCTCGACGCGGGCGACACGCTCCAGTTCGCCCACGGCTTCAACATCCACTACAACCAGATTCGACCCCCGGAAGACGTCGACGTGACGATGGTCGCGCCGAAGTCGCCGGGCCACCTCGTCCGCCGCAACTACGAGGCGAACGAGGGGACGCCGGGCCTCATCGCCGTCTATCAGGACGTGACGGGCGACGCCAAGGAAGAGGCGCTGGCGTACGCACACGGCCTCGGTTGCACCCGCGCGGGCGTCATCGAGACGACGTTCCAGGAGGAGACCGAGACCGACCTGTTCGGCGAGCAGGCCGTCCTCTGCGGCGGCGTCACCTCGCTTGTCAAGCAGGGCTACGAGACGCTCGTCGACGCGGGCTACTCCCCCGAGATGGCCTACTTCGAGTGCCTGAACGAACTGAAGCTCATCGTCGACCTGATGTACGAAGGCGGGCTCGGCGAGATGTGGCACTCCGTCTCCGACACCGCCGAGTTCGGCGGGCTGACTCGCGGCGACCGCGTCGTCGACGAGCACGCCCGCGAGAACATGGAGGAGATTCTGGAGGAGGTCCAGGACGGCACCTTCGCCCGCGAGTGGATTCTGGAGAACCAGGCGGGCCGGCCGTCGTACTCCCAGCTCAAGGACGCAGAGGAGAACCACCACATCGAACAGGTCGGCGCGCCCCTGCGCGACCTGTTCGCGTGGGCCGAGGAAGACGAGGCGGACGCGGAGAAAGCCGAAGCGCCGGCGGACGACTGAACACGACACCAATGACACGCGACGACACGACAGACCGAATGCGAGACATCAGCCACACGAACCCCTATACGGGCGAGACGTTCACCACGGTCTACGAGCGCGGCCCGGCCGTCACCGACGGCGGTCGGAGCGACGCGACGCCCGCGACGACGGACGCGACCGAGACGGAGACGATGGGCGACGTGGACCACACGCCCCGCAACGGCGAGGGCGCGAACCAGGTCTGGGAACGCGGCCGCGACGACGGCGTCGTATCGGGTGACGGCCATGAGTGAGGGAACGCTGTACGACAAGGTCTGGGAGGAACACACGGTCTCGGAGCTTCCGACCGGCCAGACCCAGCTGTTCTGCGGCCTGCACCTCATCCACGAGGTGACGAGCCCACAGGCGTTCGGCATGTTGCAGGAGCGCGACCTCGAAGTCGCCTACCCGAACCGGACGCACGCGACGGTCGACCACATCGTCCCCACGTCGGACCAGTCGCGGCCGTTCCGCGACGACGCCGCCGAAGAGATGATGGCCGAACTCGAACAGAACGTCCGCGACGCGGGCATCAACTTCTCGGACCCCACCTCGGGCGAGCAGGGCATCGTCCACGTCATCGGGCCCGAGAAGGGACTCACCCAGCCCGGCATGACTATCGTCTGCGGCGACAGCCACACCTCGACCCACGGCGCGTTCGGCGCGCTCGCGTTCGGTATCGGGACGAGCCAGATTCGCGACGTGCTGGCGACCCAGACGGTCGCGATGGAGAAAAAGAAGGTGCGGAAAATCGAGGTCACGGGCGAACTCGGACCCGGCGTCGAGGCCAAGGACGTCATCCTCGAAATCATCCGCCGCCTCGGGACCGAAGGCGGCGTCGGCTACGTCTACGAGTACGCCGGCGAGGCCATCGAGAACCTCGACATGGAGGGCCGGATGAGCATCTGTAACATGTCCATCGAGGGCGGCGCTCGCGCGGGCTACGTCAACCCCGACGAGACCACCTACGACTGGCTGAAAGAGACCGAGTACTTCGAGGAGAACCCGGAGCGGTTCGACGAACTCAAGCCGTACTGGGAGTCCATCCGCTCCGACGAGGACGCCGAGTACGACGACGTCGTCACCATCGACGGCTCCGAACTCGAACCCGTCGTGACGTGGGGGACCACGCCCGGACAGGGCGTCGGCATCACCCAGCCGATTCCGGCCCCGGAGGACCTGCCCGAAGAAAAGCAGGACACCGCCCGGATGGCACAAGAGCACATGGGCGTCACGCCCGGCGAGACGATGCAGGGCTACGAAATCGACGTGGCCTTCCTCGGGTCGTGTACCAACGCCCGCATGCCCGACCTCCGCCGCGCGGCGGAGGTCGTGAAGGGCCGACAGGTCGCCGACAGCGTCCGCGCGATGGTCGTCCCCGGCAGTCAGCGCGTCAAGGCCGCCGCGGAGGCGGAGGGCCTCGACGAGATATTCAAGGACGCCGGCTTCGAGTGGCGCGAGGCGGGCTGTTCGATGTGTCTCGGCATGAACGAGGACCAACTGGAGGGCGACGAGGCCTCCGCGTCCTCGTCGAACCGCAACTTCATCGGTCGGCAGGGGTCGAAAGACGGCCGCACCGTCCTGATGAACCCCCGAATGGTGGCCGCGGCGGCCGTCACCGGGGAAGTGACTGACGTGCGCGAACTGAAGGAGGTGACCACCGCATGACCGACGAAATCCCCGAAATCGACTCCGCGTTCGGCTCCGGCGTGCCCATCCGCGGCAACGACATCGACACGGACCAGATCATCCCGGCGCGGTTCATGAAGGTCGTCACGTTCGACGGCCTCGGCGAGTTCGCGTTCTTCGACCAGCGCTACGACGAGAACGACGAACCCAAGGACCACCCGCTGAACGAACCGCAGTTCCAGGACGCCGCCATCATGGTCGTCAACGCCAACTTCGGCTGTGGCTCCTCTCGGGAGCACGCCCCGCAGGCGCTCATGCGCTGGGGCATCGACGCCATCATCGGCGAGTCGTTCGCGGAAATTTTCGCGGGCAACTGCCTCGCGCTCGGCATTCCGACGGTCACCGCCGACCACGACACCATCACCGAACTGCAGGACTGGGTCGACGAGCACCCGGACGCTGACATCGACGTGGACGTGGAAAACGAGACGGTCACCTACGGCGAGAAGACCGTGGACGTGACCGTCGACGACGCACAAAGGAAGGCGCTCACCGAGGGCGTCTGGGACACGACGGCGCTCATGAAGTCGAACGCCGACGCGGTCGCCGAGAAAGCCGCTTCCCTGCCCTACGTCGATGACTGAGGAAATCGTCGTCATCCCCGGCGATGGCATCGGCGCGGAGGTCATCCCGGCGGCGGTTGACGTGCTGAAGGCCGTCGGCGACTTCGAGTTCGTCGAGGCCGACGCCGGCGACCACGTCAAAGAAGCCACGGGCGAGGCGCTCCCGCAGGAGACCTACGACCTCGCCGCCGAGGCGGACGCGACGCTGTTCGGCGCGGCCGGCGAGACCGCGGCGGACGTCATCCTGCCGCTTCGGACCGCGGTGGACTCCTTCGTCAACGTCCGCCCGGCGAAGGCCTACCCCGGCGTCGACGCGCTCCGCCCGGAGACGGACCTCGTCTTCCTCCGGGAGAACACCGAGGGCGTCTACTCGGGCCACGAGGACCGCCTCTCTGACGACCTCTCGACGCTCACGCGCGTCGTCACCACCTCGGCGTCCGAGCGACTCGCCGAGTACGCCTGCGACTACGTCGGCGGCGACGGCGGCAGTTTCCAGGTCGCCCACAAGGCGAACGTGATGCGCGAGACGGACGGTCGCTTCCGCGACGCCGTCGTCTCGGTCGCCGACGAGCGCGGCGTCGAGGCCGAAGAGGTCCTGATGGACGCCTTCGCGACGCGCGTCTGTCTCGACCCCACGCAGTTCGACACTATCGTCTGTCCGAACCTCGCGGGCGACGTGCTCTCGGACCTCGCCGCCGGCCTCGTCGGCGGTCTCGGACTGCTCCCCTCGGCGAACATCGGACCGGACGCCGCGCTGTTCGAGCCGGTTCACGGCTCCGCGCCCGACATCGCCGGCGAGGGCATCGCCAACCCCGCGGCGACGATTCTGTCCGCGGCGATGTTGCTCGACTACCTCGACTACGAAGCGGAGGCAGACCGCGTTCGGGCGGCCGTCGAAGGCGTCCTCGCCGACGGGCCGCGCACGCCGGACCTCGGCGGCGACGCCTCCACGGAGGACGTGACCGCCGCGGTTCTCGACCGTCTCTGAGCGTCGGCGACCCACCGAATCGGCGGTTCGATGCTCGTTTCGAACACGCTCGTTTTCGTTTCTGTTCGTTTTCTCACCGACGAACCGACAGTTTTCGTTCCTGTGTGGTATCCCACTGTTTCGAACAGATACGGTCGGAATCCAACATAAACAATTAACACTACTCCCCGACCTATCTTCCTCGTAACGAGGAATCGCCACCGATGTTACCAGCAGAGCGCAAACGCCGCATCGTCGAACTCGTCTCCGACTCGGACGGTCGGTCGGTCGAGTCGCTGTCCGAACACCTCGGCTACTCGAAGGCGACGATACGGCGCGACCTGCGCGAACTCGAAGACCGTGGGCTCATCGAGCGGTCGCACGGCGGAGCCGTCCCCGTGACCTCCGTCGGGCGCGAGCAGACCTACGGCCAGAAGGAAGTACAGAATCTCGAAGGGAAACGCGCAATCGCGGACCGCGCGGTCGAGGAACTGGCCGAGGGGCAGGTCGTGTTCTTCGACGCCGGGACGACTACGATGGAGGTGGCCCGCAAGGTCCCCAAGGACGGGACGATACTCGGCGTCACCAACTCGCCGCGGCTCGCCATCGAACTGAACGAGGAGGACAACGAGGTCAAACTCACCGGCGGGACGCTCCGCCGGCGGACGAAGGCGCTCGTGGGGCCGACCGCGGAGTCGTTCATGGAGCGGACGAACTTCGATTTGCTGTTCCTCGGCACGAACGGGTTCGACGTCGAATCCGGCCTCACGACCCCGAACGAAGACGAGGCGCGGATGAAAGAGCTGATGGTCGAAAAGGCCGCGAAGGTCGTCCTCGTCGCTGACCTCTCGAAGCTCGGCCGCCGGAGCTTCGTCCAGTTCGCATCGCTCGAAGAGATTGACCTGTTTATCACCGACGGCACGCTCGACGCCGACTCCCGAGAGGAGATCGAGAGCGCGGGCGTCACCGTCGTCGACGGAGTTGCACGATGATTCTCACAGTCACCCCGAACCCAGCAGTCGACCACACGATTCACTTCGACGAACCGCTTCAGACCGGCGTCGTCCACCGGACCGACGACGCGGTGTTCACCGCCGGCGGCAAGGGCATCAACGTCGCCAAGTACGTCTCGGCGCTCGACGCCGACGCGACCGCCTCGGGCTTTCTCGGCGGCCATTTCGGGAAGTTCGTCCGCGACCGACTCGACGCCGACGGCATCGCCTCGGACTTCGTCACCATCGACGCGGACACGCGGCTGAACACGACCGTGCTCGCGGAAGACGGCGAGTACAAACTCAATCACAACGGCCCGCAGATTCGCCCGGCCGACGTGGACGAACTCGTCGAGACCGCACAGGCGAACGAGCCGGACACGCTCCTCGTCGGCGGCAGTCTCCCGCCGGGGATGTCGCTTTCCGACGTCGACAGGCTCGCCCGCGCGGGCGACTGGAAAATCGCGGTGGACATGGGCGGCGAGTACCTCGCCGAGCTGGACGCCGACTACTACGTCTGCAAACCCAATCGCTCCGAGCTCGCGGCGGCGACGGGCCGAACGGTCGAGACCGACGCCGACGCCGTCGAGGCCGCCGAGGAGCTTCACGCGCGCGGGTTCGAGTACGTGTTGGCGTCGCTCGGCGCGGACGGCGCGCTCCTCGTCACCGACGACGAGGTGCTCTCTGCGCCCGCGCTCGACGTGGAGGTCGTCGACACGGTCGGCGCGGGCGACGCCGTCCTCTCGGGCTTCCTCGCCGCGCGCGAACACGGGCTGTCGGACGCCGACGCCCTCCGAATGGGCGTCCTGACGGCCGCGCGCGTCGTCGGCGTCGCCGGCACTCGCGTCCCGCACCTCGAAGACGTGCTGACGAACGAGACGCGCGTCGAGGTGACGACCGTTCGGACTCGGTGATTCTCAGATGAACGTTTGTTAACGACCGAAACGCGCAGTAACGTTCATATTCGAAAGGGTTTTTGAGCACATTTGCGTACGTTCTTTCGTAGGGGTGGCAACACTATGGCAAACGACGCAGAAGACGCGGTTCGGTCCTACCTCACGTCGGTGAAGGAGGACCTGATGACCGGGGTATCGTTCATGATTCCGTTCGTGACCATCGGCGGAATCTTCCTTGCGCTGGGCTACGCGGTAGCCTCGCTTTCGAACAACGTACAAGACGTATTCAACAGCACGGGGACCGCCGGCTGGTTCCTCGCGCAGATCGGCGTCGCTGGGCTGACGCTGATGGTTCCGGTGCTCGGCGCGTACATCGCGTACGCAATCGCCGACCGACCGGGGCTCGCACCGGGGTTCATCCTGTCGTACATCATCCAGCAGGGCAACGTCCTGCAGGCGGCCGGTGACGTCATCGGCCTTCAGGGCGGCTCCGCCGGCGCGGGTTACCTCGGCGCAATCGTCGCCGGGTTCCTCGCCGGTATCGTCGCGCGCTGGTTCAAACAGCGCGACGTGCCGGAGTTCATCGCGCCGATGATGCCCGTGCTCCTCATCCCGGTGGCGACCACGGCGGTCCTCACGCCCGTGATGCTGTTCGTGCTGGGCGTTCCGATCTCCATCGCAAACGCGGGACTCACGAACTTCCTGAGCAACATGCAGGGCGGCGGACAGGCAATCGTTCTCGGGGCCATCCTCGGGGCGATGATGGCGGCCGACATGGGCGGCCCCATCAACAAGGTCGCCTACGTGTTTTCCGTCGGCCTCATCTCCGAGGGCGTCACCGCGCCGATGGCCGCGGTCATGATCGCGGGTATGGTCCCGCCCATCGGCCTCGCGCTGTCGAACTTCATCGCGCCGCAGAAGTACGCGGCCGAGATGTACGAGAACGCCAAGAGCGGCGTGCTCCTCGGGTTCTCCTTTATCACCGAGGGCGCGATTCCGTACGCGGCCGCTGACCCGGCCCGCGTCATTCCGAGCGTCGTCGCCGGGAGCGCCGTCGCCGGCGCGGCCTCGATGGCGCTCGGCGTGAACATGCCGGCACCGCACGGCGGCATCTTCGTGGTTCCGCTGTCGAACCAGCCGTTCATGTTCATCGCGTGCATCCTCCTGGGCTCCATCGTCACGGCCGTCATCGCGACGGCCATCAAGCCGAACTTCGACGCCAAGGTGGCGGCCCAGAGCTCGGACGACTGACCACAACCGAACTAATCTTTCCAGACTCGAACGAAGTACAATACAATGGACGTCACTGACATCAGCACCATCACACCGCTCGAACTGATCTCGCTCGAAGAGCCGCCGGCGACGAAGGAGGGGGCCATCGAGTTCCTCCTCGACCTCGCCGTCGACGCCGGTCGCGTCGACGACCGCGACGCCGCGCTCGACGCCCTCCTCGAACGCGAGGAGGAGGCGACGACCGGCGTCGGCTTCGGCATCGGCATCCCCCACGCGAAGACCGACGCCGTCTCGAAGCCGACGGTCGCCTTCGCGCGCTCGACCGAGGGCATCGACTTCGACGCCATGGACGACAAGCCGGCGAAGCTCCTCTTTATGATTCTCGTCCCCGCGGCGGGCGGCGAGGACCACCTGCAGATTCTGAGCGCCCTCTCGCGGTCGCTCATGCACGAGGACGTCCGCGAGAAGCTCCTCGAAGCCGAGAGCAAGCAGACCGTCCAAGACGTGCTCGCCGAGGTGGTCGAGTGATGGAGCGGACCGTCACGGTCGTCCCCGAAGACGGGCTTCACGCGCGGCCGGCCTCGCAGTTCGTCGAGACCGCAAACGAGTTCGACGCCGACGTCCAGCTCGGCCGCGCCGACGAGGACGACCTCGTTCCGGCCGCCAGCATGCTCGCCGTCACCGGTCTCGGCGTCGGCCACGACGAGTCCGTCCGCCTCGTCGCCGAGGGCGACGACGCGGAAGCGGCACTCGACGCCCTAGAGGATATCCTTTCGACGCCCGAAGCCAAACAGTAAGCCATGACCGAACGAACCCTCTCCGGCATCGGCGTGACACCGCTTTCGGGCGTCGGCACCGTCGTCTGGTACCGACCGGACGCGGACCTCCCCGAGCCGCCGGCCCCGGAAGACGTGGACGCGGAGGCCGAACTGGCCCGCTTCGAGGACGCCCGCGCGGCCGCCGAGGACGAACTCGAAGCCGAGCGCGAGCGGACCGCCGAACGCGTCGGCGAGGAGGAGGCCGCGGTGTTCGACGCGCACGTCCAGTTCCTCAACGACCCGCAGATAACCGACGGCGTCACCGACGCCATCGAGGGCGGGCTCCCGGCCGAACACGCCGTACAGGAGACGTTCTCCGAGTTCGTCGAGCAGTTCGAGAACATGGGCGGTCGCATGGGCGAGCGCGCCGACGACCTCCGCGACGTTCGCGACCGGCTCGTGCGCGTCCTCGCGGACGGCGAGCGCGTCGACCTCTCGTCCCTGCCGGAAGGGAGCGTCGTCGTCGCCGAACGGCTCACGCCGAGCGACACGGCGCAACTCGACCCGGAGCGCGTCGCGGGCTTCGTCACGGTGACGGGCGGCCGCACCTCCCACGCGGCCATCTTCGCGCGCTCGCTCGCCCTGCCGGCCATCGTCGGCGTGGGCGAGGAACTCCAGTCCGTCGAGGACGGCACCGAGGTCGTCGTCGACGGCGAGTCGGGCGACCTCGTGGTCGACCCGACCGACGAGCGCAAGGAGGCCGCCGCGGCCGCCGCCGACGTGGACGTCCGACACGAGTCGGTCGAGACCGCAGACGGCGTCGACATCGAGGTCGCCGCCAACATCGGCACGCTGGCGGACCTCGGGCCGGCCGTCGACCGCGGGGCCGACGGCGTCGGCCTGTTCCGCACCGAGTTCCTCTTTCTCGACCGCGAGTCGCCGCCGGACGAAGACGAGCAGTACGAGGCGTACGTCGAGGCGCTCGAATCGTTCGACGGCGGGCGCGTCGTCGTGCGGACGCTCGACATCGGCGGCGACAAGCCGGTGCCGTACCTCGACCTGCCGGACGAGGAGAACCCGTTCCTCGGCGAGCGCGGCATCCGCCGGTCGCTCGGCCCGGACGCGGACCTCTTCGAGACGCAGGTGCGCGCGCTCCTGCGCGCGGCGGCCAGCGCCGACGGTGCGAACCTGTCGGTGATGCTCCCGCTCGTCTCGACGGTCGAGGAGCTTCGCGCCGGCCGCGAGCGGTTCGAGTCGGTCGCCGCGGACCTCGACGCCGAGGGCGTCGCGAACGAACTGCCCGAGTTCGGCATCATGGTCGAGACGCCCGCCGCGGCGTTCATGGCCGACCAGTTCGCGCCGCACGTCGACTTCTTCAGCATCGGGACGAACGACCTCGCGCAGTACGTGATGGCCGCGGAGCGCGGCAACGAGCGCGTCTCTGAGCTCGGCGACTACCGACAGCCGGCGGTCCTCCGCGCCATCGACGCCACCGTCTCGGCGACCGAGGGCGAGGACTGCTGGGTCGGCATGTGCGGCGAGATGGCCGGCGACCCGGCCCTCACCGAACTGCTCGTCGGGCTCGGCCTCGGCGAACTGAGCATGAGCGCCGTGACGGTGCCGCAGGTCAAGGCGGCCGTCGCGGAGACCGACACCGCGGACGCCCGCGAACTCGCGGAGCGCGTCCTGCAGGCCGACACCAAGGCTGAAGTCACGGAAATCCTTACACTAGACCAATGAAACTCGTCGCAGTCACATCCTGTCCGACCGGAATCGCACACAGCCAGATGGCGGCCGAGAACCTCCTGCAGGCCGGCGAGCGCCTCGGCCACGACATCGACGTCGAGGTCCAGGGCGCGATGGGCACGCAGGACGAACTGTCCTCGGACGCCATCGCCGAGGCCGACGCCGTCATCATCACCTCGGACACCTCGGTCAGCCGCGACCGCTTCGACGGCAAGCTCGTCGTCAAGGGGACGGTCAAAGACGGCGTGAACAACGCCGAGGCCGTCGTGAAGAAGGCCGTCGAACTCGCCGAGGCCGGCAAGACGGGCTCGGTCACGTTCGGGAGCGGTGACGACGGCGAGGACGCCGACGCCGAGTCCGGCACCGACGAGTCGGCCGGCGACGCCGCGGAATCGGACGAACCCGTGCGCCGCGGCGGCGACCCCGAGAAAGGGCTGTTCGCCCGCCTGAAGAAGCTGTTCTCGTAACGCTCGCCGGCGGTTTTCCCGTTTTTCTCCCGTCTCCCAGCGGCGGCGCTCGGTCGGCCGCTGAAAATTAACTCGAACGCGAACAAACGAAAACGTGCAGAATCGAAACTCACTTCCCATACATTATTAGTCTCGCAGTCGTTGACGAAACCGAGGTGACCACATAATGCCGTTCTACGGCGGGGAGGAACTCGCCACAGTGTACGACGAGGCGCTCGACGAAGGATTCGGACTCATCGCGAGTAACATCGCGGAGCCGAACATCATGATGGGTCTCATGGAGGGGGCCGACCGGATGGACTCGGACCTCCTGTTGCAGATGAGCGGCGGGGCCTGTCGCTTCGCGGGCGACGGCGACGCCGTCGCGGGCCTGAAGGCCATGGGGAACTACATCGAGACCATCGCCGAGCGGTACGACATCGGCGTCTTCCTCAACATGGACCACCAGACGGACCTCGAGTTCATCGAACAGCAGATCGAACTCGACATCCCGTCGTCCATCATGATCGACGCCTCCCACGAGCCGTTCGACGAGAACGTCGCGACGAGCCGCGAGGTCGTCGAGATGGTGGAAGCCGCGGGCTCCGACGTGCTCATCGAGGCCGAACTCGGCCAGATAAAGGGCGTCGAAGACGAAATCGAGGCCGAAGAGGCGTTCTACACGGACCCCGAGCAGGCCGTCGAGTTCGTCGACAAGACGGGCGCGGACCTGCTCGCCATCTCCGTCGGCACGCAACACGGCGTCGCCAAGGGCAAGGACCTCGAACTCCGCCCGGACCTCGCCCACGACATCCGGCAGGCCCTGCGCGACCACGGCCTCGACACGCCGCTCGTCCTCCACGGCTCCTCGGGCGTCCAGCCCGACCAACTGCAGGAGATGCTCAAACACGGCATCTGCAAGGTCAACAAGGACACTCGCTACCAGTACGAGTACACGCGCACCGCCTACGACCGCTACACCGAGGAACCCAACGCCATCGTCCCGCCCGAGGGCGTCGCGGACGCCCGCGACACGTTCTTCAACGAGACCGACTGGTCGCCGAACAAGGACGTGTTCGACCCCCGCGTCGCCGGGCGCGACATCCGCGAGCGCATCGCCGACGTGCACGCCGGCCTGACCGAGGTCTCCGGTAGCGCCGGCCAGTCGCTGTTCAAGTAACGCCGCGCGGGCGGTGGCACTTCACCGTCGAGCGCTCGTCGCGTCCGCACTCGGACCGACACCGGCCGTCGTCTCCACCCGGCACACCGCCGGTTTTTCGTTTCGATACGTGTCCCGCCCAGCGGCCGCGCTCTCGGTGCTCGGTGGCAGTCGAACCCGCCGCCCCACGTCGCTTAAGGTGTCACGCGGCGTGGGTGTAGGTATGCCGCAGATTCACCTCGACGACGAGACGGTCGCCCGACTCGACGCGCTCCGCGAGGAAGACGAGGAGTACGACGAACTCATCAACGAACTGATGAACATCTACGAGGCGAGCGAGCGAACGCTGTTCCACGCCGGCGACGAGTACTGAGACGCCGGGCGCGAGCGCAACCGCCGGAACGGCCCGGCTATTCGAGGTAGCTGACCCGGACCTGATTCCACTTGCCCTTCTTTTCGAGGTGGTCTTGGAGCGCGTCGGCGTACGCTTGGGTGAGTCGCTCCGCGTCCTCCAGTTTCTCCCGTTCGCCCTTCTTCCCGCCGCCGCCCATGCCGAGCGCGCCCTTGATGGAGTCGACGATGCCGCCGCCGGACGACGAGTCGTCTCCCCCGCCGCCCATCCCGCCCATCTGACTGCGGATGTTGTCGAGTTCGGGGATGATCTGCGGGACTTTCTCCGTGTCGGCGACGATGCGCGCCGCCTCGGGGTCGTCCGCGTTCTCGATTTCGAACTCGGTCGCCGTCATGATGAGACCCCACTCCTGACTGTTGAACCGAGAGTTCATCACCTGCTCGTTGAACTCGCGGTCCACCGTCATCCGGTCGCCGACGATGCTGTCGGTCCAGTGTGCCATGTGCACACGTCGTCGGCGGGTCGGTATCAGAGTTGCGGGGCCGACCGACCGTCGGCGACGCGTCTCTCCGCCGACGAGACGCCGCGGGGGAACCGGCACCCATGCGGGTTTAATGCGGTTGGGTGACGACCCCGAGTCATGGAGCGGTACGACCTCCTGTACAGACTGTACGGGAACTTCGACGCGGACGCGGTCCGGGACGCACAGGACTTCGTCGACCTCTTGCCGCCGCTCGGCTCGCCGGTGGCGCTGTCGCACTGGCAGGCGGTCGACGACGAACTCACGGCGAAGAAAGACCGCATTCGCCGCGCGCTTTCGGACGGCGACCGCTACGCCGAACTCGCCGCGCGCGCGACGCGGGACCAGGCGTTCACGGCCCTCGACCTCTACACGAAGTACGGGCGAGAAGTGAACGCGCTCGTCCTCGACGTGGACGAGACGCTTCGCTCCGCGGGACAGACGGACAACGAGATTCCCCGCGAGGTGCTCCACCTCCTCACCCGGTTCCACGAGCAGGACGTTCCCATCGTCATCTGCACCGGCCAGACCTTAGAGAACGTCAAGGGGTTCGCCATTCAGGGGCTGGGCAACGAACTCGTCCACTCGGGCGACGTGAGCATCGTCTACGAAGCCGGCACCGGCGTCTTCACGCCCGGTCACGGCTCGGACACGAAGCGCCTCCTCTACGAGACGCTCGACGACTCGGTGCAGTCGGTGTTCGAGTCGGTCCGCGGGCGCGTCATCCGCGACCTCCCCGACGCGCTCCGTGGTGGCGTTCACCTGCAGGGCAACGAGTTCAACGTCACGCTCAAGCCGAACTTCGAGACCGGGAGCGACGACGCCGAGGCGGTCATCGACGGCGCGCTCGTCTACCTGCTCGACCTCCTCGGCGAGGCGCTCACCGACGACCCCGCCGGCCCCGACTGGGCGCGGGCGTACTTCGCGGCGCGCGACCCGGAGATACGCGACGTGCTCGACGACCGCAATGGGCTTCCCGACCCGGACACGGAGATTCCAGCGGCCGTAGAACAGACCCTCGAACGCGTGACGGTCGCGTACTACCACGCCGACGCCGCGGAACTCTCCGCGGTCGACCTGAACAAGGCGGCGGGGGTCCGCGCCGCGCTCGACGTGCTCGGGGTGGACGACCCGTTCGTCCTCGTGATGGGCGATTCGAAGTCCGACCTCGACGTGATGCAGTGGGCCGCGGAAAACGAGTGCGGGCTCGCGGCGGCTCCGGAACACTCCTCGCCGGGCGTGCTCGACCACGTCCGCGAGACGGACGAACTGGTGTTTCCCCGCGGCGATGCCGCGTCGGTGCTCCGGACCGCCTACGCCCTCAATCTCTTAGTCGACTGAACGGGCCGCGTCGTCGCGGTACCCGGTCGCTACAGCTGAGCAAGGCGAGTAACTCGGGGGTGACTCCGAGGCGGCTCAGACCGTGCACATCCCGATGTCGTCACCCGAGTCGTCGCCGTTCGAACCGTCGCCCGAGTCGTCGCCGGTGTCGTCGGTGTTCGAGTCGTCCGAAGACGAGTCATCGGTGCTGTCGTCGGTCGAGTCGTCTGCACTATCGTCGGTCGAATCGTCCGAAGACGAGTCGCCCGCGCTGTTGTCAGTTGAGGAGTCGTCACTCGAATCGTCCGAAGACGAGTCGTCCGCGCTGTTGTCAGTCGAGGAGTCGTCACTCGAATCGTCCGAAGACGAGTCGTCGTCATTGTAGTTCGAGACGCCGACCGGGCTCCCGCGCGGTCTGGTCGTCCTCGTCGCCGAGTCGGTGTCGTTGTCGCCGGTCTCGACCGTCTCGAACGTCCCGCTCTCGCTTTCGCTCTCGTTTGCGGTGCCGTCGTCGCCCGAGTCGTCGGCCCCGTCGTCGTCGGCGACGACGGGTTCGGCTTCGATTCCGGGGTCGGGGTCCTCGGGCGGCGCGTCGTCCGCGTCGGGGCCGGCCACGTCGGCGCCGATGCTTCTGTCGGCGTCGTCGACCGGCGCGGGCGTCTCGGGCGTATTCACGCCGCCGGAGAGGAGCGCGAACGCGACGATGATGAGGACGACGACGCCGACGCCGAGCTGGCCGAGATTCATCGCCTGACCTCCCGGTGGTCGGAGTCGGTTCTCGGGGTTGGTACATCGGTGGGGGTCAGAGACATGGTTCGACCTGTTATTTGCGTTCCGAGGGCTTCGTTACGAATCGTCTACCGCTCGGCGTCGCGCTCCGAAATTTCCCCGGTAGAGAGCGCCCCGGACCGCGGAGGAACTGCTCGAACCCATCACCGGATGCGAACATTCGCGTTCCTAACCCGTGTTAATACGCGAATACCACGCCAATCTGAGGGTCTATTTTCGACGGACACTCACCGTGAACAGAATGTCCGGAAATCCTGTGGTTATCGTCGGGCTACGTGGTGTCGAACTCGGGTCGAAAGACGCCGCGTCTCGGGGGCTCCGGCCCTGTAGTTATCTTCTCGGAGCGCGTACAGTCACCGAATGACCGCCTCCATCGACAGAATCATCTCGCGCGTCTCGCGCTGGCCCGGCGTCGAGACCGCGCCGCACCGCTTCGGAGGGACCGAGTTCGTCGTCGCCGGCAGGGAAATCGGCCACGTCCACGACGCCGGCGTCGTCGACCTCGCGCTCACGAGGCGCGTCCGCGACGTGCTTCTCACCGACGGGCTCGCGGACCCGCACCACGTCCTGCCCGACTCCGCGTGGGTGACCTACCGCGTCAGAAGCGACGCCGACGTCCCCGGCGCGATGCGTCTGCTCAGACTCGCGTATCTCTGGCGGCTCCTCGCGGTCCGCCGCCGCGGAATCGACCCCGACCCCGAGGCGGACCCCGACACCGACCTCCGCCGCCTCGGTCTCCCCGCCGACCTCGACGCGCTCGTCCGCGAGACGTTCCACGACTCCCTCGACCGACGCGCGCCGGTCTGACTTCGCTCCCCGGTCCCCCGGGTCCCGAGCGGAGACATGTCTCGGTCGGAAAAACTTTACTAACGTCCGAGTAAACCACCCTACATGGGTAAGAACTACGCGGATTTACACGATCCGAACGCGGAGTACACGATGCGAGAGCTGTCGGCGGAGACGATGGGCGTGACGGCCAAGCGCGGCGGCGGCCGCGACGTCGAAATCACCGACGTGCAGACGACGATGGTCGACGGCAACTTCCCGTGGACGCTCGTCCGAATCTACACTGACGCGGGCGTCGTCGGCACCGGCGAGGCCTACTGGGGCGCGGGCGTGCCCGAACTCATCGAGCGGATGAAGCCGTTCGTCATCGGCGAGAACCCCCTCGACATCGACCGCCTGTACGAACATCTCATCCAAAAAATGTCCGGCGAGGGCTCCGTCGAGGGCGTCACGGTCACCGCCATCGCGGGTATCGAAATCGCGCTGCACGACCTCGCGGGCAAGATTCTCGACATCCCCGCGTATCAGCTTCTCGGCGGGAAGTACCGCGACAAGGTGCGAGTCTACTGCGACTGCCACACCGAAGAGGAGGCCGACCCCGAAGCGTGCGCCGACGAGGCAGAGCGCGTCGTCGACGAACTCGGCTACGACGCGCTGAAG
>NZ_AOLP01000019.1 GCF_000337795.1 Haloferax denitrificans ATCC 35960
CCCTCGTACACCGCGTTCGCCAGTTCTGCCGCGGCGTCGACCTCGCCGGCCGCGGCGAGCAGACCGGCGTCGCGGGCGCGAGCGCCGAACAGCAGGACGCCCAGCGCGTCGACCACGGCGGCGTCGACGCGGCCGCGCTGGGCCGCCAGCAGGTTGTCGGCCGCCTGCACCGCGAGGTCCGCACCGCGCTCGGCGTCGCCGGCGGCGTACGCCTCTCGCGCGCCGCCGAGGTGCGATTCGAACGTCTCGTAGTTCTGTTCGTTCGTCGCCTCCAACTGCTCGTGTGCGCCCCACTCGCCCGACGACTGTTCGAACCGGGCGAACGCGTCGCCGGTGACGCGGGCGGCCGTGCCCAGTCGCCCCGCGGCGGCCAGCGCGACGGTGTCGTAGAGCCGAGCGCGCATCGCGTTCCACTCGGCCGCGACGGCGACGGTGGCGTCGACGCTCACCGACGACTCGGCGTCCTCGGTGGTCGTTCCGTCCGCGGTCTCCGTCTCCGAATCGGTCCCGGCGGCGGTGGTCGAATCATCGCTCGATTGGCCGTTACAGCCCGCGAGTCCGGCGGTCGCGACCGCGAGTCCCGTCGTCTGCAAGAGACGCCGTCTGCTGTAGTTCATGGTTTTAGGCGCGCCTAACTATAGAAAAACGCATCGATTTTTAGGCGACCCGAAAAAGTCTGCGCGTCGGTCGGCTCAGTCGGCCGTCGCCGACTCGTCGCCGCGGAAGCGGTCAAGCGCCGACTCGAAGTCGCTGTCGTCTTCGACGGTGTCTTCCCACTCTTCGAGGCCGCGCTCGGCGCGGGTGCCCGCGATGGTGTTGTCGAAGAAGAAGGCGATGAGGCCGCCGACGGCCATGCCGGTCGAGCCGATGACGAACACCGTGTCGGCGACGAGTTGCGTCCCGAGGACGGGGCCGACGAGCGCGACCTGCCGCATCCCCTCGCGGAACGCCGCCGCGCTCCCGACGTTCCCCATGTAGGCGGGGACGGCGAGGCCGGCGAACATGGCGACGCCGACGATGAACACGTT
This sequence comes from Haloferax denitrificans ATCC 35960, assembly GCF_000337795.1. GTDB lineage: Archaea > Halobacteriota > Halobacteria > Halobacteriales > Haloferacaceae > Haloferax > Haloferax denitrificans. The sequence goes on from NZ_AOLP01000019.1 coordinate 1,029, forward strand.
CCGGGAGGAGTCGAGGTCGACGTACTTCAGGTTCGAGAGGCCGACGGCGACGATTTGGCCGAACATGGCGACGTAGAGGCCGCCGACGATTGGGTCGGGAATCGTCGCGATGAGCTGGCCGAAGTAGCCGACGAAGCCCATGACGAGCATCACGGCGGCACCGATTTGGACGACGTAGCGGGAGGCCACGCCCGTGAGGCCGATTGCGCCGATGTTCTCGGAGTAGGAGGTCGAGCCGCTCCCGCCCATGACGGCCGAGAAGACGTTCATCAGGCCCTCCATGCCGATGCCGTGGTTGATGCGGCGCTCGGAGGGCGCGCCGACGCCCGAGAGCCGGGCGACGGCGTGGTAGTCGCCGAACGATTCGACCATCGAGGCCGCGACGCCGGCGAGCATCCCGATGATGAAGGAGGTCGTGAACTGCGGGATGCCGAAGGCGACCGAGCCCACGACGGGGAGCGAAACGGCCGTCGTCCCCGCGCCGCCCGCGAAGCCCCACTGCAGGGGGTAGATGGGCATGAGCGCCGGGGCCTCGATGACCGTCTGAAGGTTCACGTAGCCCGCCGCGCCGGGGGCGATGACGCCCGCGACCGAGAGGCCGGCGGCGACGAGGTACGAGACGATGACGCCGAGCAACACCGGGAACAGCTTGAACGCCGGATGGGCGGTGTCGAGGTACTGCGAGAACAGGACGATGAGCGCGAGCGTCAGGCCGAGGAGCCACCAGTTGTTCGTGGCGGACGCGACCTGCGGGGCGTTGAAAAGCGACAGCCCGATGAGCGCGATGGTCGGCGCGATGACGACCGGCGAGATGAACTTCCGGAGGCGTCCGAGCAGGCCGAAGTAGCCGACGAACACCTCGACGACGGCCGCGACGATAATCGCGCCCTGCAGTTGTAACAGCGCGCTCTGCCACGCGACCCCCGACTGGTCGGCCGCCGTCGCCACGCCGACGACGGCGAGCGCCGGCGCGAGCATCGAGAAGGGCGCGCCCTGCACGATGGGGTAGCGGTTCCCGAACGTCGTCTGCATCAGCGTCGCGATGCCGGAGACGACGAAGAACGTCCCGACGAACCGGGGAACCACGTCGGCGGGCATGCCGAGAGCTCCGGCGAGGATGAGGGGGACGGCGATGTTCGCGCCCACCATGGTGAGGTAGTGTTGGGCGCCGAGAAGGAGCGCGGTCGGAAGGGGTGGTTTGTCGTCGATACCGTACTGCACGAACGAGGAGGGAGAGGAGTCGTCCGTCACGACCGTCCCCCCGTATGTGGTGGTTCGCTCCCGAGCATGGTTGTCCGAGGATTTTGTTCAGACTATATATGTCCTGCTTTTCGCGCGCCTTCGGGGAGCAACGACTTTGTTTCACCGGTCTCATTCGTGACGTGTGACCGACCGACACGGGCGTTCGGAGGCGAGGAACCGCGACCGATGGCTGTTCGGCTGGGCGCTGGGCTACGCCGCGGTGGGCGCGTCGTCGCTCGTCGTCCCGCTGTACGCCATCGAACTGGGTGCGAACGCGCTGTTCGTCGGCCTCATCGCCGCGACCGCCGCCTTCGCCGGCGCGCCGGGCGCGGTGCTCTGGGGCCGACTGGCGGCCCGCGCGAAGCGCAGACGGCCGTTCATCCTCGTCGCGCTCGCGGCGACCGCGGGCGCGCTCGCTCTCACCGCCGCCGTGTCGTCGCCGGCCGCGGTCCTCGTCGCCAACGCCCTCCTGTGGTTCGTCGTCGCGGCGGCCGCGCCGGTGTTGAACCTCATCGTCGTCGAGGGCGTCCCCTCGAAGGACTGGAACCGCCGGTTCGGCGTCCTCAACCACTATCAGGGCTACGGCTGGCTCGGCGGCCTCGTCGTCGGCGCGGTCTGGTCGGCGCTGGCCCCGCGGCTGTTCGGCCTCGACGCGCTCGCCGTGCAACGGCGGTTCCTCGTCGCCGCCGCGGTCGCCGCCGCCCTCGGGGCCGTTCTCGTCCGCGTCTGGTACCCCGAGCGCTCGACGGTGTCGGCGCGGCGGTTCGCCCGCGTCTCGGCGGGCATCCGCCGGCGGAGCGGTCTCGTCGGGCGCTCGGTCCGCGCGGTCCCGTACGGCCCCTCGCGGCTCTACTGGGCGCTCCACAGCTTCGACCTCGACGACTTCCGGAAGCGGATGAGCCCCGAGCTCCTCCGGTACCTCGCGGCCGCGACGCTGTTTTTCGTCGGCTTCTCGGTCTTCTTCGGGCCGCTCCCGGCGTACCTCGTCGGCTCCGGGCGGACCGCCGACGAGGTGTTCGCCCTGTTCGTGCTTTCGAGTCTCGGGTCGGCGGTGAGCTACGCGAAGGTCGGCGCGTTCGCGGCGCGACACGACCCCCGTCGCCTGCAGGTCGGCGCGTTGGCGACCCGCGGATTCGCCTTCCCGGCTGTCGCCGTGGTCGGCACACAGTTCGCCGCGCTCGCCGCGCTCGTCACCCTCGGCGCGACGTTCCTCGTCATCGGCGTCACGTGGGCTATCATCGCGGTGACGGCGACGGGGATGGTGACGCGGCTCGCGCCCGACCGGATTCGCGGGGAGGCCCTCGGCGCGTACACGGCGCTTTCGAGCCTCGGCGGCGGAGTCGGCTCGGCGCTCGGCGGCTTCGTCGCCGACGCCGCCGGCTACGTCGCGGCGTTCGGGCTTGCGGGGGTCGTCGTGGGTTGTGCGCTCGTCGTCGTGTTGCTCACCGGCGGTCGGGGCGTCGCGGCGGGAGAGCAGTCGCTCGCCGACTAGGGTCTCGAAAACGAAAGCGGGGCCGGTCGTCGAACCGCCTTACTCGATGGCGTGCACCGGCGAAATCCAGACGACGAGGTCGCCGTCGCGTTTGATGACGCCCTCGATGGAGTCGTCCTTTTCGAGCGGCGGGTCCTCCACGTCGTCCATCGAGACGCGCACGACCTGATACACCTCGTCGACGAGCCAGCCGGTCGCCGCCTCGTCTTCGAACTTGTTGGGGTCGAAGATGACGATGCGCTTGGACTCGCCCTCGGCGTCGATGTTGAGAAGCGACTTCGGGTTGATGATGGACGTGGTCCGGCCGCGGAGGTCCATCACGCCCTCGACGTAGTCCGGCGCGTTCGGCACCGCCGTGAGCTGGCCCTTGTCGACGATTTCGCTCACGTACTCGATGTCGACGCAGTACGTCTCCGGGCCGAGTTGGAATTCCAGCACCTGTACTTCTTCGGCGGAGTCCTCCGCGTCGGTCTCGTCCGCGCTCATCTCGGTCGTGATTGCATCTTGTCGCATGGTCAACCCCGGCGGCGACAGACGCCGCCACCTGATTGCTTCAGAGTGGTCAGATTCAGCGTATAAAGGTACGTACCCGATTATCAGCCGTGATTATCCTCGCCGAGTGTTTATATACCCGATTTCCGAACCTCGGGGTAGATGAGCGGTCTACGAAACGGCACACGAAACAATCCACCGACCCCTCGATGGGGGGCCCTCTCGGCGACCCGTCGCGCCCGTCGTTCCCACACCGGGAGGTGGGGGCGATGAGTTCGGCCGCCGGCGCGGACTCGACGCGGGCGGTCGTCGTCGACGACTCGCGGTTCATGCGGACGCTGATTCGCACGCTCCTCGAAGACGCCGACGTCGAGGTCGTCGCCGAGGCGGCAGACGGCCGCGAGGCGGTATCGGTGGTCGAGGCGAACCGACCGGACGTGGTGACGATGGACATCGAGATGCCCGAGATGAACGGCCTCGACGCGGTCGAGGCCATCATGGAGGAGTGTCCGACGCCCGTCCTCATGCTCTCGGCGCACGCCGAGGAGGACGCCGACGTGACGTTCGAAGCGCTCGACCGCGGCGCGGTCGACTTCGTGACGAAACCGGGCGGCGAAGTCACCTCGGAGATGCCCCGCGTCAAGCGGGAACTGGTCGAGAAGATTCAGTCCGCCGCGGCGGTCGACCTCTCGGCGACGCGCCGGAGGTCCCGCCCGCCGAAGACAGAACAGAAGCCGGCGGCGACCGCGGGGTCGACGACCTCGACCGCGGCGTCCGCCGAGTCGCTTCCGACCGAGGGTTCGACGCTGATCATCGGCGCGTCCACGGGCGGACCGAACGTCGTCGAGCGGTTGCTCGCGGCGCTCCCCGAGGAGGCCGGGCTCCGCGTGCTCGTCGTCCAGCACATGCCGGCCGGGTTCACGAAGCGCTTCGCGGCGCGGCTCGACGGCCGCTGTGACTACGAGGTCCGCGAGGCCGAAGACGGCGAGCGAATCGGCCCCGGTCAGATTCGAATCGCGCCGGGCGGCTCCCACCTGCTCGTGACCGGCGACCGCGCCGGACGCCTCCGGCTCGAACTCTCCGACGACGAGCCGCTCCACGGCGTCAAACCGGCCATCGACCTCACGATGGCGTCGGCCGCGGAGGCGGTCGACGCGCCGCTGGCCGGCGTCCTGCTGACGGGGATGGGCCGCGACGGCGTCGAGGGGATGACCCGAATCAAGCGGGCGGGCGGCCACACGGTCGCACAGGACGAGGAGACGTCCGCAATCTTCGGGATGCCGAAGCGGGCCATCGAGGCCGGCTGTGTCGACACCGTCTCCGCCGACGAGCGAATCGCAGACGAAGCACTCAGCGGGCTCACTACCTGACCATGGACGAAGAACTCTACCAAGCATTCATCACCGAGAGCGAAGAGAGCATCACGCAGTTGAACAACTCGCTTCTGTCTTTGGAGTCGAACCCGGACGACACCGAGGCAATCGACGACATCTTCCGGCAGGCCCACACGCTGAAGGGCAACTTCGGCGCGATGGGCTTCGACAACGCCGCGACGGTCGCCCACGCCGTCGAGGACCTCCTCGACGAGATTCGCCACGAGCGACTCGACGTGACGGCCGAGCGGATGGACCTCGTCTTCGACGGGATGGACCTCATCGTGGAAATTCTCCACGACATCGAGGAGAACGGCGAGTCCACCATCGACCCGACCGACACGGTCGAGGAGATTCGCGCGGCCGTCGAGGACGGCGGTGACGCGGGAAACTCGAACACGGCGGCGTCTGACGAGGCCGACCGCGAGTCGGTCGACCTCGACACGCTCGCCGCCGACTGCGTCGACGCCGACGCCCTCGACGCGACCACGCTCACCCACGCCCACGTCGAACTCGACGCGGGCCAGATGAAGGGCGTCGACGCCGGCATCTTCCTCAGTAGCATCCCCGAGGACCTCGACGTGGTCGGGGCGAACCCGAGCCGCGACGCCATCGAGGACGGCGAGTTCGGCGACGGCTTCGACCTGTTCGTCGCCGAGCGCGACGCCGCGGTCGTCGAGAGCGAACTCGACGGCCTCTGGAAGGTTTCGACGGTCGAGACGACCGACGTGTCCGACGCGCTCGCCGGCGGCGACGAGTCCGCCCCGGCGGCCGACGCTGACGGCACAGACGTTGGCGACGTGGACGCCGACGACGACGCTTCCGAGAGCGACGACGGGGCCGAAGGCGACGCCGACGAAACCGCGTCGCCCGACTCCGAGTCGCCCGAAAGCGAAAGCGACGAGGAAGCGACGGCGGACGACGAGTCGCCGTCGGACGCCGACGAGGAGAACAAAAAAGAGGCTCGTTCCATCTCGGCGGTCAAGTCCGTCCGCGTGGACGTCGACCAGCTCGACGAACTCCACGAGCTCGTCGAGCAGTTGGTGACGAGCCGCATCAAGCTCAGAAACGCCATCGACGTGGGGCAGACGACCGCGCTCGACACGCTCGACGAGCTGGACAAGATATCGTCGAACCTCCAGAACACCGTGATGGACATGCGGCTCATCCCGCTGAAGAAGGTGTTCGACAAGTTCCCCCGGCTCGTGCGTGACCTCGCCCGCGAGCAGGACAAGCGCGTCTCGTTCAAAGTCGAGGGCGCGGACATCGAACTCGACCGCACCATCCTCGACGAGATTTCCGACCCGCTGATGCACGTCCTCCGCAACGCCGTCGACCACGGCATCGAGGAACCCGACGTGCGCGAGGCGAACGGCAAGTCCCGCACGGGGACCATCAGGCTCTCCGCGCGCCGCCAACACGACACCGTCATCGTGACCGTCGAGGACGACGGGAGCGGTATCGACGCCGACGCCGTCCGCGACAAGGCGGTCGACAAGGGCGTGGCGACCCGCGAGGAACTGGACCAGATGCCCGACAGCGAGGTGTACGACTACATCTTCCACCCCGGCTTCTCGACCAACGACGAAATCACGGACGTGTCCGGCCGCGGCGTCGGCATGGACGTGGTGAAGACGACCGTCGAGTCGCTCGACGGCTCGGTGTCGGTCGACAGCGAACCCGGCGAGGGAAGCACGTTCAACATCCGGCTTCCGGTGTCGGTCGCCATCATCAAGGTGCTTTTCGTCCAGGTCGAAGACCGCGAGTTCGGCGTCCCCATCAAGTACATCGACGAGATAAGCCGCCGCGACCGCGTCCAGACGGTCAACGGCGCGGAGGTCATCGTCCACGAAGAGACCATCTTCCCCCTGATTCGGCTCCGCGAGGCGCTCGAAATCGACTCGCCCGAGCCCGACGACGGCATGGTGGTCCGCATCCGCCCCGACGACAGGCAGGTCGCGCTCCACTGCGACGGCGTGACGAAACAGGAGGAAGTCGTCGTGACGCCCCTGCAGGGGCCGCTTTCGGGCGTCGGCGGGCTGTCGGGAACGGCCGTCATCGGCGACGGGAACGTCATCCCGATTCTGGACGTGTCGACGCTCGCGCTCCCGGCCGAAAGCGAGCAGGCGATGCGCGAGTTCGACCCGAGCCAACTCCCGGACACCGCCGAGGAGGCGGCCGACTGATGCCGTCGTCTGCGACCGACGACCCGGCGTTCGGCCGGCTCTTGGACTACATCGAAGACGCCCTGCGGTTCCAGACGAGCTCGTACAACGACGCCTATCTCGACCGCCGAATCTCCGCCCGGATGCGGCGGCGGCGCGTCGACGACTACGGCACGTACCACGACCTCCTCACCGACGACGAGGAAGAACAGCAGGCGCTTTTGGACGCGCTTTCGGTCAACGTGACGAGCTTCTTCCGGAACCCCGAGGTGTGGGAGGCGCTCCGCGAGGTGCTCCGCGACCTGAGTTCGCGGGGGAGCCGCCACGACCCCATCAAGGTGTGGAGCGCCGCCTGCTCCGACGGCCGCGAGGCCTACTCGCTCGCCATGCTCGCCCACGACGACGACCGCGTCGACGAGCGCCGCATCGAAATCGTCGGCACGGACATCAAACGCGAGATTCTTCGCGCCGCCAGAGCGGGCGAGTACCGCGCGTCTGAGACCAACGACGTGGCCGAACAGCTCGAACCCATCGGGCGCTGGGAGCGCTTTGTCGACCGCGAAGACGACACCTTCCGGGTGAAAGACGCCGTCACCGACATGGTCAGCTTCGAGCGGCGAGACCTCATCCGCCAGGAGCCGCCGGGGACGTTCGACCTCGTCGTCTGCCGGAACCTGTTCATCTACATCAACGCCGAGTCGAAACGGGCCGTCTTCGAGACGCTCGGCTCCGCGCTGAAGCCGGACGGCTACCTCACCATCGGCATGACCGAAACCATCCCGCCGACGTGTCGACAGCAGTTCGACCCCGTCGAGAAACGACTCCGCATCTACCGCGCGAGCGACACCGCGGTCGGGAGGTGAGCGATGAAGCCCGGTGAGCAAAAGCTCGGAGACACCCGCGGGCGGTTCCTCCAGGTCGTCAAGAACGGCCGGGAGATGCACGACGTGGACTGGACGAGCGGCCGCATCCTGCTTTCGAACAGGCGGCTCATCCTCGCCGGCACCGGCGGCAAGCGGACGATTCAGCTCTCGAAGATACAGGAGTTCGGCGGGCGGTACGACGTGAACCAGCGCATCGCCACCGTCTCCGACTACTTCAGCGTCCACATCCCGTCGGGCGTCGTCCTGCTCGCGCCCGTCGACTACGACGAGTTCGAGACGGACTTCTTCGGCGCGCTCCTCAACACCGAGCAGTTCCTCGCGCGACACCCCGCCGTCGCCGGCGGCGTCGTCCAGAACACCGAGTGGGAGAAATCCCGGCTCAAAGTCGAGACGGAGGCCGTGAGTATGGCGACCGTCGGCGGCAAGTTCGTCGAAATCCGCCTCGACGACATCGGCGACGTGAAGACGGGCGAGCGGACCATCGTCGACGAACACCGAAGCGTCATCGAGGTCGAACACTCCGACGACGAGGGGACGAGCCTCCAGACGTACATCTCCGGCTCCGACCGCGCCATCAGTTTCCTCTACACGCTCCTCAGGGAGGGCGAGGAGCTTTCCGAGACCTCTATCGACCTGAGCGAGACGGACAAACAGGTCCTCACGGCACTGTACTCCGGCGTCTCGCCGTTCGACATCCCGAACTTCCTCGGCCTCGACGTGGACGAGGTCGAAGAGCTCTTTCAGCGACTCATCGACCACAACGTCGTCGAGGAGATTCGCGTGCGCCACGAGGTGCAACTCAACGCTCGCGGCCGCAGTATCGCCTCGGACGCCATCAACGAGCAGTAACCGACACTCGGATTTTCGCGGCGCAGTCACCGACGGAGAGCGACGCGTCGCGCTCGTCAGTCGTCGGTGGCGCGCCGCGAGGCCCGGTCGAGCGCGACTCCGGCGTAGACGCCACCCAACCAGACCCCGGCCAAGAGAACGATGCCCCGCACGCGCCCGCCGGGTTCGTGGGATAGCCCGTACGCCGCGAAGATAGGTACGAGGGCGCTCAAGACGCCGACTATCGTGTACCAGAAGTGGTCGTTCGGCCCGGACCACCGCCAGCGGTACGCGGGGAACGCGGCGACTCCGAAACTCACGATTGTGTACGTGAGAAGGAGGGCGACGCCGACCAACGCGTGGCCGTGTCGGAAGCCGAAGAAATAGCTGACTGCACTTCCGAGTCCCAGCCCGACGAGCGACGAAGTCCGCGTCCGCATGGTGACAGAATCAGTTGCGCGGCTGATAGTTCTTCGCAACCACCGGACGGCACTGATTCCGACAGAAAAACGGTTTCAGACGTTCACGTCTTCGATTTCCTCGTTGACGACGAACCGACCCTGCGGCGTCAGCGAGGTCGGAAGCTCGTCGTCGCCGATGAGTTCCTCATCGTGGAGCTTCTCCAGTTCCGCGTCGAGGACCGCCTCGTCGACGCCGAGCAGTTCGCTGAAGTCGACCTCTGCGGCCATCTCGCCTGCGGAGTACAGTCCGACGAGGACTTCGAGGCCCTGTTCTGTGACCTCGACGTCGCGGACGCCCGACTTTATCCAGTGGTAGACGAGTCGGAGGTAGCGCCCGAGGATGTTCATCTTCCGCCGGGAGTCGAGCGTTATCTCGGAGGTGACCGTCTGGCCCTGTTTGACGTGCTGGACCGAAAGCACCAGTCGCGTTTCGCCGTCGACGGTCCGTTCGAGCACCTCGAAGAAGATGACGCTCGCGAGGTCGATGTGGAACGGCTCGCCGTTCTCGGTGAGCGGGCCGTCGTCGTCGGGGAACGTGACGGCCTCGTAGTCGAGATGCAGGCCCGAAGGGCGGCGCTCCGTGTCGAGGACGCGCCCGCCGATGCGGGCCGGGTGGGTGACCTGCGCGCGCGAGCCGTTGAGCGCCGCGCGGAACAGCAACAGCGAGAACTTCTCGATGGTCTCGCGGTCGCCGCCGATGACGGTCGTCCGGCGCTGGCGGCCGATGATGTAGCCCACCATCACCGTGTAGTCGAAGAACTCCTCGACCTCCGGGGGGACCTGCCCGACGGCGATGTCGAAGATGGAGGTGATGGGGATGACGGTCTTCGCCTTCGACGTGGCGAGGATGAGCCGTCGCTGGCTCATCAGGACGCGGCCCTTGACGGGTTCGAACGAGGCGTTGCCGCCGGCGACGAAGTTGGCGACGAAGTCGACGACGATGGACTCGCCGTCGCTGGTCCGTTTTTCCGTCTGCTTCTTCGAGCGCTCCCGCTCTTGTTCCTCGCGTTCGTCCGACGGTTCGGACTTCTTCCGGCGGTACGCCTGCAGGAGGTCGCTTTTCGCCACGTCGCCCCCTTCGGGCGCGCGGGAACGGGCCTCCTGTGCGGTCTGTTCGCCTCCTGTGTCTGGCATCGTATCTCGGGTCTGTCTCTGTGGTCCGTCGTCAGTCATACACTAATCAGCGCTCCTGCGAGCGACGAGGTGGCGACCGCCATCAGCGAGCCCACCCAGACGAGCATCACGAAATGGAGGTAGGCGTTCGCCTTGTGCCCGCCGTCGACCATCCGAATCATGAGCGACGACAGCAGGGCGTTAAACAGGATGATGAGCGTCAGCATGTACTCGATGAAGGGCACGTCGTAGACGCCGGCGTAGATGAGCGTCCCGAACTGGAGGCTGTCGAGGTTCATCTGCGTCGAAAACGACGCGAGAATCTCGACGACTTCCAGCCCGATGAAGAAGGCGAACGACGCGGAGGCCGTGATGCCGTAGAGGACGCCGATGAGCGTGACGGTCGACTGCTTTCGCTGGCGACGGAGCTTGATAATCTCGTTCATGTTGCGGCTGATGAGTTCGCCGAGGAGCTTCGGCTTGCCACCCATCGACCGGCCGACGTTGTACATCTCGGAGAACTTCTGGACGAGGTACGAGTTCGTCTCCGCGGTGAAGAAGAACCACGAACGGTCGGGGTCGAGCCGCATCCGAAGCCGGGTGTACAGCCGGGAGATTTCACGCGAGAGGACGCCGAAGTCCTTGGTCTTGAGCGTCTTCAGGACGGCCGTGGTCGTGCTCTGTTTCGCCGTCTCCGAGGCCCCGAGCGCGCGGATGAAGCCGGGGTACTCCTCGTCGCGCTCGCCGATGCGCTTTTCGTGGCGACGCGCGACGATTCCGGGGACCGCAAGCGGCGTCAGCGGCGTCGAGATGAGAAGCGGAATCGGGAGTTCAATCATGATTGGCCGGACCGTCGCGCCGACGGGGGTCAGGTCGAACGTGCCCAACGCGAGCACGAGCACCATCGTGATAGAGAGGCCGACCGCGCCGTACAGCGTGATGTCTATCTGCCGGTTCGCCTTCGTCCGGTACTCGGGCTGGTGGAACCAAAGCGGGTCGTACGGCGACATCGTCCGGATGACGAAGTAAAAGCCCAACTGCACGAAGACGAAAAGCACGATGACCGCGCCGATGGTCATCGTCGCGTCGGTCCCCGTCAGGATGGGGAGCACGATGGCGTTGATGATGGCGAACGTCATCGACAGAATCATCGAGAGGTAGAGGTCCTTCATGACCTCCAGGTTCCCCAGCGCGCTCTCGTAGACGGTGATGTACTTCTGAATCATCGCGTTCTGCTCGCCGAGGAGGAAGTCGTCGATGCTCTGGCCGGCGTTGATGGAGTACGCGAGCCTGTCGAGGAAGTCCGCGAGGGGCTTCGACGGCACCTCCCGCGCCCGCCGCTGACAGGCGTCGTCGAGCGACTGGTTCCACGCGTCGACCAGTTGGACGATGCGGTTCATCTCGGTCGCCAACTCGCCGTATTCCTCCTCGCGCGCGAGCGTGCGGAACACGGCGACGCGGTCGATGTTCGTCGTCGAGAGCACGGTCATGTGCGTGATGAGGAGGTGGAGCTGGTTCTCGAGACTGCGGCGGGTCTGCTCGACGAGGAGCCGCGGATAGAGGACGGCCCCGCCCAAGAGCAACACGCCGAGGAGGAACACGGGGATGCGGACGAGGAGGGGGAACGGAAGCGCGATAGCCCCGGCCAGAGAGAGGAGGAAGAACACGATGGCGGGGCCGAGCACCGCGAGCAGGTAGCGCGACAGCTCCATCGGCATCTGCTCGTACGACTCGATGATGTCGCTGATGAAGTCCCGGACCTGCACCGCCTGCATCGACGCGCTCTGTTCCCCTGCCATCTCGTTACACCCTCGCCATGTCGAACGGCAGTCCCTCGACGCCGTCGCGCTGGAAGTCCTCGATGAGTTCGTTCACCTCGTGGTAGCCGAGGACGTTCTCCTGTATCGCCCGGCGGACGAGTTCGGCGCGGAACTGGATGTCGTCGTATATCTTCCGCGTGTCGTCGTAGCCGAGGAGCGTCGCGACCTTCTGTTCCATGATGAAGGAGTTGTTCATCCCCTGGAAGACGATCTCGTCTTGGACGGGGTCCCAGTAGAACGCCTCGCGGGTGACGACGCCGCCCATCTCCTTCGAGTAGCCCTCGATCTCCTGCACGCTCGTCACCCGACGGAGGATGTCGTTGCCCCGCCGGACGCGGTTTTGGAACAGCGCGATGTCGCAGTTGTCCATGAACGTCTCGGGGACGTTGATGGGGTCGCCGGTGAAGCGCTGAATCATCGAGACGATGTCGGAAGCGTGGAACGTGAGCATCACCGGGTGACCGGTCTGGGCCGCCTGGAACGCCATGCGCCCCTCCTCGCCACGGACCTCCCCGACGATGATGTAGTCGGGGCGAGAGCGGAGCGCGGCCGCGACGAGGTCGAACATGTCGACTTCGGAGTCGGAGCCGCGGCCCTCGCGGGTGAGGAGTTGCTGCCACGTGTCGTGCGGCGGGAGCACCTCGGCGGTGTCCTCCGCCGTGTATATCTTCGAGTCCTGCGGGATGAACGAGAGGATGGCGTTGAGCGTCGTCGTCTTGCCCGACGCCGTCTCCCCGACCACGAAGATGGTGCGTTCGTTCTCCAGCGCGATCCAGAGGTACGCGGCCAACTCGGGCGACAGCGTCCCCCACTTGGCGATCTGGAACACCGAAAGCGGCACGTCGTCGCCCTGACGGATGGTGAGCGACGACCCCTTCAGCGACACGTCGTCGGAGTAGATGATGTTGATACGCGAGCCGTCGGGGAGCGTGGAGTCGACGATGGGGTGGGCGTCGGAGACGGGGTCGCCGATGCGTTCGCCCATGTTGCGGAGCCAGTTGTCGAACTGCTCCGTGTTGTCGAACTCGACGCTCGTCTCCAACAGCCCGAAGGTCCCGTGGTCGACGTCGACCTGACTGGGACCGATGACGTGAATGTCCTCGTTCTCCGGGTCGCGCATGATGGGTTCGAGCGGACCGAGGCCGACGATGTCGCGGACGAGTCGGTACTGAATCTTGTCGTAGGTCGTCTGCGAGACCTCGATTCCGGCCACGTCGAGGCGTTTCGCCACCGAGCCGAGCGGCCCGCGGTCGTCGCCCTCGATGTGGACGATTTCGGAGAGCAACTCCTCGATGCGCTCTTCGTAGTCGGCGCTCTCTTCGGGTGCCGGCTTCGAGACGCTTCGTTCGAGCAGTTTGTCCTTGACCCGAGCGAACACCTCGAGTTCGTCGTCGTCCATCTCGGGTTCGATGGTGTAGTACTTCGTCGTCTCGCCGAAGTTGCCGTATATCTGGCAGAACACGGGACCGCCCAGCGGGTAGATGATGTTCGGACGCCGGGACTCGTAGTCGCCCGGCTCGTCGACGAGCATCGGGAACTCGCCGGTGATCTGGCGGAACCGCTTGAGGTGGTCCCGAAGGTGCGGCCACTGCATCGCGAGGCGCTTGAGATCGTCCGACAGTCTGGCGGAGCCGTGTTCGCTCGCCATCTACGCCACGCTCCTCGACTCGATGACGAGTCCGATACCCGACCGGACCGAAAATCCGACGCGGTCGCCGACCTGCTGGCCCATGCCCGCAAAGCGCTTCACGAAGATGTTCCGGCGGACGTCGTTTCCGACCTCCACCATCTCCAGTTCGAAGTAGACGTCGGCGATAGAGCGGAACGGACCGATAGAGCCCTCGTCGACAGACGACGGGTCGACGGTGATGATGATGGTCTTGCCCTTCGTCGTCAGCTCGCGGAAAAACGAGATGATTTCGAGGGCGGCCTGCCGCTCGTCGTTCTGCCGGACCAGCGCCTCGAACTGCGGGTCGTTACGCAGGATGGCGTCGAACGTGTCGATGATGATGACGTCGGCGTCCCAGAGCGTCTCGGCGTCCATCAGTCGCCGGAGGAGCTGTTTGCGCTCCTTCTGACTGCTCCCGCCGGAGAGCGCGCCGCTACTGTCGATTTCGGCCTGGAGGAACAGGATTCGCTCGTCGAGCAGATGCTTGACGATGTCGTACGAAAGCGAGTGCATCTGGTCGAGGAAGCCGCGGACGCCCAGCTCGGTCGAGACGAGCGTCACCACCGTTTCCTCGTCGCAGAAGCCGTAGCTGAACCGCTGCGACAGCACGCTTTTGCCGGCGCCGTAGTCCCCTTCGATGAGGACGATTGCACCCTTTGGGATGCCGCCGCCGAGTTCCTTTTCGAGACGGTCGTGCCCGGATAGCCCGAGAGAGAATTGACTGCTCATGGTACGCGGAATTTGAACACCTCTTCGTCACCGTCGACGACGACGGTCATCCGGTAGTCGCCCGAGGTCAACGCGATGTCCGTCACCGTGAGTTCGATGACGTTGCTCGGCCGCCACTCGGTGCCGTCGACGACGTTCACCGTGACGTTGGTCTGATACTGTCCACCGACGATGATGTCGAAGCCGCCGCTGGTCGCCGGGAGCGTCCTGAGACCCGTGTTCTTGACGTATATCGAGAGGTTGTCGCTCGCACCGTCGTAGACGCCCGCCTCCGGGTCGCTTATGACTTCGATGTCGGTTCTGATTTCCGTGCTCACGTCGCCGCCGCGCTCGTCGACCGAATTGCTGATACCGGTCACGGTGTCGATGAGGACACCCGAGACGCCGGCGGCGACGACGATGCTGGCGATAAACAGGATGAGGCTCGGAACGGAGATGTCGGCCATCTAGCTCACCGCCTCCGTCGCGGCGACGCCGCTTCCGGTGACGACTTTCACCCGTGCGGGCGTGGGATCGGCGTCGACCACGAGGCTGAGGTTCTCGCCGGCGTACCAGAGGTCGGTCGCGGCGTCGCCGTCGACGGTCGCGTTGGCCGGCGGCACGTCGACGTAGGCGTTGTCGACGAGCAGAGTTGTCTCGCTCACTGACAGCGTCTCCGAGCCGACGTTCGTCAGGTTCACCGTGAGGGTCGTGTTGTTCGCGTCGTAGGTCGCGTTCGTGACCGCGATGTCCGTGTTCGTCCGTTCGAGCGCCCGCTCCGCGTCGGCGTCCTGCGCTTCGAGCACGTTCTCCGACGCGTTGGACGTCGCTGTGTACAGCGACCCCGTGGCGACGAGGACGCCGAGGAAGATGATGGCGGTCGAGCCGCTAACACCGAATCCCATCGAATCTCCCCCCGTAGGCGACCAGCTCGTCGTACAGCTGTCCCCGCGGAACGTCCTCCGCGAGTCGGCAGACGTACGAGAGGCTCGTCTGGTGGTCGTCGATGCGGAGTTCGTGGTCGTCGGCGTCCTCGACCGACGGCGCTATCTGCCCGACGTGGGCGTTCAGCTCGCTCTCGACGGCGCGCGATATCCAGTCCTGCTCCCGATACTGGCGGAGCGCGCGCGACGCGCCGAGCGCGCCGCCGACGGAGACGAGGTGTTCGGCCCATTCGAGCACGAGCACCTCGGAGACGTAGTTCGACGGGAGTCCCGTCAGGTAGGCGTCCGACGCTTCGACCGCCGCGGGCGGCTCGGGTTCGGCGGCCGCCTCGTCGTCGCCCGAGAGCTCGCCGTTGGCCGCCGCGGTGGCGTACTCGGCCTCCAGTTCGTCGAGCGTCTTGCGGACGTCGCCGTCGGCGTCTTCGACCTCGGACTCGGGGTCGAGCAGTTCGTCGTCGAGGTCGTCGTCGAGGTCGTCATCGAGGTCGGCGACCGCTTCGACGTCCTCTTCGTCGTCGTCGGTCTCGGCCTCGACCGGGTCGACGTCGTCGAGCGCCGCGTCTTCCTCGTCTTCGAGGTCGGCCAATTCGTCGTCGAGGTCGTCGTCGAGGTCGTCGTCGAGGTCAGACTCTGCGTCATCCGCCTCCGCGTCGTCCTCGTCGTCCCAGCCGCCGCCGTCCTCGTACTGTTCTTTGAGGTCGTCGAAGCTCGCGCCGCCCGCGCCGCCCGAGTCGTCGGCCTCGTCGGTCTCGTCGTCGCCGTCGTCGAGGGCGTCCGCGGGGCTCTCGCGCTCTGCTTCCACGAGTTCGTCTTCGGCGGCGAGCTCCGCTTCTTTCGCGCCCTCCTCGGCGTCGAGCTCGCCGAAGTCGTCGTCGAAGAACGACTCGGCGTCGGCGTTCGCCACCTCGGGGTCGAGATGCTCTTCGTCCTCGGCTTCCGCCTCGAAGAGGCCGAACGCGCCCCCGCCGTCGAGGCCGCCCATCTCGCGGGCGTCGTCGACGAACGGGTTGATGCCGCGGGTGACCATCTCGTAGATGTCGAGTAGTTTGCGAATCGTGTCGTCGAGCTCTTCGACGGTCTCTCCGATCTGTTTGTTCTCTTCGCGGACGGTGTTCATCCCCGACGAGATGGCGCTTACTTCGTTCTCGAGTTCGCCGATGCGATCTTCGAGCTCTGCGAGTTCCTCGCTGTTGTCGTCGCCGAATCCGCCGAAATCGTCGTCGTCGAATCCGTCGTCGAGGTCGTCGCCGAAGTCACCAAACTCGTCCGAGAGGTCGTCGATCCCCTCCTCGAATCCAAGTCCATCGTCTGATGACATGTGTTGTCCTTCCGTCGTTTCGTCCCCGGCGTCGGCCGCGTCTTCGTCGTTCTGCCACTCCATCATGCTCGCAGCGAGCACCTCCGCACCGTCTGCGGGGATGCTCGTTGGAGCGACGGCCTGTCACCCGGCCGAGCGGCGGACCGGCCGGGGCGGTCCGACGGACTCGGGGGAGCAGGTAACATTGGTGCAAAGGTACGTAAGTCGGTACAAGAAAGTTCCCGTCCCGTTATCAGTCCCGATATTCGAACGGCTCTGGATTTCTCCCCGACGAACGTGTAATAAAAGTCAGACGACGCCGTAGCGGCGGTAAGAAGAATTATCCGGCGTCGGCACGGAGGTTCGTCCGACAGTCAACACACGGTTTAACACAATCATGACAGAACTAGTCAAGACCGGTGTCGAAGGGCTCGATTCCATCCTGAACGGCGGTATCGTCAAGAACGCCGCGGTACTCATAAGCGGCAATCCCGGGACGGGGAAGAGTATCCTCGGACTCCAGTATCTCTACAACGGCGTCGACCAGTTCGACGAAGGCGGCCTGTATCTCACCTTCGAAGAGACGGAAGACGACATCCGCGAGGCGGCCGAGTCCATCGGGTTCGACCGCTGGCACGAGTACGTCGAGTCCGGCGAAATCAAGGTCTACGACAAGCGAACGCTCCTCCGCGACGGTGACTTTTCGACGACGCTCGACCGCATCCTCGGCGACCTCCAGGACACCAACTACGACCGGCTCGTCCTCGACTCGCTGACGATGTTCCAGCTGTTTTTCGACGACGAGAAAGAACAGCGCCAGTACCTCCTGAAGTTCATCGACATCCTGAAGGACAGCGGTCTCACCTCGCTTCTGACCACCGAGCAGTCGGCCATCTTCCCCGAGACCGACATCGGGCTCGAAAACTTCCTGACCGACGGGAACATCTACCTCATCCAGAGTCCCGCGGGCGCGACGAGCAACCGCTACATCTGGGTGGCGAAGATGCGCAAGCAGAGCATCAAGAACTCGATGTTCCCGCTGGAAATCGCACAGGGCGGCATCAAGATATACGAGCAGGCGGCCGGGTTCTCGATGGTCGGCGAATCCCCGCCGTGGTTCGGCGAAGAGACCGAGTAACGGGTCGGCCTCGAAGACCGGCGTGGCTCCATCCCGGCGGTTCTTTTTCTGTCTTCACCGTCAGACCGTTCCGGCTCCCCCCGCACACGGGAACGCGCCGCACTCGTCGACATCGTTCGTGTTCGTCTCGCTGGCTACCGTCTCCTTCTAGTTCGTCTCTTCTCACCGCCGCAACTCAGCCGCGGCGGTTGCCTGTCGAGTGAGCGCGGCCTCCGATAGCGTCACTCCGGCCGAGTTGTGCCGTGAGTAGTGTACTCCGAACAAACGACAGCGCCGCCGCTCGGGAGTCGGCGTCGGTAAAATAGAAGGAAAGCTTAGGGCCGGATTACAGTTCGACGGGTTCGCTCTGCGTCTTGCCGGCGAGCTGCTGGGGCATCGTCAGGATGACCTGCGTCGTCCCGCCCGTGCGGGAGGTGATTTCGAGGCTGACCTGCTCGCCCGTCGAGAGGCCGCCGATGAGGTCGGTGTCGTCACCGTTGCTGTCTTCGATTGCGGCCGTGTCGATGGTGACCTCGTAGCGGTCGTTCATGCTGTTGAGGACGCCGAACGAGCCGTCGTCGTCGGTGACCTTGGTGAGACCGAACTCGTCGCTGTCTGCGACGCCGGCTGCGGAGTCGTTCGTCGCGGAGTTATCTCCGGTCGTCACCGTCTGGTTGGTCAGGGTGACGACGCTGTCGCCGCTGAGGTACTTGATGGAGGTCTCGTTCATGTCCACCGCGTCGGAACCGGCGGCGAGGCGAACGGTGAGCGTGATGTTGTCGATGTCCTCTTCTCCGCCGACCGTGCCGTGGGTGTTGAGGACTTCGACGCGGTTGGTGACCTTGTTCACGGACTGCTGTCCGGCGTCCTCGGCGGTGGCTTGCAGGAAGCCAGCCGTGTTCACGAGGACGCCCGCCGCGATTGCGGCGACCAGAACCATCGCGATGAAGACGATGAGGGTCCCGATACCGACCTGACCCCGGTCGTCGTCAGTAATGTTATCGAACATGTGAATCTCCTAGAGTGCGATGGGGTCGTTGTTGTCCTTGCCGGCGAGCTGCTGGGGCATCGTCAGGATGACCTGCGTCGTGCCACCGTTGCGGCTAGTGATGTCGAGCTTGACGGTCTGACCCGTGGCCGTCCCGTTGGCTGTGGAGCCTTCGACCGTGGAGGTGTTGATGACGATCTCCGCGCGGTCGGACTGTTCGTTCAGGACTTCGAAGGAGCCGTCGCCGTCTTCGAGAACGCCCGCGGTGAAGTTGTTCCCAGTCGTCAGGTTGGCCGGGTCCGCTTGATCGTTGGCGTCGTTAGTGTCGTTGTAGGTGAGGGTCCGTGCGGTCGTCTCACTCAGGTACTTGACCGTCGTGTCTTCGAGAGAGACACTCCCAGAGCCGGCCGCGAGGCGAACCGTCAGGAAAACCTGGTCGACGGTGCGTTCCTCACCAGTCTGATTGACCAGACCGTGGGCGTTGACGACGTCGACGCGGTTGGTGACCTTGTTCACAGATTGCTGTCCGGCGTCCTCGGCGGTGGCTTGCAGGAAGCCAGCCGTGTTCACGAGGACGCCCGCCGCGATTGCGGCGACCAGAACCATCGCGATGAAGACGATGAGGGTCCCGATACCGACCTGACCCCGGTCTTCGTTGATGTTTTCGAACATGGGTTTCGTGGGTTTGGTCCCACACTCTGTGGAGAGCGGGGAACCGTCACTCGTCAACTTGGAGAGGTCCTACATAACGCTACGGCCCTCAATATCAAGATTGATATTGGTGGATGGGTGCGTCGATAAATAAGGTTCTTCGCACGCTCACGCGGGAAGCCGAATCGGCGCTCGTCTCAGAAAACGTAGGGGAAAAGACCGGAGCCGGAGCAGGTTCAGTCCTGCGTAATCTTCCGCCACACGTCGTCGAGTTTGTTCTTCACCTCCGGGCGCTCGGTCACACTGACGGTGTAGTCGTCGCCCTCGAAGCGGACGACGATCTCGTCGACTTCGCGGCGGTAGACGTTCGTCCGTCGGTGTTCGTCGGAGAGAACCCGGTCGTGTAGTTCGAGGAGGCCCGCGGCCGTCAGTTCCTCGATCCGGCGATAACAGGTCGCGATGGGGATATCCAACATCTCGCTGAACTCCTGTGCCGAGTGAGGCTCGTCCGCGGCACGGAGGATATCCGGGTTGTATTCGTTCCCCAGCGCTGAGAGGGTCCTGTCAGACTCCATAGATAGAGATTCATCAGGACGCGCCGCTTGTCAATGTGTTGGTTGTCTATCTGCCACGTTCTCAGTCGTAGTAGTGAGGTCGCCACACGCGGTGACGATGGGATTATATGCCACGGCACCGAGCATCCGCCGATGGACGACGAGGACGAACGTCCCCCCACTCACCCAGAGGAACAGGGGGTCGTTGGGACGGACGAACTCGATATCAGCCGCGACGAGCACGTCGCGGCGCTCGACACGGGTCGGTACGTCATCTCGACGGGGGAAAACAGGCCGCCAACACCGATCGACGACGAGGCCGGTGGCGAGAGTGGACCCTCCGACTCCAACTCCGACTCCGATTCCGACGGGGCCGGCCGCCCCGATACGGAGGCGGCCGGTGAAGACGACGAGAGAGACACGAGCACCAGCACACCCGAGCTCGTCCTCCCGAAAGACCCGAAAAAACGGGCCGTGCTCGCCCGCCGCCTGCTCGCGGAGCGCGTCGGGGCGGTCCGCGCGGACCACGCGCTCGTCACGACCGCGCTCGTCGACGGCGAGGTCGCCCGACACGAGACCGTCTCCGACGACGTGACCGACGTCGTCCACTCGTTTCTCACGTGGTACGCCGAGGCCGTCGGTAGCGCCGACACGCCGCCCGACGAGGTGCTCGGTATCCTGCTTTTAGCCTCGGAGGTTCAGGTCACCTACCCCAGTCGGGCCGTCGAGGCGCTCGCGGCCGCGAACGGACTCGGCCGCGACGACAGCATCGGTGACCTTCTCGACGCCGTCGAAGAGACGGGGGCTTCGTTCCCACCACGTCAACGCTGACGGCGGTGACACGCTCTGCGAGCGCTCTCCGAGAACCGGCGTCGACACGGCGTGACGTGGGCGATTGACGCTTTATATCCCGTATCAGCCTTGATAATGGGGAGGAAGGGTTTATGGTGTGATTTTCGGAAATCTGGAGGTATGGCAAGCAAGGTACTGGTCGTAGACGACTCCGCGTTCATGCGGAATCTCCTCAAACAGCTCCTCGAGGGTGAACACGAAGTCGTCGGCGAAGCCGAAAACGGGGTCGAAGCGGTGGAACTCTACCGCGAACTCGAACCCGATGTCGTCACGATGGACGTCGTGATGCCGATTCGAAACGGCATCGAAGCGACGTCCGAGATCAAGTCGCTCGACGCCGGCGCATCGGTCATCATGTGCACGTCGGTCGGACAGGAAGAGAAGATGCGCGAAGCGGTCGAGGCGGGGGCCGACGGCTACATCACGAAACCGTTCCAGAAGCCGAACGTGCTTCAGGCAATCGCCGACGTGATTCAGGCAGAGGCATGAATCTCGACGTCCGGTCGCTTCGCACGTTCAGTCGGCTCGCCCACTCGGGCGCGGAGAAAGCCGCGGGTTCGCTGACCACGCTCGCGGGCATCGACACGTACGTCAACGTCACCAAGGTCGAACTCGGGACGAAGTCGGACGTCGAAAGCGAGTTCGCCGAACGCGACCTCGTGAGCGTCCACATCGGCTTTTCGGGGGGCTTAGACGGCCACACTGTGTTGGCGTTCTCGCCCGAGTCCGCAGAGCGGTTGGTCGACGCGTTGATGCCGGGCATCGACGCCACCGACGCCGAGGGCGAACTCGCCGAGAGTAGCCTCAAGGAGGTCGCGAACATCATGCTCGGCGGTTTCATCGACGGCTGGGCCGACTACCTCGACACGACCGTCGACATCACGACGCCGACCTACGTCGACGACGAGAACGACGGGCCGCTCGACCACATCGAGGCCGAGGGGTTCGAAAACGGCGGCGACGACGAGCACGTCCTCGTCTTCCGCAACCAGCTGGAGGCCGCGGACAACGCCATCGAATTCGACCTGTACATGGTGCCGACCGCCTCGTCTATCGGGACCATCGTCGAGGCGAGCGGCGACGACGGCGCGCTCCCGGTCGAGTCGTTCGCCGCCTTCTCCGAGATGATAAACGACGGCGCGAATCAGGCCTCGGAGGACATCACGGCGATGACGGGCATCGACACGACCGTCGAGGTGAGTCGGCTGAGCTTCGTCCCCATCGAGGGGGTGCCGATGTCGTTGACAGACGCGGTCCGTCGCGGCGTCGTGTTGGAGTTCAGCGGAACGCCGAGCGGCTACATCGCTATCCTCTTCGACGAGCCGTCGGCCGAGAACATCGCCAGCAGTCTCCTGCCGGGCATGGAGGGCGACGAGGCGATGCGCCAGAGCGCGATTCAGGAGATCGGAAACATCACGACCTCCGGCTTCCTCGACGGTTGGGCCAACGCGCTCGAAACGACTATCGACATCTCGCCGCCGAAGCACGTCCACGACATCGGGTCGGCCATCATCGACCCGCTCGCGACGGACCTCGCGCAGTCTCAAGAGTACGCGTTCCTCATCGACTCGACCATCCGAACGGACGACGACGAGTTCACCTGCGACATCTACGCGCTCCCCGACGAGACGGAACTGCGCAAGGCGCTCAAGCAACTCTCACCCGCCGCGTGAACCCCCCGTAGAGGTATCTCAATGCAAGTTTACACAACGGACACGCCCGCGGCCCGCTCCGGTCGAATCAAGGTCGGAATCGCCGATTTCGCCGTCTCCAGCGACGAGAGCACGCTGACGACGAGCGGTCTCGGCTCCTGTATCGGCGTCGCGCTGTACGACCCCGAGACGGGCATCTCGGGTCTCGCACACGCCATGCTCCCGAACGCGGACGACGACAGCGAGCCGGCGAAGTTCGTCGACACCAGCGTCGAACTCCTGCTCGAAGAGATGCGGGCGGTCGGCGCGGACACCGACCGAATCGTCGCCAAAATCGCCGGGGGAAGCACCATGTTCGACTTCACCTCGGCCGACGGCGACGGCAGTATCGGCGACCGAAACGTCGCGGCGACGCGAACGGCGCTCGCCGGGTTCGGTATCGACGTCGTCGCCGAGGACGTCGGCGGCTCCCACGGCCGCTCGTTGGAGCTCGAAAGCGAGACCGGCGACCTCCGCGTGCGGAGCGCGAAAAGCGGCACGCACGTGCTCTGAGCGGGTTTCTCTCTTCTCGACGCGGTTGTGTCGAAATCTTCTCGGCGCGGTTGCGTCGAAACCGTGTCCCGAATCTGCGTAGGCGACCGGTGACACCGAGGTCGAGCGAGGACGACGGATTTCGAACTCCGAGACAGCGAGATATCACTGGTGATAATGGCTCGAATAGATTTATGTCGCCTCCTTCGAATGCTTTCACCGAAACGGTACGACAACGCGTGTGACACACCGGACAGCGCCCTGCGCTCTCCGTCGCCCTGAGTCGGGGGACTCGGGGGTCGTGCCGTCTTGAACGAGGTGACCTATGTACTTGGACCCGGACGAATACGACCCAGACGAACTCCGACGTATCGCGCGTGACGCCCCACGGCCCAGACGGAACGGCGACGGCCGATTCGACGACAGCAGATTCGACGATAGCCGGTACGACGACGGCCGGTTCGACGACCGGGGACCGTTCCGGTTCGACAACCCGCTTTTCGACCGGAGCCGACAGGAGGCGTCCGAGGCGCTCCGGTCGAGCCAGCTCGAACACCTGCTCGTCCACCAGTCTCGCGGCGAGGAAGACGGCGTCGAAAAGCCGTATCTCCGCTCGCTACCGGACAAGTACGGCGCGGAGCGCGTCGTCTTCGACTGGCTGGAGTTCCTCGTCCTCAAAGGCGGGTTCAAGCGGGCGATGGACGCCCTCCGGTACTACCAGACGGTCGACTGGGTCACGCCGGGCGTCGAGGAGACGCTCCGTGACTACCTCCTCGGCTTCTCCGCCGACGTCGACGAACCGACCGACCTCGACGTCGACGACCACCTGCTGAGTCTGGTCTACGTCGCCCGTCTCTCCTCGATGGTGTGACGCCGACCGCCGGGTCTCGAACACGGTCTCTCCTTGCGACAACCGAGTGAATTCCATGACTGCGCGAACCACCCCGCCGAGTCCGAATCGAGTTGATACCGTATGACGAACGACGCGGCCGCGGCCAACCGCGCCGGCGCGACGCGCGAGTCCGCCGAGCGCGACGTGCCGACGGCCATCGGCGTCAAGTTCGGGAGTTCCCGGACGGCGCTCGTCTTCGACGACTGCGACGCGGAGACGACGGTTTGCCTCCCCTCGTGTCTGGCCGATGACGACGACGGCGAGTTCATGCTCCGGTCGGGCGTGCCCGCGACCGCCCGCGACGCCGAGCGGTTCGAGCGGTTCGTCCGCGAACTCTGCGAGCGACACGACCTCCCCGCGGAGAGCGCCGTCGTGTACGCGATGCCGACCGTCGACGACAGGGTCGGCCTCGCGAACTTCGGGACCGCGGTCGGCGAGTGCGGTCTCGGTGCGGCGCTCACACGCGGGGTCCCCGAATCGCTGTGCGCGTCGATTCCGCCGCTCGGCGACGGTATCGAGGCGGTCGACGAGGTCTTCGTCGCCGTCAACCTCGGTGCGACGAACCTCGAAGCGTGCGCGTACCGACACGGAACGCGGCTACTCCCGTTCGTCTCCGCAGAGGTGTCCGGCGACCGCGTCGACCGGCGCATCGCCGAGGCGGTCGAAGCCGAGACCGACGGGCGAGTGACTATCGACCCCGCAACCGCCCGCGAGTACAAGGAAGTCCATGCCGACTTCGGCGGGTTCGAACCCTTCGCCGACGCGGTCGAACAGGGGAGTGAGGGTACACACGAGTTCACCGTCGAACGGGGTGTGATGGAACCGCTGGACGACTACCTCGACGACGCGGTCGCCGAGCTCGGCGACTTCTTCTCACGGTTGGCGAACGCACACATGAAGACCCATCAGCTCGCTCGCGCCCGCCCGCTCGTCGTCTCCGGCGGAATGGCGTGTATCCCCGGACTGGTCGAAGAACTCGAATCGCGTCTCGCCGCGGAACTCGACCGCCCCGTCGACGTGGTCGCTCCCGACGACCCGACGACCGCCGCGGCCGAGGGCGCACACCGGCTCGCGGTGCGACTCCGGGACCGGAACGCGGCCTGAACGCTCGGTGCTCCAGTCGTCTCGTTTTCTCGGTTTTCGTTTTCCTAGTTCCCGTTTTCCTAGTTCCCGCTTTCCTAGTTCCCGCTTTCCCGATTCCCCGTTCGTACGCGGCGCTCCCGTTTCTCTGTAACTCCGCCCGTCGGTCAGTCCGTCTCTGACTCGCTCGTCACCGTGCCGCCGTCGCTGACGGAGACCGCTCGGTCGGCGCTCCGGAGGCCGACGACTGCGACGGTCCCCCGCGGCTCGTTTTCAGCGAACCGGAGCCGGCCGTTCGAGCGGTCGATTATCCACTGGACCAACCAGAGGCCGAGCCCGCTTATGTGCTGGAGCGGCGTCTCGGTTCCCGATTCGAGGACGGACAGCTCGGCGTCGGGGACGCCCGGTCCGTTGTCGGCGATTCGAATCTCGACGTAGTCGGTCGAGGTCTGACTCCGCTCGACGGTGACCGCGACCTCCGGGATGACGCGGTCGTTGTGTTCGAGTGCGTTGTCGATGAGGTGCTTGAGCGCCGACTCGATGAGGTCGTCCGCGGAGACCCACATCTCCTCGGGGAGGTTCCGATGGACGATGGCCTCGGGGTAGTCGGACTCGATGTCGTCTAACTGCGTCTCGATGCGCTCGACCACCTCGACGGGTTCGAGGCCGGACGACTCGCGGGTGAGCGTCGTGTCGATGTGCCGGGTCTGCTCGCCGAGTTCGACCAGCGACGACGCCTTCCGCTTTATCGTCCGGGCGTGGTCCTTCGACTCGGCGGGGATGCGTTCGTCGAGGAGGAGGTCGGCGTGGCCGAGGATGACGTTCATGTCGTTTCTGAGGTCGTGCCGAAGGACGCGGTTCAACACCCGGAGGCGCTGTTCGTAGCGGTGCCGACTCGTCACGTCCCGGGAGTTCAACACGACGCCGCCGACGGCGGGGTCGTCGAGGAGGTTCACGCCCACCGTCTCGAACCGCCGCCACGTGCCGTTCTTGTGGCGGATTCTGAACTCCGCGAGCACGGGCGAGTCGCCGGTGACGACTTCGTCGAGAGAGTCGGCGACTCGGTCTCTGTCCTTGGGGTGGACGAGGTCGAGCACCGACTCGCCGACGAGCGCCTCGGTCCGATAGCCGAGCACCTCCGTCATCGAGGGGCTCGTGTAGGTCCGCTCGCCGTCCGCGTCGAGGACGGTGATGACGTCCCGCGAGTTCTCGATGAGCGCGCGGAACTCCTCTTCGGTGCGGCGGCGCTCCGTCACGTCGTAGAAGAGGAGCAAGCGCGCCCGGTCGCGCGTCCGGTCGCCGAGAGATTCGGCGCGGACCTCGAAATACCGACAGCTGTCGCCGTCCTCGACGACCGCCTCGGCTCTGTCGCGGCCCTCCAGCACCGTCCGGACCTCGGCCGGGACGCGGACGCTTTCGAGGACGGACTCGCCGATGCAGTCGGCGACCGGTTGCGCCAGCAGTTCCGAGGCGGCACCGTTCGATTCGACGATTCGGTCCTGTTCGTCGAGGACGACGACCGCGTCGCGCATCTCCGAGAGAATCGCGTCGCGGGCGATGGGCGTGATGTCGAACAGCTGGTGTCTGAAGAGCGCCCAGAGCACGACGACCGAGCTGACGCCGATCGAGACGGGGACGGGGTTGATTCGGAACGGAAAGAAGAACTCGCCACCGAGCGCGGCGAGCGGAATCGCGCCGGCGACGAAGAGAAACCCGGCCTGTCGCCGGTGGATGTTCGAACTCTTGAGGTAGGTCCGTGCGATGACACTCACTCCGGTGACGGCGACGCCGAACCCGTACACGGCGTGTGCGGCGAGAACGAGGTCCGGACCGAACGGACCGAGGAAGTCCGCGCCGGAGACGGCGAATCGGTTCGGTTTCGCGGCCCGCCAGAGGTCGAGCGGCGACCCGAGCAGTCCGTGCGAGGCGTTCGTCAACTTGAGGGCGATAGCGACGGCGGGTTCGACGGCCAGAAAGCCCAGCATCTGCGAGGAGAGCAGTTGGTCCTCGCCGGCATAGACGAGCGTGAAGACGAGCCATATCGTGGGGAGCACGGCCGCGCCGACCCACGCCAACTGCGCGTAGAACAGCTCGCTTGTCGGCGTCACCGCGAGGAAGACGAAGCCGTACGCGGTCGCCCAGATGCTCCCGGAGAGCGTCAAGAGCGCAAAGGGGAGACGGACGCGTCGGGAGTAGAGCCGGAACCGACCGAGAACGACGAGCGTCACGGCACCCGCGAGGATGCCCGCGGCGAACAGCGCGTACGCGTGCGGGGACTGCCCGACGCTGGTCATGAGTGGGTCGTGGCTCGCATCTGTGACTCTCTTGGAACTGTTCTTTCCGATGAGTGTCACATCGGATCGATATCAAACGTGTAGCTGGTTCGGAACTTAAGCAGTTCGCTCTGCCTATCAACGCTGATACCGGCGCGTTTCCCGTCGAAGCGGTCCTACACGCCCCAGTCACGTGCTTGCGTTCCATCCTCTACTCGCCCGGTCAGCCGGTTATCAATCGACCAGTTCGGACGACTCCGCCGGCCCGCCTGACCGCGGACCTGTCACGCGTCGGACGTTCGCCCGAACGCTTAATTCGGCTGGACGCACACGCAGGGATAGATGCCGCGCGAGTCACGTCACCCCGCCGACGCCGACGACCCGACTGGGTCGAGGCCCCGCCGCGGGACCGGCGACCGAACGTTCGACTGGGCGGACCCGCCGACGAACCGGACGTGGCGCGACGTGGCCCACGAGCGCCTCCTCGCGACGACCGCGGCGGTCACCTCGGACGGCGAGCCGTTCCTCGACGACGTTCCGCGGACGCCGCGGGCCGAGCGCGTGCTCCTCGACTGGTGTGTCCATCTCGTCGAGCGACTCGGCGGGCGCGGCGCGCTGGAGATGGTGTCGTACTACCGCGACATCGGCTGGATCGGCGACGGGGCCCACGACGCGATTCGCGAGCGCGTCGTCTCGTTTACGGTTCCCGCGGACTTCGAAGACGCGCCGACCGAAGAAGACCACGTCCGCAGTTTCTCGTACGTCGCCCGACTGTCGGCGATGGCCGAGTCGGACTGAGCCTCAGCCCACTCCGAGCGCCCCTCAGAGGCCGAGTTCGCGGCCGATGATGAGGTGTTGAATCTCGCTCGTCCCCTCGCCGATTTCCATGAGTTTCGCGTCGCGGTAGAACCGCTGGGGCGCGAAGTCGGTCGTGTAACCGTAGCCGCCGAGCACCTGCACCGCGTCTTCGGCGACCTCGCGGGCGGCCTCCGAGGCGTCGAGTTTCGCCAGCGCGGACTCCCGACTGACCCGCTCGCCGGCGTCGTACCGCGTCGCGGCCTTGTGGGTGAGCAGTCGCGCCCGTTCGGTCTTGCGGTGCATCGAGACGAGTTTGTCGCGGATGGCGTCGAACTTCGCAATCGGTCGGTCGAACTGCTCGCGCTCTTGGGCGTACGATTTCGCGTGGCCGTACGCGCCCTCGGCGAGGCCGACCGAGAGCGCCGCGATGGAGATGCGGCCGCCGTCGAGCGTCTTCATCGTCTGCGTCCAGCCCTCGCCTTCCTCGCCGAGCAGGCGGTCTTCCGGCACCCAGCAGTCGTCGAAGGAGAGCTCGCAGGTCGGCGAGGAGTTGAGTCCCATCTTGTCCCACTCGGTCGTCACCTCGAAGCCGTCGTCGTTCTCGGGGTCGACGATGAACGTCGAGATACCGTCGTAGCCCGCGCCGGGGTCCGTCACGGCCTTCACGAGAATCGAGCCGGCGACGCTCGCGTTCGTGATGAACTGCTTCGTGCCGTCGATGACGTAGCCGTCGCCGTCCGTTTTCGCGACCGTGTCCATGTCGCTGGCGTCGCTTCCCGAGCCGGGTTCGGTGAGCGCCCAGCCGCCGAGGTGCTCGCCGGTCGCCAGCGGCGTGAGCCAGCGTTCTTTCTGTGCGTCGGTGCCGAACAGCTCGATCGGCTTCGACGCGAGGCTGACGTGGGCGGCGTACGACAGGCCGATACCGCCCGAGACGCGGCCGAGTTCCTCGACGACGAGCGCGTACATCAGTTGGTCGCCGCCGAGGCCGCCGTACGCCTCGTCGATGGGGACGCCCATCACGTCCAACTCGGCCAACTGGTCGAATATCTCCGCGGGGAACCGGTGTTCGTCCTCGATGTCCTGCGCGATGGGCGCGATTTCCTCCTCGCAGAACTCGCGGACGGTGTCGCGGATCATCCGGTGTTCGGCCGGGATGTCGAAGTCCATGCGGCAAACTATCGCCGTGCCGAACATAAACTAATCGAACGACCATGAAGGATGTGCGTCGCGGGGGGCGAAAGCGGCGGCCCGCTCCGGGTCGCTCCCACCGCGTGGGAATGGCCGTCCGGGTCTTTTTGCGCCGCGGCCCGAGACGCTTGTATGTACTCTCACATCCTCTTTCCGACCGACGGAAGCGACTGCGCGGACGCCGCGTTGGACCACGCCATCGAACACGCCCGCACCTACGACGCGACGCTCGTGGCGCTCTACGTCGCGGACGTGCGCGAGGTCGGCTACGCCGCGCCCGCGCTCTCGCTCGAACGGGTCCGCGAGGCGCTCCTCGAAAGCGGCGAACAAGTGTTAGGCCGCGTCGCCGAGCGGGCCCGCGAGGCCGGCGTCGAGGTCGAGACGGTCGTCAGCGAGGGCACGCCCGCGAGCGAGATTATCCGCCACGCCGACGAGCAGGAGGCCGACCTCGTGGTGATGGGGACCCACGGCCGGAGCGGCATCGACCGCTACCTCATCGGGAGCGTCGCCGAGCGGGTCGTTCGCGGCTCCGACGCGCCCGTGTTGACCGTCCGACAGGAATCGTCGTAGGCCCACGAGGTTAAGCCGCCCCTCGTCTTACGGGGGTGCATGGACCTCCGTCGGCTCGTCCGCGGCCGCCTCGGGTGGCCGCGTCTGGAGACGGTCGCCCGCGAACTCGCCCGGCGATACGACCGCGACAGCCTCCACATCCGATTTCTCGAGGCGGACAACTGGCTTTCGACCCCGATGGTCGTCGACGACGAGTGGTTCGTGAAAGTCATCTCCAAACAGAACTCGCTCGTCCACGCCGTGTTCACGACCGGGCGGAACCTCGGCGCGTTCTCCAGCGGGACGGAGGGCTTTTTCGGACACTTCGGAACGCCGCTGGAGATGGCCGAACACGAACTCGACGCGACAAAGCGACTCCGCGACATCGGCCTGCAAGCGCCCGCGCCGGTCGAGGCGTTCGAGGTGGACGGCCTCGGCGTCCTCGTCCTCGAATACCTGCCGAACTTCCACACGCTCGACACCGCCCCGCGAGAGGAGGTCGAACGGCTCGCGCCGGAACTGTTCGCGGCGCTCGCGGCGATGCACGACAACCTCCTCGCCCACGGCGACCTCAGAGCCGAGAACGTCCTCGTCCGCGAGGACGGCATCTACTTCATCGACGCGACGAACGTCAACGACGAGGGGATGCGCGACGCCCGCGCGTACGACCTCGCCTGCGGGCTGGCCGCGCTCGAACCGCTCGTCGGCCCCAAGCGCGCGGTCGCCGCGGCGCTCGACTCCTACGACGCGGACGCGCTGTTGGACGCCGTCGACTTCCTCGACTTCGTCAACATCCGGCCCGACCACGACTTCGACGCCGCGTCGCTCAAAGGCGAGATAGAAAAGCACGCGGCGTAGGCCGGCTCGCCGGCGACCGCCGCGGCCCGCAACGGTGGCGGGTCGGACACCCGCCGTTCGGTTCGATGGCTACTCGCCCTCGACGCCCTCGTAGTCCGCGCCGCCCATGTAGAGCCGCGAGACTTCGGGGTCGTCGAGGAGGCCCGCCGCGTCGCCCTCGTAGGCGACGGTCCCCTGGTCGAGGACGTAGCCGCGGTCGGAGATGCCGAGCCCCTCGCGGGCGTTCTGCTCGACCATCAGGACCGCCGTCCCGAGTTCGTTCACCTTCTTTACGTCCTCGAACACCGACTTGACGATGTTGGGCGCGAGGCCCGCCGACGGCTCGTCGATGAGGAGCACTTCGGGCTCCATCACGAGCGCGCGGGCGAACGCGAGCACCTGCCGCTGGCCGCCCGAGAGCGTCCGCGCCTTCGCCGAGCGCTTCTCGTCGAGAATCGTGAACTGGTCGTACAGCTCGTCGATTCGGGCCTGCAGGCCCTCCGAGCGGGCGACGCCGCCCATCTTGAGGTTCTCGTCGATGGTGAGAGACGAAAAGACGTTGTCCACCTGCGGGACGTAGCCCATCCCGACGCGGACGAGGTCCTCCGGCTCCTCGCCGGTGATGTCTCGCCCACTCAGTTCGACCGAGCCGGTCCACGGTTTGAGGAGGCCGAACACCGTCTTGAGGACGGTCGACTTCCCCGCGCCGTTCGGTCCGATGATGCAGACGATTTCGTCCGATTCGAGGTGGAGCGACAGGTCCCGGAGGACCTGCACCTCGCCGTAGCCGCTGTCGACGCCCGAGACGTCGAGTGCGCGCTCGGTCACGGGCCGGCCCCCCCGAGGTACGCCTCGATGACGCGGTCGTCAGACCGGACTTCGTCCGGCGAGCCCTCCATGAGCACCTTCCCTTGGTCGAGAACGATGATGGGGTCTGCGAGGTCCATGATAAACGGCATGTCGTGTTCGATGATGAGGAAGGTCTGACCCTCCTCGTTGAGTTCGCGGATGAACCGCTTGATGTCGTTTGCGAGCGTCGGGTTGACGCCGGCGACCGGCTCGTCCAGAAGCAGGATGTCGGGGTCCGTCGTGAACGCCCGCGCGAGCTCGACGAGCTTCATCTGCCCGCCGGAGAGGTCGGTCGACGGCTGGTCGATGAGGTGCCCGATTTCGAACCGTTCGAGCAACTCGCGCGTCTGTTCGATGTTCGCCCGCTCCTCTTCGGTCACGTCGGACCCGGAGAAGAAAAGCGAGAAGACGGACTCGCCTTTCTGCGGGCCGGGGCCGACGAGCATCGCCTCGCGGACGGACATCCCCTCCAGCCGCCGGGGCGTCTGGAAGGTCCGAACGAGTCCCTTTCGGGCGCGTTCGTGCGGTTCGAGGTCGGTCACCTCCTCGCCGTTGACGGTGACGTGACCGGCGTCGTTCTCGTAGAAGCCGGAGATGAGGTTGAACAGCGTGGACTTCCCCGCGCCGTTCGGCCCTATCATTCCGGTGATGGTCCCGCGGTCGACCTCGATGGAGACGTCGTCGGTGGCGACGAGGCCGCCGAACGCCTTCTCCAAGCCGGTCGTCTTCAGGACGACATCGTCCTTGTCGAGGCGCGCGCCCTCGTACGCGTCGTCGTTCATCGGTCGTCACCCCCGTTCGGGGCGGTGCCGCCGTCCGGGGCGGCACTCGACGGTGACGCGCCGCCGGAGCGACTCCCGTCGCGCGCCGCCGGCCAGATGAGTTCGTCCTTCGGTGGAAGGAGTCCGTCCTGCCGGAACCGCATGATGAGGATGATGAGCCCGCCGACGAACAGCAGTCGGAGCGGGGCCAAGTCGATGCCGAGCGTCTGGATGAACCCGATGTCGTTGAGGAATCGGGTCCCCTCGCGGATGGCGATGACGACGGCCGCGCCGACGACCGCCCCGCGGTTCGACCCGGTCCCGCCGAGGATGACGGCTATCCAGATGTAGAACGTCGTCAGGGGGACGAGGTCGGAGGGGTCGATGTAGAGGTTCAAGTGGGCGTAGAACGCCCCGGCGACGGCCATGATGACCGAGCCGATGACGAACGCCTGCATCTTGAACCGATAGGTGTCCTTCCCGAGCGCCTTGGCGAGGTCCTCGTCGGACCGGATAGTCCGGAGGACGCGGCCCCACGGCGACCGGTGGACGCGCCGGAGGAACAGGTAGACGACCGCGATGAGGACGACCACGATTGCGGCCGTCGTCGCGGCGTCGGTCAGGGGCAACCACGACATGAGGTTCGGGATGCCGCTGATACCGCTCGACCCGGCGGTCCACCGGCGCTCGTTGAGGATGATGGCGCGGATGACCTCGGCCAGCCCGAGGCTGGCGATGGCGAGGTAGTCCTCGCGCAGGCGGAGCGTCGGGATGCCGATGAGCACCGCGATGAGCGCGCTCACGACGATGGCCGCGAGGAACCCGAACACCGGGTGGAGTCCGAGTCCGAGCGGGGAGTTCGGCGCGGTCAACAGCGCGGCGCAGTACGCGCCGATACCCCAGAACGCGGCCACGGAGAAGTTGATGAGGCCGGCGTAGCCCCACTGGACGTTGAGTCCGAGCGACAGCAGGGCGTACATCCCGACGAGCGCGATTTGGAACAGGAGGAATCGCGGCCCGATGACGCCGGCGAAGACGCCGGCGACGAGCAACACGGTGATGAGTCCGAGCACCGCGAAGATGCGCCGCTCGGTCGCGTCGCGGACGAGCGTCTCGCTCACCCACGAGGAGACCGCGCTCATCCGCTATCACCCGCGATTCCGCTCGGGCGAACGAGCAGGATGGCGACCATGATGACGAACGCGACGGCCGCGGCGTACCGCGAGCCGACCGGGATGACGCCCCACTGGTTGAAAAGCGGGACCAGCTCGTGGACCATCCCGATGACGAGACCGCCGAGCATCGCGCCGTAGACGGAGCCGATGCCGCCGAGGATGACCGCGGCGAAGACGATAAGCAGGATGTCGAAGCCCATCCGCGGGCGGACGAGTTCTTCCAGTCCGAGGAAGACGCCGCCGGCCGCGGCGAGCGCGCCGCCGATGAGCCACATCGCGATGATGACCTCGCTGGTCCGAATCCCGCTGATACGCGCGAGGTCCGCGTTGTCGGCGGTCGCGCGCATCTTCCGGCCGAGAGTCGTCCGCGTCAGCGTCAGGTGGAGCGCCGCCACGAGCACGACGGTGAGCGTCACGACGACGAGGTTGCGCGGCGTGACGGCGATGCCGAGCGACTCGCGGACCCACGGAATCGGTCCCTGTCTGGGGACGCCGTAGCGCTCGGCCTCGGTGCCGAACGACAGGAAGACGAGCGCGCGATAGACGAGTGCGACCCCGATACTGGAGATGAGCAGGCCGATGGAGTCGGACCCCTTCACCGGTTGGTAGATGACGCGGTCGGTGATGACGGAGATGACCGCCGCCGTTCCCATGCCGAACGCGAGGGCGAGGAAGAACCAAAGCGGCAGGCCGAACACGCCCGCGTCGCCCAGCATCGGTCGGAAGAAGCCGACCGAGAACAGCGCGGAGAACGCCCCGACGGTCATGAGGTCGCCGTGGGCGAAGTTCGCGAAGTCCGCGATGCTGTAGACGAGCGACAGCCCGATGGCCGCGAGGACGATGATGCTCGAAAACACCACGCCGTTGGCGACGTACTGGAAGGGGCTGATCTGGAGCGGTATCACGGCTCCGGAACCCTCCCGAGGGTCGTTCGTCGTCCGTTCCGTGCGTGCATGGTTAGCTCGTGATGTAGTCGCCGAACACGTACTCGTGGTCCTCGACGCTGTAAATCTGGTAGTAGCCCGGCGGGTCGCCGTTCTCGTCGAGGTCGACCGGACCGCTGACGCCCTGATAGTTGATGTCGCTCGGTGAACCGCCGTCGCGGAGGACGGCCGCGGCCTCCTCGAAGTTGAAGACCTCCTCGCCCTCGGGGCGGGTCACGTCGCGGACGACGGACGACAGCGCCTCGCCGGTGAACTCGTCGGCCGCCTCGATTGCGAGCGCCGCGACGGTCACGGCGTCGTAGGCGTACGCCGACCAGACCGTCGGCGTCGCGTCGTAGTTCTCCTCGAACGCGGAGACGAAGTTCTGGTAGTTCTCCTGGTCCTGCGGGGCGCTCTCGGTGATGCCCTTCATCCCGTCCATACTGCCCGCGGGCGTGTTCTCGATGATGGAGTCGGCGACGGTGGACTCCGCGCCGTAGTAGTCCACGGACGTGTTGTAGCCCTGGTCGAACCCCTCGTTGACCATGACGGTGTACTCGTTCGCGTACGTGAGGAAAATCCACGCCGAGGCGTCGGTCGAGGCCATCTCGGTGAGGATGCCGCTATACGACGACTGGCCCTGGTCGTGGGGCTCGTTGTAGGCGACCGTGCCGCCGATCTCGGACTCGAACGTCTCGGCGAACACGTCGGACAGCCCCGTCCCGTAGTCGTTGTTAATCCACGTGACCGCGACGGTGTCGTGGCCGTCGTCGCTGACGAGGCTGGCGAGCGCCTGCCCCTTCGCGGCCCCCGAGGGGCTCATGCGGAGCAGTTCCGGCCGCGTCGTGAGTTCGGGACTCGTGCTGTTCTGGCTGATTTGGACGACGCCGGCGTCGTTGGTGACGCTGTCGTGGATGGCGATGGAGACGCCCGAGCCGACAGAGCCGATGAGAAGCGGGACGCCGTCTTGGTTGACGAGTTTCTGTGCGCCGTTGACGCCGCCTTGGTTCGTACTCTCGTCGTCCTCGATGGAGATGTTCAGAGAGGCGCCCTCGGAGCCGATGCCGACCTCGTTGACGGCGGCGAGCGCGAGTTCGCGGCCGCGGGTGTTGCGCTCGCCGTACGGCGCGAGCGACCCGGTGAGCGAGTCGACCATGCCGATGGTGTACGACGATTCGCCGCCGCCGCTTTCCTCGGTGGTCGTGGTGGTCTCTCCGCCGCCACCGCCGCTTTCGGTGGTCGTCGCCTCGGTGGTCTCTTCTTCCT
Source organism: Haloferax denitrificans ATCC 35960 (assembly GCF_000337795.1). GTDB lineage: Archaea > Halobacteriota > Halobacteria > Halobacteriales > Haloferacaceae > Haloferax > Haloferax denitrificans. The sequence continues at coordinate 36,453 of NZ_AOLP01000019.1, forward strand.
CCCCTTCGAGACAGCCGGCGGTCGCTCCGACGAGCGAGAGTCCAGACAGTTTCAGTAGCGTTCTGCGGTCCATGTCGTGCGGTGACATAACAAACATTCCTCTCCAATTATCCTAAATATACCTGTAACCGTCCATGGTCGGGGCCGCGGACTCCGTCGGACGAAACGAGCGTCAACGGATTATTTCACCAATATTTTTCAGAATGATTTGGTAGGGTCTCTCTTTAGGGTAGGTGTCTCACAATAGCGGGGCATGATACCCCCCATCGCGAACAACTTCGTGGCGGGCGAGACGGCCGACGGGGCGGTCTCGCACGTCGAGTCGCTGAACCGCGACGGCATCGCGGGGATACTGAACCTGCTCGGCGAGCACTACACCGACCGGGCGGCCGCCGACGCCGACGCCGACGCGTACGTCGACCTCGTCCGTCAACTGGGCGCGACGGACCTCGACGGCTGTGTCTCGGTGAAGCCCTCGCAAATCGGTCTCGACGTCGGCGACCGCGCGTTCCGGGAGAACCTCGACCGCATCGTCGACGCCGCGGACGCCGAGGGCGTGTTCGTCTGGGTCGACATGGAGGACCACGAGACGACCGACGTGACCCTCGACGCCGTCGACGACCTCGGCCACCGGACGGGCGGGAACGTCGGCGTCTGCGTGCAGGCGAACCTGAAACGCACGCCCGACGACCTCGAACGCCTCGCCGACGTGCCGGGGAAAGTCCGCCTCGTCAAGGGCGCGTACAACGAGCCGGCGTCTATCGCGCACAAAGAGAAGTCGAAGGTCGACGAGGTGTACAGGGACCTCCTCGAACAGATGTTCACCGAGTTCGACGACGGCGTCGCGGTCGGCAGTCACGACCCGCACATGATTGCGCACGCCCGCCGCCTCCACGAACAGTACGGAACGCCCTACGAGGTGCAGATGCTCATGGGCGTGCGCGAGGACGGCCAGCGCGACCTCGCGGCCGCCGACATCGAGATGTGGCAGTACGTCCCCTACGGCGACAAGTGGTTCTCCTACTTCTACCGGCGCGTCCGCGAGCGGAAGTCGAACGCGCTGTTCGCGCTCCGGGCCGTCGCCGGCATCTGAGCCGGGACCGACCCCTCGATTCGTCCCGCGCTACTGCGGGTCGAGCAGTTTCGATTCCGCCTTGCGGAGGTGTTCGAGGAGCGTCGTCTTCGAGATGTCCATCTCGGCGGCGAGTTCGCGGGTCGATACCTCGCGGGGCCAGCGGTAGTATCCCTCTTCGCGCGCGAGTTCGAACGCCTGCCGCTGGCTTCGGGTGAGCGTGTCGAGCCGCCGACTGCGCTCCGGTTCCGCGCCCTCGGACGTGGAGATGGAGGCGACGCGAATCTCCGCGCCGGTCTCGTCCATGACGGTCTCGATGCTCGGCTGTATCTCCTCGCGCGCGCCCGCGAACCAGACCTCCCACCGCTCGCGGCCGTTTTCTATCTGCGTGGGGGCGCTGTGGACGAAGCCCTGCTTGAGTAGCTCCGGACACATCATGTCGCTCGGGTCGTACTCAAGGAAGAACTCGCGGGCGACCGGGCCGGGCGCGACGTGCTTCCCGCGGGAGTCGAACCGCTCTTGGAGTTCCAACACCTCGCCCGTGAGGTCCGAGTCGGCGATGACGTCGAGGAGCGTCTCGACCTCGTCGAGCGACTCGCCGTAGGCGGTGAACAGTCCGTTCGACCGCTCGACGCCCGCGGTGGGGGCGTCGTAGATGGCGTGTGCGAGGATGCCGCCGTCGTACTCGCTGGTCGATTCGATGGCCCAACAGTTCGGATGCCACAGGTCGAGCGTGAGGCGCGTACCTTCACCTGACGTGCGCTCGCTCATACACCGGGTAACACGTCGTTACGTAAGATGTTGTCTGTGGTCACGCGGCGTCGCGGTGACGCGTCGACTCGGACGTGGCCCTTCCATGGGAGGGTCCGGGGTTATTAATCTTAGTCGTGACTCTAGAGTCATATGGCGGAAGACGAATATCGGCACTATATCGACGGCGAGTGGACGGACGGAACCGGCGACGAGACGTTCGAGAGCACGAACCCCGCGACGGGCGAGTCGCTGGGGACGTTCCGACGCGGCACGCCCGAGGACATCGACGCGGCGGCCGCCGCGGCCGACGAGGCGTACGAGGAGTGGCGCGAACTCTCCCACATCGAGCGCGCAGAGTACCTCTGGGACATCTACCACGAACTGCGCGACCGCACGGAGGAGCTCGCGGAGGTCGTCACCAAGGAGTGCGGCAAGGAGATTTCCGAGGGCCGCGCCGACGTCATCGAGGCGTACCACATGGTCGAGTGGGCCGCGGGCGACGCCCGCCACCCCAAAGGCGACGTGATTCCCTCCGAGATTCCCGCGAAGGACGCCTACATGCGCCGCAAGCCCCGCGGCGTCGTCGGCTGTATCACCCCGTGGAACTTCCCCGTGGCCATCCCCTTCTGGCACATGGCCGTCGCGCTCGTCGAGGGCAACACCGTCGTCTGGAAGCCCGCCGAGCAGACGCCGTGGTGCGGCCAGATTATCGCCGAGATGTTCGAGGACGCCGGCATCCCCGACGGCGTGTTCAACATGGTGCAGGGCTTCGGCGACGCCGGCGCGAGCATCGTCGACGACGAGCGCGTCGACTCCGTGCTGTTTACCGGGTCCGCCGAGGTCGGCCACGAGGTCGCGAGCAAGGTGGCCCAACAGCCCGGCAAGCTCGCCGCGTGCGAGATGGGCGGCAAGAACAACATCGTCATCACCGAGAAGGCGGACCTCGACATCGCGGTCCACTCCGCGACGATGTCGTCGTTCAAGACCACCGGCCAGCGCTGTGTCTCCTCCGAGCGCATCGTCGTCCACGAGGACGTCTACGACGAGTTCAAGGAGCGCTTCGTCGAGAACGCGAAGAACGTCTCGGTCGGCGACCCGCTCCGCGAGGACACGTTCATGGGGCCGCTCATCGAGGAGGGCCACAAGGAGAAGGTCACGAAGTACAACGAACTCGCGGAGAAAGAGGGCGTGAACGTCCTCGTCGACCGCACCGAACTCGACGACGACGAGATTCCCGAGGGCCACGAGGCGGGCCACTGGGTCGGGCCGTTCGTCTACGAGGCGGACCCCCACGACGCCCTCCGCTGTACCCACGAGGAGGTCTTCGGCCCCCACGTCGCCCTGCTGAAGTACTCCGGCGACATCGAGGACGCCGTCGAGATTCAGAACGACACCGACTACGGGCTGGCCGGTGCCGTCATCTCCGAGGACTACCGCCAAATAAACTACTTCCGCGACCACGCCGAGGTCGGCCTCGCCTACGGCAACCTCCCGTGTATCGGCGCGGAGGTCCACCTCCCGTTCGGCGGCGTGAAGAAGTCCGGCAACGGCTACCCCTCGGCCCGCGAAATCATCGAGGCCGTCACCGAGCGCACCGCGTGGACGCTCAACAACTCCAAGGAGATTCGCATGGCGCAGGGCCTTTCGGCGGACATCAAGACCAAACAAGACGAGTAAGGTCGGTCACCCACCGCGGCCCCGCATCTGTCCCCACGTTTTCGTTCCGTCGTTTCACCCGCCGTCCGCAGACTCTTTCTCACCGTGAGCGTCCGCCGTGACGTAGACGCCGGGCATGTCCGTCCCCTCGACGGTCAGCGTAACCTCCTCGTCCTCCTCGGCCGGGCGGTCCGTCACGACGGTCACCGCCTCGATGGGGTCGCGGCGGACGAACGCCCAGACGAGGTCGAGCATCGAGGGATGGCCGCCCTTTCTGATGACGAGCACGTGCCGCGAGTCGGCCAGCGCCCGGAGTTCGGGCGACAGGTCCTCGTCGTCGAGTTCGTCCGGCGGGATGTCGTGTAGTACGTCGCCTCGAATCGTCTCGGTCATGGTGGCTCCACGAGGTCCGGAGGAAAGAAGCGTGCGCTCTCGGGCCGTCGGTCGGCCGCCGTCGGGGCACGACGGGGCTGTCGCTCGGAGCGAAGCGGTCGTCAAAAGGCGGAGGCGAATTCGCCTCCCGCCGAATCTCGTGTCACCAGTTGGCGAAGTGAGACGAGGGGAGTGCGCTCCCACCGGGCTTGGGAGCGCGAAACGACGTGGCCACGCCGTTTCGGATGCCGCAACGGACCCCGAAACGTTGCGGCGGGTGCGGCGGATGTGGAGTCGCCGACGACTGGCGAGAAAAGCGCCTATTGCGTCGGCGACTTTCGCTAAGGAGCCGCGATGTATAAACCCACCGCAACACCCGTTCTCATACCCCGTGAGAACACGGTTCTCGCTGTCCCGGTCGCCGGTCTCAAGCGGTCGATTCGAACTCGCGTCGGAGCGCCGCTTCGAGGTTGTCGAGTTCGCGGTCGAGGTTGCGCTCGAAGAACGTCTCGACGCCGGGCAGTCGGCCGTCGACGGTGAACTCGTTGACGAGTCGGCTCCCGCCGTCGTGTTCTTCGATAGTGTGTTCGCCCGTCACCCGCATCACCCGCGACTTGCCGACGAACTTGACGTGGGTCGGCTCGTCGACCTCGATGTCTTCCGTCTCGACGGTCACCGTCGAACGGACGAGCGGAATCGGGAGTTCGAGATACCACGTCGCGTGGCGGCCGTCGTCGGCCACGTCGAAGCGGTCGACGACGCTGATAGCCCCCGCTCGCTTGGCCGGGTCGGCGATAAACTCCCAGACGCGCTCGCCGGGAGCGTCGAACTCGAACGTTCGTTTCACGCGGACGGTCATGAGATACCATCACACCTCCACAGTAAAAAGCCGTGGAATCGCTTCAGCTTCGGGTGACGCGCCACGTCGTCGAGCGGGCGCGCCCCCACTTCTCGATTTCGACGTCCTCGGACTTCTCGGCCAGTCGCGGCAGGCGGGACCCGACCTGTTTCGCGGTGAGACCGATAGCCTCGGCGATGTTCTTCGCCCGGAAGTAGCCCTCACCGCGGCTAACGCTGTCGCGGAGATAGGCGAGAATGCGTTGTTCCTCGTCGGTGTACTCAGTCATCCTCGGACCGTCTAGGGAATGGGCGTTATTAACGGTTACCCGTGTTCCTCAGCGTCGATAATTACTGGAACAGATGCGCGCCGGAGACGGCCAGCGAGGCCGCGATAATCGCCACCATGAACCCGAGCGCCTTCGTCAACTGGTCCGGTCCGGCGACCATCAGCCCTGCGCCGACGAGCGTGAGCACGCCGAACAACGCCGCAAAGCCGATGGACTTGTCGGATTGCACCGTCTTGGTTTCCATGTTTCCGACCTTCGCGGGTGCGCACTTAGTTCATTCGACACCGCCTGCCGTGGGGCGACCTGACGGGGGCGAAAGTGCGTGCGGTACGGTCCCACGAACCGGCGTCGCGCTCGGCCGTTCGACATATGTACCACTAGTCTCGTGTGTCCACAACGATGGGACTGACATCCGCGCTGTTCGGCGGCAAACTCCGTATCGCACTCGTCGCGCTGGTGCTCGTCGCGGCCGGCGTCGGCGGGGCGTACGCGGCCGGCGTCATCGGCGCGCCGAGCGTCGACCGGGTCGACAATCGATTCGCCGGCGTCAACGAGACGGCGACGGTCATCGAGACCGACCTGTACGTCTCGAACCCCAACCCGCTTTCGGCGAACCTCACCGGGCTCGAAGTCGACTACGGCGTCGAGATGAACGGGATTCGGATGGCGACCGGCGAGAAGGACGGCGTCTCAGTCGGACAGGGGACCTCGGCGGTCCCGCTCCGGACGACGCTCGAAAACGAGCGCATCCCCCAGTGGTGGGTCTCGCACATCCAGAACGGCGAACACACCGACCTCGCCGTGAATGCCACCGTCACCTCTGAGACGCTCGGGCGGACCTTCGAAGCGCCCGAGATTACCCGGAGCATCGACACCGACCTGCTGTCGGCGTTCAACTCCACGGAGACCCGCGAGATAAACGCGGAGTCGCCGGTCGTCTCCGACCCCGTGTTGTACGTCAACGAGACGAAAGCCGAGTGGGGCGAGTCCACGGACGAGCGCACGGCGCTCGAACTCACGTTCGTCGTCCACAACCCCAAGCCGTACCCGGTCGCGGTCTCCGAACTCGGCTACGACATCTCGATGAACGACGTGGACGTCGGCGAGGGGACGACGAACTCCGAGTACGTCATCTCCCCGCAGTCGACGGAGACCATCGAGGCGACGACCCACATCGAAAACGACAGGCTCGACGACTGGTGGGTCACGCACCTCGAACGCGACCAGACGACCGACCTGCGCATCGACTTCTACGCGAACCTCGACGCCGGCGGCACGACGCTTCGCGTCCCCCTCGACCCGCTGACCTACGAGAAGACGTTCGAGACGGACATCTTCGGAAACAAGGCGGCGTCGGGCGGAAACGAGACGGCGGACGAAACGGCGACAGCGACTGAGACGACGGCGACCGAGACGGCCGCGGAAACCGCGACCACCATCTCGACCGCGACCGCAACCGAGACTTCGACAGACACCGCGACGGCCGCACCCACAACCACGACGACGACCGCAACGACGACGTCGTCAGACGGCGAGACCACGACGACCGACGACGGCCTGCTGTAGCGGCCGGGCCACACCGCCCGCGGGACGCTCGTCGAACCGCCGTTCGACGGCCCCGATTCGCCGAGAAATCTTCGGTGATTCCTGACTCAGCCGACAACTCTTTACCCTCGGCTACGATACTCGATGATATGACACGGAGTACCCACGCTCCTGATCGAGTTCTTCTCCCGTAATGAGAACCCTGTGTCCGTCGAGAGCGACGACGAAACCATCGTCGTCTCCTTTGGCGACCAGTCCTGTGAACTGTCCCGAGACGCCGCCGCCGACCTGCAGGAGGCCATCGGTTCGGCGCTGACCGAGAAACGGGAGTTCTTCCGCACGGCCGGCGAGTACCGCCGGGACGGCAGTTACGTCGTCTCCCGCCGCGGCGCGGACTCCACCGGCAACGCGAAGGTGTTCACCAGTTTCGACGAACTGCGCCGCCTGTACGACCGCCTCCCCGAGCGCTTTACCGCCGAGGACATCGGTCGCACCGGCATCACCGGGTCGCGCCGCCACATGATACTCCGGCACTTCGGCGAGCATCCGGGGTTCGACTGCCGCATCGCCAGTCGGAACCCGCTGACGGGCGAAAAAGAGTCGTCCGAGACCGAGAACAACGAGGCGATGGAAGTCGTCGCCGACTGAGCGAGACGGCCGCGGCCGCGGCCGCTTTTCGGTTCCTCAGTCTATCGTGACGTGGTCGGACTCCTCGTTGAGCGCGAGGTTCGACGCGATTTCGGCGTTCCGCATCGCGTACTGCGCGGTCTGCTGGAGGCTGACGAGCACCTCGCGAATCTGGAGGAGTTTCTGGTTTTCCATCTCCGGGAGGTCGTTGAGGATGTCGCGCTCGCGGTCGCTTATCTCGCGGAACAGCTCTCGGCACTCGATGGTGAGGTCGTAGTCGCGCTCGACGACGGCCCGCACCGCGGTCGTCGTAATCTCGTCGACGTGGTCCGTGAACTCGCGGATGCGCCGCATCGTCGACTGGTCGACGTCGATGGTGTGGCCCTCGGCGTCCATGACGATGTTGGCGATGTCCTCGGCGTTGTCGGCGGTCAGTTCGAGGTTCTTCGCCACCGAGCGGTAGCCGATGAGCGGGAAGCCGGAGTCGAGGCCGACCGCCCGCGCGAGGTTGGGGTTCTGGTAGGACGTGAAGATGAGCCGAAGCAGGAGGACGAAAATCTTGTTCGCCTGTCGCTCGCGGTTGAGCGCCCGCTGGGCGAGGTCTGGGTTGCCGTGGGCGAGCGCCTTGACGGCCTCGCCGCGCATCGTACTGCCCGTGTTTTCGAGGCGTTCGAGCAGGTTGTCGAGGGTGAAGTCCTCCGCGTCGACAGAACAGCGAATCGCGATTCGCTCTGGCGTCTCCTCGATGACGCCGAGGCCCATGAGCTGGGTCTCGGCCTTGTAGACGGCGTTGATGTGGTCCGAATCGAGCGCGCCCTCGCTTTTCTCGATGTGGATGACGCGCCGTCCGAGGACGTACTGCGCCACGATGGCGCGTTCGAGCGCCTCCGCGTTCAGACTGTCGGCGCGAATCGTCGCCTTCGAATCTTCGGTGTTGACCGATTCGGGGAGAACGGTCAGCGTTCCCTTACCGCTCGTCCGAATGGTCACCTCGTCGCCCTTCTCGACGTTGTGTTCCTTGGCCCACTCCGCTGGAAGCGTCATCGCCAGCGTGGAGGGACCGAGACGCTGGACTTTCCGGGTCTCCATGGTAGTCAGAACCCATCCAATGACCTTAAATCTCACTATATTACACCCTCTGTGAATAATGGGTTGCAGGTGTCATTGTACATGATTCAAAATATTAAATCAGTTGCGTCACTCGGCTTCGACCGGGCGGCGAACCGTCGCGAAGAGCGACGTATTAACCGCGCGTTTCGACGGAACGTCGTCGATGCGAGTAGATTATACTCGTTCAGCATATTCATAACTTTACTGCTTCGGAACGTCGTAATAAGCGCCTCCAGGCTACGGGATAGCGGAGGTGGAGGGGAGAGAGATGGTATCGAAAGCCACACGACAAGAGATGGAGGGGATGCTCGGCCAGGTCCCGAGTTGGATGGAGGACGTGGCAGAGCCGGCGAGCGAACACAGTTGGGGGCTCTTCCGCGACCTCAATCTGGGAGAAGACACCGAACTGTCCGGGCGAGAGAAGGCGCTCATCGGCGTCGGCGTCGCGGCCGCGACTAACTGCCCGTACTGCACCTACTTCCACACCGAGGAAGCGCGGTTGAGCGGCGTCACCGACGAGGAACTCAGAGAGGCCGTCAACCTCGCCGCCGACACGAAGTACTTCTCGACGGTGCTCCACGGGAACGAGACCGACCTCGGCGATTTCAAGGCCGAAACGGACGAAATCGTCGAGTACATCACGAAACGACAGGCACCGGCGGACGACTGACGAGACGGCCGACGGAAACGGTCTCTCGCTCGATTTTTCCGTTGGCGCGGCGGGTCGCCGCGACCGGCGTGCGCCGCTCACTCGATTTTCATCATCCGGCGCTCGACGCGGCCCACCCGGACTTTCGTCCACCCGCGGAGGTCGGCGTCGAGGTCGGGGTCGTCGGTGTCGACCCGGAGGACCGGAATCGCGTCGAGTTTCGACCGGGAGGCGACGACCGACACGTCACAGCGGCGAATCACCGCCGGCGAGAGCTGGGGGTTGCCGCGGCCGAAGACGAACCCCTGTCCGCCGATGGGGGTGACGACGATAACGTTCTCCTCGCCGAGGTTATCGAGGATGTCGGCCTCCGTCGCGTCGCGGGCGAGCACCTCGCCGTCGCGGTAGACGTCGACGCCGAGCGGCGACCCGTCGATTTCCAGTTCGGTTTTCACCGCGCCGACGGTGCTTCCGGGGCCGAGGACGTAGGTGACGCCCGTCGTCGCGCGGATGTCGTCGGCGACGCCCGCGGCGAGCGCCTCGACGGTGCCGCCGCCGGTCTGTTTCGACGATTGGAGGTCCTCGGCGACGGGGACGTGCGCGACCGCACGAAGCTCCGGTCTGACCTCGCCGGCGCGGTAGTCGTCCTCGTCGATGTCCATGACCTCGCGGGCCTCGGTCCGCTCGAACGACGTGACGACGTGGGCGGCGTCCTCCGGTGAGACGGCGAACACGGAGGAGTAGACCTTCACGCCCGCGGGGACGCCGAGCATCGGCACGTCGGTCCCGTCGAGCGCCTCGGCGACGTCCGCCGCGGTGCCGTCGCCGCCGACGAACAACACGAGGTCCGCGTCGGCGTCGACGAACGCCTCGACGGCGGCGACGGTGTCGGCCGCGCTCGTCTCGTCGCCGGACGGCTCGCCGAGCACCTCGGGGTCGAAGCCGGCGTCTCGGGCGGCCGCCGCGCCCATCTCGCCGCCCCACGCGAGTAGTTCCGCCTCGGGGGCGGCCTCGAAGAGTCGGACGAGCGCCCGTCGCGCCCGCTCGGGCGACCGCGGCTCCGCGCCGCGCGCTCTGGCCTCCGCGACTTTCCCGTCGGTTCCCTTCAGGCCGACCCGGCCGCCCATCCCCGCGACGGGGTTGACGGCGACACCGATTCGCATGACTGAACGAACCCGCGCCCGGGGGAAAAGCGACGCGGTAGCCGACGAGAGGGGAGCCGACGAGAAGCGACCGGGTTGGCCCCACGGATTCGCGGACGCTCGCGCCGCGACAACTGTCGCCAGAACCTCACCGTTTAAGAACCGGACGTGGGAACTGTCACCTATGATTCCGCTATCAGCCAGCGAGCAGGTGTTGCCGACCTCGGAGACGGCCGCGACCGTGCTTCTCGTGGGTATCCTCATGACCGCCGGGTGGCTCTGGTACCTCCAGCGCTGACCGTCGGCCGACCGACCCTATTCTTCGTACAGGTCCACGCGCGCTTCGAGCCACGCGGCCGCCGATTCGACCGCCTCCTCGTCGGCCCCGGCGAGCTTGATTCTGACGTGGTCGCCGGGGTAGCTCCCGACGGTCACGTCGAACGCCGATTGGACGGCCTCGAACCGCTCGATGAGCGAACTCTCCGGCTCCGAGGTGTGGACGAACCGGACGTGAGTCCGCTCGCCGTCGAACTCGTCGGCGACGCGGGCGAACATGGCTTTCATCTCGCCGGGGACGCCGGGGAGCACGTACACCGACCCGACGACCGCGCCGGGCGCGACGCCCTCGTCGTTCGGGAGCATCCGCGACCCCGCGGGGAGGTCGGTCGTCCCCTCCACGAGGTCGGCCGCGGAGTAGCCGCCGTTGGCCTCCAGCCACTCCTCGGCGTCGGCGTTGCGCTCCAGCGAGCGCCCGAACGCGGCCGCGACGGCCTCCATCGTCACGTCGTCGTGGGTCGGTCCCAGCCCGCCGGTGACGACGACGGCGTCGTACTCGGCGTGGTACTCGTTGACCACGCGGGCGATGTCGGCGACGCGGTCGGGGACCGTCGTCACGCGCTCGACGGAGACGCCCCGCGCCGTCAGTTCCTCGCAGAGCCACGCGGCGTTCGTGTTGACGGTGTCGCCGGCGAGGAGTTCGTCCCCGACGGTGACCACGGCGACTTGCATACCCCGAGCTAGCGGGTTGCGAGGCAAAAAAGCGTTCACACCGGCGAACCCGGCGAACCGGTCGGCCGACCGACGCCGCGGTTGAACCCGTCTCTCAGCGGTCGTCGTCTTCGACGTCCAGACCGAGTTCCTGCCTGCGGTCGCGGAGCGCCTGAATCTGCCGGCGGTAGTACAGTATCCCCGCGCCGCCGACCAGCACCGAGACGGCCGCGACGGCCGCGAAGATGCCGAGGTCGCGCTGGAGGTAGAACTGCACGACGACGTTCCCGTCTGTCACCTCGTCCCACCGGATGTGGAGCCGGTCGTCGACGACTTCGGTGTCGTAGCCCGACGGCCGGACCGACCCGAATACCGGGAAGTCGACGCGGCGGTCCGCGGGCAGGACGACCTCGTAGCTCCCCTCGACGAAGACGGGAAGCGAGAACCGCTTGGGCGTCGAGGGCGAACTGAACGCGATTTTGCCGTCGCTCTCGGCGTCCGCGGGGAGCGTGACGTTCGTGATGCGGTCGTTCTGCGTCACGTCGCCGCCGCGGGCCTTCAGTTCGGTCCCGTTGACGACGGTCCCGTTCTCGTAGCGGTAGCGGACCGCCTCGACCGAAAGCGGCGTCCGACTGCCGAAGCCGTCGAACCGGTAGAGTTCGACCGACGAGCTGTTCACCTCGTAGACAGCGCGGAACCGGCCGTTTTCCTGTACCGTGATGTGCGCGTCGGTCTCCGCGGACCACGCGTAGTCGCCGTCGGGCGCGGCGTCGAGCCGGTCGTTCGAGACGCTGGAGGTGCCGCCGAGACAGCCGGCGGTCACGAGGAGGAGGGCGAGCACGGCGATGCCGACGAGGAGTCGCCTGTTCATCCTCTTACTGGCCGATGACGCACTTCAGCTCCGACGGGAGGTACGAGCCGATGCTCGCGAGGAGGCCCGGCGGGTCGGTCTCGTCCCGGCAGACGATGCTCTGTTCGAGGAGGCCGAGGCGCTCGACGGTCACGATGTCCTTCGCGTGGCCGGCGCGGTTGACCGTCGCGCGGACCTCGCCGCGGGTCGCGCTGTTGACGTTGACGCGACCGCTCCCGCGGGTCCAGTCGTAGAGGCGGTCTATCTGCTCGTCGGCCAGCCGCGAGGGCCCCTCGTCGCCGCCGTAGACGAACGTCAGCGGCATGTGCTGGACGAGGCCGAAGCGGTCGCGAACCTGGGTCGCGGAGCCGCGGCCGAGGCCGAGTTCCTCGGTCGGGATGCGCACTTCGATGCCCGCGTCGAGGACGAAGCCGTCGTCGTCCCAGTGTTCGAGGGTGCCGACGTAGGTCTCGCCGGCCGACAGGTGCGGCGTGACCTCGCCCCACTCCTCGCGGAGGACGTTCCGCGCGACCGTCTCGTCGTCGCCGGAGACCGTCACGGAGATGAAGCCGTCGTCGCGGACGCCGATGTCGTACTCGACGTCGAGGTCGCCGATGTCGTTGGCGACGAGCGAGGTGAGGCTGTCGAGCGCCCGCTCGCGGGCGTCACCGTCGATGTAGCATTTCGTTGCGAGAACGACCATTCAGTTCGTCCCCGTCACTTCGACGTTGAGCTCGTCGCGAAGCTCTTCGATGCGTCGCTCCATCGCGTCGACGAGGTCGTCGTTGTCCATCGGTTCGAGTTGCGCGCCCGTCTCGGGGCACTGGAAGCCGTGTTCCATCGCCTCGGAGAACTCGAAGCGGATGCCGGCGGGCTCCGAGAGGTAGAACTCGTGGTTGCGCTCGTAGTCGAGGCGCTCTTCGAGCGCGTCGAGGAGGCGGTACATCTCCTCTTCGAGGTTCTCGGGGATGTTCTCGTAGTGGAAGGTCCAGAGGTAGGTGAGCCAGCCGGAGTCCTCGTCGCGGACGCGACGATACGACGCGAGGTCGTTCTCGTAGAGGATAAACAGCGCGCGTCGCACGTCGTTGAGTTCGAGCCGCAGTTCCTCGGCGAGTTCCTCGTCGGTGACCTCGCCGTCCGGGGGTGCCGCCGCGACCGGCATCCCGGTTGGCCCGACCAACTCGTGGAGGTACTTCTGGATAACAGGGTCGTTCAGTAACTCCTCAAAAGCCATTGTGCGAAATGGCGTCAGGAACGCCATTAAGTCTTATTACTCCCGGACAGTGGAGAACCGCCAGCGGGCGCGCCGACGCGCCGATTACTCCTCGTCGGCCGGCACGACTTTCTTGCCCGTCGCCATCGGAACCACCCGATTTTCGGCGTCCTCCCACTCGCGGTCGAGTTCGCGCCCGTCGAACAGGCGGTCGAGGAACACCGCGAGGCCGGCGACCTCCGAGTGCGGCTGGTTCGTGACGCCGACGTTCCAGTCGGCCCCCTCGTACACCTCGAAGGGGACCTTCTCCCCGCCGACGACGACGAGAAGCGGTTCCTCGGCGTGCGCCTCGCGGATGTCGGCTTCCACGTCCTGAACGCGCTCGCCGTACATCGTGAGGTGGACGACCTTCCCCTCCCAGTTGCGGATGACGCCGTTGAGCGCCTCGGTGAGTTCGACCTCGAAGGGGCCGCCGAACCGGCCCGTGATGTCCTCGACCGTCTCCATCGAGTGGCCGGCGTTGTCCGGGAGGATAACCCGGTCCGCGCCGAGCGCGCGGGCCGTCAGGCCGACGTGCGTCGTCATCCGGTCGTCGCGCCCCGGTCGGTGTCCGTACCGGAGGACGGCGACCTCGGGTTCGTTGTGCATGTCTCTCCGAAGACGGCGGGGGAAAGTGGTGCTTTCGGAACGCGGGCGGCGGAGTGGGCGGAGACGGGACGGCGGGTTGGCGGTCGTCGCGGACGACGGTCGCGGGCGACCGCCGACGCCCGACCGCGGTCCCGAGGGGAAACGGACTTATCACTCGGCCGAATTATCTGTGCCATGTCGCTGGAACTCTCCGACAAGCGCGTCCTCGTGACCGGGGGCGCAGGTCTCGTCGGGTCTCACCTCGCCGCGCGCCTCTCCGAGGACAACCACGTCGTCGTCGCCGACGACCTCTCGAAGGGCGTCCGCGAGCAGGTCCCCGACGGCGTCGAGTTCGTACAGGCCGACATGACCGACGCCGACGACGTCGCCGAGGCCGTCACCGAGGACCTCGACATCGTCTTCCACTTCGCGGCCTACACCGACACGAACTACGGCAACCCCCGACAGCTGTTCGAGGAGAACACCGAGATGACCTACAACGTCCTCGAACGGATGCAGGAGGTCGGCGTGTCGAACATCGCCTTCACCTCCTCGTCGACGGTTTACGGCGAGGCCCCGCGGCCGACCCCCGAGGACTACGCCCCCCTCGAACCCATCAGCATCTACGGCTCCTCCAAGCTCGCCGACGAGGGCCTGCTTTCGACGTTCGCCCACTCCTACGACTTCACGGTCTACATGTACCGCTTCGCCAACATCGTCGGCCCGAACCAGCGCGGCAACGTCATCCCGGACTTCATCGAGAAGCTCCTCGAAGACCCCGAGACGCTCGAAATCCTCGGCGACGGCCGCCAAGAGAAGTCCTACCTCCACGTCGAGGACTGCATCGACGCGATGTGCCACGTCGTCGAACACGCCGACCGCGACTACAACGTCTACAACCTCGGCACGCGGACGACAACCTCGGTGACGACCATCGCCGACATCGTCGCCGACGTGCTGGACCTCGACCCCGAGTTCGAGTACACCGGCGGCGACCGCGGCTGGACCGGCGACGTGCCGAAGATGCGGCTGTCCATCGAGAAGCTCTCGGCGCTCGGCTGGGAGCCGGACGGGTCGAGCGACGAGGCCGTCCGCCGCGCCGCCGAGGAACTCGCCGAGGAGCTTCGCGCCGAGTGCGAGTAACGGCGGCCGATAACCGCGGCAGACAACCGAGCCCGACAACCACGACCAACGCCGACACCCGGGGCGACGCCCGGCAGACCCCGCGGCCCGCTCCCGGAGCGAGCCACCTTTCTACCGCGACTCCCTACCCCGGAGCGTGCAGGTCGTCGGCTACGATACCGGAACCCCCGCGCTGTTCGTGAGCGCGAGCGGCGGCATCGACTCGGTCGCGCTCGCCCCCGGCACCGAACTCGACTACCGCCTCGGCGACCGCCACTGCGCGGGCACCATTCACGACGACCGCCACGTCGCCTGCGACAACGACCGCGCGCCGTACTGCTCGGACCACCGCCACACGTGGGTCTGCGCGAAATGTACCGGGACGTGCCTGAAAGACGAGATGGACTGCTACGAGGACCACGCGGTCTACCTCGCCGCGTTCGCCCCGGACACGTTCAAGGTCGGCGTCACCCGCGAATGGCGACTCGACACCCGCCTGCGCGAGCAGGGCGCGGACCGCGCGGCCCACGTCCGGACGTTCTCGGACGGACGCCTCGCCCGCGAGTACGAAGCCGAACTGGCGACCGAGATTCCCGACCGCGTCCGCGTCCCGACCAAAATCGAGGGGTTCGGCCGGTCGGTCGACGCCGCGGCGTGGGACGCGCTCGTCTCCGAGTTCGACCCCATCGAGACGTTCGCGTTCGACTACGGCCTCGACCTCGACCTCGACGGCTCGCCGGTCGCAGAAACTGTCGCCACGGGAACCGTCCGCGGCGTGAAGGGGCGCGTGCTCGTCCTCGACCACCGCGGGACGACCTACGCGGTGGACCTTCGCGACCTCGTCGGCCACGAACTCGACGACGGCGGGACCGACCGCGACCTCCAGTCGAGCCTCGGCGCGTTCGGGTGAGCGGTCACGAATTTCAGAGACCGTCAGCACTTTCCGGGAGGACGGCCAATCCGCTCTCATGGCTGACGACGAACCCGCAGACGAGACGCAGACGCCCGACGAGGGCGACGACGGCGAAGAGGAGAAGTCGTTCCGCGAGCGGGTCGAAGAGATTCGACAGCGCCGCGAGAAAGAGCGCGAGGAAGGCGAACGCCCCGACCCCGAAGAGATGATGGGCGGCGGCGGCCCCGGCGGCATGGGCGGCGGCGGCAACCCCTTCGCGCAGATGATGAGCGGCATGATGGGCGGCGGCGGCCCCGGCGGCATGGGCGGTGGCGGCGGCATGGGCGGCGGCCCCGGAAGCATGGGCGGCGGTCCGCGCGACCCCGAGCAGGGAAGCGGAAGCGACGAACAGCTCGTCCGCGAGGTCCGACAGCTCCGCGACGAGGTCCGCGACGTGAACCGCGAACTGCGCCGCATCGCCGACGCGCTCGAAGACCGCGACTGACGCGGTTTCGCAGTCGGTCCCGCTGTTTTATTCCGACGCCACCCGGTCGTAGAGCGCCGCGAGCCGGTCGACGGAGCGGTCGACGCTCACCTCGTCGCGGCGGTCGAGACAGCGCGCGCTGAGTGCCTCGCGCTCCGCGAGCGCCCGCCGAATCCCGCGGCGGAAGCCCTCCAAGTCCCCGGACTCGTAGTGGTAGCCGGTCACGCCGTCGAGGACGGTGTCCTCCAGCGCGCCCTCGTTGACGCCGACGACGGGCGTCCCGCAGGCGTTGGCCTCCAGCGCGACGAGCCCCTGCGTCTCGACCGGGCTCGGGAAGCAGAACACGTCGAGCGCGGAGTAGAACGCCGGCAGTTCCTCGCGGTCGAGGAAGCCGAGGAAGCGAGCGTCAACGCCGAGGTCGTCGGCGAGGGCGGACAGCTCGTCGCGGGCGGGGCCGTCGCCGCCGAAGACGAGCGTCGCGTCGAGGTCGGCCCCGGCGCGGACGAGTTCGTCGAGGCGCTTCTCGTAGCCGTGTCGGCCCGTGTAGCCGATGAGGTCCCCGTCCCCGAGGTCGTAGCGGCGGCGGAAGTCGTCGCCCGCGACCGGTTCGAACCGCTCGACGTCGATGCCGTTCGAGAGGACGACGATTTCGGCCTCGACGCCGACCTCGTCGACGAGGCGGCGCTCGGCGTCCTCGCTCGGGACGATGACGGCGTCGGCGCGGTCGAAGAACCACCGCTCGTAGCGCTCGGCGGTGCGCTCGACGCCGCGCTCGATAGCGCCGACGGAGCTGAGGTACTCGGCGTACTCGCCGGTCGGGGTGTGGTAGGTCGCCACGAGCGGGAGGTCGCGCCGCCGAGCGAGTCGAAGCCCGGCCAGCCCGAGGCCGAACGGGGTGTGGGCGTGGACGACATCCACGTCGTCGACGGCTCCCGGAATCCGCGGCGCGCCGATTCGAACCCCCTCGTAGAACGGGAACGGGAGGCTTCTGACGCCGTACTCGCCCGGCTCGGGGTCGTAGTCGTCGTCCGCCGGGAACACCACGTCCATGCGGCCGCCGCGGCGGTTCCACCGCTCCCGCCACGTCTGAATCGTGTAGGAGACGCCGTTGACGGTCGGCAAGTACGTGTCAGTGAACGCGGCGACCGACTGCATGGCCGTTCGTGCGACCCCGACGGGATAAACCGTTGTGACTTCCCGCAGGAATGTCGTGTGTTATCGTGTCTGTTGCGTACCGATGGCCGGTTATCTCGCCAGTCAGCCTTCGAGTCGCCCGGCCAGCGCGTCTTCGTACGTCTCGACGAGCCTGTCGCCGACGCGGTCGAGACTGTGTTCGGCGGCCGTCTCGCGGGCGTTCTCGCCGAGTCGCCGCCGGAGGTCGGGGTCGCGGGCGAGCAGGTCGAGCGCCCGGCGGAACTCCGCGTCGGTCGAACACTTCAGGCAGTCGTGGCCGTGGGTGTAGAACTCCTCGAACACCGGGATGTCGCGGAGGACGACCGCCTTCCCGCAGGCCATCGCTTCGAGGACCGCGATGCCCTGATTCTCGTTTTTCGTCGCAAAGAGGTAGACGTCGCCCGCGCCGAACGCGCCGCGGATGTCGTCTATCCAGCCGGTGAACGCGACGTTCTCCGGGGCGTTTTCGACCCAGTACCGCACCTTCTTCGAGGCGTGCGGGCCGGTGTCGTAGGGGCCGAACCACGCGAAGTCGTAGTCGGTCTCCTGCGCCAGCGTGCAGAACGTCGTCAGGCCCTTGCGCTCGAAGACGTTGCCGACGGTGAAGACGGTCATCCCGTCGAGGTCGTACTCGGCTCGGTACTCGTCGCGGAGGTCCTCGAATCCCGCCAGCGCCTCGGTGTCGACGCCGTTGGAGACGGGGCGAATCGGCGCGTCGACCGGGTAGGATTCGAGGGTTCGCTTCGTGTACTCGGACGGACAGAGCACCACGTCGGCCTGCGAGTAGAACCACTTGAGGTACCTCCCGAGGGCGGGGGCGACCGCGGTCGACCCGCGGAAGCTCTCGGCGAAGTCCTCGCGGGTGACGTGCGAATGGAGGACGAGCGGGATGTCGTTCCGCTTGGCGTGTCTGGCCACGGCGAGCGAGCCGGGGCCGATGAGGTTGCAGTGGGCCACGTCGTAGTCGCGGACGACCCCGTCGCCCCGCAGGGCGCTCGCGGCACCCGCGGCGACCGACTCGGGCCACGGGGAGGTGACGACCTCCACGTCGGTCGTGGCGAGCGCCGCCCGCTGTTGGTCGGTGGCGGTGCCGATGCCGCTACGGTCGAGTTGCGAGGCGAACTCGAGGTAGTTCAGGACGCGCACAGTCGCCGTTTTTCGGGGCGGGGTATCACAGTACCGGCTTCGGTCCTCCGGCGTCGGCCCTGCGCCGCGGTTCGGAACGTCTTTGTCCGGGCCGCTCGCCCGAACGTGTATGAACATCGCGGAGGAGCGCATCGACCGACTCCACGCCCTCGCCCGCGAGGCGGCGAGCGACCGCGACCACGAGCGCGCCCGCGAGTACGTCCGCCTCGCCCGTCGCGTCGCGGAGCGGAACCGCTGTGGCCTCCCGAAGGCGTTCCGCCGGTTCACCTGCGACGACTGCGACGCCTACCTCCGCCCGGGCGTCAACGCCCGCGTCCGAACCCGCGCCGGCGGTCACGTCGTCGTCAGATGCGACTGCGGGGCGACGAAACGCTACCCGTACTGACCGCCCTGCGGCGGTTCCGGCAGAATCGGCTCGTTCTCGCGTGTGCACGACAACCAAACGGCCGTCAAAGCCTTACTATTGAAGCCCTCCGGCACATAGTGGAGGCCACGCATGAACACGCAGGAGCTTCGAAAGGAGGCCCACGACCTCGACGTGACCGTCTGGGTAGGTAAGAGCGGAATCGAATCGGTGGTCGGCGAACTCAACGACCAGCTGGCCGACCGGAACCTCGTGAAAGCGAAGTTCCTCCGGGCGGCGCTCGGGGGCACGACGGTCGACGAGGCGGCCGCCGACCTCGCCGAGCGGGTGAACGCCGAACTGATAGAGACGAGGGGGAAGACAGCGGTTTTCCATCGATGAACGCGCTCGCACTCCCACTCCAACTGCAGGGTGACGGCGGAGCCGTCGGCCGGCTCCTCACCCAGCAGAACGTCCCGTACGCCGAGACGCTCGGGACGCTCTTGGGCCTCGTTGTCGGCTTCGCCGTCGTCTACATCGTCGGCAAGGCCGTCGTCTCGTCCGCGCTCAATCGCGTCCTCGACCGACGCGGGGCGGACGAGCACGCGAAAAAGCCCCTGATGAAAATCGCGACCCTCGTCGTGGCGTTCGTCGCGCTCGGCGCGGGGTTCGCGTTCGCCGGCCTCGGCAACATCCTGCAGTCGCTCGCCACCATCGGCGCGGCCGCGACGCTCGCAATCGGCTTCGCGATGCAGGACGTCATCGCCAACTTCGTCGCCGGCATCTTCATCTTCACCGACAAGCCGTTCCGCATCAACGACTGGATTGAATGGGACGGTAACTCCGGTGTCGTCGAAGACATCTCCTTCCGCGTGACGCGGGTTCGCACGTTCGACAACGAACTGCTCACCGTGCCGAACTCACAGCTCACCGACGGCGTCATCAAAAACCCCGTCGCGAAGGACAAACTCCGCCTGCAGGTGCCGTTCGGCATCGGCTACGACGACGACATTCAGCAGGCGACCGACATCATCCTCGACGAGGCCGAAGCCCACGACGGCATCATGACGACGCCCGAGCCGTCGGTCAGACTGACCGAACTCGGCGACTCGTCGGTCACGCTCAAGTCGCGCATCTGGATTTCACAGCCCAGCCGCGCCGACTTCGTCAAGACCCGCGGCGAGTACGTCACCGCCGTCAAAGAGCGGTTCGACGAGGAGGGAATCGACATCCCATACCCGAACCGCACCCTCAGCGGCGAGCTCTCGGTCGGCGGCGCAGAGCGCCTCGCGCAGTCCAACGACTGAGAGAAACACAGCGCCGACCGCGGGACCGCCCGCGGCCGTCGTCCGCGACTATTTTTCGACGCCCGACGCGCCGCTCAGAGCTCGATGCGCTCGACGAGCCTGTCGTCGGACTTCGTGTTGACCGCGACGATGCGGACGTGTTCTTCGAGGCCGGAGCCGTCGAGTTTCGCCTTCAGGAGATTGTCGACCTGATAGACGCCGGCGGCGTTTACCATCTCGATTTCGACGAGGACGGGCGACTCGTCGCCGGGCTTCAGGACGACGTTGTTGATGGCGCGGCTGGAGAGCGTGTTGATGCCGCGGCCGCCCTTCTCGTAGGGGATGCGCGACCGGCCGCGCTCCATGTCGAGCGCGTCGGCGACGCGGATGACGCCGGCTTCGAGCGTCAGCGGGTCCTCCTCGCGGTGGTGACAGAGAATGGCGTGGAGCACCTCCGCCTTGACGCGGACCGCGTCGGCGACGCCGTAGAACTCGGGGAGAAAGCGGTCGAGCACGTCCGACGCGAGCGGAATCGAGTAGTAGGCGTGGTTGTCGCGGTGGACGATGTGGCCGATGTCGTGCAGTTGCGCCGCGAGGGCGACGATGACCGCCTCGTCGGCCTCGTCGAGCCCCTGTTCGGCCGCGCCGTTGAACTCACAGTCGCCGGCCTTGAGCAGGTCGTACAGCCGGAGCGCGCGGTTGCGGACGATTTCGATGTGCTTCGGGCCGTGGTCGTTGTAGCCCTTGCGCGTCACCGCGTTCACGTTCTGCGCTTCGAGGAGCGTCGTCACCTCTTCGTCGTCGAGGAGGGCGGGAAGCACCTCGTTGAGCTTCTCGTCGGGGAAGGCGTGGTCCGCTTCGGGGTCGTAGACGCGGCCGCCGTTCAGGGTGTCTTCGGTATCGCTCATAACCCGCAAGGTGGTCACACGGAGAGAAAAGGACTTGGGCTTCGAATCAGGTTCGCTACCGCGTCACGCGGTACCGCGGCTCTACGCGGCCTCGCTCGGCTCTTCGAGTTTCCCGGCGGCGGCCTCGACCGCCTCGTAGTCGGGTTCGACGCCGGGGTCGTCGCTGACCCACGCGTAGGTGACTTCGCCGTCGCCGTCCACGACGAACACCGCGCGCTTCGCCACGCGGTTGACGCCGAGGTCCGCGAAGTCCATCGCCACGTCGTAGGCGTCGACGAGTTCGCGGTTCGTGTCGCTGATGAGGCCGAAGTTGAGGCCGTTCTGCTCGGCGAACTCCGTCAGCGTGAACGGCGTGTCGATGCTGATGCCGTACACCGTCGCGCCGACGTCCTCGAAGTTGGCCATCTGGTCGCGGAAGGTGCACATCTCGGTGGTGCACGTGCCGGTGAAGGCCGCGGGGAAGAACGCGAGGACGAGCGGCGCGTCGTCGAGGTTCTCCGAGAGCGTGAACGACTCGATGTCGCCGTCGATGTCGGTAAGCGGTGCGGTGAACTCCGGGGCGGCGTCGCCGACTGATACCATACGGGTGCCATTCGACTCCGCCCACATTATTTCACCGTCGGCGGAAATTCAGGGGGACCACCGGCGGCGACCAGACACGGTCGCCAACAGCGGGACGAGCGAGGGCGTCCGACGACCGGCCACAAGCTTTTCGTAGGAGTGACGCGCCGAGACGCGTCGATTCGGCCGATTCGAGAGTTCCGAGGCGACGATATTCCGTCTTTCCAGAACCCGTAGAAGGCAAAAAGCCTATAATTGCCACTAGGTAACGCAGAGATAGCGATGTTCGATACCATCACCCCACTGTTCCCGGGACTCCCGGGCGGGCCCGAGCTGCTCGTCGTCCTGCTCATCGTCGTCTTGCTGTTCGGCGCCAACAAGATTCCGAAGCTCGCACGGTCCTCCGGGCAGGCCATCGGCGAGTTCCAGCGCGGCCGCGAAGAGATCGAAGACGAACTGCAGGACGTGGCGGGCGACGACGACGAAGACGACGCGACCGACGAGAGCTCGGCTGACTCGGTTTCGACCGAGTCCGCTTCGACCGAATCCTCGAAGTAAACGCGGCCCACTTTCTCTCTCTTCTGCCCGCCCCAGTGTGAACCACGCGATTTTTGACCGGTCCTGAGAGATAGCGCCGTGGGGCGTGTGGCCTAGTGGACAGGGCGAGAGGTTCCTAACCTCTCGATCGCGGGTTCGAATCCCGTCACGCCCGTGCAGTGAGGAGCGTAGCGACGAGCGAACCGGCATGACGGGATTCGTAATCCTACGAGACGAGCGAAGCGAGTCTCGGTCTGGTTCGAATCCCGCCGCGCCCGCTTCGCTCACTTCGTTCGGCCGACGCGGCGTACATCGCAAACGCTCCGCGTTTGCTCAATCCCGTCACGCCCGCTACTCTCACTTCGTTCGTTCCGCGGGCGTTCCTGAGTCCCACTCGCTCCGCTCGCGGGACTCCCGTCGCGCCCGTGGAGACCGCCGAGCGACAGCGAGGCGTGTCGGAACGCCTCGTACGGGATTCGAATCAGGGAGCGAACGCCAGTGAGCGACCGAGGTTCGAATCCCGCCGCGCCTGCCTCTCTCACTTCGTTCGTTCCGCGGGCGTTCCTGAGTCCCACTCGCTCCGCTCGCGGGACTCCCGTCACGCCCGCATCCCGTCCGAAATTCCCTCGCCGTCTCGCTTTGTTTTGACCAGTTCGTCGACCGCCCCGCCGACCTGTCCCCGGCAGACGAGGCACTGGCCTCAGACGGTGGTCCGTCACCCAGACGGGTGACTCACGGGACCATTAAGCCCTGATTTACCGCCCCGTCGCTCCGAGTGCGGAACGGCGTGCACTTATAAATGTGTATAAAAATGGGACTTAAAAAGGACTTAAATTGTGAGTTAATTGAGAAAAAGACTTTTCCATCGGCCCGAATACCCCGTCACAATGGCAACCGACGACGCCGACGGAGGGGACCAAAAGGCGTTAACGGGTGATGTGACGTCGCCCGAGGAGAGCGACACCGCTCCGGAGCAGGCGTCGAACGCGCGCGTGGGGTCGTACACGTGGGCGGATTTTCTCGACGAATACGGCAGTGACGGCGACGTAGAAGCGCTCTACGGGACCGACCCGCGGACGGGACGCGACGCGCCCGGAACGTCCCGGTGGGAAGACGACGACGGGACGGCCGCGGCGCTGACGCGGACCGACTGGGACCGCGTCGACCTCGACCCCGAGGAGTTCCTCGACTGTCACCCGGTCGACGTGTCTGCCGTCGTCGGCGAGCGCGGCGCGCACGCGAAAGACATCTTCGAGCAGTTCGAGGCCTTCTGCGACCCCGAGACGACGCCCGTCGTCAAGGACGTGTGGCTGTGGGAGCACTACAAACGCGAGTACTACTACGAGGACGACGGCTCTCGCCCGCGAGATTCGGCGGGCGAAATCGTCCCCTTCGACGGCGAGGCGGCGCTGGGCTTCGACCCCGACCACATCGAGAACGCGCTGGCGCGGGCCGGACAGCGCGGCAAGGAACTCGACGCGGTCGTCGACGAGCGCACGGTCGACGTCGACCCCGAGTTCGACGAGGACGCGTTTTTCTCCAGCGTCGACGGCACGACCACGCTGGCGAACCGGTACGACCTCGAAAAAGCCGTCCCGATGGAGAAGAAGACGCACTTCCGCGAGGTCGAGCGCTACTGGGTGAACAAGCCCTACGCGTTCGTCATCATCTTCCACTCCGTCAAGGAAAACGAAAAGAAGTACTACGTCGTCGAACCTCACCTGAACCGCATCGAAGACGACCTGACGGAGTTTCTCACGAACAAGCTCCGGACCGCCATCAAGTACGGCGACGACAGCGTCGTCGAGGGCGGCCGCGACAACCGCGGTCAGGTCATCGAAGCCGAGACCTACGAACTGCTCTCGCGGTACGACCTCTACGACCCGCCGGCGTCGGCGGCGGGCGGCGAAAGCGACGACGAGTCGGCCGCTGACGGGGCGGCGGCGGAATCCGCGGCGGAGTCCTCCGGGCTCGCGTCTCGACTCGGACTGGGCGGTCTTTTCGGCGGCGGAACCGGCTCGGCGAGCGACGCGTCGACGACCGCCGCGACCACCGGGCGGTTCGGTGGCCTCGGGAGCCGTCTCGGGCTGGGCTCGGTCTTCGGCAGTCGCTCCCGAGACACCGACGCGGACGCCCCGCTCGGGGGCATCGACGGCATCGCCGCCCGGCCCGAGCCGGCGGTCCTCGCAGACGACGCCGACGACCTGAACGACTACCAAGTCCGGAAGCTCCAGTACTACCTCCGGCGGGACTTCATCGGCTACGAGCGCATCGACGGCATCAAACACGACATCAACGTCGAGGACATCTCCTGCGACGGCTACAACTCGCCGGTGTTCGTCTACCACTCCGACTACGAGCAGATCATCTCGAACGTCTACCACGGCGAGGGCGAACTCGACGACTTCGTCGTGAAACTCGCCCAGCGCTCCGGGAAGGGCATCTCGAAGCGCCGCCCACAGGTGGACGCGACGCTCCCCGACGGGTCGCGCGCACAGCTCACCCTCGGCCGCGAGGTGTCGGACCACGGGACGAACTACACCATCCGCCAGTTCAAGGACGTCCCGTTCACGCCAATCGACCTCATCAACTGGTCGACGTTCTCGCTGGAGGAGATGGCGTTCCTCTGGCTCTGCATCGAAAACGACAAGAGCCTCATCTTCGCGGGCGGCACCGCCTCGGGCAAGACCACCTCGCTCAACGCCGTCTCGCTTTTCATCCCGTCGAACACGAAAATCGTCTCCATCGAGGACACCCGCGAGGTCGAACTGCCCCAGCGGAACTGGATTGCCTCCGTCACCCGGCCGTCGTTCGCGGACGACGACAAAGGCGACGTGGACGAGTTCGACCTGCTCGAAGCCGCGCTCCGTCAGCGCCCCGACTACATCGTCATGGGCGAGATTCGCGGCGAGGAGGGCCGGACGCTGTTTCAGGTCATGTCCACGGGCCACACCACCTACACGACGTTCCACGCCGACTCGGTCGGCGAGGTGCTCAAGCGGTTTACGACCGCGCCCATCAACGTCTCGAAGACGATGTTCACCGCGCTCGACCTCGTGTCCATCCAGACCTCGACGCGGGTCGGCGGCAACAAGGTGCGACGGAACAAGTCGCTCACCGAAATCAACCACTACGACCCCGAGAACGACGAGATTAACGTCCAAGACGTCTACCAGTGGCAGGCCGAGACAGACGAGTTCCTCCAGATGGGCTCGTCGAACACGCTCGAAGAGATAAAGTTCGACCGCGGCTGGAACCACGAGACGCTCGAACTGGAGATTTTCAAGCGACAGGTCATCCTCGCGTACCTCATCGACCGCGGGCTCAACACCTACACGCAGGTCGCGGCGACGTTTCAGGCGTTCATCAACGACCAGGACACCATTCTCGGGCTGATGGCGACCGACGACCTCGAACGGAGCCTCGAAGACCTCCGGGAGATGGAGTCGGTCCACATCAACATCGACCCCGAAAGCGAGGCGATGGTCCCGCGACCCGACCCGCCGGAACACGTCCGAAAGCTGGCGAAAGAAATCCTCCGCCGGGCCGAAGATGAGCTGTTTCCCGAGTACCGCGACCGCGACGTTGGCGAGGTCGCGGAGGCGCTCAACCACATGCGCGACGAGCCGGACGTCGAGGCGACGCCCGGCGAGCGGGACGAACTCGACTCGCTCGACGCGTCGAGCCGCGACCCCGAACTCGGCGAGGGACGCGACCGGTCCGAACTCGAACCGGGCGACGACACGCCCGAAATCGAGGGCGAGAGCGGCCCCTCGTCGCTCGATGGCGAGGACGAGACGCCCGCGCTGGAGGCGGGGCGCGACGCCGACGACGGACCGGACGGGCCGGCGGACGACGGCGGCGACGACCCCGTCGGCTTCGAAGACGCCGACGGGCCGTTCAGCTTCCGCGACGACGCCCCCTCGCTGTCCGACCCCAACGACGACGCCGACCTCGACGACTTCTTCGGCGCGTTCGGCATCGACGGAGGGTCGGAGTCAGAGGCGGGGGCGGCCGCGAACGCAGACGACGGGTCGAATCCGGACGACGAGAGAGGCCACGAAGACGAGACGTGGGGGGGCTTCGAGGCGGCCGAGGCCGACGACCCACCGGACGCCGACGACGCGGACGCGCGCGGCCCGGACTCTGGTGAGGAGGAGTAGATGAGCAACCTCGATTCGAACACCTCGGGCGGGCTCGACCGCAGTACCGACACCCTCGGCGACGCCTTCTACCCGCTGTTTCAGCTTCTCTTCGACACGGACGGCGAGTTCGTCGCCGACGTCGAAGAGAAGCTCCAGCAGGCCCGGATGCCCGACACGGTCGAGCTCTACCTCTCGCGGGCGCTCGCGGTCGGCGTGCTCGTCGGTCTCGTGCTGTGGCTCGTCGGCATGGTCGTCGGCTACGGCGTCTTCGCGCTCGGACTCGTCTCGTCCGACTCGCTGAGCCTCGGGATTCCGGTCGGGAGCGAGGCCACGGCGGCCACGCTTCGGTCCCTCGTGATGCCCGCGGCGGTCGTCGTCTCGGGGGTCGTCTTCGGGTCGCTCGGCTTCGCCGGCGGGTTCGGGACGCTCGTCGCCATCCCGTACTCGACGGCGTCCGCGCGGAAACGCGAGATAAACATGCTCCTGTCCGACGCCGTCTCGTTCATGTACGCCCTCTCCGTGGGCGGGCTGAACCAACTGGAGATTCTGGAGGCGATGGCCCGCGCCGAAGACACTTACGGCGAGGTCTCCCGGGAGTTCCAGAGCATCGTTCAGGAGACGGAGTACTTCGGCACCGACTACCGCAACGCCATCCGCCATCAGGCGCTTTTGACCCCCTCCGACGAGCTTTCGCAGTTCCTGACGGACATGCTCTCTATCGTCAACTCCGGCGGCGACATGCAGGGCTTCCTCGACGACAAGAAGGACAAGCACCTCCGGACCGCGAAACAACAGCAGGAACAGACGCTGGAGACGATGGAGCTGTTCGGCGAGATGTACATGACGCTGTCGCTGTTCCCGTTGCTTCTCATCATCATCCTCGTCATCATGAGCATGCTCGGGGAGGCCCAGTCGAGCCTGCTGTACGCGACCGTCTACGGGCTCATCCCGCTGACCGGCGTCGGTTTCCTCGTGCTCGTCTCGACGGTCAAACAGGACGAAATCGGCGACGGCTTCCTCAGCCCCGAAGACGAGAGCGACCGCCTGCAGGGCCAACAGCGCGAGGGGCTCGTCCACATGGGACTCATCGAGAGCTACGTCGGCGAGTTCAGCCTCTTTTCGCGCATCAAGTCCCGCGAGGGGACGTTCAAGACGAAAGAGCTCCTGCGCCGGCCGCACCTGTTTTTCAAACAGCATCCGCTTTTCACCCTCGCGCTGACGGTTCCGGCGGCGCTCGCGCTCCTCGCCGTCTCCGTCGTCGGCGGGGCCGCCCCGACGACGTGGGACGGGATGATAGCCAGCCCCGTCTGGGGGACGTTCATCTGGTTCTACGTTCCGGTCTACCTCGTCGCGGTGCCGCTGACCGTCTTCCACGAGTGGAACGTCCACTCGCGGGCGGCCATCACGGGGAAGCTCTCCGACAACCTCCGCAAGCTATCGAGCGCGAACGACACCGGCCAGACGCTCCTCGAATCCGTCAAGACCGTCTCCGACACCTCCTCGGGGAAGCTCGCCGACGAGTTCGAGGTGATGTACGCGAAGGTCCACTACGGGATGAGCCTCAAAGAGGCGCTCGTCGAGTTCAACAACAAGTACCACATCCCGCGGCTCGCCCGGACGGTCAAGCTCATCACGAAGGCACAGGAGGCGTCGAGCCAGATTACCGAGGTGCTGACGACGGCCGCGCAGGCCTCCGAGAACCAAGACGACATCGAGCGCGAGCGCATCTCGCGGACCCGGATGCAGGTCGCCATCATCCTCATGACCTACGTGACGCTACTCGCGGTGATGGCCATCCTGAAGACGCAGTTCCTCGACGTGATGGCCGGGCTCTCGTCGCAGGCGTCGAGCTCCGGCGGCGCGACGACCGGCGGGCCGAGCTTCGGCGGCGGCATCGACCCCGACCTGCTGTCGCTTCTGTTCTTCCACGGCGTCACCATCCAGGCGATGCTGTCGGGATTCATCAGCGGCTACATCCGCAACGCGGACCTCCTTTCGGGGGTCAAGTTCGTCGTCATCCTCCAGACGCTCTCGCTCGCGGTGTGGATGGTGGTCGGATGACGCGGCGGGGCCGCGGTGACGGCCGCCGCGAGACGAGCGGCCGGAGCGCCCGCGCTCAGACGACCATCGACTTCGCCGTCGGCGTCGGCATCTTCCTCCTCGCGGTCGCGTGGGTCGTCGGCACCATCCCGCAGATTCTCGACCCCTTCGAGGCCGAACAGGACCGCCCGCTCGTCGCCAACCGCGCCGCCGACTCGCTCACTCAGCGCCTGCTCGTCGACGACGAGAACCCCGACGTGCTCGACCCGGTCTGTACCGAGGCGTTCTTCGACGGGGACTCCCCCGACGAGCCCCCCGGAGACTGCGACTACGGCAGTGCCGACCCCAACACCGCGACCGGCATCGACGCGTCCTACGGGCTCAACGTCACGCTCTCGCGTGACGGGAGCGTCGTCGAGACGACCGGCGAGCCGGTCCCGACCACCCGGAGCGTCGTCACCGCGCGGCGGGCCATCCTGCTCGACGGCGACCTCCACGAACTCTCGGTGAGGGTGTGGTGACCGTGGCTCGCGCACAGGCCCACGCGCTCGAAGCGCTCGTCGCCGCGATGGTGCTTCTCGCCAGCGTCACGTTCGCGTTGCAGGTGACCGCGGTGACGCCGCTGACCGCGAGCACGTCGAGCCAACACATCGAAAACCAGCAGGCCGCCGTCGCCGACGGCGTCCTGACGGCGGCCGCCGAGACCGACGCGCTGAAGCGGACGGTGCTGTTCACGCACCCCGAAAACGGGAGCTTCTACGGCATCGACGCCCGCGGCTACTACGTCGACGGCGGGCCGCCGACCGCCTTCGGGGCGATGCTCAACGAGTCCTTCTTGGACCGCGGCATCGCGTTCAACGTCTACCTGCACTACCTTCGCGACCGGGAGGTCCGGCGGACGACCCGCCTCGTGTACATGGGCGAGCCGAGCGACCACGCCGTCTCGCGGACCCGGCTCGTGACGCTCACGGACGACGACACGCTGACCGAACCGGGAACCTCACCGGGCGGCGACCCCCGCGCGGTCGAGACGCCGAAGACGCTCGAATCGGTCGACGCCGCGGCCGACGAGTCGTACTTCGTGCAGGACGGGAGCGCGGGGTCGCTGTACGGCGTCGTCGACGTGGAGGTGGTCGTATGGCGGATGTGACCGACGGGTTCGAGCGCGCGAGCGACGCGGTTGAGGGGGTGAGAGAGTCGGCCCAGGTGAGAGCGTCGGACGAGGCAAAGCGTCTCGGCGGCGACGACCGCGGCCAGCTGATGCTCGTCGCCGCGCTCGCAATCGCGGTGCTCCTCGTCGGTCTCGCGCTGACGCTCAACACCGCGATTTACACGGAGAACCTCGCAACCCGGACGACCGACACGAACCTCGACGGCGCGGTCACCCACGGCGGCGCGGTGGAGGCGGGTGCGGGGGCGGTCCTCGACGAGGCCAACCGCGAGGGCGGCACGTACGGCGAGCTCGCCGACGAGTTCGACGAGACGTTCGGCAACTGGAGCGACGCGGCCGCGACGCTCGCCGCGGTCAGGGGGGCCGCGACGGACGCCGAGCGCGTCAGCCACGTCCGGGGCACGCGCATCTCTCAGACCGACGCGGCGCGGAACTTCACCGACAGGAACGAGACGGCCGACTGGACCCTCGCGAGCGACGTCGGCGTCCGCGGCGTCCGGGTCAACGTCTCGCGCGACTCGCTCGCAACGAGTAGCGGGTCGGCGTTCGAACTCGTCGTCGACGACGGGACCGACGCCGTCGAGACCGAAATCTACCAGAATATGACGCAGGGGCGCGTCTTCGTGGCCGTCGTGGACGCCGGCGGGACCCGGACGACCTGTAGCGTCGCGGCCGACGCGGGCGACTACGTCACCGTCGACGTCGCCGACGGCCGACTCAACGGGACCGCCTGCGACCCGCTCGACGCGGTTCACACCGACCTCGACGGCCCGGTCACGGTCTCGTATCGGAACGCGGCGGAGGCCGAGGGGTCCTACGAACTGTACGTGGACGAGACGAACGCCACGGTCTTCGACGCGACGAAGTACGAACCCGCCGGAAGCGGGTCGTCGCCGGTCGCACAGGAGGCGCTGTACGCCGTCACCGTCTCGTACGTCTACGAGTCGGGCGAAACGTACGTCTCCCGCGAGGTCCGGGTCGCCCCGGGTGAGATTGCGTGACGCCGCCGACGCTCCCGGACGACCGAGCAGACCGCACTCGGCGCGGGAAGCGCGCGCTTCGCGCTCGGGGTCGCTCGACCGACCGCGGCGTCTCGACGGCGCTCGGTTACGTTCTCACGCTCTCCATCACGGTCGTCCTCATCTCGGGGCTGATGGTCGCCGCCGGCGGGTTCGTCTCCGACGAGCGCAAGCGGGTGACGGAGACGGAGCTCGACGTCGTCGGCAACCGGCTCGCGGCCGGCATCGAGTCGGTCGACCGAATCGGGGCCGCCCCCGGCGAGTCGCGGGTCGAGGCGACGATTCGACTGCCGCCGAGGGTCGCCGGCACGACCTACACCATCGAGGTCGAACCCGGTCCGCCGACCGAACTCGTGCTCACTTCGACCGACCCCGAGGTGACGGTCCGCGTGCCGGTCAAGACCGAAACGTCGCTGGCGGCGAGCCGCCTCGACGGCGGCGACGTGACCATCACCTACGACTCGCCGTCGGGGACGCTGGAGGTGGTGTCGTGAGCGACCGCGCCGTGAGCGACACGCTCGGGTTCGTCTTCGTCTTCGCCATCGTCCTCTCGATGGTCGGTCTCGTCACCGCCGTCGGGATGACCGGCCTCCAAGACGCCCGCGACGTCGAGCGCGTCAACAACGCCGAGCGCGCGCTGGACATCCTCGGCGACAACATGGAGGACATCGCCGACCGCGGCGCGCCGAGTCGGGCGACCGAGGTGAAGCTTCAGGACGCCAGCCTGACGCTCGACCGGCCCGTCGAGTTCGTCGTCTCCGGAGAGCGGTCGGGTGACCCGTCGGACAACTTCACCAACACCTACGAGGTGTCGCCAATCGTCTACGAGGCGGATTCAAGCGACGAGCGAGTCGTCTACGCGTTCGACGCGCTCTTTCGGACCCGCGGCGACACCGGGACGTTCGTCCGGCGACCGTCGCTGGTGCTCACCGACGAGCGGGTGTTGATTCCGGCGTTCGTGACGCGGCCCGACGAGGAGGCGACGACCTCCGTCGGCGGGTCGGGGACGTTCCTCATCCGCGCCGACAAGGCCGCGAGCGACGTGTTGGCCGCGCGGACCGACGGCCCGTACGACGTGAACCTGACCGTTCGCTCCCCGCGTGCGGCGCTCTGGGAGCGAGAGCTATCGAGCCGCCCCGACGTGACCTGCGGCGATGTGGTTGAGCCGCCGGACGCCTACCCGAGCGTCTCGTGTCACGTCAACGGGACGGCGCGCGTCCACGTCGTCTCGACGTCGGTCGACATGACGTTCGCCGACTGAGTACCTCACTCGACGTCGACTTCGACCTCGTTTTCCGTGACGTGCAGGAAGGTGATGAACTGGCCGCCCTCGGCCTGGTCGTAGTCGAGTTCGCCGCGCGAGCCGGACTCGTCGACACTCTGGCTGGTACCCGGCCCGTCCGTGACGGTCAGTTCGAACTGCGGCGCGGCGAGCGAGAAGTAGTGGTTGACGACGAAGTCCATCCGGGCGGTGTCGCCGGCGGCCTTCGAGAACGTCTGGCCGCTGTCGGCGTCGTGTTCGTCGAAGGTGACGCTGTCGTAGGCCTCGCCGTCCGTGATTTCGGGGGCGAACTGCCATTTGTTCTGGTTGCCGAAGCCCTTGTCCGACTGGATGTCGCCGTAGGTCATCGTCTGCGAACTGGTGAAGTCGACGCTGATTTCGGGGTTGCTCGACGAGCAGTCGATGCTCACCGCGTCGCTCGTGTCGGGGTCGAGGTCGGTCGCCTGCCAGCCGTGGTACTTGCCGTCCTCGGTGGCGTAGTAGAGCGTCAGGTCGAACGTGCCGTCGTAACCGCTGTTCCCGCACTTGCCGTCCGCCTGCACGTGGAGTTCGAGGTCGCGCCGGTCGCCGTCGTAGTACATCCCCCACTCCATGTTCTTGAGGTGCTGGTCGTTCGAGAGCGTGAGCGTGAACGTCGAGACGTTGTGGTTCCCGGCCATCCCGCGCACGTCGACCGAGGTGCCCTCGTTCGGCATCTGGAACTCGCCGACGAGACCGAGCGTCTCCAGTTCCACGCTCGCGGTCTGGTTGGCGTCGTCGACCGTCACGGTGCCCTCGCTCCGTGATTCGAAGAACCCTGCCCACCCTCGGTAGTGGTCGCTGTGGACCGTCACGACGATTGTCCCGTTGCTGACCGGGTTGTCGAAGCTGTCCGTCGGTAGCTCGTCGTAACGTGCCGTCTGATTCGGATAGATGCGATGGGCGCGTTCGGTCGCCGCGACCCTCGCGGACACGTCGCCCGACGACGACCCGTCACCGGAGACTCGGACGACCGGGAGCGTCAGCGTCGCCCCGCGGTAGTGGAACTCCGGCGGCGAGACCATCGTCGTGCCGCCGTCCTGCGTGCGCCAGACGCCGCCGCCCTCGTAGGCGATGCGGGCGTCGCCGTTGCGGTACTCGACGCTCCCGAGCGACTCGTTGTAGAGCTCTTGGTCGTCGCCGTCGTCGGTGTAGTTCTTGTGCGTGATGCTCAGCCAGCCGCTGTCGTCGTCGACGACGTAGGCACCGCCGCCGGTGCCGCTGAGGTCGACGTACTGCGTTTCGCCCTCCCCGAGCGCGGAGATGGCGACCCGCGAGTCGAAAAGCGTCATCGAGTGCTCGGCGCGCGTCAGTTGGGACGCCTGTTTCGTCTCGTCGAGGGCGACGCCGCCGAGCGCGACGACGGCGGTCGTTCCGGCGACCGTGACCGCTAACAGAAGCACCACCGCAATCGGCGAGGTCTGCGCCGTCCGGTCTCTGACGACGCGATAGAGTAGTGGGACTCGGGGGCGACCGCTCATTACCTGACTGAAGGAGATGCGGGGTCAAAACGTCGCGGGGTACCTGACAGTCTGGTAAGTAGACCCGTCTGATAGGTATCGCTCTCAGCGACGCCGGGACGGTTCGGGGACGGCGGGTGTGTGGGTCACCGGACACGGTGCCGAGACTGACGAGAACACACTTCAACAGATTGTGGTGCCAGAACTTGGCGGACTCCCCGGGGAGTCCCGAGAGCGAGACGGCACTGCCGTCTCGCATGCTATGTAGGCACTCGCGGGTCGCTCGCAGACGAAGCGAGCGCTCGCCTCGTCATTTCTTCACTTCGTTCAGAAATGGACTCGCCGGGAGTCACGTGAGTGAAACGAACGTGACGTCGGCGAGTCCACGAACGACTGACGGAGCGAAGCGACGGAAGGAAGTGAGTGGACTCGCCGGGACTGAGCAAACCGGAGGTTTGCGAAGGTCGTGAACGAAGTTCACGGGATTTGAACTCACTCGCAAATCGAAGATTTGCTCGCTGCTCAAATCCCGTCTCGAACAGGACTAATTTACTCTGGCTTCGCGACTCGCTCCGCTCGTCGGAAGTCCAGAGAGAAATTAGTGGACTCGCCGGGATTTGAACCCGGGGCCTCTCCCATGCCAAGGGAGTGATCTACCCCTGATCTACGAGCCCTCAAACGCAATCATCCATTCCCCGGTCGGATAAATAAGGGCTTCGAATCGTTCGACGGCTGTGGGGTGATTGCGTGCGTCCCACACACCCGGACTCGGCGCTCCTGGCGACGAACCGACTCGTTTTTTCCGTCGCTGGCGGAACGACTCGGTATGACTGACGACGACGCTCCCGAAGTCCCGGTGGTGTGTGAGGCCTGCGACACGACCACTCGCGTTCCGCTTTCCGAGGTCGCGGACGCCATCGAGCGCCACAACGAACAGGTCCACGACGGCGACGACATCGCGCAGGTCGACCCCGAAATCGTCAAGCACGTGACCGACCTCGCGGCGAAAGACATGAGCGTGTTCGAAGACGAGGCGTGAGGTTTCAGACGCACTCGACAGCGTGTCGAATCGGCGTGTTTGTCGCGACTGCTCGAACGCGGTTGCCGGACGAATGAGTTACCTGTAGACGAACCGAGCGCTCATTCTCATTTTCACTCCGTTCAGAAATGGACTCGCCGGGAGTCACGTGAGTGAAACGAACGTGACGTCGGCGAGTCCACGAACGACTGACGGAGCGAAGCGACGGAAGGAAGTGAGTGGACTCGCCGGGATTTGAACCCGGGGCCTCTCCCATGCCAAGGGAGTGATCTACCACTGATCTACGAGCCCGCATCCTCCGATAGCCGTCGCCCGTTTAGAAGCCCTTCGATTCCGACCGGGTCGAGTCGGGACCGAGTCGAAACGGTTTAACCCGGCGCGCGTGGACAACCCGATGGGAATCCAGCACGGCCGCAAATCTGACTCGCCCGGTTCGGGCTTGGGATTGCGGTAGTGCCCCGGTAGTCGGTGATACGACTGCGGGGTACTCGTTTCTGCGGTCAGTGCGGTTCCAACCCGCAACAATGGCACGAATGCACACCCGCCGCCGTGGCTCGTCCAGCTCGGACAAGCCGGTGGCAGACGAAGCACCGGAGTGGAGCGACGTCGACGCGGCTGACATCGAAGCCCGCGTCGTCGAACTTGCAGAACAGGGCAAGGACCCGAGCCAGATCGGCCTGTCCCTGCGCGACGAAGGCGTCAAGGGCGTTCCCGTCCCCGACGTCAAGCTCGCCACGGGCAAGAAGGTCACCGCCATCCTCGAGGAGAACGACGCCGCAGGCGACCTCCCCGAGGACCTCCGTAACCTCATGGAGCGCGCCGTCCGCCTCCGCGAGCACATGGAGGAGAACCAGCAGGACAAGTCCAACCGTCGCGCGCTCCAGAACACGGAGTCGAAGATTCGCCGCCTCGTCTCGTACTACCGCGGCGACAAGCTCGACGACGACTTCACCTACAGCTACGACGTCGCTGTCGAACTCCTCGAAGAGTAACTGAATGTCCGTGAGCCCCGCCGAACAGACACCCGCCGCCCACGCCGCCGCGACCCTACGCGAGGCGACGTTCGTTCGTCTCCGCGTCCACGGGAGCGGCGCCGCCGTCGCGGCCGCCGGTGTCGTCGGGCGGGCGCTCAGGACACTCGACGTCCCCTTCCGCATCCGCGCGACCGACGACCCGGACACTGTCGCAAACGACGACGTTGTGGCGGTTATCGGGCTGTCGGACGCCGATGCGGACCTCGAACTCGACCCGACCGGCGCCGTTTCGGTCGTCCGCGAACTCGGCGTCGACCCCGACCCGGCGGTCGCGCTGGCCGGCTTCCACGCCGCCGGCGAGACGCCGGACGACGACATCGAACTCGCGGGCGCCGCGGCCGACGCGGGCGTCGAAGCCGGACCCGGCGTGGCCGTCCCCACGGGCGACCTCGCAGACGGGCTGGCGCACTCGACGCTCGTCCACGCGCCGTTTTCGGCCGACAGGGAGCGCGCGCAGGCGACGCTCGCCGAACTGTCGCTCCCGGCCGAACTCGACGCGGACGCTCGCAGGCGCGTCGCGTCCCTCGTCGCCATCGACGCGACGAGCGGCGAGGCGACCGCTCGCGCGGCGACCGCCGTCGAACGCGTCTTGGGCCCGGAGGCGACCCCGAACGGACCGTTCGAAACCGTCGGCGGCTTCGCCGACGTGCTCGACGCGACCGTCCGGGAGTCGCCCGGGACCGCCGTCGCGCTGGCGCTCGGACACGACGTTCGGGACGCCGCGCTCGACGCGTGGCGCGACCACGCGCGGGCGACCCACGCCGCGCTCCGCGAGGCGACGACGGGCCGTTACGAGCGCCTCTACGCGCTCTCCTGTGACCTGTCGTCGCCGGGGCGGCTCGCCACGGTGGCGAGGCTCGCCCGCGACTTCCGCTCGCCCGAGCCGACCGTTCTCGCGGTCGGCGTCGGTGCCGCGGCCCTCGTCTCGACCGGCCCCGCCGGACTCGACGAGAATCTCGCCGCGGCCGCGAGCGACCTGCCGGACGCGTCCGCGACCGGGTCGCCGAAGGAAGCGACGATGACGTTCGACTCCGCGGCGGAGCCGAGCGACGTCGTCGCGGCCGTCAGGGAGGTGCGCCGATGACCCGGCGTGCGACCCTGCGGACGACCCACGACGACCCCGGTATCGTCGCCGGCGCGCTCGAACCGGACAACACGGAGTCGATGCACAGCCGAGTCGAGGGGGACGAACTCGTCACCACAATCGAACGCGATTCGACCGGCGGCCTGCACGCCACGGTCGATGACTACGTCGTCAACGTGACGGTCGCCGAGACCGTCATCGAAGCCACACGAACGCACACAGACACTAACCATGAGTGAACGATCCGTCTCCAAGCAGAAGCGCGGAAAGCGATGGTACACCGTCATCGCTCCCGAGAATTTCGACCGTAAGGAACTCGGTTCGACCTTCGCGGACGAACCCGAGAAAATCAACGGTCGCACCGTCGAGTCCACCCTCGGCGACCTCAACGACGACCAGGGCGCGAACAACGTCAAGCTCACCTTCAAGATCACCGACGTCGGTAGCGACGCCGCCTACACCGAGTTCATCCAGCAGGAGCTCACCCGAGACTACCTCCGTAGTCTCGTCCGCCGCGGCGCGTCCAAAATCGAGGCCAACGTCACGGCCATCACCAAGGACGACTACCGCGTCCAGCTCCAGCCCGTCGCCTTCACCACGAAGAAGGCAGACCGGAGCCAGGAACACGAGATTCGTCGCATCATGACGAAGCTCACCCGCGAGGCCATCACGGGCCACACCTACGACGCGCTCACCGAGAGCGTCGTCGAGGGTCGCCTCTCGTCGGCCATCTACGGCGACGCGAAGGTCATCTACCCCCTGCGCCGCGTCGAAGTCAAGAAGTTCTCCCTCGAAGCCCACCCCGAAGAGGTCGAGGCCGAAGAGGAAGCCGCCGTCAGCGTCGACGAAGACGACGTCGCAGTCGACGTCGACGAGGACGAAGCGACCGAAGCGTAAGCCCGTCTCGCCGACGGCTCGCGGCTCGACTTCGAATTTCGACTTTTTCGCCGACCGCGCAACGACCGACAGAGCGGCGCGACCGCGCCGTGCGACGGGTCAGGAGCGTCGCTCGCGTCGGAGCCGAAACCGCCAGACTGCGCTGTAACCGCCGAATATCACGAGCACGACGAGCGGCACGACCACGGCGTCGGTGACGAAGGCGCGCGGGCCGTACAGATGCGAGAGCGCGCCGACGTATCCGAGGAACGCGAGCGGCGTCGCGGCGATTCGCACCACTGCGGGGTCGGCCACGAGTCGGGTGACGGCCGCTGGTCGGGGTTCGAACCGCCGGACCGGGGCGTCGAATCCCATCGCCGCGAGCCGCGACCGGAGCTCGGCGACGCCCGACGACGGAATCACGGTTGCGGCCGGCTTCGAGACGCCCCGCCGACGGTAGCGGAGCCGAACGAGGGCGATAGCCGAGAGCTGGACGATTGAGACGCGGTCGATGTCGGCGGCGTCGACCGGGGAGTACCGCCCGTTACCGTAGGGCTTCGACAGCGTCAGCGTCGCCGCCGCGGAGTCGACGGCCACCTCGGGAGCGACGAACTCGTGGCTCAGCCATTGGAGCCACAGGCAGAGGCCGAGCGGGAGGCCCGCGGCGAACGGGACGAACGCCTCGTGGACGCGGGTCGCCGCGAGTGCGAGAAATGGCAGGACGAGAAATAAGCCGCCCCAGAATCGGTCGCTCCCGACCAGCGTCGCGAGAGCGAGTCGCGTCGGCGTGTCGCGGGGGCGAGCCAGTCGCGTGCGGAACGTCGAGTGCACGTCGTCTCGCGTCACGCAGGAACCCACCGACGCGGGTCGGATAGGCCTTACTCCTCGACGACGATGGTGCCGACCATGCCGGCCTGCTCGTGAGGGATACAGAGGTACTCGTACTCGCCGGGCACGTCGAAGGTGTGGGAGTACGTCTCGCCGCTCCCGATGAGTCCGCCGAGCGAGTTGGAGTAGGCGTCGCGGGCGGCCTGCTCGGTCTCGTAGTCCCCGCTCGCGAAGAACGCGGCGTCCTCGGGGAGGACGCCCTCGTAGGCGGTGACGGTGTGCCCGCGCGAACTCGTGTTGCGCCAGACGACCTCGTCGCCGACCTCGACGGTCAGCGTCGGCGGGTCGAACGCGACGGCGGTCATCCCGATATCGAAGTCGTCGCCCGAAGCCATCAAGGTCGCACAGCCCGCGAGGCCGGCGGTCGCCGCCGCACCGGCCGCCGCGAGGAATCGACGCCGCGTCCGACCGCCGTCCGAAGACCCGTGGTCTCGCATGTCCGTCCCTCGGGACGCGACCGATAAAGGTCGCATGGTTCGCCCGCCGAACCGCCGAACGGGGCGGAACGCGCCGTCTCCGTCCGGTTCGGGCGGCGGCGACGCGGCGTCGGCCGCCGACGGACGGAACGTAAGAGGGAAAGGGAAGGTGCGCAATCGCATCGATATGAGACCCCGATTCGTCGGCCGGTTGGGCCCCGCCGACGTGGTCACCGCCGGGAACGCGGCGCTGGGATTCGTCGCGGCGGTGTTAACCGCGGTCGACGTGCACCTCGCCGCCAAGGTCATCCTCCTCGCCGCGATGGCCGACGGTCTCGACGGCGTCGTCGCCCGACGCTACGGCGGGACCGACGCCGGGCCGTACCTCGACTCGCTCGCGGACGT
The DNA here is from genome assembly GCF_000337795.1 of Haloferax denitrificans ATCC 35960. Classification (GTDB taxonomy): domain Archaea; phylum Halobacteriota; class Halobacteria; order Halobacteriales; family Haloferacaceae; genus Haloferax; species Haloferax denitrificans. The sequence continues at coordinate 75,512 of NZ_AOLP01000019.1, forward strand.
GGCCTCTTTCGGCGTCGCCCCGGCCCTGCTCGTCGTCGCCGTCGTCCGCGAGATGTGGGGCTTCGACCGGGTCCGGGTCGTCGCCGGCGTCGGCGTCGCCGCGCTGTTCGTCGCGGCCGCGGTCGTCCGGCTGGCGCTGTACACCGCCTACGACAGCGGGTCCGACGAGACGATTGGGGTGCCGACGACGCTCGCGGCGACGATTCTCTCGGCGGGCGTGCTCGTCGGCTTCGTCGAGCCGATGTTGCTCGTCGGCCTCTCGGCGATTATGGCCGCGCTCATGCTCTCCGACGTGTGCTACCCGGACCTCCACGCGCAGGACGCGCTCGTCATGGGCGCGGTGCAGGGCCTCGCAATCGTCTGCTCCGGGACGCTCGGAGAGGGGTTTTCGTTCGGCCTGCTGTTCTTGGCGCTCGGCTACCTGTTTTTGGGCCCGCGGTTCTACTGGGGCTGACCAGCCGGAGGCGCTATCGGCGGCGGTCGAACAGTTCCGGGACGAAGAGCGCGACCACCAACACGAGGGCGGCGGCGACCACTAACACGAACGGCCCCAGTTCCGGGTCGACGCCGACGGTCTGTGCGGCACCGCGCGCGACGGGGGCCGTCCGCGACTCGATGCGAGAGCCGACAGCGCCGGTCGCGCCGACGCCGATGCCCGCGGTGATAAGCGCCGGCGGACCGCCGGTTTTCGCGGCGCGGGTCGCCCGCTGAGGAAGTCCCTCGTTTGACATATCCGCAACTCACAGTTGCCTCGGAGAAAAGTGGTTTCCCGTTCGCGAGGGCTCGCGGTCGATTCCCGGCGTCACATCCCCATGTCCGCCGCGTCCTCCGGGACCGGCAGGTCGTGCGGCGAGACGCCGAGGAGTTCCGCGGCGTGGTCGAGCGCCATGTCGAACCCGTAGTAGCGTTCGAGTTCGTCGCCGTCGACGGTCGGGCGGACCTTCAGCATCGCGTAGCCGTCGACGTTCTGAGCGACGGCGGCGGTCCGGCCGTCGCAGTCGAATTCGAGGACGCGCTCGGAGTCGGTGACGTAGTAGCGGGCGGTGACGCCGTTCGCCTCGGCGGTTGCGTCGGTCATGCGAGCCGCTAGGGCGTACGGCCTGTCTAAACTACCGGTTCCGGCGGATGGGAGACGGGACCGGAGGCGCGGCGGACCGCGGAACGAAACTGACGTGTGTCTCTCCGCCGAGGTGGTGGTATGTGGTTTCAGAGCGGCCGCCGCCGGGACCTGTGTGCCGTCCTCTACGACGCGGGCGAACTCCGGGGACAGAAGCTGAAGACCCGGTTGGAACGCTACTACGACCTCCGAATCGGCCCCCAGTCGTTCTACGGGACGCTCGACGCGCTCGTGGAGTCAGGGCACCTCGAACGCCGGACCGAGGGCATCTACGACGTGTACGCCCTCACCGACGCGGGCGCGAGCCGAGTCGAATCGTACTACGACTGGCTCGCGGCGCGGGTCGAAAACGGGGAGCGACGAACGGCCGGCGCGGACGGGAAGGTCGGTGCAGACGAACTGGGCGACGCTGGCGAGTCGGTCGTCGACTGACGTTACTTCTGGAGCCAGTCGCCGATGGTGTTGCGGAGAATCTCGCTGGTCCCCTCGTAAATCTCGTTGAGCTTCGCGTCGCGGTAGTAGCGCTCGGCGGCGAAGTCCTTGGTATAGCCGTAACCGCCGTGAATCTGGATGCCCTCGTTGGCCACCTCGCGGCTGATTTCGCTGGCGTAGAGCTTCGCCTGCGCGGCCTCCTTGATGAACGTCTCGTCGCGCATCTTCAGGTCCGCGGCCTTGTGCATGAGGAGCGTCGCGGCCTGCACCTTCGTGTCCATGTCGGCGAGCTTGTGCTTGATGGCCTGGAAGTCTCCGATGGGCTGGTCGAACTGCTCGCGCTCGCCGGCGTACTTCACGGCGTCGTCGAGGGCGGCGCGGGCGATACCGATAGAGCGCGCCGCGATGGTGATGCGGCCGCCGTTGAGCGTCTTCAGCGCCTGCACGAAGCCGTCGCCCTCGTCGCCGAGGAGCCGGTCTTCGGGGACGCGCATGTCGTCGAAGCGGAGTTCGGCGGTCGGACAGCCCTTGTCGCCGAGTTTGTGCTCCGTGCCTTCCACGACGAAGCCGTCGTCCTCGTCGGGCCGGACGACGAACGACGAGATACCCTTGTTGCCCGCGTCGGGGTCAGTCTTGGCGAAGACGACGACCGTGTCGGCGACGGAACCGTTCGAAATCCAGAGCTTGCCGCCGTCGACGACGTACTCGTCGCCGTCTTTCTTCGCCGTGGTCTCCATGGCGGGCACGTCGCTACCCGCGCCGGGTTCGGAGAGCGCGAACGCGCCGATGTCGGTGCCCTCGTTGAGCGGGGTCAGGTAGGTCTGCTTCTGGTCTTCGTTCCCGAACTCGTAGAGCATGTTGCCGGCGAGGCTCGTGTGGGCGGCGACGATGGTGCCGAGGCCGCCGGAGCCGCGGGAAATCTCTTCGAGGCCGATGGCGTAAGAGTGGTAGTCGAGGCCGGCACCGCCGTACTCCTCGGGGAAGGGCATACCCATCAAGCCGAGTTCGCCCATCTCGGCCACGAGGTCGGCGGGGAACTCGTCGGTCTCGTCTATCTCCGCCGCGCGAGGCTTGACCTCCTCGTCGACGAACTCCGAGACCATCTCCTTGATTTGCTTCTGCTCCGCAGTGAGCGCGAAGTCCATACGTGAGTCTGTCATCGACTATGCTTATGTTTTCTCCTGTGCCGCCGCCGAGCGCCGCTGGGTTCGGTTCCCCACGAGACTTTTTATCCCCCCTTCCGTAATACGGGTACGCTTCGAATGTCTCGACACGCCGATGCCCGGCCACCGGCAACTGATGACGACCTCGATTGGTGTCACGATGCAGTTCAGGGGGTCTCTCGGACCTTCGCCCTCACGGTCGACGTCCTCGACGAACCGATGGCGTCGCACATCTGTATCGGATATCTCCTCTGTCGAATCGCCGACACCGTGGAGGATTCGTCTTCAATCGCGCCCGACGAGCAGGCACACCTCCTTCGACTCTACGACCGCGCGCTCGACCCCGACGACGACACCACCGTCGACGAGTTCGTGCACGCAGTACAGCCGCACCTCCCCCCGGAGGGCGAACAGTCCGACGACTGGATGGTCGTCGCCAACACCGCTCGGGTCTTCCGGACGTTCGAGGCGCTTCCGGAGGACGTTCGGGAGGCGGTCACGCCGCCGGTCCGCGAACTCGTCTCGGGCATGGCGATGTTCGTCGAACGCTACTCCCAGACCGGCGGGCTCCGCATCCAGTCCCGCGAGGAGTTAGAGGAGTACTGCTACTACGCCGCCGGCACCGTCGGCAACCTCATCACGAACCTCGTGACCCGCGGCAACATCGACAGCGAGCGCCGCTCGCGGCTCTACGACACCGCCGAGGAGTTCGGCCTGCTCCTCCAGCTCGTGAACATCGCGAAGGACGTCCACGACGACTACACCTCCGAGAACAACGTCTACCTCCCCGCCGACTGGCTCGACGACGCCGGCGTCCCCCAAGAGGAGGTCGTCGCCCCCGAGCACAACGACCGGACGGCCTCGGTGGTCCAGCGGACCGCCGACCACGCCAAGTCGTTCCTCGACGACGCCCAGACCTACTTGGAGACGGTGCCGCTCCGCGAGGGCAACACGCTCGCCGCGTGGGCGATTCCGTTCCTGCTCGCGGTCGGGACGCTCCGCGAACTCGTCGCCAACCCCGAACACGCGGTGACCGGCGAGGGCGTCAAAATCTCCCGCCAAGAGGTGTTCGCCGTCGTCACCGAGATGAACGGCTCCGGCTCCGAGTCGCTGGCGGAGATGCGCGAGATTATCTCGCGACAGCCGTTCCACCGGGCGACGACGAACGCCGACTGAAGACACCGCCGCACCGTCGGTCGGGCCTCGGCTCCGTTTTCGCGTCTCTTCTCGCGCCGAGCGCCGCCAACGCGCCGAGCAACCGACCCTCGCGAGCGCCCTGTGTCGGAGCCGTCGCGGTCGCCGTCGGAGCCGCGGTTCGAGACCCATGCGGTCCCGTGACGAACGCAGTTTGGGAGGATTTTTAGTAACCCAAGCATAACGGGCGTCTATGAGTACCGAAGAAGCACACGACGACCACGGCCATCACCTGCCGGCGGTTCAGGACTGGCCGCGCGGCTTCGGCGAGGCGAGCTGGTGGCCGTTCGTCACCGCCGTCGGTGGCGCGGGCATCTACGCCGGTGCCGGGCTGTACGTCATGGGACAGGACGGAATCGTCGGCCAGACGGCGGGTCCCGCCGTGTTCATCGGCAGTATCTTCCTCTTCCTGGCCGGGCTCTACGGCTGGTTGTACCACGCGTTCGTGAGCCACTTCTGGTCGCGCGACGCGAACCAGAAGAGCGCATCGAAGCTCCGCTGGGGCATGATTGCCTTCCTCGGCTCCGAACTCGGGACGTTCGGCGCGCTGTTCACCTACTACTTCTTCATCCGCGCCGGGACGTGGCCGCCGCAGGAACTGCCGGAGCTAACCGGCTCGCTCGTGTTGGCGAACACCGCCATCCTCATCGTGTCCAGCTTCACGCTCCACTGGGCGCACGTCGCCATCCGCGAGGAGAACCACCGTAACTTCGTCCTCGGCCTCGCGGTCACCCTCCTGCTCGGCGTGGTGTTCATCGGCGGGCAGGTGTACGAGTACTACGAGTTCATCGTCCACTCGAACTTCTCTATCACCGACGGCATCTTCGGGTCGGCGTTCTACGGCCTCACCGGCCTGCACGGCCTCCACGTCAGCCTCGGCGCGGTGCTTCTCGGTATCGTCTTCGTCCGCGCGCTCCGCGGGCAGTACTCCGCCGAACGCCACGTCTCCGTCAGCACGGCCTCGATGTACTGGCACTTCGTGGACGTCGTCTGGATCTTCCTCGTCGTCGTTCTCTACGTCGGCGCGGAAGTCGGCGCGTAACCGGACCGAACCCGCCTGTCGCCGCGACGCCGCGGCACCGATTCTTTCGAAGCGCTCTGTCCTCTGAGAGCCGCGGCCGCTCACCCGAACTGTTCGTTGAACCGGTAGATGTCCTCGTCGATGCCGGCGACGACGAGGTCGTCGCCCGCTTCCACCCGGAACCCCGGTTCGATTTCGGTGACGAGGTCGCCGTTTCGCTCGACGGCGATGACGGTGCAGTTCGTCCGAGCGCGGACGTCTGCCCCGGCGAGGGTCCGCCCCACGAGGCCGGGGGCGTTCGTCCGGACGATTTCTATCTGGGACTGCGGGGCGATGACCTCCTCGTCGAGCACCGTCGAGGCGAGCATCCGCCCGGCGACCGTCGAGAGCGCGAGGACGTAGTCCGCGCCGGCCCGGTAGAGTTTGGCGATGCTTTCGGTCTCGTTGGCGCGGGCGATGACCTCCGTCTCCTCGGAGACGCGCTCGGAGACGAGCGTGGCGAAGACGGCCGTGGTGTCGTTGTCGAGCGCGAGGAGGACGCCGCGGGCCTCGGAGACGTTCGCTTCGGCGAGCGTCTGGGGGTCGGTGATGTCGCCGACGAGGTCCACGCCGGGTTTGTCCTGTTTGTCGACGACGAGGTGCGGGACGCCGGCGCTCGCCAGCGTCTCGGCCGCGGTGGAGCCGACCTCCCCGTATCCCGCGACGATGACGGTCCCGCGGCGGAAGCGCCGCGCCGACGACAGCGTCAGCGCGCGGAGCTCTTCGAGTTGCTTCTCGCGGCCGACGACGAGGAGGATGGTGTGTTCGTCGATGACGGCGTCCGGGCCGGGCGGGGAGACGAACTCCCCGGTGAACCACGCGCCGATGACGTTGACGCCGGTGACCTGCCCGATTCCGCTCTCGGCGATGCTCCGCCCCTCGACGGGACTGCCGCGCTGGACGAGCAACTCCGCGACCTCGAAGTCCTCGCCGATTTCGATGGCGTCGCCGAGTTCCGAGGAGATGGACGTGGTCGCCTTGCTCGCGAGACTCTCGCCGAGGAGCCGGCGCGGCGAGACGACCCGGTCGGCCCCGGCGTAGCGGTGGTAGTCGGCGACCTCGGGGTCCTCGATGAGGCTGACGACGCGGGCGTCCGGCGCGGCCTGCTTCGCGGCGAGGATGATGCTCGCGTTCGTCTCGTCGTCGTCGTCGGCGACGATGGCGAGCGCCTCGGGCGCGTTCGCCGCCTCCAGCGACTCGACCTCTTCGGGGTCGCCGTGGACGACCTCGTAGCCCTCGCCGTACAGCTCCTCGGCGCGGTCGCGGTCGGCTTCGAGAATCACGTAGGGGACGTCCATCGAGTCGAGTTCGTCCACGAGGGCGTCGCCGCGGGGGGTGAACGTGCAGATGACGACGTGGCCCGTGTGCGTCGACGCCGTCGGCGGCGCGGTCCGCAGGGCGTCTTCGACGAGCGGGACGAGAAACAGCGGGAGCGTGAGAAAGACGGTCGTGACGCCCGTGAGTTGCATCAGAATCGACAGCGCGAGTAACGGCGGGTGGTCGACCCAAAACCGGGTCTGTTCGCCGTAGCCCGTCGTCGTGAACGTCTCGACGACGACGTGGACCGCCTGCAGGAAGGTGACGTCCTCGCCGGCGAAAAAGCCAGCCGCCCACTGGTACGCGATAGAGAACGAGAGCATCAACAGCCCGGCACCCGCGAGATAGCGGCCGAGTCGTCGCTTCGCCTTCGACAACCCGGGGCCGTCGCCCGAAATAGACATACTCCCGCTATGACCGCCGGTGGCTAAAAGCGTCCTGACGCGGTAGGAGTTCCATGACCCGCCGCCGAGACGCCGCGCTCGCGGGGTCGGTGCTCGTTCCCGTCGCGGCCGCGGCGGTCCTCCTGCGGACGCCGGTGACGCCCGAGCCGGTCTTCGTCGGCGTCGTCGGGGCGCTCGCCCTCGAACTCGCGCTCTCGGTTCGGGCGTCGAGCGTCCGCAGACTGTGGGAGCGACGGGGCGTGCGAGTCGCGTCCGTCGCGCTCGCCATCGTTGGAACCGCACTCGGCGTCGCTATCCTCGGCCCGGCGTCGCTCCTCGTCGTCGCGGCCGGGCTCTCGACGTATCTGCTCCTCCTCGCGGTCGTCGAACTCCGAAGTCGCCGCTCCGGCCCCGAGCGCCGTCCGTGATTCGGCCCCTCGAACCTGTTACACGGGAAATACTTAACCGAAATCCGTCCCCCAGTACGGGTATGCGTAGCACAGCCTTCGACCGCCGAGGCGACGGACGGCGACCGTGACGGCCTCGGCCGACGGGGGTGCGACCCCACCGCCGACCCGCCGGACGAGACGCCGCGTGCTCGAAACCGGCGGGGCGGCGGCCGCGGCCACGCTGGCGTTCGGCGGACTGCTCGCGACCGAGTGGGTCTGGCTCGTCTCGCGGGCCGACCCCTCGCCGCAGACCGCCGCGGCGACGTGGGCCGCCGGGACCCTATTCGTCGTCGTCGGACTCTGCGCGTACGCCTACGCGAACGCGAACGAGAACGTCGCGCCCGGCGGCGGCGAGACGGCCGAGTCCGCGGCGGAGCCGGCCCGCGCCTACGACAGCCTCGGCGTGCCGACCGCGGTCACGCTCGCTCGCGGGTTTCTCGTCGCGGGGGTCGCCGGCGTCGCCGGCGTGGCGCTCCACGGGCCGCTGAGTCCGTCGTGGGCCTGGGCCGCCGCCGTCGGCTACGGCGTCGCCGCCGCGCTCGACGCGCTCGACGGGGCGCTCGCCCGCAGGCTCGACCGCGTCAGCCGACTCGGCGCGCGACTCGACACCGCGGTCGACGCCTTCGGTCTCCTCGTCGCCCCCCTCGCTGGCGTCCTCCTCGGCGAACTCGCGTGGTGGTACCTCTCGGTCGGCGCGGCGCGGTACGTGTTTCTCCTCGGCCTCAGGCTCCGCCAGCGGGCGGGCCGACCGACGTTCGACCTCCCGCCCCGCGCGTCGCGCCGCGTCCTCGCCGGCGTCCAGATGGCCGTCGTCCCGCTGGCGCTCGCGCCCGGCGTCTTCGACCCGTTGATGCCCCTCGTGACCGGGGTCGCGGCCGCGGCGCTCCTCGCCGGCTTCGCTCGGGACTGGGGCTACGTCTCGGGGCGACTCGGGAGCGAGGCCGACGGAGACGCGTCGGTCGCGGAGTAATCAGTCGAGTTCGGCTAACACGTCGAGGTTGTGGGCGACGTACGCGAGTTCGTCGCCCGCGAGGGCGTCGTGTCGGGCGCGGAGCCACCCGTCGAGCGTCTCGCGGTCGACCGCGTCCGCCTCGCCGACCGCCTCGCCGACCGCCTCGCCGACCGACTCCTCGACGAAACCGAGGATGCGGTCGAGGAAGAGCCGCGCCTCGTCGTCGTGCGGCGGGTGGACGACCCAGTCGGAGCCGCCGGCCGCGACGACGGGCGCGCCGAGGTCCGGGAGCGCCGTGAGGAGGTCGGTGCCGGTGTCCGGGCCCGCGCGGTCGTCGCCGCGCATCGTCTCGTGGTACGCGCCGAGCACCGCGTCGTCGGCGGGGTGGCTCGGGCGGAACGCGGTTCGGCCGTCGAACGTGATGGGCGCGTAAAAGAGGCCGTCGTCGGTCAGCCGCGAGAGGAGCGCGGCGACCGCGCGGCGAAGCGGGAGCACGTCGAGGACCGCGTGGGCGACCACGAGGTCGATGGCCTTCGGGAGGACCGCCATCGCCTCGAAGATGTCGCTCGTCACGTAGGTGAGAGAGACGGAGCGACCGTGGCGGTCGATGCGAAAGCCGTTCGACGTCGGCTCGGCGGTCCAGCCGGCGGCGCGCGCCCACTCGGCGAACGCCGCGGCCGCGTTGTCGGCCATCCCGCGCGTTCGGTCGACGAGGACGTACTTTATCTCGTCGTGCGCGTCGAAGACGCCCCACGAGAGGAGTCGCCGACACATCGCGCCCGTTCCAGCCCCGACCGAGACGACGCGAAGGGGCTCTCCCGACCGCGACTCGGCGCGCGCCTCCAGCCGGTCTTCGAGGCTCGCCAGCGTCGGTCGGTGGAGCGCGCGGTCGTCTACGGACTCCTTCGCGCGGAGGTAGTGGACGAACCGGTCGTCGTGGCTGGTCACGACCGACTCGTCTCGGCGGACTCGTATAACCGTTCTCCCGGCTCGGCCCGACTCCGCCCGGCCCGACTTCCGACCCGTCCGACCTCGGGCGCGGCGAGCGAATCGGTCACAGCGGACACGCTCAAGTGTGAACTGAGCTAAACGTTCACTCGATTCGCCCGGAAAGTATTTGATTCGGTTCCGGTGATGTAACGCCAAATGGATAGCGAGATTATTGACGCGGTGACCGGGTGGGACTCCGCGCCCGCCGAACGGGGCTACGGTGGCCTCCGGTCGCTCGCGGACGACGGCTTCACAGGAGCCGTCGTCGCAGGCATGACGTGGGGATTCATGCTCAACGGCCGTCTCCTCGGGGTTTTCGACGGGACGGTCGACGGTTTCGAGGGTGAATCGATAGAGGCGTATCGCGCACCGGACCCGGCCCTGCCGCTTCTGTACGCGATGCGTGAGACCGGCGGCGACGTCCGCGCGCAGTACTACACGGAGGAGACGCCGCTACAGGACGCCGACGGAACGCTCTCGGCGGGCGGCTTCACCGGCTACGTCGAGCTGTCGGAGAACGTGCTCTCGGGCGACTACTACGTCGTCTACCACGGGGGGAAGTCGATGAGCGCCGCCTTCGTCGGCAACAGCAGGCGACTCATCACCGGCGACGAGGCGTTCGAGCGCGCGAGCGGCGAGGTTGGCATCTACAAGGTCTACGACGTGGACCTCGACCTCGTCGACATCCCCGGCGGCGAACCCGACGAGGAGGCCGCCGAGACGGCGGGAGTCGCCGCTGGCGGCGTCGCTCCGGCGGGCGACGAAGCGGCCGAAGACGCCGCCGAGGACGCGGACGCCCCGACGGCCACCGACGAGCCGGAGACGACCACCGACGCCGACGAGGACGACGCTGAGACCCCCGATATCGGCGGTGTCGACGACGACGCCGACTTCGTCGGTGACGAGCCGGCGGCGGCCGACGAGCCGGAGCCGGCGGACGGAGAACCGGCCCCTGCCGCCTCGGCCGACGCGGCCGCGGGCGACGCCGAGCCGACCGAGCCGTCGACTCCCGACGACGGGCCGACCGGGTCGGAACCCGACCCGTCTGGCCCCGCGAGTGAGCCGCAGTCGTCGGAGTCGGCCGAGGCGACCGCGCCGTCCGCGAGCCGGTCTTCGCAGGCCGACGCCGAGTCGCGGTCGCCCACGACAGATGGACCGGTCGTCGTCGACGCCCCGCAGAAGAACGGCGAGCCGGCGGCGGCCGACGAGCCGTCCGCCGCAGACGACGCGACCGGCGACGACGTGTTCTCCGCCGAAGCGCAGTGGCGAAACGCCCGGTCGATTCCGTCGCTCGACCCCCGCGACGCCGAGGGCGAGTCCGTCGACGGCCGCCCCGGGACGCCCCGGAGCCACCAGCGGAACACGACGCACGCGACGCACCGCCGACCGTCGCGGGGCGGGGCGGCCGCCGAGTCGCGGCCGTCGCCGGAAGACCAGCCGACCCAGCGGCAGTCTCAGCCGGCCGAACAGACGTCGGAGGAGCCCGCGGTCGACCCGGCGGAAGCCGAGTCGCTGAAACAGCGAGTCGAGTCGCTGTCGTCCGAGCGCGACCGGCTCGAATCCGAGCGCGACGCCCTCCGCGAGGAGCGCGACGAACACCGCTCGCGCGCCGAGGAGCTGGAAGGCCGCGTCGCCGAGCTCGAATCGGAGGTCGAGCGGCTCCGGAGACAGCTCGACGAGGCGGGCATCCGGTCGACCGACCGCTCGATGTCGGCCGACGAGGCGCTCCGCGGGACGAACCTGTTCGTCCGCTACGCCCGGAAGGGCGAGGCGACGCTGGAGAAAGCCCACGACGGGCAGGCCTCCCGCGAGGAGGTCACCGAGAACCTCCGGCTGGAACACCACACCACGTTCGACACGGAGGGGCTCGGCATCGACGGCCAGCCCTACGAGGAGTTCCTCCACGAGACGCCCGAGTACGGCTTCGCCAAGTGGGTCGTCACCGACCTGCTCTACGAAATCGGCGAGACGGGCAATCGGTCGAGCCTCGCCGGCGTCTTCGACTCGATTCCGAAGGCCGACCGAATCGAGCTGTACGGGAGCGTCTCGATACCGCTCGGCGACGGCGAAGCCGAGTCGCGGCAGTTCGACATCATCGTCCGCGACCAGATGGGCGAGCCGCTGTTCGTGGCGAACCTGAACGACTCGCGGGACCCGGCGACCCGGCCGATGGTCACCCAGCTCATCAAGGACTCGAAGACCGTCGCCGACGCGAAAGAGACGCTCGGCTCGGCGTTCATGGTCACGAAGAGCTTCTTCGAACCGGGGGCGCTGGAAGCCGCCACCGAGGAGACCGGCGGCGGCCTCCTGAGCCGGTCGAAGCGCAAGAGCTTCGTGAAGCTCTCGCGGAAGCAGGGCTACCACCTCTGTCTGGTCGAAGCGCGGGGCGGCGAGTTCCACCTGAACGTCCCCGACCTCTGAGTCGGCGACCGCGACTCGGCGTCGCCGTCGCTGTTTTGCTGTCGTCTTTCCGCTTTGTCAGCCGCCACGCACGGAGCGCCGGGGCTGTCAGCGTTACTGAATGATAGTGAAACAGCCGCGGGGCTCGGAGAGCGTCCGCGGCGAGTGTCCGTGGTGTCGCGTCGAAGCGTCGCTACGCGGTCGGTCCGATGTCGTGCCCGGAAAGACTCGTCGGACGAAACAGGATAGAACGACCGCGTGCGCCTGAAGTGTGGTTAGTTCTCGATTTCGGCCGCTTCCTCGATCTTCATCGATTCGAGCTTGCCGACGATTTCGTCAAGCTTGTCGTCGAGTTCGTCGACGAACTCCTGGGTGCGCTCGGTGGTGATTGCGCCCTGGCTGGAGGGTTCGATGAGGTTCTCTTCTTCGAGAACGCGGAGGGAGTAGCGGACCTTGTGGTGCGGGTAGCCCGTCTCGTTGGACATCTTCACGATGCCGATTGGCTCACTTTCGATGACCATCTTCAGGACCTGGAGATGGCGCTCCAACATATCGACTTCCTTCTCAAGTCGGTCTATCATGCCATTTGTTAACTCTTCTTGGTAGGCTTTAAGCCTTGCCCTCCGAGCCGGCGAAAAATCCGGTAACCCGACCTTACTGAGGACACTAATTAACCGTTGTGTTATCCGTCGCCACGCCAATGCGTGTTCATGGCGTATTTCTCGGAGACTGCGATAGAATTAGGCACGTTCGTGTATCGCTCGTCGGCCGCGACCGTAATCTGTTTAGTCCGGCGCGGGGAACGGCCGACGTATGACTGTTACCATCGTCGGTTCGCAACTCGGCGACGAGGGCAAAGGCGCGCTCGTCGACCTGTGGGGCGGCGACGCTGACATCGTCGTCCGCTATCAGGGCGGCGACAACGCCGGCCACACCGTCGTCGAAGACGGCGAGGAGTACAAGCTGTCGCTCGTCCCGAGCGGAGCCGTCCGCGACAAGGTCGGCGTCCTCGGAAACGGCTGTGTCATCAACCCGCGGACGCTGTTCTCCGAAATCGACGACCTCCGCGAGCGCGGCCTCGACCCCGACGTGCGCCTCGCCAAGCGCGCGCACGTCATCATGCCGTACCACCGCCGCCTCGACAACATCGAAGAGGAGGCGAAGGCCGACTCGGACCTCACCGTCGGCACGACCGGTCGCGGCATCGGCCCCACCTACGAGGACAAGGCCGGCCGCCGCGGCATCCGCGTCGGCGACCTGCTCGACCCCGACGTGCTCCGCCAGCGACTGGAGTACGTGGTGCCCAAGAAGAAAGCGCTCATCGAGGACGTCTACGGGCTCGAAGCCGGCGAGGAGTGCGACGTGGAAGCGCTCATCGAAGAGTACACCGAAATCGGTCGCCGCCTCCGTGAGGACGACATGGCCGTCAACTGCGGCGACTTCCTCGCCGAGCGTCGCGAGGCCGGCGACAACGTGATGTTCGAGGGCGCGCAGGGCACGCTCATCGACATCGACCACGGGAGCTACCCGTACGTGACCTCCTCGAACCCGACCGCGGGCGGCGCGGCTACCGGCACCGGCGTCGGCCCGACCGTCGTCGGACAGGGCGAGGTCGTCGGCATCGTCAAATCCTATCTCTCCCGCGTCGGCGAGGGACCGATGCCGACCGAGCTGAAAGACGACGCCCACGACGAGGAACTCGCCGACTTCATCCGCGAGAAGGGCGGCGAGTTCGGCACCGTCACCGGCCGCCCGCGCCGCATCGGCTGGCTCGACATGCCGATGCTCCGCCACGCCGCCCGCGTCAGCGGCTTCACCGGCATCGCCGTCAACCACCTCGACGTGCTCGCCGGCCTCGACGAGGTCAAAGTCGGCCACGCCTACGAACTGGAGGGCGAGGAACGCCTGACGATGCCCGCGACCACCGAGCGCTGGGGCGAGTGCGAACCCGTCCTCAAGGAGTTCGACACGTGGCCCGAAGTGGACTGGGCGGCCGTCGCCGAGGAGGGCTACGAGGCCATCCCCGACGCCGCACAGGACTACCTCGAATACCTCTCGGACGAACTCGACGTGCCGATTTACGCCGTCGGCGTCGGCCCCGGCCGGGAGCAGACGGTCCACATCGAGAACCCGTTCGATAACTGAGCGCCCCGTGGTCGTTCGACCGGCGACGGCGCGTTTCCGTCCGCAGACCGTCGCCGCGACGGCGGCGAACCCGTACGCTTTTACTTCGCGCAATCCACCGTCACGACGATGAAAGAATCCCTGATGGACATCCTCTGTGACCCCCTCGACAAGAGCGAACTCGAGCTGGAAGTCGACGAGCGCGACGGCGACGAAATCATCGAGGGGCGGCTCATCGGCACGGTCACCGGCGAGGTGTACCCCATCGAGGACGGCATCCCGAACCTCCTGCCGCCGGACATGCGCGACGACTGAGGGGCGACACCTCATCGGACCTGAACGTTTTTCTATTCTCGTCTCGACGGTGAAGCCGTGTCGAACGCGCCGCTCACCGTCACGCTGAACGACGAGCGCCCACACGACCTCTCGGTAGCGCCGTCGTTCTCGACGAACGGGTCGTTCTCGGTCGAGCTCGCGAACGAGGGACAGGCGGTGCACGTCCACCTCCACATCGACGACCAACTCTCGCGCGCGGCGAGCCTGTCCGAAGGAAACCACTTCGTCGACGGCGGCCAGACGAAGACCGTCGAGGTGTTCGTCACCTCGCCGCCCGAACCGGTGTCGGGGAAGCTCAAAATCGTCTCGGGCCACGGCTCGGAGACGAGGTACGTCGACGTGACCGTCGACCCCGGCTCCGGCGGCAAGCCGCCGGTCGACGTGGACGAGACGCTCTCGAAGCCCAAGCAACCCGAACCCGAGCCGAGCGTGACCGAAAGCATCGCCGACGTGTTCCCGAGCGTCGACCCGCGGGCCGCCCCGCTTTTCGGCCTCGCGCTGGTCGCGCTCGTCCTCGCGGTGGCGCTCGCCTCGTTGTTCGAGAGCTTCGCCATCACCCTCGGGGCCGGCGTCGTCGTCGGCGGCGTCCTCGCGGCGCTGGTGCTGACGATGCGGTGACTAAAAACGAAACGCGGAGCGCTCGCGGCGCGGCCTACTCGCCGTCGGGCGCGTCGGTCGGGACGCCGCCGAGGTTGCCCTCGTCGTCGAACAGCTTCGCGCGCAGGAACCGCGCCCGGTAGCGGTTCGCGCCCTCGTACACGTCGGCCTCGCGGATGTCGTCGGTGCGGTCGTCCGCGACGGCGTCGATGATGTCCTCGACCTGTTGTTTCTCCGAGGGCGTCAGTTCGAACTCGTACGTCTGGGTCTCTTCGCCCTCCAGCCGCGTCCACTTGCGGGACGCCGCGATGACGACGGAACACGGCTCGCGGCACGGGAACGCGCCGTCGCCGCCGTCGACGTCGAGGTCGGTGTCGTCGTCGTACTCCCACTCGCGGCGCTTGACGCACTGGCTGTCGTCACAGCAGGCCTCCGCGACCCAGTCGACGTGCTCGTGGCCGTCGCCGCGGTTCCACGTCTTCACGACGCTGTACATCCCGGTCTGGCGGCCGATGGCGTCCTCCCAGTGGGTCACGTCGAGTTCGCCCCGGCGCTCGCGGTACCAGTTCGGCACCGACGCGGGGTAGAACGTCTCGACGGTCTCGACGAGGTCGCGGCCGTCGAGGTCGGGGAACACCCAGCCGCCGGCGAGGTTGTTGCCGGACTTCAGCGGGCGGTACCGACCCTTCTCGTCGTAGGTCGCCAACTGCCGGGCCGCGAGCGGTTCGCGGTAGGGGTCGAGGGCGTCGCGGTCGGCGTCGGCCTCGTCGGCGTGGCGGAGTTCGTAGGACCGCTCGCCGTGGTCGCCGACCGTGACCGTGACGAGCAGTTGGCCCCACTCGCGGCTGACGCCGTCTCGGAGGGCGTCGTAGCGCTCGGGAACCGGCGCACTGTTGCTCTCGCCATCGCCGTCGTCGCCCGCATCGACCGGCGCGCCCTCGACCCAGCGGAGGAACGCCCGCCGCTGGGGGCTGGCCTCGCCGACGACCTCGGTCCAGAAGTACCAGTTCGTCGCGTAGTCGTCGGCGTCGGCGTCTTCGAGCGCCTCGCGGAGGCCGTCTTCCGTGAGTCCCGAAAGCGTCGAGTCGGGCGTTTCGAGGCGGAAGCCGGCGTCGTCGTGAACGACGGAGAGTCCGTCGAGCGAGACGCCGTCGCCGGTCGCCGCGGCGTCGACGAGGGCGTCGAGGTGGTGTCCCATCAGTTCGCCTCCTGCGGCGTTTTCCGGGTGCGTTCGCGCACGACTTCGAGCGCGTCGCCGATGTCGGCGCCCGCGTCGGCGGCGCGTTCGAGCACCACGTCGGCCATGAGGCCCTCGGTGCCGACCGCGCCGGCGTACCAGATGCGGTGTCCGTCGACCTCGGCGGGCACGTCGTAGCCCGTGCGGTAGTCGTCGGTCAGGCCCATGTCCTCCGGGATGTCCTCTTGGGTGTGGAAGCCGTCGGCGATAAACAGCGGGACGACCACCACGTCCTCGGAGTCGAAGTAGTCGGTCACGTCGTCCACTTCTGGTTCCTCGTCCATGTAGAGCGCCTGCACCTCGTCGAAGCGGTCCATCTCCCTGATGCGGTCGGCGTGGTACTCGATGGCCTTCGCGGAGTTCTCGTTGCGCTCGGTCCCGTGGCCGACGACGGCGAGGCCGAAGCCCTCGCCGACGTTCGGGTCGCCGGTGACCGTCTCGGCCCGGCGGACCAACACGTCGGTCATCGCCGCGTGCGTCCCGACCGGCCCGCAGTAGTGTATCGTCTTCTCGGGCACGTCCGTCGCGGTGAGCGTGACGTGCGACGCCGACAGGCCGTCGGAGTCCCAGTCGGCCACGTCCCACCCGTTGAGGCGGAGTTCGCGCGGGATGACCTGCTCCGTGAAGTAGCCCTCGCTGATGAAAAGCGGGACGACGTACACCTCGTCGGCCTCCACGGTCCGGAGCACCTCGCGGATTGACGGCTCTTCCTTCCAGAAGCCGGTCCGCACCTCGTCGAACGCGCCCACCTCGCGGACCGTGTCCGCGTGGTCGTAGGTGGGGGCGCTCGAATCCGGGTTCAGGTGGGACCCGTGCGCCACGATGACCAGAGCTTGCATGTCCGGGGGTTACGAGGGGAGTGTCTTATGAACTTCGCATCGGGGAAAGGAATCTTCGGGTTCGGACAACTCGCGTTCGCCACTCGTTCAGGAGACGCGAGACGGGGCGCGGGAAGTCGCGACCCACGACGACCGCGACAGCGCCCGCCGAGCGGCGGTTTTTTGCGCGCGCCCGACGACCCGCCAGACATGTCCCTCGCCGCCGACGCGCGCGACGCAGTCCGCGAACGACCGTATCTCCTCGCCGCGCTCCGCGCGGGCGTCGTCAACTACGCCGCCGCCGCGGCCGAACTCGACCTCGGCGACGACGAGGCGGTCGCGGCCGCGCTCCGCCGGTTCGCCGACGACCTCCCGCCGCTGGAAGCCGACCCCCGAGACGCGTCCGTGACGATGCGGAGCGGCGTCGGCCTCGTCGGCGAGGACGTCGAGGAATCCGACGACGACCCCGTGCTCTCGGTCGCCGGCGTCGACCTCGCGAGCGGCGGCCCGCTCACGGCTATCATCGCTGAGGGCGAGGTGGACCCGGCCGTCCTCACCGCCGTCCTCTCCCGACTGGACGCTGAGTCCATCGTCGTCGACGCCGCGGGCGTCGCGGGCGACGCGCTCGCCGTGGTCGTGCCGCGCCGACAGGGGGCCGCCGCCCTCCGCGTGGTCGAAGCGGCCGTCAGCGATTTATACGTCTGATTCCCGGCTATCAGCCGTGATAGCCGGCGGACGGCGCTTATTACCACGGAGTCGCTGAATTCGTCAATGGTTTCGCCCAGCCCCCGCGACGACGACGGCAACATCGCGCTTTCATCCACGGAACTCCTCGCCGAACTCGACCTCGACGCCGACGAGTTGGGCTGGCGGCAGTCGTTCGTCGGCTTCGACGACGAGGACGCCGCGCGTCTCGCCGACCTCCGGGGCGTCGTCGAGGCCCGCGACGAGGCGCTCGTCGACGGCTTCGTCGAGCCGGTTCTCGCCAACGAGCGGACGGCGGACGTCGTCGACCGCTCGAAGAGCGACCTCGACGGCCTCCGCGCGGTCGTCTCCGGCTACTACCGCTCGTTCACCGACGGGAACTACGACCAGAACCACTACGCGGCGCGCACGCGAATCGGCCTGCTCCACGACAAACTCGACATGCCGTTGCACTACTTCGGCGGGATGTTCGCCAACGTCACCGGCATCTTCGCGGACGAACTCCGCGGGCGCGCCGTCGCCGACGCCACCGAGTCGCTGTCGGGCGACGACGCCGACCGCGTCGAAGACGCCGTCGACGAGGCGTTCGCGGACATGATGGCCGTCGTCCGCGGGCTCAACCTCGACCGACAGGTCGTCAACGCCACCTACCTCTACTCGTACTCGCTGGACGTCCGCGAGGAGGTCCGCCGGGCCAGAGAGAGCCGCGGCAACCTCGAATCGGTCGCCTCCCAACTCCACGAGGAGACCGCGGACACGAGCGAGAGTATCACCGAAATCGAGGAGTTGGCGGCCCGGCAGGCCGACATGACCGAGGAAATCGCCGCCGAGCTATCGAACCTCAGCGCGACCGTCGAGGAGGTCGCGGCCACCGCCGACGACGTGTCCTCGCGGAGCGACGAGGCGACCACGCGGGCCGAGGAGGGCCGCGCCGAGGCCGGCGAGGCAATCGACGCGATGCGGCAGGTCGGCGACGACCGCGACGAGATAACCGTGAACGTCGAGGCGCTCGTGGCCGCCATCGACGAGATTCAGAACATCGTCGAGGTCATCGACGAGGTGGCCGACCGGACGAACCTGCTCGCGCTCAACGCCTCCATCGAGGCCGCCCGCGCCGGCGAGGCCGGCTCCGGCTTCGCCGTCGTCGCGGACGAGGTGAAGTCGCTCGCCAACGAGTCGAAGTCGCAGGCCGAGCGCATCGGCCAGATGATAGAGGACGTGACAGACCACATCGAGGACACCGCCGAGGCGCTGTCGTCGGCCGACGAGAACATCGACCACGGCATCGAGCGGGTCGAATCGACCGTCGAGAGCCTCGACGAGATAACCGACTCGGTCGCCGACGTGACCGACGGCATCGACGAGGTGGCGCGCGCGACCGACGAGCAGGCGACGCTCACCTCCGACATCGCCACCTTCGTCGACGACGCGGCGACGCAGGTCGACGAGGTGACAGCGGAGATAGACCGCATCTCCGAGAGCGTCTCCGAGCAGGCCGAACAGGCCGCCGACCTCGACACGGCGGTCGAGGACCTGGACCGCGAGGCCGACCTCGAATCGTTCCGCCGGCGCGCGGAGACGACGACCGACGGCGGCGTCCCAACCAGAGGCGGGCACTACGCGCTCGCGTCGGCGGCGAACGCCGACCGCGCGGTCACGAGAGACACAGCACCGACGAGCGCGACCGGCGACCGAGTCGGCGACGCGGGGTCGAGCGCGACCGGTGGCGACTCGACCGACGGAGACTCGATTGATAGCGACCCGACCGACCGGATTCCGGCGTTCGTCAAGCGACTGCTCTCGGAGGAGACGCTGGCGAAGATTCGCCGCGGCGAGGCCGACCGCCCGGACTGGACGAAGTAGCGACCCGGCGAGGCGGCGACGGCGCGGCGGTCGCCCCGTAAGGACGGAGACACACCGACCGCGCACCGACCGTGCACCGACCGCGGTTCCGACGGGTTGAAAGTGGTGCCGAGAGTAGCCGAGTGCGATGACCCTGTCCGTGACCAACACCCTGACGGGAGAGCGCGAGGAGTTCGAGTCGCACGGCGACGAAGTGTTGCTCTACGTCTGCGGACTGACGGTCTCGGACCACGCGCACCTCGGCCACGCCCGCCTGTGGATGCACGCCGACCTGATGCACCGCTGGCTGGCCTACGAGGGCTACGACGTGCGCCACGTCGAGAACTTCACCGACGTGAACGAGAAGATAGCCGCCCGCATCGGCGAGGACGACCTCGGCGACGACGAGGCGGGCGTCGCCGAGCACTTCGTCGGCGACGTGATTCGCGACATGCGCGGCCTCAACCTGAAGCGCGCCGAGGTCTACCCGCGCGTCTCCGAGCACATCCCCGAGATTATCGACCTCATTCGGACGCTCGTCGACCGCGGCCACGCCTACGAGTCCAACGGCTCCGTCTACTTCGACGTGTCCACGTTCGACGACTACGGGAAGCTCTCGAACCAGAAGCTCGAAGAGCTGGAGTCGCGGGCGACGAAAGACGAGCGCTCCGAGAAGCGCAACCCGACCGACTTCGCGCTCTGGAAGGCCGGCGCGGTCGACCCCAAGACGGCCGCCGAACACCGGAACCCGGACCTCGAACCGCTCCACGAGCCGTGCGGCGAGACGTGGGAGTCGCCGTGGGGCGAGGGCCGACCCGGCTGGCACATCGAGTGCTCGGCGATGTCGATGACGCACCTCGGCGACACCCTCGACATCCACGTCGGCGGCCGCGACCTCGTGTTCCCGCACCACGAGAACGAAATCGCCCAGTCGGAGGCGGCGACCGGCCAGCAGTTCGCCCGCTACTGGCTCCACGTCGGCCTGCTCCAGACGGAGGGCGACAAGATGAGTTCGAGCCTCGGCAACTTCTTCACCGTCGGCGACGCCCTCGACGAGTTCGGCGCGGACGTGATTCGGACGTTCTACCTCTCGACGGCCTACGGCTCCGAACAGACGTACTCCGAGGAGACCATCGCCGAGGCCGAAGAGCGCTGGGAGCGCCTCGAACGCGCCTACGAGGCCGCCGTCGACGCCGCCGACAGCCCCGACGCCCGGACGAAAGTCGAGGCCGAGGCTCTCCGCGAGACGGTGACCGCGACCCGCGAGAACTTCCGCGAGGCGATGAACGACGACTTCAACGTCCGCGAGTCGATGGCCGAGTTGCTCGGCCTCGCCGGCGCGGTCAACCGCCACGTCGCCGACGCCGACGAGTACGACTACCGCGCGCTCCGCCGGGCCGTCGAGACGTTCGAGGACCTCGGCGGCGAGGTGTTCGGCCTCTCCTTCGGCGACGCGGGCGAGGGCGGCGACGTGTCGGTCGCCGAGGACCTCGTCCAGCTCGTCTTGGACGTGCGCGAGGCCGAGCGCGAGGCGGGCAACTACGAGCGCGCCGACGACCTGCGCGACGACCTGACGGCGCTCGGCGTCGACGTCGAAGACGGCCCCGACGGCGCGACGTTCCGCTTCGAGTAGTTCGAGTCGTCAGTCGAACCGAAACAGCACGACCGCGAAGTCGTCGCGCGCCGCCTCGCCGCCGGCGACGCGACCCGCACCCTGTTCCGGGATTCCGAGTTCGCGAGCTAAGAGGCCGTGGGCCGCGGCGTAGCGGTCGAGGAGGTCCGCGGCGAACTCGCCCGTGACGACCTCGCCGGTCGCCTCGCGTCGCTGGCCGCGGTACCACAGGCGGCACGCCATCGGCCGGCGGAAGTTCTTCCACCAGTTGCTCTCCGCCTTCGGCGTGACGGCGACGATGCCGCCGCCCGCGACGGCGTAGGCGACGGGGAACGTGTACCGTCGGCCGCTCTTAGGGCCGACGTAGGAGACGAGCGCGAACCAGCGACTGGCGAGTCGATGGAGCGGCGAGCGGAGCACGCGACGCAGAAACGGGTTGGCGAACCGCTGTTCGAGCGTTCGCTGTGCGTCCGAAACGCGGTTAGGGACGGCGGTCGGGGACATCTGTTCGCCTGTCGTACGCGCCCGGCGGAGAAAAATCGGTCACACGGCGAACAGGGATGAGGCAGGTGCGAGGGTCGTCACATCGTAAACAGGTGCGAGTCGTCCGGAATATCGAACAGCCCCATCCTGACACCCGCGTCGAGCCAGCCGTAGCCGTACGAAAACGACGCCAGCGCGTTGACCCAGTCGTCGTCGGCTTTGAAGTGTCGGCCGTCGTCGAGGTATGACTCGGCCATCTCCAGACAGTCGGCGGCGGCGTCGCCGAGCGGCGTCTCGTCGGGGACGGCCTGCACCGCCTCGTCGAGCGCGTCGGCGAGCATCCCCTCGTAGCGGTTCGTCTTCTCCCGTAGGTCGGCGGCCATGCGGAGTGATGCGTCGGCGACGGATACCGGTCTTTCGCTCCGCGGGGCGCGGACACCGTGGCATGCCTTGTCGTGGCGGTGGTGTAGCACTCCTCGCAATACAGCGAAACCTTAAGACGCCGGTGTAGCGAACTATCGCACATGACAGAGGACGCCGATTCGTTCGTGGAACACAGGAAGCTCATCATCGCCGGCTCGGGCATCTCCGGGCTCTCGTCGGCCATCTACGCCGCCCGGTCCAACAACGAGCCGCTGGTGCTGGAGGGCGACGAGCCGGGCGGACAGCTCACGCTCACGACCGAGGTCGACAACTACCCCGGCTTCCCCGAGGGCATCTCCGGGCCGGAGCTCATCAACAACATGAAAGCGCAGGCCGAGCGCTTCGGCACGGAGATTCGCCACGGCATCATCGAGGACGTTGACGCCTCGGAGCGCCCCTTCACGGTCACGCTCAAGAACGGCGACGTGTACACCGCGGACGCCCTCATCGCGGCGTCGGGCGCGTCGGCCCGCACCCTCGGCATCCCCGGCGAGGAGAACCTGATGGGCTACGGGCTGTCGACGTGTGCGACCTGTGACGGCGCGTTCTTCCGCGACGAGAAAATCATGGTCATCGGCGGGGGCGACGCCGCCGTCGAGGAGGCCAACTTCCTCACCAAGTTCGCGTCGACGGTGTACCTCGTCCACCGCCGCGAGGAGTTCCGCGCCGAGGACTACTGGGTCGACCGCCTGATGGAGAAGGTCGACGAGGGCGAAATCGAACTCATGCTCAACACCGAGGCGACGGAGCTTCACGGCTCGCCCGAGGAGGGCGTCGACCACGTGACGCTCGTCCGCAACCCCGAGGGCCACCCGAGCGACAAGCTCGACGACCCCGAGACCGAGGAGTTCGACTTCGACGTGGGCGCGGTGTTCTACGCCATCGGCCACACGCCGAACGCCGACTACCTCGACGGCACGGGCGTCCAGCGCGACGACGACGGCTACATCATCGCCAAGGGCGGCTCCGGCGGCGGCCAGACCGCGACCGACGTGCCCGGCATCTTCGCCGCGGGCGACGTGGTCGACTACCACTACCAGCAGGCCGCGACCGCCGGTGGCATGGGCGTGAAGGCCGCCCTCGACGCCGACGACTACCTCGAAGAGCTCGAACGCGAGGAGAAGCAGGCGGCCGCGGGCGCGGCCGAGTAAGCGAGCGTCGGCGGCATCGCGCTCTCGCGGGCGCTCTGCGTTCCGTTTTCTCTCGATTTCTGTTCGATGCGCCCTACGTCAAAGACCGCAACAGCCACGCGAGGATGAAGCTAACCGCCACGAAAATCAGGTAGACGCCCGGCGAAAAGCGCGCGTCCACGACGCCGACCGCGTCCGCGACCGCGACGGCGAAGATGACGAGACCGACGCCGACGAGCCCGTTCCCGAGGATGTTCGGCACCCCTCGTTTGGTTTCCATAGCCGCGGTTGGACTCGCCGAAAAATAAGCGTGGGGTGCGTTCCCAGCGGGTGAAAGGGAACTTCAGTCGGCCGCGCCCGGAGTCGCGTCGGCACCCGCGCCGCGCTCCTCGGGCGTCAGGTAACACTGCGGGTCGGGGCCGAACAGTTCGCCCGTCGCCGCGAGCGACCGAAGCCGCGAGGAACCGCGGCAGACGTCCTGATACTGGCAGGTCGCGCACTTGCCGGTGAGATGTTCTCCCCGCTCGCGGAGCTTGGCGAGAAGCGGGTTCGACTCGTCGTCCCAGATGTCGCCGAACGGGCGGTCCCGGACGTTGCCGAGGCTGTAGCCCTGCCAGAACTGCGTGAGGTGGACGTCGCCGCGGTAGTCCACGTCGGCGACGCGCTCGCCGGTCGGGTCGCCGCCGTTGACGCGGAGGTACCGGTGAATCCGCTCGGCGTGGTCGGCGTCGAGTTCGTCGTGAGCGTACTCGACCACGTAGGCGGAGTCGGCGTAGTTGCCGACCAGAAGCGTCTCTATCTCCTCGCCCTCGGCGTGGTACTCGCGGGTCATGTCGAACAGCCGGCGGACGGCGCGGCGCTGGGCCTCGTCGTCGAGGTCGGCGTCGGCGATGTCGCCGCCGCGGCCGCCGTAGTCGAGGTGGTAGAAACAGAAGCGGTCGACGCCCACGTCGTACAGCAGGTCGACCACGTCCTCCATGTCGGCGGCGTTGTGCTCGGTGATGGTGTACCGGAGACCGGTCTTGAGCCCCACCGAGAGGCAGTTTTCGATGCCGCGGACGGCGGCGTCGAACGCGCCGTCTTTCCCGCGGAAGCGGTCGTTGCGCTCCTCCAAGCCGTCGACGGAGACGCCGGCGTACGAGAGGCCGGCGTCGCGGAGCGCCCGGGCCTTCTCCTCGGTGATGAGCGTCCCGTTGGTCGAAAGCACCGCCCGGATGCCGGCGTCGGTGGCGTAGTCGACGAGTTCGACGAGGTCTTCGCGGACGAGCGGTTCGCCGCCCGAAAACAGGAGGACGGGCACGTCGTAGGCCGCGAGGTCGTCGATGAGCCCCTTCGCCTCGGCGGTCGACAGTTCGCCCTGCGCGGGGTCGAGGTCGGCCCCGGCGTAGCAGTGTTCGCAGTAGAGGTTACAGCGCCGCGTCGTGTTCCAGACCACGACCGGGCGCTTCTGTTTCTCCTCGCGTATCTGCTCGACGTCGGCGTCGGGGTCGTCGTAGCGGAGGCCGTCGCCCTCGGCTCCCTGTCCGCACAGGAGCTTGCTGATGGAAATCACTCGGCCGACACCCCGTTTTCGGCTCCGCGGGCGTCTCCCGCGGCGTCGCCGCGCTCCGTTCCGCCGTTCGACCCCTCGCCTTTCGCCGCGAGGTCGTTCCCGCCGAGCCGGAGGAACTCGTCGGCCGGCGCGAGCCAGAGGTCCGCGTCGCCGTCGACGCCGAACAGCGTCCGCGCCTGCTCGGTCGCAAGGTCCTCGGAGGGCGCGGTAACGCTCCCGACGTGGCGCATCGGCTCGGTCGGCGCGTCGCGGTAGAACACTTCCCACTGGCGGGTGCCGTCGATTCGCGGTCGTCGCCTCGGGTCGTCGTCGTCCATGCCGTCGCCTTCGGGCGGGAGGGCCACGCTCGTTTCGCCCGTTTTCAGCGCGCGGGAATCGAAGCTTTCGACTTGTTCGGCCACTCACTAGCGCCAGCTAATGACGAAACGGTTCTCCCGGCGGTCGTTTCTCCACGCAACGGCGGCGTCGACAGGTATCGCGCTCCTGGCGGGCTGTTCGAGTTCGTCCGGCGGCGGCTCCGGCGGCGCGGGCGACGGGGGCGGCGACTCGTCCGACGAAGAAGGCACCCTCGAACACGAGATGCGGGACTTCGGCGGCTGGTTCGACCGGACGGGGAACTACGACGGCGTCCACGACCTGACGGGACAGGACAGCGTCACGGTCGCGGTCGGCGCGGGCGGTAACGGCGGCGGCTACGCGTTCGCTCCGGCCGCGATAGAAGTTTCCCCGGGGACGACGGTCGTCTGGGAGTGGACCGGAAACGGCGGCACCCACAACGTCGTCAACCGCGAAGACGGGCTGTTCGAGTCGGAGCTCACCGTCTCGGAGGGCCACACCTTCGAGTACACGTTCGAAGAATCCGGCGAGTACAGGTACGTCTGTGTTCCCCACGAGACGCTCGGCATGGTCGGCGTCGTCGTCGTCGAATAAGCGTAAGCGGCCGCGGCGTCGGCACTATCCTCGCGTCGTTCCGGACGAGACTCCCTCAGTCAGCGGGCAAATCGTCCGGCGTCGGCGTCACGCGGACTTCGGGGCGTCGTTCAGCGGCGCGGTACAGAGGACACAGCCGGTCTCCCGGAGCGTCCGCATCATCGGCTCGTTGACCCGGTAGCGCTCGCCGCACTCGGGACAGGTCACGTCGAACTCGCGCATTGTTGCTCACCGACTAGTGGTACGCCGCGAGGACCCGAGGGGGCGCACCCTGCATTCGCGGGGGACTGATATCCCGTCGACACGTCTCATCTCGTCACCCCTGAAGGATGGCACCCATGAGCTTCTTCTGTGCCATGGCGAGGTGCTCGGAGAACGTCGAGGTCGTGATGCCGAGTTCGGTCGCGACCTCGCCTTTGTTCGCGCGCCGCGGGTGGTCGAAGTAGCCCATCTCGTGGGCCGTCTCCAGCACCTCGCGCTGGCGGTCGGTGAGCTGGCCGCGCTCGACCAACACGAGGTCCCGCGACTCGTCGGTCGACGACTGGAGCAGTCGGCGCACGTCCACCGACCCCGACGACTCCCGGAGGGAGGCGACCACGTCGCGGAGCGTGTCGATGTCGGGGGCGTGGAACGTCAGAAACAGCGCGCCGTCGCGCGTCTGGACGTCCACGACCGGGCAGTCGAACGCCTCGACGCGCTCGCAGGGACAGCCGATGCCGCCCTCGCGGTCGAACCGGTAGACGCTCCCGTCGCCGTACTCGAACAGCCGCTCCATCTCCTCGGGGACCTCGGTGTCGTCGTCGAAGACGAACTCCTCGACGACCGACCCGCGCTCGTTGGGAGCCATGCTCCGCGAGAGCGCGTAGCCCGAGGTGTCGCCCTCGGAGACCGTCGCGACGGGACAGCCGTCCGGCCCCGTCACTTTCAACTCCGCTCTGATGCCCGCTGCGCTCGTCATAAGAGTACGAAGTCGCCCCAGCCCCTGATATAAACACCCCCGATACACCGGGCCTT
Organism: Haloferax denitrificans ATCC 35960; assembly: GCF_000337795.1. Classification (GTDB taxonomy): domain Archaea; phylum Halobacteriota; class Halobacteria; order Halobacteriales; family Haloferacaceae; genus Haloferax; species Haloferax denitrificans. Next base: position 101,772 of record NZ_AOLP01000019.1, read on the forward strand.
TATATCGTGGTCCGTTTCCAGTCGCCGCCCCCGTCGAACGGGGCGCGGCCGGTCGCGTGGAGTATAAAGCGCCCTGCATATTCTGGGTGCCCTTCGACGGGCGACGCGGGCGAATCTACGAGTGAGCATGCAGACCGGCCTCAGACGCAAACCGACCGGACCGAAGCCCGCCGAACTGGAGGCGGAACAGGTGCTGGAAGCGCTGTCGGACCGCGCGTGCCGGCGAATCCTCACCACCCTTCAGGGTGCGACCGAGCCGATGACCGCACAGGGCCTCTCCGAGGCGTGCAACGTCCCGCTGTCGACGACGTACCGGAAAGTCGAACAGCTCTCGGAGGCGGCGTTGCTCGAAGAGACGCTTCAACTGCGGGCCAACGGGACCCACACGCACCAGTACCGGTCGAGCGTCGAGTCGGTCACGGTGTCGCTGAACGACGACCGGGGACTCGAAGTCGCCCTCGGTGGAGACCGCTGATGGGGTCGGAGCCGGTTCATCCGCCGGACTCGGGGGGCGAACAGCCCGTCCGCCCGCGGCTCGCGTCGCGGCTGACCACCCATCCCGACGGGCGCGAGGAGTGCACGATTTACCCGGCGGACGCGACGCCCGAAGCCCAACTGACGCAGTGGCTCTCGGCGTTCGAGGGGAGCTTCGTCGACCTCGACTCGATGGAGTAGCGGTCTGCAGTGAGCGTGACAGCCGGGTTACAGTCGGTCGGCGTCGACGCCGTCGTCGCCCCTGTGCCACGGGCGGGGGCTGTCGAGCGCCATGAGGTACTCTTCTAAGAGGGTCGGAAACGCCCGCCCGCGGAGGTTCCGGAGGCCGAAGTCGGCGGCCCAACTGATGATGCCGGTGTCTTCCGTGACGACGCCGGCGTTCAGTTCGCGCGCGAGGATGAGGAGGTCGAAGTCCTCCCGGGAGTCGAGGACGCCCTGTCTGAGCGCGCCGCGGTAGTCCTCGCGGAGGTCGGAGATGACCTTGTCCACGTCGGAGAGCTTCGACCCGCCGTTGGAGCGCTGTTTCGACTCCTCGGCCTTGCGGACGGCCTTCTCGGAGACGCGGAGGCCGCGGTTGACCCGGTCGGACATCTCGTCGATGAATCGGTAGACGACCTCGGCGGGGATGTACACCTCGTAGCGGTCGGGGTGTTTCTTGATGACCCACGTGTCGAGTTTGCCGAGCACGTCCTCGGAGACGCCGCGGTCGCGCAGGATGTGTTCCAACTCCGCGGCGATAGACGGCGGCATGTAACACGAGATGTTCAGGTCCAGTCGCGCGGCGGCGATGGTGTCGAGGAGCCGTTCGATTCCCTCCTCGAACGTCTCGTCGTCGTCTCGAATCTCCTCGGAGAGAAACAGCGAGGTGTCGAGCACGAAGCGTTGTTTCAGCGGGTACTCGGCCATCGTTCGTCAGTTGGTACCGCGGCACTATGACCCTTCCCCGTGGACGAAGGTGAGAGGAACCGTTCGGAGGCGGCTCAGAACAGCGGTTCGATGCGGTCGTCGCCGGTCGAGATGAGGTCGTCGAGCGACGCCGCGCTCGACTCGCGCTTGGCGAGCATGTCGCGTTGGGTCTCGATGGCGACCGCCTGCAGTTCTTTCACCCGCGGCACGTCGTAGACGCCCGACAGGAGCACGACCGCGGCGACGAAGTTCGACCCGACGGGGTAGTCGCCGCCGCGAATCTCCATCGTCCCGGTCTCGTCTTCGAGCCACGTCCGCGCGCGCTCGATGCCGCGGCGCGAGAGCACGTCCGGCGGCCCGGCGACGACGACGAGGCCGCGCTCCGCGCCGGAAATCTCGCAGGGGAGCGTGAGCCGGCCGAGCGCGGCGCGGCGCACGAGGCTGGTGATTCGGTTCGTCGAGTCGCCGCCGTCCTCGGCGTCGGCCGCCCCGCCGGAGAGCCGGGAGAGAAGCCCGCGCTTCGGGCGGTCGAGTTCGACGGAGGCGTAGCCGATAGTCGAGATGCCGCCGCTGGCGAGCGTGTTGATTATCTCGGAGGCGTCCACGACGGACTCCGCCACCGCGCCGGAGCCGTCGCCCTCGCCGGCGCTGAACAGCACGCCGAGGCGGCGGGCGAGTTCGGCGTTGATACTGCCGTAGCCCGCTTCGAGCGACTCGCCGGTCTTCCGCCAGGCGTCGTTGTCGAAGACGATGAGGTTGTCCACCTCGCGGACGAACGTCTGGAAGGAGCGCGCGGCGTTGAGCGTGTAGATGCCGCCCTCGTCCCGCGCGGGGAGGACGCCGAGCCCGTAGACCGGCTCGGTGTAGATGTGCTTCAGTTCGCGCGCGACGACGGGCGCGCCGCCGGAGCCGGTGCCGCCGCCGAGGCCGGCGACGACGAGGAAGGCGTCTATCTCGTGGACCGGGAGGTCGTCGACCATCGAGAGCACCTCGCCGACGTCTTCTGCGGTCACCTCCGCGCCGAGTTCGTTGTCCGCGCCGACGCCGTGGCCCTTGACGCGGGTCAGGCCGACGAGCACCTGCCGCGACTCGGGGATGTTTCGGAGCCCCCGGAGGTCCGAGCGGGCCGTGTTGACGGCGATTGCGTCGACGACGAACCCCGTGTTCGTCCGTCGCTCGTAGTCGACGATGGCGTCGACTACCTTGCCGCCAGCCTGTCCGATACCGATGAGTGCGAGTTTCATGGCCGTGTTCCTCTCAGAAATCGTACTACTAGACGCGCGCTCAGGGCTTGAATATACTGTCCGTAGCACCGAGCAACGACAGCTTAACTGGAAAATAAGTCCGACGCTCGGCCGTCGGTGACAGTGTCGGAGTCGGTCGATTCGCGGTCGGTGGAGTCAGTGGAGTCGGCGCTCGCGGGCGTCTCGCGGCCCTCGGAGCCGGTTGCACCGTCGTCGGAACCGCCTTCGCCGTCGTCGGAACCGTTCGCGCCGCCGTCGCGCTCCCGGAACGAGTCGCAGGCGAGTTCGCCGACGACAGACAGGAGGTCGCCCGGTTCGACGACTCGGCCGCGCTCCCGCAGGCGCTCGTAGACCGCGAAGCCGTCGTCGCCGGCGTAGTTCCGCTCCGAGAACGGTCGCTGTTCGACGAGGACGAGGCGGTCGGCCTCGGCCGCGGCTTCGAGGTTTGCGAGGTTGCCGCCGCCGACCTCCACGTCGGCGACGACGGTCACGTCGGCGGCTTCGACCCGCGACTCGACCGCGGCCCGCGCGGCGTCGTCGACCGGCGAGTACGGCGGCACGGTCACGAGGTCCGCGCCGACCCGGCGGGCGGCCTCGGCGTCGGTGTCGCCCTCGTTGAGCGCGCCGGCGGAGAGGGCGTAGCCGGCCGCCGAGAGCAGGTGAAGCGCCCGCGCGCCGGTGCCGCCCCCGCCGACGACGTGGACCCGGCCGTTGGCGTCGTCCGAAGCTGGCGGGAGGGCGGTCACGTACACCGAGCCGGTGACGGGGTGGCGGGAGACGACCGCCTCGGCGTCGAACGCCTCGCGGAGGTTCTCCTCGGAGAGCACCGCCGCGGGGTCGCCCGCCGCGAGGACGCGCCCGCCCGACAGGAGGACCAGCGCGTCGCAGTAGTGGGCCGCGAGGTTGAGGTCGTGGATGGCCGCGACCGCGGTCGTCCCGTCCGCGACGAGGTCGGAGACGAGTTCGAGCGTGCGGACCTGGTGGTTGATGTCGAGGCTGGCGGTCGGCTCGTCGAGGAGCAGGACGGGCGTCTCCTGTGCCAGCGCGCGGGCGATGAGGACGCGCTGGCGCTCGCCGCCGCTGACTTCCGTGACGGGGCGCTCGGCGAGCGATTCGACGGCGGTCCGGCGCATGGCGGCCTCGACGGCGGTCTCGTCGCGCTCGCGCCAGCCCTCGAAGCGCCCGCGGTGGGGCGTGCGGCCCATCTCGACGACGTCGCGGACGGGGAAGTCGAAGGTGACGCTCGTGGTCTGGGGGACCGTCGCCACGACCCTGCTCGCCGCCTTCGACGACAGGGCGTGGACGTCCTCGCCGGCGACGCGAACCCGTCCCTCGTCGGGTGCGAGCGCGCCGTTGAGGACCCGGAGGAGCGTCGTCTTCCCCGCGCCGTTGGGACCGATGAGGCCGACGAACGTGCCTTCGCCCACGTCGACCGAGACGGCGTCGAGGATTCGCTGGCCGCCGAGGGAGACCGACACGTCGTCGAGGCGAATCGCCGGGTCGGCGTCGCCGAAGGGGGCGGAATCGGGGGAGTCGGTCGCGGGGGAGTCGGTCGCGGGGGAGTCGGTCGCGGGGGAGTCGGTCGCGGGGGAGTCGGTCGCGGGGGAGTCGGTCGCGGGGGAGTCGGTCGCGGGGGAGTCGGTCGCGGGGGAGTCGGAACCGGGGGCGTCCGCGTCGCCGGGGCGGTCGGGGTCGGTCACGGCGAGCGCACCTCCCGCGTGCGGAGCAGATAGAGGAAGAAGGGCGCGCCCACGGCGGCGGTGACGACGCCGACCGGAATCTCCGCGCCGCCGGAGCGGGCGACGGTGTCGGTGGCGACGAGGAACGACGCGCCCGCCAGCGCCGACGCCGGGAGCAACACCCGGTGGTCGGGGCCGACGAGGAGCCGGAGCATGTGGGGGACGACGAGGCCGACGAAGCCGATGACGCCGGAGACCGAGACGGCCGCGGCGGTGACGACGCTCGCGGTGGCGAGGAGGAGCTGTTTCGTCCGCTCGACTTCGATGCCGAGGGCGTGGGCGTCCTCCTCGCCGAGGAGCAGGACGTTCAGGTCGCGGGCGTGGGCCACGAGGAGCACGAAGGGAAGCGGCAGGACGAAGGCGAGCATGCCGACCTCGCTCCACGTCGCGCCCGCGAGGTGGCCCATGAGCCAGAAGACGACCTGCCGGAGGCTCTCGCCGCTCTGGAGGAGGAGAAACGAGATGACCGCGCCGAGGAACGTCTGGACGGCGACCCCCGCGAGAAGCAGGGTCGCCACGGGCGTCCGACCGCCCTCGGTGGCGATGAGGTAGACGACGAAGGCGGTGACGACGGCGCTGACGAACGCCGCGCCCTCCATCCCGAACGGAATCGAAAGCGACAGCACGATGGTCGCGACCGCGCCGACGGCGGCCCCGGAGGAGACGCCGACGATGGAGGGGTCGGCCATCGGGTTGCGGAAGAAGCCCTGCATCACGGTTCCCGCGGTGGCGAGCGCGAAGCCGACGAGCGCCGCGAGGAGGATGCGGGGCAGGCGGACCGAGAGCACGATGATGCGGGCGGGTCTGGGGACGGCGAACTCGAACGGCGAGGCGAACTCCAGCGTCGGCGTCGGAACCGGCCCGACGACGGGGAGGGCCGTCGCGCCGCCGAGAGAGACGCCGACGGGGACGGGCAACGCGTCCGCGAGGATGGCGGCGACGGTCCGCGGCGGGATGGTCACGGCCCCGATTCCGGCGCTCGCGACGACGACCAAAAGCAGGAGCCCGGAGAGACCGAGCGACCACGTGGTCGCCCGCGTTCGAACGCTCATTGAGCACAACCGCGGTTTCAGTAGGTAAATATTTATTGAACAGCCGCTGAGGCCACTACCGTGAACCGACAACTCGTCGTCGCCCTGCTCACGCTTGCGACCGTGTTCGCCGGGATTCCGGCACCGGCCGTGGCCGCGGTGGATCAGGCGGCATCGCACCAGACCGCGACGTGTACGTTCCCGGTGACGGTCACCGACGCCACGGGGACCGACGTCACCATCGCCGAGGACCCCGAGCGTGTCGTCACGACGAACCCGAGCGCCGCCCAGACCATGTGGGAACTCGGCGCGCGCGACGAGGTCGTCGGCGTCTCGCAGTACGCCATGTACCTCGACGGCGCGGCCGAAAAGGGGAACGTCTCCGGCTCCGGCGGGCTCAACGTCGAGGCCGTCATCGGTCTCGAGCCCGACCTCGTGCTCGTCCCGAACTCCTCGTACAACGCCGAACCCGACCGCATCGCACAGCTTCGCTCGGCGGACATCTCGGTCGTCGTCTTCGAGTCCGGGAAGTCGCTCGACGCCGTCGCCGACAAGACCGAGCGCGTCGGCCGCATGACCGGCAACTGCGAGGCCGGCGTCGAGCGCGCGGCCGAGATGCGCGAGTCGATTCGACACATGCGAGCGGCCCTCGACGGCGCGGAGCGCCCGGTCGGCCTCAACTCCTTTTTCGGCTACAGCTCCGGGTCGGGCACGTTCATCTCCGACATCATGACGACCGCCGGCCTGCGCAACGGCGCGGCGGAGGCGAACCTCACCGGCTTCGCACAGATTAACGAGGAGCTCGTCGTCGAGATGAACCCCGAGTACATCGTCGTCCCCGACCACGCGCCCGTCCCGAGCAGTCCGGCGTACAACAGCACGACCGCGATGCAGGAGGGCAACGTCATCGTCATCGAGGCGCACAAGCTCCAACAGCCCGCCCCGCGAGCAATCGAGGCGAGCGAGGCGATTCTCGAAGCGGTCCACCCCGACGCCTACGAGCGCTACCGACAACTCGAAACCGAGTCGGCGACGGAGCCGGACTCGACCGCGACCGCGACGACCACGGCCGCGGACGCGACTGCGACCGCCGCGACTGCAACCGACGCCACCGAGGCAACCGCGACGACCGAGTCCTCGGAATCGACCACCGAGAGCGACGCGCCCGGGTTCGGCGTCGTCGCCGGCCTCGCCGCCGTCGGCGCGGTCGCCCTGCTCGCGCGCCGGCGATAACCGCGCAGACACCAACGCCGTCTCTGTTTCTCCCTGCCCGCGCTCGGCTCCGTGAGACCACAACCGTATTACCGTCGGATGGCGGACACACGGGTATGGTCGAGAACGTCATCTACCCCGCCTACCTCGACGCCTCTCTCTCGCGTAGCGAGGGCCGGCGGGTCGCCCAGTCCGCGGCGGTCGAAGAACCGACCGTCGACGAAATCGCGAAGGCCGTCCAGCAGGTCGGCTACGACGCCGTCATCGAACGGGGCAAGCGGTACTCCCGCGAGTTCGACACCCGCGGGCGCGTCCTCGTGAACAACGCCGACGACGCCACGAAAAACGACATCGTGCAGGCGGTCGCCGCCTACGTCGGAATCCTCCGCGACTGATGCGGCGAATCGGCACGGTCTCCCGGACGGCGCAGGGCCTCGCTATCGTCCGCCTCGACGACGACGACACGCCGGACATCGGCACGATGGTCCTCGACGAGTCGCTGTCGACGGTTGGCCGCATCGTGGACGTGTTCGGTCCGGTCGACCGTCCCTACGTCGCCGTCACGGCTGATAGCGGGTCGCCCGCCCGGCTCGTCGGGAGCAAGCTCTACGCTCGCTGACGACGCCAGAGCGCAACCCCCATACCCCTCGGGTGGGAACGCCCCTGCATGTCACGCCGCGCCTATCGGGGGGTCGCCCTCGCCGCCCTCATCTTCCTCGTCGTGCAGGTGGGTGCGCTCGCCCTCGTGCCGACGTTCTTCGAACAGGGGTACCAGACGGTCGAAGACCCCACCGACCCGACGAACAGCCTCCTCTACATCGGCGCGATTATCGTCATGACCGCGTTCATGCTCGCGGCGTTCAAGTACGACCTCGACCAGCTCATCCGCCTCGTCATCGTCTTCACGAGCGGCCTGCTCGCGTGGTACGTCTTCGCCGCGCTCATTCCCAGCACGCTCGTCGCCGTCGGCCTCTCGGCGGCCGTCGCGCTCGCCCTGCTCGTCTACCCCGAGTGGTACGTCATCGACGCCGCCGGAACGCTCATGGGCGCGGGCGCGGCCGCCCTGTTCGGCATCAGCTTCGGCCTGTTGCCGGCAATCGTGCTCCTCTCGGTCCTCGCCATCTACGACGCCATCAGCGTCTACAAGACGAAGCACATGCTCGACCTCGCGGAGGGCGTGATGGACCTCCGCATCCCGGTCGTGCTCGTCATCCCGACGACGCTGTCGTACTCGATTCTCGGCGACGACTTCGCCAGCGACGCCAACGAGGTCGGTGACGGCGAGAACGCGACCGACGGGGGCGAACCGGCGGAGGCGGCTGACGCGGAGACGGCTGACGCCGAGGCGACCGACGCCGACGACTCCGACCCCGCCGACCGCGACGCCTTCTTCATCGGTCTCGGCGACGCGGTCATGCCGACCGTGATGGTCGCCTCGGGTGCGTTCTTCTCCGAAGCGCCGTCGCTCGGCTTCGGCGTGCTTCCGGCGCTCAACCTCCCGGCGCTCCTCGCCATGGTCGGGACGTTCGCCGGGTTCTCTGGACTGATGTGGGCCGTGATGAAAGGGCGGGCGCACGCCGGCCTGCCGCTTCTCAACGGCGGCGCAATCGGCGGCTACCTCGTCGGCTCGGTCGTCGCCGGCGTCCCGCTCGTCTCCGCGCTCGGACTCGCACCGTACCTCTGAAAACCGGCTCCGTCAGATTTCTTGGCCGGTGCTGGTTTGTTGCGGCTGTGCCGAATAGAGCGCGCGAGTCGGTCAATACCTCTCAAACTTCGACGTTTCCTTCACGAATAGTTCCGTCTTCGTTTATCTCCAACATATAACCCTCATACCACGCGATGGATTTTCTCCAAGCACGGGTGTCATTGACAAATGTCTCTACTGTCCTCGTTTCCCTCGCCGGGAAATGTCCACTCAAATCAATGTCTTCGGTATTGTTCGCAGAGTAACTCTCATTGAATACCGCTCCCTCAGATGGGTCAATAATTACAACAGAGAAGTTGCCAGAGTAGCCATCTTCGATAATCAGTTTATTCACCGGGGGATTCATCTCGGGGTCAGTGCCTTCGGTTTCAGTGTTATCTCTCCCTTGATTCGGTGGAGAGCCAAGACACCCACTGCTAATCACCAGAATCACCAAAGCAGTGGTAAAAAATGTAACACGCATTACAAATCAACGACCCCCGTGTAAGATATATGTCTTCTGGGAATGTGAAGAAGTGCTGAACTCACCCTCTACGTCTCGCACGCCGTTTCTCTCACCGCTCTAGAATCTCAGCAGAGACATACCGCCCGAGTTCCCCGACTTCACCTCACTCTTCGTCCGCGCCCTCGCGGACGCGAACCGCCATCCCCGTCTGGAAGTCGAGCATCGCGTCCGCGGAGAGCTCCGCGCGACCGACGCCCAGCAGGTCGCCGTCGGGACCGACGACGCACACCTCGTCGCCCGAGCGGACCGCCGGGTCGGCGTCGGTGACGAACTTCGCGAAGGCGTTCTTGCCGTCGCGGACGAACGGGACCGACTCGTCGCCGACGCGGACGACGTAGGCGTCGCCGTCGAGACTGTCGTAGAGGCGGCGGCCGCCGGCGACGCCGAGCGTGAACCGGCCGTCTGTGCCGTAGGAGGTGACGCGGTCGCCCTCGACGTACACCTGTCGCGGGCGGCCGCTCCGCGAGCGGGAGAGTTCGATGTCCGCATCCGCCGGGAACAGCGCGTCGCCCGCGCCGGCCCCGAACTGGTAGTCGGCGACGACCCGGAGGTCGTCCAAATCGGTCGCGTGGCCTTCGGTCATACCCCGCCCTTTGCCCCGCCGGCTAAAGTGGGTCGCGGTCCCGTTCGACCGCGTGCGCCGAGCTACCACGCACGCCCGAGACGGAAAGTCCTAAGTACGGGACCGACCGCCCTCGGAGTATGTCTGTGGACGTTCGACTCGCCGCCGTGGGAACCGCGCTGCTGCTCGCGAGCAGTGCGCTTCTCACGCAGACGGCGCTCGACTGGCGGCTCCCGACGGTGCTCGCCGCCATCGCGGCGCTCGGCGCGGTCGCCACCGCCGCTCGGCTGGCGACGCCGACGGCCTGATTCCCGCTCGCGGGCCCGGATACGGACCCGACCACGCCGGCGTCTCGACCCTCCCGTTTTACGTATTACCGTACCGACAGGTCGAGGTATGGCCGCGATTAGCTCCCTCCAGACCGCCCTCCGAGGCATCCGGTCGAACCCGGTGCTGTTCCTCGGCGGCCTCGCCTTGGGCCTCGTCACGCTCCCGCAACTCGCCACGCAGTTGGCGCAGATACCGTTCGTCCCGACCGTCCTCACGGCGGTGACGTTCTTCGTCACGCCGTTCGTCGCCGCCGGTCTCTACGGCATGGCCGACGAGGCGGTCGACCGCGGGGGCGGAGGCTCGACCTCGCTGTCGACGCTCACGGCGGTCGGCCGCGAGAAGTACGTCCCCATGCTCCTCGCGAACATCGTCCAACTCGGCATCGTCCTCGTCTTCGGTATCGTGTTCGTCATCGTCATGGTCGCCATGGCCGTCTCGCTCGGCCTCGGCGGCCTCGCAACGGGTGGTGGCGGCGTCCCCAACCTCGCCCTCGGCGGCGGCTTCCTCGTCGGCATCGCCGTCCTCGGCCTCCTCGGACTGGCGTACCTCGCCGTCATCTTCCTCGTCCAGTTCTACCCCGTCGCGGTCGTCGTCGGCGACGCGGGCGCAATCGAGGCGTTCGGCGAGAGCTATCGGCTCGTCCGGCACAACGTCGTCCCCTCCCTCGGCTACTCCGCCATCCGGTTCGTGGTCGGGATTCTGGTTAGCGTGCCCGCGACGGGCCTCATCGTCTTTCGGACGATACAGAACGTCCAGCAGGCACAGAACGCGGCGGACCCGGCGGCGATGCAGGCCGGCCTCGGCTTCTCGCCGACGGAAATCGCCGCCATCGCCGTCCTCTCGATAGCGACGCAGACGGTTCTCGCGGCGTTCCAGTACACCTACGCGGTCGCCTTCTTCGAGGCTCACGACGCCGGGAGCGACGGCCCGACCGGGACGGCCGGCCCCGACATCGACGGCGACTCGGCGATTCCGCAGTTCGAGTAGTCGGCGGGGATTACAGCAGGAACGTCTCTTTTCGCTCCGAGAGGTCGATGAACGTGTCCGCCGCCGCGACGAGTTCCTCGGCGGTGGACTCCCTGAACGCCATCACCTCGACGCGGACGCCCTCGTGGCGGAGGTGGGTACAGAGCCGCTCGAAGTCGCCGTCGCCCGAACAGAGGACGACCGTGTCCACGTGGTCGGCGAGACTGACCGCGTCGAGCGCGATGCCGAGGTCCCAGTCGGCCTTCTTCGAGCCGTCGCCGAACGTCTTGATGTCCTTGATTTTCGTCTCGAAACCGATGTCGACGAGTGCATCGAAAAAGCTCACCTCGTCGGGCGAATCCGCCCGGATGACGTAGGCGATGGCGCGGGTGAGCGCGCGGTCAGCCGTCCCCTTCTGGAGGAGCGACGAGTAGTCGATATTCCGCGAGTACAGGCTCTGTGCCGTGTGGTAGAGGTTCTGCGCGTCGGCGAGGATGGCGACGCGTTGGTCGGGGTGAATCTCGGTCATTCGTACGACGCTTGGACGGCGCGGGCTAATAACCGTCCGGGGAGACGGGAACGCGGCGGACGGACGTCCACCTCGGCGACCGAGAACCGGCGGAAGGCGTCCCGAGACGCCCCTCAGCCCGCCCACTCGCTCCGGCAGGACCTGCAGACGACGCAAGTTATATTATCCTTCCGGCACCTGCATCCGGTGTGAACGACGCGACGCGGCCCTCGCAGGTCACCACACCTTCGACAGCGTCGCGTGCCGCTTTCTTTTCGAAAAAACGTGCGTACTGAATCGCTCGTTGCGGGAGTAGCGACCCCGTCTCGGGCGGCCTTCGGCTGACGCACGTTCCGGTCACACGACCGATATCGACGCTCCCACGACCGTTACCACACCCACCAACGACACATGACATCACTCGACTTCCGCGGCGTCTATCCCGCGATGACCACGCCGTTCCACGAGGACGGCAGTATCGACTTCGAACAGTTCCAGGCCGACGTGCGACGCCTCGAAGAGGCCGGCGTCGACGGCATCGTGCCCGTCGGCTCGACCGGCGAGTCCGCGACACTCTCCCACGACGAACACGTCGAGGTCGTCGAGGCGGCCGTCGAGGCCGTCGAGGACGTGCCCGTCATCGCCGGCTCCGGCTCGAACTCGACCCGCGAGGCGCTCGAACTCTCCCGGCGCTCCGCCGACGCCGGGGCCGACGCGTTGCTCCTCATCTCGCCGTACTACAACAAGCCCGAGCAGGCCGGCCTCGTCGACCACTACCGGACCATCGCCGACGAAATCGACCTGCCGCAAATCGTCTACAACGTCCCCGGCCGCACCGGGAGCAACATCCTGCCCGAGACGGCCGCGACGCTCGCCGAGCATCCGAACATCACCGCGTACAAGGCCGCGAGCGGCGACCTCGGCCAGATTTCTGAGGTCGTCGAGCGGACCCGCGACGAGGAGTTCGCCGTGCTGTCGGGCGACGACGCGCTCACGCTCCCGATTCTCTCGGTCGGCGGCGTCGGGGCCATCTCGGTCACGGCGAACGTCGAACCCGCGCGCGTCGGCGCGATGGTCCACTCGGCGCTCCAAGGCGACTACGAGCGCGCCCGCGACATCCACCACGACCTCGCCCCGCTGAACCGCCACCTGTTCTCCGAGACGAACCCCATCCCGGTCAAGGAAGCCATGGAGATTCGTGGCTACGGCCCGGCGCGCCTGCGCCCGCCGCTCACCCGACTCACGGAGGAAAACACCGAGGAACTGCGTCGCCTGCTGTCTGACCTCGAAGCGGAGCAGGCGATTCCGGACGGGGGTGCAGACGAGTGACGGTCTCCGTCGGCGTCACCGGCGCGACCGGCCGCATGGGCGGGGAAGTCCTCGCCGCGGCCGCCGACCGCGACGACCTCTCGGTCGCCTTCGCGGTCAGTCGCTCGCCCGGCGACGAGGTCGAGGGAGTCGCCGTCGAGGACGCGGCCGACTTCGCCGACCTGCTCGCCTCGAACCAGCCAGATGTCGTCGTGGACTTCACCGGGCCGGCGTCCTGCATCGAGTACGCGTCGGCCTGCGGCGAGGCGGGCGTCGCCTTCGTCACCGGCACGACCGGCCTGAGCGAGGGCGGCTTCGACGCGCTCCGCGAGGCCGCATCGGAGGTCCCGGTGCTGTACGCGTCGAACTTCTCGCGGGGCATCGCGGCGCTCCGCCGGGCCGTCAGCGAGGCGGTCCCCGCCCTCGACGGCTACGACATCGAACTCACCGAGACGCACCACAACGCCAAGCGCGACGCCCCGAGCGGGACGGCGCTGACCCTCTTGGACGACATCGACGACGTGCGCGGCGAGTCCGAGCGCGTCCACGGTCGCGAAGGCGAAGCGCCCCGGTCCGAAGGCGAGGTGGGCGTCCACGCTCGCCGGGCGGGGGATATTGCCGGTGAGCACGAAGTATTACTGGCTGGAAATCACGAGTCTCTTTCACTCACGCACCGCGCGGGGTCGCGAGGGGTCTTCGCCGCCGGCGCACTCGACGCCGCGGCGTGGCTCTCGGGCCGCGACGCCGGGTGGTACGACTTCACCGAGGTACTCAAATGAATCTGGAATCCGACGTACGAGACCTGTGGCAACGATACGACGACGGCGACGTAGACGCCGCATCGGCGACCGTCGACGAGCTCGACACGCTCGACGCGTTCCTCGACGCCCTCGAAGCGGGCGAGGTGCGCGCCGCCGAGAAGACCGGCTCCGACGTGACCTCGTGGGAGGCCAACGAGTGGGTCAAGCGGGGCATCCTGCTCAACTTCGGCCTGCGCGAGACGCTCGCCCGCGAGTACGGCGACGTCCGCTACCACGACGTGCTCCCCCTGCGCGACACCGAGGACCTCGGCGACCGCGGCACGCGCAACACACCCGACGGCACCGCCATTCGCCGCGGCGCGTACCTCGGCTCCGACTGCATCATGATGAGCCCCTCGTTCGTGAACGTCGGCGCGTACGTCGGCGACGGCACGCTCGTGGACTCCTGTGACACCGTCGGCTCCTGCGCCCAAATCGGCGCGAACGTCAAGCTCGGCGCGAACACGCTCATCGGCGGCGTGCTCGAACCCGTCGAGGACGCCCCGGTCGTCGTCGAGGACGGCGCGGCGCTCGGCGCGGGCTGTCGGGTCACCTCCGGCTTCGTCGTCGGCGAGAACTCCATCGTCGGCGAGAACACGCTTCTGACGCCCCGAATCCCCGTCTACGACCTCGTGGACGAGGAGATTTACTACGGCCACCTGCCCGCGAACCGCCGCGCCTTCACGCGCTTCGTGGAGTCGTCGCTCGGCGACCACGACCTGTTCGCCGGCGGCGCGTACAAGCCCGCGGTCGTCGCCCTCGACATCGAGGACGACACCCTCGACGCGACCCGTCGGGAGGAGGCACTGCGCGAATGAGCGGCGGCGGGCCGGCCGTCCGGCGGCTTTCGGACTGGGACCGCGAGCGTCTGCTTTCGCTCGCCGACGAGTTCGGCTCGCCGCTGTACGTGACCGACCTCCGTCGCGTCCGCGAGAACTGTCTCCGACTCCGCGAGGCGTTCCCCGAAGCGCACGTCAGCTACGCCGTCAAGGCCCACGCCGGGCGAGCGGTGCTCGAAACCGTCCGCGAGGCCGGCGTCGACGCCGAGTGCGCCTCCGCGGGCGAGGTCGAACGCGCCCTCGACGCGGGCTTCCCCGGCGAGCGCGTCCGCTACACGGCGGTCAACCCGCCGGACGCCGACCTCGACCACGTCGTCTCGCGCTGGGAGTCGAACCCCGAGATGACCGTCACGGTCGGCGCGGCGGACACCATCGACCGCCTGCGCGAGCGCGGCTTCGACGGGCGGCTCTGCCTCCGGGCGAACCCCGGCGTCGGCGCGGGCCACCACGAGAAGGTCACGACCGGCGGGCACGCGAAGTTCGGCATCCCCATCGACCGCGTCCCCGACCTCGCCGCCGACGCGCGCAAGGAGTTCGACCTCGTCGGCGTCCACGCCCACGCCGGAAGCGGCATCTCCGGCGACGACCTCTCGGCGCACCGCGAGTTGGTCCGCCGGATGGGCGACCTCGCCCGCGAGGTCGGCGACCTCGAATTCGTGGACGTCGGCGGCGGCTTCGGCGTCCCCTACCGCGAGGACGAACCGCCGCTCGACCTCGCCGCCGTCGCCGACGCGACCCGCGAGGCGCTCGGCGACGTCGACGCACAACTCGCAATCGAACCCGGCCGCTACGTCGTCGCCGACGCGGGCGTCCTCCTCTCGGAAGTCAACACGGTGAAAGAGACTCCCGAGACGACCGTCGTCGGAATCGACGCCGGCATGACGACCCTGCTCCGACCGGCGATGTACGACGCGTACCACGCGATTTCGAATCTCTCTCGGCCCGACGCCGACCCGGTTTCGACCATCGTCGCGGGCCCCGTCTGCGAGACGAGCGACGTGTTCGCCGACGGCCGCGACCTCCCCGACCCCGAGCGCGGCGACTGTCTCGCGCTCGGCAACGCGGGGGCGTACGGCTACGAGATGGCAAGCACCTACAACTCTCGACCGCGCCCCCCGGAAGTCGTCCTCGACGCCGACGGTCCCCGACTGGCCCGCCGGCGCGAGACCCTCGACGACGTCACCGCACTCGAACGAACCGCACCCGAGCACATCCCCAACTGACCAAGCACCCACACAGAATCATGAGCGTACTCAACACCGTTCCCTTCGAAAAGTTCCACGGCACTGGAAACGACTTCTTCGTCGTCGACGCCGACGACCCGGTCCCGGACCGACCCGCCTTCGCGCGCACCCACTGCGACCGCGAGGCCGGAATCACCCTGAGCGAGAGCGAGCGACGCGGCGCGGACGGCGTCCTGTTCCTCGCGCTCGAATCGCGCTACGACCCGCCGCGAGTCGTCATGACGCTCGTCCAGCCCGACGGCTCCGTCGCCGCCATGTGCGGCAACGGCGCTCGCGTCGCGGCCGCGTGGGCCGCCGAGCGAACCGGCACGGACGAAGTCATGATAGACACGCCCGCCGGCACCCGCCGCGCGAGCCTCGACGGCACCGACGTGACCGTCGAGATGGGCGTCCCCTCGTTCGCACCGCGGGACGTGCCGCTCGCGGCCGACGACGAACTCGTCGAGACCGAGGTCGAGGGCCTGACCGTCACGGCCGTCAACACGGGCGTCCCCCACGCCGTCGCCTTCGTCGACGACGTGGACGACGTTGACCTCGAATCGGTCGCGCCGGCGGTCCGTCACGCGCCGGTGTTCCCGGACGGCGCGAACGTCACGCTCGCCTCCCCCGACGGCGAGGGCGGCTTCCGCCAGCGCACCTTCGAGCGCGGCGTCGAAGGCGAGACGCAGTCCTGCGGCACCGGCGCTGTCGCCGTCGTCGCGGCCGCGAAGCGACTCGGGCGCGTCTCCGGCGACGGCCCCGTGACCGTCACCCCGCCGGGCGGCGCGCTCTCCGTGACCGTCCCCGACGAGGGGTCGGCGCTCCTCGGCGGCCCGGCCGTCTACGAGGGCGACGGCGAAGCCGACATCGTCTTCCGCGAGCGATGAGCGGCGACGCCGACGGGTTCGACCCCGTCGCGTTCCTCGAACGCGCCGTCCCCGTCGCGTCGAACGACGACGTGGGCGAGATGCGCGACCTGCTTGTCGAGACGCTCGAAGCCGAAGGCGTCTCGCCGACCGTGGACGACGCCGGCAACACCGTCGCCTCGAAGGGAGCGGCGGAGCCGGCGACGCACCTCGTCCTCAACACGCACATCGACACCGTCTCGCCGCACGTCCCGTACGAGCGCGACGAGGGTGTCATCCGCGGCCGCGGCTCCTGCGACGCGAAAGGGCCGCTCGCGGCCCTGCTATCGGCCTTTTTCGCCGCCGACCCCGGCCCCGACAGCCGAGTCACACTGGCGATTACGCCCGACGAGGAACTTCTCTCGACCGGCGCGGCCGAACTCGACCTCGACGGCGACATGTACATCGTCGGCGAGCCGACCGGCCTCGACGTCTGTACGGCCGCGAAGGGCCGGTTCGAGGGGACGGTGTCGCTGTCGGGCGTCGCCGCGCACGCGGCCGAACCGCAGTCGGGAGCCAACGCCGTGGACGCGCTCGCGCCGGTGCTCGACGCCATCCGGTCGTTCGACGACGACCGCGAGGTCCACCCCGACCTCGGGCCGGCGACGCTGACGCCCACGATGGTCGACGGCGGCGCGAACTCGAATCAGGTGCCCGCCGACTGCCGACTCGTGGTCGACCGCCGGAGCGTTCCCCCGGAGACGGCCGACGGCTTCCGCGAAGAACTCCAGTCGACGCTCCGAGCCGCGGTGTCGGACGGCGTGTCCGACGACGTGGGCGTCGATTTCGCGCTCACGGAGCGCCCGACGCCGTTCCTCGAAGCGTTCGCGACCGACCCCGACCACGAGCTCGTGACGACGCTCGCGGCGGCCTCCCGAGACGCCGGCGGCCGGGCGGAGGTCCGCCCCTTCACCGCCGCGACCGAGGCCTCCTACTTCTCTCCCGCGCCCGTCGTCGTCTTCGGACCCGGCCAGCTCGCCGACGACGAGGGCGCGGTCGCGCACGCCGACAGAGAGTACGTGCGCACCGACGACGTGCGGACCGCGGCCGCCGCGCTCGAAGCCGCGGTCGCCGCAATCATCGCCTAAGTGTCGGCTAATCACAACGTACTTGTTGTCCGAACGATACGTTTCGGACGATGCGCCCTCCCCACCTCAGCGTCGCTCTCCTCGTCGTGGTCGCGCTGTCGCTGTCCGGCGTCGCCGCGGCCGACAGCGGCACCGTCATCGACCACCCGGGCGACGAACTCACGCTCGACGCGGTCGACGGCGAGCACGTCCACGGAACGACCCCGTACGCGACCGGGACGCTCATCGGCGTCCGCGTGCAGTCCGTCGGCGACACCCACCCGTTCCTCGTCTCGAAGGCCGTCCGCGTCGGCGAAAACGGAAGCTTCGACGTGACGTTCGACCTCTCGGAACTGGCGCGACTCCGCGGCGGGCCGGTCAAGGTCTCGGTTCGCCGCGACCAACAGACCATCTACGAGGAGAACGCCACGCTCGTGACGTACGACATGCCCGAGAACTCGACGCTCACGCCCGACCTCGGAGACGCCGACGCGACGGCCGAAACGACGGCCTCGCCGCCCGCGACGACGAGCGATTCGCCGTCTGGGATCGAAATCCCCGGCTTCGGCGTGGGCGTCGGTGTCGCCGCGCTCCTCGTCGCGTCGCTCGTCGCCGCCCGCGGCGTCTGAGCGCACGGCCCCGCGCTCGCCCGTTCGACCGTTCGCTCGCCTACTCACCCGTTCGCTCGCGCCGACCGCCGCGCCGCCCCGGAACGCAACGCCCTTTTCCCACCCGCTCTTGTGTCGGCGTATGTACGAGGCGGTCTACGCACACCCCGACGGCGAGAGCACGGTCAGTCGCGTCGCCGTCGCCGCCGGGCGGTACGACTACGACGGCGTCGTCGTCCGCGCGCTCGACGCCCGCCCCGACTACGACCGCCTCCGCGAGGCGTGCGACGTGGACCTCGTCGACGCCGTCGAAATCGACGCGTCCAACCCGGAACGCGCCAGCGGCGCGGTCGGCAACTACCGGCCACAGCGCGAACTGCTCGTCCTCCGCGGGGGGACGAACGCGCTCAACCGATTCGCCGTCGAACAGCCGCGAATAGACGTGCTCTCCCGGCCGATGGCGGGTGAGGGCAACTTCAACCACGTCCTCGCCAAGGCCGCCCGCGACAACGGCGTCCGCGTCGAGTTCGACTTCGGCCCGGTGCTCCGAAGCGACGGGGGAACCCGCGTGCAGGCCATCTCGGCGCTCCGGAAACTCCGCGAACTCGTCGAGTACTACGACGCCCCCTACGTCGTCTCCGCGACCCCGTCGTCACACCTCCAACTGCGGACCCCCCGCGAGTTGGCCGCGGTGGGCGAGGTTATCGGCTTCGACCGCGAGCAGGTGCTCGACGGCCTCCGCGAGTGGGGCCGCCTCGCGGCGCGCAACCGCGAGCGCACGTCCGAGTCGTTCATAGCCCCCGGCGTCAAACGGGGACGATATGAAGAAGACGATTGAGGAACACGCCGCCCGCTTTTCCCACATCGCCGCGGAGTACGACGACTCCCAAGACAGCGACGAGTACCGCGCGTGCGTCTCGCTCGTCGTCCACTACGCCGACCCCTCCCCCGAGGACGTGGTGCTCGACCTCGGCACCGGCACGGGCGCTATCGCCCTCGCGCTCGCCCCCGACGCGAAGCGCGTCATCGGCCGCGACATCAGCGAGGGAATGCTCGAACAGGCCCGCACCAAGGCCGCCGAGGTCGGCATCGAGAACGTCGAGTTCGGCGAGGGCCGGTTCCGCGAACCGAACGTGGACGACGACGAGCAGGTCGATATCGTGGTCACGAACTTCGCCATGCACCACCTCTCGGACGAGGAAAAGCGCGAGGCCATCGACGTCATCGCCGACCTCGAACCGCGGCGGTTCGTCCTCGGCGACGTGATGTTCTTCGGGACGCCCGACCCCGACGAGCCGTTCTACTCGCCCGAGGTGGACGACCCCGCGACCGTCGGCTTCCTCGCCGACGCGCTCACGGACGCCGGGTTCGTCCTCACGGCCGTCGAGTCCGTCCACGAGCAGGTGGGCGTCCTCGTCGCCGAGCGAGCGCCGAACGCCGACGAGTGAGCTGAGCCGATGAAACACCTGCCCAAACACCTCCGGCCGCGGCGGCGCTACCTCGCCGTCGAAATCGAGACGTGGCCCGACGCCGACCTCGCGCGCGGGCCGTTCCAGCGCGAACTCTGGTACGCCGCCCAGAACCTCTACGGCGACGCCGGGAGCGCCGACGCCGACCTGACCGTCCTCGGGTTCGACTACGCCGACGGCGTCGCCGAGACCGTCGTCCGCGCTCGACGCGGCCACGTCGAAGACGCCCGGGCCGCGCTCGCCTGCATCGACGCCGTCGGCGGCGACCCAGTCGGGGTGAGAGTGCGAGGCGTCTCGGGGACAGTGCGTGCCTGTTCGGAAAGGTATTTACACGGCCGGGCCGGAATTTCCGAGGAGAGAACCGTCGTGTTCGAGAACGACTCCCGAACCGCCGTCGTCCGCGACTCCCTCTTCGACGTTCGCGGTTCGGACGGGTTCACGGGCGCGACGCAACTCGATTTCGAGTGATATTCCATGCAGGGACAAGCGCAACAACAGGCGTACGACCGCGGGATTACGATCTTCTCGCCGGATGGTCGACTCTATCAGGTCGAATACGCTCGCGAGGCCGTCAAGCGCGGCACCGCGAGCATCGGCGTGCGAACGCCCGAGGGCGTCGTCCTCGCGGCGGACAAGCGCTCTCGCTCGCCACTGATGGAACCGACGAGCGTCGAGAAGATTCACAAGGCGGACGACCACATCGGCATCGCGAGCGCCGGCCACGTCGCCGACGCCCGCCAGCTCATCGACTTCGCCCGCCGCCAGTCGCAGGTCAACCGCCTCCGCTACGGCGAACCCATCGGCATCGAGACGCTGACCAAGGAAGTCACCGACCACATCCAGCAGTACACGCAGGTCGGCGGCGCGCGCCCGTTCGGCGTCGCACTCCTCATCGGCGGCGTCGAAAACGGCACGCCCCGCCTCTACGAGACGGACCCCTCGGGGACCCCCTACGAGTGGAAGGCCGTCTCCATCGGGGCCGACCGCGGCGACCACCAAGAGCACCTCGAAGAGAACTTCCGCGACGACCTGACCCTCGACGAGGGCATCGAACTCGCGCTCGAAGCCATCGCCTCGACCAGCGACGAGGGCACCGCCCCCGACGGCGTCGACGTGGCGACCGTCTCCGCGGAGTCCGAGCGCTTCGTCGAACTGTCTAACGACGAAATCGAGAGCTACCTCGAAGCCAACGACCTGTTGGCGACCGAGGACGACGAACAGACCGAAGAGTAAGCCGCGTCCCGCGGTTCTCGGTTCTCGGTTCCCGCGCGTTCTTCTCCGACCCCCGTCCGGCGAGCGACCGCCCCGCGAGCGACCGCGCCGGCGTCTCGGACGCGACGAACGGAGCGACCGCGTCGCTCGCGGCCGGAACGACGAGGCGGGAACGGAAGACGAAAGACCGAAACAGAATCGGGAAACGGTCGGCTATCGGGTCGCGTAGAGAGACCGCGGGCGGCTCAGTACTCCTCGTAGGCGAGGTTCATGAGCCACTGCGAGAAGGCGTTGCTGTTGGCGTTAATCTCCTCTTCGCCGATGAGCGGCGAGAGCATGTCGCCCGCCATCAGCATCGCGAAATCGAGGTCGCGCGCGGCGGGTTCGAGGTAGTAGGTGGTGTGGCCGTTGTAGACCGTCTCGGTCCGCTTGATGAGACCGAGCGACTCCAGCACCTCGGCGATGCGGCTCCCCTTCCGGGAGGAGATGTCGAGTTCTTTCCAGAAGTCGCTCTGGTGGATGCCGCCCGACTCGCGGATGAGTTCCAGTCCCGCGCGCTCGTCGGAAGAAAGGTCTTGCTCGGCTTCGCTCGCGCTCATACCACGTACACGTCGTGCGAGCGGTTTAATCCTGACGTTCGACCGGTTCGAAGGCGGTCTGACACGGCGGGCCGTCGGCGAATTCGTACGCGAATTCCGCCTCGCCGAGCGTGATGACCGACGACGAGCGCGTGCCGAACCGACCCTCCGGGTCGTGGACGCAGACGCCGAAGTCGTGGTCGCCGAGCGCGGCCTTCGCCCGCTCGCGCCACGCGCCCGCCGACTCGCTCGGCTCGGGCTGAAGCGCCTCCTCTAGCCGCCGGGCGTTGTCGGCCTGCGTCTCGCCCACCTCGGGGCGTCGCTCGGGGACGAACCACGAGTCGGGCGTCCCGACGTTGACGACGACGCGGACGCCGGGGTCGAAGTTCCGAACCGACAGGCCGCCGTCCCACTCGAAGAACAGCGCGGCGTTCTCGTCGGCGACGACGAGGTTGAAGCCGTCGTAGGTGTCGTCCTCGACCGCGTGCTCGACGAACCGGGCGGCGTCCTCGGCGGTCTCGTGGCGGAGCGCGTCGCGGACGAGGTGACCTCGGGAGCGCTCGCCGCCGCCCGCGACCTCGACCCAGCGGTTGGTGATGCCGACGAAGACGCCCGCGTCGTTGTAGCCGACCCACGTGCCGCCAGCCTCGGCGTCCCGCGGAGCGACGATTCCGGGACCGTCGCCGTCGTCCCACCGTCGGGGCGGTTCGGCGGGCCTGCCGAGGAGTTCGTCGCGGTTGGCGGCGACGACGACCGGCGCGTCCTCGAACACCTGCCACGCGAGGATGAGTGTGCACACGAGGAGGGAGTAGGCACTCGGCGCAGAAAAACATCGGCTCCGTCCCCGGGTCAGAACGTCCCGGGGGAACTCACTCGTCGGACCGCTCGTCGAGTTGCGCTTCCAGTTCAGCCACTCGGCGTTCGAGGTCCCGCCGTGGTTCGAGCACCCGCGAGACGACTGTCTTCGCGGCGAGGCCGCCGACGAGGAGGAGAATCAAAAGGAGGGGAACCGCAACGACCAGCACGTGCGGGAACGTCGTCGGGAGCCAGTACGGGAGGAGGGACATACGCGAGTCGAATCGGTGGTCTGACAAAAAGTCGTCGTCGGTCGCCGGGCGTCAGGTCTCAGTCTTCGCGCTCGCCGTCGGCTTCGAACCGGGTGGGGTCCCGCGAGGCGAGCGCGACGTTCACGGCGGCGACGTTCTCCGGCACGTCGTGGACGCGGACGATGTCGGCCCCGCGGTCGGCGGCGATGGCCGTGCCCGCGACGGTCGCCGCGAGGTTGTCGCCCGGCTCCTCGCCGACGAGCGAGAACATCGACTTGTGGGAGTGGCCGACGAGAATCGGACAGCCGAGCGCGGCGAACTCGTCGGTGCGCCCGAGGAGTTCGAAGTTCTCGGCCTTCGACTTCCCGAAGCCGAGACCGGGGTCGACGATGAGGTTCCGCCGCGGAATGCCCGCCTTCTCGGCGAGCAACACCAGCTCGGTCAGCTCGTCGATGACGTCCTCGACCACGTCGTCGTAGTCGACCTCGCGGGACGGGTCGACCGGCGCGTCGATGCTGTGCATCACGATGACCGGCGCGTCGCGCTCGGCCGCGAGAAAGCGCATCCCGGGGTCTTCGAGGCCGGTCACGTCGTTGAGGATGTCCGCGCCGGCGTCGAGGGCGGCCTCGCCGACCGCGGCCTTCCGGGTGTCTACCGACACGAGCACGTCGAGGTCGGCGATGGCCTCGATGACGGGCGCGACGCGGCGAATCTCCTCGGCGACGGGCACCTCGGCCGCGCCGGGGCGGGTGCTCTCGCCGCCCACGTCGATGATGTCCACGCCGGCGTCGACCATCGCCCGCGCCTGCTCGACGGCGTCGTCGATGTCGTAGAACTCCCCGCCGTCGTGGAAGCTGTTCGGCGTCACGTTCAGGATGCCCATGACGGCCGTGCCGTCGCCCCACGGGTAGTCGCCGGCTTCGTCGCGGCCGGCGTCGCTCGCGTCGCCAGCGTCGCCGCCCTCGTCGTCTTCGCCGGCGTCGGCCGCCCCGATGTCGAGCGTCTCGCGAATCTCCTCGGCGACGCCCGCGAGCGCGTACGGCCGGGCTTCGAGGCCCGCCGTCAGGCGCTCGAACTGGTCGAGCGTCCCCGTCAGGACCACGTCGACGAGTTCGCCGCCGAACTCGTGGCCCGAGACGGCGCAGTCGCCGCCGACCGACAGCAGTTCCTCGCGGAGTATCCGGGCCTGCCGGCGCTGGACGCGGGTGTGGACCGTTCGGTTGACCGCCCGCTTC
Source organism: Haloferax denitrificans ATCC 35960 (assembly GCF_000337795.1). GTDB lineage: Archaea > Halobacteriota > Halobacteria > Halobacteriales > Haloferacaceae > Haloferax > Haloferax denitrificans. Next base: position 125,265 of record NZ_AOLP01000019.1, read on the forward strand.
GCGCGCTCGCTTCGGTCGGCGGCGTCCGCGACGTTCGCGCGTTCGAGCGTCCGGCGGGCGTCGTCGAGGGTCCGGTGGGCCTTCGGGACGACCGCCCGCGTCCACGTCGTGCGGGCCTCGGCGACGACGTACAGCGACCCGACGACGAGCACGCAGTCGTCGGGGTCGGCGCGGGCGCGCGCCCGGTCGAGCGCCGAGGCGACCGCGCCGCCGGTCTCGACGTCGGGGCCGTCGAGTCGCTCGAAGACGGACGACAGTATCTCGGGGGGCCTCGCCCCGCGAGATATCCGCCTTGCAGGTGACGACCGACGCGACCTCCGGGAGCGCCCCGACCATCTCGCCGTGGTCCTTGTCGTGCATCGCGCCGTAGACGAGGTGGAGGTCGTCGTAGTCGAACTCGTCGAGGACGGTGGCGACCTGCGCGCAGGCGTCGGGGTTGTGCGCGCCGTCGAGGACGACCGTCGGCTCCGTGCCCATGACCTCGAACCGACCCGGCCAGTGGGCGTTTCGGAGGCCGCGGTGAATCGCCTCCGCGCCGATTTCGGGGCGGACCTGTCGGGCGAGCGAGACGGCGATACCGGCGTTTCGCGCCTGATACGCGCCCAAAAGCGGGATTCGAACGTCGAGCGTCTCGGCGTCGGTCTCGACGGTGACGGCGGCCTCCTGGTGGTTGACGCGGCCGCCGTAGGAGGCGCGAACGTCGGCGTCTGCGTCGGCGTCGCCGACGGTCAGCACGTCGCCGGCCTCCTCGCGGATGACCGACAGCGCCTCGCCGGTCGCCCCGGTCACGAGCGGCGCGTCGGCGGGCGCGACGGCGGCTTTCGTCTTGGCGATTTCCGCGACAGTGTCGCCGAGGACGGCGGTGTGTTCGAGCGAGACGTTGGTGACGGCGCTCGCGACCGGGTCGACGGCGCTCGTCGCGTCGAGTTCGCCGCCCATCCCGACTTCGAGGACCGCCACGTCGACGCCCGCGCGGTCGAAGTACCACAGCGCGAGGGCGGTGACGGTCTCGAAGAAGGTCAGCGGCTCGCCGTCGGCGGCCCGCTCGACGAGGTACGGCTTGGCTTCGGCCACGAACGCCGACAGCGCGGACTTCGGAATCTTCCGGCCGTCGACGCGGATTCGCTCCCGCACGTCGTCGAAGTGCGGCGAGGTGTACAGGCCGACGTGCGCGCCCGACTCGCGCAGTATCGCGTCGACCATCCGGGCGGTGCTTCCTTTGCCGTTCGACCCCGCGACCTGCACGAACGACACGTCTTCGTGGGGGTTGCCGAGGTGAGAGAGCAACCGCCGAATCGACTCGGTCCCCGGCTTGACCTGAAACCGCCGGAGGTCGAAAAGGAAGTTCACCGCCTCGTGGTACTCCATACGCGTGAGAAACCGGACGGTGGGCTTAGGCCTAACGCTCCACGTCACTCCTGCGACACGACGCCGGTCGCTGGGCAGACCAACCGCGGCGACGGGAGTTGTCGGCGACGCTCCGCGAGCGCCGCAGTCCGTCACTGGAGCGCCCCTAACGCACCCGGTTCAGTCGATATGGACGACCAGCACCGGGCGCTTGGCGTTCTCGATGACGCGCTCGGTGACGCTCCCGAGCGAGGTGAGCTTGTCGCGGCCGGTCCGCCCGTGGGTCCCCATCACGACCACGTCGACGTCGTGTTCGTCGGCGTAGTCGAGGATGACCTTGTGCGGGACGCCGTCTCGAACCGCCGTCGTCGCCGCGGTCTTCCCCTCGCACTTCGCGGCGCACCGCTCGACCGCGTCGACCGCGTCGTCGCGGAGCGACTGGATGACGGCGTCCTGTTGGTCGCCGCCGGCGGCGAGGTACACCCGCTGGTCGACGACCGACAGCACGTGAATCGTCGACTCCGCCCCGGCGAGTTCGAGCGCGTGCTCGATGGCCTGCATCGTCCCCTCGCTCCCGTCGGTGGGCACTAGGATGTCTTCGTACATACTCCTGTGTTCGCCTCGCCGACACTTGAAGCCACACCGTCGGTGTTAGGTCGTGGGAACGGACGGGCCGTGAAGAAAGCGAGGTTCTGAGAACAGGAGACAGACGTTCCCTCGCTCCGCTCGGTCGTGACGGAAATCGCGTGAGACTCACTGCGTTCGTCTCACTGACTTCCGTCACTCCTTCACGCTGTTCAGTCGTGACGGAAGCACCGGTGCACTCGCGTTGCTCGCGCACCGAACTTTAGACCCTCCCTCGCTTCGCTCAGTCGTGTCTAAAGCACCGTGTCCGCGCTACGCGCGGCCACGAGTTCCCGTCACTAATCGTGACGGAAACACCGCTGGCCGGTGAAGACCATCGCAATCCCGCGCTCGTCGCAGGCCTCGATGACATCCTCGTCGTTCACCGACCCGCCGGGCTGGATGACCGCCTCGATGCCCGCGTCGGCCGCCTTCTCCACGCCGTCCGGGAACGGGAAGAACGCGTCGGAGGCCATGACGGCACCCTGCGCGTCCTTGCCCTCGGCGTGTTCCTCGGCCTTCATCGCCGCGAGTTCGACCGCATCGACGCGGGAGACCTGCCCCATGCCGACGCCGACCGTCTCGGTGCCCTTGGCGAAGAGAATCCCGTTGGACTTCACGTGCTTCAGGACCTTCCACGCGAACAGCATCGTCTCCAACTGCTCGTCCGTGGGTTCGGTCTCGGTGACGACTTCGAGGTCGTCGAGCGTCGGCGTCCAGAGGTCGCGCTCCTGAACGAGTCGGCCGCCGACGAGCGCCTTCTCGGTGTAGGTCTCGGTCCGGTCGCCGAGTTCGCCCACGTCGAGGACGCGGAGGTTCTTTTTCTCGGTCAGCACGTCGAGCGCGTCGTCGGTGTAGCCGGGCGCGACGACGACTTCCTTGAACGAGTCGATGATGAGTTCGGCCGTCTCGGCGTCGCACTCGCGGTTGAGCGCGACGATGCCGCCGAAGGCGCTCATCGGGTCGGTGGCGAGGGCGTCGGCGTAGGCTTCAGCGAGCGTGTCGGCGGTGGCACACCCGGCGGGGTTCGTGTGCTTGATGACCGCCGCGGCCGGCTCGTCGAACTCCTTGATGATGTTCAGCGCGCCGTCGGCATCGTTGTAGTTGTTGTACGAAAGCCCCTTCGCGCCCTCGTTGAGCTGGGGCGCGCCGACGACCGACGCCTCGTCGCACGTCTCGTCCACGTAGACGGCGGCGTCCTGATGGGGGTTCTCGCCGTACCGGAGTTCGTCGTAGCGGTCCTCCGAGGTGACGCGGCGCTCGGGGAGGCCGGCGTCCACGTCGCCCTCGACGGTGACGGAATCGTCTTCGACCGTCACGCGGCCCTCGGCGAACCAGCGGACGGCGCGCGGGTAGGCCTTGAACTCGGCGTCGTAGAGGACGCGCGATTTGAGGTCGTCCGCGTCGTCGTCGGTGTACACCGGGACGGCCTCCTGTGTCACGATGGGGCCGGCGTCGACCTCCTCGTTGACGACGTGGACCGTACAGCCGGTGGTCTTGACGCCGGCGTCGAGGACCTGCTCGTGGGCGTCCATGCCGGGGAACGCGGGGAGGAGCGACGGGTGGACGTTGAGCGTCGTCGGCGCGGCGTCGAGGAACGTCGAGGTGAGCACGCGCATGTAGCCGTCGAGACAGACGATGTCGAAGTCGTAGTCCGCGAGGGCGTCGAGGACGCGCTCCTCGTGGGACTCGCGGGACTCGTCGTCGCCGCGTTCGACGACTTCGCTGGGGATGCCGCGTTCGTCCGCCCAGTCGACGACGGGCGCGTCGGCGCGGTTCGAGACGACGACGCCGAGTTCCGCCCCGCCGGGGGCGCGGTCGGCGACGTTGCGCAGGTTTCGTCCGCGGTTGCTCGCGAGACCGGCGATGGTGACCATGTGAGAATGGCGACCCGCGGCCCTCAAAGTGGTTGCGGTCCTCGACGCCGAGATGTACTCGATTGTGTATATGTCGAACCAACCACGGCCACAGAGTGCCGTTGAGTACGCACAGTCGTGCGTAACTGTCAGTCTCGCGGCGGCGACGAACCCCCGGCGTTTAACCTCCCCCATCGTGACGGCTCAGACATGACCGACGCCGACCGGCACGACCCGCTGTACGCGGTGTCCCCGCTCGACGGGCGATACGCCTCTCGAACCGCACCCCTCGCGCCGCACGTGAGCGAGGCCGCGCTCATGCGCGCCCGCGTGGAAGTCGAAGTGGAGTACCTCCTCGCGCTCGCCGACCTCGACGCGACGCCGCTTTCGTTCTCCGAGGTCGAGCGCGCCGACCTCCGGGCGCTCTACGAGGAGTTCGACGCCGACGACGCCGACCTCGTGAAGCGGCTCGAAGTCGAGGGCGCGGAAGGCTTCTCGGCGACGAACCACGACGTGAAGGCCGTCGAGTACTTCATCCGCACCGAGACCGACGAGTCGGTCCACCCGTGGATTCACTTCGGCCTCACCTCCGAGGACGTGAACAACCTCGCCCAGCGCCTCATGGTGAAGGGCGCGGTCGAGGAAGTCCTCGTGCCCGAACTCCGCGACACCCGCGACGAACTCGTCTCGCTCGCGCGGGAGTTCCGCGACGTGCCCATGCTCGCGCGGACCCACGGCCAGCCCGCGACGCCGACGACGTTCGGCAAGGAGATGGCCGTCTACGCCGCCCGCCTCGGCCGGACGCTCGCCCGCGTCGAGGCCGCGACCGACGACCTCGCCGGCAAGCTCGCGGGCGCGTCGGGCGTCTACGCGGCCCACGTCGCCGCCTACCCCGACGTGGACTGGCGGGCGTTCTCCCGCGAGTTCGTCGGGTCGCTCGGCCTCGACCACACCGCGCTCGCCACGCAGGTCAACCCCTGCGACGACCTCGCGGCGCTGTTCGACGCCGTCCGCGGCGTCAACAACGTCCTCGTCGACCTCGACCGCGACGCGTGGCTGTACGTCTCCGACCGCTATCTCGGACAGGAGGCCGTCGAGGGCGAGACCGGCTCGTCGACGATGCCGCACAAGGTCAACCCCATCGACTTCGAGAACTCCGAGGGCAACCTCTCGAAGGCCAACGCCGACCTGACGTTCCTCGCCGACTACGTGACGACCTCGCGCCTCCAGCGCGACCTCTCTGACTCCACGGTCAAGCGCAACGTCGGCGCGGCGTTCGCCCACTGCCTCATCGGCTACAAGAAGACCCAGACCGGCCTCGGGAAGGTCGTCCCGAACGAGCGGGTCATGCGCGACGAACTCGACGACACGCCGGCCATCATCGGCGAGGCCGTCCAGACGATTCTCCGCCGCGAGGGCGACACGCAGGCCTACGAGCGGGTGAAGGAACTCACCCGCGGCCGCGAGGTGACCCTCGACGACTTCCACGACCTGTTTGCGGACCTCGACGTGGACGAGGAGACCCGCGAGGAACTGCTCGCGCTCACGCCCGCGACGTACGTCGGTCTCGCGGACGAACTCGTCGACGACATCGACAACTGAGGAGTCGGGTCGGCGGGTCGGAAGGTAGCCGCCCGGCGAAGCGACGCGCCCGTTTTTCCCCGGTCTGCCGAACGCGCCGCTGAGCGGAGCGAACGTCAGGAGAAACCCGAATCCGCCTCAGAGGCCGATGGGCACGGGATATCGGCCTCGGCGCGGTTCAGGCACGGGTTCGGAGAGCGCCGGCACGGGTGGGCTGGACAGGCTGGTCCGCGCGATGCGGTGCGTCATGGGCTGGTGTGACGACGCTGGGCGCTCACCGTGGCTAAATTATTTACTCATCATAGAATAAGTCTTTTGGTGGGGTGGTGCGTTGGTGGGTGTATGAAAGCAATCGCCGTCGAGCGCGGGGCAGACAAGCCGGTCGTCATCGAGAAGCCGCGACCGGAACCCGACGCCGGTGAGGCGCTCGTCCGGACGCTTCGGGTCGGCGTGGACGGGACGGACCACGAGGTCATCGCCGGCGGCCACGGCGGGTTCCCCGAGGGCGAAGACCACCTCGTACTCGGCCACGAGGCGGTCGGCGTCGTCGTCGACCCGAACGGCACCGAACTGGAGGAAGGCGACGTCGTCGTGCCGACGGTCCGCCGCCCGCCGGCGTCGGGGACCAACGAGTACTTCGAGAAGAATCAGCCCGACATGGCTCCCGACGGGATGTACGCCGAACGCGGTATCGTCGGCGCGCACGGCTTCATGTCCGAGTACTTCACGAGCCCGTCCGACTACCTCGTCCGCATCCCGCGCTCGCAGGCCGACCTCGGCTTCCTCATCGAACCCATCTCAATCACCGAGAAGGCGCGCGAGCACGCCTACGCGAGTCGGTCCGCGTTCGACTGGAACCCCTCGTCGGCGCTCGTCCTCGGCAACGGGAGCCTCGGGCTCCTGACGCTCGCCATGCTGAGAGCCGACGACAAGGGCTACGAGAACCTCTACTGCCTCGGTCGGCGCGACCGCCCCGACCCGACTATCGACATCATCGAGAGACTCGGCGCGACGTACGTCGACTCCCGCGAGACGCCGGTCGAGGAGGTTCCGAACGCGCACGAGGGCATGGACTTCATCTACGAGGCGACCGGCTTCCCCAAACACGCTATCCAGTCGGTGCAGGCGCTCGCGCCCAACGGCGTCGCCGCGCTCCTCGGCGTCCCGAGCGACTGGAAGTTCGAGGTCGACGCCGGGGCGTTCCACCGCGAGATGGTGCTCCACAACAAGGCGCTCGTCGGAAGCGTCAACTCCCACGTCAGGCACTTCGAGGCCGCGACCGTGACGTTCACAAAGCTCCCGCGGTGGTTCCTCCGCGAGTTGGTCACCGGCGTCCACCCGCTTTCGGAGTTCGAAGCAGCATTCGAAGACGACGACACCACTATAAAAACCGCCATCGAATTCGGTACTGTATGAAGAACGTCGACGACCTCATCGCCAGCGCGGCTGAGCTCGCGGACCGCGGCCTCTCGAAAGGCGAGATTGCCGACGAGTTGAACGTCTCCCGCGAGACGGCCAGCTGGCTTGTCGAACGAAGCGGCGCGGCGACCGAACCCGAGCCCCGTGCGGAACCCGACGGCCCCGACGACATCCACGTCGACTGGAACGCCATCGGGAGCGGCGGCAAGCGCCTCACCTACGTCGGGCGCGCGCTCGCCGACCTGCTCATGGAGACGAACGGCGAGGCCGACGTGACCGTCGGCATCGAGAAGGCGGGGGTTCCGCTTGCGACCTCGGTCTCGCGCGAACTCGAAACGACGCTCGGCGCGTACTCGCCCGCGAAACACCAGTGGGACGAAGGCGACCTCGAAGACCTCGGCGGCGGCTTCTCCCGGAACTTCTCGCCCGTCGAGGGCCGCGACTGCTTCATCGTCGACGACACGGTGACGAGCGGTACGACGCTCCGCGAGACCATCGACGCCATCCGCTCCGAGGGCGGCGAGCCGCTCGCGTGCGTGGTCATCGTCGACAAGCAGGGCGTCGAAGAGATAGACGGCGTCCCCGTCCACTCGCTTATCAACGTCGTCCGCGTCGGCGAGCAGTAAGCCGCCGTCTCGGTCGGACGGCCCGGCGGTTCCGGATTGACCGCGACGCAACTCCTTTGTCCGCCCGGCCGCTAGCTGGGTGCATGACGTTCCAACCGGAGAGTTTGGACCCCGAAGAAGTGCAGACCCGCGTCGACGAAGCCGTCTCGGACAACCGCGTCGTCCTGTTCATGAAGGGCAACCGCCTGATGCCGCAGTGCGGCTACTCCGCGAAGGCGGTCGACCTCATCTCCCAGTACGTCGACGAGTTCGAGACCGTGGACGTACTCCCCGCGCTCCCGCACTACCGCGAGGCGCTCAAGGAGAAAAGCGACTGGGAGACCATCCCACAGACGTTCGTCGACGGCGAGTTCGTCGGCGGCAGTGACATCCTCGAAGAACTCGACGAGCGCGGCGAACTCGAAGCGACGCTGACCGGCGCGAACTGACCGCCGGGAGCGCCCCGACAGACCGCCCGACCGCGGCCGGACGGCGACTTCCTATCTTTCGGCTAACGAGAAGGGGAGGCCATATAAGCCTCGAACTCGTACATCCACACAGGTATCGCCATCCGGGTGCGCCCGCACCGTGGCTCTCGTCGATACCGAAGCCAACAATGTCAGGCCGCGTATATCGACTCCATTCGACGTTGGAACTGCCACTCGAAGACGTGATGGACTACTTCGAAAACGACCCAGAACTGCCGCCTGAGGTCGAGAACGTAGACATCACCCGCCGAAACAACACCCTCATCATCAAAGCCGTCTCCGCCGACGACAACCTCAGCAAGTACACGCCGACGGCCCAGTTGAAAGCGAGCGTGACGGAAAACCGCGTCTACGAAGAAGAGCCCCCCCGAGCGGGAGCGCCCAGCTGGGGAGATGAAGAAGAAGAAGAGATTCCCTCCGAACTCGTCGAGTTCGCCTGCTTCAAAGGCGACCTCGAAACCGTGCTCCAGAACACGGCGCTCCAGTACCCGATGTTCCTCGTCCTCCGCGAGATTGCGATGCTCTCGGAGAAGGGGACGCTGACCGCCATCACCGAGGAGAGCGACGAACTGCAGGCGACGCGCATCGTCGAGGGCGAGGTGCGTGCCGCCTCCGTCGAAGTCGTCGAGAACCCACAGCAGAACGGCTCGTCGGACAGCGGAATCAACTGGCGCGACAACAAGTTCATCTCCTAACTGCGTCGTATCTCCCCATCTCGTCACCGCCGAACCACGTGAGCCAGCGGCCCAAATCGTGTTCGGTGGTATCACGACGCACGCGACTTCTCGGGCAAAAAGCATTTACACCGCCTAATTAGATGTAATTACACACCATGTCGGAAGCCGAAGCCTTCCCGGACTACCTCGACGTCGACTACACCGACGGCGAGGGAGAAACGCCGGAGGACTACCCGAGTATCGAGGACAAAATCGAGAAGGCCATCGAGGTCACGAAGCAGGGGCTCGAACAGTACGAGAACCCCGCCGTGATGTGGACCGGTGGCAAGGACTCGACGCTCACGCTCTACTTCATCAAGGAAGTCGCGGAGCGCTACGACCTCGACGTCCCGCCGGCGGTCTTCATCGACCACTACCAGCACTTCGACGAGATCATGGACTTCGTCGAGCACTGGGCCGACGAGTGGGACCTCGACGTCATCTGGGCGCGTAACGAGGACGTCGGCGCGTACGTCGACGAGAACGGCCTCGAACCCGGCGACGACATCCCGGTTTCCGAACTCTCCGAGCACAACCAGCACCACATCCGCAACATCCTCGAGTACGAGGAGGACACGTTCCCCTTCCTGCTCGACACCTACGTCGGCAACCACCTGCTGAAGACCGTCGCGCTCAACGACACGCTCGAGGAGTACGACATCGACGGCGTCATCTCCGGCGTCCGCTGGGACGAACAGGAGGCCCGCGCCGACGAGACGTTCTTCAGCCCCCGTCACGACCCCGACATCTACCCCCCGCACGACCGCATTCAACCCATCCTCCAGTTCGAGGAGAGCGCCGTCTGGGACGCCTTCTGGTACTTCGCGGTCCCGGACACCGTCGAGAACTACCCCGAAGACGGCTACGTCCCGACGAGCGACACCGACCTCCCCGAGGGCGTCACGCAGGAGGACGTGCCCGTCTCGCCGAAGTACTTCGCCGGCTTCCGGAGCCTCGGAAGCGAGGTTTCGACCGACAAGTCCGCCGAGGAACCGGCGTGGCTACAGGACATGGAGAACACGACCGAGCGCGCGGGCCGCGCCCAGGACAAAGAGGACCTGATGGAGCGCCTGCGCGACCTCGGCTACATGTGACGACGGTCGATATCTAACGCGAACGTCGCCACGCGGTCACTTTTTCGCGGCCCCGCTTCGAGAGCGGCTGCGACCGTCTCACAGCGGAAACAGCGATATGCTCTGCGAGCGAGTTGTGTTGTGTGTCTCACACGTTCCCCGACTACCTCCACGTCGACTACGACGACGGCCGCGAGCAGACCGCCGCGGACTACCCGACGCTGGCGGACAAACTCGAAAAGGCGGCGGCGGTGACCGCGACCGCCCTCGAACAGTACGAGCGCCCGGCGGTCATGTGGACCGGCGGGAAGGACTCCACGGTCGTCCTCTACGTCGTCCGCGAGGTCGCCGCCGACATGGGTGTCCCCGTGCCCCCGGTCGTCTTCATCGACCACTTCGAGCACTTCGACGAGACCGAGGCGTTCGTCCGCGAGTGGGCCGACCGCTGGGACCTCGACCTCGTCGTCGCCCGCAACGAGGACATCGCACGTCTCGGCGCGTCACCCGGCGACGAGATTCCCGTCTCGAACCTCGGCGACGACACCCGACGCGAACTCGCCCGCCTCGGCTACGAGGGCGAGACCATCGTCCTCGACGCCGACAGCTTCGAGGGCAACCACCTGCTGAAGACCGTCGCGCTCAACGACACCCTCGAAGACCGCGGTTTCGACGGCGTCTTCTCGGGCGTCCGCTGGGACGAACAGGAGTCTCGCGCCGACGAGACGTTCTTCAGCCCCCGCCACGACTCCGAGAAGTACCCGCCGCACGACCGCGTCCACTCCATCCTCCAGTTCGAGGAGGCCGACGTGTGGGCGGCGTTCTGGGAGTACATCGTCCCCGACTCGGTCGAGGGCTACCCCGCGGGCCACGTCCCCGCGTCCATCGACGACCTTCCCGACGGCGTCGAACCCGCCGACCTCCCCGTCTCGCCGAAGTACTTCGAGGGCTACCGCTCGCTCGGCACCGAGTCCGGCTCGGGGAAGTCCGACGACCGCCCCGCGTGGGCGCAAGACCTCGGCGCGAGCGCGGAACGCGAGGGCCGCGCGCAGGACAAAGAGGACCTGATGGGTCGGCTCCGCGATTTGGGGTATATGTAGCCTCACGCGAGTCACGCAGACGCGGGGCCGCCGCGCGAACACCGTAGCGCCTAACTCCTCCAACACGCTATCGCCTCCATGACAGCCGAGTGGGTCAGCCTCTTCTCCGGCGGAAAGGACTCCTCGTGGGCGCTCTACCGCGCGCTCGAAGAGGGGTTGAACGTCACCCGCCTCCTGACCGTCCACCCCAGCGACGACTCGTATATGTACCACGTGCCGGCAACGGACCTTGCCGCGCTCGCCGCCGAGAGCACCGGTATCGAACTCGTGGAGGTCCACCCCGGCGACCTCGAAGCCACCGACGCCGCCGACTCCGGCGCGCAGGGCGACGCCGAACTCGAACCCCTCGAAGCGGCGCTGTCGGACCTCCAGTCCGACATCGACCTCGCGGGCGTCACCGCCGGAGCCATCGAAAGCGAGTTCCAGACCGACCGGATTCAGGCGATGTGCGACCGCCTCGGAATCGACCTGTTCGCCCCGCTGTGGCAGGAAGACCCCCGCGAACTCGGCGACGCCATGCTCGCGGCGGGCTTCGAAATCACCATCATCCAGGTCGCGGCTCACGGCCTCGACGAATCGTGGCTCGGCCGGACGCTCGACGCCGACGCGCTCGACGAACTGGAGGCGCTCAACGAGCGGTACGGCGTCCACATCCTCGGCGAGGGCGGCGAGTTCGAGACGCTCGTCACCGACGGCCCGCACATGGACCGCCCCATCGAACTGGAGTACGAGACGGAGTGGGAGGGGACCCACGGCAGGCTCCGCATCACCGACGCGTACCTCGGCTGAGAAATAAGAACTCGCGTCCGCGGTTCGGACTCGGACCGCGGGTCGGCGTTACTGCCCGTTCGTCAGCCGCGAGTGCGCCCCGATGAGGGCGTTCGAGAGGTCGAGGCTCTCGATGTGGGTCTCCTCGTCGACGATGGAGCTTTTGAGTTCCGCGTTGCGGATAACTGCGCCGGGGAACACCACGGACTCTTCGAGGACGGAGTCTTCGACCACCGCGTCGGCCATGACGTGGACGTTGGTGCCGACCTCCGTGTTCGTGAGCGTCGCCGACTCGTGGATGTAGTTCTCGCCGCCGAGGTACCACGCCACGGCGTCGAGGTAGCTCTGGGGCGTCCCGATGTCGAACCACGCCTCGTCGAACGTGTAGGCGAACAGGTCGCCGTTCTGCTGGAGCCACTGCATGAACCAGCCGGGCTCGTCGGGGTTGTTGTCGCCGGAGAGATACTCGTCGAACTTGGGGAGGTCGCCCGCCGGGATGGCGTAGCAGGCGATGGAGACGAGCGTGCTCTTGGGGTCTTCGGGCTTCTCCTGGAAGTTGATGACGCGGTCGCCGTCGAGTTCGACGAGGCCGTAGGCCTTCGCGAGCTCTTTGTCGCCCACGTCGTAGGCGGCGAGACACGGCGCGTTCTTCTCGTAGAAGAAGTCCACGAAGTCGGCCACGTCGAAGCTGATGAGGTTGTCGCCGGCGATGACGACGAGGTCCTCGTCGACCTCCTCGCGGTCGATGAGTTGGGCGAGCGCGCCGACGACGCCGAACTTCTCGTCTTCTTCGCTCGTGTCTTCGACCGACAGCGTCGGTTTTTCGAACGGCGACTCGTCGATGTACTCCTCGAACGCGTCGGCGAAGCGCTCGTTCGTGCTCACGAACACCTCGGAGACCCGGTCGTCGGCCTCCAGGTCTTCGAAGATGGTGTCGATGACCGTCTGGTCACCGACCGGCAAGAACATCTTGGGTCGGTGTTTGGTAATCGGCCACAGACGCGTCGCGTACCCACCGGCAAGGACGACAGCCTTCATATCCCCAAATCCCGCCACGTGGACAAGGCCTTTTTGCATCCTCTCTATATTGCTGACATTTCTGGGCGGGCGGCGGCGCAAGGGATTTTCCCTTCGACTCCCAACCCAGCGATATGACAGCACGGGAGTCCGACACGACGACCCGCCAGCGCATCGCCGACGCCCTCCGCGACGGCCCCGCGACAGCCTCCGAACTCTCGGCGAGCGTCGGCGTCTCGGTGTCGTCGGTGTACGGCCACCTCCAACACGTCGCCCAGACGGTCCACGGGGAAGAGGGCGAGCAGTTCCTCGTCGCGCCGCCGGAGTGCAAACACTGCGGGTTCAACGCCTTCGACGACCCCGTGAACTACCCCTCGCGGTGTCCGGAGTGCCGAAGTGAGGGCATCGAAGAGGCCGTGTTCAAAATCGAATAACGAGACCCGTTAAAACGACGCGATGGTTCGGTTGTGGTAGTCGAGAAACGCGGAACCGAGGTCGTGGTCCTCACGGACAGAAAGCGAAGACCCGTCTAACTCGCGCTCGTAGGCGTGGGAGATAGTGTGCGTTTCTGGGTCGACCGCTATCATGCCGTAGTCGAAATCCGCGTGGTGGTCGGGACAGAGGACGAGGAGGTTCGCCTCGGTGTCCGGGCCGTCGTGAGGTCGCCCGAGCGGTTTGAGATGGTGCGCCTCGGCGTACCCCTCGTGAACCCCCCGGCGACGGCGCTCCCCACAGACTTGGCACGTGTGGGAGTACCGCGCTTTCAACTCGGTCGCGAGCGCCGTGTTTCGAATGATTCGGCTCCGCGTCGTCTCGGCGCGTTCCGCGGGCGCGAGGTCTGCCGCGGCTTCCTCGTCGTCGACTCGCTCCCGCCGTTCGTGACGACGGCGGAGCACGAATCGATAGACGTCCCTGTCGTCGCCGTCGAACGGGCCGCACGCGTAATCGACGACTTCGACTTGCCCTTGGTACTCCCAGTCGGTCTCTCCCGACTCGCGGTGGAAGAAGAATATCGGTAACGGGTGGCGTTTCGCCCGCGCCAGAAACTTGTTTCCGCCAGTGAGCGTCTGGTCACCGGTTTGTCCCTCTCCGATGTACGTGAACTCGCCGCCGGTCACGTCGTCGCCGTACGGCCCGGTGTCGCTCGAAAAGAGACGGAGATACCGTTGGTCGTCGTCGTCGTAACAGATTTCGATGCCCCGTCCCGTCATTCCGCGGTCGAACCGCGAGTTGAGCTCTGACCCGCTCAACCGTTCACCGGGTTCGAGCGAGAGCGTTGCGAGTTCCACACCAGTTCGGACGACCGACCCACGAAAAAACGTTCTCCCGCGGCGGGGGGTGCCGCCCAGACGGGACCGACTAGTTCGCGTCCAACTCGTCCAAGAGCGTCTGGGCCGCCGCGGCCGACGAGCCGGGGCCGCGCGCGGTGATGAGGTCGCCGTCGACGGTGACGCTCGTGTCGCTGTCGAGTTCGGCGTCCCAGACGCCGCCGGCGGCCTTCACCTCGTCTTCGACCCAGTACGGGAGCTTCCGGCCGTCGGGCATCAGGTCGTCGTCGTCGACGATTCCCTCCTCCCACTCGTTGGGGAAGCCGGTGACCTCGCGGCCCTCGACGAGGAACGAGCCGTCGGCCTCGCGGGTGAACCCGAGGATGCCGACCGCGTGGCAGACGACGAGCGCCTTCGAATCGTCGCCGGCGACCGCCTGCAGGAGCGCCTGTCGGGCGTGTCGGTCCTGATTGACGTCCCACGCGGTCCCGTGGCCGCCGGGGAACACCACGGCGTCGTACTCGTCGGCGTCGACCCGTGCAATCGGCTCCGGATTCTGCAGTCGCTCGTCGTTCTCGTGGACCTCGACGACCCGCTCTGCGAGTTCCTCGCCGACCTCGTCGGGGTCGATAGAGCGCTCGTCGACGACCGGCACGCCGCCCGTCGGCGTCGCGACGGTCACGTCCACGCCGGCGTCGGTCAAGCTCGTAAGCGGCTCGATGCACTCTTCGCCCCAGTAACCGTCTTCGCTGACGATGAAAAGCGCCGATGTCATCGCTCCCCGGTACGGGCCTGTCACAAAAAGGCCCCGCGGAGGCGGAAATCCGCGAGAGAAGGCGACGCGGCTGTGACGCCGCGGCCGCGTCGGTGTCGGGTCGTGTCGGTCAGTCGTCGCCGTGCTCGTCGACGATGACGACTTCGCCGTCTTCGACGGTCACGTTGATGAGCGTCTTGACGTGGTGTTCGGAGTCGTCGAGCTCGTTCGGGCCGGCCTTCTTGATGATGGCGACGGTGTCGACGACGTCCGCGCCGATGTGGTCGAGGGCGTCGAGGACGGCCTTCATCGTGCCGCCGGTCGAGAGCACGTCGTCGAGGACGAGCACGCGGTCGCCCTCGTTGACGTCGTTGATGAACATGTCGCCCTCGGAGTAGCCCGTCTGCTGGTGGAGCGACACCTCGCCGTCGAGGCCGTACTCGCGCTTGCGGATGACGACGAGCGGGATGTCCGTCATCAGCGAGACAGCCGTCGAGATGTGGATGCCCATCGCCGCGGGCGTGACGATTTTGTCGACGTTTTCGAGGTTCGCCTTGCGGATTATCTTGATGACGATCTCGCGGAGGAGCCCCGGCTTCAGCATCGGAACGCCGTCGCTGATGGGATGAACGAAGTACTCGTAGTCTCCTTTTTCGATGATCGGCGCGTCGAGAAGGGACTGCCGCAACTGGTCCATGGCGCTCGTTTCCCCGGTTAGGCATAAAATGTGGCGGTTCGAAGGCTCTCGGACACGCTGACCCACGCCGTGCGGTATCGCCTCTCGTGGAGGCGGCGGCGACGAGCGCGACCGCTCTCGGTCCGACCCTGATTCTCGGTCCGGAGCGCGGCGCTCCGGAGCGGCGGTTACATCCCGCCGAGAAGCTGTGACGCGGTCTTCACGAGCGGCTCGACGCTCTCGTCGGGTTCGACGAAAAGCAACATGCCGCGGCCGCCGCAGTAGACCTGCAACACGCCGTAACCGTCGCGTTCCTCGAAGCGGTACTCGACGCTGTTTTGCACCGGGCTCAGCCCGGAGAACAGCCCGCGTTCCATGAACTCGCGCCGAGTCTCCTCGGCGAGCGAACTCAGGTGCGCCACGAGTTCGTCGCGGCTCCGAAAGTCCTCTCGGACGGTCTCGCCGACGTGGAACAGGTCGAACGCCGTCGCACCGTAGACGGCGACCAGCGAGACTGCCCCCTTCGCAGTCCCCCGGAGCGCGTCCATCGCGACTTCGCTGTCTGGTCCCGGTCCGTTGACGGATGCCATCCGTGACGGGTCGATTATCATTCGTTTCCCCCCCTGCCCTGACGCTGCGCGTCTCCCTGCCCGGAGCGCGCGCCTGGACGTATCATGAATCTCAGATTGTCAGTTGTTGCTATAAATGTAGAGGTGTAGTTTCTCTCGCTGAAAAACCGGTTCTCAGTCCGGGTGAGACGCCGTTTAGCACCCGATACGCTGAGAGACACGACAGCGAAACGAGGCTCGACGGGCCGCAACGGACGCGACAGCCACGGACGCGGACGGTCGGTCGTCAGTCGGTTCCGGTCTCGGCTCGCTCGCTCGATAACGTGGGGGTCGAGCGGACCTCGGTCCGGAACCCCTCGGTGGTAAGCGAGACGACCGTCTCGTCGAAGTCGCAGTCGTAGCGGCGGCGATGCGTGCCGTCGTCGCGGACCTCGGTCGCCGAACTGACGAGCCCGCACTCGCACAGCCGGTCGAGCCGCCGGTACACGGTCGGAAGCGAGAGGTCGAGCGTCTCACCGAGCTCCTTGGCAGTGCGGGACTCACGGCGGAGCGCCACGAGCAGTGCCCTGGACTCGGTGTCTCCCAGTATATCGAGGAGTTCGTCGCTCGACGCACGTCCGTCCATCTCTGATGAAAGCCTCCGAATGAGCGTATAAAGTAGTTGCGCCCCTGCGGCAGTGACCGCCTTCAGCGCGGGCAAGCGGGGTACCAGAGGGCCGAATCGGGGGACTCCAGTAACACTATGACAATTGGACACCTCGCGTGCGGACGAAGACGGCTGACAGCGGGACCGCCTCCCTCACAGACGACGCGGTGGAGTCGCGACGTTCGTCGGTGAGACGACCGCCGCGACGCGTGAGCACAGCGCCGACCGAGTCGCGCGCGGACGAATCACCCGCCGGCGCGACAAATATTCTCGAACGGCTGAATGTACTCTAAGACGTAGTATGGTCGTCTGAGGATATAAATTTCGCCCTCCCATGGAAATCATGAAGATCAGAAAAACGCCGAAGAAATCGACCGACCGTCACATTTCGGTGCCGAATAGCCAACGGGTTTGACAACACCTAAGTCGGCGCTTCCCGCAATTTCCCCCGTGCAACCCACACCGGAAGTCGTCCTCGCGGTCGTCTTCTTGCCGTTTCTCGCCGCGGCGTTCACCCCGGTAGTCTACCGGATCTTGGGTGAGCGCACGGCGTACTTCGCGGCCGCCGTCGCGCTGGTCACGCTCGGCCTCGTGACGGACCAGTATCTCGCGGGGGCGCACGGAACCGTGTCGTTCGATTGGATTCCCTCGCTCGGAGTCTCGCTGGCGTTTCACGTAGACGGGTTGGCGCTTCTCATCGCCTTCCTCGCCAGCGGCGTCGGCGTGCTCATCCTCACGTACTCTGGAGGATACATGCACGGCGAACCGGGCCAGGCGAAATACTACGCGACCCTGTTGGCGTTCATGGGCTCGATGCTCGGCGTCGCCCTCGCGGGCGACCTCGTCGCCCTGTTCGTCTTCTGGGAGCTGACGAGCCTCTCGTCGTTCATCCTCATCGGCCACTACACCGGCGAGGAAGCGTCCCAGTACGCCGCCCGGAAGTCGATGCTCATCACCGTCTCCGGCGGCCTGTTCATGCTGGTCGGCTTCCTGCTTCTCGTCTGGGCGTCCGGCCAGACGACGGCCATCGAGGGGACGACCTACAGCATCCCGCTTTTGGTCGAACACGCGGACGCGATTCGCGAGGTCCTGACGGCCTCCGGCCTGCTCGTCCCCGTGCTCGTCCTCGTCGGTCTCGGCGCGGCGACGAAGTCCGCGCAGGTGCCGTTCCACGTCTGGCTTCCCAACGCGATGGAGGCTCCGACGCCGGTCTCGGCGTTCCTCCACTCCGCGACGATGGTCAAAGCCGGCGTCTACCTCGTCGGCCGGTTCCGCCCGCTGTTCCTCCCCGAGGACGCGGCGGTCCTCGGCGAGTGGACGCTCGTCTTCGCCGTGCTCGGCCTGTTGACGATGACCGTCGCGGCCATGCTCGCGGTGAGCGCGACCGACATCAAGGAACTGCTCGCGTACTCGACGGCCTCGCACCTCGGCCTCATCATCGCCGCCTTCGGCTTCGCCAACAGCTACGGCGCGGAGGCCGGCGCGTTCCACATCCTGAACCACGCGAGCTTCAAGGCCGCGCTGTTCATGGTCGCGGGCATCATCGCCCACGAGGCCGGAACGCGGAACATCGACCGCCTCGGCGGGCTCCGGAAACACCTGCCCGTGACGGCCGTCATCGCGGTCGTCGCGTCGCTGTCGATGGCCGGCTTCCCGCCGTTCAACGGCTTCTACTCGAAGGAACTGCTGTTCGAATCGACGTACTACGCCGCCGAACACATGGGCGGCGTCGCGTGGGTCTTCCCGGTCGTCGCGGTGTTCGGGAGCGTCTTCACGTTCCTCTACTCCATCAAGTTCGCCTCGCTGTTCTTCGGCGACGAACCCGACGGACTGGGCCACGTCCACCGCCCGCCGGTGGCCATGCTCGTCCCGCCGGCGATTCTCGGCGCGCTCGTCCTCGCCATCTCCGCCCAGCCGAACCTCTTCATCGAGGGGCTCATCGGCGACGTGTACGGGAGCGTCGTCCCCGGCGAGGCGCACTCCTTTTCGGTCCACTTCCCGACCGAACTGACTCCGTACGTGATTATGAGTATCATCACCATCGTCGTCGGCGCGGCCGCCTTCCCGTTCTACGACCGCATCCACGACGCCATCAACGCGGCCCTGCGCGGCCCCGTCCGCGCGAACTGGTGGTACGACAACTTCGTCGAGGGGCTGACGACGGCGAGCGTCGCCGTCACGCCGAAGATTCAGACCGGCCTCCTGCGCACCTACACGACGTGGGGCCTCTTCGGCTTCGTCGCGCTCGCGCTCGGCGGCTACGCGGCCGCCGGCGTCTCCCTGCCCGGCTTCGACGGACTCAGCGTGTCGATACCGATCGTGCTCGTGCTCCTCGTCGCGCTCGTCGCCGCGTTCGCGGTCGACATCGCGCCGTCGCACGTGGCCGGCGTCCTGACGCTGTCTATCGTCGGCTTCATGGTCGCCATCTTCTACATCCTCGCGGACGCGCCCGACCTCGCGTTGACCCAGTTGGTCGTCGAGACGCTGGTGTTGGTCATCTTCCTGCTCGTCTTGGACCGCCTGCCGGCGTTCTACGGCGACGCGCCGGACCGACTCGTCTCCGTCCGCGACGGCCTGCTATCGCTCGCCGTCGGCGGCACGGTGTTCCTCACCGTCCTGCTGTCGACGAACGCCTCGCCCGACCCGCTCCTCCGGGAGTTCATCGTGGCGCGGGCGGGCGTTCCGGCGGAACACGGGCCCTTTTTCGCGGACTACGGCGGCGGGTCGAACGTCGTCAACGTCATCCTCGTCGACTTCCGTGGAATCGACACCATGGGCGAGATTTCGGTCGTCGTGATGGCGTCGATCGCCATCCTGACGCTGATTCGCATGCGAACGCGGGGTGAGACCCAATGAACGGCTCGTCCGGCCGGACGACCGTCATCTCGCGGACCGTCGCGCGCATCGTCGTCCCCATCATCCTGGTGACGGCCATCGCGCTGTTGTTCCGCGGGCACAACCTCCCCGGCGGCGGCTTCATCGGGGCCGTCCTCGCGGCCGCCGCCTTCGCGCTCGTCTACATCATCTTCGGGCTGGAGTTCATCCAGCGCGAGATTCTCGCCATCAAACCCGACGGCTCGGAGCAACACCGGCTCGTCGAGACCTATCGCTGGATGGCCTCGCTCGGCCTCGCAATCGCCGTGGCGTCCAGCCTCGCCCCGCTCGC
This sequence comes from Haloferax denitrificans ATCC 35960, assembly GCF_000337795.1. Lineage (GTDB taxonomy): Archaea > Halobacteriota > Halobacteria > Halobacteriales > Haloferacaceae > Haloferax > Haloferax denitrificans. The sequence continues at coordinate 144,935 of NZ_AOLP01000019.1, forward strand.
GTTCGGCGCGCCGTTCCTGACCCAGGGCGTGCTCTTCTTGGAGCACCTGCCCCTCTACGGCGAACTCGAGGTCGCGAGCGCGTTCGCCTTCGACCTCGGCGTCTTCTTCGCCGTCGTCGGCGGCCTGCTCACCATCGTCGCGGAGGTCGGTAACGAATGATTCAGTTCTTCCTCGCCGCCACGCTCGGCGTCCTGTTCAGCATCGGCACGTACCTCGTGCTCCGACGCGACGTGGTTCGCGTCGTATGGGGTATCAGCATCATCAGCCAATCGGCCAACGTCTACCTCGTCACCATGGGTGGGTTCGACGGGCTCGCGCCCATCCTCTCGGGCCACGGCGCGAGCGGTCCCGCGCCCTCGGACCCCATCGTGCAGGCGCTCGTCCTCACCGCCATCGTCATCGGCTTCGGGACGACCGCGCTCGCGCTCGTCTTGACCTACCGGGTGTACGAGGAACACGGCACAATCGACATGTACGAACTCGGAGGGAGCAGATGAGCACGCTCGTCATCGCACCGCTCCTCGTGGCGCTCGTGACGGCGATTTTGACGCTTCTCACGCGCCCGAGCGACATACTCCAACGGACGGTCAGCCTGCTCGGCGGCGTCGCCTACCTCGTCGCCGTCGCCGCCCTGTTCGACGCCGTGGTCCTGCCGCTCGGCGGCGAGTCGACCACGCTCGTCTATCAGGTGTCCAACTGGGCCGCGCCGTTCGGCATCACGCTCGTCGCCGACGCCCTGTCGGTGTTCATGCTGGCGCTCACCGGCTTCGTGTCGCTCCTGACGCTCGGTTACTCCGTCGCGTCGGTCGGCGCGTTCGGCCAGCGCCTCAGCTACCACACGCTGTTCCACTTCATGGTGGTCGGCGTCACCGGCTCGTTCCTCACCGGCGACATCTTCAACCTGTTCGTCTGGTTCGAGGTGATGCTCATGTCGAGCTACATCCTCGTGCTGTTTTACTCCGGCCGCGAGCACACCCGCGCGGCGCTCAACTACGTCGTGCTCAACCTCATCGGGAGCGCGGTGATGCTCGTCGCCATCGGCGGTCTCTACAGCACGACCGGGACGCTCAACATGGCCGACATCGCCCGGCGACTGGCCGAACCGGCCGCCTACGACATCGCGCTCCTGCCGACGCTCGGCCTGTCGGCGGTGCTGTTTTCGGTGTTCGCGCTGAAGGCCGGCCTCGCACCCTTCCAGTTCTGGGTGCCCGCGGCCTACCGCGCCGCGCCGTCGCCGGTGACCGCGATGCTCGCCGGCGTCGTGAAGAAAGTCGGCGTCTACGCCATCGTTCGGCTCTACTTCACCATCTTCGCCGCGGCGTCCATCGACATCGGCTTCCTCGGCATCACCGGGGACTCGTTCCTCGGCTTCTTCGGCCCGGTCATGTTCGCCATGGCCGCGGTCAGCATCGTCCTCGGCGGCATCGGTGCCGTCGGCCGCGACGACGTGGACGGCATCCTCGCGTACTCCTCTATCAGTCAGGTGGGCTTTATCGTCCTCCCGCTGGCGGTGGCCGCGACCGCGCCGTCCGAGGCGGTTCGGGCGCTCGGCGTGACCGCCGCGCTGGTCTACGCGTTCAACCACGGCATCGCCAAGAGCCTGCTGTTCCTCGCGAGCGGCACGCTCAAAGACGCCGTCGGGAGCGACCGGCTCTCCGACCTCGGCGGCCTCGCCGACAGAGCGCCGGTGCTCGCGGCGGGCTTCCTGCTCGGCGCGCTGACGCTCATCGGCGTCCCGCCGCTTTCGGGCTTCTTCGGGAAGTACCTCGTCTTCCAGGCGGCCGCGGAGGCGTTCGCCGCGGGCGCGGCCGGCGCGGGACTCGCGCTCGCCGTCGCGCTCGCCGGCGCTATCTTGACTATCGCCTACTACACCCGCGCGTGGAACGCGGTGTTCTGGGGTCGCCCGAGCGACCTCGTCGACGCCGCGCTCCCCGAGCGCTGGACTGTCGGCTCCGGCGACGTGGCGATGACCGACGGCGGTGACGACGGCCTCAAACGGCTCGAACTCACCGCGCAGGTGACCGTCGTCGTCGCGCTCGCCGTCGCCGCCATCGGCTTCGGTATCGGCTTCGAGGCGCTGTTCGGTGCCGCGGACGCCGCGGCCCGCGCCGCCCTCGACACGAACGGCTACGTCGACGCCGTGATGCACGGTCCGGGCGTCGGCCTCGAATCCGGCGGGGGTGGCCACTGATGAGCCGCCGCTGGCCGGTCTCGGGGCTCGTCATGGCCGTCCTCTGGCTGTTCGTCCGGGGCGTCGAACTGACGCCCCAGCGCCTGCTGGAGGAGTTCGTCATCGGCCTCGGCGTCGGGATGGGCATCGCCTTCTTCTTCCGGCGGTTCTACGGCGACGAAGCGCCCATCGCGCGGAGCCTCCGCGTCGCGCCCTACGCGGCGCTGTACCTCGCGACGTTCCTCTGGGAACTCCTCACGGCCAACGTCGACGTGGCGGTGCGGACGCTGTCGCCGTCGATGCCAATCGACCCCGCCGTGGTCGAGGTGCCGCTCCGCGTGCGGACGCCGCTCGCCATCACGACTATCGCGAACAGTATCACCCTCACTCCGGGGACGCTGACCATGGACTACAACGACGAAACCAACTCGCTGTACGTGCACAGCATCGACGGGAGCGACCCCGACGGCATCCTCGAACCCATCCGCCGCTGGGAGGACTACGCGCTCATCATCTTCGACGAGGAACTGAAACCGGGCGACCCCGCGCCGCAAGTCGAGGGGGCCCCCGCGGACGGCGGCGACGCGCCCGCCGCCGCGCCGGGAGGTGAGCAACATGGCTGAGCCCGCGTACCTCGCGTGGATGGACACCGTCCTCTTCGCCGGTCTCGCGCTCGCCGCGGGGCTGACGCTCCTCGTGAGTTACCGCGTCATCCGCGGGCCGACGGTGCCCGACCGCGTCGTCGCGCTCGACACCATCGGGACGAACGTCGTCGCCATCGCGGCGCTGTACGCCATCTGGAGCCAACAGGGCTACTTCGTCGGCGTGAGCCTCGTGCTCGCCATCATCGGCTTCATCAGCACGATTACCGTGGCTCGGTACGTCACGGAGGGGGACATCATCGAATGACCGCCGCAGAAACCGCGGCCGCCGCGACGGCCGGTCCCGTTCGCGCGGCGCTCGTCATCCTCCTGACGGTCGTGGGGAGTTTCTTCCTCGTCGTCGGGACCATCGGCCTGCTCCGGTTCCCCAACGTCTACAACCGGATGCACGCCACCTCGAAGGCGACCACGCTGGGGGCGGCGTCCATCGCGCTCGCCGCGACGGTGTACTACCTGCCCCACGGCGACGGACTGATGGCGCTCGTCACGGTGTTGTTCCTGTTCCTCACCGCGCCGACGGGCGCGCACATGATTTCGCAGGCCGCCCAGCGCATGGGCGTCCCGTTCCTCGACGGGGTCACGTGGCCGAAACAGGTCGCGTCGGGCGACGCCGACACCGCGGACGGCACCGACGCCGACGCCGCGAACGGCGACGACTGACGACCCACCGAGGGGCTATTTTTCGAACTCGCCCGCCAGTTCGACAGCGACGCGAGCGCCGAGTCCGTCTTTCGACCCGACGAACTCGCTCGTCTCGTCGGCGCGGACGACGAGCGCGCGGGTCTCCGACGCGCCCATCACGGAGGCGTCGTTGGCGACGACGAAGGCGAGGCCGACGCGGTCCATGATGCGGCGGGCCTCGCCGACCATCGCCTCGTCGTCGCCGGTCGTCTCGGCCTTGAAGCCGACGATGGGGAGGTCCGGGTGCGACTCGCGGACGGTGTCGATGAGTTTCGGCGCGGGTTCGAGGTCGAGCGTGCGCGCCTCGCCGGAGCGAATCTTCTCGTCGGCCGCCTCGACGGTGAAGTCGGAGATGGCGGCCGCGGAGACGAGCGCGTCGGCGCCGGCGTCGACCGCGGCCTCGACGGCCGAAAGCATCTCGGCGGCCGACTCGACGGCGAGCACGTCGGCGTAGTGGACGTCGTCGCCGTCGTGGACGAGCGTCACGTCCGCGCCGCGGACGGCGAGCGCGCGGGCGACGGCGCGGCCCGTGCGACCGGAGGCGCGGTTCGAGAGGGTGCGGATGGGGTCGATGGACTCGGTCGTCGCGCCGGCGGTGACGACAACCGACCTGCCGGCGAGCGTCTGTTCGGTCGTCGCTTTGGCCACGCCGGTGACGATGGCCTCCTCGGTGGCGATTTTCGCCTTTCCCTCCTCGATGCGCGGGTCGACGAACTCGACGCCCCACGACCGCACCCGCTCGATGGCGTCGAGGACGCCCGGGTGGTCGTACATGGGCTCGTGCATCGCGGGCGCGACGACGACCGGGACGCCCGCGCCGAGGGCGGTGGTCGCGGTGGTCGTCACCGGGGAGTCGTCGATGGCGGCGGCTATCTTGCCGACCGTGTTGGCGGTCGCGGGCGCGACGAGGAACACGTCTGCCCAGCCGTCGCGGCCGCAGAGATCGACGTGTTCGACGCGGCCGGTGATCTCGGTCACCACGTCGTGTTCGGTGGCGAACTCGACCGCCCACGGGTGGATGATTCCCGTCGCGGCGTCGGTCATCACCGCGCGGACCGACGCGCCCCGCCGGCGGAGTTCGTGCGCCAACTCGACGACTTTCACGGCCGCGATACTTCCCGTCACCCCGAGCGCGACGTTCACTCCTTCGAGCATTCACTCGCCTCTGCGCCCGCTACCCGCTAAAAGGATTCGCGTCCGCGGGCGAGCGCAGGACCACGAGGTGACCCGCCCGCGGTGTGGTCGGGTCGGTTACTCGTCGAGTCGCCCGAGTTCGTCGTCGACGAGGCTCGGGTGGGTGCGCTGTGGCTCGTCGTGCGGTTCGGCGAAGAACTCGCGCATGACCTCGCGGGACTCGCGCTCGCGGCGGTCGCGCTCGTCGGCGTCTATCTCCTCGCAGGCCGGCGGCACCTCGCGGCCGCGGTCGGTGAAGTAGCCGGTCGGCGCGACCCAGTCGTTGTAGAACGCCGTCCCCGAGTCGTGGACCAGCGTGATTGCCGTCTCCGCGGCGTCGCCGGCGGCGACGACCGCCTGATGGTAAATCTCGGTCAGTCGCCCCGCGGCGTAGATGCCGGGAACGGCGGTCCGCCCGAGGTCGTCCACGCCGACGTAGGTCTTCGACCCGGCGGCTCGGAGGTCGACGCCCGTGTCTTCGAGGTACGACGCGTCGGACCACGAGGCCGCGACGACCCGCGACGCCTCGACTTGCTCCTCGCCGTCGTCGGTCTCGACGGTCGCGCGGAACAGCGGCTCGTCGTCGTCGCCGAGCACGGCGAGGTCGGTCACGCGACCCGCCAGTCGGGCCGCGCCGCTCCGGTCGGCCTGCTCGGAGAGGAGGTCGGTGAAAAGCCGGCTGTTGACGCCCGCCGGGAAGCCGGGGACGTTTTCGAGGTGGGCGTTCCGGCGAACGATCGGTTCGTCCTCGTTGACGACGAGGGTGTCGAGGTCGGCGCGCGCGAGGAACGTCGCGGCGGTGAGGCCGGCGACGCCGCCGCCGACGACGAGTGCGTCTCGTGGAGTCGTCTCGCTCATGTCGTGCGATAGCTCAGCGGCGAGTAAAACCGTACGGATGTCGCCGAACTCTGCCGAACCCCGCGTGTCTCGCGCTCGGTGACCCGGGTGCGCTACCGCCCCAGCGACGCGCTCGGGTCGTTGAGCCAGCGGTTCTCGATTGCCTCGACGCTGACGAGCCCCGCTGGGCCGCGCTCTCGCCCGCCTTCGCCGTTCGGCGACATCCGGAGCCGGAGCCGCCAGCGGCCGTCGGAGAGCGCCTCGCCGTCGAGAAAGCGCACGGTTCGCTCCGGCGTCCGGCGGAGGAGGGCCACGGAAATCGGAAGCGTCGGAATCCGGCCGGTGCGCTCCGCGAGCGCGTAGTCGCCGAAGGTGAGTTCCCACGTCCGGGAGCTGTCGTCGCCGTCGGTCCGGGCATCGGTTCGGGTGCCGGCACCGGCAGGTCCACCCCCCTCGGCGTCGGGAATCGGACGCACCGAAAAGCCCTCGACGAAGCCGACGGCTTCGAGCTGTCGGAGCGTCGCGTCCACGGGGTTCGGCGTCGCGGTCGGAGAAAACAGGTCCGCGGCCGCCTCGACGACCGCCCGCCGCTCGGCCGCCGAGAGGCGGACGTCCAGTTCGCTCATCAGGCTCCACACCAGCGTCAGACAGAAGTCGTCGCGGTCGCCGACGACCTCGGCCAGCGTGAGGTACGTCTCCATCGCGGCGGTCTCGGCCTCTCTGTAGCCGAGTACCGACAGCGACTCGAACAGCGCGCCCGCGGTGTCGTGGCAGAACGCGCTGTAGCGGGCGTAGTCGTCCGACGCCTCGGTGGCCGCCCGCGGCGGCCCCTCGGCCACCTCGTAGACGAGCGGGTCGTCGTACGGGATGTTCGGGTCGTATCGCCGGAGCGCCGCCCGGTAGTCCCGCGTCAGTTCCGCGGCCTCCCCGGCGGCGCGCCGGTCCGGAAACCGTTGGCCCGTCGCGGCCGGGGGCTCGTCGCCCGTGCGGCCGCACACGACTGCGTAGTCGCCGTCGGAACGCGCCAGAGACCGAATCTCGGCTCTGATGTCCCGAAGCGTCCCCCCCACCATCTCGGCTGTATGTCGGCCCACCGACCGATTATAGGTTGCGATTGCGAGGCCGGGTCGGTTCCGCGGGCGGGGGCGACGCGGCCCACAAGGCTTTGGTCCCGCCGACCCCATTCGACGCTCGTGGACGAGATAGCCGTCAGCACCGTCGTCTACCTGCCGCCCGAGGAGATATACGAGTTCCTCGTCGATTTCCCGCGGTACGCCGACTACTCGAAGCACCTGCGGGACGTGCGACAGTCGGGCGACGGGTCGCCGGGGACGCGGTACGCCCTGTACTTTTCGTGGTGGAAGCTCACCTACACCGCCGAGTCGAAGGTGACCGACGTCACCCCCCCGACGCGAATCGACTGGACCATCACCAAGGACGTACACGCCGTCGGCCGCTGGCGAGTCGAGGAACTCGACGACCTGCCGGCCGAGGCACCGTCGGACGCCGACACCGCCTGCCGTGTCTTCTTCGAGGTCGAGTACGACGCCGACAGCGTCTCCGCCGGCGACATCGACCTCCCGCGGTTCGTCTCGCTCGGGTGGGTCATCGACAAGCTCCGACCGGTGCTCCAGAAAGAGGCCGAGCGAATCGTCGAGCGCATCGTCGCCGACATCGAGGGACGGCCGCGGCGCGTGGAACTGACGGTACACTCGAAACCGGGGTCGTGACCGCCGATGCATCGGGAATCCGTGAAGGGAAATGCACATACGCGCCCGCGGACCAACACAGGGGTATGACAGGGGCTGGTCTCTGGTGCGCGTGATAATCATCGGTGCCGGGCAGGTCGGGTCGTCAATCGCGGCCGACCTCGACGAGACCCACGAGGTCGTCGTCATCGACTGCGACCCAGAGCGCGTCGACGAACTGAACTACTCGCTCGACGTGCTCGCGCTCCACGGCGACGGCACGTCCGTGGACACGCTCGAAGAGGCCGGCGTGGAGCGCGCCGACATGGTCATCGCCTCGACCGACGACGACGAGACGAACATCGTCGCCTGCGCGACCGCCAAGGCCATCTCGAACGCCTTCACCATCGCCCGCGTCAAGAACACGGAGTACCTCCGGACGTGGCAACGCTCCGAGAAGGCGTTCGGTATCGACTTCATGGTCTGTACGAACCTGCTCGCCGCGGAGTCCATCGTCCGCGTCGTCGGCCTCCCCGCCGCGCGCGACGTGGACCCCTTCGCGGGCGGGCAGGTCCAGATGGCGGAGTTCGAAGTCGACGAGGAGAGCCCCGTCGCCAACCAGACCGTAAGCGAGGCCGACCGCTTCGACTCGCTGACGTTCGCGGCCATCCTCCGCGACGGCGAGGTGACGATTCCCCGCGGCGACTCCGTCATCGGGCCGGGCGACCGCGTCGTCGTCATCGGCAGTCCCAAGAGCGTTCAGGGGTTCGCAAGCTCCGTCTCGCCGGACGAACCCCCGGGCACCGCAGAAGAGGTCGTCATCGTCGGCGGGAGCGAAATCGGCTACCACGTCGCCCGCCTGCTCGAAGAACGCGGCTTCAAGCCGAGGCTCATCGAGCACGACGCGGAACGCGCCCGCGAACTCGCGGAGATGCTCCCCGGGACCATCGTGATGGAGAGCGACGCGACCGACGTGGACTTCCTCGAACGCGAGTACATCGGCGACGCCGACCTGCTCGTGTCGGCGCTCGATTCCGACGAGAAGAACCTGCTCGTGTCGCTTCTGGCCGCCCGGCTCGGCGTCGAGCGCACCGTCGCCGTCATCGACACCACGCCCTACGTGGACCTGTTCGAGGCCGTCGGCGTCGACGTGGGCGTCAGTCCCCGCGAGGTCGTCGCAGAGGAGATAACCCGCTTTACCCGCGAGGGCGGCGCGGAGAACGTCGCGCTCATCGAGTCGAACAAGGCCGAGGTGCTGGAAATCGAGGTCGACGCCGACAGCGTCCTCGCCGGCAAGCCGATTCGGGAGTCGGTCGCGTCGCTCCCCGAGGGCGTCGTCATCGGCGCGATAACCCGCCGCCGCGAGTTCATCACCCCCCGCGGCGACACCGTCATCGAACCCGGCGACCACGTCGTCGTCTTCGTCGATAGCTGTGTCATCGACGACGTGGCCCCGAATCTGTGAGCCGGGCGGCCGCCGAACGCCCCGCGTCACGCTGTCGCGCGCCCGACTGCGAACCCGAACACGGAAGAACCCGGCGCTCGGTACGTTAGTCCACGGATGAAATTGCGGGTCGATTACAGAGCCAGCCTGCGTCTCGTGGGGACCGTCCTGAAGTATCTCGCGGTCCCGCTTTGCTTCCCGCTCGTGGTCGCGCTGTACTACGGCGAGTCGGTGCTCCCGTTCGTCGTCACGATGGCCGTCACGGTCCTCGTCGGCACGGCGCTCGAACGGCTCGCCGACGAGCCCGATATCGGTGCCCGCGAGGGGTTCTTGATGGTCGCGGTGACGTGGTTAGCGGTCACGATAGTCGGCGCGATACCGTTTCTCATCGAGGCCCACGGTATCCCCTTCGTCGCGTCGCCCCTCCACCCCGAATCGACGCTCGGCAACCCGGTGAACGCGCTGTTCGAGACGATGAGCGGGTTCACCACGACCGGGGCGACGGTGCTCGGCGACATCTCGTTTAACTCCCACACCCGCGGCATCATGATGTGGCGACAGCTCACCCAGTGGCTCGGCGGGATGGGTATCGTCGTCCTCGCGGTCGCCATCCTCCCCGAACTCTCCGTCGGCGGCGCACAGCTGATGGACGCGGAAGCGCCCGGCCCCGGCATCGAGAAGCTCACCCCGCGCATCGCCGAGACGGCCCGCGCGCTCTGGGGGGCGTACCTCGGTCTCACCGTCCTCGAAATCGTCCTCCTCTACGGCCTGCACGTCACCGGCAACGCCCCGAACATGGACGTGTACAACGCCATCGCCCACGGGCTGACGACGATGCCGACCGGCGGGTTCTCGCCGGAGGCCCGGAGTATCGAGGCCTTCTCGGCGGCCGCGCAGTGGGTCATCGTCCCCTTCATGGTCGCCGCCGGGACCAACTTCGCGCTCTTCTGGCACGTCCTCACCGGCGAGCCGAAGCGGCTGTTCCGCGACACCGAGTTCAAGTCCTATCTGGGCGTCATCGGCGTCGTCTCGGCCATTCTCGCGGGGGTTCTGTTCCTCGGTGACGGGCTCATGTCCGTCGCGCCCGCGGGCGAGACGTACGACCAGCTCTACCTCGAAGGCATCCGCACGGCCATCATCGGCAACGTCGAGCCGGCGGTTCGCCAGTCGGTGTTTCAGGTCGTCTCCATCGTCACGACGACGGGATACGCCAGTATCGACTTCAACGCGTGGAGCGCGCCGGCGCAGTACGCCCTGCTGTTCGCGATGTTCATCGGCGGCTCCGGCGGCTCGACCGGTGGGGCGGTCAAAATCGTCCGCTGGTACGTCATCGTGAAGTCGCTCCGCCGTGAGCTGTTCACGACGGCCCACCCCGAGGCGGTCCGCCCCGTCAGGCTCGCGGGCCGGGCGGTCGACGAGCGCGCCATCCGCGGCATCTACGCCTTCACGCTCCTGTATCTCGTGTTGTTTTTCGTCTCGACCGGCCTGCTCCACCTCGACGCCGCGCGCATCGGCTTCGACGTGAGCATCCTCGAAACCATGAGCGCCGTCGCCGCGACCCTCGGGAACGTCGGGCCGGGCTTCGGCGTCGCCGGCCCGATGGGGAGCTACCTCGACTTCTCCAACGGCTCGAAGCTGTACATGGTGGTTCTCATGTGGGTGGGCCGACTGGAGATTCTCCCCGTGTTAGTCATCTTCACGCCGGAGTACTGGCGGCGGTAGCGCGGAAAAACTGGAATTCGCGTCCGTGTTTCCTCAGGGGTTCAGCCCGTAGATGGCCGACCGGGCGAACACCAACACCGGGATGATTTCGAGGCGGCCGACCCACATGTTAAACAGGAACATCGTCTCGGCCCACGGGTTCATCCACGGGCCGGTGATGCCCGTCGAGATGCCGACGTTCCCCTGTGCGGACGCGACTTCGAACAGCGCGTCGGCGTAGGTGAACTCCGGCCCGGCGAGGTTCACGAGGAGGACGCTCGACCCGACGAGGAGCAACAGCCAGAGCATCGAGACGATGGCCGCCTCGGAGAACTCGCGGTCCATCTCGGTCCGCGAGAGGCGACGGCCGTTCATCTCGATGTTGACGACCGCGCTCTCGGGGAGGAACACGCGCGAGAACTGCCAGCGGATGCCGCGGGAGATGGTGTAGCCGCGGATGATTTTGATGCCGCCGACGGTCGACCCCGCGGCCCCGCCGAGGGTCATCGCCCCCGACAGGAGCACCTTCCCGCCGTCGGACCACTCACCGAGCGGCGCGGCCTGAAAGCCGGTGCAGGTGAGCGCGCTCACCCAGTGGAACGCGGCGTCGCGGACGGCGTCCGACTCCGGCCCGCCGACGACGCCGGCGAGTCCGAAGTAGTCGGCGGTCTCGACGAACGCCGAGCCCGCCGTCGCCGGGAGGCTGACGAGGTTCTGGACGGCGAGCGCGACCCCGCCGACCGCGAAGATGACGAGGAGCCAGCGCGTCTGGAGGTCGCCCCAGAGACGGTCGATATCGCGGTTCTTCAGGATGGCGTAGTGGACGGGGAAGGCGATTGCGCCCAGCGCCATGACGGGGAGCAACACCGTCTCGATGAGCGGCGAGTCGTACGTGCCGATAGAGCCGTCGGTGACGGCGAACCCGCCGGTCGAAAGCCCCGTCATCGCGTGGTTGAGCGCCTGCCACGCGACCTCCCACAGCGGGAGCGCGGCCCCGTAGTCGCTCGCGCGGATGGCGACGAAGAGGACGGCCACCGACAGGAGCGTGTAGCCGACGAAAATCTTCCAGACCGTCCGGACCGTCGAGACGACGCTCGGGTGAATCTTCTCCTCTCTGGCCTCGCCGCGGTACAGGGCGTAGCTCCCGCTCCCGGGCCGCGAGAGGATGGAGACGGTGAGGACGATGACGCCCACGCCGCCGACCCACTGGATGAGCGAGCGCCACCACTGAATCGTCCGCGGGAGCGACGGCTCGTGGATACCCATCGTCAGGCCGCTTCCGGTCCAGCCGCTCATGCTCTCGAACAGGGCGTGGAGCGGGTCGCGGAAGTAGACGAGACTCGACTGGGCGTAGTCGACGCCGGCGGGGACGAGCGCCGTGAGGACGCTCTGGGGGGCGAACTGCGCCGTGAGGAAGAAGGGAAGCGACCCGAACGCGGCGGTGGCGAACCAGCCCGCGGCGGCGATTATCATCCCGTGTTTCATCCGGGGCGCGGGGGCGTTCGCGAACGCCTTTCGCGCGCCCAGTCCGACGAACGCCGTCGCGCCACCGGCGGTGAGGAACGCGAGCGCGGCGTACCACTCGCGGAAGCCGACCGCGACGAGGACCGTGGCGGTCATCAGGGCGGCCTCCATGACGAGAAGCGACCCCACGTCGCGGCCGATGACCGCGAGGTCGGCGGGCCACCCCGAGACGGTTCGTCCGCGGCGGGGCATCAGTGGTCCTCGTAGTGGCCGAACACGTCAGTCACATCGGGCGTCGCACCCTTCGCGGAGTAGACCGTCAGGAGGTCTCCCGACCCGATAGTGGTGTTCCCGCGGGGGGTCACGGGGTCGTCGTCGCCCTCGCGCTCGACGGCGACGATGAGGGTGTCCCCGTCGAGGAGGTTCTCCTGTGCGGCCCCCTGAATCGTCATCCCCGCGATGGGCGCGTCCTCGTCGACGCGGATTTCGAACACCTCGGCGTGCTCGCCGATGCGCATGTAGTCGACGATGGAGGGCCGCTTGACCGCCCGGTAGAGGTACTCCGCGATGAGTCGCTGGGGGTTCTCCATCGTGTTGACGCCGATTTGGCGGTAGAGGCTCATGTGCTCTGGGTTGTGGACGACCGAGACGATGTCGGGGATGTTGAGCTCCTTCGCCAACAGACAGACCATGATGTTGGTCGCGTCCTTGTCGGTCGTCGTAATGATGGCGTCGGCGCGGTCCGCGCCGGCCTCGTCAAGCGTCTGTTTGATGGTGGCGTCGTCGTTGAGGACGAGACAGTCGAACGTCGCGGCGGCCGCCTCGGCCTTCGCCTCGTCGCGCTCGACGACGACGACCTCGTTACCGCCCTCGGTGGCGATTTCGATGAGCGGCGTGCCGATGTTGCCCGCGCCGACGACGATGATGTACATGACGTTCCGGCGTGCGCGTCGGGTGGTGGAAAAACTATCGGCATGGCGTTCCGTCGCTCGAAAACGGACTACAGGAGAGCTATCCTACTGCTTCGGAACGAGGCGCCCGAGAAACCCCCGGCGACCGACTCAGTTCTCGACCGCGGACGCCGCGCGGACGATGGTCTCCTCGCCGAACTTGGGGCCGATGAGCTGGAGGCCGACCGGGAGGCCGTCGGTCTCGCCCGCCGGGACCGAGATGGCGGGGAGGTTCGCGAGGTTCACCGGGACGGTGTTGGCGTCGGCGAGGTACATCTGGAGCGGGTCGTCGAGGCTCTCGCCGAGTTCGAACGGCGGGACGGGCATCGTCGGCGACGCGACCACGTCGACGTCCTCGAACGCCTCGTCGAAGTCCTGTTTGACCCACGCGCGGGCGTCCTGTGCCTTCGCGTAGTACTTGTCGTGGTAGCCCGCGGAGAGGGCGTACGTGCCGAGGAGGATGCGGCGTTTGACCTCGGAGCCGAAGCCGTCCTCGCGGGCGCGGGCGAACGCCTCGTTCCAGTTGCCGTCGTAGCCGCCGGACTTGCCGTAGCGGACGCCGTCGAAGCGGGCGAGGTTCGACGACGCCTCGGACATGGCGATGACGTAGTAGGCGGCGACGGCCTTCTCGACGGAGGGCATGCTGACCTCGCGGTACTCCGCGCCCTGCGCTTCGAGTTCGTCGAGCGCGGCCCAGAACGCCGCTTCGACGCCCTCGTCCGCGCCTTCGACGAACTCGGTCGGGACGCCGATGGTGAGCCCCTCGACGTCGCCGTCGGCGGCCGCGGCGTAGTTCGAGTCAGCGCCGGCGTCGCGGGTCGTGCCGTCGCGGTCGTCGGGGCCGGCGATGACGTCGAGGAGCGCGGCGGCGTCCTCGACGGTCGGCGCGATTGGGCCGATCTGTTCGAGGGAGTTCGCGTAGGCGACGAGGCCGTAGCGCGAGACGAGGCCGTAGGTCGGCTTGATGCCGACGACGCCGCAGAACGCGGCCGGACAGCGGATGGAGCCGCCCGTGTCGGTGCCGAGCGCGAGGTCGGCCTCGCCGGCGGCGACGGCGGCCGCGGAGCCGCCGGAGGAGCCGCCGGGGACGCGGGACTCGTCGACGGGGTTCTTCGTCGGGCCGAACGCCGAGGTCTCGGTCGTCGTCCCCATGCCGAACTCGTCCATGTTGGCCTTGCCGACGATGGTCGCGCCGGCGTCCTTCAGGAGTTCGACCACGGTCGCGTCGTACGGCGGGACGTAGTCTTCGAGCATGGCGGAGCCGCAGGTCGTCCGCAGTCCCTCCGTGGAGATGTTGTCCTTGACGGCGACGGTCTTGCCCGAAAGCGGGCCGTCGTCGGAGCCGTCGAGCGTCTCTTTCGTGATGAAGGCGTTCAGCGACATTACGACACCCGCGGGCCCTTGAAGTAGCCGTCTTCGGTCTCTGCGGCGTTCGAGAGCGCCTCCTCTTGGGTGAGGCCCTCGCGGACCTCGTCGGGGCGCATCACGTTCACCAGTTCGTCCTCGCGGTCGACTTCGGGGACCTCGTCGAGGGCGTCGAAGTAGCCGAGGATGTCCGCGAACTGCGCCGCGAACTCCTCGACCTCGTCCTCGTCGAGGTCGACCCGCGCCAACTCGGCGACGTGTCGAACCTCGTCGGCGTCGACGGGCGTATCGCTCATGTATCGGAGGAAACGGAGACCGGGAGTAAGGGTTTCGGTGTGGGTCGTTTCGTCCGGTCCCCGGCGCGAGCCCGGCCGGTCGAGCCCTCCGACGAGGCGGCCGGGACCGACCGTGCGAACCCGCCGCGATTCCGTCCTTCTACCGCCGTCAGATATAAGTAACGAGGGTCGATACGAATAGACGGAGAACGACCGTTCCCAGTTGCTTCTCTCGCACACAAATGACAGAAAGTGTCCGACGTTTCACGACCGGCAACGCGCGCGTGCGCAAAGAGAATACGAACGATACCGAACAGACCGACACCGAGCGGGAGCAGACGCCCTCGTGTCCCGAGTGCGGCTCGGAGAGCCTCGTCTCCGACACCGAACACGGCGAGACGGTCTGTGACGACTGCGGCCTCGTCGTCGAGGAAAACGAAATCGACCACGGCCCCGAGTGGCGCGCGTTCAACTCCTCGGAGAAGGACCAGAAGTCCCGCGTCGGCGCGCCCACGACGAACATGATGCACGACAAGGGGCTGTCGACCAACATCGGCTGGCAGAACAAAGACGCCTACGGGCGCTCGCTGTCGTCCCGCCAGCGCGAGAAGATGCAACGGCTTCGCACGTGGAACGAGCGGTTCCGCACCCGCGACTCGAAAGAGCGCAATCTCAAGCAGGCGCTCGGCGAAATCGACCGCATGGCCTCGGCGCTCGGTCTCCCGGACAACGTCCGCGAGACCGCGTCGGTCATCTATCGCCGGGCGCTCGACGACGACCTGCTTCCGGGTCGTTCCATCGAGGGCGTCGCCACGTCGGCGCTGTACGCCGCCGCCCGCATGGCCGACACCCCGCGCTCGCTCGACGAGATTACGAGCGTCTCGCGCGTCGAGAAGGACGAAATCGCCCGCACCTATCGGTACGTCGTCCGCGAGCTGAAGCTCGAAATCAAGCCCGCCGACCCCGAGCAGTACGTCCCGCGGTTCGCCAGCGACCTCGGCCTCTCCGACGAGTCCGAGCGGCGCGCCCGACAGCTCTTGAAGAACGCCAAAGAACAGGGCGTTCACTCCGGCAAGTCGCCGGTCGGCCTCGCCGCCGCCGCCGTCTACGCGGCCTCGCTTCTGACCAACGAGAAGGTGACGCAGAACGAGGTCTCCGAGGTCGCCAACATCTCCGAAGTCACCATCCGCAACCGCTACCACGAACTACTCGAAGCCGAAGAGCAGGTCCAACTGCCGTAACCCGGTCGGTCCGTTCGTTTCCCGCCGTCGCGTCTCGGCTCGCCTCGTTTCGCCTCGTTTCGTTCCGCTCCGTCTCGCCCTGTCCCGCCTCGTTCCGCAACAGCCATGGCGCTCGCTTCGGAGCCACAGCCATGGAGACGACGCGACATTTCACCTCGACCGTGTACATCGTCAACGACGGCGCGGTGGCGCTCCACAGACACGAGCGCCTCGGCATCCGCATCCCGCCGGGCGGTCACGTCGACCGCGACGAACTCCCCCACGAGGCCGGCCTCCGCGAGGTCCGCGAGGAGACGGGTCTCGACCCGGAACTCGTCGACGACACCGACTCCGTCCCCGCGCCCGCCGGCCGGACGCTCCCACAGCCTCGCCAGCAGATGCTCTACGACATCAACGTCCACGGCGACGGCTCGGTCGGCCACCAGCACATCGACCACGTCTTCTACGCCCGCGTGGACTCCCGCGACATCGACCCCGCGCCGGGCGAGGCCGACCCCGAGGTCTGGGCGTGGTACGACGAGTCCGACCTCCGCGAGAGCGACCTCGACCCCGACACGGTGCAGTTCGCACTGGAGGCAATCGAGGTCGTGCGCGACGACGAAAACGGAAATTAACTCGAAACCGACCGATTCCGTCCTACTCGACGAGCGATTCGACGTACCGCTCGACGTGGTTCTCCATCCGTCGTTTGAACCCCGCCTGCCGCGCGAGTCGGTCGAGTTCGCGCGAGGCGTAGGTCCCGTACTGGACCGCCTTCTTGTCCGCCTCGGCGACCGACTCGGGGAGCACGCCGCTGGCGGCCTCCCTGAGCGCGACCTTCCGCCGGTCGCCGTCGACGAGTAACGCGCCGGGGAGCGGGAGCGCCGCCTCGACCACGCGGTCGTGGAGGAGCGGCGCGACGGGTTCGACCCCGGCCGCGCGGAGGACGAGCAGGTCGCGTTCGAGCTGGTCGGGGAGCGTGAGAATCATCTCGCGGGCGGCCCCGCGGACGGTCTCGGCCTCGACGCGGGGGTCGTCGGGCGCTTTCTGGACCTTGGCGTAGCCGCCGAACAGTTCGTCAGCGCCCTGCCCGACCGCGAGGCGGTCGTAGCCGTCTGCGGCGACTCGCTCGGCGAGCAGGTACAGCGGCAGGACGATTTGCACGTCCATCGGGTTCGTCCGCCCGAGCGCGGCGACGATTTCCGGGACGGCGCGTTCGAGCGCCTCGTGGGTGAGTTCGACCACGTCGAGGTCGCGGTCCATCGCGGCGGCGGCCTCGCGGGCGGCGGCGACGTCGTGAGAGCCCTCGAAGCCGGCGACGTAACAGGGGGCGTCGGGGACGCCCGACGCGACGACCGCGGAGTCGACGCCGCCGGAGAAGGCCACGGCGAGGCCGTCGTCGCTGACCGACCGGACCGAGTCGAGCGCGGCGTCGCGGACGCGGTCGAGCGCGGCGTCGCGGTCGGTCGCGGCCGGCGGGTCGGGAAGCGACCAGACGCGTTCGTCGTCGCCGGCGGCCGCGCCGGTCGTCTCGCGGGCGTGGCCCGCGGGGACGGCGACCGGGTCGTCGAGGTCGCGGTGGTCGAACGACCACGTCGCGGGGTCGGCGCGCTCGGAGAAAAGCGGCTGGCGACCGAGCACGTCGCGGACGAGTCGGCCGTCGAGTTCGCCCGCGAAGCCCGCGGTGCCGGGGAGCGGGTCGCGGTCGGCGAGGGCCTGCCGGACGAGGTCGGGGGACGCGCCGCGCATCAAAACAGGTCCGTCAGGGCGTGTTTCAGGCGTCGGGTCGCGCCGCCCGCGGCCTGTCGGAACGAGATGCGCCACGGGGTCTTGTTGCCGACGACGCTAGTTCGGCCCTCGGCGACGGCCGAGAGGATGGCGTCCGCGCTTCGGGTGTCGGTGCCGACCTCGGTGACGGCCTGTCCGACCATCTCCGCGATGTGGGCGTCGCTCCCGGCGGTCATCGGGAGGTTCCGGCGCTTGGCGAACCGCTCGGCGCGCTGGTTTGCGATGCCGGTGAGGAGCCGCGAGTTGTAGATTTCGATGGCGTCGGCGCTGGCGAGTTGCGAACTGGAGATGTGCGGGGCGACGCCGTGACGCGACTTCTGGAACGGGTGCGGGATGACGGCGATGCCGCCGGCGTCGTGGATGCGGTCGAGCGTCTCGTCGTACGACAGCCCCGCGGGAATCAGCTCCTCGACGCCGAGCGCGAGGACGTGGCCCGCGGCGCAGGTGACTTCCATCCCCGGGATGCCGACCAGCCCGTAGTCGGCCGCGAGCTCCGCGGCTTCGAGGCTGGCGTCTATCTCGTCGTGGTCGGTCACGGCGAGGGCGTCCAAGCCGACCGCGACCGCCTGTTCGAGGAGGTACTCGATTGGGTCTCGCCCGTCGTAGGACAGAGACGAGTGCGAGTGCAACTCGACCGATAACACACCGTCTCCTAACGATGGAGGCTAAAAAAGCGCCCCGGTCCCGGTGTGATTGGCGTGTGGACCTCACGCACGGTGTCGGCGGACTGGCGAATCGGCGCGCTCCGTCGCCTCGCCGCGTGCGGTGAGCGCGCGACCGGCGCGAGAACGCGGCCGACCCGAGAGACCGTCCGCGTCCGCAGACAGTCCGCGCGTGCCGACAGACCGCCGAAACTGGACGAAGTGTAAGAATACAGAAATAATATCGCGGGCGACGAACCGTTCGCACGGTGGCGTACCCACCGCGTGGGTCCACCGGGTGAGAGAGATGACTGTACGAGACATCGCACGGCCGAGAGACGAACTGGTGACAGCGAGGGAAGACACGCCGATTCGGGAGTTAGCGACGCTGATGGGGGACCGAAACGTCGGTTCGGTCGTCATCGCGGACGGTGACGACATCCGAGGCATCGTGACGGACCGCGACATCGCGCTCAACTGCGTCGCCGCCGGCGGCGACACGAGCGGGATGACGGCGAGCGACGTGATGACCGAGAAACCGTTCACCGTCGACGCCGACGTGGGCGTCTTCGACCTGTTCCGGCAGATGCGGGAACACGGCGTCCGGCGCGCGCCGATAACCGACGGCGGCAAGCTCACGGGCATCGTCACGATGGACGACTTACTCGTGTTGCTCCAAGACGAGATGCACGAGCTGACGGAGATTATCCGCGCCGAGTCGCCGCCGTACACGCCCGCGTGAGTCGGATGCGGACGGCGACGGCGACCTCGCCCACATTTTGGGCACGTTCGTGCACATAGAAAGGGTTTACAATGTGCGTTCTGACCATACCAGTGAATGACGCTTTCCGACGCGGACCGCGACCTCGTCGTCGCCGAGCTCGGTCGAGACCCGACGCCGGCCGAGGAGATACTCTTCGAGAACCTCTGGAGCGAACACTGCGCCTACCGGTCGTCTCGCCCGCTTCTGTCGGCGTTCGACTCGGAGGGCGACCAGGTCGTCATCGGCCCCGGTGACGACGCGGCGGTCGTCGCTCTGGACGACGACACCTACATCACGCTCGGTATCGAGAGCCACAACCACCCCTCCTACGTCGACCCCTACGACGGCGCGGCCACGGGCGTCGGCGGCATCGTCCGCGACACCCTCTCGATGGGCGCGTACCCCATCGCGCTCGCCGACTGCCTCTACTTCGGCGACTTCGACCGCGAGCACTCGCGGTACCTCCTCGACGGCGTCGTCGAGGGCATCGCCGACTACGGCAACGCCATCGGCGTCCCGACCGTGACCGGCTCGACCTCGTTCCACGAGAACTACGAGGGCAACCCCCTCGTCAACGTCGCCTGCGTCGGCCTCCTGTCGGCCGACCGCCTCGTCACGGCCGAGGCCCAGACGGCGGGCAACAAGCTCGTCCTCGTCGGCAGTTCGACCGGCCGCGACGGCCTCGGCGGCGCGTCCTTCGCCAGCGAGGACCTCGCGGAGGACGCCGAGACCGAAGACCGGCCCGCGGTGCAGGTCGGCGACCCCTACACGGAGAAACTGCTCATCGAGTGCAACGAGGCGCTCATCGACGAGGACCTCGTCGAGTCCGCCCGCGACCTCGGGGCCGCCGGCCTCGGCGGCGCGTCCTCGGAGCTCGTCGCCAAGGGCGGCTTCGGCGCGGAAATCGACCTCGAAAAGGTCCACCAGCGCGAGCCGAACATGAACGCCTTCGAGATTCTCCTCTCGGAGTCCCAAGAGCGCATGTGCTACGAGGTGACCCCCGAGAACGTCGAGCGCGTGCGGGAACTCGCCGCGCGGTTCGACCTCGGGAGCGCCGTCATCGGCGAGGTCGCCGAGGGCAACTACGTCTGCACCTTCGACGGCGAACCCGTCGTCGACGTGCCCCCGGAGTTCCTCGCCGAGGGCGCGCCGATGAACGACCTCGACTCGGTCGAACCCGAGTCGGCGACGCGCGACCTGCCCGCGTTCGACCTCGCCGAGGCGGTCGAAGCGGTCGTCTCCGACCCCAACACGGCGTCGAAGCGCTGGGTCTACCGCCAGTACGACCACGAGGTCGGCCTGCGGACCGCCCGCCGCCCCGGCGACGACGCGGCGCTCCTCGACGTTCCCGAGGCCGACACGAAACTCGCGTTCACCGGCGGCGCGGACCCCAACTGGACGACCGCCGCGCCCTACGACGGCGCGCGCGCGGTCGCCTTCGAGAACGCGACCAACCTCGCCGCGAAGGGCGCGTCGCCCCTCGCCACCGTCGACTGCCTCAACGGCGGCAACCCCGAGAAGCCCGACGTGTACGGCGGCTTCAAGGGCATCGTCGACGGCCTCGCCGACATGTGCCGGGCGCTCTCGGTCCCGGTCGTCGGCGGCAACGTCTCTCTGTACAACGACTCCGTCTCCGGCCCGATTCCGCCGACGCCGACGCTGGCGATGGTCGGGAAGGCCGACGGCTCCTCGCCCGGCCTCTCGCTTTCGGGCGAGGGCGACCTGTTCCTCGTCGGCTTCGACGGCGGCGCGCTCGGCGGCTCGGCGGTCCTCGAACACCTCGGCGGCTCCGACGCGTTCCCGGCGCTCCCGGAGGACGCCGACGCCGCGACCGCGGTCGAGACGATTCGGACCGTCGCCGCCGACGACTCGACGGTCGCCGTCCACGACGTGAGCCACGGCGGCCTCGCGGTCGCGCTGGCCGAGATGGTCACAGACGAGGTCGGCGCGGACGTGTCCGTCTCCGACTACGTCTCGCTGTTCGAGGAGACGCCCGGTCGCGTCGTCGTCGAGACGACCGACGAGGCCGCACTGCGCGACCTCGCGGGCGACGTGCCCGTGGTCGAACTCGGGACGACGACCGACGACGCGACGCTCTCGCTCGCGGTCGACGGCGACGAGGTCGCCTACGGCGCGGCCGACATCGCCGCCCTGCGCGACGTGCTCGCCCGCGAACTCGACTGAACTGCAAAAGACGCGTCCGCGTCGCACCGCGTCGAACCCCCTCCGCTACGGTTCGAGGACGACTTTCCCGCGACTCTTTCTGGCTTCGATGTGTTCGTGGGCCGCCGCGGCGTCTTCGAGGTCGAACGCCTCGCCGACGACCACGTCGAGTTCGCCCGCGGCGAGCAGTTCGGACAGCTCCGGCACCGCGCCGAGAATCGACTCGGGGCGCTGTTGCATCGCGCTCCCGAGGTGGAAGCCGATGACGGACTTGTTCTCGAACAGCAGGCGCGTCGGGTCCGCCGCGGCCGCGTCGCCGGAGGCCGCGCCGTAGGTGACGAGTCGGCCGAAATCGGCGAGGGCGTCGAGACTGCGCTCGAACGTCTCTCCGCCGACGCCGTCGAGGACGAGGTCGACGCCCGCGCCGTCGGTCTCGTCGGCGACGACCTCGCGGAAGTCCTCTTCTGTGTACTGGATACCGTGGTCGAGACCGAGGTCGGCCGCGAGGTCGAGTTTCTCTTCGGTGCTGGCCGTGCCGAACGTCTCGACGCCGGCGTGGGAGGCGAGTTGGACCGCCGCGGTGCCGACGCCGCCGGCGGCCGCCTGAATCAGCACGCGCTCGTCGTCGCCGAGGTCACCCCACCCGTGGAGGCAGTTGTAGGCGGTGAGGAACTGGACGGGGAAGCCGGCGGCCTCGGCGAACGACATCGACTCGGGCACGTCGAACAGCGTCGGGGCCGGCGTGGTGACGGACTCGGCGTACGCCCCGCCGCCGGTCATGGCGACGACGCGCTCGCCGACCTCGCGGTCGACGCCCTCACCCACCGCGTCGATGGTTCCCGCGGCCTCCATCCCCGGCGTGTACGGCGGCTCCGGGCCGTCTCGGTAGGTTCCCCGGCGTTGCATGATGTCGGCGAAGTTGATGCCGGCGGCCTCGACGGCGATGCGGACCTCACCCGGACCCGGCTCCGGTGTCTCCGTCTCCCGCAGTTCGAGGCTGTCGGAACTCCCGTACTCGGTGACGACTATCGATTTCACACCGGGCTGTAACCCCGGCGGCTTGAAAAGGGGAGAGAACGCGGAAGTTCGGGCGAGACGCTGGATTCGCCGGCGGAGAAGCGCGCTTACGCCAGCGCCAGCGGGATGCCGAACGTGACGACGAGGCCGACGACGAAGACGAGGAGTCCGGTCGTGACCTGACTCATCGAAAAGTCCTGCATCGGGGAGGTGACGCGCCCTTCCTGTTCGCCTTCGTGGTGCTCGTCGTGTCCGTGGTCGTGGTCGTCGCTCATACGCGGAGCGACGGGTTCGCGGTACAAAAACGCACCTAACCGTCGCCCGCGCGTCGTCCGCGGGCGGCGGGACCGACTCGGCGACACTCGGCCTCGCGGAGCGAGCGTCGCTCCTCACGGGTCAGGACCGATACAGGTACAGCGCGACCAGAAACACGACCGCGAGCGGGAGGAACGGAATCGCGGCGTCGAGCGGGACCAAAAGCGTCACTACCGCGGCCATCACCACGAACTCGACGACCACGAGCAGGCTGAGGAGTTCGGCTGAATCAGTCATCGTTCGAACCGGGTCTCGCGTCGGGCTTCTCGCCGCCGAGTCATCAAACCACCCGCTGTACGAGGTGGCGAATCGGTATCCGCGTCGCCGGGACTCGCCGACGTGTTCGGATTTCGGCCACCGCCTGCCGTAGTCGAAACGGTGAAACGGCTCTTTCGCCAACGTTTCGGTAGCGAATGCTCACGAAGCGCATCATCCCCTGTATCGACGTCGACCTCGACGAGGACGGGAACCCGGCCGTCTACACCGGCGTCAACTTCGAGGACCTGAAGTACACGGGCGACCCGGTCGAGATGGCCAAACTGTACAACGAGGCGGGCGCGGACGAGTTCGTCTTCCTCGACATCACCGCCTCCGCCGAGGGGCGGGCGACGATGCTCGACACCGTCTCGAAAGTCGCGGACGAGGTGTTCATCCCGCTGACGGTCGGCGGCGGTATCCGCACCCGCGACGACATCAAAGAGACGCTCCGCGCCGGCGCGGACAAGGTCTCTATCAACACCGCGGCGCTCCAGAACCCCGACCTCATCGAGGAGGGCGCGCGCTCCTTCGGGAGCCAGTGTATCGTCATCTCGGTGGACGCCCGCCGGCGCTACGACGAGGAAGGCGAGCACTACGCCGAGGTCGACGGCGAGTCCTGCTGGTTCGAGTGCACCGTCAAGGGCGGCCGCGAGGGAACCGGCGTCGACGTGGTCGAGTGGGCCAACGAGGCCGAATCGCGCGGCGCGGGCGAGCTGTTCATCAACTCCATCGACGCCGACGGGACGAAAGACGGCTACGACATCCCGCTGACGAAGGCCGTCTGCGACAGCGTCTCGACGCCCGTCATCGCCTCCTCCGGCTGTGGCGGCCCCGAGGACATGTACGAGGTGTTCACCGAGGCCGGCGCGGACGCCGGTCTCGCCGCCTCCATCTTCCACTTCGACGAGTACACGATTCGGGACGTCAAGGAGTACCTCGACGAGCGCGACGTGCCGGTTCGACTGTAAGCCAGCGCCCTCACAGCCGTTCTGCTCTACCTCTCTTTGTCCCGCTTTCACCCCCCGTCGCCGCCTCTCTGTGCCCCGTCGCCGACCCCTCGTCCGGTCGTGCGCCCCCCGCGCAGTCGGAACCAATCTTAACCCGCCGCCGCGTCGTATCTCGACCCGAGATGACAGACGACGCGTGGCTCGACGCCCTCCGCACGCACCGCGAACAGAAGGACCGCTATCTCGCCGCGGACCGAAATTCGCCGATTCCGCCGGACCAGCGGGACTTTTTCGACGGTCTCGACTACTTCGAGCCGGACCCCGACCTCCGATTCGAACTCGAACTCCGCGAGTACGACGACCCAGAGCGCATCACCATCGGCACCTCGACCGACGGCGAGCGCGAGTACCTCGCGTGGGGGCGCTTCGAGTTCGAGGTCGACGGCGAGACGTACGCGCTCGACGCCTACCGCGCCGACGCCGACGAGGACCGCCTGTGGGTGCCGTTCCGCGACGAGACGAACACCGAGGAGACCTACGGAGCGGGTCGCTACCTCGACCTCGAAGCCGCGGACCGGGGCGACGACGGGCGGTGGGTCGTCGATTTCAACTACGCGTACAACCCGTTTTGCGCCTACTCGCCGCGCTACGAGTGCCCGCTCGTCCCGATGGAGAACTGGCTCGAAGTCCGCATCGAGGCCGGCGAGAAGGACTACGCCGGGCCGGGCGACGCGGACGCGTAACGGACAGACGCGTCGCTCGGGGACGAGCGGAAACGAGAGAGAACCCGCAGATTACGCGTCGATACCGGCGCGGTAGGCGTCGGTGAAGTCGTCGGCGGTGCGCTGGACGCCGCGGGCGGCCTCCGCGAGCGCGTCGAGGGGGTCGACGCCGGGCTCCGTCTTGATAGAGAGGACGGGGTCCGTC
This sequence comes from Haloferax denitrificans ATCC 35960, assembly GCF_000337795.1. Lineage (GTDB taxonomy): Archaea > Halobacteriota > Halobacteria > Halobacteriales > Haloferacaceae > Haloferax > Haloferax denitrificans. The sequence goes on from NZ_AOLP01000019.1 coordinate 169,385, forward strand.
TGTCCGCCGGACTGTTCGGGGTTCACGTCGTAGGTCGCGGCCGTGACGGTGTCGGTCTGGAGGAGTTCGCCCTTCAGGACGTTCATGAAGGTGTGGTCCTCGCCGCCGATTTCGATGCGGAGTTCCTCGTCGGTCTTGTCGATGACCCGCAGTTCCATGGCTCTCCGTTCCCTCCAGCGGCGTTTTAACGTTTCGTCTCGGGAACCGCGACCAGTTCGTCGAAATCGGGGTCCGCGTCGAGGAGTTCGTATCGTCCCTCGCCGTCCGGGGACGAAACGACGCCCTCGGCGACGAGGTGGTCGAGGTGAGCGAACGCCTCGCCGGGGCCGTGGAGGATGTGGATGCCCGAGAGGTCGCCGAACAGGTGCGCGCTCACGGTCCACGCGTCCGTGGGGCCGTGTTCGTCGAGAACGGAGACGACGCGCTCGGTGCGCTCGCGGTGGTGTTCGGCGATGACGCGCGCCCGCCCGGCGGGGTCGGAGATGGGGTCGCGGTGGCCGGGCCACGCCCGCTCGAAGTCGAGGTCGGCGAGGCGCGCGAGGCTGTCGAGATAGGTTTCGAGCGGGCGGTCGACCCGCAGGTCAGCGCCGCCGACGTTCGGGGTGTACTTCGGGAGGATGACGTCGCCGACGTACGCCTCGCGGCCCGCGCCGCGCTCGCCGTCGAACGCGAAGGCGCTCAGTCCGGCGGCGTGGCCGGGGAGGTGGACGACTTCGAGTTCGCCGTCGCCGGCGGCGATGCGGTCGCCGTCCTCCACGGGCGTCACGTCGACGCGCCCGCCTCGGAGGTCGTCGTGACCGTCGAGGTAGTCGGTCACCTCGGCGCGCGGGCCGCCGGGGATGCGCCACTCGTCGAAGCGGCGCTCGCGAATCGAGCGCTCGGCCGCAATCGCGTCGGGGTCGCCCGCGACGATACCCGCGTCGTCGGCGTGGACGTAGACCGGCGCGCCGCTTTCGGCCTGTAGTTCGGCCGCGAGTCCGGCGTGGTCGGCGTGCCAGTGGGTGAGGACGATGGCTTCGAGGTCGGCGACCTCGTGGTCGGCCGCCGCGAGTCCCTCGCGGAGGTCCCGCCGGACCGAGTCGGTCGCCACGCCGGCGTCGACGAGCGTCGGCCGGTCGCCGGGGAGGAAATAGGCGTTGTTCCGCCCCTCGAAGACGGTGTTCCCGAGCCGTATTCGTTCCATGCGACCACCTGGCCGCCGAGGTGCATGATTATTCCGACTGGTCATGGCGGCGGCGTCCCGCGGAGCGGCCGAGCGTCGCCCGGCCATCGGCGCGTCGGCGGCCCGCGCGCCGGCCCGACGCCCGACACATTCAAAAGCCGGCCGCGCATCGAATCGCACGTCGAATGCCGGTGGACTTCTACGAACTCCTCGGGGTCGAACGCGACGCCGAGACGGCGGAGATAAAACAGGCCTTTCGTCAGCGGGCGCGGGAGTACCATCCCGACGTCAACGACGACGAGCGAGCGACCGCGCAGTTCACCGTCGTCCGGAAGGCCTACGAAGTCCTCACCGACGACGCCGAGCGCGCCGACTACGACCGGATGGGTCACGGCCCGTACGTCGAGAAACGCCTCGACGGCCTGACGAAGTTCAAGTACCCCGGAAAAGACGGCAAGAACGGCGGACGCGGCAAGTCTGGCACCGGCGGTCGGTCGGCTTCGCGACGGTCGTCGGCCGGGCGGTCGGCTTCGTCGTCGTCCACAACGTCGTCGTCCTCGTCTTCTCGGTCGTCCTCTCAGCGCGCGTCGTCGTCCTCTCGGCGGTCGTCGTCCGCGTCGAGTTCGTCGCGGTCGGGTCGGTCGCGCGCCTCCGGGTCGTCCTCGTCGTCGCGGACCGCGGGCGCATCGCAGTCGTCGGCCGCGGGCGGGTCGTCGCGCGGCCGCACCCGAACTTCGGAGTCCGGTCGGTCCGGTCGGACCGGGACGACCGGCCGGTTCGAACGCGGACGCGACGGCTCCGAGTCGGCGGCCACGACCGCGCCCCCGTCGGGCGCGACGAACCCGCTTTGGTACGGCTGGAGCGTCTCACTCGTCGCGCTGGTCGCGTATCTCGGCGGTTTCGCGTGGCACCTCGCGGGCGACGGCGCGGGGTTCGCGGCCGCGCTCGCGTCGCTCGACACCGCCGCGCCCGCCGCGGGACTCCTCGCGTCGTCGCCGCTGTCCCCTGCCGTCTCTCACGGCACTGGGGGCCGCGGCGACGCCGGCGGCGCTCGCCCTCCCGGTCGCGGCGGCGCTCCTCGCCGTCTCGCTCACGGGGGTCATCGCCCGGTTCGGCCACGCGTGGACCACGTGGGTCTACGCGCTCGCGGCGGCCGTCCCGCTGGCGCTCGTGGCGGCCGGCGCGGTCGGCGTCGGCCGGCCCGTCGCGGTCGACCTCCTCGGCTTCGTCGTCTGCCCGCTCCTCGGGGCCGGCGGCTTCGTCGTCGACGCCGGGTGGTATCTCCTCGCCTCGCGGTAGTCGCCGCGGCGCGGGGCCGCCCTCGCCCACGGTTTTTGTCGCTCGCGCCCGACGGACCGGTATGACCATTCCGACCGATTCGGTCCGGCGGTTCCGACTCCGCGGCGTGAACGCGTACCTCGTCTCCGACGGGTCGGAGACGGTGCTCGTCGACGCCGGGACGCCGTGGGACCGCGACCGACTCCTCCGCGGCCTCGCTCGCTCCGACCTCGACCCCGGCGCTATCGACCGGGTGCTCGTGACGCACTTCGACCTCGACCACGTCGGGACGCTCGCCTCGCTCAGCCTCCGCGACGACGTGCCGATTCACCTCGCCGAGCCGGACGCCTCGCACCTGACCGGCGCGTCGAAGCCGTCTCTCACCTCGCTGAAAGGCGTCGCACAGCGCGCGCTCGCGTCGTTCGTCGAGCGACCGACGAACCCCGTGGAGGTCGTCCGCGACGGCGACGAACTCGGCGGCTTCGTCGCGTACCGGACGCCGGGGCACACCCCCGGTCACACCGCGTTCGTCCACGAGGGCCACGGCGTCGCGTTCGTCGGCGACATGGTCCGCGAGTCGAACGGGCGTCTCGGGCTGTTGCCGGGGTTTATCGCGACCGACGCCGCGGAGAACAGGCGGAGCGTCCGCGAGTTCGCGGCGCGGTGCCCGCCGGTCGACGTCGTCGCGATGGGCCACGGCGAGCCGGTCACGGAGTACGGATTCGGCGCGCTCAAGCGACTCGCGGACAAGCTCTGAGCGGAGAGAGCGCTCTGGGAGCGTGAGTACGCAGTTACGTGACGACGAGACGCCGAGCCGTCGCTCGCGTCTGAGTTAAGAGCGGGGACCGCGGCCGAGCGCAGGTCCCCGGACTGACCAAGCCACTGCGAGGAGCACCAGTCTCACAGCTGCCTGACGCGCCCGGCGGAAGTGAATCGAACCACGCGCGTCAATACCACGTTGGACACTAGTTGTAAAAAGTCCTTTGTTATCGCCAATTAGAACCACGGCCTCCAGAACGACTGGATAAATATGCTCTTATGTGAGCCATTTAGCCGATTCAACTGTACAGATGGTAACCTTCATGGTTGTTACTGGACGAACGAACGGTAGAATCGTGAAGAATCTATCGAATCCGCGGACGAGGGTCGAATACGGCCGAAAACAGGCTATCTGACCAGATACGGGTCCGCTCCGGGCATGAAGCGGCCGAGGTCCGACTCGCGGCGGAAGTCGGTCGACTGAAGCTCCAGCAGGCCGGCGACGAGTTCGTCGTGGTCGCCGTCGTCCCACTCGGCGGGGTCCTTGATGGGCAACACGAGGAAGCCGCTCCCGCGGAGTTCCTCGCCGTGGAGTCGTTCCATGTCGACGTCGGTCTTCCAGCCGACGGACGTGTAGTTGTTCAGGACGTGCTTCGTCGCCACCGCGCCGACCGGCAGGAGCACGTGGGCGGCGATAGCGCGGAGCTCCGCGTCGAAAAACCGCTCCATGTCGGTGTAGTCGGCCGCCGACGGCGTCCCGTCCGGGACGCACATGTGGAGATACGAGAGGAACGTGCGGTTCACCGTCGGTTCGTCGCCCGTCTCGGCCAGCAACTCGCCGTCTTCGAGCGCCGGGAACAGCCGCTCGCCCGCTTCCCCCGAAAAGGGGATGCCGGTCTCGACGCCCCCGTGGACGCCGGGGTGGTCGCCGATGACGTGGAAGTCGGCGTTGGCGTCGCCGTAGCCGGGGACGTACCGGTCACACGACGGTCGCATGTCGAACGGGTTTCTCGTGCGGTCGGTTACGTTTCTCACGGTACTCTCTGTGGGAGCGGGGAGTAAAGAAGACGTGGTTCGGCCCGATATCGTACACGAACGAGCGTGAGGAACGCATCGAGAGAGAACGTCGTCCGCGCCGTCGACTCGGTGAGCGCCCTCAGAGTTCGACGCCCGACGGGATGAGGCTCTGGCTCCGCAGGAGCCTCCCGTCGCCGTCGTAGACGAGGAACGTCGATTTCTCGAAGGTCTCGAAGTGGTCGCCCTCGATGGCCACGTCGACGCGGTAGCGCCCCTCGTCGTCGCCCGCGGCGCGCCCGTACTCGCGGGCCGCGCGGATGAAGTCGAGGACGTCCTCCGCCCGAGCGTTGAGTTCGAGGACGTAGTCACCGGTCAGTCGGTCCGTCACGCTCACGACGCCGCGGGCGTCGTCGGCGTCGACGGAGTCTTGCAACCGAAAGGAGACGTCCAGTTCCTCCGCGGCGAGCACGTCGCCGCTGGTCGAGAGGAACCGAGACCGAAGCTCCTCGGCCGGGCCGTAGAAGTCGATAGATACTGTGGGTTGGCGGGGGTCGCCGTCGTCCTCGTACCAGTCGACGTCGCGGACATCGAGTTCGAAGTAGTCACGCCGCATTCCGTACTGTTGGTTGTACTGCGCGGCCTATTAACGTGACGCCACCCGAACCGGGGTTCCGGAGTCGAAACCGACGGAATGGCCCGATTCGACGCGGAAACGCCGCTCTCGTCGGTTCCGGCCACCGCCGGAGTCGGGGCGCGTCGAGCGAGCGCCGGCCCCGCGTCGGTCACAACGGTTATCGGCCGCCGCCGCGAGCGGACCGCGTATGGAACCCGTCAACCTCGACGAGAGCTTCGCGTCGTTCGACGAGACGTGGGCCCCGAGAATCGCCGCGGAGCTGAACGACCACGCGGTGAAGGTCGCGAAGTTCGACGGCGAGTTCGTCTGGCACGCCCACGACGAGACCGACGAGCTGTTTCTCGTCCGCGACGGGCGGCTCCGAATCGAGTTCCGCGACCGCGACGACGCGGACCTCGGACCGGGCGACCTGCTCGTGGTCCCCCGCGGCGTCGAACACCGCCCCGTGGCGCTCGAACCGACCGAGGTGCTCCTCGTCGAGCCGACCGAGACGCTCAACACCGGCGACGCCGCGGAGAGCGACCTCACTCACGACCCCGAGCGGCTCTCCTGAGGTACCGTCCGGTCCGGGGACCGCCTGCGACCCCGCCGCCTCGCCGGCGTGCCCGCGCCGTCGGTAGTTTTTACCTGTCAGACCGTGCGATTGTCCTATGGTCTGGGTCCGCTCCGAACACGCGGGTGCGCTGGCGGTCGTCTCGACGTGGCTCTGCGCGCTCCTCCCGTGGAACGTCACGTACACGCCGAACGTCTCGGGTGTGAGCCTGCTTTTCGTCCGGTTTCCCTTCGCCGAGATTCAGTTCGCGTGGGGGCTATCCAGCCGCGTCGCAATCAGAAGCCCGCTGTCCGCGCTGTCGCTCCAGTCGGGACAGACCGTCGCCGCCGCGTATCAGGCGTGGGTCGTCGGCGCGGCCGTCCTCGCGCTCGCGGTGCTGTTCTCCCTCGTCTACTACCTGCGCGACGAGCGGGTCGAAGCCGGCCCGGTCGACCCCGTTCGGGTCCTCGGCGGCCTCCTCGGCGTCGTCGGCGTCGTCCTCGCCGCGGCGACGTACCTCCTCGTGACGCGCGGGCTTCCGGGGATTCCGCTCCCCCTCGGCGTCGTCATCTCGCTCGTCCTCGCCGGCGTCCTCCTGACCGTCGACCGCACCTGAGCCGAGGCCGCGAGCCGGTCGTTCACAGCGAGTGACAGTCTCCCGCGCGGACCTTTTAAGTACTGACCCGCCATACCTCCCGACCAACTGACCGGGTGACGATGCCACGAGATACGACCACTGAGACGAAGGCGATACGCGACTCGCCGGCCGACAGAGGGGTGTTGAGACTCCTCGCCGGCGGGGAGTTCGACGCCGCGGCCGCCGAAGCCGAGCGGCTCCTGCGCCGGACCGCGGAGATGTTGCGGGGGTCTGACCTCGACGTGCATCCCCTTTCGCCCGACGACACGCCGCTCGGGACCTACGAGATTCCCGAGGGCCACGAGGAGGTCGACCGCTACTGGGTGAACGCCCCCTTCGCCTACGTCGTCGTCACCTACGACACGGACGCGACCGCCCACCAGTACCACACCGTCGAGCCCGACCTCGACGAGTTCGAATCGGCGCTACTCGAACGCGTCCGCACAGACGTCCGCGACCCGCTTTTGTACCGCCGCGAGGCCGACCCGCGGACCGAGACGGCGCTCGTCGAGGAGCTCCAGTCGATTCTCGAACAGTACGGGCTGGAACTCGACATGAACACCTTCTACACGCTTCTGTACTACCTCCGGCGCGACTTCCACGGCTACGGGCCGCTGGACCCGCTGATGAAGGACCCGCACATCGAGGACATCTCGTGTGACGGCTACGACCTGCCGCTTTTCGTCTACCACGACGAGTACACCGACATCGCCACCAACGTCTCGTTCGAGGCCGAGGAGCTCGACAACTACGTCATCCGACTCGCCCAGCGCTCGGGCCAGCACATCAGCGTCGGCGACCCCGTCCTCGGGACGACGCTCCCGAACGGCGCGCGCGCCGAGTTGGCCCTCGGCGAGGAGGTCACGCCGCGGGGGTCGGCGTTCACCATCCGCCTCTACGCCGAAGAGCCGTTCACGCCCATCGACCTCGTGCGCTACGGCACGTTCTCCATCGAGCAGATGGCCTACCTGTGGCTCTGTATCGAACACAACAAGAGCCTCATCTTCGCCGGCGGGACGGCCTCGGGCAAGACCACCTCGATGAACGCGGTGTCGATGTTCGTCCCGCCGCGGTCGAAGGTGCTTTCCATCGAGGACACCCGCGAACTCGCGCTCTACCACGACAACTGGCTGTCGTCGGTCACCCGCGAGCGACTCCACGAGGGGACCGATATCTCGATGTACGACCTGCTTCGGTCCGCGCTCCGGCACCGCCCCGAGTACATCATCGTCGGCGAGGTGCGCGGCGACGAGGCCGTGACGCTGTTTCAGGCGATGAACACCGGCCACACGACGTTCTCGACGATGCACGCCGACAGCATCGAGACGGTCATCAACCGCCTCGAAAACGAGCCCATCAACGTCCCGCGGGCGATGGTGCAGTCGCTCGACCTGCTGTGCGTCCAGACGCTCACCCGCCACGACGGCGAGCGCGTCCGCCGCTCGCAGACCATCGGCGAAATCGGCGACATCGACCAGCGGACCGGCGAGCTCGACTACTCGTCGGCGTTCGCGTGGGAGCCCGAGACCGACACGTTCAGCCAGAACGATAGCTCGCTTCTCACCGAGATTCAGCGCGAGAACGGCTGGTCGCGGACCGAGCTCCGGCGCGAGCTCCGGCGACGCGAGACGTTCCTCCGGTACCTCCTCGACAAGGACGTCTCCGACTACCGGCGCTTTACCGCGCTCATCAACGAGTACTACGCGGACTCGGAGGACGTGATGCGGCGCGTCGAGGCCGACGAGGACATCGTCGACGCCGGCCCGGAGGCCTGAGATGGCCGCCGCGCAGTCGCTGTTCCTGCTTCCGCTCTTCCTCGCCGTCCTCCTCGTCCTCCCCGTCGTCCTGTCGCCGGTGAGCCGCGCCGCCGACCTCCTCGTCTCGCGGGTCGCGCTCTCCGTCTTCGGGTTCTACGTCGCCAACGAGAACCCCCGGCGCAGGGGACAACGAACCCAACTGCGGGCGGCGCACGTGAGCGTCACCCACCGGGTGTACGCCTCGCGGACGCTCCTCATGGCGGGCGTCTTCGGCGTCGCCGGGAGCGTCTTCGGCGTCTACCTCGCCGCCGCGACGCTCGACACCCTCGCCGTCCAGTCCGAGACGATTCGGGAGGTCCTCCCCGCCCCGCTCGGCTTCCTCGGCGGCCTCACGAGCATTCGGGCGCTCTCGCTCCACGACCTGTTTCTCGCGCTTCTGCTTTCGAGCGCGACGCTCGGGACGCTCCTCGCCGTCGGCGTCTACTGGGGCCGGTGGTACGTCCTCACCGAGCGGGCGCGGACCCGCTCGTCGGAAATCGAGGCGACGCTCCCGCGGACGGTCGCGTTCGTCTTCGCCCTGTCGCGGTCGGGGATGCCGTTCCCGAAGGTGCTGGAGACGCTGGCCCGAAACGAGGCCATCTACGGCGAGGCGGCGCGCGAGGTCGGCATCGTCGTCCGCGACATGGACGCCTTCGGCACCGACGTGCTCACGGCCCTCCAGTCGATGGCCACGCGGACGCCGAGCCCGAGCCTCGAAGAGTTCGCCGAGAACCTCGCGAGCGTCCTCGGGAGCGGCCGCAACCTCTCGTCGTTCCTCCAAGAGCAGTACGAGCGGTTTCAGGCGGAGGCGGAGGCCCAACAACAGCAGTACCTCGACCTGCTTTCGACGTTCGCCGAGGTGTACGTCACCGTCCTCGTCGCCGGGCCGCTGTTTTTCATCACCGTCCTCGTCGTCATCGGCCTCGTCCTCGCGGACACGCTGACGCTCATCCGCATCGTCGGCTACGTCGGCATCCCGCTGGCGAGTTTCGGCTTCGTCGTCTACATCGACAGCATCACCGAGTCGCTCCGGGGCGCGACGGTCGCGGACGACGGCGCGGACACCGCGAGCGACTCGGCTCGTCTCGGCGCAATCGCCGGCGGCGAGGGGCCGGCTGAGACCGACGGCGGCGAGACCGACCTCGGAGTCGACCCGTGGGGCGCGAACCGCGAGCGACTCGCCGCCTACGACCGCTTCCGCGCGGTTCGCGACTGGTTCGAGCGCCCGCTCGATAGCCTCGGACGCAAGCCGCTCGCCACGCTGGCGCTCACCGTCCCGCTGGGGCTGGGCTGGGTCGCGCTCCGGACCACGCTCCCCGCGGACCCCACGATACTCGACGTCGCCGGCGCGGCGGACCAACACGTCGTCGAGGCCGCAATCGGCGCGCTCGTCGTCGTCGCGGCGCTGTACGAGGTGCGTAAGCGCCGGATTCGCACCATCGAGCGGAGCATGCCCGACTTCCTCGACCGCCTCGCCAGCGTCAACGAGGCCGGCCTGACGGTCGTCCAGAGCCTCCGCCGGGTGTCGGCGTCGGACCTCGGGCCGCTCGGCGACGAGGTCGAGCGCGTCGTCCGCGACATCGACTGGGGGGCCGACGCCCAGACCGCGCTCCGGCGGATGGACCGCCGGACGGCCAGCCCGATGGTGTCGCGGTCGGTGACCCTCATCGCCAACGCGATGAGCGCCAGCGGCGACCTCGCGCCCGTGCTCCGAATCGCGGCCAACGAGGCCCAAGACAGCCGCCGCCTCGCCCGCGAGCGGAACCAGGAGATGGTCACCTACCTCCTCGTCATCTACATCTCGTTTCTCGTCTTCCTCGGCATCGTCGCCGCGCTGACGGTGTCGTTCATCCCCGCGGTCGAGCAGGCCAGCGCCGGTGCCGTCGGCTCCGGCGAGGTCGCGGGCGTCAGTTCGGGCACGTTCTCGGGGCTCCGAGACGTGAACACGGCCTCGTACACGCTGTTGTTCTTCCACGTCACGGCGATTCAGGGGCTCTGCTCGGGGCTCGTCGCCGGACAGCTCGGTGAAGGACAGATCGCCGACGGCGTCAAACACGCCGTCGTCCTGCTCGCCATCACCTACGTGACGTTCATGTTCATCTGACGCTCCGGCTCCTGCGCCTCTCGCGCGTCCCGCGTCCCCCGCGGTCGCCGGGTCGGAGACGCCCGACGGCGCTGGTCTGCTCGACCGCGACCCGTGCGGTCTTTGTCCCGCCGCCCCGACCGACCGGCATGGACGGAGACGAACCCCGAGACGGGGTCCGCGAGACGTACGACCGCATCGCGTCGCACTTCGCGTCGACCCGCGAGTACCCGTGGCCCGAAGTCGAGTCGTTCGTCGCCGACGCGACCGAGTCGGGGCCGGCCGAACGCGCGCTCGACCTCGGCTGTGGAAACGGCCGGCACGTCGAACTCCTCTCCGGGCACGCCGAGGACGTCGTCGGCCTCGACGTGAGCCGCGGCCTCCTCGACGAGGCGGTCGCGCGGGCGGCCGAACGCGGCTTCGACGCCGGACTCGTGCAGGGCGACGCCTCGCGGCTCCCCTTCGCCGACGACGCCTTCGACCTCGCGGTGTACGTGGCGACGATTCACCACCTCGCGCCGCGGGCGGCGCGCGTGGCGAGCCTGAACGAACTCGCGCGCGTGCTCGACGCTGACGGCCGCGCGGTCGTCAGCGCGTGGAGCACCGCCCACGACACGTTCGACCGCGACGACGGCTTCGACACGACGGTCGACTGGACGCTCCCCGGCGGCGAGACGGTCCCCCGATTTTACCACATCTACGCGCCCGACGAGTTCGACGCCGACCTCGACGCGAGCGACCTCTCGGTGGTCGAATCGACGGTCTCCAGCGGGAACTGCTACGCCGTCGTCGCGGGCGCTGAGGGGCGCGGGCGCTGAGGGGCGGCCGCTGGGCGTCGTGGTCGGCTTCGAGCGTCGGACGGATCCGTGTCGGTTGCTAACGAATTCCGGGTGGATGCCGGCCGCGCACAGGTGATGTGGGCTTAAGAGCGCCGCGACGAATTGCCGTGTATGACCGAGACCGACGAACCACGGGAGTACGAGGTTGTCGTCGTGGGCGGCGGCCCGGCGGGCCTGCAGACCGCGCTCTACACGACGCGACTGGGCCACGACACCGCGCTCGTCGACCGCGGCGGCGGCCGCGCGGCCATGATGCTCGACACGCACAACGTCATCGGCGTCACCGAGGACGTCTCCGGCAACGAGTTCCTCGAAACCGCTCGCGGCCAGCTCGAAGACTACGGGACCGACATCCACCGCGACTTCGTGACCGACGCGGAGCGGTTGGACGACGGTCGGTTCCGCCTCGTCGGCAACGAGGGCGAGTTCGTCGCCGACCGCGTCGTCCTCGGCGTCGGCTTCAACGACGAGCGGCCCGACCCGCCGCTTCCCCGCACCGGCAAGGGCCTGCACTACTGCCTCCACTGCGACGCCTACATGTTCGTCGACGAGTCGGTGTACGTGATGGGCCACTCCGACTCGGCGGCCTACGTCGCCATGATAATGCTCAACTTCACCGACGAGGTGGACCTGCTACTTCGCGGCGACGAGCCGACGTGGTCCGAGGAGACGGACGAACTCGTCCGCGCGCACCCCGTCGACATCGTCGAAGAGGAGATTTCGGGCATGACGAAGCGCGACGACGGCTGGCTGGAGAGCTTCGAGTTCGAAGGCGGGAGCGTCCGCGAGTACAAAGGCGGCTTCGCGATGTACGGCTCGAACTACAACACGACGCTGTTCGAGGCGCTCGACGTGAAGCTCAACGACGACGGGACGGTCCCCGTGGACGACCACGGCCGGACCAGCGTCGACGGCGTGTTCGCGGTCGGCGACATCACCCCCGGTCACAACCAGATTCCGGTGGCGATGGGCAAGGGCGCGAAGGCGGGCATCGCCATCCACATGGAACTCCGCGAGTTCCCCAAGAGCCTCGACGAGATTCGCGCCGAGGGCGCGGTGAGCGTCGACGACGTGCCCGGCATCTCGCCCGGACTGCTCGCCAAGGCGAAACAGTTCAACGAGTCGCACGCGGACGACTGAGGCCGTAATTCGGCGAAATTCGGTGAAAACCGAGGCGTACGAACACCCTTCTAAAGTTCTCTCGGCCAGTACGGTCTCCCACGATGAAACGTACTGGACTTGCGACTGTCCTGCTCGCGCTCATGGTCGTACTGGCCGGCTGTGCGGGCGGGGCCGGCACGATGACCGAGACGCAGACAGACGGGAGCGCCGACGCGACGACGACCGCGTCGTCCGACGGCGGCGACGCGGCCCGGACCGGGACCGTGAACTTCTACGTGAGCGACGAGCAGAACGCCATCGCGGACTTCGAACACCTCAACGTCACCATCGAGCGCGTGACGCTCGTCCGCGCGGACGGCGACGCGGAGGCCGAGTCCGAAGCCGACGCCGGCGACGCGGAAACCGAGACCGAAAACGAAACTGAGACCGACGCCGCGAGCGACGCCGACGCGGAGGCGAACGCGAGCGTCGAGGTGGAAATCGAAGCCAACGCGACCGCGAACACGACGAACACGTCCGCCTCGACCAACGGCTCGGTCGACGTTGACGCCGATGCCGACGCTGACGCTGATGCCGACGCCGACGCGGACATCGAATCGGCCGGCGTGAACGACACCGACGCGGCCGACGGCGAGTCGAGCGTCACCTACGAGGTCGACAACGTGACCGTCGACCTGACCGAACTGCAGGGCGAAAACGCGAGTCTCGTCGGCGAGTACGACGTGCCGGAGGGCAACTACACGAAGGTCTTCGTGCGCGTGAGCGACGTGAACGGGACGCTGAAGACCGGCGAACAGGTCAACGTGAAGCTCCCCAGTAACAAGCTTCAGCTCAACACGGACTTCGAAGTCGGCAACGGCGAGTCCGTGGACTTCGTCTTCGACATCACCGCGTTCGAGGCGGGCGGGAGCGGGAAGTACATCCTCAAGCCCGTCGTGAGCGAGTCGGGGACGAACGTCCCGATTACGAAGGTCGGCGCGGAGCAGACGGCCGACGCGGACGCCGAGGCTGAGGCCGAGGCTGACGCGAACGCCGAGGTCGAAGCGGCCGAGAACGAGACAGACGACGACGGCGAGCGCGCCGAAACTGACGCCGAGGGCAACCTCACCGTGAGCTTCGACGGGAACGTCTCCGCCGGCGAGAACGCGACGGTCGTCGTCACGCGGAACGGGACGCCCGTGGAGAACGCGACGGTGACGATAAACGGCGAGACCGTCGGAACCACCGACGCGGACGGCGAGTTAGCCGTCGCCATCCCCGACGAGCGGGACGTGACGGTGGTCGCCGTCGACGGGGAGGCGGAAGCCGAGACCGAGTTCGAGTTCGAAGTAGTCGGGAGCGCCCCCGACAACCCCGCCGAGGGCGGCGAATCGACCTCCCTCGCCGCCTGACCGAAAAGGTAACATCCTTATTGGGGCGTCGAGAATGAAGGGATAGACGCGACGTTCGCGCGCATCGGTGTCTCGGCCGAGCGAAGCGAGGCCGAGGCTCGGTGCGAGCGAGTGAAGCGAGCGAGCACTGGTGTTGAGACGGACGGAGTCCGTCGATGCACGGTGCGAATGAAACGAGCACCGGTGGTCTAATGGTAAGACATTGGCCTTCCAAGCCAATTATCTGGGTTCGATTCCCAGCCGGTGCATCTTCTCCGAACCGCCGCCCGTCGAGCCTCGGCTCCGGTAGCTCTCACCCCGTCGGAATCGGCGGCTATCCTTAACTATCGTTCCCACTATATTCGTGTGTGGTGTGTTACACATGAGTCTGCTCGACGGCCGCGTCGCGGTCGTAACCGGCGGTAGCTCGGGAATCGGACGGGGAATCGCGCTGGCCTACGCCGAGGAGGGCGCTGACGTGGTGGTCTGCGACATCCGCGAAGAGCCGAAGGAGGGCGGCGCGCCGACCCACGAGCAAATCGAGGCCGACACCGACTCGTCGGCGACGTACGTCGAACTCGACGTGACCGACCCGACCGCGTTCGAGGCGGCGATGGACGCCGCCGAGGCGTTCGGCGGCGTGGACGTGATGGTGAACAACGCCGGCATCTGGCGGCCCGAGGAGTTCCTCGAAGTCACCGAAGCCGAGTTCCAACAGATGATGGACATCAACCTGAAGGGCGTGTACTTCGGTGCGCAGGCGGCCGCGGCGCGGATGGTCGAGTCCGGCGGAGGGAGCATCATCAACGTCTCCAGCGTCAACGGCATCTTCGGCAACGGCAACTACCCGTCGTACAGCGCGTCGAAAGGGGCCGTTCGGACGCTCTCGTACTCGCTCGCCCACGGCCTCGGCGGCGACGGCGTCCGGGTGAACGCGATTCACCCCGGCGCTATCAAGACGAAAATCGGTCCCGAGGGGGCCGAAGAGACAAGCGAGGAGCAGATGGCGCAGTTGACCGCGATGATTCCGCTCGGTCGGCAGGGCGAACCGGACGACGTGGCCGGCGTGGCGGTGTTCCTCGCCAGCGACCTCTCGAAGTACGTCACCGGCGAGTCCATCGTCGTCGACGGCGGCTGGACCAGTTGGCGGTGACGCGGGCGTGACGTCGTGGTGGTCCGAGCGAAACACGCGGACTGCGGCGGATTCGACGAACCACCGCGGACCGTCTGTCTTATCTTCCCCCCGAACGTAACCGAACGTAATGCTGGATTCCATTCCGCTGTTCCCCGGACTCCCGGGCGGCCCAGAACTGCTCATCGTCCTACTCATCGTCGTCCTCCTGTTCGGCGCGAACAAACTCCCCCAACTGGCCCGGTCGTCGGGGCAGGCGATGGGCGAGTTCCGCCGCGGCCGCGAGGAAATCGAAGAGGAACTGAAGAAGGGCGCAGAAGAGGGCGAGAGCGACGACGAGGAAGAAGACGAGACCGAGGCCGAGGCGACCGAGACGGAAGCCGAGAACAAACAGTAAACGCCTCTCCGGGGAAACAGACCCCTTATGTTATTTCACGCCCGGCGAGTGCCGACAGTCGGCGGTCGCTCGCTCGCGCTCGATGTCGGCGAGAACACGACCTCGGTGACTCGGAGCGTCGAGTCCGCGACCGAGAGACCGGTCGGTCGGCGAGTGACTGAATGAGGTATGAATGGGTGGACAGCGAGGTTGCCCGGCGTTCCGACGTGGGGAATCCCGGTTGCCTCCTCCACCCCGCGATCCCTCGAGCGACGCACGTCCGATGGTCCGCTGCTCGCTTCCGCGCCTGGCGGGGTACCACCGATGAACCGCGCGAACCCTTCCCTGCGGAAGGGGTACGCGGAGCCGCTGTCCCCGAAGGACGAGGTTTCTACGTTGGCTTCCGGGGCCCGCGCCGGTCTGACCGGACGCGCCCGTGTTCGGTCCCCGCTGAAGACCTATTTCGCGGGTAGAGAGCAGGGCCTAACTGCCCGACCTAGTCCACTCCCTCATTGTCCACCGACTGTTAAGGGCCTTTCGACTCGGAGGCGGGAAAATCGGGGGACACCGTCGGGGTGGTTCGACGCGGCGCGCCCGCGAGAAGTCGGTTTTCGTTCCGTCGGGTCGGCTTACAACACGCCGCGGGCGTACCACGCGCCGCCGACGAACGTGACGAACGCGGCGGCCACGACGGACCAGCGGTGGTAGGTGAGCCACGAGTACTGCTGGTCGAAGCTGAACAGGAGCGTCTGGTCGATGGAAAACGACCACAGCGCGGCGACGCCGAGCATCGAAAGCGAGAGCACGAAGGCGAGTCCGGCGGCCGTCGCCGGGTCGGTCCGCTCCTGTCTGCCCGAGAGGAAGACGACGGTTTCGAGGAGCGCGAGCATCCCGACAAAGGAGATGCCGACCGGGCCCGCGGCGTAGTAGGCGGCCACCTGTCCGTCCCCGGCCTCGACGGTGACGGCGGGAATCGCGATGGTGAGTGCGAGCAGCAGCGCGCCGGCGATTCCGACCGTCGGCGCGAGGCGTTCGGCGTCCATGGCCGGTCGTTCGGGCGACCGCCTGATAAACGGTTTGAGACGTGCCGGCGAGGGATTGCCCGGTTTTAAATCGCGGTGCGACGACGTGCGCGTATGGACCGCGTAGCGATTATCGGTGCATCGATGACCCAGTTCGGCCAGCGGGACGCGTGGATTCGCGAACTGCTCGCGGAGGCGGGGCAGGCCGCGCTCGCGGACGCCGACGTCTCGCCCGACGAAATCGAGCACCTCTACGTCTCGAACATGGCCAGCGGCGAGTTCGAGGGACAGACTGGCGTGCCGAACGCCCTCGCCCACGACCTCGCGGCGATGCCCGCCTACACCGCCCGAATCGACCAGACCTCCTCGTCCGGCGGCGCGGGCGTCTACGCCGCGTGGCAGTCCGTCGCCTCCGGCGCGTCCGACATGACGATGCTCGTCGGCGGCGAGAAGATGACCCACCGCTCGACCGCCGAGGCGACGGACGTCATCGCCTCGCTGACCCACCCGGTGGAGTACAAACACGGCGTGACGCTTCCCTCCTTCGCGGGGCTGACCGCCCGGCTCTATCTCGACACCTACGACGCCCCGCGGGAGTCGCTCGGAAAGGTCGCCGTCAAGAACCACAAAAACGGCGTGGACAACCCCCACGCCCAGTTCCGCAAGGAGGTCGACCTCGACACCGTCCTCGACTCGCCGGTCGTCGCCGACCCGCTTCGCCTCTACGACTTCTGTCCCATCACCGACGGCTCGGCGGCGCTCGTCTTCTGCCCCGAGTCGGTCGCCCGCGAGTACACCGACGACTACGCCGTCATCTCCGGCATCGGCGGCGCGACGGACACCCACGTCGTCCACGAGCGCGCCGACCCGACCACGATGGGCGGCGTCGTCAACTCCTCGGAAATCGCCTACGAGATGGCCGACCTCGAACCCGACGACATCGAGGTGGCCGAACTCCACGACATGTTCACCATCCTCGAGTTCCTCCAGTCGGAGGACCTCGGCTTCTTCGAGAAGGGCGAGGGCTGGAAGGCCGTCGACGAGGGCGTTACCGACCGCGACGGCGACCTCCCCATCAACACGTCCGGCGGCCTGAAGTCGAAGGGTCACCCCCTCGGGGCCTCGGGCGTCGCGCAGGTGTACGAGATTTACAAACAGCTCATCGGTGACGCAGGGAAGCGACAGGTCGACGCCGACGTGGGCCTCGCGTGCAACGTCGGCGGCTTCGGCAACTGCGTGACCACGACCATCATGGAGTCCCGATAATGTCCGACAATCCCCCAATGGAGGCGTACCGTTACCCCGACGGGAGCATCACCTACCCCGGCCACCCGGTCGGCCCCGGCGGCGAGGAGCCGGTCGGCACGGTCGACCTCAGCGACTACACGGCGACGGTGCTGACGTGGACGAAATCGACGGCGACGCCGCCGGGCGTCCGCCAGCCCAACACGCTCGCCATCGTCGAGTTCGACGTGGACGGCGAACCCGTCCGCGCCATCGGGCAGGTCACCGGCGAGGACGAAGTCGACATCGGCGACGAGGTCCGCCCGGTCTACTGCGAGGAACTCCGCGAACCCGGCGCGGGCATCCGCGAACCCGCGAGTCAGGAGTGGGACGGCTACCGCTTCGAACCGCTCTGAGCGGGCGAGTGTTGATATAACTACACCTTCTATCTCGCGTATGAACCGCGCCAGCGGCGTCTCCTTCGCGCGCGACGCGGCGGTCGCCACGGCGGTACTGGCCGCCCTGTACGCCCTCGGCTCCGGCGTTCAGTTCCAACCGCTCCAACTGCCGACCTATCTCCTCGTCGTCGGCTTCGACGCCCTCGAAGTCGCGTTCGGCTCCGCGGGCGCGGGCTACGACCTGCTTTTCGCCGCCTATCTCGTCGGCCTCGGCGTCGTCGCCGCGGGCGTGGCCCGAGTCGTCCGCGAGACCTCGAAGACGGCCGACCTCGCGTGGTGGCGACTCGGCGCGGCGGCGGCGCTGGCGCTCGTCGGCGTCATCTCGCTTCTGTTCGCACTGTTCGTCCTCGTCACCGGCGTGCAGTTCACGCCCGTCCTCGTGGCCGGCGGCGCGGGCGTCGCGCTCCTCGCGCTCTCGGCGTGGGTCGGCGACGTGGTCCGCGTGGCCGTGGGACCGGCGCGCTGAGTCGAACGCAGAACTCCGAGGGTGCCGCGCTCAGCGGTCGCTCGGTTCGTCGCCCGCGTCGGCGTCATCGCCGGGGGCGTCGCCGTCGTCGCCGCCTTTCACCTCGCGCTTAATCGACTCCAGCTCGGCGTCGACGTCGACGGTCGGCTCCTCGCTCTCGTCGTCCCCGCCGTCCGGGTCGGCTTCCTCGGTCACGTCGATGCGAACCGGCCCCGTTCCGACTGGCTCTGGGTCGCGGGAGACCCGGTTCCCGTCGCCGGACCGCCGAGCGTCGTCGCGCCGTTGCCACTCGGATTCGAACGTGCGGTCGTCCTCGCGCCAGCGGCGCTCGCGGGTGGTTCGCTCGCGCTCGGCCTCGGTGATTCGGGCGTCGAGTTCGTCGGCCAGCGAGCGGGCGCGGTCCATCACGTCCCGGGCCTCGGGGTTCGAGGGCAGGTCGGCCTCCGAGAGCGCGTTTCGGAGTTCGTCGAGGGCGCGGTCGACGCCGGAGACGGCGCTCTTCGGGACGTTTCGCATCCGGGACTCCGTCTCGCCTCGGGCGTCTTCCATCGCGCGGCCGGGGTCCGAAAGCCGCATGAGGCGGCGGAGCAGTTCGAGCGAGGCGATCGTCGCTTCGAGGACGGCGATGACCGTCGGGATGGTGTACGACTCGGTGAACCGCAGTACCTCGCCGAACGTCGGGGGACGCGGGGGCCGAAACCGGTCGTCGCCGGTGACGCGTCGGCCGCGGTCGCGGCCCCGGTTGCGGTCGCGCTCCTCCCGGAGTTCCGCGCCGAGTTCGTCGAGTGTGTCCCCGAGTTCGTCGAGTAAGTCGAGGATGTCGTCGTCGCGTCGTCGGTCGCTCATGGGCCACGGTTGGGCCGCCGCGGGGATAAGCGTTCGAGGGAGTGGAAAATCAGTGCGGTTCGGGAGTCGCTTCCTTACCGACGCGGGACGGCGCGCTGGTACTGCGGCGGCCACTCCGCGTCTGCGGCGAGTTCGTCCGCGGCGTGGAGCGCGAAGTACGGGTCGTACAGATGCTCGCGGCCGACGATGGCGAGGTCGGCCCGGCCGTTTCGAACGACCTCGTCGGCGTGGCGCGCGGTTCGGATACCGCCGACCGCGCCGACCATCGCGTCGGTCTCCTCGCGGATGACCTCCGCGAAGGGAATCTGATAGCCGGGGCCGGTGTTCGGAATCCGCTGGTCGGGGTGGATGCCGCCGGCGCTCACGTCGACGAGGTCGACGCCGAGGTCGTCGAGGTCGGCCGCGAGGCGGACCGACTGCTCGATGTCCCACGACTCGCGGTCGTCCAGCCAGTCGGTCGCCGAGATGCGGACGAAGACGGGCTTGTCGTCGGGCCAGACCTCGCGGACCGCTTCTGTGACCTCGCGGAGGAGCCGCGTGCGGTTCTCGAACGAGCCGCCGTACTCGTCGTCGCGGTGGTTCGTGACCGGCGAGAGGAACTCGTGGAGGAGGTAGCCGTGGGCCGCGTGAATCTCGGCGATTTCGAAGCCGGCGTCGAGAGCGCGCTCGGCCGCGGCGCGGAAGTCGTCGACGACGCCCGCGATGCCGTCGGTCGATAGCTTTCGGGTCGGCGGGGCCTCGCCCTCGTAGGGCCACGGCGCGTCGCTGGGTGCGACGGTGGTCCACCCGCCGTCGCCGGGCGCGACCGGCTCGCTTCCCTCCCACGGCCGGGACTTGCTCGCCTTCCGGCCCGCGTGGGCGAGTTGGATGGCCGGCGTGCTCCCCATCGACGAGACGAACGAGGTTATCTGGCTGAGCTTCTCGACGTGGTCGTCAGACCAGATGCCGAGGTCGTTCGGCGTGATGCGCCCCTCCGGGGAGACGGCCGTCGCCTCGGACATCACGATGCCCGCGCCGCCGACGGCGCGACTGCCGAGGTGGACGAGATGCCAGTCGTCGGCGAACCCGTCGGTCGAGGAGTACTGACACATCGGCGAGACCATGATTCGGTTTCGAACCTCGGTCTCGCGGAGCGAAAGCGGCGTGAAGAGCGTGTCCGTCATCGGCCTCGATTGGGCGGGGTCGGAAAAACCCCCCTCGGTTCCGGTGATGCAGTCCGGTTTCGGCTACTCGACCGAGCCGACGAACGCGCGCTGTTCGGCGAGCAGGTCGCGGTCGAGCGTCCAGACGAGGTCGCGCTCGCCGCGGTTCAGCGCCGCCGCGACGACGCCGTCGGGCCTGACGACGAGCGAACGACCCGCGTACTCCGTGCCCGCGGCCCCCGAAATCGACCCGCTTCCCGTCCGGTTCGCGCCGACGAGCCACCGGACTCCGTCGAGGGCGCGGGCGCGACAGAGCAGTCGCCAGTTCGTCGAGTGGGCGGCGGGCCACGCGCCGACGACGAACAGGGCGTCGACTCGCTCGTCGGTCAGCGCGGCGCTGTCGGCGACGAAGTTCAGGTCGTAGCAGGTGAGCAGTCCCGCCCGGCCCGCTGGCGTGTCCGCGACGACGAGTTCGTCGCCCGGCGTGACGACCTCGGACTCGCCGCCCCAGAGGTGTCGCTTGCGGTAGACGGTCGCCGAGCCGTCGGGCCGGACGTAGGCGGCCGCGTTGTAGAGCGTCTCGCCGTCGCGTTCGAGGTAGCCCGCGAGCACGTCGAGTTCGTTGTCGGCGGCGACGGACGCGAGGAAGTCGGTCGCGCGCGCCCGTGGTACCGCGCCGCTGAAGGCGCGGTTGTCGGCGACGAACCCCGTGAGCGCGTACTCGGAGAACAGCGCGATATCGACCGACTCGGGGAGGTCGGCGGCGCGGGCGCGCACGTCCGCCTCGTTTCGCGCCGGGTCGAGGTCGAACGCGGCGCGCTGTGGCACGGCGATGGTTGGACCGGTCACGCTCGGTGGAACGGGCGGGTCGAGAAAAAGTGACCCGGATGGAATCGACGGTCGGTCCCCGGTCCGGAGACGCGGAGCGAAGGGAAACGCTCTTTTTACAGTCGAACGGACTTCCGGCATATGAGTGACGGGGACGACGATACGACAGAACTCTCGCCCGAGAGCTTCGACGAGCGCCTGACCGAGGCCGAGGAGGCTCTCGACGCGGCCGAGACCGAAGCCGACCTCGACGAGGTCGAGGCCACGCTCGACGACATCGAGGCCGACGTGGAGGCCGCGGACCTGCCCGAACCGGACGACGAAGACGAAGAGGACCCCGCCGAGGAGCTCGAATCGCGCCTGTCCGACCTGCGCGACGACCTCGAATCCCAGCGCGGCCCCTACGCCGAAGACGCCGTCGAGACGCTCGAAGAAGCCAAATCCACGATTACGGACACCCGGTGGACCGAGCAGGGCGAAGGCGAAATCGTCGCCGCGGTCGAGACGTTCGCCGACGAGTTCAACGGCGTGCTCGACGCGGGCGTCTCGGTCGACGGCGACGACGAGGACGCGCTCACCGCCGCTGTCGACGACGCCGTCTCGGCCATCGAAGCGGCCGCCCTCGACGCCGACGAGGACGCGGAAACCATCGCGGACCTCATCGAAGTCGCCGACGGGCTCGCGGACGGCCTCGACGACGCCCAGGAGTGGGACGACCTCGAAACCCGCGAGAAGCTCCAAGTGCAGGGCTTCTACGACGTGCTCGGCCACTACAAGGACTACCCGCCGGAGCTGTCGGCGCTGAAGGAACACGAAAAGCGCGGCAACGTCGAGATGATCGCGCTCGCCTTCGAGAGCTTCCAGTCCGACTTCATGCAGGAGTACTGCATCGAGGCGTTCACGCGGATGAACGACGACAGCGCCTACGAGACCATCGAGGGGCAGGCCAAGCGCCGCGACAAGGGCGTCATCAAGGCCATCGGGAAGATGGCCGCCGAGGAGGGCGTCGAGATGCTCGTCGACTACGTCGACACCGACAGCGACCCCGCGCTCCAGAAGGTCGTGTTCAAGGCGCTCGGCGAAATCGGCTCCGAGGAGGCGACCCAGCCCATCGCGAACAAGCTCGTCACCGAGAACGACAACGTCCGCTCGGCCGCCGCGCGCGCGCTCGGCCTCATCGGCGACACCCGCGCCGTCGAACCGCTCTCGGACGCCGTCGCCGACGACGACGTGGACTCCGTCCGCGCCAGCGCCGCGTGGGCGCTCCGGCAAATCGGCACGCAAGACGCGCTCGAAGCGGCCGCCGGCTACACCGACGACCGCTCGTTCCTCGTCCAGCGCGAGGCCGAACTCGCCGCCGAGTTCCTCGGCGACGACGTCGAGGCCGAAGCGACCGTCTGAGACGCGACCGACGCGGCACCCCGACGGTTCTGCGGTCCCCTTTAGTTCCATTTCTCTCGCAGTCACCCCACTGAGCCCCCGGTCGCGAACGTTTTTGTAGGCGAACGCGACCACCGCGGGGTGTGTCCCGCCGGCCTCTCACCGCCGCGTTCGCCGCCTCGCTCGTCGTCCTGCTCGCGGCCGCGGCCGTCGTCCCCGCGCCGATAGCGGCCGCGCCGGGAACGGAGCACGCGACCGACTCGGCCACTCCCACCACCGCCACCACCGCCACCGCCGCCACCGCCGACCTGCCGGCATCGGGCGACCCGCGAATCGTCTCCGCGCTCCCCGATCCGGCGACGCCCGACGACCGCGGCGAGTTCGTCGCCGTCGCCGCGCCCGCGGGAACCGAACTCTCGCTGTCCGACGGCGAAGACACCGTCTCGTTCGTCGCGCCCGGCGGCACGGTCGCCGTCGCCACCGACCCGGCCGCGGCGTCGAACCTGACCGACCGCCCCGTCGTCGCGTCCGGTCTCGACCTCGCGAACGGCGGCGAGACGGTCACGCTCCGCGTCGTCGATGCCGACGGCGAGGGCGGAAACGGCGTCGTCGCCGACCGCCTCAGCTACGAGCGAAGCCGCGAGGGCGCGCTCCTCGAACGGCGGGACGGCGCGTGGTCCTGGTGGCCGCGGGCGCTCCCCCGGCGGAACGTCACGACCCACGGCCCCGCGAACGCGACGCTGTTCGTCCTCCCCGACTCGCCGGACCGCCCGATAGCGACGCTCCGAACGGCCGACGAGCGGATTCTGCTCGCGGGCTACGTCGTCTCCTCCGCGCGCGTCGCGGACGAACTCGTCGCCGCCCGAGAGCGCGGCGTCGCCGTCTCGGTACTGGTCGAAGACAGCCCGGTCGGCGGCTTCCCGCGACGGTCCGCGCGCGTTCTCGACCGCCTCGCCGACGCCGGCGTCTCGGTCCGCGTCGTCGGCGACCCCCACTCGTTTCACCACCCGAAGTACGCCGTCGTCGACGACGCGGCGCTCGTCATGACCGAAAACTGGAAGCCCGCCGGGACGGGCGGGCGAAAGAGCCGCGGCTGGGGCGTCGTCGCGCGCTCGCCGACCGTCGCGGCCGACCTCGCGGCCACGTTCGAAGACGACGCGAGCCTCCCCGAGACCGCGCCGTGGGAGACGTACCGGGTCGGCCGGTCGTTCGTCCGCACCGAGTCGGCGACCGGCTCGTACCCCTCTCGCGTCGCCCCCGAGTCGGTGCGGGTCGACCGCGTCGCCGTCATCCGCGCGCCCGACAACGCCGAGTCGGCGGTCGTCTCCCGACTCGACGCCGCCGAGGGGCGAATCGACGTGCTACAGCCGACCGTCGAGGCCGACGGCCCGTTCGTCCGCGCGCTCAAGCGCGCCGCCGGCCGCGGCGTCCGCGTCCGGCTCCTCCTCGGGAGCGCGTGGTACGACGAAGAAGAAAACCGCGCGCTCGCCGAGCGACTGAACGAGTGGGCCGACAGAACCGGCAGTCCGCTCTCGGTTCGACTCGCGCACCCCGGCGGGCGGTACGGCGCGATTCACGCGAAGGGCGTCGTCGCCGACGATACCGCGCTCGTCGGGAGCCTCAACTGGAACCGACACTCGGCCCGGGAGAACCGCGAACTCGTGCTCGCGCTGTCGGACCCGACCGCCGCGGCGTACTTCCGCGAGGCGTTCGCGGCGGACTGGCGGGCCAGCGGGCGCGGGGCGGAGCCGAGGACGGGACTCGTCGCCGCGGCCGCCCTCGCGGTGGTCGTCGGACTCGCGGCGCTCAGGCGACTGGAGTTCGAAGAATGAAGCTCAGTGGAAGCCGCGACTGCGACCTTACGCCGTCGTCGACAGCTCTTCGTCGATGTCGGCTTCGGCCATCTTCTCGACGAGGCTGTCGATGACCTCCTGGCGCATTCCGCTGACGAACTTGATGGAGCCGACGACGAGGTGGCCGCCGCCGGAGACGCCGCCGCCGACGACCTCCTCGTTCAGTTCGGCGACCATCCGCGGGATGTCGAGGCGGACGCCGTCAGAGCGGAGGACGGCGAAGTCGGGACCGTAGCCGATGGTGATGACCGGCTCGCCCGTCTCCTGGACCTTGCGGTCGTGGAGCTTGCCCGTGGTCTTGCCCGGCGCGGGGTAGGTAAAGCGGTGGGCCCACTTGTCGAGGTCGATGCGGTAGAGGTTGGCCCCGCTGTCGAGGCGCTCGTGTTCGAGGTGCGGCTCGGCGGCTTCGAGCTGGCGCTCGACGTCGCGCTCGGCGCGCGTCGAGAGGAACTCGACGAGTTCGCGGTGGCGCTCCTCGTCGTCACAGCCGACGTTGAGCACGTCGTTGACGATGGACGCGCCGTCGTTGTAGCGAAGCCAGTGGGCGGCGTAGTCGAGCGCCTCGCCCACGTCGAGGAGCTGTTCGCGGTCGTAGCCCTCGTCTTCGGCGAGCGCGATGTAGTTGTCCATGACCTCCGCCTTCGAGCGGTCAGACAGCCCGGCGACGGCGGGGACGTGACGCAGTTCGTCGGTCACGTCGGGGTGAATCATCCGCGCGAGTTCGACGCACATCATGCCGGTCGTGATGCGGTAGTCCTCGCCGTGGAGGTACGGGTTGACGTGCGCGTCGAGGAGGTGGTTGACCGCCTCGGGGTCGGGGTGGTGGTGGTCGACGACCGCGATGGGCACGTCGTAGTGCGCGAGGTTCTCGTAGGCGGGCACGTCCTCCTCGGTCGACCCGTTGTCGAGCATGAGCAGGAAGGGAAGCCGCTGGCCGTGGCGGGCGCGCCCTTCGAGCGCGAAGTTCAGGTCGCGGGTCACGTCCTCCATCTCGTAGAACGGGGCCTTGCTCGGCAGGCGCTTGAACAGGTGTCGCGGCGCGTCGGGGTCGTCGTGGACCTCCGTGATGAGCCGTTCGAGCGCCAGTTGGACCGGGACGGACGCGCACATGCCGTCGCCGTCGGCGTGGTGGCGGACGCGAATCGGGCGGCCTTCGAGGACCGTCCGGCGGAGCAGGCGCGCCACGTCTTCGAGGTCGCCGCGGAGCTTCTCGAACGCCGACCACTCAACGAGCGGTTCGACCGGCTCCGGCTCGGCGCGCTCGTCGAGCGCGGCGTCGATGCGCTGGCGGGCGTCGGCCGCGGCCTCGTCGTCGAGGACGGTGAGGCCGTCGACTTCGAGCTGACGGGTGCCCTCGTGGTCTTCGACGGTGCCGGCCATGCGGACCACGTCGTCGAGGTCGACTTCGGGGAACGCGCGGACGCCGGCCTCTTCGAAGGCGGCGGCGGCGACGATACCGGAGTCGTCGGCGATGCGGAAGACGGTCGGGCCGCCGGTCTGTTTGATCTGCGTGACGACGCCCTCGACGGTGACCGACTCGCCGACCGAGAGACTGGAGATAGGCGTGATGGTCGGCTCGTGGTCGACGGTCAGGGTGCGGTAGTCGTCGGGCGTGTCCTCGGCGAACGCGATGTCGCCGTTCTCGCGGACGGATTCGAGGCGGACGACCAGTCGGTCGCCGACCTCGTAGTCGGCCGAGAGGTTGGACTCGTGGATGAGTCCGGAGACAGAGTCGGAGATGTCCACGAAGATGCCGTACTCCACGACGCCGTTGACGACGGCGTGGTAGTACGCGTCGGTCTCGACGTCGTCAGCGGTACAGTTCGGTGCGAGATCATAGACGATAGGTCGCGCGTCCGAATTCGGACCCGAGTCGTCGCCGGAATCCCCGGCGTGCTCGTCGCTCATAGTCCCGCTAGGTCAGGGGGTAGTGTTAAGCTTTACAAAAGCATCTCGCGTGCGCGGCGGGTTCTCACGATTCGATTCGACTCGGTTCGGCCCGAGACTCGCGTTCGCGGGCGGTCAGTAGCCGAGTTCGTCCAGCGCGTCTTCGACCGACGGGACGTAGTCGGCCCCGAAGACGCGGACGTGTTCGAGGAGCGGGAACAGCGCGTAGACGGGCGAGCGGTCCTCGAAGAAGCCGTCGGCGATGGGTCGGCGCTCGTCGTAGGCGTCGAAGAAGGCGTCGCCCGCGGCGTCGAACCAGTCGATGTAGGCCAGTTCGACCTCGGGGTGGCCGTAGTAACACGCCGGGTCGAGGAAGGCGACGACGCGGTCGTCGCGGACGCGGAGGTTCGCGCCCCACACGTCGCCGTGGACGAGCCGCGGGGCCGCCGGTTCGACGAGGAGCGCGTCGAGGTCGGCGGCGACCGACTCGATTCGCTCGGCTGTCGCGGCGGGGAGTCCGGCGTCGAGCGCCGCCTCGGCCCACGGCAGGAGGCGCTGGTCGCGGAAGAACGCCACCCACGAGTCGGTCCACGGGTTCGGCTGGCGGTACGGTCCCGAGAGCGTGTCGTAGGGGAAACCGAACGCCGGCGCGGTCGTCTCGTGGAGCGCGGCGAGGTGGGCGGCGAGGTCGCGCTCGGCGGCGGGGGTCAACTCTGACGCGCCCTCGACGTAGTCGAGGACGAGCAGGTCGGCGTCGGCATGGTGGACCGCGGGGACCGGAAGGCCGGCCGCGGCGAGCGAGTCGAGCATCGCCGCCTCCACGTCGAGCGGCGTGTCGCCCACCTTTGCGACGACGGGGTCGCGCCCGTCGAAATCGAGGCGGTAGACGCGGCCAACGTGTCCGCCGTCGAGTTCGGTCGTCGCGGTCGGCGGCGCGTCGGCGTCGAGCGCGTCGGTCACGCGGGCGGCGAGGTCGGAATCGAGCGTCACACCCGAGGTCGGGCGAGCGCAGACCTCAGTATGGCGGTTCCGTTCCGGCGACCGACTCGGCGTTCCGGAACCCTTAGATGGAGCGCCCGCGGACGGTTCGGTATGCGACTCTTCCGGTCGCGGGAGGTCGTCGGCATCGCCGCCGACGCCCTCGACTTCGCGCTCGAAGCCTCTGCGGAGACGCATCCGAACGAGTACATGGGACTCCTCCGCGGCGAGGAGGCCCGACGGGTCGGCGTCGACCGCGACGGCTACGTCGTGACGGACGTGCTCATCATCCCGGGGACCGTCTCGGACCCCTTCAGCGCGACCGTCAGAAACGACCTCGTGCCGAACGACTTCCGCGCCGTCGGGTCGATTCACTCGCACCCCAACGGCGTCCTCCGCCCGAGCGACGCCGACCTCGACACGTTCGGGAGCGGCCGGGTCCACATCATCATCGGCTCGCCGTACGGCCCCGACGACTGGGAGGCGTTCGACCAGTCGGGCGAGGTCCGCACCCTCGACGTGCTCGACGTCGACCTCCCCGACCCCGAATCGTTCTTCGACTTCACGCAGGACGACATCGACGCGGAGTTGGACCGATGAGGCGGGTCATCGCGCAGGGAACCTTCGACATCCTCCACCCGGGTCACGTCCACTACCTCTCGGACGCCGCGTCGCTCGGCGACGAACTCCACGTCATCATCGCTCGCGGCGAGAACGTGACGCACAAACCGAAACCGATTCTCGACGACCGCCAGCGCCGCGACATGGTCGCCGCGCTCGACGTGGTCGACGAGGCGCATCTCGGCCACGCCGAGGACATCTTCGTCCCCATCGAGAACATCGACCCCGACGTCATCGTCCTCGGCTACGACCAACACCACGACGAGGAGGGAATCAAAGCCGCGCTCGACGCCCGCGGCATCGACTGCGAGGTCACGCGCGCGACGCCGCGCGAGCAACGCCACGACGACGAACTGCTCTCGACGGGCCGCATCATCGACCGCATCGTCGAGCGGCGCTGTTGAGTGCTCGCCGCGGAAGACGACCCGAACTGCGAACTGCCGACTGATTTTCCGGCGACCGACCGCGACGACCGCGAGCGTCGTCACTCGGCGGCGAGGGTCGAAAGAGAAGGGATGCGTTACTGCGTGGAGTTCGTCGCGGTGGCGTTCGAGGACGAAGACGACGATTCGCTGTTGGCCGACTGTTGCTCGTCGAGCCAGTTCTGGTACTCGTCCTGCGAGACGACTTCGACGGTGAAGTACATCTGGGAGTGCGCGACGCCGCAGTACTCGGTACAGTAGCCCTGGTAGGTGCCTTCCTCGTAGGCGACGGTCTTGATGGTGTTCGTCGAACCCGGCATCGCGTCCTGCTTGAGCGCGAGTTCGGGGACGTGGAATCCATGTATCACGTCCGCTGAGGTGATTTGGAAGTAGACGGGGCGGTCCGCGGGGATGACGATCTCGTTGCCCGACGAGAAGTTACCCTCCTCGGGGTAGTACATGTTCCAGCCCCACTGGTAGGCCTCGGCCGTGACGACGACCGGGTCGTCGTCCATGGCGATATCGTTGCCCTGGTGCGTGACGTTCTCGTTGGCCAGCACGCCGTAGGAGGCGACGCCGACGAAAAGCAGGATAATCGCTGTCGCGATGGTCCACGTGATTTCGAGCCGGCGATTCTCCTTGGTCGGCAGTGCGCGCTCGCTGTTGCGGAACTTGATGACGGTGTAGAGGAGGATGACCTCCACCAGCACGGTGATCGGGATGGCGACGTACAGTAGCTCCCCGTTCAGCTGGTTGATGAGTTCCGACGTGGCAGACGCCTGCGCGGCGGCGGGGGTGGCAACGAGTGCCATCACGGCCGTCGCGAGCAGGGACGCGAGCGCGAAACGCGTCTTTCTCATGCTGAGCGAGAGTTAGGAACAACCGCATAAATGCGTACCGACTCTCGGCCCGCCGTTTATCAACCCCACCCCGCCATATCGCGGGAAGCGACGCCCGAACGCGAGGCGGAAAAGCGCGGGTCCTAAATACGGGACGGTCCAACACGTCCGTAGGTGAATTTCGTGGCCACGAATCGCGGTTCGAACACGTTCCACGGCCTGCTCGCGGCGACCGCGATGGGCGTCTATCTCCTGCTCATCGTCGGCGCGACGACCGCGCTCACGGACGCGACCGCCGCGTGTAGCGCGTGGCCCGCGTGCGGCGACGGCTTTTCGCTCCCCGCGACGCTCGACGGCTGGGTCGCCCTCGGCCACCGCGTCGCGGCCGTCCTCGTCGGCCTCCTCACGGTCGCAACGCTCGTCTCGGCGTGGCGGACCGACACGTCTCGCCGCGTGAGAGCGACCGTCACCGCGTCGGCGCTTCTGTTCCCCGCACAGGCCGGTCTCGGCGCTGTCGTCGCGACCGTCGGCGTCGGCCCCGCGCTCTCGACGCTCCACTTGGTCCTCGGGATGGTCATCTTCGGCGGGTTCGTCGCCGCCCTCGCGTGGACCCTCGAAGCGGCCACCGGCGACCCCGACGACGCGCCGGTCGGCACCCCGTCGATGAGCCCCCCGGCCGACGGCGGCGAGCGACCGCCCGTCCCGACCGAGCCGGTCGCCCGCGCGAAGGCGACGGCCAACGCGTACTTCCGGCTGATGAAGCCGCGGCTGATGTGGCTCCTCTGTCTCGTCGCGTCGGCGGCGATGGCGCTCGCCGGCACCGTCTCGCCCGGCCTCACGCCCGAGGTCATCGCGGCGACCCTCGGCGGCGGCGTCCTCTCTATCGGCGCGTCCGGCACGTTCAACCACGTCCTCGAACGCGACGTTGACCGCCGGATGCAACGGACCAGCGACCGACCGCTCGCGGTCGACCTCGTCCCCGTCCGCAACGCGGTCGCGTTCGGCCTGCTCCTGACGGTTGCGTCGGTGGCGCTTTTCGCGTCGGTCAACTGGCTCGCGGCCGTCCTCGGCGTCGTCGCCATCGCCTTCTACAGCGTCGTCTACACGCTCATCCTGAAGCCCAACACGGTCCAGAACACCGTCATCGGCGGCGCGGCCGGCGCGCTCCCGGCGCTCATCGGCTGGGTCGCCGTCACCGGCGACGTCGGCCTCGGCGGTATCGTCCTCGCCGTGGTCATCTTCATGTGGACGCCCGCGCACTTCTACAACCTCGCGCTGGCCTACAAGGACGACTACGCCCGCGGCGGCTTCCCGATGATGCCCGTCGTCCGCGGCGAGACCGAGACGCGAAAGCACATCCTCTGGTGGCTCGGCGCGACGCTCGTCTCGGCGGCCGGCCTCGCCGTCATGGACGCCCTCGGGGTCGTCTACCTCGTGACGAGCATCCTCTTCGGCGGCGCGTTCCTCTACTTCGTCGTGCGCCTGCACTACGAGCGCGACGACACCGCCGCCTTCCGGGCGTTCCACGCCTCGAACGCCTACCTCGGGATGTTGCTCCTCGCCATCGTCGTCGACACGCTGGCCATCTGAGAACCGACTACGTCACCACCCAAACACATGGCAACCGCATCCGCACTTCCCCGCCCCTCGCGGGCCAGTCTGCTCCGCGCCGCCGTCGCCGTGAACACGACGCTGATTCTGGCGTTCGTCTACCTGCTTTTCACCGAGGCGAGCGTCGGCGCGCCGCGCTACGCCGTCTACGGCGTCGCGTGGGTCATCGTCGGCCTCTGGGTCATGTTCGACACCGACGTCGCCCCCGCCTCGCCCGCGACGAAGCGCAAGGCGGCCGCCGTCGCCGTCGGCTACTTCGCGCTCCTCGCGGTCGCCGGCGGCCTCGTCACCTCGCCCGTGCCCGGCGGGACGAGCGGCGTCCGCGTCGCCTTC
Source organism: Haloferax denitrificans ATCC 35960 (assembly GCF_000337795.1). Lineage (GTDB taxonomy): Archaea > Halobacteriota > Halobacteria > Halobacteriales > Haloferacaceae > Haloferax > Haloferax denitrificans. The sequence goes on from NZ_AOLP01000019.1 coordinate 200,032, forward strand.
CTCCCGCCGGGATGGGGGCCGGCGCTCGTCTACGGCGGCGACCTGTTCAACCTCGTCCTCATGCCGGCGCGCGTGGTCGGCTACGCGGCGCTCACGTTCCTCGTCTACGACACGGTCGTCGAGGCGGCGGGCGCGGCCGTCTCCGGCGTCGTCGGCCTCTTTTCCTGTGTCTCGTGTTCGTGGCCCGTCCTCGCGTCGGTCGCCACGAGCGTCTTCGGCGGCGGAACCGCGGTCGCGGCGACCGTGACGACGCTCTCGTACGACCTCTCGACGCTGGTCTTCCTCGTCACCGTGGTCCTCCTCCGGTGGCGGCCCGGCTTCGGGAAGTAGGTGGGTTCGCTCTCGCGGACGCGCTCGCCGCCCGCCCTCTCGTTTTTACCCGCGCGCCGTGAACGTCCGGCCATGACCGAGGTCGAAATCGAATACTGCGTCCCCTGCGGCTTCCTCGACCGCGCCGAACAGCTCCAGCACGCGCTCCTCGAACAGTTCGGCGAGCGACTCGACCGCGTGGCGCTCGTCACTGGCGACCACGGCGTCCTCACCGTCACCGTCGACGGCGAGCGCGTCTGGGACAAGTCGGAAGACGAGTTCGACCCGGACCTCGTGCTCCGGCGGGTCCGCCCGCACGTCGGCTGACCGGGCGACCCGTGAAATCACTCGAACACGCCGCCGTCGGCGCGGTCGCCGGGGCGGCCGCCGCGCTCGCCGTGGACCCGCCGGGGAGCCTGCCGCTTCTCGTCGCCGGCGCGGTGTTCGCGAGCGTCTTCATCGACCTCGACCACTTCGTCATCGCCCGCGTCCAGCGCGGCGACTGGGCGAACCTGCGGCTCGCGGTGACGAACCCGCGGGTCGGCCTCCTCGACCAAGAGCGGGTGTTCGAGGAGTTCGACACCGAGTTCGACCGCAAGCGCCTCCTGAGCCACCACCTCGTCGGCGGCGTCGCGGTCGGCGCGCTCGCGCTCTCGGGACTCGGGTCGCTCGCGGCGTTCCTCGCGGTCGTGCTCTACGTCCACGTCGTCTGCGACTTCCTGCGAGACCTCGGCATCGCGTGAAAAAAGCCGGAGTCTGAATCGTCCGGGTCGTCCGGGCCGTCCGGGCCGTCCGGGTCGTCCGTCGCGCCCGTCGCGCCTGTCGCCGGGTACCCGCGTCGCCCGCGGTCGCTCAGTGGCCCCAGCGTCGGCCGTCTTCGTCGTAGCGGGCGTTCGTGATGCGTTCCCACTGGTCGGTCGAGATGTCCACGTCGGCCGCGCCGACGTTCTCGTCGAGCTGGTCGGTCGTCCGCGCGCCGACGATTGGGACGACCGTCGCCTCGGGGTAGTCCATCAGCCAGCGGAGCGCGACCTGCGCGGGGCTGGCGTCGACCTCGTCGGCGACGGCGCGAATCTCGTCGAGCACCTTCCAGCCGCGCTCGGAGACGTAGAACCGGTCGAAGCGCTCGTCGAACGAGCCGCGCGCGCCGTCGGGCGCGACGTACTCGGTCGGGTCGTCGGGGTCGGCGCGCTCGTACTTGCCCGTGAGGAAGCCGCCCGCGAGCGGCGAGTACGGACAGACCGCGATGTCCTGGTCGCCGCAGACGTCGAGGTAGTCTTTCACGTCCTCGTAGTAGCCGGCGTGGAACAGCGGCTGGGTCACGTCGAAGCGGGCGTAGTCGTTGACGTCGGACTTCCACAGCGCCTTCGTGAGTTGCCACGACGCCATCGTGGACGCGCCGAGGTAGTTGACCTTCCCCTCCTCGACGAGGCCGTTGAGCGTCTGGAGCGTCTCCTCGATGGGCGTCTCCTCGTCCCAGCGGTGGATGTAGTAGAGGTCGAGATAGTCGGTGTCGAGGCGGTCGAGCGTCCCCTCGATCTGGTTGCGGATGTGCGTCCGCGAGAGGCCGCGCCCGTTGGGGTTGTCCTCGTCGAACGGGAAGTACACCTTCGAGGCGAGCACGTAGTCCTCGCGGTCGCGCTCGGCCAGCCAGTTACCGATGTACTCCTCGGACGTGCCGTTCGGGTTGCCGTAGACGTTGGCGGTGTCGATGAAGTTCCCACCGCGCTCCTCGAACGCGTCGAGGAGTTCGTGCGCTTCCTCCTCGTCGGTCTCCAGGACGCCGCTGCTCTTTCGACCGAATCGCCACGTGCCGAAGCACAGTTCCGAGACGCGGGTGCCGGTCGACCCGAGTCGTCGATAGTCGAGGCTCATGGTCGATGCCACGTCGGCCGGCGACTAAAGCGTGTGAGTAGCGGCGAGGTGTTCAGCGTTGTTCGCCGGCGTCGGGCGGTTCGGCGGGAGTCGCGTCCGCCGCGAACAGGTCGCGCGCGACCGGCGCGCCGCCGAGCGCGAGCGCGAGGAGGAGCACCGCGAACCCGACGGTGACGAACCCCTGCGACGGATTCTCGGCGAGGGCAGTAACGTGGAGCGCCCCACCGACCAACGCGAGCACGACGGCGAACCGCTGGAGGACTGCGTCGTCCATGCCCGACCCACACGCGCTCCCCGGGAATCCCTTGCGACTCGCCCGCACGCTTTTGCGGCTTCCGCGCGACTGGTACGGCATGTTCAGAGTCGCAGGTATCGGACTCGGAAGCCTCGGCGTGCTGGAGTGCCGCCTCCTCAACGAACTGGAGGGCGTGCGCGTCGTCGCCGGCGTCGACCCCGCAGACGAGGTTCGCGAGAAGTTCGGCGACGAGTTCGACGTGCCGACCTACGAGACGACCGAGGAACTGCTGGACGCCGAGTTCCTCGACGCGGTGACCATCGCCTCGCCGCACACGAAGCACTTCGACCAGGCGCTCGCCGCGCTCGACGCCGACCTCCACGTCCACCTCGAAAAGCCGATGGTGACGGACCTCGGCGGGGCGCGGGCGCTCATCGACCGCGCCGACGAGCGCGGCCTCACGCTCGCGGTCGGCTACCAGCGCCACTTCGACCCGCGGTTCCACGAACTCCGGCGCGTCGTCGACAGCGGCCGCATCGGCGACCCGCACATGGTGGTCTGCCACCTCGAACAGGAGTGGATTCGCTGGACGAAAGACGAGTGGCGCGGCGACCCGTCGCTGTCGGGCGGCGGCCAACTGTACGACTCGGGGTCGCACCTCCTCGACGCGATGCTCTGGGTGACGCGCTCGAAACCGGTGACGGTCGCCGCGGCGGTCGACCACCGCGGCCACGACGTGGACGTGAACGCGGCGCTCGCGGTCGTCCTCGACCGCGACGGCGACCGCCTCACCGCGAGCGTCGGCGTCTCCGGCGACGGACAGAGCGTCCCGGACCCCGGCGAGTCGCTCCGCGTCATCGGCACCGAGGGCATGGTCGCCTTCGACGGCGACACCATCGAGGTGACGGAGGGCGGGACGACCTACACCGCCACGCCGCCGACGCCCGGCTTCGAGGAGTTGACCCGGAAGAAGCTCCGGAACTTCGTGGACGCCGCCCGCGACGAGGCCGACCTCGCCATCCCGGCCGAGGACGCCCTGCGCGTGACCGCGCTGACCGAGGCGGCCTACGAGTCGGCGACGACGGGCAGGCGAGTCAACGTCGACGGCGACGCCTGACGCCCCGGCTTCGGAGGCGCGGGACGACGCTCACGCGCCGGTCAGCCGGTTCAGCGCGCCCGACGACCCGGTGACAATCGGGCGGTCGCTGGTGCAGACGTACAGTTCGCCGTCGGGTGCGCGGCCGAACGCGAGGACGTTCGTCCCGCCGTCGTCGCGGTCCGCCACGGGAAGCTCCGCGATGTCCCACGGCCGCGACTCGCTCGGGCGGGCGGCGAACAGTCTGCCCTCGGACTGCCAGTCGGCGAAGACGTACGCGCCCGAGAGACCCGGAATCGACTCGCCGCGGTAGACGTGGCCGCCGATGACGGCCACCCCGGACGGGCCGTCGCCGCTGTGGGGGTACTCCAGCACCGGGTCGATGAGCGGCGCGCCGTCGGGCGTCTCGGTCGGGCAGTCGCCCGCGCGGAAGCAGTGTGCGCCCTCGCGGACGTTCCAGCCGTAGTTGCCGCCGCGCTCCAAGAGGTTCACCTCCTCCCACGCGCCCTGCCCCACGTCGGCGACGTAGCAGTCCTCGCCGTCGAACGAGAGCCGCCACGGGTTTCTGAGCCCCCACGCGTACTGCTCGTCGCGGCCGTCGGTTCCGACGAGCGGGTTGTCCTCGGGGATTCCGTAGGGCCGGTCGTCGTCGCCGGAAACCCCGCCGGTCGCGTCAACGTCGATTCGGAGGACGCTCCCGAGGAGGTTCTCGGTCACGTCCTGTCCGTTGCCGCCCGGAACGGCGTCGTACCAGTCGTCGACGTGGCCGCGCCCCTCGTCGTTCGCGCCGCCGCCGTCGCCCGTGGCGACGTAGAGGTAGCCGTCCGGCCCGAACGCGACGGCTCCCGCGTTGTGGTTCGGCTGGGGCTCGGGGAGTTCGAGCAGTGTCCGCTCGGAGTCGGCCGAGACGGTCGTCGCCTCGGGGTCGACCGTCAGTTCGCTCAGGACGAACGTGTGGCTGTAGTTCGAGGGCGTCCCCGACCGACGAGGCGCGCTGTATCGGAGGTAGAGCCGCCCGTTGTCGGCGAACTCGGGGTGGAAGGCGACGCCGAGGAAGCCGCGCTCGTCGTAGCCGTTGAGGTCGACGACGCGGTCGGTGATGTCGAGATAGGGCTCGCTCTGTAGTCCCGCGTCGTCGTGGAGCCACATCCTGCCGGGCTGGTCCACGACGAACCGTCGACTCCCGCCGAACGCTTCGGGGACGGCCACGTCGACCGGCGAGGCGAACCCGGTCGCCAGCGTCTCGTAGGCGACTTCGAGGCCCGCGAGCGAGCCGCCGGGGCCGTCGCCCCCGGCGTCCGCGGTCGCGGTCGAGCCGTCGGTCCCGTCGGTCGTCGCGTCGCGGTCGGTCGTTCCGCCAGCGCCGCCGTCGGTCGGGGCGCTCGCACAGCCCGCGAAGCCGCCCAAGAGGGTCGCGCCGGTCGCGGCGAGGAAGTCGCGTCGGGAACCGTTCATGTCAACGTAGAGCGGCGCGAGTGGAGTAAGGCTTGCTACGGTCGGGGCGGCTGGCCCTCTCCGCGAGTCCGCCACTCTCGCGACTCGAACCGAGCGGCGATTCCGAATCCCTTACCACCCGATAGTGACGACGGGTACGACATGGACGAGGTACTCGCCGCCGACGGCCTCAGGAAGTCCTACGGCGACGTGGAGGCGCTCTCGGGCGTCTCCCTGTCGGTCGCCGAGGGGGAGGTCTTCGGCCTCATCGGTCCGAACGGCGCGGGGAAGACGACGCTGGTTCGCGCCCTCACGGGCACGACCGCGGTTGACTCGGGGTCGGCGGCCATCCTCGGGCGCGACCCGACCGAGGTGGACCGCCAGCGCCTCGGCGTCCTCCCGCAGGAGTTCCGCCCCGCGGGCCGGCTCACCGCCCGCGAACTCGTGGCCTACTACGCCGGACTCTACGACGACGCCCGCGACCCCGACGCGGTGCTCGACGAAGTCGGTCTCGCCGACGCCGCAGACACGTGGTACGAGAACCTCTCGGGCGGCCAACAGCGCCGCGCCTGCATCGCCTTGACGCTCGTCAACGACCCCGACGTGCTGTTCTTGGACGAGCCGACGACCGGCATCGACCCCGCGGGTCGGCGGTCGCTGTGGGGGCTCGTCGAGGGCCTCGCCGCCGGCGGGACGACGGTGTTTCTCACCAGCCACTCGATGGAGGAGATAGAACGCCTCGCCGACCGCGTGGGCCTGCTCAACGCGGGCGAACTCGTCACGGTCGGCCGACCGGACGACCTCGTTACCGAGTACGGCGGCGAGAGTCGTCTCGTCGTCCGGACCGACGGCGACGCCGACGCCGACGCGGCCCTCGAATCGGTGTCGCTCCCGGCCGCGCTCGACGCGACGGTGTCGGGCGACGACATCACCGTCCACGGCGTCGGCCCGCGCGACATCGGCGACGTGGTCGCCGCCTTCGACGACGCGGGCGTCGTCTACGAGTCGCTCGTGTGGAAACAGCCCGGTCTCGAAGAGGTCTACCTCTCTTTGACCGGCGAGCAGTTCGAGGCCGCCCGCCCCGCCGCGGCCGCCGCGGTCGGAGGTGACAGATGAGCCTCGCCGCCCGCGTCCGCTCGGAGTTCGTCGCCTCGTGGCACTCGTTCCTCCGGCGGCGGACGGCGGTCTTCTTCACGTTCTTCTTCCCCGCCATCATCGTCGTCATCTTCGGGGCGCTCGTGCAGACCCAGCCGACCGGCGGCGGCCTGTTCGCCGAGCCGAAGGAGTACTACATCGCCGGCTATCTCGCGGTCGTCGTGCTGTTCACCCCGCTGTCTCGCGTCGGGAGCACCATCGCCCGCCACCGCGAGGGGAGCCGCTTCGAGAAGCTGGCGACGACGCCGCTGTCGCGCGCCGAGTGGCTCCTCGCGCACTCGCTCGTCAACGTCGTCGTCATCGGCCTCGCGGCGCTGTTGCTCCTCGCGCTGTCGGCGCTCGTGACGGGCGCGTCGATTCCGCTGACGCCCGCGACGCTCGCCATCGTCCCCTTCGTCGCGCTCGGCGTGACGCTCTTTTGCGGCCTCGGGGCCGTCATCGGGAGCGTCGCCGACTCGCAGGACGGCGTCATCGCCGCGAGCAACGCCATCGCGCTCCCCCTGCTGTTCCTCTCTGAGACGTTCGTGACGCCCGACCTGCTCCCGGCGTGGTTCGTCCCGGCGCTGAACCTCTCGCCGCTCACGTACTTCGCTCGGGGCGTCCGGGCGCTCACTTACAGCGGCGGCGACTGGGTCACGAATCTCGCGGTGCTCGCGGCGCTCGCGGTCGCCTTCTTCGCGGCGGGGACGGTGGCGATTCCGCGGACCGACTGAGAGAGCGCACACCGCCCCCCGCGGCGTTCGCGGCGCTCGTGAGGGCGTCCGACGCGCCCGCAAACTCAAGCCTTAACCCGCGGCCGACCCCACGTGGTGGCATGGTCGAAACTGAGACGTACACCATCGAGGGACCGGACGGAGACACCGAAGCGCTGGAACTCCCCGCGGGCCTCGTCGACATCTTCGCGGAGCAGGGCGAAGACCCGACCGACGTCGTCGCCGACGTCGTCGTGCAGGCGTTCGCACAGCAGGCCCACGTCGTCGCGCACCACAGCGAGGGCGGCGCGCCGGCCGACATCGCCGAAATCAACGAAAAGATGGAAGAGCTGTTCGAAGACCGCTTCGGCGTCCCGCTGTCGGACGCGCTCGGCCACTCGCACTAAGCCGCATTCGCGGCTCGCAGTTCGCTGTTTTCTCTGCCGTTCCGAGTCGAAGGGGAGAGCCGCGCGTCTGAGCCGTCGCGGCGGGTCCGCCGCGCTCAGATGAACGCCAGCGGGACCATGACGGCGAAGCCGGCGACGAGCCCCGCGAGCAGTTCGACCCGGCCGCCGCGCGGGAGGCGCTCGCCGAGTTCGAGCGCCTCGGGGATGAACTCCGTGAGGACGAGAAACACCATCGCGCCCGCGGCGAAGCCGAAGCCGAACGGGAGGAACTCCCGGGCGATGCGGACGAAGTAGAAGGCGATGACCGCGCCGATGGGCTGGGGCAAACTGGAGAAGATGGCCCACCAGACGAGCTTCCAGTTCGAGACGTTCATCGACCGGAGCGGGATGGAGATGGCCAGCCCCTCGGGGACGTTGTGAATCGAGATGGCGATGGTCATGAACACGGCGAGTAGCGGGACGACGAAGCCGAACAGCTGAACGCCGCCGTCGAGGCCGAGGTCGGCGAACGAGACGCCGACGGCGACGCCCTCGGGGAAGCTGTGGACGGTGAGGATGCCGAGAATCAAAAGCAGTTTGCGGAAGTCGGCCTCCTCGTACTGCTTGGGGTTGACGTCCGCGCCCTCGATGACGCGGTGGGCGACGACGACGAGCGCGACGCCCGCGAGCATCCCGACGCCGAGTTGGAGCGGCGTCCCGTTTGCGAGCCCCTCGAAGACGAGGCCGAACAGCGACGCCGACACCATGATGCCCGAGGCGATGCCCCACAGCGCCACGTTCCAGCGGTCGCTCACGTCGGAGACGAAGAAGAACGGAATCGCGCCGAGACCGGTCGCGATGGCCGTGACGAGCCCGGCGAGAAAGACGAACGTGAGAGCGGCAAACTGGTCCATACCGACCGTAGCCACTCGGCGCCGATAAGTATTATCATATCCCAGATATTTTTGGCTGGCCTAAACTATCGGATGCCGAGTAGAGGGCTTCAGATGGTTTAGACGGGCCAAAAAGTGCGCCCCGAAGTTAGAATAGATATTCTGATATATGTCGGCGCGAGCGGCGGCTCGGCGGCGGTAGTCGGCGAAGAAAGGTGTCGGTGCCGCGGTGCGCGCACACCGGGCACACTGGACGCACCGGGCGGAGCGTGTTCAGTCGTCGGCCGGCGACGCGCCCTCGGGGGAGTCGGTGTCGCCGCCCATCGGGGAGACGGGGGCGGCCGCGACGGAGCGGGCCGAACCCATCCAGCGCTCGACGTTGGCCGAGACGTAGTCGCGCGCGCCGAAGGCGACCGCGCCGCCGACGCCGATGGCGAGGGCCGCGGCGATGCCCCACGCGAACGCCTGCGCGATGGTGAACAGGATGGCCACGTCGATGCCCATCGTGCTCAGGCCGATGACGACCGCGGTGAAGTAGAGGAACATCCGGGTGCCGACCGCGAAGACGCTCGTGTACGGCGTCTCGGTCGCCGCGCGGGTCCGGGTGATGGCGTCACCGATGAAGTCGGCGACGACGAACCCGAGGACGATGACGAGCAGGCCGGCCACGAACGACGGCGCGTACGACGCCGCGGTCGAGACCCATTCGGAGAACAGGTCGACCGCGAGCACGTCGGCGGCCGCGAGGACGGCGATGGCGTAGACGAACCACTTGCCGAGCGTCCCGAACGCCCGCGAGACGGTCTTTTCGGTCCCGCCGAGAATCTTCCCGACGGGCGTCGCCAACACCGCCTTGTCGACCTCGACGCCGTCGGCGACTCGCGCGATGAGGCGGGCCGCGATACTGCCGATGAACCAGCCGACGATGAGGATTAACAGCGCGCCCACGAGCCGCGGGACGAACGCGAGCACGGCGTTGGTCAACTCTGCGATGGACTCGGTCAACGTGACTTGTAACGGGTACATTGTTGCGGGTGGAACATCGCGCTCCCGACAGATAGTTAATAATAGAAGAACCGTGAACGAAATTATCTCGTAATCGGTACCCTCAGATTTCGCCGATACTCGGCGGAAACGGACGAACAGACGGTTCTCGCGGTGGGTTTTTTGATTCTCATTCGACCGGTTCGCGGGCGGGACCGTCTCGGATTCGGGCGCGTCGGCCGCGATTTAATCTCAGCTTGATTCGTCGCCGCGGTCGCGAGAATCGGCGCGCTCGTCGGCGAGGCGACCGAGCTGTGTCGCGATTTCCTCCATGGCGACGACGAGTCGGGCGGCGTACCAGAGGACGACGGCGATGACGACGAGGAACACCCACGCGAGAATCTGCTGGGCGATGAACAGCGCGTAGACGAGCGTCAGCGCGAGGAAGACCGCGACGGCGACTTTCGCGCCGGCGGTCCGGTGGAGCGGCGCGTCGTCGGAAGTCATCGACATAGCCCGTGATTTACAGGGGACGGTGTTATGCGTTTGGCCGCCACGGGTCGGCGTCGATTCCTCCGGCTGACGAGCATTATCGGCCCAATTCCGTGGTATAAATCACGAATCATAGCGATTAATTGCGCTACTGTAGCGTGCCACCAAAGGCCGTGAGACCGCCCACACCACCGAGTTTATCAGTCAATGACGGGAATCAACAGGTAATGGGAGAGCTATCCGAATTGTTCGCGCCGAACCGAATCGCGGTGGTCGGTGCGACCGAGCGCGAAGGAGCAATCGGGCGGGCAATCATGGACAACCTCATCGACGAGTTCGACGGTGAGGTCGTTCCGGTCAACCCCAAGTACGACGAACTGTTCGGCCTGCAGTGCTACGGCGACGTCGGCGAGACGAACGCCGACCTCGCGGTCATCGTCGTTCCCCCGAAGGTCGTCCTGCCGGCGATGAAGTCCGCCGGGGAAGCGGGTATCCAGAACGTGGTCGTCATCACCGCCGGCTTCGGCGAGACGGGCAGTGAGGGCGCCGCCCGCGAGCAGGAACTCCGCGATATCGCCGAGGAGTACGACCTCAACGTCGTCGGCCCGAACAGTCTGGGCATCATGAACACGGACGTGGGCATGAACGCGACGTTCGGCCCCGACATGGCCCTCGACGGCAACATGTCCTTCATGAGCCAGTCGGGCGCGTTCATCACGGCCGTCATCGACTGGGCCAACGACGAGGACATCGGCTTCAAGGACATCGTCTCGCTGGGTAACAAGGCCGTCCTCGACGAGGCCGACTTCATCGAGACGTGGAACGACGACCCCGACACCGAGGTCATCATCGGCTACCTCGAAGGCATCTCGGCGGGCCGCGAGTTCATCGACTCCGCCCGCGACGTGACGAAGGACACGCCCATCGTCCTCGTCAAGTCCGGCAAGACCGACGCCGGCGCGCAGGCCGCCTCCTCGCACACCGGAACCATCGCCGGCTCCGACGCCGCCTACGAGGCCGGCCTCGAACAGGCGGGCGTCATCCGCGCGGAGTCCGTCCAGCACCTGTTCGACACCGCCCGCGTGCTGGGCGACCAGCCGCTCCCCGAGAACAAGGACGTGGCCGTCATCACGAACGCCGGCGGCCCCGGCGTCATGACGACCGACGCCATCGGCGAGTCGGAGCTGAAGATGGCCGACTTCACCGACGAGACGCTCGAAGCCTTCTCCGAGTCGCTCCCCGCCGAGGGGAACATCTACAACCCGGTCGACATCGTCGGCGACGCCGACAACGCCCGGTTCAAGGAGGCCCTCGACGTGGCGCTCGCCGACGACAACGTCGGCATGGCGCTCGTCCTGACCTGTCCGACGGCCGTCCTCGACTACAACCAACTCGCCGCCGACACCGTCGAGCTACAGGAGAAACACGACAAGCCAATCGCCGCCTGTTTCATGGGCGGCGAGCGCGTCGACGCCGCGTCCGACGTGATGAAGGACGCCGGCATCCCGAACTACTTCGACCCCTCGCGCGCCGTCGACGGCCTCGAGGCGCTCTCGAAGTACGCCGACATCCGCCAGCGCGAGTACGACGCGCCCACCGAGTTCGACGTGGACCGCGAGCGCGCCCGCGAAATCCTCGAAACCGTCAAGGACCGCGACGAGACCCGCCTCGGCGTCGAGGCGATGGAACTGCTCGACGCCTACGGCATCGAGACGCCGACCGGCGACATCGTCGACGACCCGGCCGACGCGCTCGAAGTCGCCGAAAACATCGACGGCAACGTCGTGATGAAAATCGTCAGCCCGGACATCCTCCACAAGTCCGACATCGGCGGCGTCAAGGTCGGCGTCGAAAACGAGGACGTCTACGACGCCTACGAGGACCTCATCACCCGCGCGAAGAACTACCAGCCCGACGCCAACATCCTCGGCGTGCAGGTCCAGGAGATGGTGAACCTCGACGACGGCGTCGAGACCATCGTCGGCATGAACCGCGACCCGCAGTTCGGCCCGCTCATGATGTTCGGTCTCGGCGGCATCTTCGTGGAAATCCTCGAAGACACGACGTTCCGCGTCGCGCCCGTCTCCGAGACGGAAGCAGAAGACATGACGAAGGAAATCGACGCCGCGCCGATGCTCCGCGGCGCCCGCGGTAACGACCCGGTCGACATCGGCGGCATCACGGAGACCATCCAGCGGCTCTCCCAACTCGTCACCGACTTCCCGGCCATCCTCGAACTCGACATCAACCCGCTCGTCGCCCTGCCGGACGGCGTGAAGGCCGTCGACGTTCGACTCACCGTCGACCCGGACGAACTTTAAACACTTCACCACCCTATCACTCAACAATGAACACGGTACTCGTCACCTCGACCGGAGAAAGCACCGGGAAGACCGCAATCACGCTCGCACTCGGCGTCCTCGCCAAGGAGCGCGGGCTGGACGTGGGCTACATGAAGCCCAAGGGCACCCGCCTGCAGTCCAGCACCGGCAAGACCCTCGACGAGGACCCGATGCTCGCCCGCGAACTGCTCGACATCGACGCCGAGATGCACCAGCTCGAACCCGTCGTCTACTCCCCGACGTTCATCCAGGGCGCGGTCCGCGGCAAGGAGAACGCCGAGGAGCTCTCGGAGGTCATCTCCCACCACTTCGAGGACATCTCGGCCGGCAAGGACCTGATGCTCATCGAGGGCGGCGGCTCCTACCGCACCGGCGGCATCGTCGACCTCACCGACGGCGACGTGGCGAACCTCCTCGACGCCGAGGTCATCCTCGTCGCCGACTACCAGCACCCGAGCGACCTCGACGACGTGGTCGCGGCGGTCGAAGACATCGGCCCCGACCGCCTCGCCGGCGTCGTGTTCAACCGCGTGAGCGACGCCGTCTACGACGAACTCGAAACCGAGATCGCGCCGTTCCTCGAAGCCCGCGGCGTCCCCGTCCTCGGCGTCGTCCCGACCGAGAAGGACCTCGCGGGCGTCACCGTCGAGGAACTCGCGAACGAACTCGGCGCGGACTTCGCCACCGATGCCCCGACCGACGCCTTCGTCGAGCGCTTCCTCGTCGGCGCGATGGGCGGCGACGCGGCGCTCCGCTACTTCCGCCGCACGAAGAACGCCGCGGTCATCACCGGCGGCGACCGCGCGAACATCCAGCGCGCCGCGCTCGAAGCCCCCGGCGTCAAGTGTATCATCCTCACCGGCGGCCACCGACCCGTCGGGGCCGTCATCGGCAAGGCCGAAGAGAAGGGCGTCCCGGTGCTCCTCGTCAACGGCGACACCCTCTCTGTGACCGACCGCGCCGAGGACATCGTCAGCACGGGCCGCACCCGCGACGAGCGCACGGTCAACCGGATGCGCGACCTGCTGTACGAACACGCCGACATCGACGCCATCATCGGCAACATCGAGCCGTCCGGTGACGGCGGTGCGGCTGACGACGGTGCGGCTGACGACGACGCGGCCGACGGCGACGACGAGTAACGACCGACGCGTCGGCACGGCATCGACTGCTTTTTTCGGGATTCGAACTCAGACGCCGTTCTGGCCACCCTCGCGGCTATCGAGGTAGTCGTTGAGGAGCGACGGCGCGAACACGCCGACCGCGAGCAACGCGAAAAACGAGAGGACGAACTCGCCGGTGACTATCTCCACGAGATAGGCGATGGGGAGGGCGGCGAGGACGAACCCGATGATGACGAGCGTCTGACGGGAGAACATACGCCCGCAACGTTAGTCAGCGATTTAACAGCTTTGCGCCTAACAGCGCCAGCCGCGGTCGGTGTCGTTCAGGAGTTCCGCGCCGTCTTCGGTGACGACGACGAGGTCCTCGATTCGGACGCCGAACTCGTCGGGGAGGTAGACGCCCGGTTCGACGCTGAACACGTTCCCGACTTCGAGTTCGCGGTCGCTCCCGGCGACGATGTAGGGTTCCTCGTGCACGTCGAGGCCGACGCCGTGGCCGGTCCGGTGGATGAAGCGGTCGCCGTAGCCCGCCTCCTCGATGACCTCGCGGGCCGCGCGGTCGACGTCGCCGGCGGCGACGCCCGGTTCGACGGCCTCGACGGCGGCGGTCCGGGCGGCCTGCACGACGCCGTGGACCTCCGCGAACTCCGCGGGCGGCTCGCCGGCGAAGACGACGGTCCGGGTCTGGTCGCTCGGGTAGTGGTCGACGACGGTGCCGAAGTCGAGGACGACCGGGTCGCCCGACTCGATGACGCGGTCGCCGTGGCTGTGGTGCGGCATCGCCCCGTTCGGGCCGGAGCCGACGAGCGGGCCGAAGGGAATCCCCTCGCCGCCCTCGTCGGCGAGGAGGCGCTCGATTTCCGCGGCGAGTTCGTTCTCGGTCATGCCGACGGCGTCAGCGCCCATAGTCGCGGACGCGCTCGACGGCGCGGTCGACGGCCGCCCCGGCGCGGCGGAGCGCGTCGAGTTCGGCGTCGTCCTTCCGCGCGCGGAGCGGCGCGACGACCTCGCCCGCGAGACCGAAGTCGGCGGCGGGGAGCGCCGCCCGGAGGTCCTGCGAGAAGCGCGCCCACATCGTGTCGTCGACGAGGACGCGGCCGCCGGCGAGGTCGAGGTCCGAGACGATGTCCGCGAGGGCGTCCCGCGGGTCGTCGTCGTCGCTCCACGTGCGCACGTCCGCGACCCACGACTCGGCGCGGACCTGCGTCTCGTAGAGGTCTGGGACGAGAAACACCGGGTCGCCCTCGCGGGGGACGAAAAGAAGCAGATGGCGCTCCGCGGGCGCTTCGTCGAAGCCCGAGAGGTACAGCAGGTTTCGGCTGGGGAACAACACGGTCGCGTCGGCGTCCGCGTCGGTCAGTCGCTGTTGGCAGGCGCGGGTTCGTCGTTCGAAGGGCGTCATGCGAGTCGATACGAGCGCCGGGAGAAAAGCGTGGGCGGTCCGCGAGCGCGTGCCGGGGCGCTGGCCACCGGTCGGCCCGTCCCGCGGGCGACCTACGCCCCGAGGTCGAGCGGGTCGTAGAGCTGGCCGGTGATGGACTCGAAGGCGTCGGAGGCGGTCACGAGGCCGACCACGGAGCCGCTTTCGGGGTCGCGGACCATGGCGAGTTCCTGATTCTCTGCTTGGAAGCGGTCGATGAGGTCGCTGACCGAGAGGTCCGAGGGTACCGAAAGCGGGGGCGCGGCGATGTCGTCGAGGCGGCGGTCGCCCGACTGGAGGCGGTCGATGTTCGAGAGCACCGTCGGCGCGTAGACGACGCCGCGCACGTCGTCCAGCGAGTCGCCGACGAGCGGGAACCGCGAGTGCTGGGGGTTCGCCCGGACGCGTTCGAGGCTCTCGTCCGTGGTCGCGTCGGCCGAGAGCGCGACGACGCGGTCCGCGGGGACCATCACGTCGCGAACGGGTAACTCCCCGATTCGGAGCGCGTTGAGCACCTCCTCGCGGCGGTCCTTCGGAAGCGAGCCCTGCGAGAGGATGTCCCCCATCTGGCTTCGGACCTCGCCGCGACTGAGACGGGGTCCCTCTCCCGCGGAGCCGTCGCCGTCCTCGTCGTCGATTTCGGCTTCTTGCCACGACCGGGTTATCTCCACGCCGCCGAGCGACAGCAGGCGCTTTGCCAGCCAGTCGGCGACGACGATGACCGGGTACATCAGCTTCGTCCAGCCGTAGAGGACGGGCGCGGTGTACTTCGCCACCGCGCGGGAGCGCTCGACGCCGAGATACGTCGGCACCTGCTCGCCGAGGACGACGTGCGAGAGGTTGATGACGACGAGCGCCAGCCCGACCGAAAGCGACGTGTGGGAACCCGCCGTTCCGCCGCCGCCGAGGACCGCGTCGAAGGTGGCCGCGACGGCCGGTTCGGCGACGACGCCGAGGCCGACGCTGGCGATGGTAATCCCGACCTGACAGCCCGAGAGATACACCTCCAGCCGTTCGGTCATCTCCCACGCGAGTTCGAGACCGCGGGAGCCCTCGAAGGCGGACTCGTCGAACTGCGGGACGCGCGTCATCGCGAACTCCGAAACGACGAAGAAGGCGTTCGCGAGCAACAACACGAGGCCGCCGCCGAGGCGAAGCGCGGTTTCGACACCTACCATGTGAGCCGAGCGTTCGAACCGGACACCCCTGAGGGTGTCGGCTCGGACCGGCGGTGCGAACCTCTCGCGGGCGATGCACTGCCGGGGGACCGAGTCCGAGCGGTCCAAATCGGTCCGAAGCGGCCGGTGTGCGAGATAAACCTTAGCGCTCGAACAGTTTTATCTCGCGAGGCGTCGCATTGTCACTCATGAGTTGGAAAGCAATCGACGCCCTCGACGACGCTCGTGACGCCACGGCGTCGCTCCTCCTCCCGTTCGACGCGGGCCGCTGGGCGCGCCTCGCATTCATCGCCCTCTTCATCGGTGGGCTCGGCGGAAGCGGTGGTGCCGGAAGCAACAGCGGCACGACCGTGAGCAATGGAGGCGGGTCGACCGACATTCCGGTCGACTCGTTGCCCGGGTTCGTGACGCCCGAAAACGTCATCGCCGCGGTCATCGCGCTCGTGGCGGTCGGCCTCGTCCTCGGCCTCATCTGGTCGTTCGTCGGCTCCGTGATGCAGTTCGTCCTCGTGGACGCCGTCGTCACGAAAGACGTTCGCATCCGCAAACCGTTCCGCGAGCGCTTCTGGCTCGGCGTCAGACTGTTCGCGTTCCAAATTGGCCTGCTCATCGCCATCATCACGGTCATCGGACTCCCGGTCGCGGCCGTATACTTCGGCTCCGTCGCGGTCACGCCCGGGATTGCCCTCCTCGCCATCCCGCTTGTGTTTCTCGCCATCGGGCTACTGTTCGTGAGCGCCATCATCGTGCAGTTGACGACCGACTTCGTCGTCCCGACGATGATAGCCGAAGACCGCGACCTCCTGTCGTCGTGGGGCCGGGTCGTTCCGGTGTTCCGCGCCGAACTCTCCGAGTTCGGACTGTACGTCATCGTCCGGTTCATCCTCGGCATCCTCGCGAGCATCGCCGTCGGCATCGCGGCGCTCCTCGCTACCGTCGTCGTCGCCATCCCCTTCGCCATCGTCGGCGGCGCGGCGTTCCTCGCGCTCAACGCCGCGAACGTCGCGCTGTTCTCGACGGTCGGACTGGTCGTCTTCGGCGCGCTCGGGGTCCTGTTCGTCCTCGCGGCCATCGCTGTCAGCGCGGTCGTCCAGATGCCCGTCGTGACGTACTTCCGGTACTACTCGCTGTTCTTGCTCGGGAGCGCCGACGACTCGCTCGACCTCGTCTCGCAGTTCCGGTCCGACGACGACTCGTCGGCCCCCGAGGGCCCGACGCCCGCCTGAGAGCCGACGACACGCTCGCAGGTCCGGCGCGCTCGCCCGTCGAGCCCTGAACCACCCGTCACACTCCGTTTTTCGCGCCTCGTCGACGTGCCCGTCTCGGGCGATAAGCGGTGATTAATTAATACGTTGACACGCATCGGTGCCGGTATGTCCTTCGAATGGGTCTCGTACTTCACGTGCGAGGAGTGTGGGCTGGAGCGCCCGTCGGTGGAGGTGCCCTACGACCGACTCGGCTACGCGGTCTGTCCGAACTGCGGCGCGGAGACGCGCCCGGCCGCCCCGGCGACGACCGACGCGTCGACGCTGGCGGATGGGTAGACACTTCGGCCTCCGCCGTCATCGCCCGGTATGAGTTGGACGGAGGTCCGCCGAGACGACCGCATCGTGGAGTGGGAACGGAGCGACGGCCACGCGACCATTCGGCTCCGACGCGGGCCGAACGCGTGGCACGTCAGGGTCGACCGACTCTACCAGTCCGCCGAGGGCCGCGGCTACGAGGGCGAGCGCTTCGAATCGGAGCCGGATGCCCGCGAGGCCGTCGACGCGTGGAAAGCCGAGTACGACGTGGAGAACTGAGCTACTGGAGTCGGCGCGTCGTCTCGACCAGCGGGTGTCGGGCGTAGTCGACGATGTCGATGTCCGAGATGGACTTCAGACCCTCCTTTTCTGCGGTCCGTTGCATCCCGAGTTCGACGGGGTCGTCGACGACGATGACGTAGGCGTCCATCTCCTCGATGCCGATGCGGTCGGCCGCGAGGACGCGGTGGTGGCCGTCCGCGAGGAGCAACGTCCCGTTGTTGTCGATGACGACGAGCGGCTCCGCGAGGCCGCGTTCGAGTTCGTACCGGCGGCCGTCGAGTTCGTCGGCGTAGACGCGCGCCTGCGTGGGAATGAGGTTCGAAAGCGCGACGGTCCGGCGCTCTTGGTGGACCGTGATGCCGTGAATCTGTTCGAGCGTCCGCATGAGTTTGCCCACCTTCTCGGGCGTCGCGCGCTCGATTTGGCTTCGGATGACGTCGGTGTTCGAGATGATGCCGACGAGGTTGCCCGCGTCGTCGACGACCGGGAGCTTCTGGATGCCCGACCGAAGGATGACGCGGGCGGCGTCGTTGACGTCCATCTCGGGATGGGCGACGACGAGGTCCGTCGCCATCACCGTCTCGATACTCGCGTCGTCGTCCGACAGGAGGATGTCTCGGGCCGTGACGAACCCCTCGGCCTTGCGACCGTCACAGACGGGAAATCCGTTGTGGCCGTCGCTTTCCGCGATGCGTTGGGCGACGTCCGCGACCGTGTCGGTCGGAGAGACGGTCTGGACCTCGCGCGTCATGTACTCCTTGACGGTCGCTTTAGTACTCATCTCCCACCTGATAGGGCCACCGTCGGCAAAAACGTGTGGGCGCTTACTCATCGATCGGGTACTCGAAGGCGACGTCGGTATCCAGACTCGGCGTCGGCGTCGCGTGCTCCAGCGTCTCGAACATCCGCCCGGCGACGATGTCCGTGACGATAGTCGCGAGCGACTCCCGAGAGTCGTCGCCCACGTCGTCGAGAATGCCTAACGGAATCTGTGCGCCCGCCATGTCGGCGTGGCCGCCGGCGCTCCCGATGGTGCCGAGGGCGTCTCGAAACGCCTCGCCGAGGTCGACCCGCGCTCCGCGGGCGCGACCGGAGACGTAGACCGTCCCGTCCATCAGGCCGTAGACGACCGTCACCTCGACGCCCTCCATCCCGAGGAGGTGGTCGGCGGCCTGCGCGAGGGCGTCCCGCTCGCGGATGTCGCCGACGTTCGTCGTGAGAACGTTGCCCCGAACGTCGCGGTTCGAGATGGCGCGGGCGAGCGTCTCCATCGTCTCCGAGGTCAGACTCGGCGTCTCGACCCGTTCGAGCAGGGCCATGTCGACGTGGGGGATGAGGAAGGCGGCGGCCTCGAAGTCGGCCGTCGAGACCTCCCGCGTGAAGTCGTTGGTGTCGACCTGAATCCCGAACAACAGCGCCGTCGCGACCGTCGTGTCGGGGACGATGCCGAGCCGGTCGAGGTACTCCGCGAGAAGCGTGCTCGTCGCGCCGACGCCGCGTCTGAGGTCAACGTACGCCGCCTCGACCGGCGCGCGCGGCGGGTGGTGGTCGATGACGATGTCGATTGTCGTCTCCGGCGGGAGGCGGTCGTTGACGCCCGGCCGGGAGTGGTCGACGAGCGCGAAGCCGGCGTACTCGTCGTCCGAGGGCACCTCGTCGAGGACGCGGAGGTCCAACTCGAGGAGGTTGACGAGCGCGCGGTTCTCCTGATGAGAGATATCGCCGAAGTAACACGCGTCGGCCTCGACGCCCGCGCGTTCGGCGATGGCTTGTAGCGCCAGCGCCGCGGCGATGGCGTCGGGGTCCGGGTTGTCGTGCATCACGACCGCGAGTCTGCCGTCGACGTTTCGGAGCACCCGCATCAGGCGGTTCAACCGCTCCGTGTGCGACGTGCCGACGGCGTCGAGGATGCGGTCTGTGACCACTTCCTGCGGGTCGATGACCTCGTCGGCGAGGGCGTAAACCTCGTCGCGGACCGACGGCTCGGCGTCGTCGCCGAGGTAGACGACAAGCGGCGCGTCCGGGCAGTGTTCGCTGGCCGCGCGCGCCGCGTCGAGGTTCAACCGTGGGGACTGTCCGCCGACGATGACGAGGTCGACCCCGTCGGGATAGGTCGACGGGTCGGCGGGGTCGCCCTCTCTCGCGTCGATGCCGTCCGAGCGGAGGTCCTCGGCGCGCCCCTTCCGGTCGGTGACGACCGTCACCGTCCCGCCGCGGCCGGCGAGTTGCTCGACGAGGTCCCCACCGAGTGACCCACAGCCGAGAACCAGGCGACGTACCATACACGGACGGTCGAACTCCGGCCGCAAAACCCTACCGTCCTCCTACCCGGCGATGATATTATGTCATGTCATACCATGACACATGTACGATGGAACTCGAGACGCAACTGCTCCCCGAGTCGCGAGCCGAGTCGTTCGTCCGAACCTGTCGGACCGTCGTCGGCGACGACCTCAGGAGCGCGACGTACTTCACCCACGACCGCTGTGAGCAGATATACCTCCGGAGCGACCTCGAAGCCGACGCCGACCTCACCGGGTTCGTCGAACACGAGACCGACGGGTTTCAGGCGCGGACCGCCTACCGCGGCTCCGAGCTCGGCGACTACCGCTACACCGTCCGCGCGTTCGACCACGGCTATCTGACGCGGGTGACCGCCGACGACAGGGGCGTGTTCGTCACGACCGACGGCCTGACGCTCAGGCGCTCCGAGGAGTTGGCGTCGGCGCTCGGCGAGTTACTGCGCGAATAAAAGAAAACCGAACCGGAACCGGAACCGGAACCGGAATTCGCCGGAACGCTCAGAAGAGCGCCGCGGCGACGGTCTGGGCCGTCTCGATGACGGGCTGAGAGCCGGGCAGGAGCAGGACCGTCCCGACCGCGGCGAAGACGATTGCCACGTACATCCCGACCGGCTGACTGCCGATTTCGAGGTTCGCCGACGGCTCTTCTATCCACATCGCTTTCACGACGCGGCTGTAGTAGAACAGCGACAGCGCGCTGTTGACCGCGCCGACCGCGGCGAGCCACCAGAAGCCGGATTCGATGGCCGAGAAGAACAGCGCGTACTTCGAGAAGAAGCCGCCGAACGGCGGCAGGCCCGCGAGCGAGAACATGAAGACGGTCATCGCCGCCGCGGCGATGGGTGCCTTCGACGCGATGCCGTTGTAGTCCTCGAACGTGCGGCCGAGGCCCCACTTTTCGACCATGGCGATGAACAGGAACGCGCCCGTGTTCATGAAGCCGTAGACGAACAGGTGCGCCATGCTCGCGCCGAGCACGTCGCCGTTCGCGGCACCGCCGTCGACGGTGATGGCCGCGAGACCGATGAGCGCGTAGCCGGCGTGTCCGATAGAGGAGTACGCCAGCATGCGCTTTACGTTCTGTTGGGTCGCCGCCGCGAAGTTACCGAGCGTCATCGTGACGACGGCGAGCAACGCGAACAACAGCGACCAGTCGACGCTCCCGCCGCCGATCGACGTGACGGTTCCGAGGGGGAACGCGACCGTGAAGACGCGGAAGGCGACGACGAAGCCGGCCGCCTTCGACGCCGACGAGAGGAACGCGCTCACCGGCGCGGGCGCGCCCTCGTAGGCCTCCGGCGCCCAGAAGTGGAACGGGACGGAGGCGGTCTTGAACGCGAAGCCGCCGGCGATCATCAGCACGCCGAGGCCGAGGACGCCGACGAGTTCGGTGCCCTCCGCGAGCGACGCGGCGATTTCCGGGAGCACCAGCGAGCCGGTGACGGCGAACACGAGGCTGATACCGAACGCGAACACCGCCGACGACAGCGCGCCGATGAGGAAGTACTTCAGACCCGCCTCGATGCTCCCGCGGTCCTCCTTGAGGAACGCGACGAGCGCGTACGAGGGCAGGGACGCCAGTTCGAGGCTGACGAAGACGGTCGCCAGCGAGTTCGACATCCCCATGAGCGTCATGCCGGTCGCGGCGAACAGCACGAGGGCGTAGAACTCGCCTTGGTACCGCTGGTCCGCGAGGTAGTCGTACGAGGCGACGGAAACCATCGCGGCGACGCTGGTGAAGATGAGCGTGAAGAACAGGCTCATCCCGTCGACGACGAGCGCGTCGCCGTACAGCGATATCGCGCCGCCGGTGGACTCCATGCCGGTTCCGCCGATGAGGAACCAGCCGGCGATGCCGCCCGCGGCGAGCGCACCGAGCGTCGCCGTGCCGGCCAAGAGGCCGTTGTTCGTGGAATCCGGGTCGATGGTGTCGATGAGCAGCAGCGCGAGACCCGTCAGCGCGAGCACGATGGCCGGAGCCGTCGCAACCCACTCAGGGGTCGATTGGAGCGGCGTCATCTAGAACGCACCTCCCAGTTCGAGAATCGGGGTAACCGCGTCTTGAATCATCGTGAAGAAGATGTCCGGAGAGACACCGAGCACGATGGTGAGAAGCAACAGCACCGCGAGGGGTGCGACGTCGTGGAACGGCGCCTCAGTGATGTCGTAGTCGCCGTCGAACCGGAAGGGTCCGAACAGCGTCCGCTGCATCGCAAACAGCAGGTAGCCGGCGACGATGACGATACCGAACATCGCGGCGCCGGTGAAAAGCGGCATGGCCTCCATCACCGTGGACTCGAACGCGCCCTTGAAGATGAAGAACTCGGCCGCGAAGCCGGCCATGAGCGGCAGGCCCATGTAGCCGAACGCGCCGGCGACGAAGATGCCCGCCGTGACGGGCATCCGGTCGGCGATGCCGGACATGTCGCCGACCATGCGCGTGTGCGTCGTGTTGTAGATGACGCCGACGGCCATGAACATCAGACCGGAGATGAGGCCGTGAGCGACCATCTGGAAGGTCGCACCGCCGACGCCGTAGGTGGTGTAGGCGATGAGACCGAGGATGACGTACCCCATCGACGAGACGGAGGAGTACGCGACGATGCGCTTGAGGTCCTGCTGTGCCAGCGCGAGAAGCGCGCCGTAGATGACGCTCGCGACGGCGAGCAGGGCGATGGGGAGCGCGAAGGCGCGCGCCGTCTCCGGGAGCATCGTGAAGTTGAACCGGAGCAGGGCGTAGGTACCCATCTTCAGGAGGACCCCGGCCAGCATGACCGACACCGGCGTGGGGGCCTCGACGTGTGCGTCCGGAAGCCACGTGTGAAGCGGGGCGACCGGGACCTTGACCGCGAACCCGATGAACATCGCGATGAACGCGACCGACGCGAGCGCGCCGGCCGACAGTCCCGCGAAGCTCCCGAGTTGACCGGCCTGCAACGCCTGTGCGATTTCCGGCAGGCGGAGCGACGTGATGGAGTCGCCGAGGCCGAACACGAGCGAGACGAACCCGATGAACATCACGAGCGACGCGATGTTCGTGTAGACGAAGAACTTGATCGCCGCGTACTTGCGGCGGGGACCGCCCCAGACGCCGATGAGGAAGTACATCGGGAGCAGGACGGCCTCCCAGAAGATGAACCAGACGAAGAAGTCGAGCGCCGTGAAGACGCCGAGCAGGTTCGCCTCCATCAGGAGCATCAGTCCGAAGAACTGGGACTGACGCTCCGAGATGGGCGTCCACGCGCTGACGATAGCCAGCGTGGTGAGGATGGTCGTGAGGACGACAAGCGGCATGCTGATGCCGTCGACACCGACCATCCAGTGGATGTCGTACTGGCCGAGCTGCAGCCAGACGACGTCTGTCTCGAACGCGATGTTCCCGCCGAGAAGGGCGTTCCCGCTCGCGTCGTACTGTTGCCACATGTAGAGGCTCCCGACGACGGGAGCCAGACTCAGCGCGAAGGCCGCCTTGCCGGCGTACCGGTCCGGCAGGACGAAGGTGACCAGCGCGGCGAGGAACGTGACTGCGATGAGCGCTTCGATTATCATGCGAACCAACCTCCGAGCAGACCCAGACCGAGAAGGAGCGCGGTCAGACCGAGCGTGAGGAGCGCCGCGTAGTTGCTCACCACGCCGGTCTGAATGCGCTTGACGCGACCGCCAGCGAACAGACTCACGCTGGAGACGCCGTTGACGACGCCGTCGACGATGCCCTGGTCGAACTTATCGAGGGCGCGCGAGATGGGCTGAACGACGCCGGTCGCGATCCAGACCTGGTACTCGTCCTGGTAGTAGTTGTTGTACAGGACGGTCTTGATGCTCCCGAGCTTGTCCGTGTGTTCGACGGGCTCGGGGACGTTGTACAGGCGGTAGGCGAGCCCAGCGCCCGCGAGGGCGAGGGCGAGCGAGACCAGCCCGGGCGCGATGGAGCCGATGCCGGCCGGGTGGAGCCCCGCGCCGACGCCGCTTTCGAGCACTTCGAGGTAGTGGTGCGCGGTCAGCGACGAGATGCCGCCGTCGAGCCAGTCGTGGAGGAACGTGAGGTGAATCCCCGTGAGGTCCTCCACCGGGGCCATGTTGACGAGGCCGGTGACGGCCGCGAGCACGCCGAGGACGGCCAGCGGGAACTTGACGTTCCAGCCGAAGCCGTGCGGGTCGCGCGCGGTCTCGCTACGCGGTTCGCCGTGGAACGTGAGAAACACCATCCGGAAGGTGTAGAACCCGGTGAAGAACACGGCGATGAGCCCCATCGCGTACGCGATGAGGAAGACGGTTCCGAGACCGCCGTCGGTCCCGAGGCCGTGGTTGAGCGCCTCGTAGAGAATCTCGTCTTTCGACCAGAAGCCGGCGAACGGGACGATGCCGGCGAGGGCGAGCGAGCCCGAGAGGAACGCGTAGTACGTCACGGGCATCTTCTCTTTGAGGCCGCCCATGTCCCACATGTTCTCGTTGTGGTGCATCGCGATGATGACCGCACCGGCACCGAGGAACAGAAGCGCCTTGAAGAAGGCGTGGGTGAGCAGGTGGAACGTCGAGGCGACGTAGCCGCCGACGCCGAGCCCGAGCATCATGTAGCCGTACTGGCTGATGGTCGAGTACGCGAGCACCTGCTTGATTTCCTTCTTGACGACGCCCATCGTCGCGGCGAAGAGGGCCGTGAAGCCCCCCACGAGCGCGATGATACCGAGCGTCGTCGGGGTCAGCGCGTAGAAGCCGTACATCCGGGCGACGAGGTAGACGCCGGCCGCGACCATCGTCGCCGCGTGAATGAGCGCGGAGACGGGGGTCGGACCTTCCATCGCGTCCGGAAGCCACGTGTGCAGGGGGAACTGCGCGGACTTGCCGACGACGCCCCCGAGAACGAGGAGGCCGACGACGGTGAACCACGCCTGTTCGCCCATGCCGAGGAACGTGTTGACCGCGTGCTCGCCGTGGAGCGCCTCCTCGGCGAGAACCGGGAACGCCTCGGGGCCGGCGAACGCCGCCGAGCCGAACGTCGCGAACACCGCGACGACGCCGATGAGGAAGAAGTAGTCACCGAAGCGGGTGACGAGGAACGCCTTCTTCGCGGCGCTCGGCGGGCCTTGCTGGCGGAACCAGAAGCCGATGAGCAGGTAGGAACACAGCCCCACCAGCTCGAAGAACATGAACGCCATGAGGAGGTTGCTGGACACGACGAACGCCAGCATCGACGCGGTGAACAGGCCGAGTCCGGCGTAGTAGCGCGGGAGGCCCGTCTCGCCCTCGTCGTTCATGTAGCCGAGGCTGAAGATGTGGACGAGGACGGCGACGAGCGTCACGATGACGAGCATCATCGACGAAAGCGGGTCGATGAGCAGGCCGAAGTCGAGCGAGACCGCGTCGCCGGCGCCGGTCGCCCACGTGTAGATGTGTTGGTTGTAGGTCTGTCCGCCGCTGACGGCGAAGAACGTCGCGATAGACAGGACGAACGAGCCTGCCGTCGCGCCGATGCCCGCCAGCGCGCCTCCCTTCGGCATGTACCGTCCCGCCCCGAGCGCGATCAGGAACGAGAGGAACGGGAGGAGGACGATGGCCGGAGCGAAGTCTAAGATACCTGCCATAATGTTACCACCTCATCGTGGTCGCGTTGGTCACGTCCACGCCGTCGAAGTTGCGGTACAGTACGAGGATGATGCCGATACCGACCGCCACCTCGGCGGCGGCGAGCGCCATCGTGAACAGCCCGAACGTCTGGCCCGTCACGTTGCCCCAGTAGTAGGAGAACGCGACGAGGTTGATGTTCGCGGCGTTCAGCATCAGTTCGACCGACATCAGGAACAACAGCGCGTTCCGACGGGTCAAGAGGCCGAAGATGCCGATGCAGAACACGGCGGCCGACAGGACGAGGTAATACTGCGCGGGCACCATCAGTTGTCGCCCTCCCCGTCGTCGAACAGCGTCTGCTTGAGTTCCCGACCGCCGTCGGTCAGGATGGTCCGCATCTGCCCCGCGGTGTCCTCGCGGCGAGCGAGGAGCACCGCGCCGGCGAGCGCGGCGACGAGCACGAGGTCGATGATTTCGAACGCGACCAGCATGCTCTCGCCGTCGACGCTTCCGAACCCGAGGTTGAACATCGAATAGCCGATGCTCGCGGTGATGTTTGCTCCCTCTGCGAACCCCTGTGGGTCCGGGAACGACGCACCGAGGAACACGACCGCCATCACGACGAACAGCGCGACGGCGGCGAGTCCGGGCACGAGGTGCGAACCGAGTTTCAGCTGTGGTTTCGTGGTCATGTACTACTCACCTCCGGATTGATACGCGTCAGCATCACGGCGAACGTGATGAGAATCAGAACCCCGCCGACGTAGACGAGGACCTGCATGGCGGCGAGGAACTCCGCCTGCAACATCACGTAATGCACCGCGACGCTCAAGAGCGCGCCCCCGAGCAGGAGTGCGGAATGCCAGATGTCCCGCACGAGGACGACGCCCAGGCTGCAGCCCACGGTGATGAGGGCGAACAGCGCGAACGCGATGGTTTCATAAACCATTGTGTGTGTCTCCTTGAGATATCCCTTTGAACATTTCGAGAACGTCCTCAGCGTCCGGTAGCGGACGCGGGCTGACGGGACTCGAACGATTCACTCGCGGTCATGTTACTGGTAGTCGACCTCTCCTTCGCCCTCGCCGACCCACGCGTTGCGGTCGGGGTTGCGGGAGTTGAGCGGGTCGATATCCTTGTACCACGGGACGTTCTTGAGCTGTTCTTTGTTGTAGACGAAGTCGTTTTTCGTGTCCGCCGTGAACTCGAAGTTCTGCGTGAGCAGGATGGCGTCGACGGGACAGACCTCCTCGCACAGCCGGCAGTAGATACACTGGCCGATGTGGAGGTTGTACTGCTCGCCGTTGCGCTTGTCGTCCTGAACGATCTGAATCGTGTCGTTCGGACAGACGTTCTCACACTGGCGACACCAGATACACCGCTCTTGGCTGAACTTGTGGACGCCGCGGAAACGCGGGCTCACTTCGGGCGCGGTCTCGGGGTACTCGACCGTGAACGTCTGCCCGTCGAGCGCGTGCTTCAGCGTCACTGCCATGCCTTTCAGAATTCCGATCATGCAATCACCCCCACGATGATGGCCGTGAGAACCAGGTTGGCGAAGGAGAGCACGAGCATCCCCTTCCAACCGATTTCGAGGAACTGATCGACGCGAAGGCGCGGCACCGCAGAGCGCGCCCACTGGGTGAACAGGAAGAACGCCCAGATTTTGATGGTGAACCAGACGAACCCGGGCAGGACCGGGCCCGCCGGACCGCCGAGGAACAGGGTCGCCGCGATAGCGCCGCCGAGGAAGATGTGGATGAACTCACCGAGGTAGATGAGCACGAAGTAGACCGAGGAGTACTCGGTCTGATACCCGGCGACGATTTCGGTCGGCGCTTCGGGGATGTCGAACGGGTTGCGGCCGACCTCCGCGAGGTTCGCGATGACGAACAGCGCGAACGCGAAGGGGTTGACGAACGCGAACCACGTCGGAATCGTCACGCCCGCGACCGAAAGCAGTGGTTCGGCCTGCACGGCGACGATTTCGCTCATCCGGAGCGAGCCGGCGAAGATGACGACCGAGGCCGCCGTGATGACGAGCGGAATCTCGTAGGCGATGTTGGCCGCGACGGCGCGGAGCGCGCCGATAAGCGAGAACTTGTTATTCGATGCGTAGCCGGTCATGACGATGCCCAGCGAGGCGATAGACGCCGCGGCGAAGGCGAACGCGAGGCCGGTCTCGGGGTCGGCGAGCTGGATGCCGTTCCCCATCGGGATGACGGCGAACCCGAGCAGTGCGGAGAAGGGGATGACCATCGGCGCGAGGTCCCACGCGGGACGGTCGACGCCCTCGGGAACGATGAGTTCCTTCGACAGCAGTCGGACCGCGTCCGTGACGATGGTCAGGAGGCCGAACGGACCGATTCGGTTGACCGCGATGCGGTCACCGAAGGCGGCCGTAATCTTCCGCTTGGCCCACGGTCCGGCGAACGCCGTCATGATGAGCATGATGTTGGCGACGAGGAACGCGCCGACGAGTCCGCCGACGACGTCACCGAGGACGCCTTCGAGACCGAGGAGGCCGCTGATCGTGTCCGGAAGAACTGCCTGCAGACTCATTACCGGTCCACCTCTCCGAGGACGATGTCGAGACTGCCGAGCGAGGCAATCATGTCCGGGATGTACTCACCCTCGGACATCTCGGGGAGCGTCTGTAGGTTCGAGAAACACGGGCTTCGAATCTTGAAGCGGGCCGGCTTGTCGGTGCCGTCGGCGCGGATGTAGATGCCGAGTTCGCCCTTCGCGCCTTCGACGGCGCGGTAGATTTCCGTGTCCTCCTCGGGCTTGAGGGTGCGCGGAACGTTGGCCTGGATGTTCCGCTCGTCTTCGGGCCAGTCTTCGAGGAGGTCGACACACTGCTGGATGATCTTGGCCGACTCCTCGACTTCGCGCATACGCACGAGCAGGCGCGAGAAGTTGTCACAGCCGTCCTCGACGACGACGTCCCAGTCGAGTTCGTCGTAGTAGCCGTAGGAGTCGTCGCGCCGGAGGTCGTAGTCGATGCCGGAGCCGCGGGCGACCGGGCCGGTCGCGCCGTAGCTCTTTGCGACTTCCGGCGGCAGGACCCCCGTGCCGACCGTGCGGGCCTGCAGAATCTCGTTCGAGGTAATCATGTCGTGGTACTCCTCGAGCGCCTGCGGAAGCCCGTCGAGGAAGTCACGAACCTTCTCGAAGAACTCCTCGCGGGGTTCGGGGAGGTCCCAGACGACCCCGCCGAGCCGGAAGTAGTTGAACATCATGCGCTGACCCGTGAGGTCTTCGAGGATGTTCTGGACGATTTCGCGGTCCCGCATGGCGTACATGAAGATGGCCGTGAAGTCGCCGTACACGTCCAGCGCGAACGTGCCGAGCGCGATCATGTGCGACGCGATGCGGCACAGTTCCGCGCCCATCGTGCGGATAATCTGGGCGTACTCGGGGACGTCGATGTCCGCGAGGTCCTCCGCGGTGCGGGCGTAGGCCCACTCGTTCAGGAGGCCGGCCGAGATGTAGTCCCAGCGGTCGGGGTACGGCATAATCTGGTGCCGGTAGGTCCCCTGCTGGCACATCTGCTCTTCACAGCGGTGGAGGTAGCCGATGTCGGCGTCGAGGTCGACGACCTGCTCACCGTCGACGACGGTCTCGACGTGCAGCACGCCGTGGGTCGCCGGGTGGTGGGGACCGATGTTGATGTACATCGTGTTGCTGTCCCCCGCGGCGCGGTGGTCCTCCTCCAGCGGGTTGGCGTGCTCGCGGAGCGTCGCTATCTGCGGGCGGTCCTGGTCGTAGTCGAGTCCGAGCGGGTGACCCTGCCACGTGTCGGGCAGGAGGATGCGACGCAGGTCCGGGTGGTCTTCGTACTGGATGCCGACGAGGTCGTACGCCTCCCGTTCGTGCCAGTCGGCCGTCCGGAACACCGGCTCGGCGGACTGACTGACCGGGTTGTCCTTCGACGTGGGCACGACGACCGAGACCTCGTCGGTCCGGTCGTCGAACTTCGTCAGGTGGTAGATGGACTCGTAGCGGTCCTCGTACTCCTGTGCGGTCACACACGAGAGGTGGTCGAAGCCGGCCTCGTCGCGGAGCTTGAACAGCGCGTCTTGGACCTCGTCGGGACGGATGACGAGGCCGGGCGCGTTCATGTGCTCTTCGCGGCCGACGACGAGGTCGCCGAGCAGGTCGGCGAGTTCGTCGCCGCGGCTGACGCCCGATTCGAGTTCCGCGGGCTCGTCGGACTGTTGTTCTTCGAGGCTCATGGCGAATCAGCCCAGTTGTACCGCATGACGAGGTCGTCTTCGTCGATCTGCGCGGCGAGTTTGTCGACGATTTCGTCGGATTCGAGGTCGCCGAACTGCTCGAGTTCGTACGGCTTGACCGTCACCGGGCTGGACTCGCCGTTCGCGATGCGCTCTTGGAGCTTCGCGATGCCGTAGATGAGCGCCTCCGGGCGCGGCGGACAGCCGGGGATGTGGATGTCCACCGGGATGACCTCTTCTGCGCCCTTGATGACGTTGTAGCCCTCCTGGAACGGGCCGCCGGAAATCGTACACGACCCCATGCCGACGACGAACTTCGGTTCGGGCATCTGGTCGTAGACGCGCTTCATGCGCGGGGCGAACTTCGAGACGATCGTCCCCGGCACGATAATCACGTCTGCCTGTCGCGGCGACGCGCGCGGCACACCCGCCGCGAACCGGTCCAAGTCGTGCTTGATCGCGTAGGTGTGCATCATCTCGATGCTGCAGCAGGCGATACCGAACTGCAACATGAACATCGAGGAGCCGCGGACCCAGTTCATGAACTTGTCGAACTTCGTGAGGATGAACGGTGACGAGCCGAACGCCTCCCGAAGCTTCGAGTTGAACCGGTCGTCAGCCCCCGCCATGCGGGCGTCGCGGGTCTCGGTCTGTACCTGTGTATCGTCCGTGACGAATGGCTTCTGTTCGCTACTCATGCATCTTGTCTCTCTGTCTTACGACGACTTGCCTGCGGGCTTTTGACCCACTTGACTGCGCCGTTGCGCCACGCCCAGACGAGGCCGATGACGAGGACGCCGATGAAAACGAGCATCGGCGTCAGAATCGTCGCCAGCGACGCGCCCTGTTCGAGGGCGGAGCGGTAAATGACCGTCCACGGAAAAATCAGGACGGTCTCGATGTCGAACACGAGGAACAGCAGCGCGACCATGTAGTACTGAATGTTAAACTGGACGCGCGCCGTGCCTGTCGGCACCTCACCACTCTCGTACGTGGCACTCTTTCCTTGTTCCGGTACGCTTGGGCGAAGCAGCGCCGACACCGCCATCATCGCGAGCGGTAAGCCGACACCGACCAAACCCATCGCACCGATTGCAATCCAATCACTCATGCCGTGTCTCCCTGACGTGCGGCGGTTAGAAGCGCTCCCCTATAAACATTGATTTGTGTGTTTCGGGCGCGAGAGAGCTTCTATTTGGAAAATACGCGAGAGACGCCCGGAACCCCGTGCGGGCGGGGTTTCGACGCCGGTAGCGACCCCCGCTGACGGAAAAACGGCCGGGCGGCGACGGGTGGCGAGACGCGCCCCGCTACCGCGACTCGCGGAAGCCGGCGACCCCGAGGTCGTGGAGCGCGGCCGAGGTCTCGGCCACGTCGGAAACGAGGTCCTCGTGGTAGTCGACGAGTCGGTCTTCGAGTTCGGGGTAGCCGCGAGAGAGCGCCTGTACCGCCGACAGCGCCGCGTTGAACGACTTACCGGCGTCGACCGCGACGATGGGCGCGCCCGTCGGCATCCCGATGACTGAGTCGACCGACTTCTCCTGGACGGGGACGCCGACGACGGGAATCGGGTACGCGATGGAGGCGGTCATGTTCGGCAGGTCCGCGGACTTGCCGCCCGCGCCGGCGATGATGACCTCGACGCCGCGGTCGCGCGCGGTGTCGCCGTAGGCGTACATCAGGTCCGGCGTCCGGTGCGCGGAGACGACGTACGTCTCGTAGGAAAAGCGCTCTTCGGGCGGCGCGTCGAAGTCGGTCTGCTCGCCGAAGCCGAGCGTGTCCAGCGCCTCGTGCGCGCCGGACATCACGTCGAGGTCGGAGTCCGACCCCATGATGATGCCCACGTCGGGCGTCGTCTCGGGGTCGCGGTCGGCGTCGGCCTGTGCGTGCAGTTCGTCGATGAGGTCCCGTTCTGTCGTCATAGGTCCAAGTGGTGTCGCGGTCGGTCGTCGGTCAGTCGAAGTGCAGTCCGTCGCGGAGCTCGCGTGCGCGTGCGAGAAGCGTTTCGAGGTCGGCGTCGTCGTCGCCGACGGCGGTGAGGTGGCCCATCTTTCGCAGAGGCCGAACCTCGTCTTTGCCGTACCAGTGCAGTGAGACGCCGGATTCGGCGAGGGCGTCGTCGAGACCGCCGAGTCGCGCCGGCTGGCTCTCGTCGACCGTGCCGAGGACGTTCGCCATCACGGTGGGCGACCGGCGGGTCGTCGCGCCGAGGGGCCACCCGAGGACGGCGCGGACGTGCTGTTCGAACTGCGAGGCGAGCGCGCCCTCGATGGTCCAGTGGCCGGAGTTGTGCGGGCGCGGGGCGACCTCGTTGACGAGCACGTCGCCCGCGGCGGTCTCGAACAGCTCGATGCCGAAGACGCCGCGACCGGGCAGGTGCGACAGCACCTCGCGGGCGACGCGGTCGGCCTCCTCGCGCACCTCGTCGGTCGTCCGCGCCGGGACGACGGTCTCGCGGAGAATCTCCTCCTCGTGGACGTTCTCGCCCACGGGGAACGTCCGAATCTCGCCTTCGCCGCGGACGCCGATGACCGACAGTTCGCGCTCGAAGTCGACGAACGCCTCGGCCATCGCCGGGCCGCCGACCTCCTCGATGGCGGCCTCGGCCTCGTCGGGGTCGGTGACGGGGACGTTCCCGCGGCCGTCGTAGCCGCCGGTCCGGGCTTTCAGCATGACCGAGCCGAACTCGTCGAGCGCGTCGCGGAGGTCGGCCGCGTCGTCGACGCGGTGAAACGGCGGAATCGGGATGCCCGCCTCGCCGAAGGTGTCCTTCTGGACCAGTTTGTCCTCGATGGTCCGGAGCGCGTCGGGCGAGGGGTGGACCGCGATTCCCTCCTCGGCGGCCAGCTCGTCGAGCAGGTCGGGGTCGGCGAGTTCGATTTCGAACGTCAGCGCGTCGGCCCGCGCGGCGAGTTCCGCCATCGCCTCGGGGTCGTCGAAGTCGCCGACGATTTGGTCGGCGACGGCCGACGCCGGGCAGTCGGGTGTCGGGTCGAGCACGACGATATCGACGCCGAGCGGTGCGGCGGCCTCGCCGAGCATGCGCCCGAGCTGGCCCCCACCGACGACGCCGAGCGTGGGTCCGGGTACGGTGACGGTCACAGTCGCGGATTCAGTACGTCGGTGCATAAACGTTGCCACATTCGGTGCCTAGATGTGCATGAGTGTGGATAAAATAGGGCAGAACCGACGCCGAACGCGCCGGGCGCTCGCGGCGCTCGTCCCCGTCGAACGCGGGGAAAATCGGAGCGGCCGAACGCTCGGCCGGCGTCAGCCCCGCGTCTCGTTCGTGGCGTCGAGCGCGTCCTCGTCGATGAACACGACCACGTCCTCGCTCCAGAGCTTGAAGGCGTGCTGGCGTGCGACGTAGCCGTCGAGTTCGGATTCGAGTTCGGCGCGGTCCCACTCGTAGGCGACGACGACCGGCGGGGCGTCGGCGGTCACCTCGGAGACGTTCGCGTCGGGCGCGCTACTGGTGCGCTCGACGTCCGCGCCCTCGAAGTACCACGGGAGCGGGAGGCGACTGTGCCACGACGGCCCGCCGAGGGGGTCCGACTCGTTTGCGACGTAGAAGTGGGTCTCGTCGCTGTCCGGCGGACGTGTGCCGTACAGGAGCACGTCGGTTCCGTCGTTGGCGGCCGACACGCGTGCCACGTCGTCGAGGGTGGCCTTGAGGTCGTTTTCGGGCTGGGCCCACTGGAGCACCTCGCTGTCGTCGTCGGTCGAGGCGTTCCAGTAGTCGACGTTCGCGGCCGCGACGCCGCCGACCGAGGCGACGAGGACGAGCGCCGCGAGGCCGACGCCGACCGCGTCTTTGCTGTCGAGCGCCCGCGCGCCGGAGCGGAAGACGAACGCCGCGCCGACCGCGGCGGGAATCGCGAGGGGGACGACCGCGTGGACGACGACCCACGGCGCTTGGATGTCAGTCGCCAGCGGGTAGCCGAAGATACTCACGACGCCCCAGTAGGTCGCGAAGGCGACGAGCCACCGGATTCGACCGGCGACGACGCCGTAGCGGTCCACGACGACGCCGACGAGCGCGAAGACGATGAGCACCGGCGCGCCGTAGACGAACGTCTCGAGGAAGTCCTTCAGATACGGGAGGTACTCGTGAGACTGGTGGCTCCCGCCGAGCCAACTACCGACCATCTCGGAGGCCGCGCCGACGGTCCCGGCTTCGAGCACCGGGAGCATCGGGGCGGAGCCGCCGAGCGCGTTCCAGAGGCCGGGCCGCGGCGCGTAGAAGAAGACGAAGACGACGAGGAACGCGAGCAGGCCGCCGAGGACGCCCGCGACGTATCGAACCGCGCCGTAGCCGAGACTGCCGGCTCCGCGGGCGCGGAGTCGGTCGCGGAGGCTCGCCGGTAGTTCCGAAAAGAGGATGTCGCGGGCGGACTCGCCGGCCGAGGTGCGGGCGAGCAGTCGGTGGTCGAAGACGAGGAACGACGCCCCGAGGAAGCAGGCGAGGTAGACGACGTAGTTCTCTTTCGTCGCCGCCCCGGCCGCGAAGGAAGCTCCGGCGGGGATGAGGTAGGCGAGGCGGCCGGTGTCGTACGCGCGGACGACGAAGCCGAGCGCGGCGAACGAGAAGGCGGCCACGAGCACGTCGTTGCGCATGAACCGCGAGTAGTAGACCAAAAGCGGGTTCGCCGCGAGGAAGAGCGCGAGCGCGACCATCTCGTCGCGGCGGAGGTGCTCGCGGAACAGCCAGACCGAAAGCGGGAGCAGGCCGCCGACGACGGCGACCGGGAGCCGAGCCGTGAAGTCCGCCGCCGGCAGGACCGCAAAGAGGTAGTCGTTGACGACGGGGAGAAACGGGCCGTGGATGATGGGGCGGTAGGAGAACTCGCCGGTCTCGTGATAGCGCAGAATCCAGTAGCCGACGCGGCCTTCGTCCCAGTGGAAGATGCGGCCGCCGAGGTCGACGAGGCGGACGAGGAGGGCGAGAGCCGCCACACTGAGAATCGCCAGGAGGGCACGGGACCGAGCGACCGTCTCGGCCCCACTGTCAGTACTCATGCCCACCCATCGCGACGCCGACAATACAACTTTTGTGCTTGGTCGTCGCCGGGGCCAAATTCGGTCGGTGTCGGTAGTTCTTTTATCCGAGACGGGAAGGGTCGGCCATGGTCTCTCTCGGACTCGTCGTGGCCCGATTCAACTCGTCGGTCACGGAGCAGATGGAGGAGGCGGCCCGCGACGCGGCCGCCGAGCGCGACGCGACGGTCGTCGAAACGATTCAGGTCCCCGGGGCGTACGACTCGCCGCTCGCGGCCGACCGACTCGCCCGCCGCGACGACGTCGACGCCGTCGCGGTCGTCGGCGCAATCGTCACCGGCGACACCGACCACGACCGCGTCATCGCCGACGCGACCGCGAAGTCGCTGACGGAGGTCTCGCTGGACCGCGACAAGCCCGTCGCGTTCGGCGTCTCCGGCCCCGGCATGAGCGGCGCTGAAGCGCGCGAACGCGTCAGCAAAGGTGCGGAAGCGGTTTACGCCGCGACCGATATGGTGGAGGCGTTGGCATGAACTTCGATTTCAGCGACCGAGTCGGCCGCGTCGAACCGAGCGCGACGCTCGCCATCTCGAACCTCGCGAGCGAACTGGAAGCGCAGGGCGAAGACGTGGTCGACCTCTCGGTCGGCGCGCCGGACTTCCCGACCCCGGATAACATCACGCAGGCGGCGAAGGACGCGCTCGACGCGGGACACACGAGCTACACCTCGTCGAACGGGATTCCGGAACTCAAGGAAGCCATCGCGGCGAAGCTCCGCGGAAACGGCGTCGACGCCGAGGCCGACGAGGTCATCGTCACGCCCGGCGGCAAGCAGGCGCTGTTCGAGACGTTCCAGACGCTCGTCGACGACGGCGACGAGGTCGTGCTCCTCGACCCCGCGTGGGTCTCCTACGAGGCGATGGTCAAACTCGCCGGCGGCACGCTCAGCCGCGTCGACCTCGCACAGCACGACTTCAAGCTCGAACCCGCGCTCGACGAACTCGGCGAGACGGTCTCCGACGAGACGAAGCTCCTCGTCGTCAACTCCCCGTCGAACCCGACCGGCGGCGTGTTCTCCGACGCGGCGCTCGAAGGCGTCCGCGACCTCGCGGTCGAACACGACTTCGCCGTCATCTCCGACGAGATTTACGAGCGCATCGTCTACGACGGCTTCGAGCACACCTCGCTCGGCTCCCTCGACGGGATGGAAGACCGCACCATCACCATCAACGGCTTCTCGAAGGCGTTCTCGATGACCGGCTGGCGGCTCGGCTACCTCCACGCCCCGTCGGACCTCATCGCGCAGGCCGGCAAGCTCCACTCGCATTCGGTCTCCTGCGCCGTGAACTTCGTCCAGCACGCCGGCGTCGAGGCGCTCTCGGAGCGCACCGACGACTCCGTCGAGGAGATGCGACAGGCGTTCGAGGCCCGCCGCGACATGCTCGTGGACCTCCTCGCCGAACACGACGTCGACGTGGCCGTCCCGAAGGGCGCGTTCTACATGATGCTCCCCGTCGACGACGACGACCAAGCGTGGTGCGAGGGCGCGATTCAGGACGCGAAGGTCGCCACCGTCCCCGGGAGCGCCTTCAACGCGCCGGGCTACGCCCGCATCTCGTACGCCGCGAGCGAAGAGCGACTCCGCGAGGCCGTCGAGCGGCTCGCCGAGCACGACTACATCTGAGCCCCCCGCGGCGACCCGGTTTTTGCGGCGGCGTCTCGAACGGCACCCGAATCGTGACTGTCGGTTGAACTGTATGCTAGCGACGAACGTGATTTTTGCTGTCGTGTCGTTGGTTAGATTTATGTTTGTGACCTTCCATGTAGCATTCATACATACCACGTTCCGGGTGGGTTTTCCGCGGATTAACCGCGTATGTATACGACACGAAAATCATGAAATTAAATCAACTATTCGCAGACGACGACGCGGTGTCGCCGGTCATCGGTGTGATTCTGATGGTCGCGATTACCGTCATCCTCGCGGCCGTCATCGGGACGTTCGTGCTGGGACTGGGTGAACAGACCGCGACCGCTCCGCAGGCGAGCTTCAGTTTCGACTACAACCAGAGTAGCGCAGATTACCTCAACATCACCCACGAGAGCGGTGGAGCAATCGACTCGGACCAACTGAACATCACGACGGGCGTCAGCATCTACGGCACTGCTGAGGCTGGCAGCGGTAATGCATCAGAGAGCCGAACTTGGACCGGGCTGAACGGAGACACGCAAACTGACGTGACGGCCGGGACCTCAGTCACAATCTTGCCCTCCGGCGCCAGCGAAACACTCGCCGACCAGACCGTCCGCCTCGTCTGGACCGACGAAGCGGGTTCGAGTTCCGCGACCCTCCAGCGATGGTCCGGCCCTAACGCGTAACGCAGTTCGTACCGACTCCGCACTAATCGGTCACCACGCGGCCGACGACGACCTCGATTTTTTATCACCGAACCGTCCCGAGAGTCACTACGTTCGCACCGCCGCCACCACCGCTCGTCGGCCGCGTTCTATGGGGGTCCCACCGGGTCGACCGGCGGCCGATGAACTCCCGTCGGCGAAGATACTTATGTGAGTCCGCCACCAGAACTGTGACAGATGCGCGTGCGCGACCTCCCGCTGTCGGCGGCCCTCGTCTCTCACTACGAGTCGAACGGTATCGAGGAGCTGTATCCGCCGCAGGCCGCCGCCGTCGAGGCCGGCGTCGCGGCGGGCGGCCGCGTCGTCGCCGCCATTCCGACCGCCAGCGGCAAGACGTTCATCGCGGAACTCGCCATGCTCACCGCCGACGGGCCGGCGCTGTACATCGTCCCGCTCCGCGCGCTCGCCCGCGAGAAGTACGAGACGTTCGACCAACTCCCCGGCGTGAGCGTCGGCATCTCCACCGGCGACTTCGACGCGGCCGAGGAGGAACTCGGCGACCACGACATCGTCGTCGCCACGAGCGAGAAGGTCGACTCCGCGATTCGAAACGGCGCGCCGTGGGTCGACCGCCTCGCCTGCGTCGTCGTCGACGAGGTCCACCTCCTCGGCGCGCCGGGTCGCGGGCCGACGCTCGAAGTGACGCTTTCGACGCT
Organism: Haloferax denitrificans ATCC 35960; assembly: GCF_000337795.1. GTDB lineage: Archaea > Halobacteriota > Halobacteria > Halobacteriales > Haloferacaceae > Haloferax > Haloferax denitrificans. The sequence continues at coordinate 237,630 of NZ_AOLP01000019.1, forward strand.
CCAGCGGCGCGTCCCCGACCTCCAGCTCGTCGCCCTCTCGGCGACCGTGGACAACCCCGAGGCCATCGCCGACTGGCTCGACGCGGAACTCGTCGAGAGCACGTGGCGGCCCGTCTCGCTCCGGACCGGCGTCTACGCCGACGAGACCGTCGAGTTCGACGACGACACCGACCTCGACGTGGTCGTCCCCCCGACCGGCCCGAACGACGACGAGGCCACCGAGGCGACCGTCGCGCTCGTCGAAGACGCGGTCGAGACCGGCGGACAGTGCCTCGCGTTCGTCCGGTCGCGCCGCGAGGCCGAGGCGCTGGCCGACCGCCTCGCCGACGAGGACCTCTCGCCCGCGCCCGCCCTCGGCGACGAACTCGACGAACTCGGCGGCACCGCGACCGGCCGTCAGCTCTCGGAGTGCGCCCGGACCGGTGTCGGCTTCCACCACGCCGGGTTGCGGAGCGCCCACCGCGTCGCCGTCGAGAACGCCTTTCGGGACCGCCGGCTCGCGGTCATCTGTGCGACGCCGACGCTCGCCGCCGGAGTGAACGTCCCCGCTCGCCGGGTCGTCATCCGCGACCAGAAGCGCTACACCGGCGACGCGATGGAATGGATTCCCGTCCTCGACGTCCACCAGATGTGCGGCCGCGCCGGTCGCCCGCACCTCGACCCGTTCGGCGAGGCGGTCCTCGTCGGCGACGCGGACACGAAAGCCGAACTGTTCGACCGCTACGTCACCGCCGACGCGGAGGCCGTCGACTCGCAGTTCGCCGACCCCGAGGCGCTCCGGACGCACGTTCTTTCGGTCGTCGCTTCCGGGTTCGCCGACAGCCTCGACGGCGTCGCCGACGTGTTTTCGGCGACCTACTACGCCCACCAGCACCCGGACGTCGACCTCGCGGCGCTCGTCGCCGACGTGGTCTCGGAGCTCGAAACGATGGAGCTCCTCGACGTGACGGGAGAGACGCTGTCGGCGACGACGCTGGGCGCACAGACCTCCAGACAGTACGTCTCGCCGACGACCGGCGCGCGAATCGTCTCGGGCATCCGCACCATCGCGGAGATGGCCGACGAGCACGTCACCGCCCGGACCGCCCTCGAAGTCGTCTGCGACACGCCCGATATGCACGACACCTACCTCGGCAACCGAGAGCGGGCGCTCATGTACCAGTACGCCCGGAGCCACGCCGCGGAGTTCACCACCGCGATGCACGACGCCGACCCCTTCGAGGAGTGGCTGACGGCGGTCAAGACCGCCCGCATCCTCCACGAGTGGACCGAGGGGTCGGACATCGAGGAACTCGTCGAGCGGTACCGAATCGGACCGGGCGACGTGGAGTCCCGCGTGGAGCGCGCCGAGTGGTTGCTGGGCGCGGCGGACGCCCTCTGTGCCGCCCTCGACGCGGACGTGCCCGAGTTCCGCGAGGTCCGGGCGCTGTTGTCGCCCTGAGGGGAGGACCGCCCCCTCACACCGTACCGAATCCCACGCTCCGCACCGAGCCGTGTGCCTTCGCATCGAGGGGCCAAAGTCGCTTCGGGATGCCGTTTTAAGCTTCGCGGGGACGTAGCCGAGGCTATGGGTATCACGTACGAAGACTTCCTTGACCTCGACTACGAACCGACCGACGAGGACCTCGTCTGCACCTTCCGCATCGACCCCGCGACGGGGATGTCGACGGAGGCGGCGGCGAGTCGCGTGGCCTCGGAGTCCTCCAACGGCACGTGGGCGGCCCTCCAGACCGGCGCGGACTTCACCGACATGGGCGCGACGACGTTCGATATCGACGGCGACCTCATCAAAGTCGCCTACCCCGCGGGACTGTTCGAACCCGGCAACATTCCGCAGGTGCTGTCGTGCATCGCCGGCAACATCATGGGGATGAAGGCGGTCGACACGATTCGGCTCCTCGACTGCGAGTGGCCCGAGTCGGTCGTCTCGGCGTACCCCGGCCCGCTGTACGGGTCGTCGGTCCGCGAGGAGATATTCGGCGTCACCGACCGCCCCATCACGGCGACGGTCCCCAAGCCGAAAGTCGGCCTCTCGACGGCGGCGCACGCGCAGATCGGCTACGACGCGTGGGTCGGCGGCGTCGACCTCCTGAAGGACGACGAGAACCTGACCGACCAGTCGTTCAACCCCTTTTCGGACCGCCTGACCGAGTCGCTGTCGCTCCGCGACGACGCCGAAGACGAGACGGGCGAGACGAAGTCCTATCTCATCAACGTCACCGCCGACACCCAGACGATGCTCGACCGGGTGGACGAGGTGGCCGCGCAGGGCGGCGAGTACGTCATGGTGGACATCATCACCGCGGGCTGGGCGGGGCTCCAGACCGTCCGCGAGCGCACGGAGAAACACGGCATCGCAATCCACGCCCACCGCGCCATGCACGCCGCCTTCGACCGGCTCCCGACCCACGGCGTCTCGATGCGGGTGCTCGCGCAGGTGAGTCGCCTCTGCGGCGTCGACCAGCTCCACACCGGCACCGCCGGGCTCGGCAAGCTCGCCAACGAGGACACCGTCGGCATCAACGACTGGCTCGCGAGCGACCTCTACGGGACGACCGACGTGCTCCCGGTCGCCTCGGGCGGGCTCCACCCCGGTCTGCTCCCCGACCTGCTCGACGCCACGGGGACGAACGTCTGCGTCCAGCTCGGCGGCGGCATCCACGGCCACCCCGACGGCACCCGCGCGGGAGCGGTGGCGCTCCGGTCGGCCATCGACGCCTACGTCGAGGGGCGGTCTATCAGCGAGGCCGCCGAGGAGACGCCCGAGCTCGCGGTCGCCCTCGATAAGTGGGGGACGGAGACGCCGCGGTAAGCCCCGGAAGACCGACTCGGACTCACCGCGTTCGCAATTGTTGCCGGTTCGTGACAATGGTTCGAAACGTGTTGAGTGATTACTGCAATACCGAGTGAGAAATTGGCCCGCTATTCTGTGGGTTTCGAAGCGGGTTCGTCGTTCGAATATCGATGCTAATAATTGGCGAGTGAGTTTTATACGATTGTTTTCGCAGAGCTACAGTCAGAGTAATTCGGCCACTACCGGCTGTTCGGCGCGCATTGGGGGACGCCGGGGATTCGCCGATGACACCACATCATGAAGATACGAACAAAACTTATCGCGCTCTGTCTCGCCATCTCGCTGATTCCCGTGGCAGTCGTCGGCGTCGCAGGCGTCCAAGGAATGAGTAGCATTGGAAACTACGCCCAAGACCAAAGCAAGGCCACGCTGGAAGGGCAGATTACCGGCGACCTGAACCAGACCGTCGCCGCCCGGCAAGAGGAGATACAGAACCTTCTCGACGCCCGCCGCATCGACGCCCTCGCGCTGGCGGACTCGGCACCCGTGCAGAACTACGAGGCCGCCCGGGACGGGGAGATGGAACTCGTCCAAGAACAGAGCCAAGCGCAGTTGGGCTACATGGCGCTCCAGATGCGCGCCACCGTCGAGACCACGAAACAGTCCGTCCTCGCGAACCAGTACGGCGGACAGAACTGGGACGAGCTCACTCCGGCGCAACAACAGCAGGTGAAAGACCGTGTCGAGGCGCGAATCGCCGGCACCGCCGGAAGCGGCGTCCAACAGAGCGGGACGCTCTCCGACGCCTTCTACCCCGGCTACGTCGGCTCGACCGGCTACGCGTTCATCCTGAACGGCGACCTCGACTTCGTCGTCCACCACGGCCTCGACGACGGGGTCAACACCGTCGAAGACACCGGGATAACGGCGTTCAATCAGGTGCCCGCCGAAATCGAGTCGAACGACGCCGTCCGCAACGGCGAGGACTGGGGCATCGTCGAGTACGAGTGGGAAGACACCACTCAGGAGGGCAACCCCGTCGAGGAGAAGTTCGTCGCGTACACCTACCACGAGGACTTCGACTGGGTGCTCGCGCCGAGCGTCTACTACTACGAGCTACAGACGGCCGCCGTCGCCGACGCTCGTGGCCAGATTAACGACTCGTTCCGGAGCTACCTCGAAACCCGCGCCGTGACCATCGACGGCGAGGAGCACCCCGCCTACGACGAGATTCTGTTCACCGACGAGAACGGACAGGGCATCGTCCAAGCGACCCGCACCGACGACGGCATCGTCACCGAGTCGGTGGCCGACACCTCGTTCGCGGACGAGGCGTGGTTCGAGACCGCGACCGAACTGCAGGAGGGCGAAATCCATGTCAGCGAGGTGATGACCGTCGACGGCGACGCCGCGGTCTACGTCACCGCGCCGGTGTACCGCGGGGGTGAGCTCGCCGGAACCATCACGCTCCAGTTCAACTTCGAGCTTCTCAACACGCTCATCGACGACATCCCGGTCGGTGAGACCGGCCACCTGTCAATCGTGAGCGAACGCGGTGAGCTCCTGACCGACTCGCGGGAGTCGCTCGGCTCCGTCGAGTCCGAAATCGCGGAGAACGTGACCGCGATTGTCGGCCAGAGCGGGCTGACCACTCACGAGACGACCGGCGACGGCGGCGGCGAGGCTCGCTACTTCGTCGGCTACGCGCCGCTCCACTTCGGGAACGGTCAGTACGAACTCGTCGCGACCGTCCCCGAGTCAGACGTGACGGGGCCGGTCGAACAACTCGGGCAGGCGATGAACGACCGGGCGGACACCGCCCGGAACATCATGCTCCTGTTAATCGTCGGCATCATCGCGGTCGTCGTCGGCGTCGGCTACGTGGCCGCGCGGTACTTCTCGGAGCCGATAGAGGCGCTCCGGGACCGCGCGCAGTCGCTCGCCCGCGGTCGGTTCGACGACGACGAGGACATCGACGCCAACGACGACGAACTCGGCGAACTCGTCGAGGCGTTCGACGACATGCAGGAGAACCTCCAACAGCAGGTCTCGGCGCTTCGAACCGCCGGGACGGAACTCGGCGACGGCAACCTCGACCAGAACCTCCGGACCGACCTCCCCGGCGAGTTCGGCGCTATCATGTCCGACCTCGACACCGGGATTCAGAAGCTCCAAGACGGCTTCGTCGAGGTGCAGTCCGTCGCCGACGAGTTCGCGGCAGTGAGCAACGAGACGGTGTCGAGCGCGAAGGAAATCGAGTCCGCGAGCCAGGAGACCGCGCGGTCGGTCGAGGAAATCGCCCACGGTGCAGAACAGCAGACCGAGCGGCTCCAGACGGTCGCAAACGAGATGAACGACCTCTCGGCGACCATCGAGGAGGTCGCCGCCTCCGCCGACGGCGTCGTCCAGTCGGCGAATCAGGCCGTGTCGCTCGCCGACGAGGGGCGCGAGCACGCCGCGGAGGCGACAGACGAGATATCGACCATCGAGACCGAGGCCGACGAGGCGGTCGAGCGGGTCGAAGCCCTCGGCGAGCAGGTGGGCGAAATCAACGAAATCGTCCAGCTCATCAACGACATCGCGGAGCAGACGGACCTGCTCGCGCTCAACGCCTCCATCGAGGCCGCCCGCGCCGGCGAGGCCGGCGAGGGCTTCGCCGTCGTCGCCAACGAAATCAAGGCGCTCGCCAAGGAGGCCAGTCAGGCCACCGACGAGGTGGAAGCCCAAATCGACGAGGTTCGCGACCGCGCCGACGACACGGTCGACGACATGCAGTCCATGCAGGAGAGCGTCGAGAGCGGGTCGGAGACCATCGGCGACGCCATCGAGATGTTCGACCACATCTCCGGGGCGATTCGCGAGGCCGAACACGGCGTCGAGGAGATTTCGCAGGCGACCGAGAATCAGGCCGTCTCGACCGAGGAGGTCGTCTCGATGGTCGACGACGTGTCGAGCGTGAGCGAGGAGACCACCTCGGAGACGGCGACGGTTTCGGCGGCGACCGAAGAGCAGACCGCCGCGATAAACGAGGTCACGCGGAACATCCAGCAGGTGTCGGAGTCCGCGCAGTCGCTCAACGACCTCGTCGGCCGATTCGACGTCGGAAACGGCGGCGGAAGCGACCGCGGCGGCGACGCGACCGCGGCGGCCGGCACGACCCCCGACGGGTCGCCGCCGGCTGGGTCGCAGGCCGTCGCCGACGGCTCGGGCGAGGGAAGCTCCGCCCCGTCGGCGGACGACTGAGTCGGAAACGACGCCCGGTCCCGGTCGTCTCGCCGACGACTACCGGTCTACTTCTCCCATTATCGTGTCGAGACTCCCGAGCGCCGCGATGAGGTCCGGGATGTACTCGCCTTCGGCCATCTCGGGGAGCGCTTGAAGATTCGAAAACGAGGGGCCGCGAATCTTGAACCGCGCCGGGGTGTCGGTGCCGTCGGCGCGGATGTAGATACCCAACTCCCCCTTCGCGGCCTCGACCGCGCGGTACACCTCGGTGTCGTCATCCGGTTTGATGGTGCGCGGGACGTTCGACTGGATGGTCCGCTCGTCGTCGGGCCAGCCTTCGAGCAGGTCGACGCACTGGGCGACGATTTTGGCCGACTCCTCGACCTCGCGGAGGCGGACGAGCAGGCGCGCGAAGTTGTCGCAGTCCGCTTCGACGGCGACCGCCCAGTCGAGTTCGTCGTAGTAGCCGTAGGGGTCGTCGCGGCGGAGGTCGTAATCGATGCCGGAGCCGCGGGCGACCGGCCCCGTCACGCCGTAGTCCTTCGCCACCTCGGGCGGGAGGATGCCGGTGTCGACCGTGCGGGCCTGCAGAATCTCGTTCGCCGTCAGGAGGTCGCGGTACTCCCGCAGTTTCTCGGGGAGGTCGTCGACGAACGTCCGGACCTTCTCGAAGAACGCCTCGCGGGGTTCGGGGAGGTCCCAGACGACCCCGCCGAGTCGGAAGTAGTTGAACATCAGCCGCTGGCCCGTGAGGTCTTCGAGGATGTTCTGGACGAGTTCGCGGTCCCGGAGCGCGTACTGGAACGTCGCCGTGAAGTCGCCGATGACGTCGAGGGCGTACGCGCCGACCGCGAGCATGTGCGAGAGGATGCGGCTCAGTTCGGCCGCCAGCGTCCGGAGCACCTGCGCGTACTCGGGCACGTCGATGTCAGCCAGCGCCTCGGCGGTGCGGGCGTAGGCCCACTCGTTCAGGAGGCCGCCGCCGCCCCAGTCCCAGCGGTCGGGGTACGGCATAATCTGGTGTCGGTAGGTGCCCCGCTGGCACATCTGCTCCTCACAGCGGTGGATGTAGCCGATGTCGGGCTCCACGTCCGCGACCTGCTCGCCGTCCAGCGCGACCTGCAGGTGCATCACGCCGTGGGTCGCCGGGTGGTGCGGCCCGATGTTGAGGAGCATCGTGTTCGTGTCCGCGCGGCCGTCCTCGGCGAGCGGGTTCGCGTTCTCGTCGTACCGGACGACCTGGGGGCGCGTCTGGTCGTAGTCCAGCCCGAGCGGGTGGCCCTGCCACGTCTCCGGCAGGAGGATGCGGCGCAGGTCCGGGTGGTCCTCGTACCGGACGCCGACGAGGTCGTACGCCTCCCGCTCGTGCCACTCGGCCGTCCGAAACACCGGCGCGGCAGACTCGCTCACCGGGTCCGAACGGGGCGTCGGGACGACGACGCTCGCCTCTCGGGTCGGGTCGTCGTACGACTTCAGGTGATAGACGGACTCGTAGCGGTCCTCGTACTCCTGTGCGGTCACACACGAGAGGTGGTCGAGGCCGAGACCGTCGCGGAGGGCCGAAAGCGCCGACTGCACCGCGTCGGGGCGAATCTGCACCGCGGGCGCGTGGACGTGCTCCTCGGTGGCGAGGGCGGCGTCGCCCAGCGCCCGCCGGAGCGCGTCGGCGTCGAGGGGACCGGCGTCGTCGTCGGCGAGCGCGGCGGGGTCGTCGTCGGACTCGGGGGTCTGTCGCGGGCGTTCGAGTGACATGGCGGCTGACGCCCGTTCGTTCGTCCGGCCGTCGGTTCGGCGTTCTGCCTCACGAGTGCGGCCAGTTTTTATGTCGCGGTCGAATCAACCCGCTGGCATGAAATCCGTCAGGCTTCGCTTCGCGCCCGACGACGAGCAGATGCACCCGATGCACGAGTTCGTCGTCGACCACGAGGCGTTCGAGCGGACCGAGCTCCACCACTGGAACCCGACGGTGACCGACAGGAACACCATCGTCTTCGAGGTGTTCGGCTCCGACATCGAGGCCTACGAGGCGGCGCTCGCGGAGACAGAGCGCATCCAGTCGTACGAGGTCTCACAGCTCCCCGGTGACTCCTTTTTCATCGTGGTGAACGAGCGGCTCGACGCGGCGGGCGCGAGACAGACGGCGGCCGTCACGCGGGGCGACCTCATCGTCGTTCCGCCGGTCGTCTTCGACGGCGACGGCGCGGTGTCGGTGACGCTCGTCGGCACCGACGACGCCCTCCAGTCGGCGGTCGAGGAGATGCCCGAGGGCCGCGGCCTCGAAATCGTGCGGGTGCGGGAGTACACGGGTCCGGGGAGCGTCTCCGCCGGGTCGCTGTCGCCCCGCCAGCGCGAGGCCGTCGAGGCCGCCGTCGACTGCGGCTACTACCGCGAGCCGCGGACCGGGTCGGTCGCCGACGTGGCCGCACGGCTCGACTGCTCGGCGGGCACCGCGGCCGAACACCTGCGGAAAGCGGAGATGAAGGTCATGGCCGACCTCGTCGGCGGACCGTGACCGCGGGTCAGTCCGAGACGACGGTCCGGACCCTGACGACGACTCCGCCTACGGTTCGGCCCGCGACGGCGGTTTGGGACCGGCCTACGGTTCGGCCCGCGCCGACGGCTCCGCCCACGGTTCGCTGGTCCCCTCGCCGAACAGCTCCCGCATCAGGGTGACGATGCTCTCGGGTGGGAACTGCCCGCGCTCGGTGACGATGGCATCGACGTAGCGCGGCGGCGTCACGTCGAACGCGGGGTTCTGTACGGTCGGGTTGCCGAGCTCCACGAGCGTCTCGTCGTCGACGACCTCCGCGGTGTCGCGCATCTCGATATCGACGGTGTGGCCGGTCATCGTCCCCGGGTGGAGCTTGAGCGTCTGCGCGGCGACCATGATGGGCGTCCCCCGGTCGCGGGCGTTGACCGCGAGGCCGCTCGTCCCGATTTTGTTGACGACGCTCCCGTCGGCCGCGACGGCGTCCGCGCCGACGAGCACGTGGTCCACGTCGTTGAGGTAGCGGCGGGCCGCCGAGTCGACGATGAGCGTGACGGGCACGCCCAGTTCGTCGAGTCGCTTCGCGGTGATGTGCCCCTGATTTCTGGGTCGGGTCTCCTTGACGACGGCCTCGATGTGTTTCCCCTGCTCGACCGCCGCCTCGACGCACGCCAGCGCGTCCGTCGAGTGGCAGTGGGTCATGATGGTGTCGCCGTCGCGGAGGCGGTTCGCGCCGACCTCGCCGAGGTCGGCTTGGGCCCGTTCGAGGCGGGCGCAGAACTCGTCGGCCGACTCGACGACGTTCTGACGGAGTCCCTCGACGGTCGTACTCGACATGCCGCGGAGGACGTACCGGAGGGCGTTGGGGAGGCTCACGGCGGTCGGCCGCGTCTCGTAGAGCGCCCGGGCGGCCGCGCGGAGTTCGGCGCGGAACGCCTCGGCGTCGGCGGCGTCGCTCTCCGTGGCCTGCGTCCGAAGCGCCCGCGCGGCCGCGTCGGCGATGGTCGCCGCGCCGCGAATCTCCATCGTGTCGATCTCCGTCGCGGTGCGCCGGACCTCGGGGTGTACGCGGTCGTCCATGCGGGAACTACGGGCGTCGAATGGAAAAAGGTCGCCGCGGAGACGGGTTTCAGACTCGGTCCACGAGCGCCTCGTCGGGGTGTCGGACCCGGACGGTCTCGACGCGCTCGGTGAGCGCCTTCGCGTCGGCGAGTTTGTCCTCGGACTCGGCGTGGACCGTAAACAGCGTCTCGCCGCTGGCGGCCATCTCGCCGACGCGGCGGTGGAGTTCGAGGCCCGCGCCGGGGTCTCGCGGCGCGCCGGCCCGGCGGGCGACCTCGTTGACGAGGCGGTTGTTGACGTGCGTGACCACGCCGTCGCGGTCGGCGCGGACCGAAACGGTGTGCCGGCCGGGCGAGAGGTCGGCGGCCTCCACGTCGGGGTCGCCGTTCTGCGCGGCGAGTATCTCGCGGAAGGTCTCCTCGGCCCGCCCGGAGTCGAGGATGTCGGCGGCGTCGGCGTCGACGCCGGTGGACTCGAACAGCATGTCGGCGAGGCGAATCGCCTTCATGCGGAGGTCGTTCGGGCCGCCGCCGGCGAGCGTGGCGAGGACCTCGCGGGCTTCGAGCACGGGGCCGACGCCGCGGCCGACCGGCGCGGCCCCGTTCGTGATGGCGCACTCGATGGCCATCCCGAGGTGGCCGCCGACGCGGTTGAAGTCCTCCGCGAGCTCGCGCGCCTCCGCGAGGCTCTCGACTTTCGCGCCCTCGCCGTAGGGGATGTCCACGACGACGTTGGTCGAGCCGGCGCTCTTTTTCTTCGAGAGGACCGAGGCGATGAGCTGTCCCTTGGGGTCGATAGAAAGCGGCGTCTCGGCGCGGATGATGCGGTCGTCGACCGGAGAGAGGTTCACCGCGCCGCCCCAGACGAGACAGCCGCCGGTCTTCCCGATGATGTCGCGTATCTCCGGCACGGAGAACTCCACGTCGCAGAGGACCTCCATCGTGTCGGCGGTGCCCGCCGCGGAGGTGACGGCCCGCGAGGAGGTCTTCGGAATCTTCAGCCCCGCCGCGGCGACGATGGGGACGAGAATCGGCGTGACGCGGTTGCCCGCGACGCCGCCGATGGAGTGTTTGTCGGCGATGACCGGCTCCTCCCACACGATGGATTCGCCGATGTCCGCCATCGACTCCGTGAGGTGCATCGTCTCCTCCATGGATAGCCCGTTCGTGTAGGTCGCGGAGACGAACGCGCCGAGTTCCACGTCGGCGAGGCGCTCCTCGTAGATGTCGCGGACGAGTCGGGACAGTTCGTCCGCGTCGAGTTCGATGTCGTCGAGCTTCTTGCGGATGTAGTACACCGAGTCCGGTTGCGGCGCGACCGACACCTCGACTGCGCCTTCGAGGTGGTCGAGACGGCGCGTCACCCCGAGGGTCCCCTCGGCGACGAGTTCGTCCGTCAGCTCCACGATGCCGATAGTCGTCCGCCCGTCCCGGCGCAGTTGGACGCGTTCGAGGGCGTGAACCCCGAGTTCGGCCGCGTCGCTCTCGTTCAGGAGGACCGTCGGCGACCGGGTACCGATGTCGATGTGCTCGGCGAGGAGTTGCATACCCGAAGGTCGGACGATACCGTCAAGAAATCGACCCCGAGTCTCGGGGAGAGAGAACGCCTACGCGAGCTGGGACTCGACGAGGTTCTTCAGGTCGTCGTAGCCGCGGACGCCGACGAGCTGTTCGACCGCCTCGCCGCCGGCGAACAGCACCATCGTCGGGACGCCCCGGACCTGGTACTGGGCGGCGAGCTCCTGGTTCGCGTCCACGTCGACCTTGGCGACCGCGGCGTCGGTGGTCTCCGCGAGCTTCTTCACGGTCGGTTCGAGCATCTTGCACGGACCGCACCAGTCCGCGTAGAAGTCGACGAGCACCACGTCGTACGAGGAGACGGCGTCTTCCAGTTCGGACGCGCCGTCGACGTGGATGGGTTCTGCCGGCCCAGCCGCGGCTTCTTTCGCCGCACTCCCGCCGTCACTGCGGAGCTTGGATTCGAGTTGTTCGCGTTTCTGCTTCCGGATGTCGGTCAGTTCGTCGTCGGACATACCTACCGATACCGGCCGCGACCTAATAACGGTTTTGCACGATTTGGACAATAACATCTGCAATCACGGAGTCGTGATACCAGTGCGCATCGAGCGGAGCGACGCTGTGGCTCACGGCGAGAGTCCGGTGGGAAACGACGGGAGACAACGGGAGCCGGCGGAAAGCGGCGGAAAGCGGCGGAAAGCGGCGGTGAAGAAACGTGGCGGGCACGACCGCGGTCGGGGTCGGAGGGTCGAAAGCGACTCCGAGCGCCGAAGCGGGTCGGCTCGCGGTCAGTCGACGTACAGCGAGTAGGTGATGACCGCGAAGCCGATGAGCGTCAGCACCGAGTCGATGAGCAGTCCGGTGGCGAGGTCGACGTTGAGAATCACGTCGAGCGCGCCGCCGAGCATCGCGCCGAGCGTGACGGTCCCGAAGCCGAGCGCGAGGGCGCGGAGCGACGCCGCCCCGGTGTTCCGGTACGCCTTGTAGCTGAAGTAGGTGATGAGCCCGCCGAGGACGAGGATGCCCGTCTTGACGACGATTATCATCGTCGCTATCGTCGGCGAGGCGCTGAGGTGCCCCATCAGGTCTCCCTCCGGACCCGCGACCAGATGTCCGCGAGGCGTTCGTCGGGCGTCTGCTCGGGGCGGCCGACCGCGACGTCGAAGTCGCGGTCCTCGTTGAGCGCAATTCGCACCTCGTCGAAGGCGACCTCGTAGGTCGTCGCGTGGTGGCCGTCCGCGCGAATCTGGGTCCCCTCGGCGAGGAGCGCCGCGTCCGTGAGCAGGTCCAGCTTCCTGTACGTCGTCGAAAGCGGGATGTCACACGTGTCTGAGATTTCGCTTGCCGTCATGGGTTCTTCGAGTCCTCTGATGATGGCTCGGGCGTCCGCGTCGTCGAGCGCGTCGAGCACCGCCGTCAGTTCGGCCGACTCCATCGCGGACCGGTCGCGCGCCATTACCCAGACTCACCGACGAGAGCCTTATTAACTCTCCGGGTCGGGCTCATCGCTATCCACCGATTCGGGGGCTGTGTCGTAGGCGCCCTCCATTCTGAGGGTTCCCGCGCGGGCCAACACGGCGGGCGTTCGACAGACGCCCGGCGCGCCCGTCGCCTGCGGCACCGCGCAGTTGTTGCAGTTCTCGCAGACGACCCGCGTGTCGGTCGAAACGTCCTCACCGAGCAGTCGCGCCGGGAGTTCCGGTTCGGCGTAGAACGGCCGGGCCATTCCGACGGCGTCGCAGGCGTCGCCGAGCAGTCGGTCGATGTGGCCGCGCTCGCGGATGCCGCCCTCGCAGAGCACGGGCACCGAGACGGCGTCGCGGACGCGGCGGCACAGGTCGGCGTTCCACGCCGGGTCGAAGTCGTACCACGCCGCTTCGATTCGGTTGCCGAGTTCGACGAGTCGCGCCCGGAGCGGGCCGCCGAAGGCCGCGGCGTAGCCGTCGCGGTAGCGGTCGTCGCGCCACGCGCGGGCCGGGAACGACCCCCGGACGATGCTCGCGTCCCAGAACACCGACCCCGAGACGGGCACGAGCGCGTCGTAGCCCGCCTCGTCGAGGCGGCGGCAGATTGCGACGGCGTCGGCCTCGGTCAGATGTCGGCGGATGCCGGGCGGCGCGGCCGTCTCCGCCGGCACTTTCGTCATGAGCGGTACGTCGCCCGCCCGCCCGCGGACCTCGTCGGCGACGACCTCCAGAAACCGGACGCCGTCGCCGAACTCGTCGTCCCGGCGGTTGTAGAACGGCGAGAGGAACTGGTGGACGACGCCCATGTTCGCGCCGGCGACGTGGACCACGTCGTAGCCGGCGTCGACGGCCATCGCCGCGGAGCGGCCGAAGTCGGCCGCGAGGTCGTACACCTCCTCGGTCGTCATGACGCGGGCGTCGTAGTCGAGAAAGCCGAGGCCGTCAAGCAGTCTGAGGAGCCGCGGCGGCCGGGAGACGGCGAGCTGTCGAAGCTCGGGGTGGTCGCGTCGATACGCGGCGTGCCACGTCTCCATGCTCCGCAGGCCGCCGTACTCCAACTGGACCGCGACGGCCGCGCCGTGGTCGTGGAGGCGCTCCGTCACCGCCGACAGCGACGCCGCGAACTCGGGGTCCGCGATGCGGGTCATCCCCGGTGCGGCACAGCCGCCCGTCTCGCGGACGATGGTCGCGCCCTGACAGACGAGGCCCGCGCCGGCCCGCGCCGCGGGTTCGAGTTCCGCCGCGAGGCGCTCGGGCGCGTCGGGGCCGGTGCCCGCGCATTCGAGGACCGGCGCGCGGTAGAGCCGGTTTCGGAGCGTGAGCCCGCCGATGTCGAGCGGGTCGTCGAGCCGAGGAGTCGCCATGAGAGAGACGTGGCGCGCGAGCGACGTAAATCGACGCGGCGGTCGGTCGCCACCGGTCAACCTTCTTACCCGTCGCCGCCGATGACCGTCTCATGAACCCCGAACCGTTCAGGTACGACTCGGAGGTGCCGCCGGGCGAGGTGCGACACCTCAGGTACGAAATCAGCGAGACGTACCTCGGCGACCCCGTCGAGATACCCGTCACGGTCATCAACGGCGAGCAGGGCGGGCCGTCGGTCTTCATGACCGCGGCGCTCCACGGCGACGAACTCAACGGCGTGAAGGTGATGCAGGAGGTCGCGAGTCGGTACAACCCCGCGGACATCCACGGCACCATCGTCTGCATCCACGTGGCGAACGTCCCCGGCTACCTCGCCCAACAGCGCTACATCCCCATCTACGACCTCGACCTGAACCGGTCGTTCCCCGGCCGCGACGGCGCGAACACGGCCGAGCGCATGGCGAACCAAATCTACCGGCGGTTCGTCGAGCCCTGCGACCTCGGCATCGACTTCCACACCTCGACGCGCAACCGGACGACGATGTACCACGTCCGCGCCGACATGAACCGCCCGGAGGTCGCCCGCCTCGCGCGGTCGTTCGGCGCGAACCTCATCCTCTCGGGCGAGGCCGAGGCGAGTTCGCTCCGCACCGTCGCCACCAACGACGGGATTCCGACCATCACCGTCGAGATGGGCCGCGCCCACCGCTTCCAGCCGGCGATGGTCGACCGCGCGCTCGACGGCGTCGAGAGCGTCCTCGCCGAGTACGGCGTCCTCCCGGACGAGGCGGTCAGCTGGCCGGGCTGGTCGCGCGTCATCGACTCCGCGACGGACAAGACGTGGCTCCGCGCCGACGTGGGCGGCCTCGTCGAGATGCAGTACGGCGACGTGCCCCTCGTCTACGAGGGCGACACCATCTGCACCATCTCGGACCACTTCAAGACGAGAGAAAAGCGCGTCTCTGCGCCCTTCACCGGCCTCGTCGCCGGCGTCCTCCAGAACCCCGTCGCCGCGCCCGGTCACCCGCTGTGTCACCTCGTCAGCGTCGACGACGCGACGCTCCGCGAGATAGAGCGCGAAATCGAGGCCGGCGAGTTCACGGAACGCCCGTGGAGTTAGGCGGGGCGCGTCGAATCAGACGCGCTCGTGTCGCCGCCGCCCCGCTCGGTCAGTCGTCCGCGCCGACCTGCTCGTGGGTGTGGTGGAAAAACCGGACGTGCGGCCGCCCGTCGCGTTCGACCGGCTCGAAGCAGACGCGCCGGTAGCGCTCGTTGTCGAGGAGGTTGACGAGCAGACCGCGGTCGTGGAGCGAGACCGAGTCGTAGGGCGTCGAACAGACCGGACACAGCTCCGGGTCGGTCGCGTCGCTCATGTTCACGCCCCCGTATCCGAACCGACCGCGTCGGCGACCCGCGAAACCGTCTCGAACTCGTCGTCCGCGTAGGCGATGAACCGAACGTCGCGGAGCGAACTCGGCTCGAACGCCGCGAGCACCTCGCAGATGAGTCGCGCGCCGTCGGCGAGGTCGAACCCGGCGACGCCACAGCCGAGCGCCGGAATCACGAGCGACTCACAGCCGCGGTCGTCCGCGGCTCGGAGGGCGTTCCGCGTGGCGTCGCGGATGCTCTCGGCGGTCGCCCGCCCGTCTCCGTAGTGGGGCATCGCCGCGGCGTGAATCACGACCTCGGCGTCGAGGTCGAAGGCGTCGGTGACGGCGACCGCGCCGAGGGCTATCGGCCCCTTCGCCATCGCCGCGTCGTTCAGTTCCGGGCCGCCGCCGCGACGGAGCGCGCCCGCGACGCCCGAGCCCATGCGAAGGCTCGTCCCCGCGGCGTTCACCAGCGCGTCGGCCGACTGGGCGGCGATATCGCCCCGTACGACGGTGAACTCCACGTCAGGCCAGTCGGTCCATGTCCTCGTCGTCGAGGTCGATGTGCGAGGCCGCCACGTTGTCGCGGAGGTGCGAGACGCTGGACGTGCCGGGGATGGGGAGCATCACGTCGGAGCGGTGCAGGAGCCACGCGAGGGCGATTTGCTGGGGCGTCGCGTCGTGTTTCGCCGCGACCGCGGAGACGGCGTCGGCCCGGTCGCCGAGGTCGCCCGCGCCCAGCGGGTACCACGGGATGAAGCCGATACCGTACTCCTCGCAGGCGTCGAGGCTCGCCTCGAACTCGCGGTCGCCGATGTTGAAGCGGTTCTGGACCGTGGCGATGTCGACGATGTCGCGCGCCTCGTCGAGCTGTTCGACCGAGACGTTCGAGAGGCCGACGTGCCGAATCAGTCCCTCGTCTTTCATCTCGGCGAGCGCGTGGACCGAGTCCTCGAAGGGGACGTGCGGGTCCGGGCGGTGGAGCTGATAGAGGTCGATGGTGTCCACGCGGAGGCGGTCGAGGCTCCCGAGGACGGCGTTTCGGAGGTAGTCGGGGTCGCCGTTGGGCTTCCAGTCGCCGTCGGTGTTGCGGAGCAGACCGCCCTTCGTGGCGACCACGAGGTCGTCCGGGTAGGGTGCGAGCGCCTCGCCGATGAGGCGCTCGGAGACGGCCGGCCCGTAGGAGTCCGCCGTGTCGATGAGGTCGACGCCGTGGACGAGCGACTCGTGGAGGACCTTCTTCGCGTTCTCCACGTCGTCCGGCTCGCCGATGATGTCGTCGCCGGTGATGCGCATCGCGCCGAAGCCGAGTCGGTGAACCGTGAGGTCGCCGCCGATGTCGAACGTGCCGCTGGCGTTTTCGAGTCCCATGGGAGGTGATTGGTCGCCAGACAGGTGGTCGTTTCGGCGGTCCGGACGGGAGGCGGCCGGGAACGCGCGGTCACCCAAACCGCCGAAACCCACACCCGTCGTCGGTACGAACGGCCGCCATGGACCTCCTGTCGATGCGCTGGCGGCACACGCTTTTCGCCCACTGGCCGGTCGCCCCCGAACTCGTGGAACCCCGGCTCCCCGACCGGCTCTCGGTGGCGACCCACGACGGTCGGGCGTGGCTCGGCGTCGTCTCGTTCGACATGACGGACATCCGCCCGCGCGGGTCGCCAATCGGGCTCGGGTTCCCCGAGGTGAACCTCCGGACCTACGTCGAACCCGCCGACGGCGGGCCCCGAGGCGTCTACTTTTTCACCCTCGACGCCGCGGACCGCCTCGGCGTGACGATGGCCCGGCTGGGCTACCGCCTCCCGTACCACTACGCGACCATCTCGGTCGAGGAGCGAGACGGCGCGGTCGACTACGAGAGCTACCGGCCCGCGACGGCCGAGACGCCGGAAGCGCGGTTCGAGGCGACCTACCGGCCGACCGGCGAGGTCCGAGCCCTCGACCCCGGGTCGCTCGACGCGTTCCTCGTCGAGAACTACCGCTTTTACACGGACGACTGGCCCGTCGTCATCGGCGACATCGACCACGACCCGTGGCCGATACAGGACGTGGAGGCCGAGATTCGCGCGAACACGATGTTCGAGGCCTGCGGCTTCGACCACCCCGGCGGCGACCCGATACTCCACTACGCGGCCGACCTCGACGTGACGGCGAAGCCGCCCGCGGTGCTTCGCTGACCTCGTTCGCCTCGGGCGAAATCGCTCACGCGTCGCGTTCGCGTAAGGCTGGGCCGCCTCCCTCGCCCGCCCGAAGGTGAAACCTTCAAGCATCGCTGAACTAACCCGACGGACATGGCACTCATCGACACCGTGATGGCAACGCTCCACCTCGTCGTCGGCGGACTCTGGACGGGGAGCGTCCTCTTTTTCGCGCTCGCCGTGTTGCCGACCGCCCGCGCCGGGAACATCCGCGCCGCCGCGTTCGAATCGGTCGTCTCCCGGCTGACGATGTGGTCCCGCGGGGCCTCGCTCGTGATGTTCGCGACCGGCGGCCACCTCGCCGGCACGCGCTACACCGCCGAGAGCCTGTTCGGCACCGGCCGCGGCCACCTCGTTCTCGGGATGCTCGTGCTCTGGTTCGTCCTGACCGGCCTCGTCGAAGTCGGTCGGTCCCGCGCGAAAGACGGCCTCGCGGAGAAGAAGGTCCGCACGCCCGCCGAGAAGGCCGCGCCGTTCTACCTCGGTGCCGCGCTCGTCGCCGTCTTGCTCCTCGTCGACGCCGGCCTGCTCCTCAACTGACGCCGGCGCCGACTCCCGAGGACTCCGTAGAGTATCTATATCTACGTTCGAAAATATATATTCTGTACGACATGTTTATGGGCTCGGTCCGGGTGGGTCCACGTGTATGCACGGGGACGAGACGCGCGCCACCGAGTCGCCGCTTCGAATCGAGCTGTGTCCCGACACCGGGCGGATACGCATCCACCGGGAGACCGCGCTGGGGACGTTCACGCGGACCATCGACCGATGAGTCCGGACGCCCCGTCGGCCCTCGGAACGTCGCCGGTCGGGAGGTCGGCCGAGCGAGGTCCCGGCCCGGTGCTCGCGCGCCTCGGCCGACCGGTCTCGGAGACGCCGACCCGGCTCGCGGTCGTCGCCGACCCGCACGTCACGCCGACGGGCTCCGGCACGTGGAAAGCCTACCACCGGAGCGAGACGCGGCTTCGGACCGCCGTCTCGACCATCGCCGACCTCGACGTGGACGCGACGGTCCTCCTCGGCGACCTGACCCGCGACGGCCGCCCCGAGGAGTACAACGTAGTCGACGAACTCCTCCGCGACCTGCCGGGGCCGCGGGTCGCGGTTCCCGGCAACCACGACGTGCCGAAGCGCTGGGACGACTACGACGCCCCGACGCCGGCCGAGTTCGCGGCGCGCTACGCCGGCGGCTCCCTCCCGTTCGTCCGCCGGGTCGGCGGCGTCGATATCGTCGGTCTCGACTCCGCCAGCGGCGGCCCGGACCTCGCCCTCACCGACACCCACGAGGGGGCCGTTCCCGGCTCTCAACTCCGCTGGCTCGACGCCGTCCTCGCTGACGCGACGACCCCGGTCGTCGTCCTCCACCACAACGTCTTCCACCCCCGCCGACACACCGGACAGTTCCCCGACGCCGACTTCTACCAGCTCCGCAACGCCGACGAACTCGCCGCGGTGCTCGCGCGCCACGACGCGCCGCTCGTGCTCTCCGGGCACATCCACTGGCCCGCGACGGCGGTGCGAGCCGGCGTCCGAGAACTCATCGCCCCGGCGACCTGCTCGTTCCCGCAGTCGTTCATCCTCGTCGACGTCGACCGCCGCGGGACGACGGTCCGACTCGTCCCGCTCGCGGGACCGAAGGGCATGGCCGAGGCGTACACCCTCGCCGCCAGCGGGGCCGCCCACGGACAGGGCATCGCCGCGCACGCCGACCGCGGACAGCTGTCGGCGCTCCCGCTCGTCGACGAGCGGACGCCGCCGCGG
Source organism: Haloferax denitrificans ATCC 35960 (assembly GCF_000337795.1). GTDB lineage: Archaea > Halobacteriota > Halobacteria > Halobacteriales > Haloferacaceae > Haloferax > Haloferax denitrificans. The sequence goes on from NZ_AOLP01000019.1 coordinate 256,876, forward strand.
CGGGTCGTCGGCTCGGACGTTCCGGGGGCGGTTCGATGGCGGTGAGTCTCGACCGCCTCGCCGACGCCCGCGAGGCACTCCGCGCCGAGCGTCGCCGCTGTGTTGACGAACGCGAGGCGTTCCGGGCGTTCCGCCGCGAGGTCGCCGCGTCGCAGGCGACGGCGTCGGCTCCGACTCGGACGCCCGCCGCCGCGACGCTCGTCGGCCAGCGGGGCCAGCGGGGCGGAACCGACGCCGCGCTCTCCGGACTGCGCCGGAGCTACGAGCGGACCGTGATGTCCGTCCCGCACTACGACGAGGAGTACGGCGACGCCTTCGAGGAGAGCCTCGCCGCCGAGTTCGGCCCGGACGTGGCGACCGCGTTCCAGTCGGCGAGCGTCCTCTCGCCGGCGCTCCGGCGTACGGTCGCGGCGGCGGCCGCGTCGTCGCTGGACGAGCGCGAGAAGTTCATCGAAGTCGTCGACGAGGAGGCCGAGTCCGTGGCGTCGATGCGCGACGATATCGAAGCGCTCCTCGGGCGGCTCGGCGACCTCGACCGGACGCCGCTGTCCGAACGCGGCTTCGACGCGCTGTTGGCGCTCTACGAGGAGCTATCGGCGCTCCGCGAGCGACTCGAAGCACTCGTCGCGGCGCGACAGGAGACGATTTCACACCACCGGCGGGCGCTCTCGGCGCTGGTGCCGGACGTGACGGAGTTCTTCTACGCCGACCTGTCGGTCCGGTACCCCGTGCTCGCGACGCTCGCGGAGGTCGGGACGACGCTCGATACCGCGACCCGCCGGGTCGAGCGCCGGCTCGCCGCGACACCGTAAGCCGATTCGCCCCGGCCACAGTTATTTACCCGTTCGAGGAGACGCCGGAGTATACGATGTTCACGCGCTCGGAGGGATTCCCGTGAATCGCCTCCACCCCCGTATCCGTATTCTCTGGGTCGCCCGAGCGGTCGTGTTCGCGCTCGCCGCCGGCGGCGTGGCGACCGCGGCGACGCTGTTCGCGCCCGTGTCGATACCGACGTTCGTCCCCGTCGCGGTCGGCGGCGTCTTCCTCGTCGTCGGCGTCGGCTTCGCGCTCCTCCGGTATCGGGCGTGGGGCTACGAGGTCCGCGACGACTCGCTGTACCTCCAGCGCGGCGTCCTCACCAAGGTCAACACCGTGGTCCCGTTCGTCCGGGTCCAGCACGTCGACTCGACCCGCGGCCCGCTCGAACGGCTCGTCGGCCTCGCGTCGACCGTCGTCTACACCGCCGGCTCCCGCGGCGCTGACGTGTCGGTTCCGGGGCTGACCCCCGAGGGTGCGGAGGACCTCCAGGACCGACTGAAGCGCCTCGCAATCGCGTCCGAGGGCGACGACGCGGTATGACCCGGCTGTCGCCGCTTTCGGTCCCCTACCGGGCGGTCCAGCGAAGCGCCAGCGTCGCGTTCGCGCTCGCCTTCTTCGCGTTCACCGGCGGGACCGCCTTCGGCGGCGTCCTCGGCGGTCTCGGAGCCGTCGCGCTCGTCGGCGTCGCCGTGCTCGGCATCGCCGGCTACGAAATCGCCTACTTCCGCCGGTTCGAGTACGAACTCACGCCGGACACGCTGGACATTCGGTCGGGCGTGTTCTCCCGGCGCAACCGCGAGATTCCCTACCGCCGCATCCAGAACGTCGACATCTCCCGCAACGTCGCCCAGCGGCTGGTCGGCATCGCCGCCGTGAACCTCGAAACCGCGGGCGGCGGCGAGACCGAGGGCAGTCTCCGCTTCGTCAGCTACGAGGAAGCCCGCCGCATCCAGTCGGAGGTCGCCCGCCTGAAACGCGGCGGCAAAGACGGCGACGCGCCCGAGCCGGAACAGGAACTACTGTTCGAACTGACGCCCCGTGAGCTGGCCATCGTCGGCGCGCTGTCGTTCGACCTCCGACTGCCCGGGCTCGTCTTCGTGTTCGGCTCCACCGCCTTCCCCATCGTCGCGTCGTACGTGGACGTGCCACTCCCCACCGGGAGCGCCGCGGCCGCGGGGGTCGGCATCGTCGCGCTGGTCCTCCTCGTCGCGCTCGTCTCGTGGGCCGCCGGCTTCGCCTCCGCGGTGCTGAACTACTACGGCTTCCGGCTGACCCGCGTCGGCGACGAACTCCAGTACGAACGCGGCCTCCTCCAGCGCTACAACGGGTCGATTCCCCTCGACAAGCTCCAGACGCTCACCGTCGAGGACAACCCCCTGAAGCGCCGGTTCGGCTACGCGACGCTCCTCGTGGAGACGGCGGGCTACGCGCCCGGCTCCGACGGGACAAACGGGTCGGGCCGCGCCAGTCGCGGCTCCGAGGCGGCCATCCCGCTCGCGACCCGCGACCGCGTGCTCGGCCTCGTCGCCGACCTCGAAGGCGTCGAACTACCGACGTTCGAGGGGCCGCCGACGCGCATCCGCCGGCGCTACGCCGTCCGCTACTCGCTCGTCCTCGGGGCGGCGACGCTCGCGCTCTACGGCGCGAATCGGTTCCTCCCGCAGGAGATTCCGTGGTTCGTCCCGCTGGCGCTCGTCCCGGTGGCCGTCGTCGCCGGCGCGCTCCAGTGGCGGCACCGCGGCTACGCGCTCGCCGAGGACCACTTCGTCACCCGAAACGGGTTCTGGAAGCGCGAGACGCGCGTTGTCCCCTACTACCGGGTGCAGACGGTCATCGAGCGCCGGACGATTTTCCAGCGCCGCTGGCGCGTCTCGACGGTCACGGCCGACACCGCGGGGAGCATCTCCCTCGTCGGCGGCGACGCGACCGCCGTGGACATCGAAGTCGCCGACGCGGCGGAGCTTCGGGAGACGCTGAACGGCCGCCTCCGCGAGGCGCTCTCGGCGCGCCGCGAGGCGCGACGGCAGTCCCGACAGGCCGCCCTCGGCATCCGCGCCGCGGAACCGGACCGCGACGCCGACGCGTCGGATTCGGGAGCGGTCACCGACACCGAGAGCGGCGTGAGCGAAACGCCCGCGTTCGTCGAGGAGGCCGAGCCGACGACCGCGGAAAACGAAGACGAAGGCGAGGGAGGAGGCGAAGACGAAGGCGAGAATGAGAGCGAACCCGAAATCGAAGATGAAGACGAGGGCGAGAGAGAAGGCGAAGAAGACGAAGACGAAGGCGAGAGCGAGGAGACGGAGGTCGAACAGGAGGCCGACGACCCCTTCATCTGGGGCGCGTCGGCCGAGTCCGGAGACGACGAATCGGATGATGACGGCCGCTAGCCGGAGCCGACCGACCGCGGTGAACACCGCGACGAGCGGGGAGCTATATTGACGCGGAGGTGCAACGTAATCCAATGACGCGAACAGCGCTGGAGTCGCTCTTGGCCGGGAACGCGCGACACGTCGAGAGCCTCGGCGCCGACCACTTCGAGGGCGTCCGCGAGGCGCAGTCGCCGGCGGTGGTCTCGGTGAGCTGTTCGGACTCCCGCGTCCCCGCCGACGCGGTCTGGAGCGCCGACAGGGCCGGCGAGCTGTTCACGTCGGTCAACGTCGGCAACCAGGTGTGGACCGAGGTCGACGGGCGACTCGTCGTCAACGACGCCGTCGGCTACGCCGTGTCGGCGCTCAAGTCGACAGATATCGTCGTCCTCGGGCACACGGGCTGTGGTGCGGTGACGGCGGCCTACGAGACGGTCACCGACGGGAGCGTCGGGGACCTGCCCGCGGCGGTCGAAGCCGCCGTCTCCCGGCTCGTCCCGCTCGTCGAGGAGGCCCGCGAACTCGGCGTGTTCGACGCGGACACGCCGGGCGGCGAGGCGGTCAACCGACTCGTCGAGTACGCGGTCGTCCGGCAGGTGGAGTACCTCACCGAGAGCGACGAGGTGCCCGAGGCGACCGACTGCTGGGGCTTCGTCTACGACTTCCAGCGCGTCTACGGCGACGACGACGGCGCGGCCTACCTCGTCGCGGCCAACGGCGAGTCGGACCCCGACGCGCTCGCGGACGTGGCTCCCGAGGGGTTTGAGGGGCGCGTGCAGTCGATTCGGTAAGAAGCGATTGACTGGGAGTTCGAGTCGGAGAGTCTGATTCTGTCGAAACCGTGAGTTCCGGGATAGGTAGTGGAAAGGCTCATAGCGAGCGTATTTTCACGGATTTCACTAGCTACACTCTTATCGCTGGGAACCGTACTTTCATTCAGCGATGTCGATAGACAGGGAGACCTTCGAGAACACGAGTGAAGAGGAACTCACGGACCTGTCTGTCCCGGACCACGTCCTCGGATTCCTCGTCGCCCACGACGACCGGGCGTTTCAGGCCCGTGAGATTGCCGCACAGACGGACCTCGACGAGGGGGCGGTGAGCACTGCGCTCACTCGGTTGAAGCAACGCGAACTCGTCGAACACAAGGCGACCTACTGGGCGGTCACGACTGACGAGGACCGACTGCACTCGTACGGCGGATACGAACGAGCGACGGCACTGTTCAACGAACGACTGGGAGCCGAGAACAAAGACGAGTGGCGAGAACACGCGCCGGACGAAGCCCATCCGAGTCTGAGGGACGAGGAGTGACGGACGGAGCGAACTCCCCGACGTACGAACCCGGGGACGTCGTCTACGGTGACGACCCATTCAAGGGCGATGAGGGCGCGCGCCCGTGGCTCGTCATCTCGAACCACGAGGGGCAACCGTTCCACGGCGACCAGTACATCGCGTTGACGTTGACGACAAAGACGTGGCACGAGGAATTTCTCGAAATACCCGAGGCGAGTTGGACGCGGGGTGGCACTCCCGACGATAGCCGTATCGTCCCTTGGGGCATCCAGTCACTCGGGAGCGGGGATATCGACTACTGGCAAGGGACGCTAACCGATGGACTCGTCGAGGACGCAGTTCAGTCGTTGATTGGCTATCTCGAATAGAGACCGTCTGATAGTCGCCGCGGAGACGTGCTGAATACAGGGCACGCACGATTCCGACAACACAGCACTAAAACGCCGAAAAGAACCGGATAGTTTTCCGCCCCGATTCCGAGCGCCCCGCCGCTTTTCCTCAGTTATCCCGAGCGTCGTCGATGACGTTCGAGAACTCGCGGGCCGTCTCGGTGATGACTTCGAAGTCGCCGTTTTCGATTGCCTCGTCGTCCATGAGCGCGCCGCCCGCGCCGACGACGACCGCGCCGGCCTCGATGTAGTCCGCGGCGTTGTCGAGGCCGACGCCGCCGGTCGGCATCATCGGAATCTGCGGGAGCGGCCCCTTCATGCTCTTGAGGTGGCCGGGGCCGAGCGAGGAGGCGGGGAACACCTTCACGAGGTCAGCGCCCGCGGAGTACGCGTCGGTCGCCTCGGTCGGCGTCATGATGCCCGGCGCGACGAGCGTCCCGTAGCGGTTGCAGGTCTCGACGACGCCCTCGTCGAAGTTCGGGCCGACGACGAACTCCGCGCCGGCCTGGATGGCCGCGTTGGCGGTCGGCGCGTCGAGGACGGTCCCAGCGCCGACGATGGCTTCGCGGTCCGAAAAGGACGCCGACACCTCGCGGATGAGGTCCATCGCGTCGGGGTTGTCGGCCGTGATTTCGTAGGCGGTGACGCCGCCCTCGTGGAGCGCGTCGGCCACGTCGATGATGGTGTCCGCGTCCGCGCCGCGCATCACCGCGACGACGCCGCTGTCGGCGAGTCGTTGCATGTCCTCGTGTACGTCGAGTGCGACCATTGCTGTCTCGACGTTTACTACAGATAGTATTAAATTGGGGGCCTCGCGGCATCGTTTCGCTCGCACCCCGGGCCGCCGCCACTGACCGGGTCGCCGCCCGTGACAGTCGTGTCCGTTGTCACCACGCGACACGCTCAAATCCACTGGGCACTAACCCGAGGTAAGCGACGCCCGAGCGGTATGTGCCGCCCCGTCGCACCACCATGCCAACGCATCCCGATTTCGAAGCGCTGTACCGCGACGTCATCCCCTCGGTCGTCTCCGTCTACGTCGGCGGCCGCCGCCGTCCCGGCGGGGCGGGGAGCGCCTTCGTCTACGACGACCGGCATCTCGTCACCAACGAGCACGTCTCGCGGCTCGCCGACGCCGAAGACGCCGGTCGGGTCGAACTCCGGTTCGCAGACGGGTCGTGGCGCGTCGGCGAGGTCGTCGGTGCCGACGCCTACACCGACCTCGCCGTCGTCGCCGTCGACGACCTGCCCGGCGACGCCGCGGCGCTCCCGCTGGCGACCGAGAACCCCGCGCCGGGGCGGTCGGTCGCCGCGCTCGGCAACCCGCTCGGCCTCGACGGCTCCATCTCGGCGGGCATCGTCTCCGGGGCGAACCGGTCGCTTCCCACCTCGAACGGGTTCGCCATCCCGGACGTGGTCCAGACGGACGCCCCCATCAACCCCGGCAACTCGGGCGGGCCGCTCGTCGGATTCGCCACCGGGGAATCCGACGGCAACGCCGACGCCGCCGCCGATGATGCCGAGTTCGCCTACGAGGTCGTCGGCGTCAACCGCGCCAAGCAGGGCGACAACATCGGCTTCGCCGTCTCACCGGTCATCTCCGACCGCATTCTCCCGGCGCTCGTCGCCGACGGCCGCTACCGCCACTCGTACCTCCGGGCGCGCACCCTCGACGTGACGCCGAGCGTCGCCGAGGCGAACGGCCTCGACGCGCCCCACGGCGTCCTCGTCGTCGACGCCGCAGGTGCAGACGGAGACGAGGGCTTCCTGCACGGCTGTCGCGGGACGGCCGACTACCGCGGCGCTTCGGTCCCCGTCGGCGGCGACGTGCTCGTCGCCATCGAGGGCAACCCGGTCCGCACGCACGAGGAACTGATGCGCTATCTCATCACCGAGACCCGCCCCGGCGAACCCGTCGCCGTCGGCATCGTCCGCGAGGGCGACCCGCTGACGCTCGTCGTCGAACTCGACGAGCGCCCCGCCGTCGACCGCGACGACCGAAGCGAGGGTGGCGGCGGCAGTCGCATCCCCGTGGAGTAAGCGGACCGCGGCCGCACGAGAGAATAGAATTTTGACAGTTCCGGACGAACGTGCGACTGTGCCTCCGACATCTACAACACCGGCCGACGGCGGCTCGAACGTCGTTCCGCCGGACAAGTCGCTGTTCGCCGAAATCGCCCCGTTCCGGCTGGCGGTCGGCGTCGTCTTCTGTGCCTTCGCCGTCGGCGCGGTCGCCTTCGGTTGGCTCCCGCCGATGAGCGCCGACGTGGTCGGCATCGCGCTCCTCTGTGTGGTCTTCCTCGCCGGCGGCTTCGTCCCGTTCAACGGAACCCTCGCGTTCTACGTCGCGCAGGCCGCGGCGTTCCTCGTCTGGGGGGCGCTCCGACTGGCGGTCGACGGCTTCGACGTGATTCCGCTCCTGTTGGGCGGGGCCGGGGCCGTCGGCCTCGCGGTCTACGGCCGGCGAGCGCTCCGCGACGGGCTCAGAGCGCTGGTCTGAGTCCGGTCGAGCGGCTCCGACTCCGGCTTTGGCTTTGGCTCCGAGCGAGCGAGTCCGCGCTCACTCTCTGACGGTCAACACGGGAACCTCGGCGAGCCTGACGACCCGTTCGGTCGTGCTCCCGAGAATCGCGTGTTCGAGGCCGGTCCGCCCGTGGGTCGCCATCACCACGAGGTCCGCGTCGGCCTCGGCGACCGCGTCGAGAATCTCCCGGTACGGGACGCCGATTCGGATTTCGGTCTCGCAGTCGACGCCCGCGTCTCCGGCGAGCGATGCGACCTCCTCGACGGCCATCTCGGCGGCGTCCCGGAGGCTCGTGCGCACTCGCTCGACCGGGACGTCGGCGGCCGTCCACAGCCCGAGGTCGCCGACGTCGACGACCGCGAGGACGTGAATCGCCGCGCCGTAGGCGCTCGCGAGGTCGATTGCCCGACGGGCCGCCGCGCGAGAGCGAGCGCTCCCGTCGGTGGGGACGAAAACGGTGTCGTACATGTCATTCTATTGGCTCTCCGTCGATATCGCTTTTCCCCTCGGCGGCGCGGCAGGCGTCGGTTCGAGGGGGTCGTGACAGTCCGCCCGGCGCGGTCGCTCGGCGGGTCGGAAAACGGAGCATGGAGGTCAGCGGAGCCGCGGTGCGGTCGGTGTCGAACGCCTCAGACGCGGGTGCGCGGCTTGGGCGCGACCCGGTGGGCGCTCGCGGCGGCCGCGACGAGCAGGCCGCCGAAGAGGACGGACACGAGGAGTTCAGGTGCGACGGTCAGGCCGTCGACGCCGCCGAACGTCGTAAACAGCGCGTAGCCCGCGATAGCCGTGAGGGCGATACCGATGACGACCGCGAGGCCGATGCCGGCCTTCATCAAGTCGAGGTTGCTCATGGTCGCTTAGACGTAGGCGAGACGACCCAATATAAACGGAGACTGCTTCCCAGCGGCCGGGAAACTGACCGGGCGTCTCCCCCGCTATCGCGGGGGTTTTATGTCGGTTCGGCGGTCGTCGCGTGGCGGGGTTCGCGGCGACGATGCGGAAAATCAGGCGTCGAAACGGCGTTCGAGGCGTCGGCTGTCAGCTACGCCGCCGACTCCGACCCCTCGCCGTACAGTCCGTACAGCACGAACAGCAGGGCGAGAAAGAGGAACTCGATGACCGCCACGGCGATGAGCGGGAGCTCCACGTTGAAGAAGCCCGCGACCGTGCGGAGTTCGATGGCGACGGGGACGCTGAACGCGATGAGGATGAGCGCCCGCGCCTTCGTGAGCTTCACGCGACCACCCCCCAGAGGGTGTTGAACGCGCTCGTGACCGTCGTGGCCACGAGGTCGAAGCCGGCAGAGACGGTCGCCGGGACAGGGAGGCCGCCGCCGAACAGCCCGCCGCCGTTCTGGATGATGCCGGCCAGCGGAAGCGTGTACGCGAGCACGACGAGCACCGCCGCGATACCGGTCCACATCGCGAGGTTGTCGAGGACGCGCGGGCTTCCCTCGGGCCCCGAAAGCGGCTCGGGAAGGTAGGAGTCGACCGGCCGGTCGGACTCCTCGCCGAGCGAGGTCAGGAGGATGTTGAACAGGAACAGCACCACCGACAGGAACAGGAGCGTCCCGCCGAGGGCGATCTGCACCCGAAGCTCGAAGATGCTCCCGATGGGCGTCAGGAACTCGAAGTTCTGGTACTGCGGTTCGGCGGTGCGCCGCGGGATGCCGGCGAGTCCGGCGCGGTGCATCGCGTTCGACATGAACACCATGCCGACGAACCACATGATGACCTGCAGGAGGCCGATGGGCCGGCTGTAGAGCTTCGTGCCCGTGACCTGCGGGACGAGCCAGTACGACCCGGCCATCATCGTCAGCGCGACGGCCGTGCCGACGGTGAGGTGGAAGTGCCCCGGCACCCACAGCGTGTTGTGGATGAGGTAGTTGATGTTCATCCCGGCGTTGATCATGCCGGAGAAGCCGCCGGCGGCGAACATCGCGCCGGCGAGCGCCATGCCGGTAAAGGCGGGGTCGCGCCACGGGAGCGCGCCGAGCCAGCGGAGGTAACCCTCACCGCCGCGCTGGCGCGCGCCGTGTTCGACGCTGGCGACGACCGTAAAGGCCGTGAGCAACGACGGGAGGAGCAGGAACATCGTGTTCGTCATGGCGATGAACTTGAAGCCCTCCGCGATGCCCGGGTCGAGGTACTGGTGGTGAATCCCGACCGGGGTCGAAAGCAGGAGGAACAACAGGAACACCACGCGTGCGAGCGGGTCGCTGAACAGCCGCCCGCCCGCGAGCTTGGGGAGCACGGTGTACCAAAGCAGGTACGCCGGCATCAGCCAGAAGTAGACGATGGGGTGGCCGAAGTACCAAAAGAGCGTCCGCGTCAGAAGCGGGTTGACGCTCTCGATGAGGCCGAGCGACCACGGGATGAGGAAGAACACCACCGAAACGGCGACGCCGAGGGTGGAGACGTACCACATAATCATGGTCGTGAGGACCATGAACGTCTGTAGCGGGATGCGCTCGTCCTCGTGGTTCTTCCGCCACGCGCGGTACGAGAGGAACCAGTCCGCGCCGGCGAGCCACGTGCCGACGATGAACATCGCGAGGCCGATGTAGAATATCGGGTGCGCCTGCAACGGCGCGTAGAACGTGAACAGCACGTCCGCGCTCATGCCGAGGTTCGGGACGAAGCCGCCGAGGATAGCGACGGTTGCGAGCACCGTGCCCGTCGTCATCAGGCCGACCCACGCCCACGAAAACAGCGCGCTTTCGGCGGGTCGGTCGAGGCTTCTGGCGACCGCCCAGTGGAACACCCCACAGAGGAAGAAGATGGTGAAGACGATGGCGAGAAGCACGCCGTGACCCGTCAGCACCGTGTAGTAGTCCGCCGAGTCGATGACGCGGAGGACGTTCGTCCGGTGGAGCGCCTGAATGAGGCCGAAGAAGGCGCCGATGCCGAGCGAGACGAACGCGATGAGGAAACTCGCCTTGACGATTGCCGCCTCGTCGGGGAACTTATCGACGAACTCGCTTCCGCCGGATGCGGTCGCCATCAGTTCTCAGCCTCCCCGTCCGCCTGTTGCTGTTCGTACCAGCTGTCGAATTCGTCCTGTTCCATAACCACAATCTTCCCTTCCATCACGTGGTGGCCGGAGCCACAGTACTCGTTGCACAGCATCCCGTACTCGCCGGGCTCTTCGAACTGAACGGTGAACTCCGAGACCTGCCCGGGGATGGCCATCGTGTTCGCGTTCGTGCCGACGACTTCGAAGCCGTGGATGACGTCGGCGGCGGTCACGTGGAACGTGACCGTGCTGTCGGCGGGAACGCGGAGCGGCTGAGTCGTCCCCGGTTCGAAGACGAACTGCCGCGCGACCACGTACACGTCGTAGCTGTTCTCACCGGTCCGCTCGATGCCGGGGTCGCCGAACTTCGGGTGCTGGTCGAGCGTGGCCGGGTCGACCGTGCCACCCTCGTCGTCTATCATCTCGATACCCGCGCCGGCGGCCCCGTAGGTAATCGTCCCGATGAACCCGACGATGAGGACGAGCGCCAGCGCCAACCAGAGTTTCTCGTAGGCGTGTATCTCCATCTATCCCACCACCGTGAGGCCCCGTCCGAGGAACTCGACGAAGTACATGAACACCCACATGCCGATGAGAATCGCCATGTAGATGAGCACGAGCACGAGCGTTCCGACCGGGTCGAAGTCGTCGTGTTCGAGTTCGCGAACGATGCCGTCGTCGGCCGTCCCGACGATAGAGTCCACGGGAGGGTCCGCCTGCCCGGAATCACCTTGGGAATCCGCGTTTGCTGGCACGCCTCCGTCGGTGGAAGTGCGCGCGGCAGAGGACGCGGCTCCCTCTGCTGTCGAATCAACGGCCATACCCGGTCATGAGGAATAACGGGACTTTAACGGAACACCCCATTCCAACGCGGTGGGAATGGGCGAAATCAGAAACACCGTGGTCGCGAATGGACCGGTATGGAACTCACGCCTCGACGCGCCGGAACCGTCGCACTGCTCGCGCTCTTGCCAGCGGTCATCTTCGGCGTGACGCAAAACCCCCTCGCAGGGGTCGTCACGGCCATCAACGTGCTTCTCATCTCCGCGACCATCTTCCTCCTCATGAGTCCGACCGAGGGCGGACACGGCCACGACGGCGACGCCGACGCCGAGACCGACGCCGAACACGCCGCCTGAGATGGACGGAGGCATCTCGCTCGGACTGCCGGCCGCGACCCCCGAAGCGGTCGCGTTCCTCCTCGTCGGCCTCTTCGGCGGGGCCCACTGCCTCGGGATGTGCGGCCCGCTCGTCACCGTCTACGCCGACCGCCTCGCCGACCGCGAGGGCGTCGACAGCCGGTCGCTCACGCTCCGACAGGTCCGCCAACACGCCCTGTTCAACGTCGGTCGGGCGCTGAGCTACGCCGCCATCGGCGCCGTCTTCGCCCTCGTCGGCGGCCTGTTTTTCGACGCGTTCGACTCGGTGACCGCCGTCGGCAGCGGCGTCCGCGCGACGACCGGCCTGCTCGTCGGGGCCGCCATCATCCTCACCGGCGTCGGCTACCTCGTCGGCCGGTCGACCGCCATCGACCGATTCACCCCGACCGCGGTCACGCGCCTGTTCGGCCGCGTCAGCGGGTGGGCGACCGCCCGCGTCGATAGCCTCGTCGGCGGCCCGCGAATCCTCGGTCTCGGAGCGATTCACGGCCTGCTCCCGTGTCCCATCATCTACCCGGCGTACCTCTACGCCTTCTCGACGGGCGACCCGCTCCGGGCCGCCGCCTTACTCGGCCTGCTCGGCCTCGGGACGATTCCGACGCTGTTCCTCTACGGGACGCTCCTCGGCCGCGTCTCGGCGCGCCGGCGGGCGACGCTCCACCGGGCGCTCGGCGCGGCGTTCCTCGTCCTCGGCTACATCCCGCTGTCGCACGGGCTGATGCTTCTGGGCGTGTCGGTCCCGCACCTTCACGTGCCCTTCTACCAACCGTTGTGACGATGTCGACGACGACGCGGTCCCGCGGGTCGGCCGGCGGCGGAAGCGACGCCGGCAATGACGACGAGGGCTGTGACCTCTGCGGACTGCCGACGCCGACGCCGCCGGTCACCGGCGACGACGTTGCCGGCGAGTTCTGCTGTCGCGGCTGTCTCGAAATCACCCGCGCGCTCGGCGACGCCGCGAGCGCCGACCCCGAGACGGTCGAGCGCGAACTCGCGGGCGAGGCCGACGAGGTGCCCGACGACGCCGAGCGGACCTACATGGCCGTCGACGGGATGCACTGCGCCACCTGCGAGGCGTTCGTCTCGGGGACCGCGCGGACCTGCGAGGGCGTCTACGCCGCGGAAGCCAGCTACGCCAACGACATGGTCCGCGTCACCTACGACCCCGAAGCCGCCGACTTAGACGGGCTGTCGGGGACGCTCGCGCGCTACGGCTACGGCACGCGCGACCCCGAGGAGCGCGAGGCGGCCGAGCGCTCGGACAATCAGGTCGCGCGGTTCGTCATCGGCGGCGGCGTCTTCGGCATGATGGTGATGCTGTGGTACGTCCTGTTTCTGTACCCGACCTACGTCGGCTTCCAGCCGGTGGTCGAACTCGGCGTGTTCGACGGCGTCTACATCCTCGGCAACATCTGGGTGATGACCTCCATCGTCCTGTTCTACACCGGCTTTCCCATCCTTCGGGGGGCGCTCGTCAGCCTCCGCGCCGGCCAGCCGAACATGGACCTGCTCGTCTCGCTGGCCGCGACGAGCGCCTACGTCTACTCGACTGCCGCCGTCCTCGTCGGCGAGACGCACGTCTACTTCGACGTGACCGTCGCCATCATCCTCGTCGTCACGCTCGGCAACTACTACGAGGACCGCATCAAGCGGAAGGCCGCCGGGATGCTCTCTGACCTCGCGGCCTCCCGCGTCTCGGAGGCCCGCCGCAGAGTCGCGGGCGACGCTGACGGCTCCGGCGACGGCGGCGTCGAGATGGTCGCGCTCGACGCGCTCGAACCGGGCGACCTCGTGGAGGTCCGACCGGGCGAGCGCGTCCCGGTCGACGGCACCGTCCGCGAGGGGACCGCGGCGGTCGACGAGGCGCTCGTCACCGGCGAGTCGATGCCGCGGACGAAGCGCCCCGGCGACGACGTGCTCGGCGGCACCGTCGTCACCGACCGCCCGCTCGTCGTCGCGGTCGGCGAGGACGCGACGAGCACGCTCGACCGGCTGGTCGAACTGCTCTGGGACATCCAGAGCGCCCGCTCGGGCGTCCAGCGCCTCGCCGACAAACTGGCGACCATCTTCGTCCCGACGGTGCTCGTCCTCGCCGCCGTCGCCTTCGGCTGGACGCTGTTCAGCGGCGGCACGCCGACCGACGCGCTCCTCGTCGGCCTCACGGTGCTCATCGTCTCGTGTCCCTGCGCGCTCGGCCTCGCCACGCCCCTGGCGGTCGCCTCGGGCATCAAGGAGGCCGCGAGCCGGGGCATCGTCATCGCCTCCGAGGCCGTCTTCGAGGCCGTCCCCGACGTGGACGTGGTCGTCTTCGACAAGACCGGGACGCTCACCGATGGCGACATGGCAGTGCTTCGGGTCGTCGGCGACGATGAAACCGCCGCAGTCGCCGCGGCCGCCGCGCTGGAACGCTTCTCGGCGCACCCGCTCGCGACCGCCGTCGTGGAGGCGGCCGAAGCCCGAATCGAGGCGGCGGACGCGACCGCGGCGATTCCCGACGTTTCCGCGGACGACGTGACCGTCCACGACCGCGGCGTCTCCGGCGAGGTCGGCGACGAGCGCGGGCGCGTCGTCGTCGGTCACCCGTCGCTCCTCCGCGACGAGGGCGTGACGCTCGCTCCGGCCCACGAGACCGCCGTCGAAGCCGCCCGCGACGAGGGCGCGGTTCCCGTCGTCGTCGGGTGGGGCGGGCGCTCTCGGGCGGTGCTCGTCGTCGGCGACGAACCGCGAGAGGCGTGGAACGACGTGGTCGCGGCCGTCGCCGACGGCGGCCGGCGCGAGGTCGTGGTCCTCACGGGCGACTCCGAGCGCGCCGCGCGGCGCTTCCGCGACCACCCGGACGTGACAGACGTGTTCGCGGGCGTCCCGCCGGAGGCGAAAGCCGAGACGGTCGAGCGCCTCCGCGCCCGGGGCACCGTGGCGATGGTCGGCGACGGGAGCAACGACGCGCCCGCGCTCGCCGCCGCCGACATCGGCATCGCGCTCGGCACGGGGACGGACATCGCGGGCGACGCCGCCGACGCGGTGCTCGTCGGCCGCGACATCGACGCGATTCCCGAGGTGTTCTCGCTTTCGACCGGGGTGAACCGCCGCATCCGCGGCAACCTCGCGTGGGCGTTCGGCTACAACGCGGTCGCCATCCCGCTGGCCGCCCTCGGCGTGCTCAACCCGCTTTTCGCCGCCGTCGCCATGGGCACGTCGAGCCTGCTCGTCGTCGCCAACTCGGCGCGGTCGCTCGACTGAGCCGCCGGCTCCCGAGCGCCGAGAGAGCGACACGGCCGGCCGCTCGGTCGCCTCCCCGCGACGGTCGCCGAAAGCGGACCAGTCAAGTCGCTCCGTCTCGTCGGGAACGATGATGACAGACGACCCCTTCTCGCTCGCCGTTCCGGAGGGGTGGACCGTCGAGACCGACGTGGACACCGACGAGGCGAGCGCCAAGACCGTCTACGAGTCGCCCGACTCGGACCGGCGCGTCACCATCACCGAGTTCGCGCGGGGGCTGACGCTCTACTGGTGGGTCGATATCTTCGCCCTCGCCGACGGCGAGTGGCACCGCCGCGAGGTGGGTCTCGGCGACTCCTACCGCGACGCCGACGCCGTGAGCGACGCCGCACAGGAGGCGCTCGACCGGCTCGCGTCGTCGGGCGAGCGAATCGAATCGATAGCCGACGACTGATTTATCACGGTCGCTACACGAGCGACACGTATGTACCTCGTCGCCTACGACGGCTCTCGGCTGGCGAACGCCGCGCTCGACAGAGCCGCGCGGTTCGCGTCGGCCACCGGCCACGACGTGCTCGCGGTCGCCGTGGTCCCCGACGACTCGGCGTACGCCGTCGAGGCGGGGTGGGTCCCGTCGCGGGAGGTGTTCGACCGGCAGACGGTCGTCGGAGAGCTCCACGAGACCGCGGTCGATATCGCGCCGTCGGCGTCGTTTCAGGCGGTCACGGTCGGGCGGGACCCCGCGCCCGGGAACATCGTCGCGGAGCTCAAGACGGTCGCGGCCGAGACGGACGCGAGCGTCATCTTCGTCGGGAGCGAGAACGCGGGCCGGGTCGTCGTCCCGCTCGTCAGCGTCGGCGGGAACGTCGCGAGCGACGACGCCCACGACGTGCACATCGTCCGCCACGCGCCCCCAGAGATTCACCGGCGGTTCCCGAAGTCGCACTTCTATCTTCCCTGAGGCCGACCCGAAGCCGGCGACCCCGGCTTCGGTGCACCACCGTTTCATGTGTCGCGGCCGCGAACGTCACGTATGCGAGATATCAGATTCGTCTACACCGTCGGCACCGACCCCGAAACGGTCGCCGAACGCCTGTCGAACGCCTCGTCGGGCGTGCTGTCGCTGGCCGACGGCGGCCGCTCGTATGCGATTCCCGCGCACGTCTTCTACGACCCCGACGGCGGGCGGCTCCTGTTCCGCCTGACCGACGACGGCGGAAGCGAGAAGCTCGCGTTCATCGAGGAGACGGAAGAGGCGACGTTCGTCTGCTACGAGGACGCGGGCGAAGACTCCTGGAGCATCATGGCCCGCGGGGCGATTCGCGTCCTCCCGGACGACGAACGCCCCGACGCGGCGAGGATAAACGAGCTGTTCGGCGGCGTCCGCGTGTTCGACGAGGAGGTCGACGACCTCGACTTCCACCTCGTCGAACTCGAACTCGACGAGCTGACGGGCCGCGAGACCGCCAGATAGTCGCCGCGACGGCGGAACGAGTCCCCCGCGACCGGGGCGGGGCCGAGTCAGTAGAATCCGACGACCGGGTCGTCGGCGTCGAGGGCGGTCGCCACCACGCGGTCGACGCGGGGGTGCTCGCAGAGCCACCGCGCGATTTCTCCGGCCGTCTCGGCCAGTCGCTCGTCGTCGACCATGTTGAGCACCGGGACGACCCGCGCCGTCTCGGGGACGCCCTTCATCCCGCCGCGGTCGTTCGACAGCACGGCGGCCACGTCCCACGCGGATATCGCGTCGCCGACGGCCGTCCCCGACACGTCGGAGACGAGTTCCGGTCGGTGGACGCGCTCGTCGGAAAGCGGTTCGCCGACGACACGGACGCTGGCGACCGGGCAGACGAGGTCGGCCGCGTCCGGGAGTCGCGGTTCGTTCTCGCCGGGCGCTTTCAGCCAGCGCGAGCGCGCGCCGTCGGCCTTGACGAGCACCACGTCGTCGGTGGCGCGCGCGATTCGGTCGACCGTCGCCGGGTCGTAGCCGCGGTAGCGGTCGGAGCGTTCGCGTTCCGGGACGACGCCGAGCGGTCGGGTCGGCGTCTCCGCGACGGCGGTCTCGGGGTCGTCGGTGACGACCACCTCGGCCACCTCGTCGTCGAAGATTGGGATGCGGACGGTGCTCGTGACCACGCCGTCGAGGTCGCGGGCGAGTCGGTAGAGAAGCGACTTCTTGCCGCCCGCGCCGACGGCGCAGACGAGGTCGTCCGGGCCGATGCCGAGGGCGTCGGCGAGCGTCGGAAGCGACGCGGGGGGCGCAGACGGGTCGTCAGTCATCGGCCGCCGCCCCCGGTTCGACCGTCACGCGGACGGCGCTGTGTTTGTACTCGGGTATCTTCGCGGTCGGGTCGAGCGCGTCGCCGGTCAGTCGGTTCACGAGCGGTTCCGCGTAGTGGAACGTGGCGAAGACGGTCCCGCGGCGGACGGCCGGCGTCACCTCGGCCGCGACCGCGATTTCGCCGCGGTCGTTTTCGACGCGGACGGTCGCCCCGTCTTCGATGCCGCGGGCGGCGGCGTCGTCGGGGTGAATCTGCAGGCTGTCCTCGCCGCGCATCCGCATCAGCACGCCCGAGCGGCGGGTGAGCGCGCCGCTGTTGAAGTGCTGGAGGACCCGCCCCGTCACGAGCACGAGTTCGCCGTCGGCGACGGGGTCCGCCGGGTCGACGTGTTCGACCGCCCGGAACGGGGCGGTCTTCGACCCCGATTCGAACGCGTCGGCGTGGAGGATTGCGGTCCCCTCGGTCGCGCCCTCGGGGAACGGCCAGCGCTGGCTCCCCGCGCCGATGCCGTCGTACGACATCCCGGCGTAGATGGGCGTCACCCGCCGGAGTTCGTCGAAGACGCCCTCGGGGGTCGCCGGCGCGTCGAGGCCGGCCACGCGGGCGGCGAACTCCCGGAGGATGTCGAGGTCGGCGCGGGCGTCGCCCGGCGGCGCGACGTTCCGGTTCATCCGGATGACCTGCCGGTCGGTGTTCGTCACCGTCCCCGACTTCTCGGCCCAGACGCTCCCGGGAAGCACCACGTCCGCGAACTCGACCGTCTCGGTCGGGAACACGTCGTGGACGACGCAGAAGTCGAGGGATTCGAACGCCTCGCGGACGCGGTTCGCGTTCGGCTCGGTCACGGCGGGGTTCTCGCCGAAGACGTAGGCCGCCCGCACCTCGTCGCCGAAGCGGTGGGTGGCTTCGACCTCCGTGAGCCCCGGCAGGGCGGGGGGTTCGAACCCCCACACGTCCGCGATGGCGGCTCGGGCGTCGTCGTCTGTGACGGGGCGGTACCCCGGCAGGACGTTCGGGAGCGCGCCCACGTCGCCCGCGCCCTGCACGTTGTTCTGCCCGCGGAGCGGATTGACGCCGGTGCCCGCCTTCCCGACGTTGCCGGTCAGCAGTGGGAGGTTGATGAGCGCCTGCACGTTGTCGGTGCCGCAGTGGTGCTGGCTCATCCCCATCCCGGTGAAGATGGCCGCGCGGCCGGCCTCGCCGTAGGCTCTCGCGGCGGCCCTGAGGTCCGCCGGGTCGACGCCCGCGCGCTCGGCCTCCGCGTCGATATCGAGCGCGGAGAGGGACTCGCGGAGCGCCTCGAACCCCGTGGTTCGCTCGGCGACGAACGCCTCGTCGACCAGTCCCTCCTCGACGATGACGGCGGCCATCGCGTTGAGAAGCGGGATGTCGAACCCCGGCTTCACCGGGAGGTGGATGTCCGCCGCCTTCGTCGTCTGGTTCTCGCGGGGGTCGACGTGAATCATCGTCGTCCCCGACTTGAGCGCCGGAAGCAGGTACGACCGGAAGATGACCGGGTGCTGTTCGGCGGGGTTCGCGCCGGTCACGAGGAACACGTCGGCCTCGCCGAGGTCCGAAAGCGAGTTCGTCATCGCCCCCGCGCCGAAGCGGTCGCCCATCGCCGCCACCGTCGAGGCGTGACAGAGCCGCGCGCAGTTGTCGATGTTGTTCGTCCCGAGCGCCCGCGCCGTCTTCTGAAGCAGGTAGTTCTCCTCGTTCGTGCAGTTCGACGACGAGAAGAAGAACAGCGAGTCCGGGCCGTGGTCGGCGACGACGCGGGAGAACTCGCGTTCGATGCGGTCGAACGCCTCGTCCCACGTCGCCTCGACGAGCCGACCGTTCACTCGCACCAGCGGGGTGGTCAGCCGCTCGTCGTGCTCGACGACGTCCCACGCCGCGGCCCCCTTCGGACAGAGTTCGCCCCGCCTGTTGACCGGGCCGTTCCACCCGACTGCGCTCCCGCGGTCGGCGTCGTAGCGGATGCCACAGCCGACGCCGCAGTACGGACAGACGCTCTCGCTCGATGTCGCCACCCGTTTAGACACGCTGACACACCACACACATGGTCGAACGTGCGACCCGAACGGTATTCATCGTACCGCCGACTGCGGCGGGGTGAAAATCGCCGGTGGACATACGTCGGTTCGTGTCGTTCGGTCGAACCGTGCACGAGCAGGCAACCGCGCATCGGGAGGCCGAGGAAGCGAGCAGACGCGAGGGCGTCCCGTGGCACGCGCTCGACGGCGAGGCGGCGCTGGAGCGACTCGGGTCGAGCCGCGACGGACTCGACCCCGACGACGCGGCCCGTCGACTCGACGAGGAGGGACCGAACGAACTCGCCGACGAGGAGAGCGTCTCGCCGCTTTCGCTCCTCGTCTCGCAGTTCACCGGGCCGCTCATCCTCCTGCTTTTCGTCGCCGCGGGCCTCTCGCTCGCCGTCGGCCTCCTGCCCGGCCGCGAACCGGGGTACACCGACGCGGCGCTCATCCTGCTCATCCTCTTCGGAAACGGCCTGTTCGGCTTCGTACAGGACTACCGCGCCGAGCAGGCGCTCGCGGCGCTCCGGGAGATGGCGACGCCGGAGGCGACGGTCCGACGCGGCGGCTCGATTCGGGCGGTCCCCGCGACCGAGGTCGTCCCGGGCGACGTGGTCGTCCTCGAAGCGGGCGACGCCGTCCCCGCCGACGCCCGTATCCTCACCGCGGCCGACTGCCGCGCCGACGAATCGACGCTGACCGGCGAGAGCGTCCCGGTGGACAAAGCGGCCGACGCGGTCGAATCCGACGCGGCGCTGGCTGACCGGGGGAGCGTCCTCCACGCCGGAACCACGGTCGTCAGAGGGCGCGCGGAGGCCGTCGTCGTCGCCACCGCGATGGACACCGAACTCGGGGCCATCGCCGACCAAATCGGGCAGGCCCGCCAGCGCGAGACGCCGTTCGAAATCGAGGTCGACCGCCTCGGCCGCCGCATCGGCGTCGGCATCGTCGCGCTCATCCTGCTCATCGCGGCGGTCCAGCTGTTCCTCACCGCGACCGACCCGGTGGTCGTGCTCCTCGTCGCCGTCACGCTGGCGGTCGCGGCCGTCCCCGAGGGACTGCCGGCGGTCGTCACGCTCACCCTCGCGCTCGGGTCGCGGACGCTCATGGAGCGCAACGCGCTCGTCCGCAACCTCGCGGTCGTCGAGAGCCTCGGCGCGGTCGACTACATCGTCACCGACAAGACGGGGACGCTGACCGAAAACCGCATGACCGTCACCCGCGCGTGGCTCCCGGACGACCGGACGGTCGGACTGGGCGACGGGGCGGCGTCGGCCGTCGCCGCGTCTGCGTCCGAAAACGGCGGCGCGTCGGCCGCGGCCGACTCGGAAGCCGCGACCGCCACGAATCCGGACCCCGACCCGGACTCGGACCCGGCGCTCGCGGCGCTCCTGTCCTGCGGTGCCCGCTGTAACGACACCAAAGAACTCGACGGCGGCGACCACCGCGGCGACCCCACCGAAGTCGCGCTCGTGAGCGCCGCCGCCGACGCGGGCCTCGACGGCTCGCGCGACCCCGACGACAGGCTCCGCGAGGTCCCGTTCACCTCCGAGCGAAAGCGCATGTCGGTCGTCGTGGCCGACTTCGACGCGCCCGGCGACGGCCCCGTCGCGCTCGTGAAGGGCGCGCCCGAGGAAATCGTCGCGCGGTGCGACCGCGTCCTCGTCGACGGGGCAATCGAGCCGTTCACCGACGAGCGCCGCGAGCGGGTCGAAGCGACCGTGACCGCCTTCGCCGACGACGCACTCCGCGTGCTCGGGTTCGCCTACGCGCCCGAGGCGGACCCCGACGCCGACGACGAGACGCTCGAATCGGGGCTCGTCTTCCTCGGGCTACAGGGCATGACCGACCCGGCGCGCGAGGGCGTCGCCGAGGCGGTCGCCGACTGCCTCGACGCCGGCGTGCGGGTGACGATGGCGACCGGCGACACCCCGCGAACGGCCCGCGCCATCGCCCGCGAGGTCGGCATCGACGCCGACTCGGTCGTCACGGGGACCGAGGTCGCCGCAATGGACGACGAGGAACTCGGCCGGGTCGTCGAGGAGACCAACGTGTTCGCCCGCGTCGCACCCGAGCACAAGGTCCGCATCCTCCGGGCGCTTCAGGACGCGGGCTACACGGTGGCGATGACCGGCGACGGCGTCAACGACGCGCCCGCGCTCGGCAACGCCGACGTGGGCATCGCCATGGGCGACCGCGGGACGCAGGTCGCACAGGGCGCGTCGGACGTGGTGCTCCGCGACGACAACTTCGTCACCATCCGCGACGCCATCGCGGAGGGCCGCGGCATCTTCGACAACATCCGCAAGTTCGTCAACTACCTGCTGTCGGCGAACGCCGGCGAGGTGCTCGTCGTCTTCCTCGGGACGCTCCTCGGCGCGGCGCTGTTCCCCGGGACGTTCGCGTCCGAGTCGGCGCTCGTCATCACGCCCGTCGCGCTCCTGTGGCTCAATCTCGTCACCGACGGCTTCCCCGCGCTCGCGCTCGGCGCGGACCCCAAGTCGGACGACGTGATGCACAGGCCGCCGCGCCCCCGCGACGAGGGCGTTCTCGACCGCCGGACCATGGCCTCGATTCTCGGCATCGGCGTCGCGCTCACCGCGACCGGGCTGGGCGTGTTCTTCTACGCGCTCGACCGCTCCGGCGACCTCGTCGTCGCCCAGACGGTGCTGTTCACGTTCCTCGTCACCGCCGAGTTGGTCCGCACGCAGTCGGTGCGGCTCCGCTACCGGCTGTCGCCGCTTTCGAACCCGTGGCTCCTCGGCGCGGTCGGGCTGTCGCTCGCGCTCCACCTCGTCCTCCTGTACACGCCGGTCGCCGACCTCTTCGGCGTCGTCCCGCTCGGCCTCACGGAGTGGGGCTGGGTCGCGGGCGCGTTCGTCCCGTTCCTCGCGGCGAACCTGTGTCTGGTGTGGCTCAACGACCGGCTGTTCGCTCCGTGAGCGACCCGAGCGCGCCCATGAGTCGGTCGCGGTAGAGGTAGCCGAGGACCGAGGCGGCGAGCAACGCGCCCACGAACACCGAGGTGAGTTCGGCGTTGCCGTCGGCGGCGGCCGCGCCCGCGAGGTTCACGAGCAGGAAGCCGGGGAGCCGACCCACCGCCGCGACGAGAATTATCCTGCGGACCGGGATGTCGGTGAGACCGGCGGCGAAGCAGATGGCGTCGTCGGGGAGGCCGGGAACGAGAAAGACGAGAAAGAGGACGGCCAGCCCGTGGGTCTCCATCGCGTCGTCGAACACGGAGAGCGCGTCGGGCGTGACGACCCGCTCGACGTACGGGCGGCCGAGGAATCGCGCGAGACTCACCGCGAGCGCCGTCCCGAGGACGATGCCGACCATGCTGTAGACCGTCCCCCAGAGCGCGCCGAACAGGTAGCCGCTGGCGAACCCGAGCGCCTGCCCGGGGATGGGCGCGACGATGACCTGCGCGATTTGCACGCCGACAAAAGCGAGGGGCGCGAGCGCTCCGAACCCGAGGAGCCACGCCCGAAGCGCCGTCGGGTCGGCGAGAAACGGGAATCGGTCGACGAGCGTCGTTCCGACGAGCGCGACGACGGCCACGGCGACGACGGCGAGCGCGAGCGTCCGCCACCGGTCGCGCCGCGATTCGAACAGTTCGGGGACGGATAACACGGGTGGCTACTCGCACGCCGCGGGGAAAAGCCCGGCGCGACCCGCGACCCCGCCGGGACGCCGACGACACCGGCGGAACCGACAGAATCGACGGCGACACCCGCCGCTTCCGCGAGAGCGCTTTTGTGCCAAGAAACCGTATAGATAATCGTTATGGAAACGATTCTCGTCGCCGTCGACGGCTCCCCGCTGTCGAAGCGCGCGTTCGAACAGGCCCTCGCGCACGCCGACTCGACGGTCGTCGCCCTGCACGTCATCAACCCGGCCGACCCCGGCTACAGCGCCCCGTTCGACGCGGACATCAGCACGGAACCGCTCCACGGCACAGAGGAGTGGTACGAGCGAGCGCAGGAGCTCGCGGACGAAATCTTCGACGAACTCGCGGCGCTGGCCGACGGGAGCGAGGTGGCACTCAGGACCGAGACGCTCCGCGGCGACCCCGCGCGGACCATCGTCGACTTCGCGCGCCGGGAGGGCGTCGACGCGGTCTACCTCGGCGGTCACGGCCGCGCCGGCGAGACGGACCTGCTTTTCGGGAGCGTTGCCGAGTTGGTCGCCGGCCGCGCGCCGATGAGCGTGATGGTCGTTCGCTGACGGTCGCGCTCGCGGCACGGTCGGTCGCTCCCCGGTCGGCCGGTCGGCCGCCGTTCCTGCCGACTCACTCGTCGTCAGCCGGCGGCACGCACAGCACCGGGACGTCCGAGAGCCTGACGACTCGCTCTGCGACGCTTCCAAGCAGGTATCGCTCCAGCCCGCTCGTCCCGTGGGTCCCCATCACCACGAGGTCGATGTCGCGCGCTTCGCCGTAGTCGATGATGACCTCGTGCGGCAGGCCGACGCGAATCTCCGTCTCGACGGGCACGTCGCGGTCGGCGGCACGCGCGGCGATGTCGCCGACCGCCGACTCCCCGCGCGTCTGCGAATCGTCGTCGTCGACGGGCGCGTCCGCGTGGCCGGTTCGAACGTCGACGACGTAGAGGACGTGCAGGGCGGCCCCGTAGGTCGCCGCGAGGTCGACCGCGTACTCGGCCGCGCGGGTCGCGTGGGCGCTGCCGTCGGTGGGGACGAGGATGTGGTCGAACATGTCGTCACAGACGCGCGCCGAGCGAATAAAACCGAACCCGGCCCACCCCGCCTCGCACCGACCTCCCGCTCGCACCCCGCACCGACCGCACCCGTCGGTCGCGCTCGCTCGCGTTCCCGATTCCCGGCCGTCGGGAAGGATACGCTCGCCTTATGCCCGAATCGGGCGTACTCTCTACCGGGTGGTGAGGAGCATGCAGACCGACGGCGAACGGAGGGTAGAACTGTGGATTCGGCCGATTCGAGACGGCCTCGGTGAGGAACACCAAGCGCTGATCGTCCGACTCGAACGACTCGCAGACGGGGGGTTCGTCGACGACGTGTGCGTCCGGACGTGGGGGCGGAACGTGGACGTGGAGTCCGACCTCGCACCGACGAAGCGAGACGCCGTCGTCCGCGAGCGACTCGCCGAGTGTCGCCACTGGGCGCGAACGAAGGGGGTCGCGCTCCCGACGCTCGACAAGCGGGCGACGGTCGGCTCCGGTCGAATGGGCCCCGAACACGACGCGGTCGTCCTCCCGCGGACGCTGGGCATCGTCTTCCGGGGCGACGAAATCGAGGCCGTCTTCCCCCACGAACGAGCCGATGGGGCTCGGACGTTCGCCGACTGGGTCGAGACCGCGGAGTCGTTCCTCGGCATCGACCACGAACACGTCGAGGTGTGATTCGAGTCCGAATCGCCGCCCCGAACACACGGCGAATCGGGGGACGAATCGGAGAACAGGGATTTTTCGAGCGCCGAGCGTTTTTCGAACGTCGAACGTCGAACGCCGCGAGCGGCGCGCCCGCCCGAGAGATGACACGCCGCGTCCGCGGAGCCCTGCGGCGAAGCGTCACCCTTACTCGGGACCGCGCAGTGGTGGAGATATGAACGTCCCCTGCGTCCGCGTGCCCCGCGAGTCGGGCGAGGCGGCGCGCCGACGCCTCGCCGACGCCGGCCTGCTCGACCACGACCACGAGATTACCGTCGCCGAGGGGACGCTCTACATCCCCGTCGTCGACGCCGACGCCGTCCCCGACGACTTGGCGGTCGTCGACTACGAACCGCCCGCCCGCGAGACGCAGACCACGCCAGCCGACCTGCTCGGCTTCGAACCCTCCTACGAGCGCCTCGGCGACATCGTCATCCTCGACGAGGACGACCCCGACCGCGCCCACGAGATTGCCGACGCCATCGTCGACTCCGACCTCAAAGCCGAGACGGTCGTCAACCGCGCCTCGAAGGTCAAAGGCGAACTCCGCGTCCGCGACTGGGACGTGCTCGTCGGCGAGTCGACCGAGACGGTCCACCGCGAGTACGGCCACGAGTTCCGCCTCGACATCGACACCGTCTACTTCTCCCCTCGACTGGCCACCGAGCGCCACCGCGTCGTCGAGGAGATTCGCGAGGGCGAGCACGTCTTCGATATGTTCGCCGGGGTCGGTCCGTTCGCCGTCCCCGCCGCCGCCGCGGGCGCGGAAGTCGTCGCCTGCGACCTCAACGAGGCGGCCGTCGCGTTCCTCCGCGAGAACGCCGCGCGGAACGACGTGGCCGACCGACTCACCGCGATTCACGGCGACGTACGGGAGGTCGCCGCCGACTACGAGGGCTGGGCCGACCGGCTCATCATGAACCTCCCGCACAGCGCCAGCGACTTCCTCGACACCGCCGTCCGCCTCGCGGGCGACGACTGCGTGATTCACCTCTACGACATCCAACACGAGGACGACCCGTTCGGCCCGGGACTCGCCGCCGTCCGCGCCGCCGCCGAACCGGCCTACGAGGTCACGGTCGTGAACGAACACGTCGTCCGGTCGTACGCCCCCCACGAGTACAACGTCTGTCTCGACGTTCGCCTGACGAAGCGGGCGTGAGCGGGGTGGTGGCGACCGGCAGACACCGGGTTGATTCGCAAGTCTTAATTACGTAACCGGGGTACGGAAGAATGCGTTCGAAAGCCCACCGCGCCGGTGTAGCTCAGCTGGCAGAGCGATTCCTTCGTAAGGAATAGGCCGAGGGTTCAAATCCCTCCACCGGCTCTTTCTGTCGAACGAAGTGAGACGAAGAGCCCTGCGTGGAGGATTTGAAGCAGGGAGCAACGCGGAGCGTTGCGAGTGAGGTTCACAATCCCCTCCACCGGCTTCTACTGATTCCTTCATCATCTCGGAACTCAACCCCGGAGACGAAGGCCACCGGCGTTGGGGTGGTCTCGCGCGACTGCCCCGCGTGCGAGAGCGAGACCTGATTTTGGCGGACGTTCCTCTTTAATCCCACAAGAGACCCTCAGAAACTAGTTTTCTGACCCACCATTCGTCTCTGTCGCTTGAGCAAACTCACCCAGACTCATCTGGCTTGCCTCATCCCCGTCAAGATAATCTCTCACTCGAGTCTGTTCCAGTCTCGTTTGGACCTGCAATAAATTCCCGAGATGATGGGTGCCGAACACAAACATCCCATCAGTGTTCTGCCGGCAGCCCCCAATCTTTCTCAAAAATCGTAATGCATCCCGAACTTTCTCGAGTGGAATCTCCCTATGACGGTAGCGTTCTATGACATCCGACGGTGAGATCGCGATTCGGTCGTCCTTCCCCAAATTATTCAAAACAAGGTCATGTGCGATAGAATACGCAAGTATCTCTCGATTCGCGTTCTCAGTCAGGTAGATTTTCTTATCAACTAACTTCGGGAGTCGGATGCCTTCGCGAAGAAGTGAGTCAAGATCACTACTCTCAAATCCACCTTCCTCAAGTTTAAGTACACCCCCTTTGCCTTGAGAAAGAACAGTACAGTACTGGCTTAGTTCGTTTAGTGCATTCAAGCAACCTGGAGCAGTTCGACACTCATCGAGGAAGTCAGAATAGTAGACGATAACTGGCTCAACACTGCTCAGGTTGTTTGGATCGAACTGTCCTTCAAACTCGGCATCGCGAAGGAAATCAACTACACTCTCGTAACTGAGGTCGTCACACCGCTCCATCTGCTGAATATCTCGGTTGTTGATATTCGTTCCAGACTTGATCTCAATCAGAAGAGCGGTTTCACCATCGAACAGCACGAAGTCGGGTTCGGTTTCGATTTGTCGACGAGAGTCGGCAACCGTGACAAAATTCCCGACAAGCCGATAGCCTAAATCGAACAGCGCTTTGTGACCCAAGAGCCCATCGAAAGAACTGAAGAAGAGATTGTAGGAATCAACCTCACGCTGCTGTTTGGCCCACTGTTCGGTCATCTTACGCCTTCAGCCTCCGAGAGTTCTTTTCTAGGGAATATGTCGAGTCGAACTCTTCAAACACTAAGCTACAGAAATCGCGGAACGTAGTAGATGTGGTATTCTCTTTTGCGTGGAGATAGATATCTTCATCTTCAACCGTGATCTCAAACGGCTCACCGGTGTCTTTGTCGAAGACGAAGTAATTACCGTGCTCCCAGACAGAATATTCGTATCTCCGTTTGTGGTCAAGAATACGTTCCTCAAGGAAATCCGCCGTATCTTGCTCCAGTGAGTAGTCCTCTGAATCGTCAATCAGTCTAAGCGTGGTTCCTCCTTCGATTGTGAAACCGTTTTTGAACGTCTCTCGAGTCGGCCTGTGCTTAACCTTGTAATTCTGTTCGTCGTGCGCTTCAAACCCTTTCGAGAGTTCTTCAAGTGTCTGTGCACCACGCTCTTCCGAACCAGGGCGAACACTGGAGAACGTGAAGTGACCCTCTTGTGCAACTGAACTCCGAACAGCTGCCTCCGGACTATTTCGTTGGTTGAATTCCAACCTTGTCGGCTTCGCGTCGAAAACGTTCTCGACTTTTTCGAGATCTTCGTCCGTCCCACCATGGAAGCGGATACTGGCTCGCTTGTCCGTCTTGTACGAATGGTACTTCGCCGTAAACCCTGCAACTGATGTCCCATACAAATCCGCAACGATATCTTCTAAATCAGACGGTGTGAGAAAGACTCGCTCTAGAGACGGAAGATACTGGATGAGCTTCTCAACGGTCTTTTCGGTCCACTTCCGGCGTTCCGCAGTAATGACACGGAGGTAATCACCATCGTCAACGAAGACAAATTGGTCCGTACGTGCTCGTTTTGGTGTGTCGATTTCGACATACGAGACAGAGTCTCCGAGGCGCTCTTCGTGAAAATTGTGCTCAGTAATATATCGCTGAATGTACTCGGAAAGACCCTCTCTCTGGGAAAGGTGTTCAATCTCGTCGGTTAGTGAACCTAATTTAAGCCCATGATTGTTTGCGAGGAAGATCTTGACCTGTGTTTTTCGTTGGCCACGGTCTTTCTCATCTTCAATCTCCTCGTCTGTCCGTGTGATATAATCAATGAACAGCGAGATAATCTCGTCTGTATCACCGGACAGTTCATTTGGGTCGAATTTCATGGCTCACGGGCCTCTCTAATAAATGCTCTTGCCAAGGCTTCAGTTCGAAGAAATTAAAATTTACCGATGAATTGAGAATCGGTAGCGACCAAGTCATATCTAACCTGACGTTAGAACGCCGCCCGTTCGAGCAGTCGCTGTGCGAATCCCGGTCGGCGCGAGTCGTGGGGGTAGACGGTTATCGTTGTACACCGCGGACTCGGGGCGGTCGGTCGGCCGGCGAAGCGGACGTTCCGAAGCCCGCGGTCGGGGGCGCGACGGACCACCACGTCGGGGCGAGTCGGCCGCCCGCCGTCCGTTCTGAGCGGCGTGGTGCGAACCGGGACCGAAAGCAACGCCGAGAGTTCGGTCTGATACTCGCCGACCGTCCGTTCGTGCTGTTCGGTCATCTCCGGGTTCGGCGGGTGTTGGAGCAACAGCTCACTCGCGTTGGCGGCGGCGACGGCCGCCGCGACGCTGACCGCTCGCGGCGGGTACGGCCCGCCGTCTCCGGAGAGCACGACCCGTTCCGGACTGTCGTAACCGAGGTTATCGACCAGGAGCACGTCGCAGTGGGCGTGGCGGACGACCCAGTCGATGGGGTCGCCGAACAGCCGCGAGCGGAGTCGAAGCGGCTCGTGTTCGGCCACGATGGCGTCGATTCCGCGGCCGGCCGCGAAGTTGACGACCGCGTGTTTCGTGTCGTGGCTCACGATTTCGTCGGCCTCGATGTCGACGTCTAACTCCGCCGCGAGCGCCTCGATTCGCGCCTCGTACGAGCGGTCCGCGGGCGACTGCGCCGTGACGGCTTCGGTGAGCGGGACCTGGTCGGGCACCTCCTCGAAGCGGACGACGACGACGCGGCCGTCGTCGGGGCGAACGAGGTCCGCGGCGACGGAGACGAGCGACCGCTCGCGCCTGTCGTCGAGGTCCTTCGTGAGCGCGACGAGCACCTCGCGGGGAGGCTCGTCCATCGCCGATTCCGTTCGGCTGAGGGCGCTCTGTCCGACTTGTCGGCGAACGGCGTCCGTGACGACGCCCTCGCGGCTCACCCGCGGCCGGGCGTACAACACGTACCAGACGACGCTCCCGAGCGTGATGGCGACGGCCCCGAGCAGGGCGGTCGAGCCCATCTGCGTCAGCAGGAGCGCCGCGGTGACGGCGCCGAACACCTGAAGCCACGGGTACAGCGGCGAGGTGAACTCGGGGTCGTACTCCGCGTTCCCCTCGCGGAAGGCGACGACGGCCACGTTGATGAGGCCGAACACCAGAATCTGGAAGGCGCTGGCGAGTTTCGCGATGTCGAGAATCGGGACGAACGCGATGAGCACCAACAGCACGGCACCGGTGAGCGTAATCGAGGCGACGGGCGTCCCGAACCGCTCGCTCACCGCCGAGAACGACGGCGGCGCGAGCTTGTCCCGGCTCATCGCGAAGGGGTACCGCGACGAGGAGAGCACGCCCGCGTTGGCCGTCGAGACGAGCGCGAGGATGGCCGCGAGGATGACCACGACCACGCCGAACTGGCCGAGCGTCGCCTCGGCGGCGACCGCCATCGGCGTGAGCGACCCGGCGACGCTCCCGGGGTCGGTGACGCCGACCAGCACCGCCACGATGGCGACGTACAGGACCGTCGTGAACGCGAGCGAGCCGAGGATACCCAGCGGGATGTTCCGCCCCGGGTTTTCGACCTCCTCGGCGACGCTGGCGACTTTCGTCACGCCGGCGTAGGAGACGAACACGAGGCCGGTCGCGGCGAGGAGACCGCCGAGACCGGCGTCGAAGAAGCCGGCGTAGTTCGCCTGCTGGACGCTGGGTGCGCTCCCGGCGGCGAACCAGCCGAGGGCGGCCAGCATGATGACGACGATGCCGACCTGGAGTCGACCCGTCTGCTTCGCGCCGACGACGTTGACGAGTATCAGCACCGCCGCGACGCCCAGCGCGACCGGTCGAAGCGGGAGGTCGAACAGGAGAAGCAGATACGGGACGCCGCCGACCAGCGCGAGCGCGCCCTTGAACGACAGGGAGAACCACGTGCCGACGCCGGCGACGGTCCCGAGCAACGGTCCCATCCCCCGCTCGATGTAGATGTACGTCCCGCCGGCTTTCGGCATGGCGGTCGCCATCTCGGACTTCGACAGCGCGGCCGGCACGACGAGCAGGCCCGCGAGGGCGTAGGCGACTATCACCGCCGGGCCGGCGACTTCGAGCGCCAGCGCGGGCAGGATGAAGATGCCACTGCCAATCATCGCACCGATGCTTATCGCGAAGACGGACGGCAGACCGAGGTCGCGTTCCAACTCCTTCATACGGCCCCCGCGAGCGTGCCCGAGAGGACGGACGTCGCACAGACCGGCTTGTGGCCGGCGTCGGCGAACATCTCGAAGCGGTCCGGCGTGTTGACCAACACGACGACGCGTTCGACGTCGAAGCGGGCGCGGACGAGTTGGGCGATAAGCAGGTTGCGGCTGTCGGACGCCGTGGCGACGACCACCGTCGACGCGGCCGCGACGCCGGCCGCCTCCAGCGTTCGGACGTCCGCCGGGTCGCCTCGCACGCCGTCGATTTCTGACCGCTCGTGGAATTCGTCGATCACGTAGACGGCGCGACCGGCCGCCTGGAGATGTCGGGCGATGGCAGAGCCGAGGTGTCTGCCGCCCAAGACGTAGTAGATACTCTGTTCACAGTCCGTGAGCCGCTCGTCTACGACGGATGGATTCGACGTCATGTGTGTGCTGATTGTGGAGTCGGCGTTCGTCCGGCCGTGTGCATCAGCCCCTCGGTGACGGAAGGCCTTAAACTAGCGCACTATTTTGACGAGTTGTCAAATAAACAGCCTAGAAAAGTTAATCCGTCATTTTAGTTCGGGTCCCTCGTCGCCGGCGTCGATGACGACGACAACGGCGACAACGGCGACGACCGCACCGAGCGCGGGTATGGAACAGACTGATAATCACGCCGAGTCCAGAGTAGTCACGTATGAAAGACGGTGAGTTAGACTCGACAGACAAGCGCATCCTCTACTATCTCCAGCAGGACGCCCGGGGAACGTCGTCCAGCGACATCGCGGAGAAACTCGGCCTCTCGTCGAGCACCGTCAGAACGCGGCTCAACAGACTCGAAGACACCGGCATCGTTCGCGGCTATCACGTCGACATCGACTACGACCTCGCGGGCTACCCGCTGTACACGAAGATAATCTGTACCGCGCCCGTGCCCGAGCGCTCCGCGTTGGCGAACCGGGCGCGCGACGTCCACGGCGTGACCGCGGTTCGGGAGATAATGACCGGCGAGCGAAACGTGTACGTCAACGCCATTGGGAAGGACCACGACGACCTCAATCGCATCACCGAGGAACTGGACGGCCTCGGCCTCGATATCGTCGACGAACAGCTCATCCGCGACGAGTTCGTCTGCCCGTATCACGGGTTTCTCGACGAGGACGGCGCTGACCAGTAGGCGACCAGTATCCCGCCGGTGGCGACGACGCGGCGGCGACCGGGCCGCGGCAAGAGGCGCTCAGAACCCGATGTGCGACGTCGAACTCGGGATATCGTCGTCCTCGTCGTCCTCGTCGTCTTTGCCGTCGTCGTCCTCGCCCGCCGCGCCCGCGGAGAGATAGGTGTACTCGTCGTCGGTCAGGAAGACGCCGCCATCGGCGACCGTGATGTCCACGTCCGGCAGGCTGGTCCCCGCCGCCTCGCCGTTTTCGCACGCGCCGGAACAGGCGTCGAACATCGACCCGTGTTTCGGGCAGATAATCTCGCCGTCGCGCATCGCCGCGCCGGTCCCCCGGTCGAACCGTTGGTTCTCGTGGGTGCAGGTGTTCGGCCACGCTTCGATACCCGGCTCGTCGTCGCACCGAACGAGAATGAGCTCCGTCGGCCGCGAATACGCGTCCTCCGCGGTGAACAGATACGACCCGTTTTCGGGGACCTCGTCCACGGCCGCGACTCGGGTTCCGTCGACCATCGGACACAGCTATCGACCGCGCCGAAAAGTAGCTATCGGCGACGCCGCGGCTGGCCCCGCGTCGAGGAGCGAACCCCGCCGCCGACTACCCCGAAGTGAACCGATTCCACACCGCCCGACAGTCGCTACAGAGGAACCCGGTGAACTCGTCTATCGCGTGCCTTCGGACCGTCGTATCTCGTCCGCACCGTTCACACCACATACCCACTCGTTCGGGGGAATGTCGTATTGTTATGAAGCTCATAGTCGCTGACTCGATGCTCGACGGGGCTCGGAGCGAGAGCCGACCCGAACCACAGGCGGCCGGTTCAGCGGTTCTCGTCGAGATTCACGCCGCAGACGCCCGCCTCGTCGCCCATCTTCTCGACGCCGGGGGCGAACCGGCCCAACTCCCAGTCGGGGTCGTGTCCGGTCTCCGCGCGGTGTTCTTCGATTCGGAGGCGCGCGTCCGCGAGCTTCGAAAATCGCTCTTCGAGTCCGCAGGTCGGACAGGAAACCGTCGCACGGGGAGTCGACATAGTCGAGGGAACCACGGCGGTCGAGATAGTTCCGTCGAGTCCGTCCGCGGAGAACGGTGAAAAAAGCAGTCGCCGGCACGCGGTGGTCAGCCCATGACGAGGCTCATCCACCGGTTGCGCCGCACGAACTCCATGTTTTCGAGGTAGGCGTCGACGCCGAGGATGCGGCCCGCGCCGAACGCGCCGAGGCCGAACAGCAACACCGCGTAGACGATGTGGTCGTCGACGACCCAGCCGTGGGCCAGCGGCAGTCCGGCGAGGATGCCGCCTTCGAGCGCCGCCGCCCAGTAGAACAGCATCATGACCGCGCCCCAGAAGGCGCTGAAGCGGACGAACGCGCCGAGGATAATCGCCAGTCCGGCCAGCGTCAACCCCCACATGTTCAGCATGTCGATGAGGGGGCTCCCGGCCATCGAACTCCACAACCCCATGAGGGGGTTGCCCTCGGGAATCGCGTTGGCGAGGTAGCCCGCCGCAGTCCAGTTGTTGGAGGGGTCCGAATCCAGGTAGGTCACGAGCTTCGTGATACCGCCTTGGAACAGCGTCCACCCCATCACCACTCTGAGCAGGAACAGCGAGTAGCCGACCCAGCGTTCCGAGTAGTCGAACCGCACCGGCCGCCCGAACAGTTCCGTCTCTAGTGTACGGCTATCGGTTGACATACAGAGGAAATATTTTCCGTCAAACTACAATAGTGTGTTGGGTAATCTCACGCAATGGGGTGGGCCGTCTCACCGGAGGTCACGCCGCTTATCACCGCCCGCGACAGAACACGGGCATGCTCACGTTCATCGGACTCGGCCTGTACGACGAGCGCTCCGTCACCGTCGAGGGGCGCGAGGCGCTCGCGGACGCCGACCGCGCCTTTGCGGAGTTCTACACGAGTCACCTCGTCGGCGCGACCGTCGAGGAACTCGAAGCCTACCACGACATCGACATCGAGGTCCGCGACCGCGCCGGCGTCGAACAGGACCCCGGGCCGATACTCGACGCCGCGGAAGACGAACACGTCGCGTTTCTCACCGCCGGCGACACGATGATTTCGACCACGCACGTCGACCTCCGCCTTCGCGCGGAAGACCGCGGCATCGAGACGCGACTCGTCCACGGCGTGACCGCCCAGTCCGCCGCCAGCGGCCTGACCGGACTCCAGAACTACCGCTTCGGAAAGGCCGTCACGCTCCCGTTCCCGTACGTCCACGGCGGCGACCCGGTGCCGAAGAGCGTCGTCGACTCCCTCGAAGCGAACCGCGAACTCGGACTGCACACGCTCGTCTACCTCGACATCAAGGTCGACTGGGAAGGCCGCCGCGGCGTCGAGGTCGACGGCGACCAGTACATGACCGCCGACTACGCGGCGGAGCTGTTCGCCGAACACTGGGACGGCGACGCCCTCGGCGTGGCCGTCTGCCGGGCCGGGAGTCCCGACCCCGTCGTCGCCGCCGACCGCCTCTCGGCGCTCGCCGAGCGCGACTTCGGCGAACCGCTCCACATGCTCGTCATCCCCGGCGAGGTCCACCACGTCGAAGCCGACGCGCTCTCTGCGCTCGGCGGTGCGCCCGAGGAACTGTTCGACGACGAAAACTAAAACTGAACGCGACTCCGACGGCGGTATCAGTCGAGCCCTAACTCGCTTCTGAGGTCGTACTCGTCGCCGGTCACCATGTAGAGCACGTCCTCGATGACCGTGAGGAGTTCCGGCACCTCGTGGACGACGAGGTAGGTGATTCCCACGAGCGCGACCACCGCGAGCCCCTGGCTGATGATGCGGTCGGAGATGAAAAACGACACCATGTACGGGTCGGACGACCCGAAGAGGAACAGAATCTCGTCGACGAACAGGTGGAAGTACTGCTTTCCGACCGAGATGGCGATGAACGTCGTCCGAAGCAGGTTCAGGGCGTAGATGATGGGGACGGCGATGGCGAGCCCGCGGAGCTTCCGGCGCATCGGGGCGTCGACGGCGGCGATGAGGCCGGCGAAGATGGCGATGCTCCCGAGGCCGGTGCAGGCGAGGACGACCGAGATTTCGATGCGGTGGGAGCCCTGCATCCAGAGGAACGTGTTCAGATAACCCTCGTCGCCCGTAATCATCTGCGGCGCGTAGCCGAGCGACTCGATGAGAAAGCGCGTCTGCGCCGCGACGGTCTCCATGAGGACGCCGCGAGGCGCGGGGACGGTCGCCCCGAGGAGCGTAAACGCGGGAATGGTCTCGAACGGGAGGTACACCACGCCCATGGCGGCGACGGCGCGCGAGAGGACGAACAGCGTGTCGCGGCCGTTGTAGAGGAGCCAGCCGGCGTACAGCGACGCCGGGACGGCCGCGATGGTCAATAGGCCCTCGATGTAGCTCTTGTGGACGAGCGTGAAGTGCGGGATGAGCTGGAGCCAGAAGAGCGCGAACAACACCCACGCGGCAGTCATCACCCGTCGCCCGAGCTCGCGGTCCCGCCCGTGTGCGACCGCGCCGGCGACGAAGGTTCCGATGGCCACCCACGCGAGGGCGTCGGAGAGGAGACCGGGCATACGTATTGGATGTGGTGGACCGATTAAATCCCTTGTCGTTCCGTACGTCGCTTCCGGTGCGTGCCGGCGGCCCTACCCCGCAGTGCCGCCGCTGTGTCGATAGTTGACAGTCGACAGTGGTGCGAAACCGAGACGCCGGGGCGTCGGAACCGAGGCCGGTTACTCCGGCGACTCGAAGTCGGCCGGGATGACCTCGATTTCGTGACCGTCGGGGTCTTTCGTGAACGCGAACATGTCGTCGCAGGACTCGGGGTCGCGGTAGTCTTCGGCCTCGCGCTCCATGAGCGTCTCCCAGTAGTCGTGGAGGTCGTCGGCGCTGACGGCGAGGTGGCCCCACGCGTCGCCCATCTCGTAGCTCCGGCCGTCGTAGTTGTAGGTGAGTTCGACGGCCATCGCCTCTTCGGCCGCGCCCTCGGGCTTCATGAAGTAGTTCGCGAACGTGTCGGACTCCCAGCGGCCGGTGTGCTCGTAGCCGAACTTACGGGTCCAGAAGCCGAGCGCCTCGTCGGCGTCCTCGACGCGAATCATGGTGTGGTCGAGGCTCCACTTCGCGCCGTGGTCGCGCTTGACGATTTCGACCTCGTGGCCGTCGGGGTCCTTGACGAACGCGTAGCGGCCGCCGCAGGACTCGGGGTCGCGGTAGTCTTCGACACCCTCGTCCATGAGCTGTTGGTAGGAGGATTCGAGTTCGTCCTCGGGGACGCGGACCGCGATGTGGCCCCACGCGTCGCCCATCTCGTAGGTGTTGTCGCCGTGGTTGTAGGTGAGTTCGAGGACCGCGCCCTCCTCGTGGAGGTCCTCGGGACCGAGGTAGACGTTGGTGAACGTGTCGGCCTCCCAGCGACCCTTCTCCTCGTAGCCGAGGTGGGTCGTGTACCAGTCGAGCGACTCCTCGAGGTCTTCGACGCGAATCATCACGTGGTCGAGGGTTCCGGACATACCCGAGTGATGTGTCGCGCCGGCGAAAAACGTACCGAACGCGGAACCGACCGTCGATGGTTATCACACGCCGTCTACCGGTGTTTTCGGTCCGTTGCGTGGTGCATAAGTACTCCCCGAAGGTACGGTTCAGCAGTGTTTCCGGTCCCCAACCCCGTCCGCCTCCTCATCCTCGGTATCGGGCTGGCGCTCGCCCGTGTCGGTCTCCTCGACCGCGAGCGCGCCGTCCGCATCGCCGACCTCTCGTGGCCCCGCGTCGTCACCGGCATCGCCCGGATGTCGAAAAACGCCGTCGACGTGGCGATGGTGGGTCTCGCCTCCGGGACCGTCGCAATCACCGGCGTCGGGTTCGCCGGGCCGTACTGGGGACTCGCCTTCGCGCTCGGCGGCGGCATCGCGGGCGGGACCATCGCGCTCGTCTCACAGCGCTTCGGCGCGGACGCGATGGACGAACTGGGGCTCGCGGTCCGGTCGAGCGCGCTCTTGACCGTCGTCGCCACGCTCCCGGTCACGGCCGTCTTCTGGCTGTTTCCCACCGAACTCATCTCCGTGCTGAGTAGCGACCAAGGCGCAATCGAGCTCGGGGCGGCCTACCTCCGAATCGTCGGACTCGGCGTCCCGTTCGCCGGGCTGAACCTCATCGGGAGTCGCGTCCTCGTCGGCACCGATGACGCGTACACCGCGATGATTCTCCGCGCGACCGGGGCGGTCATCAACATCGTCCTCAACGCGGTGCTCATCTTCGGGCTCGACCTCGGCGTCGAGGGCGCGGCGCTCGGGACCGTCCTCTCGAACGTCGTCGTCACCGGCGCGTTCGCGGTCGGTCTCTCGCGGGGGGCGCTCCCCGGCGTCGGGGCGTTCCCGGTCACCATCGACCCCTTCGGGTCGTTCGTCGACCCCGGGACGCTCGTCGACCTCGTCAAAATCGGCCTGCCCGTGATGGGTCGCGGGCTCGTCTGGACCGTCGCCGAGTTCCCGATGCTCGCCATCCTCGACAGCTTCGGCCCCGACGTGGTCGCGGCGTTCGTCATCGCCCGCCGCATCTGGGGGCTGATGAACACCCCCGGCTGGGGCTTCGGGCTGGCGTCGTCGAGCCTCGTCGGGCAGGCGCTCGGCAAGGACGACGAGCGAACCGCCGAGGCCTACGGCAACGAGGTCATTCGGTTCGCCGTCGCCACGTACATCGTCTCGGCGGCGCTCGTGGCGATATTCGCCCGCCCAATCGTCCTCGGGTTCGTCGATAACCCGGCGGACCCGGCGGTCCCCATCGCCGTCAACCTCGTCTACGTCGCCTGTCTCGCCGTCATCTTACAGGGCGTCTCCGGCGGCTCCGCGGGGCCGCTCGACGCCAGCGGCGACACGCGCTGGACGTTCGGAAGCCAGTTCGTCGGGATGTTCCTCGGGTCGATTCCGCTCACCTACATCGGCTCTATCACTTCGCTCGGGCTCACCGGGCTCTACCTGGCGTTCCTCGCCGAGACGACCATCCCGGCGGTGCTGAACTACTACCGCTTCAAGACCGGGACGTGGAAGGCGGTGAGTCGGAACTACCGGCCGAAGGCGGCCGCGGACGACTAAGCCGGAGTCACCGGAGGTCGCGCTCGCTCGCGCTCGCGCGTGACCAATACAGGAACCCCGCCACGGCCCACAAGAGGACGGTCCCGACCGGCCACGCGGTTCGACCGGGTTGGACCGAAAAGCCGCGGGCGACCTCCAACTGGGTCACGCCGGCGAGGAGGAGTCCGGCCGCGGTGAGTCGAACGTCCTCGCGTCCGAACAGCGCGCCCGAGAGCGCGCTTCCGAGCGCGACGAGGTAACAGGCGACGCCGACCGGCCAGACGAGGATGTAGTCCGGCAGTCCCATCGTAAAGCGCAGGAAGAAGTCGGTGATGGTCGTCACGCTCCCGGTCGCGGGACCGACGAGTCCCCACGGGAACAGGAGCGTGGCGCTCCCGCTCGTGAACGTCTGGACGGACCACGGAACGAGAGCGAGGACGGAGACGAGGAGTAGGTTGCGACGGCGCGCGGGCGACCGCGGCGCCGACCGGGCCGCCGGGTCGGTCGTCACCGCTGGGCGATGATGCGGAGCACGTCCTCGTCGGCGAGGACGTGGTCGCGGCCGACCTGCTGGTCGTCGTGTTTCGCGCTCGGCCCCGAGACGCGGGCGAACCGGAACCGCTCGTCGAGCTTGGCACCGAGTTCGTGGATGGCGTCGTCGATGGTGTCGCCCTCGCGGAGGACGAGCGGCTCGTCGTAGTCGACGCCGCGGCCGGGTTTGTCCATGTAGATGCGGATGAGCCCGAGGGCGTCCCAAATCTCCTCTTTGAGCGCGTCGAGGCCCTTCTCGGCTTCGGCGCTGATGAACGTCACCTCGTCGGGGTCGAGGCCGACCTCGCGGAGGTTCTCCTCGACCGTCGGGAGGTAGTCCTTGTCGATGAGGTCGGCCTTGTTGACGGCGACGATAGACGGCAGGTAGACGCGGTTTTTCATGATGCCGTCGACGAGTTCGTCGATGGTCGTCTCGCCGCGGAGCGTCACCTCGGCGTTGACGAAGCCGTGTTCACGGAGGATGCCCTTGATGGTCTCCTCTTCGAGGTCGACGCTGTCGCTTTTGGTGACGTTGATGCCGCCTTTGCCCTTCTTGTTGATAGAGAGGTTCGGCGGCGACGTGTCGAGCCGAATCTTGTTGTTGTAAAGCTCCCGTTGCAGTCGCTCGTAGCGCTCTATCTCGAACACCGAGAGCATGAACACGACGAGGTCGGCGGTGCGGACGACGGAAAGGACCTCCTTGCCGCCGCCGCGACCGCCCGCGGCCCCTTCGATGAGGCCGGGCACGTCGAGTATCTGGATGTTCGCGCCCTTGTACTTCAGCATCCCCGGGTTGACGTTGAGCGTCGTGAACTCGTACTCGCCGGTCTCGCTGTCGGCGTTGGTGAGCGCGTTGATGAGCGTCGATTTGCCGACGCTCGGGAAGCCGACGAGCGCGACCGTGGCGTCGCCGGTCTTCTCGACGGCGTACCCTTGGCCGCCGCCGGCCGAACTCTGGTTTTCGAGTTTCTCTTTCAGTTCCGCGAGTTTCGCCTTCAGCCGGCCGATGTGCGCCTCGGTCGACTTGTTGTACGGCGTGTTAGATATCTCCTCGCGGATATCTTCGATCTCCTCCTCCAGTCCCATCGTCAACAGTTCCGCCGCGTCCGTCGAAAAACCCTTTCCTTCCGCGCGGCGGGCCAGCCGCACCGACGCGTCGGATATTGTGGTCGTCTCGCGTGCGCGAAGAGACGAGTTTCGGCACGGTTATACACGACCCCTTCGACCGCCCGATGAACACCGATGCCCGACCCCCGAACGCTCCGCGACAGCACGCAAATCGTGCTCCCCTGCGACCTCTTGGAGAGCGTGCGCGACGACCTCGAAGCGGAGTTCGTCGTCTCCGTCCACCGGGCGGACAGAGGGACGTGCCGTATCATCGGGAGTCCCGTCGAGATTCGCGCGGTCAGCGACTTCCTCGCCCGACAGGGCATCTCCCTCCGCTAGTCGCGGTTCCGAAGGGCTTGTTACCACACAGTCCAACGGACGCGTATGGACGAAGCGCCGGGACTCTCCGACCAGTACCGCACGGCCAGTCCGTGGCCCGTGTTCATCGCGCTCGGAATCCCCATCTCCGAGTTGGGCCTGTTGTTCGACCTGTTTCCCCTCGCCGTCGGCGGACTGCTCCTGTTCGGCGGGAGCGTCGTCGGCATCCTCAAGGAGTCCGGATACGTCACCTCGACGATTCGCGCAGTCACCGCGCTTGCGGTCATCTTCCTCGCGTTCGGCGCGTGGCTCGCGTTCACCGACATCGCCCTCGTGACCCGGGGCTACGCGGTCATCGCCGCCGCGATTCTGCTGGCGGTCGGCGGCGTCGTCTTCGAACTGTTCGTCCGCGAACAGCGACAGACGTTCTGACCGCCGCGGACGCCCCCGCTGACGACCCCGCGGCCGCTCCCACTCGCCCCGACCGGACGAGAAACCAACAATCTATTTGAACGGCGTCCCCGACTGTCCCGATATGGCAACCAAGACGTTCGACAAGGACACCATCCTCGACCTCACGGTCAACATGGTCCCGCTGGCCATCATCCTGTTTTTCGTGGTGGCGTTCACCTTTGTCAATCCGTTTGGGTTCGAATCGCTCACCTCGGGGCTCCAGTACACACTCCTCATCGCGCCGTTCGTGCTCCTCGCGGCGCTCACCTACCTCTCGGGGAAGGCCATCGCGGGCTCCGAGAAGGAAGGCACCGTCTACGCGCCCGGACAGGCGACGGTCCCCGGCGCGAAGCCGCTTCACGAAGAAGAAGGCGAGGAGGCGGCCGAACTCGAAGAATCGCCGGATGACGACACCGTCGAGGCCGCGGACGAGACGGCTTAAAGCACCTCGAATCGCAGGGCGGTCCCGAATCTTTCATTACCCTGCACTACTCAGGCACTTCCATGGAGGTTAACGGACAGTTAGCACTGACGGTGCTCATGGGGGTCTTCCTCATCGCCGTCGCCGCGTGGCTCGCGCGGGTCGAAGACTGGCGGTCGTACACCCCGCTCGCGGGCGGAGGCACGGTCGGTGGTACCGCAGAGCAGTACGTCTCGGAGGAGAAACCATCCGGGGTCATCCGTTGGTTGACGACGGTCGACCACAAGGACATCGGGATGCTCTACGGCGCGTACGCGCTCATCGCGTTCGCCGTGGGGGGTCTCATGGTCGTCCTGATGCGGATTGAACTGGCGGACCCGTCGATGACGCTTATCTCGAACACGTTCTACAACTCGTTGCTCACAAGCCACGGGATTACGATGCTGTTCCTGTTCGGGACGCCCATCATCGCCGCGTTCTCGAACTACTTTATCCCGCTTCTCATCGGCGCGGACGACATGGCGTTCCCGCGTATCAACGCCATCGCGTTCTGGCTCCTGCCGCCGGCGGCGCTCCTCATCTGGGCCGGGTTCTTCCCCATCCCGGACGTCATCCCGGCGCAGACGGCCTGGACGATGTACACGCCGCTTTCGGCCGGTGTCGGTTCCGGCAACCAGGTGAACGCGGGCGTCGACCTGATGCTCCTCGGCCTGCACCTCTCGGGTGTCTCGGCCACGATGGGCGCGATCAACTTCATCGCGACCATCTTCACGGAGCGTGACGAGAAGGTCTCGTGGGCGAACCTCGACATCTTCTCGTGGACGATTCTCACCCAGTCCGGGCTCATCCTCTTCGCGTTCCCGCTTCTCGGGAGCGCCATCGCGATGTTGCTTCTCGACCGGAACTTCGGCACGATGTTCTTCTCGGTCGACGGCGGCGCGATTCTGTGGCAACACCTGTTTTGGTTCTTCGGCCACCCCGAAGTGTACATCCTCGTGTTGCCCCCGATGGGTATCGTGAGCCTCGTGCTCCCGCGCTTCGCGGGCCGGCGGCTCTTCGGGTTCAAGTTCGTCGTCTACTCCACGCTCGCCATCGGCGTCCTCTCGTTCGGCGTCTGGGCGCACCACATGTTCGCGACGGGTATCGACCCCCGGCTCCGCGCCTCGTTCATGGCCGTCTCGCTGGCCATCGCGATACCGAGCGCGGTCAAGACGTTCAACTGGATCACGACGATGTGGAACGGGAAGATTCGCCTCACGACGCCGATGCTGTTCTGTATCGGCTTCGTCTCGAACTTCATCATCGGCGGCGTGACGGGCGTCTTCCTCGCGTCGATTCCGGTTGACCTCGTGCTCCACGACACCTACTACGTCGTCGGGCACTTCCACTACATCGTCATGGGTGCCATCGCCTTCGCCGGCTTCGCCGGGCTCTACTACTGGTTCCCCATCTACACCGGCCGGATGTACCAGGTCACGCTCGGTAAGTGGCACTTCTGGCTCTCGATGGTCGGGACGAACCTGACGTTCTTCGCGATGATTCTGCTCGGCTACGGCGGCATGCCGCGTCGCTACGCGACCTACCTGCCGCAGTTCGCGACGCTCCACCAGGTCGCCACGGTCGGCGCGCTCATCCTGCTCGTCGGCCAGATCATCTTCGTCTGGAACTTCGCCCAGTCGTGGCTCGAAGGCCGCGAGGTCGAAGACGGCGACCCGTGGGACCTCGCCGACGACGACCTCACCACCGCCGAGTGGACCTGGTTCGAGCGCAAACTGGAGACGGCCGTCACCGACGGCGGCGAAGACGAGACCGAACTCGCCACCGACGGCGGGCAGGCGGTCGACGACGCGGACGCGGACTCCGCTGACGACGCGTAACCGACGCCGCTCGCTCGCGGTTCGGTCGCGACTCATTTTTCGGACGCTGGTCTTCGAGAGCGAACGCGCCCGACGCCGGCGACTGTCCGTCCGCGCCGCCGATGTCGCGTCTCGCGTGGCGCGTGTCGCGGTATCCGTCCCGTCAGTGCCGCCGCTCACGAGCGTCAGTGGTCACGGCGAATCGAAGCGGCCGCTGTCGGCGGTGGTGACGCGGAAAAACGGGAGCGCTCAGACGACGAGGAGGATGCCCGTCGCGAACATCAGTATCGCGATGGCCCCGAGCACGAGTCCGAGGATATCGGTATCCGACATACTCGAAGCTTGGTGCGTGCGGTCAAAGGTGCATCGGTACGCGGACGCCGACTCCCGGGCGACGAGGCGAACGGAAACTCCTAACAGCGTCCGCATCCGACCACAAACCGTGAGTTCGAACGTCGGCGGTCACCGCTTCGTCCTCGGGTTGTACGCCGCTCTCGTCGCCGTCGCCGGCGTCGCGGGCTACCTCACGGGCACGTTCGTCTCGGGCCTCAGCGCGCCCCGGTTTCTCTTCTTGGTGCCGTTTCCACCGACGCCGGCCGGCTTCGCGGCCTACGGCGCGCTGACTATCGCGCTCGTCCTCGGCGTCCCGCTCGGGCTCGTCGTCTACGTCTCGGCGGGACTCGACGACGACGCCTGATTCAGCATTATCGTTCAGCACAAATACTAAGACCGGTGACCGGGACGTGATAGTATGTACCACGTGGTAATCGGTATCGATGACGACACGGAGCACGCGCTCGCGTGCGTCGAAGAGGTCGCGAAACTCCCCGGCGAACCCGGCGAAAAGGAGGTGACGCTCATCCACAGCTTCACCGACAACCCGACCGGGGCGTCGGCGACGCAGATTCAGTCGGTCCGAGAGGCGTCCGAGTTCCTCGAAGACCGCGGCGTCGAGTACGACGTCAACGAGTCGTCGGGCGACCCCGCGGATGTCATCCTCGAGTTCGCCGAAGAGGAGGACGCGGACCTCATCGTCACCGCCGGTCGGAAGCGCTCGCCCGCGGGCAAGGCGCTGTTCGGAAGCGTCACGCAGACGGTGATTCTGAACTCCGACCGGCCCGTCATGGTGACGGGCTCGACGAAGCGGAAACGCTAGTAAACCCGGTCGACGACGGCCGCGACCTCGTCGGGGGTCTGGCGGCCGGACGCTCGTTCTCGAAGTTCGCCGTCACGGACACACAGGAGCGTCGGCGCCGCGTCGACCTCGAATCGCCGACAGAACTCGTCGGCCGCTTCGCCGTCGACGCCCGCGGTCGCGACTCCGTCGGGAACGCGGTCGAGGATGGCGTCGAGGTCCGCTTTCA
This sequence comes from Haloferax denitrificans ATCC 35960, assembly GCF_000337795.1. GTDB lineage: Archaea > Halobacteriota > Halobacteria > Halobacteriales > Haloferacaceae > Haloferax > Haloferax denitrificans. Next base: position 300,601 of record NZ_AOLP01000019.1, read on the forward strand.
TCGCGTCGCAGGGCTCGCAGAAGCGTCGCCACACGAGGATGACGGCGTCCGGGTGCGCGGCGAGGTACGACTCGAAGGAGTCGTCGTCGAGTTCGTCGAGCGCGCTCGGCACCGGCGACGACGAGGTCATCTCGACGAGCAGACCCGCCATGACGAAAAGCAGGTCGCGCTCGACCGGCACGTCGAGGAACGACTTCGCCGCGAGATACGCGACCACGTCGGCTCTGGTGACGTCGAACTCGTCGAGGCGCGACTCGACGTTCTCGGGCGCGACGCCGAAGAGGTCCGAGACGGTCTGGTGGAACTCCTCGGTCGAGACCGCACCGTAGATGTCGTGGTAGACGGCGAGCGTCTTCTCGAACTCCTCCGTGGTCGAGAGCGTCCCGCCGGGCGCTTCGTCGACCGCGCCGGCTTCGATGAGCGTTTCGAGCGCCGTCTCGGGGTCGGCGTCGATGTCGGTTGCGGCCATCGTCAGACCCCCAGATACCGCTCGCGCGTCTCGTCGTCCTCGCGGAGCTCCTCGGCGCTCCCGTCGAAGACGATGCCGCCCTGGTCGATGACGTACGCGCGGTCGGCGAGCTTGATGGCCGCCGCGGCGTTCTGCTCGACGAGGAGGATGGTCGTGCCCGCCTCGCTGATGCGTTCGACCGCGTCTTCCACGTCCTCGATAATCTTCGGCGCGAGCCCCTCGTAGGGCTCGTCGAGGAGGAGCAGGTCCGTGTTCTGCTTCAGGGCGCGCGCGATGGCGAGCATCTGCTGTTCGCCGCCGGAGAGCGTCCCCGCGCGCTGGTCTCGCCGCTCGTCGAGTCGGGGGAACTGGTCGTAGACCTCCTCGGTCGACATCCCCTTGTGGCCGAACGACAGCGACCGGCCCCACGTGTTCGACTTGTTGTTGACGACCTCCGCGAGGTGGAGGTTCTCGGCGACAGAGAGGTTCGGGAAGATGCGCCGCTCCTCGGGCACCAGCGAGATGCCCCGGACCGACACGTCTTCGGCGGGGACGCCGGTGATGTCGTCGTCCTTGAACCGGATGTTTCCCTTCCGCACGTCGGGCGGCGTCGCGCCGGCGATACACCGGAGCGTGGTGGTCTTGCCCGCGCCGTTGCGGCCGAGGAGCGCGCATATCTCGCCCTCCTCGACGCTCATCGAGAGGTTCCGAATGATGTGGCTCTCGCCGTAGTAGGCGTCGATGGCGTCGATTTCGAGGAGGCTCACAGCTCGACACCCCCGAGGTACGCCTCTTGGACGGCTTCGTTGCCCCGAATCTCGTCGGGGGTGCCCTCGGCGATGATGCCGCCGCGGCTGAGGACGACGATGCGGTCTGAGATGCTGAAGACGATTTCCATGTCGTGTTCGACGAGGACGAACGTGAGCCCGAGGTCGCGTTTGACCTGCTCGATGAGTTCGACCGTCGACTTCGTCTCCTCGGGAGACATGCCGGCGGTCGGTTCGTCCATGAGAAGCAGGTCGGGGTCGCTCGCGAGCGCGATGCCGATTTCGAGGCGGCGCTTGTCGCCGTACGGGAGGTCGGTCGCGATAGTGTTCGCGCGGTCCAACAGGCCGACCGAGTCCAGCGTGTCGCGGGCGACGTCGTGGACGTCGGTGAGGCTGTCGCGGTGTTTCAGGAACTCGAAGCCGAACGCGCCGCGTTCGGACGCCAGCGCCGCGATTTCCGCGTTCTCCCGGACGGTGAGGTCGGGGAAGATGGAGGCGGTCTGGAACGACTTCGAGACGCCGCGTTGGACCACCTCATGCGGTTCGAGGCCGACGATGGACTCGCCTTTGAAGCGGATGTCGCCGCTGGTCGGGTCGAGCCGTCGCGTGATGAGGTTGATGAGCGTGGACTTCCCCGCGCCGTTCGGCCCGATGATGGAGACGCGTTCGTCCTCCTCGACGGTGAGGTTCACGTCGTCGGTGGCGACGAGGCCGCCGAACTCCTTGACGAGGTTCTCGGTTTCGAGGAGCGTCATCGACCGTCACCCCCGTTTCCGGAGCGCGAGCGGAGTCGCTTCGCCGCCTCCGAACCGAGGTCGACCGCGAGTTCGCGGAGGCGGGTCAGGATGCCCCACAGGCCGTCGGGGACGACCCAGACGACCACGACGAAGACGAGGCCCAAGAGGAGGTGCCAGTAGAACCCGAAGTCCCTGATGAGCACGATATCCGTGAAGGGAATCGTCAGGGCCTGGATAGTGCTGACGATGTTCTCGATGTAGAGGTACAGCCCCACGCCGAGGACCGGCCCGAACATCGAGCCCGCGCCGCCGAGCACCGTCATGACGACGATGTCGCCGGACTCCGTCCAGAACAGCGACTGGAGCGGGACGTACGCCCCGTGGATGGTAAAGAGGCTCCCGGCGACGCCCGCGAACGCCCCCGAGATGATGAACGCCATGAGCTTGTAGCGCCAGACGTTGAGGCCGACGAACTCGGCGCGCTGTTCGTTCTCGCGGATGGCGCGGAACACCATCCCGTACGGCGAGTTGAGGATGCGGTAGGCGACCGCGACCGCGCCGACGAAGAAGACGCCGACGAAGGCGTACAGCCACGTCCCGAGGAGCATCCCGCCGACAGAGGGCACGTCCGCTTCGAGGTGGATGACGCCGAGGAAACTGCCGACATCGACGCCGGTCAGGCCGTTTTCGCCGTTGGTCAGGAACGCCAGCGGCGACGCGGCCATGTAGTAGAACATCTGGGCGAACGCCAGCGTCAGGATGGAGAAGTAGATGCCGCCGCGGCGAAGCGACAGGAAGCCGAGCACCCACGCGAGCAACACGGCGAAAAGCGTCCCCGAGACGACCATCACGATGGGGTCGCCGCTGACGTTCTTGGCGACGATACCCGCGGCGTACGCCGCGCCGCCCCAGAAGGCGGCGTGGCCGAACGAGAGCAGTCCGGTGTAGCCGAGAAGCAGGTCGAATCCGATGGCGAAGATGCCCCAGATGAGGATGAGCGTCGCGAGGCTCTGGTAGCCCTGCAAGATGCCCGAGACGACGGGCGCGCGGGCGAAGAGGTACGGGAACACCGCGACGAGGACGGCCGTGATACCGACGACCGTCCCCTCGCGGCCGCGGAGCTTCTCCCAGCGGCCGAAGAGCGAGCCGCCGACGAGCGCGTCCTTCGCGCTCGGGTTGGCGTCTTTTTCGCTCATGGCACAACCTCCTCGTCCCCGAGCAGGCCCTGCGGCCGCGCCAGGAGGACGATGGCCGCGATGGCGTACAGGCCGACCTGCGACCACGCGGGCGCGAAGGCGACGAGCGCGGCGGTCGTGAGGCCGAAGACGATGCCGCCGACGACCGCGCCGGCGATGCTTCCGACCCCGCCGATGACGACGGTCAGGAACGCCGGGACGAGGATGTTCGTCCCGATGGTCGGGTTGACGACGTTCAGCGGGCCGCCGACGACGCCCGCCACCCCGGCGAGCGCCGCGCCGATACCGAAGACGACGATGTACGGCCGGGTGATTTTGATGCCGAGGAGTCGGACCATCTCGGCGTCGCGGGTGCCGGCGCGGACGACGAGACCGAAGTCGGTGTACTCGACGAGCAGGTACACGAGCGCCACGAGGACGGCCGTGATGCCGATGACCCAGAGCCGCCACTGCGGGAAGTTACCGACGATGGGCAGTGCAATCGGACCGGAGACGGGAATCCCGGCGAACGAGCCGACAGAGAGGATTCGCTCGGGCTGTTCGAACGGCAGGCTGTTGCTCCCGAACAGGACGCGGAACAGCTCCTGGACGACGATTGCGAGGCCGAACGTGACGAGAATCTGGTCGGTGTCGGGGCGGTCGTAGAACGCCCGCGCGAGGTACCGCTCCATCAGCAGGCCGACGCCGAAGACGAAAAGCGGCACGAAAAGCAGGGCGGCGAAAAAGCCGATATCGAGCCCGAAGCTCGAAAAGCCCCACTCCGCCAGCTTCCCGTTCGAAAGCGGCACGTTCAGCGCGACGAACAGCCCCGCGTAGGTGCCGACGAGATACAGCGCGCCGTGCGCGAAGTTGACGAACTTGAGCGTGCCGAGGATGATTGAGAGACCGACCGCCAAGAGGACGTAGATGGCCCCCTGCTGTAGTCCGTTGAGCAGGATGACGAGCACGTCCGACAGGAGGCTCATCGACCACCACCCCTCCACCGGCTATTCGAGGAGTGAACTACCATGGGTATGCTAATCTTACTCATTTACGTGTGCGTGGTTGTCTGCGATTAACTTTCATTAAGATAACGGTGGGAGAGTGGCTACTCGTAGGACCCGAGTTCGCACTCGGCGGCCGGGCCGGCGTCGCACGCGTAGCCGAGGTCGTCGCGGCTGGTGACGTTGACGATGTTGAAGTACGTCCCCTCGCTCTGTTCGGAGGCGGAAAGGCCCTGGACGACCGGCACGTCGCGCTGTGCTTGGTGGTCACAGCCGCGCATCGTCTCCGCGCCCATGCCGATGTTGTCGTACTCGTAGTCTTCGAGCTGTCTGATGACCTCCGGCGGGTAGAACGTCCCCGCGCGCTCGACGGCGGCGGCGTACTGGAGCGTCTGGGCGTACGCCAACTGGGCGGGACCCGAGGGCGTCCGGTCGTACTCGTCGCGGAACGCCTGCGTGAACTCCTGCGACGGCGTGTTGTCTATCTGAGAGTCCCACGCGACGGTGCCGTAGATGCCCTCTATCGCGCCGCCCGCCGCCTCCGCCATCGGGCGGTTGTACAGCGGGACGATGATCTCCATCTCCTCGTCGATACCGGCGTCGATGGCCTGTTGCATGGAGTTCGCGCCGTCGAGCCCGTAGTGGTTCAAGATGAGGACGTCCGCGTCCGAGTTCTGTGCGCCCGAGAGGTACGTCGAGTAGTCGGACGTGCCCAGCGGGGTCGCAACGGAGTCCACCTGCTCCCAGCCGGCGACGTCCGTCATGAACTGCTCCATCGACGCCTGCTGGGTCTGCCCCCAGCTGTAGTCGGCGTAGAGCTGGTAGAACTTCAGGTCCTCGCCGTAGGCGTCGCGGACGACCGGCGCGAGCGCCTGTCCCGTCATGTAGGCGTTGAACATCTCCCGGAAGGAGTAGCGGACGCAGTCCGACCCGGTGGTGTCGTTCGAGTGCGTCAGACAGCACATGAACATGACCTTCTCGTTTTGACACAGCCCCTGGACCGCGATGGCGACCGCGGAGGACGAGCCGCCCGAAATCATGATTGCGTCGTCGCGCTGAATCATCCCCGAGGCGGACTGCCGCGCCTGGTCCGCGTCCGTGGCCGTGTCGCCGTCCACGTGGTCGATGGTGTAGCCGAGGACGCCGTCGCCGGAGAGGTCGTCGAACTGCGAGTCGACCCAGCCGCCGCCCTCGTTGAGGTGCTTCACCGCGAGCTGATAGGCTCGAAGCTCGTCTTCGCCCTCCGAGGCGTACGGTCCCGACTGCGGGACGTTGAATCCGAACGTGGCCGTGTCGCCCTCGATTGGGAAGTTGCCCAGCGCCGGGTACTCGTCACCGCCGTCGCCGCCACCGCCGTCGCCGCCGCCGCCATCGCCACCGTCGCCGCCGTCGTCACCGCCGCCACCGTCGCCGTCACCACCGCCAGTACACCCCGCCAGCCCTGCCAAGCCAGCGGTACCAACAGCACCAGTCGCCTTCAACACGTCTCGTCGATTGAGCGGCTTGCTATCCCGTGCCATAGACACATCGGCGGATACATCGTTAATAATAGTTATGTATTGATTCCCTAATATCCGTATAATCAATCATTATAGAATAGTGTCGTATACGGTACAATATAAGGGGCACATCGAACGGCGACCGCCGACCGACACCCGCAGTGGCACCTCCGCGTCGCGGGACGTGCCACCGTCGCAAAATACGGGCCGGTGTCGGACTAGCTCGCCGCAGTCGTCCGCGCGGTACGACCGTCGAGAGCGACGAGTCCACCGTGCAGTCCGTCTCGGCTCGACGCACGTCGCACCGGTCTCACCGCGTCAGCGACCGCGCGAGCGGGCCGAACGGCCGGCGGACAACTATCAGAATACTAGATATATATCCCCGAATACCGCCGTTTCAACGCGCTTTCAGCGCGTCCGCTGGCCAGTTAATCTCGTGCCGTCGTGAATGTCGGATTTATAACTAACCCGGCAAAGCGCAAATAACGCGTCAGCCACGCCCGTGGCACCACTATGACAAACGACACGAACGACGGATTCAGACCGACGAGACGCTCCGTGCTCCGGCTCGGCGCGATGTCGGCGCTCGGCATCGGTATCGGCATCCCCGCGGTTTCCGGCTCCGTGGCGGCGACCATCTGTCCCAAGACGCCCGGCTACTGGGCGAACAACCCGGACTACAGCAGTCCCACCGACAACTGGGCGGTCCTCGGCCCGAACGGCGACGCGAACTACACCCTCCGGGGCGTCACCATGACCCACGACGAGTGGCGCGAGTTCCTCGTCGCGCCCACGAAGGGCGACAAGGCGAACATCATGGGGAAACACTACCTCGCCATCGTCCTCAACCTCCGGAACAGACCGGGGGACGACCCGGGCTGTACGAGCGACGGCGCGACCATTCAGTACGGCGACTACGCGGGCTACACCATCGAGGAAGTCAAAGACATGGCCGGCGCGTGGCTCGGTAACTCCGCGTGGTCGAGCGGCGACAAGCAGACGAGCTGGTACGTCAGCGTCGGCGGCGACATGGTCGACGGCGAACCGCTCAAAGACGCCCTCGACGCGTTCAACAACAACCCCGGGTCGCTCGGCCTCGACTGCCCCTGCAACGACCGCTGAACCGCGTCCTCCTCGAAACGAGAGGCCGCGGCCGCGGTTAAGCGCCCGCTATCCGCCGAAACGCGAGCTTAACGCGGTCGTCCCTATCCTTCTCCGACCATCCGCCCTTCGTCTTCCCACTCGCGTTCGCGCAGTTCGTACTTCTGAATCTTCCCGGTCGCGGTCTTCGGGAGTTCGGCGACGAACTCGATTTCCTTCGGCACCTTGTACGTCGCGATGCGCCCCCGACAGAACTCGATGAGCGCCTGGCCGGTGACGCCCGGCGCGTCGGGGTCGCCGCTCGTCGGCACGACGAACGCCTTCGGCGACTCGCCCCACTCGTCGGACGGGACGGGGATGACCGCCACGTCGGCGACCGCGTCGTGGTCGAACAGCGTGTCCTCAAGTTCGATGCTGGAGATGTTCTCGCCGCCGGAGATGATGATGTCCTTCTTGCGGTCCTGGATGCTGATGAAGCCGTTCTCGTCGACGACCGCGAGGTCGCCCATGTGGTAGTAGCCCTCCAGCCGCGCCGAGAAGGCCTCTTCCGTCTCCTCGGGTTTGTTCCAGTACTTCTCCATCACCTGATTGCCCGCGACGACGATTTCGCCGACGGACTGGTCGTCTCTCGGCACGTCGTCGCCGTCCTCGTCGACGACGCGAACGTCGGTGCCGAGGTAGCCGATGCCCTGTTTCTTCTTCACGCCGAAGCGGTCGTCGCCGTCCGTCAGGTAGCGCCCGGCCTCCGAGGTCGTGATGAGCGGGCCGGTCTCGGTGGCCCCGTAGACGTGCATGAGCCGCCAGCCGAACTCGTCTTCGACGGTTCGAATCGTCGCCTCCGGCGGGGCCGCGCCCGCGGTCGCCGCCCGGACGGGACTCGCGCCGGTCGTCTCGACGCCGCCCTCCTCGCGGTAGTGTTTCATCAGGATGTTCAGCACCGTCGGCGCGGCGCAGAGATACGACACGTCCTCGTCGCGGATGGCGTCCAACACGGCCTCCGCCTCCACTCCGCGGGTGCAGACGTGCTTCGCGCCGTGGCCGGTAATCGCGTAGATGTGGCCCCAGCCGTTGACGTGGAACATCGGGAGCGTCCAGAGATACACGTCGTCGTCGGCGATGTCCTGGTGCATCGAGATGAGATAAGCGTGAATCGTCTCGGCGCGGTGAGTGCGGCAGACGCCCTTCGGGTCGCCGGTCGTCCCAGACGTGTAGTTGATGGTGATGATGTCGTCTTCGTCCATCTCGGGGCGCTCGTAGTCGGTCGACTCCGCGACCAACTCGTCGAAGTCGAGCCACTCGCCGTCGGTCGATTCGGCGGCCTTCTCCGGGTCGTTCGTGACGAAAATCTCGGTCGGAATCTCGTCGCGGACCTCGTCTATCTTCTCGGCGAAGGCGTAGTCGGCATAGACGGCCGTCACGTCCGCGTCGTTCAGCATGTACTCGAAGTCGGCCGGGACGAGTCGGTAGTTCAGCGGCATGTGGACGGCCCCCAACTGCATCGACCCGTAAGCGGCTTCGAGGTGGTAGTGCGTGTTGGGGTCGAGTACCGCGACCCGGTCGCCCTTCTCGACGCCGCGGGACTGGAGCGCCGCCGAGAAGCCGTCGGCGCGCTCCCCGAGTTCGTCGTACGTGAAGCGCTCGCCCGTCGTGGCCACGACCGCCTCCTCGTCCCCGTAGTACCGCCGCGCGCGGTCGAGGAACTCCGTCACCAGGAGTGGTTTCTTCATACGCGGTATCCTTCACTAACGTTCAAAATAAATGTGCGGGCTGGTCTCGGTCGAGCCGTGATTGAGAATAATTGCCACACGTGGGCACAATAGTCCACGACTCGCGCCGCGAGAGACTATATTACTACACAAACTATGCAGGAAAATACCTTGGTCGTGGGGTTCGTAGCGCGCGTATGGCGCTTTCAGACTACACCGGACGCTCGCCGACGGGCCGGGACGAGACCATCGTCCGCGTCGTTCCCCATCGGCTGTGGCGGCCGGGCGACGAGCGAATCGAACCGTGTACCTACAGCGGCGAGCAGATTCGGCTCTCCGAGAAGCATCTCCTCGCCGTGGTCGAACGCGACGGCGTCCGCGAGCGGCGCTACTTCCGCGACGAGCAGTCGCTGTCGGCGTGGATGAAAGAGAATCCGCGATAGGAGCGGGCCGACGGCGGCGGAAACGGTGGTTACTCGCCTTCGACCTGCCGCTGAATCGACTCGACGACCTCGGGGTTCCGAAGCGTCGTCGTGTCGCCGAGCTCCTCGCCGTTCGCGATTTCTTCGAGGAGCCGACGCATAATCTTGCCAGACCGCGTCTTCGGCAGTTCGGGCGTGAACACGACCATCTCGGGGCGAGCGATCGGGCCGATGGCGTCCTCGACGCCCTCGATGATGCGCTGTCGCATCTCGTCGTCTTCGTCCTGTCCCTCCTCGGTGATGACGTAGGCGTAGACGGCCTCGCCTTTCACCTCGTGGTTCCCGCCGACGACGGCGGCCTCGGCGACGCCCTCGACGCCGACGATGGCCGACTCGATTTCCATCGTCCCGAGGCGGTGGCCCGAGACGTTGATGACGTCGTCCACGCGCCCGAGGATGGTGATGTAGTCGTCGGCATCGATTTTCGCGCCGTCCTCGGGGAAGTAGACCCAGTCGTCGGGGTCGTTGCTGTCCACGTCGGAGTACTCCTGCCAGTACTCCTGGATGAAGCGCTCGTCGTTGTTGTAGAGCGTCCGGAGCATCCCCGGCCACGGCTTGTTCACCGTGAGGTAGCCCGCCCGACCGGCGTCGACCCGTTTCCCGCTCGTGTCGACGATTTGGGCGTCGATGCCCGGCAGTGGCGGCCCGGCGGAGCCGGGTTTCATCTTCTTGACGCCCGGCAGGGTCGTTATCATCATCCCGCCGGTCTCGGTCTGCCACCACGTGTCCACGACCGGACAGTCCTCGTTACCGATGTGCTTGTAGTACCACTTCCACGCGCGGGGGTTGATAGGCTCGCCGACCGTCCCGAGCAGGCGGAGGCTCGACAGGTCGTGCTGTTCGGGGAACCGGCTTCCCCACTTCATGAACGCGCGAATCGCCGTCGGCGCGGTGTAGAAGATGTCGACCGCGTACTTCTCGATGATGTCCCACAGGCGGTCGCGGTTGGGGAAGTCGGGCGTCCCCTCGTACATCACCGTCGTCGTGCCGAGCGCCATCGGGCCGTAGACGATGTACGAGTGACCCGTAATCCAGCCGATGTCGGCCGAACACCAGTAGGTGTCTTCCTTCTCGATGTCGAGGACCGCGTGCGAGGTCCACGCGGCGTACGCGAGGTAGCCGCCGGTGGTGTGTTTGACACCCTTCGGCTGTCCCGTCGTGCCCGACGTGTACATGAGGAACAGCATGTCCTCGGCGTCGCGCTCGACGGGGTCGATGCGCTCGCCCGCGTGCTCGTCGAGGAGGTCGTCCCAATCGTGCTGGTTGCCCTTCAGGTCGTGGCCGAAGCCGTCGTCGCCGAGGCGGTCGACGACGACCGTGGCATCGACGCCGTGGTCGACGCCGTCGAGGCCCTCATTGGCCTTGTCGAGGTGGTCGAGCGGGTCGCCGCGGCGGTAGTAGCCGTCGCAGGTGACGAGGAACCGCGAGTCCGCGGAGTTCATCCGCGTCGCCAGCGCGTCGGCCGAGAAGCCGCCGAAGACGACCGAGTGCGGCGCGCCGATGCGGGCGCAGGCCAGCATGGCGATTGGCAGTTCCGGAATCATCGGCATGTAGAGCGTCACCACGTCGTCTTCCTCGACGCCGAGGTCGCGCAGGGCCGCCGCGAACTCGTTCACTTCGCGATACAGGTCCTGATACGTGTAGGTCCGCGTCTCGCCGTGTTCACCCTCCCACTTGATGGCGACGCGGTTCTTGTCGCCGTTTTCGACGTGGCGGTCCACGCAGTTGTACGAGACGTTGAGCTTGCCGCCCGTGAACCACTTGTAGAACGGCGGGTTCGAGTCGTCCAGCACCTCGTCGTACGCTTCGTCCCAGTCGAGCATCTCGGCGGCCCGCTCCCAACAGTCGGGCCAGTTCTCCTCGAACTCGTCGTAAACGGCCGGGTCGGAGACGTTCGCTTGCGCGACGAACTCCTCGGAGGGTTCGAACTCCTCTTGCTCGACCAGCCGTGCCTCCAGTTCGGTGTCTCCGTCTGCCATAGTACGTGTTACCTACACCAATCCTCCATGATAAATCTATGTAGTCACACAGTCCGGACGGACGAGCCCGCCCCGGGCGGTCGCCGGGCTGTCGGTCGGTTACGAACCCCCACCGACGCGCGTATTCATCAGCGAAAAGTCATGTCATCCCCAGCGCTTCGGGGCGGCTCGTCGCGGCGACGACCCCTCACATCACGCCGATGCTCTCGCGGTAGGTGCCGTACTCCTCGGCGAACACGTCCATGATTTCGCCCATCGTGACGTACTCCTTGACGGCGTCGACGAGCACCGGCATGACGTTGTCGCCGTCGCGGACCGTCTCGCGGAGGTCGGAGAGCGCCGCTTCGACCGCCGCGTCGTCGCGGTCGTCCTTGACCGATTCGAGCCGCGCGAGCTGTCGGTCCTGCACCTCGTCTTCGACGTGGAGCAGGTCGGGGCGGGTGTCCCCCTCGGTGTCGTACTTGTTGACGCCGACGACGACCTCCTCGCCGTCTTCGACCCGCGACTGGTACTCGTAGGACGCCTCGCCAATCTCGCGGTGGTAGTAGCCCTCGTCGATGCCGGCGAGGACGCCGTCGCGGACCGAGCCGTCGCCCATCTCTCGAATCTCCTCGATGTAGGCCATCGCCTCGGCCTCGATTTCGTCGGTCAGCGTCTCCACGAAGAAGCTCCCGCCGAGGGGGTCGATGACGTCGGCCGCGCCCGACTCCTCGGCGATTATCTGCTGAGTGCGGAGCGCGACGGTGACGGCCTCCTCCGAGGGGAGCGCCAGCGCCTCGTCGAAGCTGTTGGTGTGGAGCGACTGCGTGCCGCCGAGGACGCCCGCGAGCGCCTGAATCGTCACGCGGACGACGTTGTTGAGCGGCTGTTGGGCCGTCAGCGACTGCCCCGCGGTCTGGGTGTGGAACTTCAACTGCGTCGAGCGCTCGTCCTCGGCGTCGTACCACTCCGACATCACGTCGTGGTAGATGCGGCGGGCGGCGCGGAACTTCGCCACCTCCTCGAAGATTGAGTTGTGGGAGTTGAAGAAAAACGACAGCTGGGGGGCGAACTCGTCCACGTCGAGGCCGCGGTCCACCGCGTCTTCGACGTAGGCGAAGCCGTCGGCGAGGGTGAAGGCGAGCTCCTGTACCGCCGTCGACCCGGCCTCGCGGATGTGGTAGCCCGACACCGAGATGGGCCGGATGCGCGGGGTCTCCTCGGCGGCGAACTCGACGGTGTCGGTGACGAGTTTGAGCGACGGCTCCGGCGGGATGACCCACTCCTTCTGCGCGATGAACTCCTTGAGCATGTCGTTCTGGAAGGTGCCGCCGATTCGGTCGCGGGGGACGCCGCGGTTGTCCGCGAGCGCGACGTACATGGCGAAGACGACCGGCGCGGAGGGGTTGATGGTGAAGGAGGTCGTCACCTCGCCGATGTCGATGCCGTCGAACAGCACCTCCATGTCGCGGAGGGTGTCGACCGCGACGCCCTCCTTTCCGACCTCGCCGTCCGAAAGCGGGTCGTCGGAGTCCTTACCCATGAGCGAGGGCATGTCGAACGCCGTCGAGAGACCAGTCTGGCCGTTCTCGATGAGGTAGTGGAAGCGCTCGTTGGTCTCCGTGGCCGTGCCGAAGCCGGCGAACTGCCGCATGGTCCACGTCCGCCCGCGGAACATCGTGGGATACACCCCGCGCGTGTACGGGGACTCGCCGGGGAAGCCGAGGTCCGACTCGTAGTCGAGGTCGGCCACGTCGGCGGGGGTGTAGAGGTCGTCTACCTCGTGGTTGGAGACGGTGGCGAACCGGTCTTTGCGCTCGCCGCCCTTCTCCACGAACGGGTCGCGGGTCTCCGATTCCCACTCGTCGCGCGCCTCGCGGATAGACGCCAAATCGTCCTCGTCGTACATATCCACCAATCCGTATGGACGATGATTAAGGATTCGGGTCGACGAGGACGATGGGCCCGCGGTCGGTTCGCCACCGGCCACGAGACTTCGACGGGCGGACCATCGCGCATATCATCCCCGGCTCACCTAGCCCTCGCTATGTACGACCGCGCGACAGCCACGGCGCGCCTCGACGCGGCGGCTCAGCCCGCCGCAGGCCCCGAACCCGTCGGAGTCGAGCGCTGACCGATGGCGCTTCTCACGCCCGAGACGACCCGCTGGGTCGCCGCCGCGACGGCGCTCGTGTTCGTCCTCGCCAGCGTCTCCTTCGTCGTCCCCGCGTCCGGGTCCGTCTCGCCGGTCCCCTTCGACGACACGGTCAAGACCGGCGGCACGTCGGTCGACGTTCGCACGGCCGAAGTCGAGGGGTTCGAGGTGCCGCTCGCACAGGTCCACTTCTCGCGGTACCGCTACATCATCGGCTACTACGACGTTCGCACGGCCGCCGCCGACGTGTCCACGCCCGAGAGCGCCCGCCAGTTCGGCGACCCGCTCGCGGTCTTCGTCACCGACTACGCGACCGTCTCGCCCGACCTCGACGGCGACGGCTACCTCCGGACCGAACACAACCGCACCCCCGGCTGGGCGAGGGCGTCCGAGGCGTCGTTCGTCGTCGACTCCGGCGCGCGAGTCCCGTCCGGACCGATTGCCGTCCCGTTTTCCGACGCCGGCGCGGCGCGCTCGTTCGCGGACGCCCACGGCGGCGACGTCGTCGACTGGGCGACGCTCCGCGACCGCGCCGTCGACCCGCTTTCGTCCCGACTCGCCGCCTTCGAGTCGTCGGTCGCGGCCCACCACGAGTGGGCGAACCGGACCGCCGCCGCGAGCGACGCGCTGTTCGACAGACCCGTCTCGACCGTCGTCGGCGAGGACGCGCCGACCGTCGAAGCCGCCGTCGAGTCGGCCCCCGCGAACACGACCGTCTACGTCCCCGCGGGCACCTACTCGGTGGACGCGGTCGAACTGAACCGCTCGGTGACGCTCCGCGGTGCCGGAAGCGACACGCGACTCGTCGGTGACGGAAACGGGAGCGTCGTCCACCTCCGCGCCGACCGGAGCGCGGTCGGTGACCTCTCTATCTCCGGCGTCGGCGAGGTGGGGACGCGACGGGTCAGCGCCCAAAACGAGTCCGTCGACTGGGACACCCGCGTCGAACTCGCCTACGGCCGCGGCGACGCCGGCGTCGTCCTCGACGGCGCGAACGGGTCGGCGGTCCGCGGCGTGGAAATCGACACGCCCGCGAGCGGCATCATCGCCCGCGAGAGCGCCGACAGCGTCGTCGACGGCGTGACCGTCCGCGGGGCCGACGAGCCCTCCGACGGCTTCATGGGCGTCGTCCTCATCGGCTCGCGGTCGGTCGTACAGGACTCGACGTTCATCGACGGCCGCGACGGCGTCTACGCCCACCGCGCCGACGGGAGCGTCGTCCGCGACAACCGCATGGAAGACGGCCGCTACGGCGTCCACCAGATGTACACCTCGGACGCGCTCGTCGCCGACAACGTCGTCCGCGGGGACCGCATCGGCGTCGTCCTCATGACCCGGCCCGTCGGCAACCTCGTGGTCGGAAACGACGTGCGCGAGTCGGACTTCGGCTTCATGCCCGCCGGAAGCGACACCTACGTCGCGGACAACGTCTTCGCCGGCAACGACTACGGCATGGACGTGAGCGGCGACCGACAGGTGTACGTCGGAAACGTCGTCGCCGGAAACGGGGTCGGCGTCCGCGGGAGTTCGACGTTCCCGACGAACGTCGTCGTCCGGAACGACATCGTCGACAACGACGTGCGCGTCGAGTCGTCGCTCGGCCCGATGCGGACGTGGACCGCCGGCGGCGAGGGCAACTACTGGGGCGACCTCCCGCTCGAAGACGCCGACGCCGACGGGGTCTACGACCGGGCGTACCAGCCCTCCGGGCCGGTCGACGCCGAACTCGGCCGCGAACCCGGCGCGCTCGCGCTCTCGGAGTCGCCCGCGATGCGCGCGCTCCGCCGCGCCCGCGACGCGGTGTCCGGCCTCCGCGGGTCCGGCGTGGTCGACGCCGCGCCCCGGACCGAGCCGGTCCGACCGGAGACGCTCGCCAGCCTGAACGCGACGGAGGAGACCGATGACTGACCACGAACCGACGGAGCCAGCGACTGACGAATCCATCACGATGTCGAACCGCGAACCCGCGACGACCGCCGAGACGGCTTCCGACGAACCGACGGGCGAGAACGCCGATGCCGATGCCGATGCCGACGCTGACCCTGACCCGGACCTTGGGCCTGAACCTGACCCGAACGTCGAGGGCGGCCGGCCGGCCATCGCCGCGACCGACCTCAGCCACGCCTTCGGCGACGTACGCGTCCTCGACGGCGTCTCGCTGTCGGTCGCGCCCGGCGAAATCGTCGCGCTCGTCGGCCCCAACGGGTCGGGGAAGTCCACCCTTCTGCGGTTTCTCGCTCGCGTTCGCGCGCCAGACGAGGGAACCGTCACGGTGGCCTCGACAGATGCCGGCGGCGGACGCGCCCGCGTGGGCTACCTCCCGCAACAGCCCGGCTTCCGCGCCGGCTTCTCCGCGGCCGACACGCTCGAATTCTACGCGCAGTTCGTCGACGAAGACGTGGACGTGGCCGAGGTGCTGGAGCGCGTCGGCCTCGCGGACGCCGCGGACCGCCGGGTGGGCGCGCTCTCCGGCGGGATGACGCGCCTGCTCGGTCTCGGGCGGGCGCTCGTCGGCGACCCGGCCGTGGTCGTCCTCGACGAGCCGGCAAGCGGCCTCGACCCCGGCATGGTCGAGCGGCTGTTCGACATCGTCTCCGCCCTCGCCGACGCGGGCGTCGCGGTCGTCCTCTCGTCGCACAACCTCGGCCCCGTCGAGCGGACCGCCGACCGCGTGGTCGTCCTCGACGGCGGGCGGTTCGTCGCCGACGGCGACCCGCGGGCGGTGGTCGAATCGGTCGGCGCGGCGGACCTCCAGACCGCCTTCGGCGACCTCGTGGCGACCGAGGAGGTGACGGGCAGATGAGCGGTGGTGGCCTCGACGACATCGGCGACCTGTTCGCCATCGCGGCGCGCGAGCTTCGGACGGTCGTCAGAACCCCGGCGGTCGTCGCGCTCTCGGTCGTCTTCGGGCTGACCGTCGTCGCGGTCGCGGCCGCGGGGTCCGGCGCGCGCGGCGGCTACGTCCCGCTGGTGCTCGACTTGCTCCCGTTCGTGGAGGCGCTCGTCCCGCTTCTCGCCGTCGCGCTCTGTTACCGCGCGGTGCTCTCGGACCGCGAGTCGGGCGAACTCGACGTGCTCCGCACCTTCGACGTGTCCCGGCCGGCCTACGTCGGCGGCGTCTACCTCGGCCGCGGACTCGCGGTCGTGTTCGTCGTCTTCGGGTCGCTCCTCGCCGCGGGGGCGACCGTTCCGGTGCTCTCGCCGCCGGACCCGACGTTCCTCGCGCTGAACGAGGCCGCCGACTCGCCGGTCGCGTTCCTCCGCTTTGCCGTCCTCGCGGTGCTTTTCGCCCTCGCGGTCGCGGCCGTCGCGCTCGCCGTCTCGGCCGCCGCGCGGACCGCCCGGCAGGCGCTCGCGCTCGCCGTCGGCCTGCTCGTCGCCATCGTCGTCGGCGTCGACGCCGCCGCCATCGCCGGACTGGCCTCGGGGAACCTCGGTATCGACGCGGTCCCGCTCGCGCTCGCGGTGAGTCCGAACGGGGCGTTCCGATCGCTCGTCCTCGGCGTCGCCGTCGAGACCGGCGGGGCGGGGTCGCCGACCGCGGCGCTCGCGGGGCTCGTCGGCTGGGTCGTCGCCGCGCTCGCGGTCGCGGTGCTGACGGCGTGGCGACCGGTAGAATAGTGTTCCGGGCGACGCGGGCGACGCGGGCGGGCCGGGCGGCGCGCGCGAAGCGGTTACCCGAAGTTCTCGACTTTCGCCGCGTCGGCGTCGCCGCCGGCGGCCTCGACGGCATCGGTCGCGCGCGAGACGAAGTCGGCGAAGCCGTAGACGAACACCTGTTCGCCGTCGTCGCCGGTGAGCGCGTCGGAAACGGCGTCTGCGAGGTCGGCGTCGTCACCGGTGACGACGACGCTCGCGCCGTCGTCGCGGAGCGCGGAGAGCCGGTCTTCGTGTGCGGGCGAGTCGTCGAGGTAGACCACGGCGGCCTCGTTGCCGTCGGCGACCGCGGCCTCGGCGATGCCGACCGCGGGGCCGACGCCGGGACCGCCCGCGAGGACGACCACGCGCGACTCGCCGTCGTAGTAGCTCCGACCGAACGGCCCGGAAATCTCGACGTCGTCGCCGGCCGCGAGCGAGTCGAGGTGCTGGCTGAACGGCCCGGCCTCCTCGGGGTCGATGCCGACGGTCACTTCGAAGGTGTCGCCGACGCCGGGGGACGACAGCGTGTAGAACCGCGCGTACGACTCGCCGTCGACCTCGGCGGAGAGCTTGACGAACTGGCCCGGCTCGGCCTCGAAGCCGTCGGGCGTCTCGAACTCGATGGCGACCGTGCCGGGGCCGACGTCGCGGGCCGCGGCGACGGTGACGATTGCGTCCATGCGACCGGGTTGGTCGCAGGCTCACAAGGGCCTTGCCTTCCCGGACGCGCGCCGGAGACCGGACGCGAGTCGTGCCAATCGCCCGCACGGTGTAAACCGGAAATAATTGTCACGAGAGGTCGAAACACACCATGATTGGACGTTCGTTCAGTAAAACGCCATCTACGCACCGTTTGGATAGACAAATTCAATTCAATAGCGATATATAAATTTGTTCGTGCGATTTCCATCGATTATCAGTACCGACGTTTAACACCAATTTTCAGAAGGCTTTTGACCCGGCTATGGGTAGATTTCACCCAGCATGCCTGCGGACTTCAACTGGGCCATCGGCGGCGAGGCTGGCGATGGCATCGACTCCACGGGGAAGATTTTCGCTCAGGCACTCTCCCGGGCTGGACGCCACGTGTTCACCTCTAAGGACTTCGCTTCGCGAATCCGGGGCGGATACACCGCGTACAAGGTTCGGACTGCCATCGACCCCGTGCAGAGCGTCGTCGACAGACTCGACGTGCTCATCGCGCTCACACAACGAACAATCGACGAGAACCTCGACGAACTACACGAGGGCTCCGTCATCATCTACGACGGCGACCGCTCCACCATGGCGGACGTCGAAATCCCCGAGGGAATGGTCGGGCTGGACATCCCCCTCAAGGCGCTCGCCGAGGAGGCGGGCGGCGCAATCATGCGCAACGTCGTCGCGCTCGGCGCGGCGTGCGCCGTCGCGGACTTCCCCATCGAGAACCTCGACAGCGCGCTCCAGAAGCGCTTCGGCGGGAAGGGCGAGGCCATCGTCGAGAACAACAAGAAGGCGGCTCGCGCGGGCCTCGAATACGTCCACGACGAGTACGACCACGAGTTCGACTACGACCTCGAGACGACCGACGAGGACTACGTGCTCATCAACGGCGACCAGGCCATCGGCATGGGCGCCATCGCCGCCGGCTGTCGCTTCTACGCCGGCTACCCCATCACGCCCGCGACCGACGTGATGGAGTACCTCACCGGCCGCATCGAACGCTACGGCGGCCACGTCGTGCAGGCGGAAGACGAGCTCGCGGCCATCAACCTCGCGCTCGGTGCGGCGCGCGCCGGCGCGCGGTCGATGACCGCCACGTCCGGGCCGGGTATCGACCTGATGACCGAGACGTTCGGTCTCGTCGCCACCTCCGAGACGCCGCTCGTCATCGTCGACGTGATGCGCTCGGGTCCCTCGACGGGGATGCCGACGAAGCAGGAACAGGGCGACCTCAACATGATGCTGTACGGCGGCCACGGCGAGATTCCGCGCTTCGTCGTCGCGCCGACGAGCATCGACGAGTGCTTCTGGAAGACCGTCGAGGCGTTCAACTTCGCCGAGAAGTACCAGGTTCCGGTGTACGTCGCCGCCGACCTCGCGATGGCGGTCACGGAACAGACGTTCTCCCCCGAGACGTTCGACATGGACGAAGTCGAAATCGACCGCGGCAAGGTCGTCGACGACGACTCCATCGACGAGTGGCTCGACGAGGAAGGTCGCTTCCAGCCGCACGCGCTCACCGACGACGGCGTCAGCCCGCGCGCGTTCCCCGGTACGGAACAGGGCGCGCACATGTCGACGGGCCTCGAACACGACGAGCTCGGTCGCCGGACCGAAGACCGGTCGATGCGCGTCGAGCAGGTCGACAAGCGCGACCGGAAGGTCGAGACCGCAAAGCAGACCGAGGACTTCTCGCCGCGCGAGTTCGGCGACGCCGACTCGGACACGCTCATCCTCTCGTGGGGCTCCAACGAGGGCGCGCTCGTCGAGGCGCTCGACTTCCTCGAAGAGGACGGCATCGACGTGCGCTTCCTGTCGGTCCCGTACATGTTCCCGCGGCCGGACCTCACCGAGGAAATCGAGGCGGCGGACGAGGTCATCGTCGTCGAGTGTAACGCGACGGGGCAGTTCGCCAACGTCGTCGAGCACGACACATTGACCCGTGTCAAGCGCATTAACAAATACGACGGCGTCCGCTTCAAGGCGGACGAACTCGCAGACGAAATCAAAGCCACCCTCGACGCAGAGGAGGTCTCAGCATGAGCTCAAACGTCCGCTTCACCGACTTCAAGTCAGACAAACAACCGACCTGGTGTCCCGGCTGTGGGGACTTCGGGACGATGAACGGCATCATGAAAGCCCTCGCCAACTCCGGCACCGACCCCGACAACACGTTCATGGTCGCCGGTATCGGCTGTTCCGGGAAAATCGGGACGTACATGCACTCGTACGCCATCCACGGCGTCCACGGGCGCTCGCTCCCGGTCGCCGCCGGCGTCAAGCTGGCGAACCCCGACCTGACCGTCGTCGCCGCCGGCGGCGACGGTGACGGCTACTCCATCGGCGCGGGCCACTTCATCCACGCCGTCCGCCGCAACGTGGACATGGCCTACACCGTCATGGACAACCGCATCTACGGTCTCACCAAGGGACAGGCCTCGCCGACCTCGCGAGAGGACTTCGAGACCTCGACGACCCCCGATGGCCCGCAACAGCCCCCGGTCAACCCGCTCGCGCTGTCGCTGGCCGCCGGCGGCACGTTCATCGCGCAGTCGTTCGCCACGGACCACAAGCGCCACGCGGAAATCGTCCAGGAGGCCATCGAACACGACGGCTTCGGCTTCGTGAACGTGTTCAGTCCGTGCGTCACGTTCAACGACGTGGACACCTACGACTACTTCCGCGACAACCTCGTGGACCTCGCGGACACCGACCACGACCCGACCGACTACGACGCGGCCAAAGAGAAGATTCTCGACTCGTCGAAGGAGTACGAGGGTATCATCTACAAGGACGAAAGCTCCGTCTCCTACGAGGAGAAGTTCGGCGTCGACGAGGACATGTCGGACATCCCGTCGGGCGCGCCCGACGACGCGATGGACCTCGTCCGCGAGTTCTACTAACGCCGAACTCGCCGACGACGCCGCGCCGACCGCTCACCGAACTTCGACCGTTCTTTCGACCGTTCCCGGATGCTCGACAGCGCCCGCGAGCGCCGCGACCGCGTCGGTCTCGTCCACGTCGGCCCCGTGGACCGCGAGGAGGACCACCACGTCCCCGTCGTGTTCGACCGTCGCCAGGTGGAGTCGCACTTCGGCCGACCCGCCCTCGTAGGCGACCGTCTCGCCGTCGACGGCGGTCTCGCCGGCTTCGACCTCGACCGTCCCCGCGTAGGTGACGAGTTCCGTCTCCGACCCGAGCATCGTGACGTTCCGCGCGCCGACCTCGCGGACGCCGTTGACCTCGGGGACGTTTCCGAGCGCCTGCGCGTCGGCGAGGAGGTCGAGACCGGCCGCGACGAGTTCGCGGTTGCCGAGGTTCGAAAGCGGGTTGACCGACTGCCCGGCGACCTCGGCGTTCGGCGACGAGACGACCGCGAGGGCCGTGATATCGTCGTCGTCGGTCGTCTTCGAGTAGCCGGACACCCAGACCTCCGCGCCGACGGACCGAGCGGCGGGGCCGACGCCCACGTCGTACGAAAGCGGGAC
Source organism: Haloferax denitrificans ATCC 35960 (assembly GCF_000337795.1). Classification (GTDB taxonomy): domain Archaea; phylum Halobacteriota; class Halobacteria; order Halobacteriales; family Haloferacaceae; genus Haloferax; species Haloferax denitrificans. The sequence goes on from NZ_AOLP01000019.1 coordinate 321,462, forward strand.
GACCGTGCTGTTGCCGTGGACGTAGCCGTGTGCCTCGTAGGCCGACGCGGGAATCGTCGCCGGCTGGGCCGCGAACGTGGTCGAATCGCCGAGCCCACCGAGGCAACCGGCGAGGGCGACGACGAGCGCGAGCGCGAGGGCTGTGCGTAGTTGAGGCATGCGACCTAGAGGCGCGCAGAGAGCATGACAGTCTCGCCGCCGCGAAAAAGAGCCGAGCGACCGGCCGAGTCGGTCCGAGCGGGACCAAGCGGGCCCGGGCGACCGAGGTGACCGAACCGCCGTCGAGTCTCCCGGCGGGTCTCCCGGCGACTCGCTCGTTACTCCACCGTCTCGATGCGGAGCTGGTAGCGCGTCCCGCAGTCGAGACACCGCGCGTCGGCGGACTCGATGAGCTCCGTCACCAACACCTCGCCGAACTCGCAGTTCGGACACTCGTAGACGAGCGAGTCACCCGCGATGCGGTGTGCGAACGCGTTCGTGTTCTCTTCTGTCAGCGGCTCTGATGCGGACGACATTCCTGACCACCGTACAGATATGCTACCACGTGACACATAAACTATCCGCCGCCGAGCGTCAGTTGGCGTCGAATGACGAACGTCCGAGCCTCCGTGTGACATACTCTCAGGCCGTGAAAGCCGGAAATTCGTCCGCCCTTTCGGAACGCCTTTTCAACTCGCGGCCCACTGCTCACCCATGACGGAGAACCCCACCTCAGTAGACGACGCACCGCGAGCGAACGGGATGCCGATGCTCGGCCTCGGAACGTGGCAGAACACGGACGCCGACGAGTGTCGCAACGCGGTGCAGACGGCGCTGGAGATGGGCTACCGCCACATCGACACCGCCCAAGCGTACGGAAACGAGGCGGAGGTCGGCGAGGGTATCGCCGCCGCCGACGTCGACCGCGACGACGTGTTCCTCGCGACGAAGGTGTGGATTGACGAGCTCGCTTACGACGACGTCATCGAGAGCACCGAAGCGAGTCTCGAAAAACTCGGCGTCGACTACGTCGACCTCCTGTACGTCCACTGGCCGTCCCGCGAGTACGACGCCGAAGAGACGCTCGCGGCCTTCGACGAACTCGTCGACCGGGGGTTGACCGAGCGCGTCGGCATCTCCAACTTCGAACCCGAACAGGTCCGCGAGGCCGTCGAACTGTCCGAGTCGGGAGTCTTCGCCAACCAAATCGAGATGCACCCGCTTCTCCAACAGGAGGAACTCCGCGAGGTCTGCGCCGAGGAGGACATCGAAATCGTCGCGTACTCCCCGCTCGCCCGCGGAGCGGTGTTCGACGTGGACGTGCTATCCGATATCGCCGAGAAGCACGACGCGAGCGAGGCGCAGGTGTCCTTGGCGTGGCTCCGCGAGAAGGGCGTCACCGCGATTCCGAAGGCGACGAGCGAGGCCCACATCCGCGACAACTGGGAGTCGCTCGCGCTCGAACTCGACGACGAGGACGTGGCCGCCATCGACGCCATCGACGTCGAAGACCGCCGCGTCGACCCCGGTTTCGCGCCCTGGTAAGCGACCGAACCCGCGTTTTTCCGGTTCGACGCTCGATTCGCGGGTCGGAGCCGCAACCGATTTGTCGAACGAGTCCCGACAGAATTCCATGGAGTTCGACCTCCCCAAGACAGTCGCGTTGCTCGTCGCGCTCGTCGTCGTCGGAACCGCGGCCCTCGTCGGGATGGGTGTGATGGCCACGAGTACGGTCCTGATGATGGTGACCCCCGCGATGCTCGTCTTCGGGGCCGTCTGTCTCGCCATCGGCGTCAAACACGGCGAGTACCGCGCGTCGAACTAACGGCGCGGACGAATCAAAAAAGCGACCCGAAGCCGCTCAGCTCTCGTTTTCTCGCGGCGCGTCGACCACGTCGTCCAGCGTCTCGTCGGAGACGCTCGCCGAGATGCGGACGCCCACGACGCTCACGACGACGCCGGCGACGATGAAAATCACCAGCCGCTGGACCGGCGTGAGCGCGAGTCGCCCGAGCAGTTCGAGGTTCGCCAACTCGCCCTGCCGTTCGAGGAGGAAGCCGGCGAAGCCGCGGACGACGAGGCCGATGGCGACGACGCCGAACGGGAGGTTCATGTACGACGTGGAGACGCGCTCGCTCCCGATGAGTTCGTCCAAGAGGCGACCCGCGCTCGCGGTCAACGCGGCGAGCGCCAGCCACGGGACGCTGTGGTAGACGAACAGGAGCGACGGGACGAGCACCTCCTCGCTCCCGCCGCCGACGCCGGGCGACCGAATGGCGAGCGCGCCGAGGAACAGCCCGACGATAGCCAGTCCCGCGGCGACCGCGTAGGTGACGACCGACACCTGCCCCGAGTAGAGGGCGTCACGAACCTGGTCCGGGGCGTCCGAGAGGAACTCGTCGATGGCCAGCCCCTTGTAGAGGAGCACCGCACCCATCAGGGCGGCGAGGCCGGCCAGCGCGACCGCGGGGGTGAACTGGACGAGAAGCAACGGGACGAGCAGTAGCCCGACGCCGAGCGGGACGAGTATCGTCGAGCGAAGCTCCTCGTCGCCGAGGAACTGCTTGAGCAGGTAGTACGTCGACTCGATGTCGTGGGCCTGCCGGACGACCACGCGGTCGACCGCGTCGACCCGGAGCCTGCTCTCGACGACGGGGACGAGCCGCTCGTCTTCCGCGCTGTCGATGACGACGACCGCGGACTCGACGTCGTACCGCTCGACGAGGTCGTCGAGCTGTCGCGCGACGGCGCGGTCGGCCCCGACGGCGCTGTCGCTCGTCCCCGAGACGACCGCGATTTCGGCGTCCTCGCGCTCGTCTCTGAGTTCGCGCGTCGTCCGCAACGCCGCGAGAAGGCAGTTGACGCTCGAATCCTCGGGGTCAGCGAGCCCCACGTCCGTAACGAGCGACCTGACCGCTTCCCAGCCGACGACGGGCGTCGAGAGCCCGGTCTTCCGGCCGATGTCGTTCGCCCGGTCGACACAGAGGACGAGCGTTGTCACGTGGCAGACGAACGCGGGCGCGGGCTAAAAAGCCTCCCAGTCGTCAGAACCGAAACGAGAAGCCGTCGTCCGCTTCGACCGACGAGGCGAGGCCCGCACCGAAGGCGTACGCCGCCCCCTCGACGCCGCCGCGGAGCCTGTCGGTGAGGCCGACTTCGGGGGTGAACTCCCGGACCGAGACGTCGTCGCGGCCGAGGAGTTCGGCGAGTCGGTCTTCCACGTCGTCGCGGGTGCCCAGCGAGTCGACCAGCCCGAGTTCGCGGGCCTCCTCGCCGAGGTAGACGCGGGCTTCCGTGTCGCGGACGACCTCCGGGTCCATGTCGCGACCCTCGGCCACGCGCTCGACGAAGTCGTCGTAGTAGTCGTCGATGAGGCCCTGCAGGTACTCGCGTTCGTCGTCGGTCGGCTCCTTGAGGGCCATCCCGGCGTCCTTGTACTTCCCCGCGGCGAACCGCTCGTAGGAGAGGCCGAGTTTGTCGGCCAACTCCGAGGCGTTGACCGACGAGCCGATGACGCCGATTGAGCCGACGACGCTCACGTCGTGGGACCACAGCTCGTCACAGCCGCTGGCAATCCAGTAGCCGCCCGAGGCGCAGGTGTCGGTGGCGTAGGCGACCGTCGGCCCGTCGAAGTCGGCGGCGGCCCGGCGGATGTCGTCGCTCGGCAGGACCTCGCCGCCGGGCGTGTTCAGTTTGACGAGGAGCGCGTCGACGTTCTCGTCGTCGGCCGCGGCGTCGATCTGTTCGACGATGTCGTCGGCGGGCGTGCCGCCGCCGCGGCCCGGAACCGGACCGCCCCCGCCGTCGCGGGAAATCGGCCCTTCGACGGCGACCTCGGCCACGTCGTAGTCGGGGAACGCCGAGGCGGCGAGTCTGCCGCCGACGCGGAGCGCGGCGACGACGGTGCCGATGACCAAGAGGAGCCCCGCGAGGTCGGCGAGCGTGTCGGGGACGCTGTAGAACAGGACCCAGCCGACCGCCGCCGCGACGACGGCGAGGACGACCACGATAGCCAGCCGGTAGACGCGCGTGAAGCTGTCGGTCACGGTGAATCACTCATGGCTGTCGCTCGGGCTTCGAACGGGATAAAAATGACACGTCGCAAGCGCGACGGAGAGAGAGAAAGTGACCGGAGTTTAGAGCAGACCGGACTTCTGGAGCTTCATCAGGTCCTCGGTCTCGAGGGTCTCGCCTTCCTTGAACTTCTGGTAGATCTCCTCGGCCTCGGCCTTGGCGGCCTCGCGCTCCTCGGCGCGGGAGTCCTTGCGCTGGCGCTCTTCCTTCTTGTCCAGCTCGCGGAGGCGCTTCTGGACGCGGACGAAGTCCTCGTGGTGACGGTCGGCCGCTTCCTGGGCTTCGACGAAGAGCTCGTGCATCTCGTCGGCCTTGTCGCGGATGTCGTCGGCCTCGCGGTAGGCCTCGATCATCTGGTTGTGGTGCTCCTGGGCGTCGTCGGCCAGCTCGGTCACCTTCTGGTGGTGCTGGGACGCCTCGGAGCGGACCTCTTCTGCCTCTTCGATGAGCTCTTCGAGGTCACCGCTCTCTTCGACCTTGTCCTTTTTCTGGCGAAGCTCTTCGCGCTTGTTCTCGATTTTCTCGATGAGCTCGCGCTCGTCTTCGGTCGAGAGGACTTCGGTCTGCTGGCGGAACTCGAGTTGCTCGATCTCCTCTTTGAGCTCGTCGATGTCCTTGCCGTCGTCGAGCTCGAGGTCGCTTTTCATCTCGTCGACCTCGTCGAAGAGCTCGTTGGCCTTCGCGTTGAGCTCGTTGCGGCTCTGCTTGTGTTCCTGCACCTGCGAGTTCATCTCGTCGCGCTTCTCGCGGTGCTTCTGGGCTTCGTCGACCTTCTCGCGAGTCTTCGCGTTGAGGTCGTCGCGCTTGGACGCGCGCTCAGAAGCCATCTGGTTTAGTTCATTGCGGCGGTCACGGAGTTGACCGGCGAGTTTGATGAGTTCGCCTTTCGAGCCGCTCTCGAGCTTTTCGTCTGGGAGATCGATGTTTCGTGCCTCGTCGAGTTCCTGCACGTCGAACTCGCTAAGTACTTCCTGCTTCGTTACCATGCGTAATCAATCCTCGATACCATCACCACTCCGTGCGTGGCGGCTGCTCGTGGGAGTGCGACCGACCGTGGATAAGAATTCCCGATCATTCTGCGTGCGATGCCGCCGGAACGCCGGAGGCGCTCAGGTACATACACATACAGGCGACCAGTTAATAAATACTTCGGTGGAAATTCGGGTGAAAACAGTTACCACACCGCTCGTATCGACCGTATTCACCATGTTAGTTGTTGCCACAGTCGTATATAAATGGGATGTGAATCGGGGAGGCTAAACCGAGTCGGGTCGGATGCCACGCCATGAGAGAGGTCATTCGCGCACGCGGCCACGAACACGTGCGCGCCGAACACGCGAGCACCTTCGAGGTGACGACAGACGACTGGCTCACCCCCGCCGGCGACTGCATCATCGGCGTCGAGGCCGACCGCACGCCCGCCGACTTCGACCCGGCGTTCGTCGAGGCCTGCCAGTCCCACGACGCGACTATCGACGTGCACGTCCGCGTGGACGCGGGCGACGACGCCCACGAACAGACCGTCAGCGCCCGCGGGCATCCCGACCTCACGTTCGAGGGCGACCGCAGTATCGTCTTCCGCACGAGCGACTACGTGGACGACCGAACCGGCGCGGTCGGCGCGGCCCACGCCGCGGCCGGCTTCGACCGCGACCTCGTCTCGGCGCTCGCCGACGGCGCGGAACTGACGGTCACCATCGAAGTCGAGTAACCCCGCGCGATCGCGCCGGCCGACCGGGAGAGGCGACGAGATGCGTTTTTCACCGCGCGGTCGCAACCACCGGACATGCCCGACGAACCCGCAGAGAACATCAGCGGCGGCGCGAGCGGCGGCGGCCGAGAGACGGTGTTCGACCCCGCCGACCCCGAGACCGCGACGCGCGCCGAGGTCGTCGTCGACCGCCTCGGCGAGCGCTACTGGCGGAAGGCCTACGGCGGGCAGGGCGGCTTCGAGTGTCTCGTCCGAACCATTCTGAGCCAGAACACGAGCGACAAGGCGAGCCAGCCGGCCCACGACGAACTCATGGCGCAGTACGGCGGCGGCGACCTCGCCGAGTCGCTGGCGGCGGCCGACCGCGAGGGCATCGTCGACGCCATCCGCTCCGGCGGGCTCTACAACCAGAAGTCGAAGCTCATCCAAGGCGTCGCAGAGGAGGTGCTGGCCGACTTCGGAAGCGAGGCCGACTTCGACCGCTACGTCCGCGAGGAAGCCCCCGCGACGGTCCGCGACCGGCTCTTGGAGATGAAGGGCGTCGGCCCAAAGACTGCCGACTGCGTCCTCCTCTTTGCGGGCGGGCGCGGCGGCGTCTTCCCCGTCGACACCCACGTCCACCGCATCGCTCGACGCATCGGACTCGCGCCCGCCGACGCCGACCACGAAGGCGTTCGGGCGGCGCTCGAACGCGACATTCCCGACGAGAAGTGCGGCTTCGGCCACACCGCGATGATTCAGTTCGGCCGCGAGTTCTGCAAAGCACGCAAGCCCGCGTGTCTCGACGGGCCCGAAGCGTGCCCGATGGCCGACGTGTGCGAGATGGTCGGCGTAACCGACAACTCGGAGTAAGAGACACAGTCTGGACTATCTCAAGAATGTCCTCGTAAGTCGGACAGTCTTGACGTTCGATATTACAGAGAAAACAATATGTGAAACGGATAGTATCATCCCGCATGGAATCGACAGACCGACTGATCGGTCTTGGAACTAAATCTGTTGCAGTCGGGGCGTTCATAATTGGATATGTTCAGTGGGCACCGAGCAGAATTGCGGAACTTCTGAACTCTCCGACCTATATAGGGTATCTGATATCACTCCAGTTTGGACTCTTAGTCGTCATCGTATTCTCGATTTTGTACATTATCTCTCACCTGAACGAGGTCCAAAAAGAGATCGAGGACAACATCGACCAGAGCGTTAATTATTACATCTCAAATTTGGATTCGATCAACGAGGAGTTCTTAGAGACGCTCCAAGACGGAGACGACGACGACGCGGAAGAGCAACCCGAAGAGATAGCCACAGACGGCGGGTCCCAGCCGCTCGACACTCACGTCCAAAAGCCGAACGGCGACCCGGAAGTCAGTCAGCAAAACACGGCCGATGACGAAGAGGAACCCCGGTCAGAGACGGAATCCTTGAGCCGGCTAACGACCACGGGGCGAGGGATGTTAGTCGGAATCGTCGTCGGAATCCCGCTTGGATTGTTATATTCTCTCGATGCGACGGTAATCGGTGGGCTACTCGGCGCGCTACTCGGAAACGAAATCGAATATCAGGCGATTAGACGGCAGGCACACCAGCGGGAACCGGATACCGATTACCGAACATCCAGTGAGGGTTCAAAAGATAAGATATTTGACATTTTGAAAAATTCGAGGCGACGATCAACCATCCGGATGGTATCCCAGTCGGATTCACCACTGACTATCGAAGAGATCGCTGAGCGAATCGCCGCTCAAGAGAACGATAAAGCGCGGTCTCAACTGACGTCTGATGAGCGTCAAAGAGTGTACATCACCCTCTATCAATTGCATCTGAGGAAGTTGTCCGAAGAGGAGATAATAGAGTTTGACGAAGAGAGCGGAGTCGTCCGTCGCGGGGAACTGTTTGACCCGTATCTTCGTTCACTTCACGAATATATCCCAGAAAACGACTTAGGTCAACGGGAACTGGACAACTGCTTCCACATCCTACAGAACGCACGGCGTAGAATGGTCATCGAGACCCTCGAAGACGTTGAATCTCCGGTCTCCATCGGCGACCTCGCGGAACGAATCGCATCCAACGAGACCAATAAAGCGATTGGACAGTTGACCTCGTCGGAGCGAAAGAGGGTCTACACGGCACTGTATCAGGCTCACCTACCGAAGTTAGCCGACGCGGATGTAATCGATTTCGACAAGCACCGCGGGAAAGTTAGCCGGGGAGACCGATTTGAAGACTATCTCAGAGCGAGTGCAGGGCGGAGGTCGCCGAGGAGACGATGGTTGAATACGAATCTGGAGCCACTCTCAGAGCCGATATACTATCTCTTCATCGGTGTCACAGCTATCGTCATCCTCCTCGGAAACGTCGGCGAGCTAGCGGTGATCTCCAACATCAGTGCGAACGTCTGGTTCGCGATCTATACCGCACTGGTGTTCGTGCCGATTATTTATCGGTTTACACAGAACCCGTGAAGCCTTGAAAACCCCCGCACGTCGTCCGTTCGAGGCGTTTTCCGATCGTGTCTCACCGCAGATGGGTGACTGACTAACAGGACTTCGTTTCGAGCCCGCTCACCGGCGAGCCGTCGTCCTCGTAGCTCGATTCGACGCCCGAGTCGGCGAACATCGGGAGGTTCATCGAGTAGTCGTAGACGACGCTGAACCGCGAGAAGGGGTTCGAGAGGAACGCCGCGGCGGGGCCGACGCCGTCGAACGCGACGCCCGCCCGGAGTTGGACGATGGAGTCGTTACCGACGGAGCCGCTGGCTTCCATCCCGAAGCCGCCCTCGCCGCCGAGGTTCTCGAACACGGAGAGGAAGACCACGAGGTCGATACCCGCGCCCTCGCCGCCGATGTCGAACTGGTGGCCTTCGCCGGGGAAACACGGCGAAGTCGCGGCGGTCGCGGCGGCGACCGGGGCGGTCGCGACAGTGAGAATCACGGCGAGCGTCAGGGACGCGCGAGTCGCGGCGTGCATACCGTCGCCTCCGGCGCGCTGATAATTAAGGATACGCCGCGATTCTCAGGCGTGATACCGTATCTCGAAGCGAAGCGAGGCGATGGACGCGCGCGTCGCGGCCCGGTCCCGGTGTTACTCCTCGCCGTCGAGCTGTCTGATGAGTTCGTCGAGGACGGCGTCCGCGCTGGCGAGGTTGGTCGCCAGCGGCGTCTGGTGGACGTCGCAGATGCGGAGCAGGGCGCTGATGTCCGGCTCGTGCGGCTGGGCGGTCAGCGGGTCGCGGAGGAAGATGACGCCGTCGCAGGTCTCGCTGGCGATTTCCGCGCCGATTTGCATGTCGCCGCCGAGCGGCCCGGACTGCTTGCGCTCGATGTCGAGCCCCGTGGCGTCGATGAGGCGCTGGCCGGTCGTGCCCGTCGCCATGAGTTCGAAGCGTTCGAGGTCGGCCTGCCGCTCCTCAGCGAACGAGATGAGGTCCGGCTTCTTCTCGTCGTGCGCAATAAGTGCGAGACGCATGGCAACCACTCGTTCGAGAGTCCTGATTAATGTTCGCCAATCGAAGTTCGTTCGTGGGGTTGACTACGCGCTAAACCGACCGACGAGTTCGCGTCCGTCGCCACCCACGTAGACGAGTTCGACGGGCTCGCCGCTCGCGACGTCGAACGAAATCGAATCGCCCTGTTCGACGGGTCCGTCTTCTCCCGACAGCGACGCCCACGACTGTTCGGTGTCGCCGGTGATCACAAGCATCTCACCTGCCGAAAACGAGTCGCCGCCGGCGTGTGCTATCGTCGCCGTTCCGTCGCTGACGCCGAACTGAAATGACACGGACGGGGTGGGACCCGCCTGTTCGCCCGTGCTGAGTACGAAGGTTCCCAACACCCCCGCGAGTACCACTGCGCCGACGATAGCGAAGACAACTCCGACGATGACGATAGCGATGACGACGGGGACGCGACTCCCGTCGGGTTTGCGATTGAGAATACTCATCGAGGTTCTATCTACTCGATGGTAATTATACTAGCTAGACAGGAGAACTGCCGAACGGGAACCGCAGTCCGTTACTTGAAGCGGAACGTTTCGAGGTTCTTCGGCGCGAACGTCCGCATGTTGTAGTCGTGGTAGAGCGCCGACGAGAGGTCCTGCACGGAGCGCTCGTCACCGTGGACGCACAGCACCTTCTCCGGGCGCGGGTTCATCGTCTTGACGAAGTTTTCGAGGCCCTGCCGGTCGGCGTGACCGGAGAAGCCGTCGACCGTCTCGACGTCCATCTTGAGCTTCAGCGTGTCCGACCGGCCCATGCCGTCGCGGCCGTTGACCGGAATCTCGTCCCAGCCGTTCTGGATGCGGCGGCCGAGCGTCCCCTGTGCCTGGTAGCCGACGAAGACCAGCCGGGACTTCGGGTCGGGGCCGACGTGGCGGAGCCACGACATGATGGGGCCGCCGGTGACCATCCCGGAGGTCGAGAGGATGATGGCCTGCTCGCCGTCGGCGACGTCCTGTCGCTCCTCTTCGCCGCCGTCGATGTGGTTGAACTCCTCGGCGAGGAACGGGTTTTCGTCCTCGTGGAAGATGCGGTCGCGGAGGTCGTCGCGGAGGTACTCGGGGTAGGTCGTGTGGATGGCCGTCGCCTCCCAAATCATCCCGTCGAGGTGGACGGGCATCTCCGGAATCTTGCCCGAGCGCATCGCCTCTTCGAGGACGAGCATAATCTCCTGCGAGCGGCCGACGGCGAACGCGGGGATGACGACCTTGCCGCCGCGGTCGTACGTCTCGTTTATGACCTCGATGAGCCGCTTTTCGGAGTCCTGCTGGTCGGTCTGGTAGTCGTTGCGGCCGCCGTAGGTCGATTCGAGGACGAGCGTCTCGACGCGCGGGAAGTCGTTGACCGCGCCGTTGAACAGGCGGGTGTCCTCGTAGTGGATGTCGCCGGAGAACGCGACGTTGTAGAGGCCGTCGCCGATGTGGAAGTGCGAGACGGCGGAGCCGAGGATGTGGCCCGCGTTGTGGAACGTCAGCTTCACGTCAGGGGCGATGTCGGTCACGTCGCCGTACTCCAGCGGGATGGTGTGCTTGATGGCCTCGCGGACCATCTCGGACTCGTACGGCGGGGTGCGGCCTTCCTTCGAGGCGACGTCGAGGTAGTCGAGCGTGAGCAGGCCCATGAGGTCGCGGGTCGGCTCGGTCGTGTAGATGGGGCCGTCGTAGCCGTACTTGAACAGAAGCGGGATGAGCGCCGAGTGGTCGAGGTGAGCGTGGGTGAGGACGACCGCGTCGAGCGAGTTCGCGCCCGACCCGAGCGCCTCGGGGACCTGCAGATACGGCACGTCGTCGGAGCCGGGCTTGTCGCCGCAGTCGACGAGGATGCGGGTCTCGGGCGTCGAGACGATAAAGGAGGCGCGGCCGACCTCGCGGCAACAGCCGAGGGTCGTGATGCGGACCCACTCGTCGTCCGAGAGCTGTTCGCGGTGAATCTGCCGGCCGGTCCGTTCGAGGATGCGGCGGCGGTCCTCGCGTTCCTGCTTGAGGAAGTTGCGGACGTTCGAGACCGTCGAAGACTCGATGGGCGGGGTGCGGACGACTTCGGGCGTCCAGCCGACTTTCTGCGTGATTTCGCGGAGCGTCGAGCCGTGACGGCCGATGACCATGCCCGGTTTCTCGGCCTCGATGACGACTTCGCCGGTGTCGATGTGGAAGTCGAGGTCGGTGACGCCGGCGTCCTCGGGGATGACGCTCAGAATCTTTGGCTCGGCCTCTCGGGGGTCGGACAGCACGTCCGGGTCCGGCCGAACCGTGATTCGCTTTCGGAGCTTACTCGCGAGTTTTCGGATGAGGTCGCCGTTCTGAGCGAACTTCTTCGGGTCGCGCGTGTAGACGACGAGTTCGGGACCCTCGTACTTGACGTCGGAAACCGAGATGTCGCGGGGGAGTTCGTTCGTAATCTCTGCCTTCAGATTCTCGAGTTGTTTATCTACGGAGCTCATAGTTACGAGCGACCCGTCCGGTCCTGCGCCGGCAGGTCTCGGGAACCCCTACCTCAGGAGCGTCGACGCGAGCCGGTCCACGTGTACGAGTGCCAGTCTCGGCCGACTGCGGAGAGAGCATAGTGAACTGAATACGGTTGTATCTCGACTGCGGGAAGAGGCAGGGAAAACCCGCTTACCCGACAGTACCATGTCGCCAGTATAAAACCCTTCGCAAAGCCGAAGCGTCTCGGGGTCGTTCGACGACCATGGACCTCACACCGGCGGCCGTCTCGGCGGAACACGACTGGGTTCGAGAGCGCGCCGACGTGGTCGTCCCGCTCATCAACGAGACGCGGCGGCGACTCGGCGAGCAGTTCGACACCCGCGTCGGCGAAGTCGACGACGCGGCCTACCGCGAGGCGGTCGACGCGGTGTTCGCCGACGGCGAGGTCGGCGTCAACGTCGCGGCCTACGTCCGCATCCTCAAGCAGTTAGACGTACAGGACGACTATCCGGGGTTCGTCGTCGACGAGGTGCTCGGCCGCGAACTCGCGGCGACCATCGCCGGCGGCGAGCCGCTCCGACTCCTCGCGCAGGCGACGTTCCACTTCGCGGACGTGGCCGTCCACACCGACGGTCCCGCCGGGCGCGACGACCTCGACGCCGCGCTCGCCGCCGGCTTTCAGACGCGCCTGCCGGGCTGGTCGTGGCGCGAGGGAGACTCACCGTTCGACAGCCGGCGCTGACGGTGAAACAGTATCACGAAAAAACGAGGTTCGGGCCGTTTACCACTCGATTCGAACGGGTTCCGACGACCGCTCGCGTTCGGTCGCCGAACCGAGGTCGCGGAGCCGTTCGCGGAACGCGCCGATACACTCCTCGCACGCGGTCACGTGCGCGAGCACGCCGTTTTCGTACTCGGCCATGACCGCCCGCGGGACCCGCCGCGTCAGTCGCTCCGGGCCCATCCGCCCGACGCCGCGCACGCCGAGGTCGCCTAACCCCGTCAGCCGCTCGCCGCGCGTCGCCGCCCACCGCGCGTACGACGCGAGCCGGTCGCGGGCGCGGCGCTCGCGCGGGCTCAACTCCCCGCTGACGTCTACGAACCGGTCCCACGTCTCGACCGTGTACTCCGAGACGAGGCCGCGCTCGACGGCGTCGTCCAGTCGCTCGATGACCGGTGTGAACTCCGCGCGCCGCCCGCTCGGTACCCACAGTTCGATTCGGACCTCCTCCTCACGGGGAGTCGGCCGCTCGTCGCTTACAATTGTGTCCATTGTTAGCACGCCAACCACCACGTTCTGGTAGGACAGCCGGCGATATGTATCTATGCGTCCGCCGGAACCGCCGACCGTCGCCGGCGAGAGACGGTCCGCGCGGCGGGGCGACGCGCCGGCACCTTCGGGGCGTTTAAGGGTTCGCTACGGCTACCGATGGGCAATGAGCGACGAGCAGGAACTCGGTATCACCGAGTCGAAGCAGTACAACACCGGCGAGTGGTACGCCGAGGTCGTCCAGAAGGCGGGCCTCGCGAACTACGGCCCGGAGGGCATGAGCGGCTTCATCGTGACTCGCCCGCGCGGCTACGCGCTGTGGGAGTCCATCCAGAACTACCTCGACGGCGAGTTCAAGAAGACGGGCGTCCAGAACGCGTACTTCCCGCTGTTTATCCCCGAGAGCTACCTCGAACGCGAAAAGGACATCGTCGAAGGCTTCGACCCCGAGGTCGCGTGGGTCACCCACGGCGGCCACGAGGAACTCGAAGAGCGCCTCGCCGTCCGCCCGACCTCTGAGTCTATCATCGCGCCCTACATGGCCCGGTGGGTCCGCAGTCACCGAGACCTTCCCCTCCGCGTGAACCAGTGGGCCTCCGTCGTGCGCTGGGAGGCCACCGAGACGAAGCCGTTCTTCCGCACCAAGGAGTTCCTCTGGCAGGAGGGTCACACGGCCCACGAGACCCGCGACGGCGCGTGGGACGAGACGATGACCCGCCTCTCGCAGTACCAGTCGCTCTACGAGGACGTGCTCGCCATCCCCGTGCTCCGCGGCGCGAAGCCGGAACACGACAAATTCCCCGGCGCGGACACGACGACGACCGTCGAGGCGCTCATGCCCGACGGCAAGTCCGTGCAGGCCGGCACCTCCCACTACCTCGGCACCTCCTTCGCCGAGGCGTTCGACCTCACCTACACGACCGAAGACGAGGACGAAGAGCCCGCCCACACGACCTCGTGGGGACTCTCGTGGCGTTCGCTCGGCGCGCTCATCATGACGCACTCGGACGACCAGGGACTCGTCCTGCCTCCGACCATCGCGCCCGAGCAGGTCGTCATCGTCCCCATCTGGCAGGCCGACACGCAGGAGAAGGTCCTCGACTACGCCGAAGACATCGCCGAAGATCTCGAAGACGCCGGCGTCCGCGTCGAACTCGACGCCCGCGACGAGCGCAACCCCGGCTTCAAGTTCAACGAGTGGGAGCTCAAGGGCGTCCCCGTCCGCTTCGAAATCGGCCCGAACGAGGTCGACGACGACGTCGTCACCGCCGTCCACCGCCCCGACGGCGAGTCGGTCGAACTCGACCGCGAGAACATCGCCGAGGCCGTCCAAGAGCAGTTCGACGAGGTGTACGCGAAGCTCTACGCCGCCGCGGAGGAGAACCTCGAAGAAAACGTCCGCGAGGCCACCTCGCGCAACGAGATTCTCGGCACCATCGGCCAACACGGCGGCTACGTGAAAGCGCCGTGGTGCGGCGACGAGGACTGCGAGGACGAGATTAAAGACCAGATCGCCGCCGAAATCGTCATGGTTCCCCTGAACGACGAGGACGCGGAGATTCACGACGACGAGGACTGCGCGGTCTGCGGCGACGACGCCGAGGAGACGGCGTACTTCGCGAAGTCCTACTGAATCGGCCGTCGCGCCGTTTTACACGGTTGTTCATATTTTTCGTCGTCCGTCGAATCATCATTAGTCGGCATACTATGTCTGCATACATCCTTATATGACATTGTAACACCCTTATGGTTTCAGGAAAAGTTGCTTATGGTGGTAGCCGCATCATTGGCGTATGACCAAGCCACACATAGACGCACCCTTCGCTCAGGGCGGGTTAGCCGACCCGACCGACGAGCGGTCGAACTGCGGCGTTGGGGCCGTCGTAGACCTCGAAAACGGCGCCTCGCACCGAGTCGTCGCAGACAGCCTCGAACTCCTGGAGAACCTCGAGCACCGCGGCACCACGGGCGCTGAGGAAAACACCGGGGACGGGGCGGGTATCCTGTTCCAACGACCCGACGAGTTCTTCGACTCCGTTCTCGAATCCGAGCTTCCGGACCTCTATGCGGCCGGTTCGGTGTTCATGCCGACCGACGACGAGGTCCGCGAGCGCGTTTCGGCGGTTGTCGAGGAGTCGCTGGCCGACCGCGGACTGTCCGTGTTCGACTGGCGCGACGTGCCGACCGACAACGCAGAGCTCGGCGCGACCGCGCTCGAATCGGAGCCCGACGTCTGGCAACTGTTCGTCGAGCCGGCCGACGAGATGACCGAAGACGACTTCGACCGCGCGCTGTACCTCGGGCGTCGAGCCGCCGAGAAGGCGGTCGACGACCTCGCTATCGAGGGCGCGGGACGGTTCTACGTCTGCTCGCTCGACCGGAAGACCATCGTCTACAAGGGACTGCTCACGGCCGAACAGCTCCCGAACTACTACCCCGACCTCGGCGACGAGCGGATGACGACTGAGCTCGCGCTCGTTCACGCGCGGTTCTCCACGAACACGCTCGGCGCGTGGCACCTCGCTCATCCGTACCGTCAGGTCATCCACAACGGCGAGATAAACACCATCCGCGGCAACGTCAACTGGATGCGCGCCCGCGAGACGGACCTCCAGCACGAGGCCTTCGGCGACGACATCGAGACGCTCATGCCCATCACGAAGGCCGACCAGTCCGACACCGCGAGCGTGGACAACGTGGTCGAACTGCTCCTCAAGAGCGACCGCGAACTCCCGCACGTCCTGCGGATGCTCATCCCCGAGGCGTACCGCAACGACGACGCGATGGACAAAGCGCGCCGCGACTGGTACGACTTCCACGCCTCGCTGGTCGAGCCGTGGGACGGCCCCGCGCTCGTCGCGGCAACCGACGGCGACCGCATCGCCGCCGTCCTCGACCGCAACGGCCTCCGCCCGTGTCGCTACGAGGTGACGACCGACGGCCGCCTCATCGTCGCCAGCGAGGTCGGCGCGCTCGACACCGACCCCGCGGAGCTCGAATCCCGCGGTCGGCTCCAGCCCGGCGAGATTTTCATGGCCGACCCCGAGGAGGGTCGCGTCATCCCCGACGCCGAGGTGTTCGACTCCCTCACCGACGAGAAGTACGGCGAGTGGGTCGACGAACAACAGCGCCACCTCGACGACATCGCCGGCGACGTGGACTCCACCTCGCGCGGACAGGTCGAGTCGCTCCGCGCGACGCAGGCCGCGTTCGGCTACACGCACGACCAGCTCAACCACATGATAGAGCCGATGGCCCGCGACGGCAAGGACCCCGTCGGCTCGATGGGCGACGACACGCCGCTTTCGGTGCTGTCGGACCTCAACCGGCCGCTTTTCACCTACTTCAAACAGCTGTTCGCGCAGGTGTCGAACCCGCCTATCGACTACATCCGCGAGAAGCTCGTGACGAGCCTGGAGTCGCGGCTCGGCTTCCAGCGGAACCTGCTCGACGAGTCGGCCGACCACGCGCGCCAGCTCGTCCTCGACTCGCCGGTCCTCACGGACGCCGAGACGGCGGCCATCAAGGACCTCGACGACGACATGCGGAGCGCCGTCGTCGACACCACCTACGAGAAGGGCGGCGACATCCGGGAGGCCATCGAGGCCGTCCGCGAGGAGGCCAAGGAGGTCATCGAAGACGGCGCGGACATCGTCGTCCTCTCCGACCGCGCGGTCGGGGCCGACCGCGTCGCCATCCCGAGCCTGCTCGCGACGGGCGCGGTCCACCACAGCCTCGTCCGCAACGGCCTGCGGAACCACGCCGGCCTCGTCGTCGAGTCCGGCGACCCCCGCGAGGTCCACCACCTCGCCACGCTCGTCGGCTACGGCGCGGGCGCGGTGAACCCCTACCTCGCCTACCAGACCATCGAGGACATCGTCGCCGGCCCCGACGGGGCCGACGAGGGCGAGGCCATCGACGCGTACGTCCACGCGCTCGAAGACGGCCTGCTCAAGACGATGGCCAAGATGGGCATCTCGACGGTCGAGAGCTACCGCGGCGCGCAGATTTTCGAGGCGGTCGGCCTCGCCTCCGACTTCGTCGCCGAGTACTTCGAGGGCACCGAAATCCGCACGGAGGGTATCGGCCTCGACGTCATCGAGGAGGACCTTTTGACCCGCCACGCCGCCGCCTTCGGCGCGGACCCGAAGCTCGAGCGGCAGGGCGAGTACGAGAACCGCTCGGCCGGCATCCACCACGGCTGGAACCCCCAGACCGTCGGCACGCTCCAGCAGTCCGTCCGCACCGGCGACTACGAGAAGTACCAGGAGTTCGCCGAACTGGTCAACGACCAGTCGAAACAGCTGAAGGCGCTCCGCGGCCTGCTCGAGTTCGACTCCGACCGCGAGCCCGTGGACATCGACGAGGTCGAACCCGTCGAGGACATCGTCAAGCGCTTTTCGACGGCCGCGATGTCGCTCGGCAGTCTCTCGCCGGAGGCCCACGAGAACAACTCCATCGCGATGAACCGCATCGGCGGCAAGTCCAACTCCGGCGAGGGCGGCGAGCCGCCGGAGCGCTTCGGCACCGAAAAGGAGTGTAACGTCAAGCAGGTCGCCTCCGGCCGCTTCGGCGTCACCTCGGAGTACCTCTCGTCGGCCGACGAGATTCAGATCAAGATGGCACAGGGGTCGAAGCCCGGCGAGGGCGGCCACCTCCCCGGCAAGAAGGTAAACGAGATGATCGCCCACGTCCGCTATGCGACGCCGGGCGTCGGCCTCATCTCGCCGCCGCCGCTCCACGACATCTACTCCATCGAGGACCTCAAACAGCTCATCTTCGACCTGAAGTCGGCCAACCCCGACGCCGACATCAACGTCAAGCTCGTCTCCGAGGCCGGCATCGGCACCATCGCCGCCGGCGTCTCGAAGGCGAAAGCCGACGTGGTCCACATTTCGGGCTACGACGGCGGCACCGGCGCGTCGCCGAAGACTTCCATCAAGAACGCGGGCCTCCCGTGGGAACTCGGCCTCGCCGAGGCCAACCAGATGCTCCGCGCGACGGGGCTTCGCTCCCGCATCCGCGTCTCCGTCGACGGCGGCATGAAGACCGGCCGCGACGTGGCCGTCGCCGCCCTCCTCGGCGGCGAGGAGTACGTCTTCGGGACCGCGTCGCTCGTCACCTCGGGCTGTGTCATGGCCCGCCAGTGCCACGAGAACACCTGCCCGGTCGGCGTCGCCACGCAGGACGAGAACCTGCGTCGCCGCTTCCCCGGCGAGCCCGACCACGTCATCAACTACATGACGTTCATCGCGCAGGAACTCCGCGAGATTATGGCCGACCTCGGCTTCACCTCGCTCGACGAGATGATCGGCCGTCCGTCGCTCCTCCGGCAGGTCGAGACGAACCACGAGAAGGCGAAGCACCTCGACCTCTCGTCGGTACTGGCCGAGCCCGAGACGGGCGCGCGCCGCAAGACCGAAGACCAGGTCCACGCGGACATCGAGACCCACGTCGACCACAAGCTCATCGACGAGGCCGCCGAGGCCATCGAGAACCGCGAACCGGTCGTCATTCGCCGCGACCTCTCGAACGTCGACCGCGCGGTCGGCGCGATGCTCTCGAACCGCATCTCCAACGCCCACGGCGGCGAGGGCCTGCCGGACGACACCATCCGCTGTGAGTTCGACGGCATCGCCGGCCAGACGTTCGGCGGCTTCCTCGCCCGCGGCGTCACGATGCGGCTCACCGGGGCCGCCAACGACTACGTCGGCAAGGGGCTCTCGGGCGGCCGCGTCATCGTCGACACGCCCGCCGAGGCCAACTACGAGGCCGCCGAGAACATCCTCATCGGCAACGTCGCCCTCTACGGCGCGACGCAGGGCGAGTGTTACGTCAACGGCCTCGCCGGCGAGCGCTTCGGCGTCCGCAACTCCGGCGTGAAGGCGGTCGTCGAAGGCGTCGGCGACCACGGCTGTGAGTACATGACCGGCGGCGTCGTCGCCGTCCTCGGCGAGACGGGCCGCAACTTCGCCGCGGGGATGTCCGGCGGCGTGGCCTACGTCTACGACCCCGACGACGAGTTCGCCGCGAAGGCGAACACCGAGATGGTGACGCTCGAAGACCACCTCGACGACAAGGACGAGGCGATGCTCACCCGGCTCGTCGAGAACCACCTCACGTACACCGACTCCGACCGCGCGGCCGAACTGCTCGACGACTGGCAGTCGGTCCTCGGCGACTTCGTGAAGGTGATGCCCGACGCGTACGCCGAGGTCATCGCCGAAGACGGCCGCGAGGACGTTCGCAACGAACTCCCCGCCAAGGCGGGCGCAATCGTCGACGCCGGTGCCGACAGGGTCGGCGCGGCGACGACCAGCGACGACTGAGCGCGCCACGCCTCCGAACCACCGACCGTCTTTTTCTTCCCGCACGCCGAGTCGCGAGTCAATGGCACGCGAGTACGACAAACTGGTCCGTGACGACATTCCCCGAATCGTCCGCGAGTCGGGCGAGACGCCGGTCGTCCACGTCGCCGACGACGAGGAGTTCGACCGCCGACTGCGCGAGAAACTGGTCGAAGAGGCCGAAGAGTTCGCCGAATCCGGACGCGTCGAAGAACTCGCAGACGTGTACGCCGTTGTCGATGCGGTCCTCGCCCGACGCGACGAGGACTGGGAGACCGTCGAGACGGCGGCGCGAGAGAAGGCGGCCGAGCGCGGTGGATTCGAAGACGGCGTGGTACTCGAACGCGTCGAGTGAGGTCCGCGCCGGCTACGCCGACGCGTGATTAGACACAGTCGTCGGTCCCGTCGCCAGTCGGGCGCGAGGCGCGCGATTCGCCGGACGACGAGCAGGTCGCCGCGAACGCCACCGAACCGGCACCCGCCACCGATTCTCCCACGTTTTTCACCGCGCGCACCCTCGGCCGAGACATGGACAACGCACTCGTCATCGGCGGCACGCGATTCATCGGCCGCCACCTCGTCTCCGAACTCCTCGACAGCGGCTACGCCGTGACCATCTTCAACCGCGGCAACCACGACAACCCCTTCGAGGACGACCCGCGCGTCCAGCACGTGCAGGGCGACCGAACCGACGACGAGGCGCTCCGAACCGCGAAGCTGACCGTCGAGCCCGACGCGGTGTTCGACTGCGTGGCGTACAAGCCCGCGGAGGTCGCTTCGGCGGTCGATATCTTCGCCGACGTGGACGCCTACGTCTACATCTCCAGCGGCGCGGCCTACGGGGCCGAAGTCATCCCGAAGCGCGAGGGCGAGACGCCGCTTTGCGACTGCACCGACGAGCAGGCGACCGACGACTCGGGCGCGAGCTACGGCCCGCGGAAGGCCGAGGGCGACCGCGTCGTCTTCGAAGCGGCCTCGCGGGGAATCAACGCGATGTCCGTCCGCCCCTGCATCGTCTACGGTCCCGAGGACTACACCGAGCGCCTCGACTACTGGATCGACCGCGTGCTGAACTACGACCGTGTCGTCGTCCCCGGCGACGGGACGAACGTCTGGCACCGAGCGTACGTCGAGGACGTGGCGAGCGCGATGCGCGTCGTCGCCGAGGAGGGCGAGGCCGGCGAGGCCTACAACGTCGGCGACAGACGGCTCGTGACGCTCGAAGAGATGGTCGAAGTCATCGCCGACGCCGCGGGCACCGACGTCGAGGTCGTCCACGCGGGCGAGCGCGAACTCGCCGCGGCCGACCTCTCGATGGACGACTTCGTCCTCTACCGCGACTACCCGCACGTCCTCGCGACGGACAAGCTCGCCCGACTCGGCTGGGAGTCGACTCCCGTCGAGGAGGCGATGCGCCGGTCGGTCGCCGACCACCGCGAGAGCGACCGCGACGGCTCCGAACACGACCCCGGCCGCGACGCCGAAGAACGCGTGCTCTCGATACTCGATACGCTCTGAGGCGGGGTGATTCGCTCGAAAAACCGAGGCGGCGAGGCGGCGGCTCCGACGAACTCAGCTGAACTGGCCGTCGTGGTCCATCTCGGGGACCTCGTCTTCGAGCCACTCGCGGAACCACTTGACTCGTTTGAGCCGCTGGTGGGCGAAGCTCTGGGCCGTGTCGGTTTCGAGTCGCGCGGAGGCGTCGCGGCCGCGTTCGAAGACGCGCTCGACCATCTCGGCGGCGTCCATGTGGGTCCGGGCCTCGTAGCCCATCCGCAGGAGCATCAGTGCGGTGCCGTTCGCGCCGATTTTGTCGAGGATGTCGGCCTCGATGAGACAGCGCGTCTCCAGCGACACGTCCGTCAGCGATCCCTGATACGAGTGGTCGGAGACGACCTGACACACCTGCTCGACGAACGACTCGGGGTAGTCGCCGTGGCTACTGAGGAACTCGCGGGCGACGCGAGCGCCCTCCTCGGCGTGGACGTCCTGGTCGGCTTCGAGCTTCGAGATGTCGTGAAAGAGGGCGGCCACGCGAACGACGTTCACGTCCGCGCCCTCGCGGTCGGCGATGCGCGTCGCGAGGTCGACGACGTTGAGGATGTGGTTGAACCGGTACTCCGCGGAGTGCCACGGGTACCAGCGCATCCGCCCGCCGTCGTCTTCGTTTTCGACGCTCGCAGAGAGATAGTCCGAGACGAAGCGCTTCATGTCTTCGAACTCCGCGTCGGAGACGGCCGACTCTTTGATTTCAACGCCCACGGCAGAACCTCCGTCGGTGTTGGCACGTGCGTATTCTCATTACACAGAATGAGGGTCGTTCCACTCTTAGGCGTTACGACACCCTCAGTCGCGGGAACCGTGCTCTCGGGCGAACAGACCGGGTCTCGTGGCCGGTGGTGTGAAGCCGTGCCACATCGGAGAGAGTTAACTCGCCCGGCCGCATCGTCTCCGCCGTGACCGACGCACGATACCTCGACGACGCGGCGACAGACGAGTTCGAGGCGACCGTCGAGACGGTCCGCGGGAGCGACCGCGTCGTCCTCGACCGAACCTACTTCTATCCGACCGGCGGCGGCCAACCACACGACACGGGGACGCTCTCGACCGGCGGCGAGCACTGGACCGTGACCGACGTCCGGAAACGCGACCGAATCGAACACGTCGTCGCGGGCGACGCGCCCGAACCGGGAACGACCGTCACCGGGTGCATCGACGCGGCGCGGCGGCGCGCGCACAGTCGCTACCACACGGCTCAGCACCTCCTCTCTGCGGTCCTCCTCGACGAGTTCGGCGCCGAGACGACGGGCAACCAACTGTACGCCGACCGCGCGCGCCTCGACTGCGCCTACGACCGCTTCGACGACGACGACCTCCAGACCATCGAGACGCGCCTGAACGACCTCGTCGCGTCCGACCTCCCCGTCCGGTGGTACAGCCTCGACCGCGAGGAGGCCGAGGCGACGCTCGACCCCGAGCGAACCCGTCTGCACCTGCTTCCGGAGTCGATTCGCGAGGTCCGCATCGTCGAAATCGGCGACGCCGAGGACCCCTTCGACCGGACCGCCTGCGCGGGGACGCACGTCGCATCGACGGGCGACATCGGCGCGGTCTCCGTCACCGGCCGGACGACCCAAGGCTCGGCGCACGAGCGCGTGAACTTCGTCCTCGAATAGCCGGTCGCCGGTCGCCGGTCGAATCGACTCCTCGGCCGGGACCGCGACTACGCGGACCGGGACGCTTCTGCCCGCGCCCGCGGCTCGCACACCCAGCCCTCGCGGACCGGAACCAACTCGTAGCCCGCCTCGCGGAGCAGGGCCTTCGCCGCCGCCTCGTCGTGGCTCCCGCGGGCGTCGTGCAGTTCGAAATACACCGTCGGCCGGTGCTCGCGGAGGACTTCCTCCGCCCCCCGAAGCACGTTCAGGCCGAACCCCTCGACGTCCACTTTCAGGTGGTCAGGCGGCGGGACCGTCCCGGCGTCGACGAGCGAGTCCAGCCGTCGCATCGACACCGACGCCGTGTCGACGACCCGCGCCTCCCACGCGTTCGCGTGGTCCCGCGAGAACGACCCCAGTTCGTCGTAGCTCGACAGGTGGAACGCCCGCGATTCGTCGGCTTCACCGAGGCCGCAGTCGAGGAGGTCCACCCGGTCGTCGAAGTCGTTGACCTCGACGTTCGCCCGCAACTGGTCTATGACCTCGGGGTGCGGCTCGACGGCGACCACCCGCGCCGAGGGCTCGCTGGCCGCGACCGCGAGCGTGTAGGTGCCCGTGTTCGCGCCCACGTCGACGACCACGTCGCCGCCGTCGAGCCCGAGCAACAGCGCCTGCAGGAGCACGTCGTTGCCGTGGCGGTTGTACAGCTCGTAGCTCCTGAAGCTCGTCCGCCCGACGTGCTTTTTCGTGGCGACGAGCCGTCGCTCGTAGTTCGCCCGGACGAGCGCGTAGTGGAGGGAGTACGCGAGGTGGCGAGCGGCCGACACCGGGTGCAGGAGAGACACGTTAGTGTATTGTCATTGTGTGGCGATAAAAATCGCTCGGCGGAGACGCGACTCGGCGTGTTATCGATTCGTCGGAGAAGTTTGAGTAGTCCCGGGCGGATTCGAACCGCGAGGTCTCGAATCCTCTCGACCTCTGGGCGTCGAATCCGCGCAGGCTATCCGCTCCTCACGTTCGTTCGTCGCAGGATAGTCCCGGGCGGATTCGAACCGCCGTCAGCGGCTGTCTTCTCGGCACGCATTGAACCGTACCAATCCAAAGGCCGCTATGATTGGCCACTACACCACGGGACTTCGGTCACGTCGTTCGCTCGTCCCCTGTAACTCGCAATCGCTTCGAGATTGCTCACCACCACGGGACTGCGCACTCGTCGGTTGTCCGCTGGTAAATGAAAACGCTTCGGTTCCGGTCGGTCGGCGGCGGCGACTAATCGGCGGCTTCCGTCTCCGTCTCGGGTTCCGCGCCGCACACGTCGAGATACTCGCAGGCGTCCGTCTCGGGGTCGAAACAGTCGGGACACTCGGAGTTGCGGTCGATGATGGTGTCGAGTCGCTCCGCGATCATCCCGTCGATGACGGGTTCGAGTTCGCGGGCCTCCGCGCGGAACTCCTCGACGTCGAGGACGTTCGAGAGGAAGCGCTCGATGATGCAGTAGGTCTGGAGCGCGTCGCGGGCGCGGACGATGCCCTCGTCCGTGAGCGTGACGCCCTTGTACTTCTCGTGTTCGGCGAGGCCACGGGATTCGAGCTTGCCGATCATCTCGTTCGCACTCGCCGGACTCACCTCCATCATGTCCGCGAGCGCGCCGGTGGCCGCCGGGCCGTTCTCCATCTCCTGCAGCAGGTAAATCGCCTTGACGTATTGGTCTGCCGTGTTCATCGTTTCACTCGCGGTCTTCCATGATTCGCGTCACTTCTTCTACGCCCTCGGCCTCCTCGTCGCGAATCGCCGACAGCGTCGCGACGAGTTCCTCGCGGTCGATAGAGAACTGTGCCTCGCTCGCCTCGATGGCCTCGATGACGTCGTCGTAGAACTTGTAGGCAGTCTCCTCGTTACAGAGCTGGTCGTACAGAACGCCGTCGAAGTCCTCGGGCTTCGTCTGGCCGTACTGGGCCTCGACCAGCGCCTCAATCTCCTCGAAGGGGACGCTGTCGACCTCCAGCCGGTCGATGACGGCTTCGAGGCGTTCGCGGTGGTCCGCGGACTCCTCGGCGGCGTGCGAAAGCAGGGCCCGAATCTCCTCGTCGAGCGCGTCTTCGTCGAGTTCCTCGTGGTGGTGGTAGGCGCGCGCCTCCACGACTTCTTCGAGGACGATACCGATCTGGAGGAGTCGTGCGAGCTGGTGGTCCGAGCTGACCTGATACCCGACGCTCACGGACTCGTCCCCCTCACCGTTCGAAGACACGGTCCCGCGACGTACATACACACCTCTCCGAGAGTAACCGACTTAAGCGGTTCCCTCGCGGGTCGGCGAGGCGGGAAGCATCGGTCGGCGAAACGGCGAAAAAACGGTCGGCGAAGCCGCGCCGCGGAGCGGTCGGACTACCGCAGGCGGGCCGCGATGAGCTCCTCGAGGTCGTCGCGGAACTCGTCGACGGCAATCTCTTCGAGGACGGGGACGAAAAAGCCCTCCACGAGCATGTTACGGGCCTGTTCTTCGGGGATGGACCGAGAGACCATGTAGAAGAGGTCCTCGGCGTCGACCTGCCCGACGGAGGCGGCGTGCGACGCCTCGGTGTCGTGGTTGTTGATGATGAGCTTCGGCGACGCGTCCGCCTCGGACTGGTCCGAGAGCATCAGCGTGTTCTCGCGCTGGTAGGAGTTCGTGCTCCACGCGTCGCGGCCGACGTCCTGGACGCCCTCGTACACCGAGCGCGCCTCGTCGTCGAGGACGCCGCGGGTCACGAGGTCGGCCGTCGTGTTCTCGGCTTTGTGCCAGACGCGGGCGTTCACGTCGAGGTGCTGGTCGTCGTGACCGAAGAACGCGCCGACGATTTTCGTCTCCGACGCCTCGCCGTTGAGTTCGGTCTCGACGTCGCTCCGGGTGAGCCGCGAGCCGAGGTTCCCCTCGATCCAGTTGACCGTCGAGTAGGTGTCGGCGTCGGCGCGCTTGAGCGAGTACGTGTACGTCTCCTCGTCGAGGTTCTGCAGAGAGCCGTACTGGACGTACGAGTTCTCGCCCGCGTCGATTTCGACGAGGTTCGAGAAGTACCGCGCGTCGTCGACGCTGTCGCCGGACTCGACGGCTTCGAGGATGGTGACCGACGAGGATTTCTCGGTGACGACGAGCGTGTGGCTGAACAGCGACCGAGAGTTCATCTCGGCGCGAATCTTCACGTCCTCGGCGTCGACGCCCTCGGGGACGTAGATGAACGTGCCCGTGGTGAAAAGCGCCGCCGAGAGAGCCGTGAGGTAGTTCGACTCGGGGGCGACGACGGAGCCGAAGCGCTCCTCGATGAGGTCGCCGTACTCGTCGAGCGCCTCCGTGAAGGGGAGGACGACGACGCCCTCGGGCGACTCGCGGGTCGTCTCGTCGGCCTGGTTCAGCGGGTCGACGAGCGACTCGAAGTCGAGCGCTTCGAGGTTCGTCCAGCGGCGACCGGGCGTCTGGATGACGTCCGGCAGTTCGAGCTCGTCGAGTGCTTCGAGGGCTTCGAGGCGGGCCTCGAGGAGCCACTCCGGCTCGTCCCGTGCGTCCGAAATCTCTCGTACCGTCTCTGCGGACAGGTTCGCGGGAAGTTGCGCACTCATTGGTTATCCGAGGCTACCCTCCATCTCGAGTTCGACGAGTCGGTTGAGTTCGACCGCGTACTCGATGGGCAGTTCCTCCGTGATGGGTTCGATGAACCCGGAGACGATCATCTGCTTCGCGTCGTCGTCGTCGAGACCGCGCGACTGGAGGTAGAAGATGTCCTCGTCGCCGATCTTGCCGACGGTCGCCTCGTGGGCGACGTCCACCGTGGACTCGTTGATCTCCATGTACGGCATCGTGTCCGAGGTGGACTCGTTGTCGAACATGAGCGCGTCACACTCGACCGCGGTCGAGGAGTTCTTCGCGCCGTTGGCGATGTGGACGAGACCGCGGTAGTTCGTGCGGCCGCCGTCCTTCGAGATGGACTTCGACTCGATGGTCGATTTCGTCTCGGGGGCGTTGTGGTACACCTTCGCGCCGGTGTCGATGTTCTGACCCTCGCCCGCGAAGGCGATGGTGATGTGATTGTCGGAGGCGCCGCGGCCCTTCAGAATCGACGCCGGGTAGAGCATGGTGGCCTTCGAGCCCATCGAGCCCGAAATCCACTCCATACGGCCGCCCTTCTCGACGATGGCGCGCTTGGTGTTGAGGTTGTAGGTGTTCTTCGACCAGTTCTGGACGGTCGAGTACTGGACGTGGGCGTCCTCGCCGACGAACACTTCGACGCCGCCGGAGTGGAGGTTGAACGCGGAGTACTTCGGGGCCGAACAGCCCTCGATGTAGTGGACTTCGGAGCCCTTCTCCGCGACGATGAGCGTGTGCTCGAACTGGCCCATGCCCTCGGAGTTCATGCGGAAGTACGCCTGCACCGGCATCTCGACCGTCACGTCCTCGGGGACGTAGACGAACGAGCCGCCGGACCAGATGGCGCCGTGAAGCGCGGCGAACTTGTTGTCGCTCGGGGGGACGCACTTCGTCATGAAGTACTCCTTGACGATGTCTTCGTGCTCTTGGACCGCCTGGTCCATGTTCATGAAGACGACGCCTTTCTCCTCCCAGCGCTCCTGCATGTTCTGGTAGACGACTTCGGACTCGTACTGGGCGCCGACGCCCGAGAGGGCGTTCTTCTCGGCTTCCGGGATGCCCAGCTTGTCGAAGGTGTCCTTGATGTCGTCCGGCAGGTCGCGCCAGTCGTCGACGCCGCCGCGGACTTCCACGTCGGGTCGGATGTACGGGACGATTTCGTCCACGTTGACCTCGGAGAGGTCGGGCTGGCCGGGCCAGTCGGTCGGCATCGGCATTTTCTGGTACTGCTTGAGCGCGCGAAGGCGGCGCTCGAGCATCCATTCGGGCTCGTCTTTGTCCTCCGAGATGACGCGGATGGTCTCTTCGGTGAGACCCTTCTCGGCCACGAACGCGGCCTTCTGCTCCTTCTTGAACTCGAAGCGAGCTTCCGTGTCTGTCTCTTTGAGGTGGTCTTGGTCGGAACTCATGATGTTGGGGGATTACGCGGCTTCGTACACTTCCTCACGGACCCAGTCGTAGCCCTTGTCTTCGAGTTCGGACGCGAGCGAAGCGTCGCCGCTCTTGACGACCTTGCCGTCCAGCATGATGTGGACGTGGTCCGGCTCGACGTATTCGAGGATACGCTGGTAGTGAGTGATCTGGAGGATACCCGTGCCCTGCTCGTCGCGCAGTGCGTTGATACCCTTCGAGACGTCCTGCAGGCGGTCGATGTCGAGACCGGAGTCGATCTCGTCGAGCACCGCAATCGACGGTTCGAGAATCGCGGCCTGAAGGACCTCGTTTTGTTTCTTCTCGCCGCCGGAGAAGCCGGCGTTGAGGTAGCGTTGCATGAACTTCTCGTCCATGTCGAGGAGGTCCATCTTCTCCTTGAGGAGCTTCTGGAACTCGGCGACGCCGACTTCGCCGTCGTCGACGTTACCCTCCATCGGGGAGGTGTCGTAGCCGGCTTCCTCTTCTGCTTCCTCGTCGTCGTCCTCGCCGAACAGGAGCTCCTCGCGCTCGTCGATTTTCGCGTTGAGCGCGGTTCGGAGGAAGTTCGTCATGGTGACGCCCTCGATTTCCGCGGGGTACTGGAAGCCGAGGAAGATACCGAGCGCGGCGCGCTCGTTCGGCTCCAGTTCCAGAAGGTTCCACGTGCGGGCGTCGTCCGGGATTTCGACGTCGCCGAAGTCGTCGTCCTCCAGGTGAAGGAGGATTTCTCCGTCGGTTACTTCGTAGGCGGGGTGTCCGGCGATGATTTTAGAAGTCGTAGACTTGCCGGAGCCGTTGGGACCCATCAGCGCGTGGATCTCACCGGATTTGACTTCCAGGTCGACACCTCGCAGAATCTGCTCACCGTCTTCCTCCGCGACTCGTGCGTGGAGGTTCTTGATCTCGAGAGTTGCCATCGTTGGTTCGTTGCCTCGTACTCGAAGGGTGGGGAGTATCGCCCATAATGCTTGCGCATTCACCCCCGCCACCTTTTGCAGAAAGAAAATTTGTTTTCAAATCCGCAAAGAACCGGAGCGATTCGCGACACGCGTCCGGGTTTCGGACAGCCGAACACCGTTACGGTCCCGCCGACTATGTAACCGAATATAGTTTCGTTAGTCCCCGTTGCGAACGCTCACATGAAACTGCCGAGGCCGGTCTGTTCCTGTCCGCTTTTCACCTCGTCCCACGACATCCCGAGCGCCTCGATGACGCGGGAGATGGGCCCTTCGAGCGTCTTTGTGAGCATCGTCTCCCAGTCGACTTCGAACTCCTCGGGAATCTGGTCCGCGTACTCGAAGCAGATGACGTCGGGGTCGCGCTTGAACTCCCGGTAGAGGTCGTCGACCTGCGGGTCGAACTCGCCGGCCTCCATCTCGCGGAACCACGACGGGTGGACCTTCTTGAGATAGACCCGCTTCGGCTTCGACCCCCGGCCGAAGTTCGTCCCCAGGAAGGCGTTGGCGTACTGCGCCCCGCGGACGTGTGCGGTCGGCGTCTCGTACGCCGAGAGGCGCTTGCCGATGCCGCCGGGGATACCGGCCTGTTCGAGCGGCAGGTTCCCCGCCTCGAAGTCGGTGATGATGTCGTGGAGGTAGTCCTTGATGACCTCGGTGTCCTCACCGTGGACGATCATGTCGATGACGTTCTTCTGGACCTCTTTGGTTATCTGCGCGATGTCCGACCGTTTGTACTCGAAGCCAGTGATGTCGATGTCGTCGACGTGCTTGCCCTCCTTCCAGACGATGTGGCCCGCGTAGCGCTTCTTTTTGCCCGCCTGGAAGAACCGACGATAGAGCTTCTCGAACTCGATTTGGAAGCGGTGTTCGTCCGCGCCCAACTCGTCGCGCGCGAAGTCGTCGTAGGCGGCGTTGATGTGCTCCTCGATGTCGAACGACTGCTCGATAGCCTCCTGTTTCGACACGTCGGGGCCGAGTTCGAGCATCACGCTGTCGGTGTCGCCGTAGGCCACGTCGTAGCCGATTTGGTTCGCGGCCTGCTCCGTGAACTCGATGACCTTCCGGCCGGTCGCCGTCACCGCCGCGCCCATCTCCTTGTCGTAGAGGCGGAAGCGGTCCCAGCCCAGCACGCCGTACAGCGAGTTCATGATGACCTTCACCGCGGCCTGTTGGCGGTCGAACTGCTCGTACTGCGACGAGCCGGGGTCGTGGGAGTTCCGCAACGACTTTTTTTCCTCCCGCTCGGTGAGGAGTTCGTCGACCATCTCCCGAATCATGCCGTCGGGCTCTTGCTGGAAGTGCGTCCCGTTGGGCGCGCGGAACATCTCTCCGTCGTAGCTTTCGGGGTCGACTTTCGTCTCGGGCGACGCGTTGATGGTCACCATGCACATCGGGTACAGCGACTTCAGGTCGAGCACCGTGACGTTCTCCTTGACGCCGGTGATGGGGTCGAAGACGGCCCCGCCCTCGTAGTCCTCGGACTCCTGTTTCCCCTTCGAGGGGAGCGCGAACTCGCCGTGGACCTTGTGGAGCACGTAGATGTCGACGGTGTCGCCGGGCGTCGGCGCGTCTTCGAGCTTACAGCCGACGAACGTCCGCACCTCGTCCCAGAAGGCGATGATGTCCTGTTTCCGGTCGATTTCGACGCACAGCTCCACGTCGCGGAGGTTGTATTCGAGCAGGCGCTCGGGGTCTTCCTCCCAGAGGTCGCCGATGTCGCCCGAGTAGCGCTCCTTGCCCGCGTCGAGTTCGAGTTCGCCGACCGCGTCGAGGCGGTAAGATTCGAGTTCGGTGAACTGAGTGCGCTTGTAGGCGTACAGCAGGTCGAAGACGACGCGACCCTTGATGTCCGGGCCGCCCCAGCCGCCGCGCCACACCTCGCCGAGCCGCGACATGCGGTTGTAGTCGAGATTCAGGTCGGTCGTCGGGTCGACTTCCTCCAAGCGGTCGAGGAAGTACGGCGCGTCGAAGTCCTCGAAGTTCCAGCCCGTGAGCACGTCGGGGTCGGTCTCCTCGATGTACGCGAGGAAGGCGTCGAGCATCTCGGCCTCCTCGTCGAACGTCCGAACGTCCACCTCCGCGTCCTCGCCGAGAAAGTCGTAGTTCGGCAACGCGTCGGGGCGCTTGCCGAGGCCGTCTTCGGCGACGGCGTGCCAGACGACGTACTCGTCGCGGTAGGAGTCGTGGCTGGTCAGACAGATAATCGGCTCTTCGCCCTCCTCGGGGAAGCCGTTCCGGTCGTTGACCTCGATGTCGAAGGTGTTCACCCGGAGGTTCGCGTCGACCTCCGCGGGCGCGACCTCCTGGTGTGGAATCTGAATCGTCCCGTCGCCGTCGTCGAGGCGGCGCGCGGGGACGCGGACGCCGCTTTTGATGTCCTTGTCGATGAGCAGGCGATTCGGAAAGAGGATGTCCGCCTCGTAGTGGTCGAACTCGTCGCGAATCTGGCCGACGTCACGGGGGGTGCGGCCGAAAATCTTCGTCAGTTCCTCGCCGCGAATACTCTCGAACCCGTCCTCGGTGCCGGTGATGACGTCCTTGTCGAGCGCGTCGTCGTCGAGGCTGTCAGTGGGCGCGTAGAAGTACGGCCGGAACCCGAGCACGCGGACGTGCTCGGTCTCGTCGTCCGCCGTCCGACCGAAGATGTGAATCACCGGGTACTCGTCCCGGCCCGCGCCCTCGATGGTGTAGTCGACCTGCGTGACGGCCAGTTCGACCGTCCCGTCCGGGTCGGGAAACCGCACCTCGTCCGTGTCGATGACGTCGGAGACGTGCTGGCCGGCGTCGCCGGCGACGATGGCGGCCTCCTCGTCAGGCCGCGCGTCGCCCGCGCCGTCGGCGTCGTTCCCCCCGAAGTCGGTCAGACCCGTCTGCGTCATGGCAGTCGCTTCGATGGCGCGGCTAAAAACCCCGGCGTTTCCGCGAACCGCACCCCGAATCACGGAAAGACATTTACCCATGTATGACATTCCTTGTCACACGATATGACCGACCACGCAACTCCGGAGCGGTGGGATGGCACGATCGACGGCGACGGACCGACTGGTCCGACGGGAGCCGAGACGGTCGAATCCTACGATATCGACGGTGGCGTGGTGTTCTACGACGCGGAGAACCCACTCGCGTGGGTCGAGGCCTCGCGCTCGATGCGCCTCGACGACTGCGCCTGACTCGGCCGAAACGGACACTTTTTCTCGGCACGGCGTCTCGACGCGAGCGTGACGGACGACGAGCGACGTGAGGGAACAGCCGCCGACGCGACCGACGAAGACGACGACGCGGAGCGCCCGTCGGCGGACATGGCCTCGAAAATCGACCCCGAGACGCGGTGGGGCGACCCCGAGGCCCGCTGGGACCCGGAAACCCGCTGGGGGAATCCCGAAAAGGACCTCCCGACGATTCCCCGCGTCCGCATCCCCGGCGAGGACGCCGACGACGGCGGCGACCCCGACGGCGACTCCAACGGCGAGGGCGACGACGCGCCGGAGTTCTCCCCCGACGTGAACCCCGAAGTCGCCCGGCTGTTCTGGGCGAGCGTGGTGCTCGCCAACGTCGGCCTCGCGGGACTCACCGTGGGTCCGATGCTCGTCTACTTCCGCGGCGACACGCTCCTCGGCGGCGGCCTGTTTCTGTTCGGCGCGGTCGTGCTCGTCCGCGTCTACTCCATCTACCGGGAGTTCAAGCGAGGCGAGTGGCGGGACGACGAGGGTGACGACGGCGATGAAAGCGACGACAGCGACGGAGATGACGCGGACGACGGCGGACCGACCGAAGACGCAGGCAACGCGGACGACCCCGCCGCGGACGCTCCCGAGCGCAACCGCTAACAGTCACTGCGCCCTTCACCGGCACATATGCGAACCGTGCGCGGGCCGGACGGCCGGACGTACCTCCTCGTCAAGCAGTCGAGCGACGCCAGCCGCGTCCGCGACCCGGAGACCGGCGAGGAGCGACACCTGCCGAACGACGACCTCGAAGCCGTGAGCGGCGAGTCCCCGCTCGAAACCGCCGCGCGCGCCGTCCCCGAACCGGTCCGTCGCATCCTCGTCGCGGTCCCGACCGAGCGCGGTCTGGGCCTGCTCGTCGACCTCGTCGACCGCGGGCCGCTCCCCGTGGTCGACCTCCTCGGAGCCTACGACCTCTGCGAGAGCGACCTCCACGGCCTCTTGACCGAGTTCCGGGCCGCCGGCCTCGTCGCCGAGGCCACGGTCTACGGGGAGCGCGGCTACGAGGCGACCGAGGCGGCGAAAGAAGGAATCGAGCTCCTGCGGGCGAGCGAATAAGCGCCGAGGAAGGGGCGACCGCCCTCAGTCGTCCGCGAGCGCGCCCTCGATGGTCGGCGCGTCGGTCCGCTCGACCGTCGAGCGGTTCGTCGTCGGGTTCTTCTCCACGCGGACGAGGTCGTCGGCCGCGCCGACCAGCTTGTCGTCGTGGCTGACGATGAGAATCTGTTTGACGCCGCGGCTCTGCATGTCCTCGACGAGGTCGACCAGCCGCGAGACGTGGCCGTCGTCGAGGAACACCGTCGGCTCGTCGAGGATGAGCGGCGGGAGCGGGGCCGCGCCGTCGATTCCCTCGGCGAGGAGCCGGTAGATGGCACACCGGAGGCTGAGGTTGAACAGGGCGCGCTCGCCGCCAGAGAGCTGTTCGGGTTCGAGCGCGGTGCCGTCCTTCTGGAACACCGTCAGCCCGTACTCGCCGTCGAGCCGGATGCGCGAGTAGGCGTCGTTGGCGTAGACGAGGTCGAACGTCTCGTTGAGCATCCGTTCGAGCACCTCGACGTTGCGCTGGCGAAGCTCCGCCCGGAGGTCGCCGTAGGTCGATTCGAGCGTCGAGACCTCCTCGTGGACCGATTCGAGGGCGTCCACGCGCTCGGAGAGGTGGTCACGGCGCTCCCGCAGGGCGTCCAACTGTTCGAGTTCGGCCTCGACGCCGCCGACGCGGCTCTGGAGTTCGTCGCGGTCGTCGCGCAACTCGGGAAGCACCTCGTCTTCGACCCGTTCGAGGTACGCCGCGGCCTTCTGCTTGCGCTGTCTCGCCCCCTCGACCGCCTCTTCGTCGACCGTCTCGCGGAGTTCGTCGCGGCGCTCGCGACGCTCCCGGAGGTGTTCGCGCCGTTCGCGGTTCACCTCGGCGAGCGTCTCGCGCTTCTCGCGGAGCCGGTCCCGCGTGTCGATTTTCTCGGCCCGCGCGTCGACCAGCGATTCGACGCGGTCGAGTCGGTCGCGCCGGTCGCCGAG
Organism: Haloferax denitrificans ATCC 35960; assembly: GCF_000337795.1. Classification (GTDB taxonomy): domain Archaea; phylum Halobacteriota; class Halobacteria; order Halobacteriales; family Haloferacaceae; genus Haloferax; species Haloferax denitrificans. The sequence continues at coordinate 355,151 of NZ_AOLP01000019.1, forward strand.
GGCGTCGAGGTCTGATTCGAGCGAATCGACCGTCTCCGCGACTTCCTCGGCCCGCTCGGCCTGCGTCGTCGCCGCCTCGCGTTTCTCTTCGGCCTCGGTTTCGAGTTCCGCGGCGGCCTCGCGCTTCTCCGCGGCGGCCTCGCGGCGACTCTCGACGGTCTCCTCGCGGTCGGCGATGCGTTCGTCCACGAGGTCGAGTCTGTCGCGCCGGGAACTCGCGCGGTTCTCGACTTCGACGAGCGCCTCGGCCGCCTCGACGGCCGCCGAGCGCGACTCGACGTCCGATTCGAGCGATTCGCGGTCGGCCTCCAGCGACTCGACCGCGGCCTCGCGCTCGCTGATGGCGTCGACGTGGGGCGAGCCCTCGACCGGCTGTCCGCACTCGGGGCACTTGCCCGCGTCGCGGAGGCGCTCGGCCTCGGCGAGGCGCTCGCGCGCGTTCTTCAGTTCGGTCTCCGTCTCCGCGAGCGACTCGCGGGCCTCGGAGCGCGCCTCCCGTCGTTGTTCGAGGAGGTCGGCGGCCTCGCCGAGTTCGACGGGGGCGTCTTCGAACCGCGCTTCGGCGTCGTCGAGCGCCGACCGAAGCTCGGCGCGGGTCTCGCGGAACGATTCGAGCTCGCGCTCGGCCTCGGCGGCGGTCTCCGCGTCGGCGTCGGCGGCCTCGCGTTTCTCCGCGGCGCGCGATTCGAGGTCGTCGGCGCGCTCTGCGAGCCGCTCGGCCTGCGTCTCGAACGCCTGCGCCCGCGTCCGCGCCTCCGAGAGGTCGTCGCGGAGTTCCGCCTCGCGCTCCGACAGCGCCTCGCGCGCGTCGGCTATCGCCTCGTCGCTCGCGTCGTCGAGATCGGTCCGGGCGAGGGCGTCGTCGATGTCCGATTCCAGTTCGTCGGCGGCGGCGTCGAGGTCTCGGATTCGCTCCGAGAGGTCGTCGCGCTTCGTCTCGTCGGCGGAAATCTTCTCCGTCAGGTCCTCGATGGCCGCCTCGATGTCGTCGAGTCGCTCCCGCTTTTCGGCGTGTTCGTCGAGCGTCGCCTCGGCGGCGTCGAGCGCCGACTTCGCCTTGTCGCGCTGGGACTCGTAGTTCGAAATCTCCTCGTCGAGGGAGTCGAGTTCGGATTCGAGCGCGTTGAGCGTCGCGTGGAGGTCCGCGTCCTCCTTGGCCTCGATTTGCGACTCGACGTCTTCGAGGACGCTCCGCTTTTTCGTCAGCACGTCTTCGACCCCGAGCCGGGCGTTGCCGGCGCGCTCGCGGTACGTTTCGAGCTTCCCGAGCTGGAGGAGGTCGTCTATCATGTCCTGCCGCTGGCTCGGCGTCGCGTTGATGAGCTTGTTGACCTCGCCCTGCTGGACGTACGCGCAGTTCACGAACGCCTCGGCGTCCATCCGCAGGAGCGACGCGACGTGCCGGCGAACGTCGCGCGCGCCTTCGACGGTCCCCTCGGGACCTTCGAGGACGCACTTCGCGGTGGTCGCGCGGTCGCCAGAGACGCGAATCCGGCGGTCGATGCGGTACTCGCCGCCGTCGTGGACGAATTCGAGCGCGATTTCGGCGTCGTCCGCGCCCGTCGTCACCACGTCTTCGAGCGTCCCCGCGAGCGCCTTCGAGCCGTAGAGCGCGAAGAAACACGCTTCGAGGAGCGACGACTTGCCACTGCCGTTGACGCCGTGGATGACCGTGACGCCGTCTCTGAGGTCGAGTTCGGCGTCCTCGTAGGGCTTGAAGTTCCGGATGGCGATGCGGGTGAACCTCACGCGAAATCACCCAGCGAACTGTCGCGGCTCGCCGCTGGCTCCGCGGGGCCCTCCGAGTCGGTCTCGGTCGTCGTCTCGGGGTCGGTGTCGGTCTCGGTCGTCGCCTCGGGGGCGGTCTCGGTCGCGTCTTCGGCGGTTTCAACGTCTTCAGCGACTGCCACGTCTTCGACGCCCTCCGAATTCTCGTCTTCGTCCTCGGCGTCGCTCTCGCGCTCGGCGGCGACGAAGGCGTCGGGGTCGTCCGAGAGGAGCGATTCGACGCGCTCGCGCACCTCGTCGCGGACGTTCGAGTCGGCGACCTTGCTCGCGCGGACCGTCTCGTCCACGTCGAGGGCGGCGCTCGACAGGCCCATCTCGCGGACGCGCTCGCGCACCGCGTCGTCGGGGTCGGCGAAGGTCACGTCGGTCGCCAGGTCGGCGTCGTCGTCGATGTCGCGTTTGTCGTTGACGCGGGCGACGAGCGCGCCCTCCTCGACGGCGAACGACTCGACCGCGGCGGGGGTGACGGTCTCGCCCTCGCCCCGCAGTTCCACGATGACGACCGCGTCTTCGAGGTCGAACTCGCGGACGCGTCGGCGGACGCGCTCGATGCCCTCGTCGCCGGCGAGGTCGACCTCGACGAACGCGAACGGGCGCGTTTCGAGGGTGCGCCGGCGGATGTCGACCGCGTCGGGCGTGAACTCGATGAGGTTGTACCCGCGGGGGTCGCGCTCGCTCGCGCTCGCGCGCTCGGTCGACCCGCAGTAGGTCACCCACGTCCCGTCGAGGTCGGCGGTGTCGGGGACGTGGTTGTCGCCGAGGAGGACCGCGTCGAAGTCGACGTTGGACTCGGCGAGGACGGTTTCCGTCTCCCAGTCGGCGTGCGCGAACGGCGTAAACAGACCGTGGGCGACGAGCACCGAGCGCTCGGCGTCGGCGGGGTCGAACTGGTAGTCGAGTTCGTCGCGTCGGGAGCGCGGGACGTGGTCGAGGCCGTAGAACGCCACGTCGCCGACGACGTGGGGGTCGCGCCCCAGTCTCGTCGCCAGCCCGAGGCGCTCGAAGAGGTCGAGCCACTGCCCGCCGCGGGTCGACTCGTGGTTGCCGACGATGGCGAGGAAGGGAATCCCGGCGTCGTCGAGGCGGCGGAGCGCGGCGAGCGTCCCGAGGAGGTCGGGGAGTTCGGGACGGCGGTCGTGGTAGAGGTCGCCCGCGTGGACGACGGCGTCGACGCCTTCGTCGAGCGCGTCCGAGACGACGCGCTCGAAGGCGTCGAGGAAGTCCTGTCGGCGCTCCGGCGAGTGGTACTGCTGATACCCGATGTGGGTGTCGCCGGTGTGTATCACCCGTGTCATCTACCACTCGGTTCGCCACCGCCGCTGAAAACGGTTGTGCGACCGGAGCGAAAGTGGTCGGCGTCCCGCGGTCACCGCTCGGCGGTGCGAGACGCCCGGTTCGACTCGTCGGTGGCGTCCGCGAGCGCGACGCGGAGTCGGTCGAGGTCCGCGATGAGCGCCCGCCCCGAACGTGCGCAGTCGTGGTGTCCGCGTCGGGCGGCCTCGCCGACCGCTCGGCGGAGCGTCAGTTCGCCGCCGTCGGAGAGAAAGCGGGCGGCAGAAGAAAGCGACTGGAAGGCGTCACGCGCGTCGGCGACGACCTCGGCGGGCGGTCGCGACTCGGGTCGGTCGTCGATATCGGCGTCGGCGTCGGCGAGCGCGGAGAGCGCGCGGCCGACGTCGTCGGGAGCGGGCGAAGACATGTGCCGACGTGGCCGCGCGTTCGGATTTAAATGTTGAGCGTGTAGAGCCGCTTGCGCGCGTCGGAGAACGAAAACCGGGAGTCGACCGCGCCCTCGTCTTCCAGCCGGGAGAGCGCGTAGCGGACGGTGCGCGGAGGCAGAAGCGACTCCTCGGCGATTTGGCTCTGGGTGAGCGTGTCCTCGTAGTCGAGAATCTTCGCGACCAACTTGGCGCTCGGGGGCATGTCTCGAACCGACGCCCAGCGGTCGTCTGCGTCGGGTTCGGACTCGCGTTCGACTGCTTCCGTAGTACTCATCGTACGAGACACCAAGCGATGCTATTAGATAATATTTGCTATCCAAAAATATTACTGTAGCGAATTTATGTGACGCACGTCAGACTCGTCATCCGGGCGGCAGACGCGTCCTAGGCGGCGAATCCCTCACACACCCGAAGCCTCTTATGAACCTGCACCCTATGCCGGATGATGACCGATACTGTGGACGACGTCGATCTCCCCTACGATAAGGACTCGGCGTCGCAGCAGGAGAAGATCACCGCCCTTCAAGAGCGGCTCGAAGTTCTCGAAACGCAAAACGAGGAGATGCGCGACAAGCTCCTCGACACGAACGCCGAGAACAACAAGTATCAACAGAAGCTCGAGCGCCTTACCCACGAGAACAAGAAGCTCAAGCAGTCGCCGCTCTTCGTTGCGACGGTTCAGGAAATCACCGACGAGGGGGTCATCATCAAGCAGCACGGTAACAACCAAGAGGCCCTCACCGAAGTGACAGACGAGATGCGCGAGGAGCTCGAACCCGACGCGCGCGTCGCCGTGAACAACTCTCTCTCCATCGTCAAGCGGCTCGACAAGGAGACTGACGTCCGGGCACGCGTGATGCAGGTCGAACACAGCCCCGACGTGACCTACGAGGACATCGGCGGACTCGAAGAGCAGATGCAGGAGGTCCGCGAGACGGTCGAGATGCCGCTCGACCGCCCCGAGATGTTCGAGAAGGTCGGCATCGACCCGCCGTCGGGCGTGCTCCTCTACGGCCCGCCGGGCACCGGGAAGACGATGCTCGCGAAGGCCGTCGCCAACCAGACGAACGCCTCGTTCATCAAGATGGCCGGCTCCGAACTCGTACACAAGTTCATCGGCGAGGGTGCGAAGCTCGTCCGCGACCTGTTCGAGGTCGCCCGCGAGAACGAGCCCGCCGTCATCTTCATCGACGAGATCGACGCCATCGCCTCGAAGCGGACGGACTCGAAGACCTCCGGCGACGCCGAGGTCCAGCGTACGATGATGCAACTCCTCGCCGAGATGGACGGCTTCGACGAGCGCGGCAACATCCGCATCATCGCGGCGACCAACCGCTTCGACATGCTCGACCCCGCGATTCTCCGCCCCGGTCGGTTCGACCGCCTCATCGAGGTGCCCAAGCCGAACGAGGACGGCCGCGAGATAATCTTCCAGATTCACACCCGGAAGATGAACGTCTCCGACGACGTGGACTTCGTCGAACTCGCCGAGATGGCCGACAACGCCTCCGGTGCCGACATCAAGGCCGTCTGTACGGAGGCCGGGATGTTCGCCATCCGCGACGACCGCACGGAGATATACATGCAGGACTTCCTCGACGCCTGGGAGAAGATACAGCAGGAAGCCTCGGACGAGACGGAAGTCTCCCGCGCGTTCGCGTAATCGACGTCGCGAACCGCGTTTCGTTCCGCCCAGTTCGGGTTTCGACTCCGTTCGAATTCACTTTTCGCGCGACGCCGACCGCAGAGTGGCTACGCGGCGAACGCGACGTACGGCAGGACAAAGAGCGCGAGGAACATCGCGGCGAGGATGAGGCCATACCCGCCGAGCGTCGCGGCCGCGGTCAGCCACGATTCGCGTCGGCCGGGGAGTTCGAACGCGGACATACTCGGTCGGTCGCTGTCGTGAATCATAAATCGTCGGGATTTCCGCGACCGGGTCGGGCGCGTCACCGGGCGGAGTCGGTCGTCTCGGCGGGTTCCGCCGCCGCGGGCCCCATCAGGTAGCCGCCGAACCCGATGAACCACAGGAGCACCGGGTACGCGACGTATCGCTCGATGCCGCCCGCACCGAGGAACGCGAGCGGGTGCGGGACGCCGAGGAGGCCGAACGCGAAGATGCTCGCCAAGAGCGCGAGGACGAAGCCGCCCACGACGACCGAGACGTAGCGGAACGGCGTCTCGATGACCCGCGCGGCGACGACCGCCGAGAGGCCGCCGGCGAAGAACGTCAAGAGGGCGAACAGCCCGTGCATCGGGGCTTCGCTCCCGTCGAAGACGCCCACGCCGAGGACGCCCGCCCCGAGGGCGACGACCGCGGCGGTGACGACGCGGTCACCGAACGCCCGGTGGACGAAGTAGCTCGCACCGAGGACCAACAGCCCCGAAAGCACCATCGTCGCGTTGAAAATCGTCGCCGACGGCTGGAGGATGACGCTGTTGGGCGGCCTCGTCGCGCCGAGGTCGCTTATCTCCTGTACGCCCGCGTTGTAGCCGGGATAGAACGCCTCGGCGGTGATGATTCCCATGAGCGCGAGCAGGCCGAACGCGAACAGCAACCCGCCGGCGACGTACCGCTCGCGGTGGACGCTATGGGCACTGTGGCCACTGTGGGCGCTCGGCGTCTCCTCGATTCGGTCGGACCGAGTCTCGGTCGACGGACTGCCGTCCGGTCGGGCGTCGGTGGTTGCTGTCATCGTTCTCACTCCGCTCGCCTAGACGCCTGATACGCCGATAACACCGACCGCTGGCTCTTAACCCGCGAGAATCCGGAGGGTCGAGAACCCGAAGTCGTCGCCCCAACCCGAACGACTGAAACCGACCGGGTCGCACCCACAGATATGGGCACGCCACTCGAAAGCCGCGAGGCGCAGGCCGAGGAGGTCCTCGACCGACTGTACGAGGAGTACCCCGACACCACCATCTCGCTTTCCTACTCGAACCGCCTCGAACTGCTCATCGCCGTCATGCTCTCCGCGCAGTGTACCGACGAGCGCGTCAACAAGGTCACCGCGGAGCTGTTCGAGAAGTACGACGACGCCGCGGACTACGCCGCCGCCGACCAAGAGGAGCTGGCCGACGACATCAGCTCCATCACCTACTACAACAACAAGGCGAAGTACATCCGCTCCGCGTGCGCGGACATCATCGAAAAGCACGCCGGCGAGGTCCCGGACACCATGTCCGCGCTGACCGACCTCGCCGGCGTCGGCCGGAAGACCGCGAACGTCGTCCTCCAGCACGGCCACGACATCGTGGAGGGCATCGTCGTCGACACCCACGTCCAGCGGCTCTCGCGCCGGCTCGGGCTGACCGAAGAGGAGTACCCCGAGCGAATCGAGGAGGACCTGATGCCGGTCGTCCCCGAGCGCGACTGGCAACAGTTCACCCACCTGTTCATCAGCCACGGGCGGGCCGTCTGCGACGCGCGCAACCCCGACTGCGACGCGTGCGTGCTCGAAGACGTCTGTCCCTCCTCGAAGCGCGACCACGACGTCGACCTCGCCAGCGGCGAGGCGTGGTGAGCGCTCAGCCCAACACGTAGCCGCTCAGGTAGCGGTAGATACCGAGCAACCACGCGAGAATCCAGAAGACGACGTAGCCGAAGACGCCGACGCGGAGGCGGCCGCGCCACGCGCCCATGTTCTCGTGGAGGTCGTCGAGCGACACGGTCTGGTCCGGGTCGCGGTAGAGGTTCGCCCGCCACTTGGCCTGGAAGATGCGGACGATACCCGTGAGCGCGAAGACGAGCATCGCGTACGCCTGCAGGCCGAGAATCGCGTGGAGGGCGCTGAGGCCGTTGAGTTGCTGAAAGAGCCGCGGGAGCATCCACGTGACGACCGGGACCGTGTTCAACACGAGGCCGGGGAAGATGATTTTGAGGTGGTAGACGAGCACGTCCCACGACACCGTCTCGGCGTCGATCATTATCCACGCGCCGTAGATGTAAAACGGAAAGCTGGCCGTGACGGTGATCGCGGCGAGCGTGGCGAGCGTCGTCTCGTCTGCCATCGCACGGCGTTCGGACCCGGGCGGCCTAAAGGGTCCGATGCGCGGCGTCCCGTTCGAGCGCTAGACCACGGAGCGGGGGTCGAACGTCGGCCGCGACGCCCCGGATTCGAGGCTTGAACCACGACTTTCGAGCGCCGGACCAGCTGGACCCACGTTTCGGGGCGTCGCACGACGGGCCGCACGCGACGAGCGCGCGGTTCGGGGTCGGAACACGTTTACCGGCGTGGACCCTACTCCGGGCCGATGTCAGACTCGTCTTCCGCCCCGGCCGACGACGGCTCGTCGCCGGACGCGGACGCCGACGCCGCGATGTCCGACGCGGAGCTCGCGGCCCTCCGCGAGGAGGTCGAAGCCAAGTACGACTTCGAGAACTTCGGCCCGGCCGACATGGCGAAGATGACCCCCGAGGAGTGGGACGCCGCGTTCGACCCCGACTCGTGGATCGTCGGCGAGGAGCTACTCGACCGGGTCGAACAGGAGCTCCGCTACCGCGTCGCGATTCGCGAGGTGTTCGCCGTCCTCGAGCGCGTGACCGAAGACGGCGAACCCCGGATTCTCGCGTACTCCGACGAGGGCTACGCCGTCGTCTATCCGGACGGGAGCGTCGAGGGCGAGGGAACCGTCGTCCGCGACGTGAAACCGACCGTCGCGCTCTGTTCGATGGAGGACTTCGAGGTGAACGACGCGCCCGAGACCGTCAGGCTCCCCGAGCCCGAGGAGGTCGCACAGGGGACCGGCGACTTCGGCAATCGGATGCTCCAAATCGTCGCGTTCGGGCAGTTGCTCGGCGGGGTCGCGCTCATCGGGGCGTGGCTCGTTCTCCCCGACCTCGACTCGATTATCGCGCCGCTCGCCGGGCTGGGCTTTCTCGTCATCGGCTTTTTCCTCTTTGTCGTCGTGGCCAACGCCCGGCTCTCGGACCGCTTCCGCGCCGAAGAGTACCGGGACAGACTCCGCGTCATGGGCCTCGAAGGCGGGTCGCGCCCCGAGTTCGTGCCCGCGTTCGACGGGGACGAAACCGCCGCGCCGTTGATCGAGCCCCCCGAGCGAGACGCCCCCAGTTCTGAGGGCTGAGCCCGACGCGAACCCGCCTCGGAAACACCCTCCGTGACGGCATAGTCGGTGGGTTTAAGCGCATCCCATCCTGACGAACGACCGTATGAAAAGGCGGGAGTTTCTCCGAACGGCTGGCGGTGCGACAGCCGCCGCGACCGCTGCCGCCGGGACCGCTGCTGCGCAGGAAGGCGGCGGTGGAGCGCAGGTTCAACCCGACTTCGGTGGCCACCTCGACGGCGTCGACGGAGGCTACGAAGACCTCCGCGGCCAAAGCGAGGTCACCATCGAAGTCGGCGCGTCCGGCAACGGCGGGAACCTTGCGTTCGCACCGGCTGGCATCTGGATCGACACCGGTACGACCGTGACGTGGGAGTGGACCGGCGAGGGCGGCGGCCACAACGTCGTCTCGAGCGAGGGCGCGTCGCTCGACTCCGGCGCGGCCGTCTCCGAGGCCGGAAGCACCTACGAGTACACCTTCGAGAGCGGTGGTATCACGAAGTACCACTGCGTGCCCCACGAGGCGCTCGGCATGCTCGGCGCGGTCGCCGTCGGCGGCGACGTGGCGACTGTGAGCACCGGCGGCGGCGGCGAGAAGGAACTGCACGAACTCGGCGTCCCGATTCAGGCACACTGGGTCGGCTCGGCGACGATTCTCGGCATCATCGTCACCATCATCTACACGTTCTTCATATTGAAGTACGGCGAGTCCCCGAATACGGGTAACACCGGAGGTGGCGAGTAATGTCCTCGACCGGCAGTACGTACGGCGACATCCATCGATACGAACCGGCGCGCGAGAGCACCGCCGCGGCCATCGCAATCGTCCTCCTGACGATTATCGAGGTCGTGTTCGTGTTCCTCTTCACCTACGGCTTCGTCTCCGGCTGGGGACTGACCGACACGGGGAACATGTTCCTCGGCGGCGTCCTCGCCGTCATCTTCGTTGACCTCGCGTTCATCCTCGCGCTGTACCGCAAGGAGTTCCTCCCCGACGTGATGATCGTCAAAAAGCGGCGTCGCAAGTGGGAAGACCTCTACGTCCGCGAGGAGGACGTCGACGGAGTCACGTTCAGCAGCGACGACGCGTGGGAACAGGTCAAGCGCGCGGTGTACCCCTACTACAAGCGATAAACCATGAGTCTCGAACGCAAAGACGACTACGACCACAAGGCCTGGATGAAAAAGAAGGACCTCACCCCGGTCGAGGCCACCTTCCTCACCACGCTCATCTGGCTGGATAAGCGACTCCGCATCGTCGATTATCTGGAACTTCTGGAGACGCTCTACTACCGAGTCAACCTCCAGATGCCGAAGAGCCACACCGAGCAGTACAACCTCGACAACAAGTTCTGGTACTGGTACCCCCTGTACACGCTCGGGTTGTTCTCGACGCTCGCGTACGTCGTCGCGGCGATTAGCGGGGCCCTTCTCGGGTTCTACTACTCGCCCGCGACGACCGGCGACCCGACCACGGCCTACAACAGTATCGAGTTCATCATGCGCGACCTGCAGTTCGGCTTCATGCTCCGCTCCGTCCACCGCTGGGCGGCGCAGGTCATGGTCGCGGCCGTGTTCCTGCACATGCTCCGTGTCTACTTCACGGGGTCGTACAAGGAACCCCGCGAGCTGAACTGGCTCCTCGGCATCGTCCTCATCAGCCTGACGATGGTGTTCGGGTACACCGGATACCTCCTGCCGTGGGACCAGCTCGCGTTCTGGGCCGGCCAGATCGGCGTCGAGATGGCGCTGTCGGTCCCGCTCGCCGGCGAGTGGGTCGCACAGCTCCTGTTCGGCGGCTTCTCGCTGGGCCAGTCGACGCTACAGCGCATGTACATCATTCACGTGTTCCTGCTCCCGTTCGTCGTGACGACGCTCATCGCGATCCACATCGGTATCGTGTGGGTGCAGGGCATCGCGGAGCCGCACTGAGGTGACAACTATGAGCGACAACGAACCCGAAAACGAGGAGATTCGATCCGACGGCGCGGGCATCGTGGCCCCGGACGACGAGACGCCGACGTGGAGCGAGCGCAAGGCTCGCAAGACCGGCCTCTCTCGGCTTACTTACGAGTACTTCGAGCGCGCACGCCGCGAAGACCAGGACCTCCGCACGGAGTCCGACTACGTCGAACGCGACGTGCTCGCGTTCCCCACGTGGCCCCACGAGACCGTCCGCAACCTCTCTATCGCGTCGTTCTTCGTCGGGATGATTCTGTTCCTCTCGGCGACGATGCCGCCGCACATCGGCAACCCCGCGAACCCGTCGACCACGCCGGCGGTCATCCTGCCCGACTGGTATCTCTACTGGTCGTTCGGCCTGCTCAAACTCGGCCCCCTCAACCCGGAGATCGCCATTCTGGGCGATCAGATGCTGATGGCAGACCGGACGTACGGCGTGCTGGCGAACGGCGTCGTCGTCGGCTTCATCGCCATCGTGCCCTTCCTGAACAAGGGCTCGGCCCGACGTCCCGTCGAACAGCCGTTCTGGTCCGCGGTCGGCGTCTTCGGCGTGGTGTTCGCGTTGACCATCTCGCTTCTGGCCATCAAGAACCTCATGCCCATGAACGTCGACCTGCTGTTCGACCTGACGTTCCTGCTCCCGTTCGTCTTCGGGACCATCACCTACGCGGTGCTGAAGACGATGCGCGAGGGGTACATGTACAACCTCAACCGCCGCTACTACCGGCTTCGCCCGCCGAGATAGAGCGGAACCACTACCACCCGTCCCTTCTTAGCGCCACTGATGACAGACAGCGACGCAACCGGTCGAACCGGCGAGAGCGACGGGGCGCGACGCGGACGTCGCGGCCGGCGCGACATCGTCGTCCCCATGCGGCTCTACAAGACGATTACCGTCTTTTCGACGCTCATCGCCGTCGTGAGCGTGGTCCTCGGCTTCGTCTTCCTCGACGCCGCGACGCTCCAAGTGAGCGCCCTCCGCGCGGTCGTCGCCGGCGCGCTCGGCGCGCTCGGCATCGGCGTCGCAGACGGACTCCTCAGCACGGCGCTGGCGGTGGTCGGACTGAGCATCATCGCCTTCGGCGCGGTCGTCTACACGCTCGGAACTCGATTTCGCGCCCAAGGAATGGGAAAGTCTCAAGAGGACTCCGGCGAAGACTCGAACAATGGCTGACGAATTCATCAAGGGACTGGGTATCCTGACCGGGTCCGGACTCGCGTGGCTGGTGCTCGCGTCGTGGTACCGGACGAGCAGTTTCGAGAGCAGTAAACAGCTCATCGAGCCGCTGTCGTCCGGCGCGACCGAGGGGCTGTTCAACATCATCGGCGTCACCCTGATGGACGTGTTCCTCTGGTTCGCGCTCCTCGGCGCGCTCACCTTCTGGGTGCTCATCCCCGCGGGCCACCAGATCATGTCCGCGCTCGAAGAGCGCCGCAACGCGCAGTAAGCCGACCGGGCGGCGCGGTCAGTTCTCCTCTCATCTCGATTCGAGTCGCGGAAAAACCCCCTCACCATAGCGGCCGCGCTCGGGGCGGCCCGCCGCGTCGGATTGGAAAAACTCTAATGACTCTCGCTCCGACGGTCCTGTATGCACCCACTACAGTTCCTCGTCCCGCTCGACCAGTTGGCGGCGGTCGAACCCATCGTCCCGCACGTGGCGCTCGTGCTCGTGCTTGCGAACTTCGCGACGCGCTTTCTCGCGCATCGGTCGCACGTCCGGCAGGCAGAGGAGGGTGGTGCGGAAGCCATCTCCCGATACCTCCCGCACTCGTTCACGTCGGGCGGGCTCGTGCTGGCCTCGTTCCTCTATCTGCTCGTCGAGCCGCACGGCGGCATGGTGCTGAGCGTGCTGGTCGTCGGGATGTTCGTCACCGACTTCTTCGAGTTCGAAGCGCGGCAAGTCGAGGCCCGGACGGACAAACCGCTCGAACGCCCGAACGGGTCGCTCGTCGCCGCGACGCTCGTGCTCCTGTACGCCGCGTTCCAGAGCCTCTTTTTCCTCGTCTCGGACTACTGGAACCTCATCGTCTAAGCACGCGACGCACTCTTCTCCGCGTCGCCGCGCTCGCATCGCTCACGAGGAACACGTATTTTCGGCGCGTCGAGTCTCGCCGCTCGGCGGTGACGCCGGCGGTCGCGGCGCTCACTCGACGAGAAGCGGGACGCTCCCGTCGCGGTCGACGACCACTGACTCGAACGGACGTATCTCCCGGACGACCTCGTCGTCGGCGACGAGCGAGACGCGGGCGTCGTCGCGTTCGACAGACAGTTTAATCGGGGGCTGGAGGACCCACGAGTTCGTCTGCGTCGCGTAGGGCGAGACGGGGACGACGGCGAGTCCGGCGGCCGGACCGACGACCGCTCCGCCCGCGGCGCGCGCGTAGCCGGAACTCCCGAGCGGGGTGGCGACGACGACGCCGTCGGCGCGGAACTCGTCGACTGGCGTCCAGCGCGTCGCCGCGCGCGACTCGTCGGTCGGGTCCGCCGAGAAGGGGACCGCCGTCTCCGCGTGGGCGACGCCGTACTCGGAGATGTGCGCCGGCTCGCTCGTGACGAGCATCGCGTCGAAGAGCGCGCGCGCCGGCGAGTCCTCGCCGACCGAGAGCGTCGGGTGGTCGACGACGCGGCCGCCGCCGGCGACGAACGCGGACAGTCGCGACTCCAGTTCGTCGCGCTTTGGCGACCACGGCGCGGCGCAGTCGACGGGAACGGCCGGACACGACCACTCGGAGCCGAGCGCGACCGCCGAGAGCGCCGACTCGCCGACCGCGACGACGGCGTCCGCGTCGGCCGGCTCCGGCTCGACCGCCGCACCGGCCGCTCTGACGGCGGCGGCGACCGAGTCGTCACCGACGATACCGAATCTCATCGTCGTCCACCCGCGGCGAGCCCCCGTAGCATCGTCCCGTGCTACGCCGCGGCGAATAAAAGCCCTCGTGGTTCGGTCCGGCGGTGGGAAACGGGATTCCGCGGACTGTCAGCGTCGCCGACGCCTCAGAACGGCCAGTCGCCGGTGACCTTCATGCCTTCCGCTTGGTCTTCGGCCTCGAGCGCCGCCGCGATGTCCGCGGGGTCGGCGTGGGGTATCTCGCGGTCGGCGTCGGCGAGTTCGACGGTCAGTTCAGTGAGGAGAATCGCCTGCTCGCGGAGCGTCCGCGACTCCAGTTTCTCGATGGTGTCGGCGTGGGTGTGACCCCAGCCGCGGCCGCGGCCCTCCTGTTCACTGCTGACCATGTACGCCGGGACGCCGTGGGCGACGAACGGCCAGTGGTCGCTGTGCGGGAGCTGTTCGGGGAGCGTCGAAACGTCGTGGTCGAACCGCTCGGCGACGGCGTCGGCGGCGGCTTCGAGTTCGTCGAAGCCGTGGGTCGTGAGCTTGAGCGTCCGCCCGGCGACGACGCCGTCGTTGTTGACGATGGCTTTCACGTCGCTTCGGGCGTCGCCGAGGCGGTCGGCCTCGTACGCGGAGCCGACGAGACCGACCTCCTCCGCGCCGAAGCAGACGAAGCGGACGCGCGTGTCGAGTTCGTCCTCGCGGGCGGCGAGCGCGCGGGCGACCTCGACCACCATCGCGGTGCCCGCGCCGTTGTCCATCGCGCCCTCGGCGATGTCGTGGGCGTCGAGGTGGCTCGTGACGAGCACCTCCTCGTCGGTGTCGGGGCCGAGTTCGGCGTGGACGTTCCCGCTTTCGGCCGCGGGCGCCTCGCAGGTCACGTCGACGGTCACCTCGTCGCCGTCGAACCGGCGGCGGAGGCGCGCGCCGACTTCCTTGCTCACGCCGACCGCGGGGATGTCGCCGATGGGCGCGTCCGCGGTGCCGACGCTCCCCGTGGGCGGGAGTTGGCCGGGGACGTGGTTGGCGAAGACGAACGCGGCCGCGCCGGCCTCGACGGCGTAGTAGTACTTCTCGCGGCGGTGGATGAAGCGGTCGTAGTGGTCGGGGACCGTCGTGGAGACGACGACGACCTTCCCCGAGAGGTCGCGGTCGAAGTCCTCGGGCAGGCCGTAGCCGAGGTCGACCAGTTCGCCGCTCGCGGTGCCGGCGGGACTTCGCGGGAGCGCGATGCACTCTTGGGTGGTGTCGGCGGCGTAGACGGCGCTGTCGCCGCGCTCCCAGCCCTGAATCTCGAAGGGGTCGATGCGGACGTTCCGCGCGCCGACGCGGTCGAGGGCGTCTCGGGTCGCCTCCATCGCCTCGCGCTCGCCGGGCGAGCCGGTCATCCGGTTGCCGATGTCGACGAGTCGCTCCAAGTGGTTCCAGCCGACCTCGCTCGTGAACGTGTCGCCTATCCAGTCACTCATGGTGACCCGTCTCGCGGGGCCGTGGTAACCGTTGCGATGGGGCGAAACCGGGCGTCGGTCGAGGGCGAAAACCGACCGACACCGATTGGAACCGCGGCTCGTCGCGTCGCGGCCGCGAGCGCGGGGAAGCGAGGGGCGAACCGCGACGCGGCCCGCGGGCGAGCGGCAGGTTCAAGGACCATCTATCACGTACGTTCATCCATGACCGACGTGCGAATCGCCGGGGTCGGACTGACGAAGTTCGGCAGTCACCCCGAGCGAACCGGCCGCGACCTGTTCGCGGAGGCCGCCCTCGCCGCCCGCGAGGACGCCGGCGTCTCCCGCGACGACTACGAGGAACTCTTCTACGGCAACTTCATGGGCGAACTCGCCGAGAAACAGGGCCATCAGGGGCCGGTCATGGCCGAGGCCGCCGGCCTCGACTGCCCCGCGACCCGCTACGAGCAGGCCTGCGCCTCCGCGGGCGTCGCTTTCCGGCAGGCCGTCGCGACGATTCGGAGCGGCGCGGCCGACGTGGTCCTCGCCGGCGGCATGGAGCGCATGAACAACCTCGGCACCGCCGAGGTGACCCAGTCGCTCGCCATCGCCGCGGACGAACTGTTCGAGGTCCGCGCGGGCGTCACGTTCCCCGGCGCGTACGCGCTCATGGCCCGCGCGTACTTCGACGCCTTCGGCGGCGACAGCGAGGACCTCGCGCACATCGCGGTGAAGAACCACGCCAACGCGATGCAGAACGACTACGCGCAGTTCCACCGCGAAATCACGGTTGACGACGCGCTCGAAAGCCCCGTCGTCGCCGACCCGCTTTCCCTCTACGACGCCTGTCCCATCACCGACGGCGCGAGCGCGGTCGTCCTCGTCAGCGACGACTACGCCGAGCGCCACGGCCTCGACGCGCCCGTCTCCGTCACCGGGTCGGGACAGGGCGGCGACAAGGCCGCGCTCCAAGACCGGCCCCACCTCGCGCGGACGCCCGCCGCGACGAAGCCGCCGACGCCGCCTACGCAGACGCCGGTATCGGCCCCGACGACGTGGACGTGGCCGAGGTCCACGACTGCTTCACCATCGCCGAGGTGCTCGCGCTCGAATCGCTCGGCCTCTACGACCACGGCGAAGGTGTCGGCGCGGCCGCCCGCGGCGAGACGACCCGCGACGGCGACCTCCCGGTGAACCTCTCGGGCGGCCTCAAGGCGAAGGGCCACCCGGTCGGCGCGACGGGCACCGCCCAAGTCGTCGAGATGACGAAGCTCCTCCGCGGCGACCACGGCAACAGCGACGCCGTCCCCGACGCTCGGGTCGGCGTCACCCACAACGCGGGCGGGACCGTCGCCAGCGCGGTCGTCCACGTGCTGGAGGTGGACCGATGACCGACACCGGCTACGACGAGTGGCTGGCCGCAATCGCGGACGGCGAGGGCTACTACCTCGCGTGTCCCGACGGCCACGGCTCGCTCCCGCCGCGGCGGTCCTGTCCGCACTGCGGCGCGGCCGAGTTGACCGAGGAGCCGCTCCCGGCGACGGGCGAGATACTCACCTTCACCGAGGTGCACGTCCCCGCGCCGGACTTCGCCGACGAAGCGCCCTACGTGACGGCCATCGCGTCGTTCGGCCCCGTCAAACTCACGGGCGTCGTCCGCGACCTCCCCGCCGACGAGGTCGACCTCGGCACGACCGTCTCGGTCGGCGTGGACGAGAACGCCACCACCGGCGAGTCGTTACTCGTGTTCCTCCCCGCGAGCGAGTAGCGCCGCGGCCGAATCTTTAGTCGTCGCGCGCCTCGACGACCTCCAGCGGCGAGCGCCAGCCGAAGACGTACGAGCCGAGGAGCCACGCCCAGAAGCCGGCCGCGAGGAGCGCGATGGCACCGTACAGGAACAGAGA
This sequence comes from Haloferax denitrificans ATCC 35960, assembly GCF_000337795.1. Taxonomy (GTDB): domain Archaea; phylum Halobacteriota; class Halobacteria; order Halobacteriales; family Haloferacaceae; genus Haloferax; species Haloferax denitrificans. The sequence continues at coordinate 371,869 of NZ_AOLP01000019.1, forward strand.
GAACAGCGATAGGGAGTCGAGCATCGGTCTAAGGATTGAATTGAGGTCGCGGTCGCGTCGGCGTCAGTCGAGGGCGTCGCGGACGGTGTCAACGAAGGCGTTCGGGAACTCGACGTGCGGGAGCAACATCGCGTCGTCGAAGACGACGAGCCTGCAGTCCGCCGCGTCCGCGAGGTCCCGACCCCGCTTCAGCGGCGTGATGTCGCTCTCGCGGCCCCAGACGAGCGTCGTCGGCACGTCGAGGGCCGACAGCGCCTCCGCGAGGTCGATGTCGGTGTTGAGGTAGCCCGAGATGAACGACGCCGGCGCGAAGCGCGCGCCCTCCTGGTGAGCCGTGCGCCACTCGTACTCCTGCCACTCCTCGCCCGCCTTCTCGGGGTCGTAGTAGCCGTGGTCGGCGTTGAAGTAGCGAATCGACGGCCGGGAGGCGACGACGTTGAACAGCGCCTCGCCGACGACCGGCGCGCGGACGAGTTCGCGGAGCCACTCCTTCGGGTCGGGGCCGCCGCGCGGCGTGGGACAGACGAGGACGAACCGCGAGACGGACACGTCGTCTCGCTCCGCGGCGGTGACGGCGTAGGCCGCGGTGAGCGACGAGGCGAGGACCGCGGGGTCGTCGTACTCCGCGAGGAAGTCGCCGACGAAGTCCTCGTAGAGCGCGGGCGAGTAGTACAACGCCGGGCGGTCCGACAGGCCGAACCCGGGGAGGTCGGGCGCGACGACGTGGTAGTCCTCGGCGAGGGTCGAAAACACCTCGCGGAACTCGCCGGACGACCCCGCGGCGTTGATACCGTGGAGGAACACGAGCGTCGGGTCGTCCTCGTTTCCGGCCTCGACGTACGACACGTCCATGCCGCGCCAGCGGTACGTCCCGTGGGCTCCGGAGAGCGGCGGTTCGAGAGGGCCCACGCGTTTCGAGAGGGCGGCGTTGGTCGCGGCGGTGAGACCGACGCCGGCGGCGGCCAGTCCGATGGCTCGTCGGAGTTTCATGTCACGTAGATTGCGCGCGGTGGCCTTAATTCGCCCGCCCGTGGCGGGGTGGTCGGCGGGGAAGACGGCGCGTCGGCGTCAGTCGTCTCGGTCGTCCAGACACTCCCGAAGCGGTTCGAGCACGTCCTCGGCGACCGCGTAGGGGTCCGTCTCCTTTTCGACGACCGCCTCGGCGAACTCCTCGACGCCACCGCGTCGGTCGAGTTCGGCTTCGAGGAGCCGGTTCACGTCGCTTCGGAGGAGCTGTCGTATCTCCTCGCCGGCGCGCTTGCGAGCCTTCTCGGCCAACTCGCCGGAGGCGTCGAGGTAGTCGCGGTGGTCGTCCAGCGTCTCGACCAACTCGTCGATTCCCTCGCCGGTCGTGGCGACGGTTTCGAGGACCTGCGGCGTCCAGACGGGCGGGTCGTCAGCAGAGTCGTCGGTCTCGGTATCGGCGGTATCGCCCGTGTCTGCGTGCCCGCCGTGGCCGTCGTGTCCGTGCCCAGCGTCGTCGAACGCCGCGGCCCCGTGGTGGCCCGTGTCGAGGTTCGCCCGCGGGTCGTCGCGGAGGTGAATCATCTCCTGTAGCTCCGCGACGGTGCGCGACGCGCCCTCCATGTCGGCCTTGTTGACGACGAACACGTCGCCGATTTCGAGGATGCCCGCCTTGAGCATCTGCACGTCGTCGCCGCTTCCGGGCTGGACGAGGACGACGACCGTGTCCGCGGTCTTCACCACGTCCACCTCGTTTTGCCCCGCGCCGACCGTCTCGATGATGATGCGGTCCTTCCCGAAGGCGTCGAGCGCCTTCACGGCGTCCGCGGTGGCGGTCGAGAGGCCGCCGAGTTGCCCGCGAGCGCTCATCGACCGGAAGAACACGTCCATGTCGCCGACGTTCGAGGCCATGCGGATGCGGTCGCCGAGGACGGCCCCGCCGGTGTACGGCGAGGAGGGGTCCACGGCGATGACGCCGACCGTCTCGCCCTGGTCGCGGTAGTGCTTCGCCAGCTTGTCGACGAGCGTGGACTTGCCAGCTCCCGGACTGCCCGTGATGCCGACGACGGACGCGTCGCCCGTGTGCGCGTGGAGTTCCGAGACGATGTCCCGGTAGCCCGGCGACTGCGACTCGATTTTCGTGATGGCGCGTGCGAGCGCCCGGTGCTCGCCGTCGAGGAGCCGCTCGACGAGGTCGGATTCGACCGCCCGACTCATCGTCACGGTCGCTCGGGCGCGTGTTCCTTCACGAAGTCGATGGTCTCCTGCATCGGCGTTCCGGGACCGAAGATGGCGTCGACGCCCTCTTCGAAGAGAGCGGGTCGGTCCTCTTCGGGGATGATGCCGCCGACGATGACGAGGGTGTCGTCGAGCGCGCCGTACTCTTCGAGACCCGCCATCACCTTCGGGACGAGCGTGTTGTGCGCGCCGGAGAGGATGGAGATGCCCAGCACGTCCACGTCCTCTTGGACCGTCGCCTGGATAATCTCGTCCGGGGCGCGATGCAGTCCGGAGTAGATGACTTCGAATCCCGCGTCGCGGAAGGCGCGAGAGATGACGTGTGCACCGCGGTCGTGGCCGTCCAGTCCCACCTTGGCGATGAGACACCGGATCGTTCGCTGTTCGGAGTCCGCGCTCATAGACGGGGATTCGATGTCCCGCGCTTTGACTCTAACGGAAAATAAGGTAGGTCCGGCTCAGTCGTCGGCGGCGGGCGCGCTCCGGACGTACTCGTCGAGGAAGTCGGCTATCTGGGAGTACGCCTCGATGCGGTTCTCCAGTTTGGTAAAGCCGTGGCCCTCGTCGTCGAAGATGAGTTCGCGGACGTGGGCGTGTTCCCTCGCCTCCTCGACGAGCTGGTGGGCCTCGCTGACCGGCACCCGCGGGTCGTTCTCGCCGTGGAGGACGAAAAGCGGCGCGCGAATCTTCTCGACGTTGTTGATGGGCGAGATGGATTCGAGGAACTCGCGGTCATCTTCGAGCGACCCGTACTCCGCCTCGCGGAGTTCGCGCCGCCAGTCGCCCGTGTTTTCGAGGAACGTCACGAAGTTCGCGATACCGACGATGTCGACGCCGGCGGCCCACAGATCGGGGTACTCGGTCATCGCCGCGAGCACCATGAACCCACCGTACGAACCGCCCATGGCGACGATTTTGTCGGGGTCGACCGCCGGATGGTCGTGGAGCCACTCGACGGCGGCCTCGATATCGGCGACGGAGTCCATCCGCTTTTCGACGTCGTCGAGGTGGCCGTAGGCCTTCCCGTAGCCCGCGGAGCCGCGGACGTTCGGCTCGAAGTAGGCGTAGCCCCGAGAGAGGAAGTACTGCTTGACCGCCGAGAACGACGGCCGGCGCTGGGACTCGGGGCCGCCGTGGATGTCCACGATGACGGGCGTCTCGCCCTCGGGCGACTCCTCGGGGAGCGTGAAGAACGCCGGGATGTCGCGGCCGTCGAACGTCGGATACCGGACGAGTTCGGGCGGGACGAACGTGTCGCGGGGGATGCCCGCCGTCGCCGCGAGCGTCCACCGCTCGGCGTCGCCCGTGGCCAACTCGACCACGTAGACGTTCGCGGTGTCGGCGCTGGCGGTGACGGTGACCGCGGCGCGCTCGCCGTCCGGCGAAAAGGAGACGCCGCCGGCGACGCCGTTCGGCAGGTCGGGCTGGGGGAGCGCGTCGATACGGTCGGGCGCGGTGAGTTCGCCGAAGGTGAGTTCTGTGTAGCCCTCGACGTTCCGCGAGTAGACGAGTCGGCGCGAGTCGTGGTCGATGCTGATGCCCTCAAGTTCGTGGTCGCCGCCGGTCTCGACGGTGGTGAACGCCCCGGAGTCGAGTTCGTAGCGGACGAGTTCGAGCGTGTCGCTCCCGCGGTCGGTCACCATGTAGACGTTCTCGCCGTCGGGTCCCCACTCGGGGCTCTGGAAGCGGACCGTCCCCTGATGCGGCGTGAGGTGGGTCAGCTCGCCGGTGGCGAGGTCGAGCACCGACACGTCCTGGTCGAAGTTCGAGTACGCCTCTTGGACGATGAGCTTCGAGTCGTCGGGCGAGAAGCCGCCGACGGTGAGCCAGCCGTCGCCCTCGTGGACGAGTTCGGCGTCGGTGCCGGTCCCGTTTCGGGCCTGCACGTACACGTCGAAGACGGCGTTGTCGCGGCGGTTCGAGGTGAACGCGAACCGCTCGCCGTCGTGGCTCCAGCCGCCCCAGCGGTGCTTGGCGTCGGGGTGTTCGGTCAGGTTCTCGATGACGCCGGTGTCGGGTTCGAGTCGGAACAACTGCGCGCGCTCGTTGCCGCCTTTGTCCATGCCGAAGGCGACCTCGGGACGCTCGGGGGACCACGAGGCGAAGGTGACGCGCTCCTCGTAGAACGTCCGCTGTTCGGGCCACGCGCCGGGCGAATCGACCGTCCAGACCTGCGGGACGCCCGTCGTGTCCATGAGGAACGACAGGCGCTCGCCGTCCGCCGAAAAGGACGCGCCGTAGGCGCTCCTGATGTTCAGGTAGCGCTCGATGTCGTACGTTCGCATACCTCGAATTGTCCCGGCGACGAGAAATCGGTTTGGGTGTCAGAAGTCCGAAAGCCGAGTGTCCTCGCGGTCGGTCCACCCGCGCATCTCCGCGTAGGCCGCCGGGTTCGTCGGCACGCCCTCGGTGTTGAGCAGGCGCTCGGGGTACAGTTCGAAGGCGATGCCGATGAGCTGGTACTCCAGTTCTTCGAGGTACGGCCGCGTGTCGGGGTACGGTCCCTCGGTGCCGACCGCCCACGGCTCGACCCAGAAGTACACCGGCTCGCGGAGCCGCGGCGGGTCGGTCGAAGCGAACAGCGCCTCCACCCAGCGGTCGTACTTCCCCGGCCCGTCGTCGCGGAAGGCGGCCGACGAGAGGTCGCCGAAGTGGTAGTAGTTCCCGTAGCCCCAGCGCGCGAGCTTGCCGTCGTTGGTGTCGACGTTCTTCAGGTTGCTGTTGAGGTCGGTGCCGGACGCGCCGAACTTCCCGCACTTGCCGAGGTAGCGGGGGACGACCTCGTCGCCGTCGAGGGTGTACATCATGTAGACGAGCCCCTCGTAGCGACCCTCGCGGCGGTCGTAGTCGGCGACGACGCGACCGCCGGCCTCGCGGAGCCGGCGCTCCATGCGCTCGCCGCGGCGGAGCGTCCGCCGGCCGGAGCGACCGTACGCGACGGTGTCGACGGTCCCGTCGGCGGTCGTCTCGAAAAGTGAAATCGGGTCCGCGGCGTCGACGAAGCGGTCGACGAAGCGGTCCCAGAGCGCGCGTTTGGTCTCGGTCACGCGGCGACCGAACTCAGATGACGCCTTCGGCCTTGAGGCCGGCGATGATGTCGTCGACGAGGCTCTCGGCGTCCTCGTACGGGAAGTCCTGATGCTTGCCGAGCTTCGCGGCCAGCTCCATCGCCGTGACCGTCACCTCGTCCGTCTTGAACTTCGTGCCCGGACCGTTCGGGAGCGCGGGGACGAGCGACATCTGGTTTTTCACGGGGAAGTCCGCGTTTTCGAACGCGTCCATGAACTGCTCGCGGAGCTGAGATTCGGTGTCGGACATACGGTGTACCTACGGAGAGAAGTGGAAAAGGGTTCCGGAAAAACAATGACTATATTTAGAGTTCTCACGAGACGGCGCGGCGGGCCGTCGAGTGTCGGCACGGTCGCCCGGGACTGATGCACTTATCTACACCGGCAATTCATGCACTCGCATGGACTTCGACTTCGACCGCCTGAAACAGCTCACCGAGACCAGCGGCGTCCCCGGCTACGAGGACCGCATCCGCGCGCTCGTCCGCAAGGACCTCGAAGCGACGACCGACACCGTCCGGGTCGACGCGATGGGCAACGTCGTCGGCACCATCGAGGGCGAGGGAGACTACGAGGTCGCCGTCGCCGCCCACATGGACGAAATCGGCTTCATGGTCCGCCACGTCAACGACGAGGGCTTCCTGCAACTCGACGCCCTCGGCGGCTGGGACCCCCGCGTCCTGAAGGCCCAGCGCGTGACCGTCCACGCCGAAGACGAGGACCTCACCGGCGTCATCGGCTCGGTCCCCCCGCACACGTTGACTGAAGAACAGAAGAAGAAGGAGCCGAAGGTTGAGGACGTGTACGTCGACCTCGGCCTGCCCGCCGAGACCGTCGAGGAGACCGTCTCCGTCGGCGACCTCGTGACGATGGAACAGACGACCGTCCGCATGGGGAACCACGTGACGGGAAAGGCCATCGACGACCGCGTCTGCCTGTTCGCCATGCTGGCGGCCGCCCGGCGCGTCGAGAACCCCGAGGTGACGATTCACTTCGCCGCGACGGTCCAAGAGGAAGTCGGCCTCCGCGGCGCGCAGGCGCTCGGCGTCGACCTCGACCCCGACCTCGCGCTCGGCCTCGACACCACCGTCGCCAATGACGTGCCCGGCTTCGACCCCGCGGACCACGTCACGAAACTCGGCGAGGGCGCGGGCATCAAGCTCAAGGACTCCAGCGCCATCGCCAACCCGAAGGTCCACCGCCGCCTCCGCGCCGTGGCCGAGGACAACGACATCGCCTACCAGATGGAACTGCTCCCCGCGGGCGGCACCGACACCGGCGGCTTCCAGAACAGCTACGGCGCGAAGCCCGTCGGCGCGATTTCGATGCCGACGCGTTACCTCCACACCGTCACCGAGAGCGTCCACGAGGACGACGTGGTCGCCTACATCGACCTCCTGACGGCGTTCTTGGAGAGCGAGACGGGCGAGTTCGACTACACGCTGTAGGCGACCCCACGGGAGACGACCCCCGGATGCTATCCCGTCGGCGCGGCCGACATCGAGGGGATACCCCCCTATATCGAGGCGCGACACCCCCGACCGGCGGACGAGAACCAAAGTATTCACTACAGGCCCACACCAAGCGCCGGACATGACCGACGGCAACGTGGATATGTCTCGGCGGGCGTTCCTCGGGGCGGCCGCTGGCGGCGCGGCGGTCGCCGCCACTTCCGGAACGGCCGCGGCGCAGACGGAAGAACCAGATTTCGGCGGCCACATCGACGGTATCGACGGAGGCTACGAAGACCTCCGCGGCGAGAGCGAGGTCACCATCGAAGTGGGCGCGGAAGGTAACGGCGGGAACCTCGCGTTCTCCCCCGCCGGCGTCTGGATAGACACCGGAACGACCGTGACGTGGGAGTGGACCGGCGAGGGCGGCGGCCACAACGTCGTCGCGAGCGAGGGCGCGTCGCTCGGCCTCGCGTACTTCTTCATGAAGTACGGCGGTGACTACGACGTCCAGGACTGACGCGGTCGTCGCGCCTCTCGATTTTCACCAGTCACGAGCGGCCGCACTCGCCGTATTTGCCCGGATTCGGTCGCCGCCGCGACAGCCGCCGGCGCGGCGGCCGACTCAGAAGAAGCCGTAGTCGTCGCGCTCGGTCTCGTAGACCGATTCGTACTGCTCGATGACCCGCCGGAAGTCGTAGGCGGCGAAGTCGTCGTCGACCGTCTCGTGGTCGAACCGCCGGGCGGCGACGATTTCGTCCGCCAGCTCTTGGGGGCTCGTGACGAGCGACCCGCGCTCGCGCCCCTCGACGAGTTCGTGGGCCGACGACCGCGCCTGATACTCGACGATTGACACGCAACCGCAGGCGAGCGCCCACAGCAGATTCGTCGCGAAGGGCTCGACCGTCGCGGTCTGCGCGAAGACGTGCGCGCCCTTCATGATGGGCACCGCCTCGTTCGCGGAGAGTTCGCCGAGGAACTCCACGCGGTCGTCGATGCGGAGGTCGCGGGCGGTCTGTTCGGCCGTCGAGCGCTCGGGGCCGTCGCCGATGACGACGGCGGACCAGTCCTTGTCGCGGAGCTCCGCGAGCGCGAGGAGGAAGCTCTCGACGTTGGCGTGCTCGTCGAGGTCGCGGGCGTACACCACGTCCGCGCGTTCTTCGGCGTCGGCGCTCCGGACGAGGTCCATGCTGATGGGTTCCGGGACGAGATGGGTCGAATCGACCGCCGCGCCGAGTTCGCGGACCTGCGTGCGGACCATCTCCGAGGGGACCAAGACGGCGTTCGGGGCCTTCGCCGCCCGCCGGTAGGCCCGCGAACCGCCGCGTTCGTCGCGGGTCCACCAGTCGGCGACGACCGGCGTTCGGAGGAACCGCGCCGCGGTCTTGACCGCCGTGACGTGCGACGGCGGGTAGCTCGCGACCTGAATCACGTCGGGGGAGACCTCGCGGAGGGCGAAGGGGACGCGGGAGGCGAAGCCGCCGACGGCGGGCGAGTCAGTCACGCGGTGGTAGGTCACCCCGTCCTGTTTGAACTCGACGACCTCGCCGTCCCACCACTTCGCACAGAGCACCGTCACCTCGTGGTCGCGTTCGGCGAGGAGTTCGGCCGTCCGCCGGAGCCGTCTGGTCGCTCCCGTCTCCTCGTGGTGCGTCGTGTACATCGAGACGAGCGCGACTCGCATATTCGCCGCCACTACGCCGCGCAATAAAAATCCACAGTTTTCGAGGGCGCGACGCGGGGACGCCGACGCGCCGCCCGGGAAGGGTTCGCCGGGGCGACGCGCCTCAGAGCCCGACGACGGGCGCGAGGAGCGCGCCCGCGGACTCGACGGCGGTGACCGTGTACTCCCAGCTGTAGACGTGGTTGAGAAGCAGGTACGTCACGACGCCGAGGGCGAGGGAGACGAGCCACGCGCCCGCCGCGATGCGGCCGACCTTCCGGTGGGGCGTCTCGGTCCGCAGTTCGCGCTCGGAGTGGGTTATCCCGAGGATGAGCGCGTAGAGGACGACCGGCACCGAGACGATAGAGAGGATGATGTGAATCGCCAGCATCGCCAGGTACGGGTAGTACGCGAACGCGGGGCCGACGAACTCCTTGGTGCCGCCGCCGCCGATTTTCGCGAGGTACATCACGAGGAAGACGAGGATGAGGCCGAACGACGTGACCATCGCGGCCGCGTGCTTCCGGACCTCGTCGCGGCGAATCCAGCGCCAGCCCGCCGCGATGACGAGGACGTTCACCGTGTTCACGACGGCGATGGCGTCCGAGAGGAGGTTCACCTGTGGGAGCGACAGGTCGGGAAAGACCCGGCCGGGGACGACGCCGAGGAACGTCCCGATGACGAGGGCGTACCCGACGACCGAGAGGACGGCGGTCGCGGCCGCGGGGTGTTCCTTCAGGGGGTTGTCTGCGCTCGCAGTTGCCATGGCCGGGGGTTGGGAAGACGGCGTATTCCGTCTTCGGGTTCCGGACGGGCTTCGAGGGGCGGACCCCCCGCTCGCGGAGCGACCGACCGAGTCAGATGACGCCCGTGATGGTCGCCGCCTCGATGGCCGCCTCCTCGCTGACGCCGTTGCCGAGAATCGTGTAGCGGTCGCGAATCTCGTGGGCGGTCGTGAGCGCCTCGATAATCGTCTCGTCGTCGATGCCGAGTTCGTCGGCGGTCGTCGGCGCGCCCATCGTCGAGAGGGCGTCGCGGATGTCGGTCCACTCGCCGCGCGCGCCGCTGTGGAAGTACTCGGTCATGATGGAGCCGACGCCGACCTGGTGGCCGTGGAGGGCGCGGCCGGGCGCGATGCGGTCGAGCTGGTGCGAAAAGAGATGTTCCGCGCCCGACGCGGGCCGCGAGGAGCCGGCGATGGACATGGCGACGCCCGAGGAGACGAGCGCCTTCGTCACTATCCACGCGGACTCTTCGAGCCCCGGCTTGATGGAGTCGGCGCTCCCGACGAGCATCTCGGCGGTCATCTGCGAGAGCGCGCCCGCGTACTCGGAGTACTCGACGTTCTTCAGGCGGTGGGCCAACTCCCAGTCTTTGACCGCGGTGTAGTTCGAGATGATGTCGGCACAGCCGGCGGTCGTGAGTTCCCACGGGGCCTCCGCGAGCAGTTCGGTGTCGGCGACGACCGCGAGCGGCGGGTCGGCGGCGACCGAGTGTCGGGTGTCGCCCTCGGGAATGGACGACCGGCCCGAGACGATGCCGTCGTGGCTCGCGGCCGTCGGGACCGAGATGAACCCGCAGTCGAGGCGGTCGGAGGCCATCTTCGCCACGTCGATGGGCTTGCCGCCGCCGAGGGCGATGAGGTAGCCCGCGTCGGCCTCGCGCGCCGCGTCGACGACGCGCTCGACCGACTCGAAGCTCGCGCGGTCCAGGGAGACGGAGGCGATGCCGTCGAACTGGTCGCGGACCCGGTCGCCGGCGATGCGGTCGGGCGACGGGCTCGTGACGAGAAACGGGTCGCCAGAGAGGTACAGCTCGTCGACCGCGGCCGAGAGGTCGTCGAGCACGCCGTGGCCCTGAAGCACGTTCCTCGGGAGCTTAATCCACGTCGATTTATCGAACATACGCGGAAATCGGCCACCACGGTTCATAGTGTTTCTCGTCTCGGAGACGGGGGTGCGCCGAACGCCCGACGGGAATCGCGGGACTCCGAGCCGAGAGAGCGACCGAGGTTTCGAGCAGTCGCGCGTCCGGGCGTCAGAGCACGAGCGACTGCACCGCGTCCCAGATGAAGACGACGCCGAAGCCGCCGAGGACGACGGCGCTGACGGCGGCGACGGCGGGCGCGAAGGAGTCGACGCGCTGTTCGGCCGCGACGAGCGCCGCGGGGAAGCCGGTCACCCAGACCGCGATGCCGCCGAAGAAGCCGAGGATGAGCGCCGGACTTCCCGTCTCCACGATGAGGAGGTTCGCCAGCGACGCCCCGAGATACGGCGTGTGGGCGAGCACGTCGACGGTGCCGGTCTCCAGCAGGCCGACGCCGATGGTGAGCCAGAACAGAATCTGGTAGGGGTTCGTCAGCGCGAGCACGAACGCCTTCGTGAAGCCCGCGCTGTCGTCGTCGGTGTCGGCGGCCTCGCGGAACGTGGTTCCAATCTCCCGTGCCGCGCCGTAGGCGAAGTAGAGCATGAGGACGCCGCCGGCACCGACCATGACGGCCCGCACGGTCGGGAACTGCTCGACGAACGCGACGAGGCCGAGCGCCGCGAGGACGAAGAAGAGCGCGTCGGCGCTCATCGCGCCGAGGCCGGCGCGAGCGCCCGCGGTCCACCCGCGGACGACGCTCTCCTCGGCGATGACGGCGTTCATCGGGCCGGGCGGCGCGGCGAGCGCCAGGCCGAACACCAGCCCGGCACCCAGAGACGGGAGGAGCGTAGACATGGCTCTCTCTTGGGCGCGATTCCGTGAAAAGTGGCGCGGAAGCGACGGCGTTGGGGGTTCGAACCGGTCACGGCGCGACCGGATGCGACCTCAGACCAGCGCGAGGACGGCGTCGCTGGCGGTGCCGACGAGCGTCTCCCAGACGGAGAAGCCGGTGGCGATGGCGAGCAGGGTGTCGGCGGCGAAGAAGCCGAACAGGGCGGCCGCGCCGAGGTACGCCTTGCGCGTGTCGAACCGGTGGGAAAACCGGTGGAAGAAGTACGCGTTGGCGATGCTCACCGGGATGATGGCGAGCATCTCGCCCGCCCAGATAGCCGAGGTCGCGCCGTACTGCACGGCCAGCCCGATGGTGACGAGCTGGGTCTTGTCGCCGAACTCGCCCGCGGCCATCATGGCGAAGATGGGCAGGAAGCCGCCGAAGCCCTGCGTCGATAGCTCGCGGCCGAACACCGTCGGCGCGTCGTCGAAGCCGGACACCCCGCCGTCGGTGGTCGCGGTCTCGCCCCCCGCGGACGCGTCGGGCGCGGAGCGGTAGAGCAACACCGCGAAGGTGGCGAACAGGACGGCGGTGATGGCGTCGAGCGCGACCGGCGGGAGCGCGCTCTTGAGCGCCTGCCCGAGCAGGATTTCGAGCGCCGTCCAGATGGCGAACGCCGAGCCCGCGGCCGCGACGACGACCTTCGGGTCGAACCGGGTCGAGAGGCCCGCGATGATGAACTGGACCTTCTCGCCCGGCAGGACCGCAAGTTGGGAGACGAGGGCGACGACGAGAATCTCCCACCAGCCGGTCACGCCGGCGACACCTCCTCGCTACTCGGCTCGTCGGGCGGTCGGACGCGAATCGTTCGAGCCACCGACTCGGGGAGGCTCTGCTCGCGCCCGCCGTCGCCGACGCGGACCGTCACCATCCCGAACGGGGCGATGTCGGTCACTTCGATGGTCGTGCCGGGCGTGACGCCGGCTTCGGAGAGATACTCCAACTCCGCGGGGTCGCGGTCGCTGACGCGGGCGACGACGAGCAGGTCGCCGACCTCGCAGTCCGACAGCACCGACAGCCCCGAGGAGTCCGGCGGCGTGAGGTCGGCGCTCGGGATGGGGTCGCCGTGGGGGTCGACCTCCGGCTCGCCGAGGGCGGCGGCGACCCGCTTTTCGAACTCCTCGCTGATGTGGTGTTCGAGCGCGTCGGCCTCGTCGTGGACCTCGCTCCACGAGTAGTCGAGGTGTTCCGTGAGGTACGCTTCGAGGAGGCGGTGGTGTCGGAGCACTTCGAGCGCGACGGTCTCGCCCTCCGTGGTCAGTTCGACGCCCTTGTACTTCTCGCGGTCGACCAGCCCGCGGTCTTCGAGCTTGCCGACCATGCTCGTCACGGTCGGCGGCGTCTTCCCGAGGTACTCCGCGATATCGGAGGTCGAGACCGGCGGTCCCTGCTCCATCTGGAGCGTGTAGATAGCCTTCAGATAGTCCTCCATCACGTCGCTCAACATACCACGGATTAGATGCGTCTAAAGTAAAAGTCTGATGGAGGTAACGGGAGGGTTCGAGCGGGGAACCAGCCGGTCGTGCGGCCTCTCAGACGCCCTGACCCATCAGGTGACTGCGGAGGATGTCGGCGTTCTTCGTCCCGGACTCGGTGTTGACGACGACGACCGTGTCGTCCTCGTCGAACTCGTCGGCGAGTTCCCACGCGCCGGCGAGCGCGACGCCGCCCGCGGAACCGACTTCGACGCCGGCGGTCTGGGCGGCCGTGACGGCGGATTCGAGCGCGTCGTCGTCGCTGACGGCGACGGCCGCGCCGCCGGACTCGCGGACGGCGCGGAGCGCGAGCGACCCGCCCGCGGGGTCGGGAATCTCCAGTTCGCCGACGATGGTGTCCGGGTGGTTCCACGCCTCGTGGGCGTCGCTGTCGGCCTCCCACGCGGTGGCGACGGGGGAGCAACCGACCGACTGCGCGGCGACGAGTTTAGGGACCGACTCGACCAGTCCGAGGTCGACGAGGTCGGTAAAGCCCTTGTAGACGCCGTAGGCGAGTTCGCCGGTCGAGACGGGGACGACGACCCAGTCGGGGACCGACCAGTCGAGGCGCTCCGCGACCTCGTAGGCGATGGTCTTCGCGCCGTCGTGGCGGTAGGGGTTGTCGAACTCCTGTAGGGTGTACCAGTCGCTTTTGAGCTGTTCGTGGAGCGCGGAGAGCGCCGCGGGATAGCGCCCGCCGACGACCTTCATCTGGCCGCCGTGGACGTTCACCATGGCCTTGTTCGGGAACGGCGTCCGCGAGGGGACGAAGCCGTAGGAGCGAGCGTCCACGAGGCCCGCGTAGGAGGCCGCCGACTGCGCGCCGTTGCCGGGCGAGGCGTGCGCGACGACCTCGGCGTCGGCCTCGCGCGCGGCGGTGACGGCGAGCGAGAAGCCGCGGTCGAGGAACGTCCCGGTCGGGTTGCGACCCTCGTCTTTGATGAGAAGCGACCCGACCTCTGCCTCCTCGCCGAGCGCGTCGGCCGCGACGAGCGGCGTCGCGCCCTCGTTGGCCGTCACCGGCTCCGCGAAGGGGAGCAGTTCGCGGTAGCGCCACATCGTGTCGAAGGGGCGCTCGGCGAGCGTCTCGGCGTCCCACTCGACCGCGTCGAGGTCGTAGGCGGGGTCAAGCGGCGCGCCGGCGTCGCTCGCGCCGGTCGCGGCCGCGTCGTACTCGTCGCCGGTCTCCGTGCACACCAGCCCGGAGAAGCTGTCGGACGTCTGCATGGCCGGGGCTTACGGGGGGAGGGACTAAGCCCTTCCCGTCGGTCGATGGCCGCCACCCGTAGCGGCTTTGTGTCGCCCGTCCGAGAGACGGGGTATGGACGATAGCCACATCGCGGTCGTCGGCGCGGGCCTCGCGGGCCTCGTCGCCGCGCGACACCTCGCCGCCGCCGGGGCCGACGTGACCGTCGTGGAGCGGCGCGACGGCGTCGGCGGGCGAGTCCGCACCCGGACGAAAGACGGCTTCACGCTCGACCGCGGGTTTCAGGTCCTCTTCACCGACTACCCCGCGGTCCGGCGGGAACTCGACCTCGACGCCCTCGACCTCCGGCGGTTCACTCCCGGCGCGACCATCTGCCGGCCGAGCCGACGCGCGGTGCTCTCGGACCCCCTCCGCGACATCGGGAGCCTGTTCGAGTCCGTCCGCAACCCCGAGGTGACGACGAGCGACAAGCTCCGGACGCTGGCGCTCAGACAGGACGTGAGCAACCGTGACGAGGAAGAAATCTTCGCCTCGGCGGACCGGAGCATCCGGTCGTACCTCCGCGACTGGGGCTTCTCCGAGGACTACATCGAGCACTTCGTCGCGCCGTTCTACGGCGGCATCACGCTCGACCGCTCGCTCTCGTCGTCGAAGCGGGTGTTCGAGTACACCTTCAAGATGCTCTCGACGGGGAGCACCGCGGTCCCCGCGGCGGGGATGGGGGCGGTTCCCGAGCAACTCGCCGACGCCGCCCGCGACGAGGGCGCGACCGTCCGCCTCGGCGAGCGCGTGGAGTCGGTCCAGTCCGACGGCGACGGCGCGGTCGTCACCACGGGCCGCGAGTCGCTCGAAGCCGACGCGGTCGTCGTCGCCACCGACCCCAAGGAGGCCCGCCGGCTGACCGGCGTCGGGTCGATTCCGACCGAGGCCCACGGCTGTGTCACCCAGTACTACACGCTCCCGAGCGGGAGCGGCCTCGACGCGGGCAAGCGCATCATGCTCAACGCGCCGAGTCCCGACCCCAACACGGTCGTCCCGCTGTCGACCGTCGCGCCGGAGTACGCCCCGCCGGGCGCGGAGCTCCTGAACGCGACGTTCCTCGGCGCGGCCGCGCAGGACGACTCCGAGGAGGAGCTGTTCGAGAAGACCCGTCGGACGCTCGAAGCGTGGTACCCGGAACGCTACTTCGACGACCTCGAACTGCTCCACACCGACTACATCTCCTTCGCGCAGTTCGCCCAGCCGCCGGGCGTCCACGAGTCCCTGCCCGACGCGCGCGACGCCCCGGGTCGCGCGTACCTCGCCGGCGACTACACCGCGTGGTCGTCGATTCAGGGCGCGATGCGAAGCGGGAAAGAGGCGGCTGACGCCGTCCGCGACGACCTCTCGTAGTCCCGAACGCGCCTCGCCGGCGATTTTCCACTCGCCGCCCGCCTCGACTCCTCAGAGCAACCGTCGAAGCTTCCCCAGCGGCGGGAACGTGAGGGTCTCGTCCGCCTCCGCATCGCGCACCAGCGGCCGGAAGACGCTCGCGTCGGTGACGAGCGGCGAGTCGAAGTCGGCCATCCGCATCCCGTTGATTTCGACGCCCGCGGCGAGGCGGGTGAACGCCGGCAACATCAGCACGTCGCCGCCGCGGTAGGCGTCGGGGCCGTAGAGGACGCAGGGCCGTCGCCGGCCCTCGATAGCGAGCGTCGGGTGGTCGTGGCCGACGACGTAGCGCTCGGCGTCGCCGTCGGGTTCGCGGTGGCCGTGACAGACGAGCGTCCCGTCGGCGAGGCGGTACTCGTCGTGAACCTCGCCCGGCCAGACCTCGTCGAGCATCGTGTCGTGGTTGCCGGCGACGAACACCGGGTCGGCACCGGCGTCGGCGCAGGTCTCAGCGAGGGTTTCGAGGGCCGCGACGTGGCGCTCGGAGACGCGGTCGAACCGGTGGAGCACGTCGCCGGCGAAGACGACTTCGCGGGGGTCGAACTCGGCGCAGTAGGCTCGCAGGCGCTCCGCGAGGTCGGCCCCCTCGCCGAGCGGGAACTCGACCGCCGACGCGTCCGCTCGGCCGACGTGCAGGTCCGAGAGGACGAGCGCGTCGGCGTCGGGAAGAGAGATAGCGCGCTCGCGGACGGAGACGCGTGTCACGACCGAGTGGACGGCCCTCGAAGACAAATCACCACCGGCGGCGGGCGTCGCACCGAAACCTCCCGAGCGGGCGGTCGAACCGCGCGGTGGAGCAGGGGCCTTTTTAATCGGTGCGTCCCACGTTCGGCACATGAGCGGCGCACTGGAGGACAAGCGCACCGCGACCCGCTTTCGCATCCTCGCCGAGATAGCCGACCGACAGCCGGCGGTGAGTCAGGGCGAAATCGCCGAGGCGGTCGGGGTGACGAGTCAGGCGGTCTCCGAGTACATCCGCGACCTCGTCGAAGACGGGCTCGTCGAAAAGCAGGGCCGGTCGCGCTACCGCGTGACGAAAGAGGGCGTCGACTGGCTGTTTCAGGAGGCCCGCGCCCTCCAGCGCTTCGCCGAACACGTCACCGACGACGTGCTGGAGAGCGTCAACGAGGACGCCGCAATCGTCACCGACGACGTCGCGGCCGGCGACACGGTGACGCTGTCGCTCCGCGAGGGGCTACTCCACGCCACGCCCGGCGACGACGGCCCGGCCATCGGCGTCGCCACCACCGACGCCGAGGCGGGCGACGCGGCCAGCGTCACCGGCTTCGAGGGCGTCATCGAGATGGAACCCGGCTCGGTCCGCGTCCTGCAGGTGCCGCCCGCGCGGGTCGCCGAGGCCGACGCGGTCGATTCGGACGCGCTCGCGGCGGCGTGCGACGAGGCCGACATCGTCGTCGCCGCGGGCGTCGAGGCCGTCGTCGCCTGCCGCAACGCGGACGTCGACGTGCGGACGTGGTTCGCGCCGGGCGAGGTCGCCGCCGACGCCGCGGCCCGCGGCCTCGACGCCGCTGTCGTCGCGAGCACGGACGCCGCCGGGCGCGTGACCGACGCGCTCCGCGACGCGGGCGTGCTGTTCGAAGTGACGGAGCCGTAGCTCCGCGTCGGGGTCGGTTTTTCTCGCAGTCGAATTCTCAGCCCTCGGCGTGTTCCCGCGCCATCGTGTACGCCTCCCGTAGCTCGTGGAACCGCTCTCGGTCGCCGCCGTGGTCGGGATGCACGTCCTTCACTCGCGCTCGATAGGCGTCCTGAACGGCCTCCGTGGACGCGTTCGCGGGGAGGTCGAGCCGGTCGAACGCGGCCGACACGGGGTCGTCGAGGTCGGCCAGTTCGGGCTCGACGTCAGGCACGTCGAACGGGAGGCGACGGCCGAGTTGGCCGCCGGGCATCTCGTGTTCGCAGAGGACTGCGTAGACGCCGGCGCGTTCGAGGCGGAAGAACGCCTGCGCGTCGAAGGTGATGGCGACGCCGCGGTCGGGGAGGAAAAACGCCACCGTCTCGCCGCGGACCGGGCGGTCCTCGACGAACCGCTCCCCGATGGAGGTGAGGTAGTCGCGGATTTCGACGCGGCGGCGACCCGTCCCGTCGACGCGGGGGCCGCGGGAGACCCGCCGCTCCGGGAACACACGGCCGCCGACGACGAAGACGCCGGCGACGACGACGGAGGCGACCGCGCCCGCCACGAGGCCGACGAGGAGCCACGGCGGGAGCAGAAAGACCCACTCCGGAAGCACGCTAGAAGTCACGGGACGAGCGATTATGAACCCCTCGCTGTCCGTAACGGTTTGCCGCCGGCGGACCAAGTGCCGGTATGCGACCGATTCGATTCGAGGAGGCTGACAGCGCGGAGCGCACCCAAATCGGCGAGGGACTGACGCGGCCGGCCGTCGCCGCCGGACGGCTGGAGACGGGCCGCTCGGAGGGGAAGTACTTCCTCCGCCACGGCGACGGCTGTGCCGTCTGCGGGAGGCCGGTCGAAGCCGGGTCGCCGTTCTACCTCGACCCCGACGCCGGCGAAATCCTGTGCGAGGAACACGGCCGGGAGCGCAGGGAGTCCTGAGAGCGGCCGTCTCCCCGCCGAGGTCGCAATTTCATACTCGGCTTCGAGTGAGTTTTCATTCATACTTGTTTCGTTCGCAAACTTCTTTATCGGGGTACGGGACCATACGAACATCACATGGCTGTAGTCTGGCTGGACGACGTACGGGCCGACGACCTCGACCTGGTCGGCGGGAAAGGCGCGTCGCTGGGTGAACTCACGGGTGCGGGGCTCCCCGTGCCGCCGGGATTCGTCGTCACGGCGAGCACGTATCGCGCGTTCATCGAGGACGCGGGCATCGACGACGAGCTGTTCGCCGCGGTCGAGGTCGACCACGAGGACTCCGCGGCGCTGAAGGAGGCCCACGAGGCGGCCCACGACCTCATCATGGAGACGCCGATGCCGGACGACGTGCGGGAGGAAATCCTCGACGCCTACCGGAGCGTCGGCGAGGGCGACGCCTTCGTCGCCGTCCGGTCGTCCGCGACGGCCGAGGACCTGCCTGACGCCTCCTTCGCGGGCCAACAGGAGACGTTCCTCAACGTCACCGAGGAGGACCTCCTCGACCGCGTCAAGGAGTGTTGGGCCTCGCTGTTCTCCGAGCGCGCCATCTACTACCGCAACCGGAAGGGGTTCCCCCACGACAAGGTCGATATCGCGGTGGTCGTCCAGCAGATGGTCGACGCCGAGAAGTCCGGCGTGATGTTCACCCGGCACCCCTCGACCGGGAAGAAGGAAATCATCATCGAGGCGGCGTGGGGTCTCGGCGAGGCCGTCGTCTCCGGCACCGTCTCGCCCGACAACTACGTCGTCAGCCGCGAGAGCGGCGATGTCGAAACCGCGACCATCGCGGACAAGAAGACGATGTGCGTCCGCGACGAGGAAAGCGGCGAGACCGTCATGCGCGACGTGCCGAACGACCGCCGCCACGAGCGCGTCCTCACCGACGACGAGGTGTCCCGCCTCCTCGAACTCGGCGAACTGGTCGAAGACCACTACGAGACGCCGCAGGACGTGGAGTGGGCCGTCTACGAGGGCGAAGTGTACATGCTCCAGTCGCGCCCGATTACGACCATCGCCGAGGGCGACGGCGAGGAAGGCGAAAGCGACAGCGGCGGGAGCTCGCGGGCGACCGCGACCGGCGACGACGTGCTCATCCGCGGCCTCGGCGCGAGCCCCGGCATCGCCTCCGGCCGCGCCCGCATCGTCACCAAGCTCGACCACCTCGACCAGGTGGCCGAGGGCGACATCATCGTCACCGAGATGACCATGCCGGACATGGTGCCCGCGATGAAGCGCGCCGCCGGCATCGTCACCGACGAGGGCGGGATGACCTCCCACGCGGCCATCGTCTCCCGCGAACTCGGCGTGCCCGCGGTCGTCGGCACCGGCGACGGGACGAAGACGCTCGAAGACGGCGAAATCATCACCATCGACGGCGACAAGGGCACCATCCGCGAGGGCGAGGAACCCGAGGAGAAACAGCGCCAGCCCGTCGAGGAGGCCCGCCCCAAGACGCCCGTCAAGCCGATGACCGCGACCGAGGTCAAGGTCAACGTCTCCATCCCCGAGGCGGGCGAGCGCGCCGCCGCCACGGGCGCAGACGGCGTCGGCCTGCTCCGCATCGAGCACATGGTCCTGACGCTCGGCAAGACCCCAGAGCGGTTCATCGAGCAGAACGGCGAGCGCGCCTACGTGGACGAAATCGTCTCGGGCGTCCGCGAGGTCGCAGAGGAGTTCTACCCGCGGCCGGTGCGCGTCCGCACCCTCGACGCGCCGACAGACGAGTTCCGACAGCTGGAGGGCGGCGAGAACGAGCCGCGCGAGCACAACCCGATGCTCGGCTACCGCGGCATCCGTCGCGGCCTCGACAACCCGAGCGTGTTCCGCCTCGAACTGCAGGCGTTCCGCCGCCTGTTCGACATGGGCTACGACAACCTCGAAGTCATGTTCCCGCTCGTCAACGACGCGGAGGACGTGCTCCGGGCGAAAGAGCACATGCGCGAGGCCGGCATCGACCCCGAAAAGCGCGAGTGGGGCGTCATGATAGAGACGCCCGCGGCGGCACTCTGCATCGAGGAGCTCGCCGACGCCGGCATCGACTTCGCCTCCTTCGGCACGAACGACCTGACGCAGTACACCCTCGCGGTGGACCGCAACAACGAGCACGTCGCCGACATCTACGACGAACTGCACCCGGCGGTGCTCAAACTCATCGGCGACACCATCGAGACGTGCCGCGAGGTCGGCGTGAAGACGAGCATCTGCGGGCAGGCCGGCTCGAAGCCCAAGATGGTCCAGTTCCTCGTCGACAAGGGCGTCAGCTCCATCTCGGCCAACATCGACGCCGTCCGCGACGTGCAACACGAGGTCAAGCGCGTCGAACAGCGGCTCCTCCTCGACTCGGTCCGCTGAGGCCCGGCGAACGTCGAAGGGCGACCACCCGCGTTCCGTCTTTTCTCGTCCGCGTAGCGGAAGCTGTCGGCTGGGCGACGCGGCGCAATGGAGCGGAACCGATATACTGGGTGTGGTTATAGTGGGATGCATGCAGCGCGCGGCACCGCAGGAGTTCGACCGCGTCCTCTCTTCGATGTGCACCCGACCGCACCCGGCCGCTCGGAAGGCCGCAGAGCGGTTCTTCGCGACCAACCCCGGCGACCCGGCGACCTATCAGGCCGTCGCCGCACTCGAAGAAGACGCACTCTCGTACCTCGGCGAGATTACCGGCCTCTCGGCCCCCAACGGCTACGTGACGAGCGGCGGGACCGAGGCCAACATCCAGGCCATCCGGGCCGCGCGAAACCACGCCCGCGACGACGACCCGAACGTCGTCGCCCCCGAGAGCATCCACTTCAGCTTCCAGAAGGCCGCCGACGTGCTCGACGTGGAGCTCCGCGTCGTCCCCGTCGACGACGACTACCGCGCGAACGTCGCGGCCGTCCGCGAGGCCGTCGACGACCACACCGTCCTCGTCGCCGGCGTCGCCGGCACGACCGAGTTCGGCCGCGTCGACCCGATTCCCGAGTTGACCGCGGTCGCCCACGACGCCGGCGCGCTGATGCACGTCGACGCCGCGTGGGGCGGCTTCGTCCTCCCCTTTACCGACCACGAGTGGTCGTTCGCCCACGCGCCGGTCGACTCGATGACCATCGACCCCCACAAGTACGGGCAGGCGGTCGTCCCCGCCGGCGGCCTGCTGTTCCGCGATAAGTCGGTCGTCGACTCGCTGGCGGTCGACACGCCGTACCTCGAATCCGCGTCGCAGGCGAGCCTCACCGGCACCCGGAGCGGCGCGGGCGTCGCCTCCGCGGCCGCCGCGATGCGCGAACTCTGGCCCGACGGCTACCGCGACGTCTACGAGCGCCAGCAGGCGAACGCCGACTGGCTCTACGACGAACTCCGCGCCCGCGGCTACGACGCCGTCGAACCCGAACTTCCACTGGTCGCCGCGAGCGTCGACGACGGGCAGTTCGAGTCGCTCCGCGACCTCGGCTGGCGCATCTCGCGGACCGCGAGCGGCGAACTCCGCATCGTCTGTATGCCGCACGTCTCCCGCGAGTCGCTCCGGGCGTTCCTCTCGGACCTCGACGACCTCCGGTCGGGACCGGCGCGCAACTGAGCCGGTCCGAACCTGAAAGCTTACAATCGACTGGCTTCGACCCTCTCGTGTGTCTCTCACCGCGTTCGCATCGCTCGCAGACCTGACCGTCAGTCTGTACCCCGACTTCTCGTGGCTCTCGTCGCTCGTCGAGACGGCCACCGGCTGGGTCGGGTTAGTCATCATCTTCGCCTACTCGTTTCTCATCGCCTTCGCCCTCCCCGGCGTGAGCGAAATCGTCCTCGCCGCCCCGCTCGACCTCGGGCTACCCTACGGCGCGAAACTCGCGGTCATCATCCTCGTCAGCGGCGCGGGCAAGGCCGCCGGGAGCGTCTTCGCGTTCCACATCGGCCGCCAGACGACGGAGTCGGGCTACGTCGAGCGGGCGCTCGAACGGCTCCCGGTCGACGTGATGGGCTGGACCGAACGCAAGGCCGTCGAAATCGCGCAGAACTGGGGCTTCGCCGGCCTCGCGGCCGCGCTCTGCGTGCCGGGCTTCCCGGACACGCTGTCGATTTACGCGTTTTCGGTCCTCGAAGACGACTACCTCAGGTTCGCCGCCGCAACGTTCGTTGGCTCCTGCGGCCGACTCGTCGTGACGGTCATCGGCATCGAGGCCGCGCTGGCGTTCCTCTGAGCGGGTCGAGGGGCGGCGCGAGCGCCCTGAGCACCCCGAGGGCCGTTCGCGTCGCCCGAGCGCCCGACAATTTATACGCGCGCTCGGCTTCAGTACCGGTGTGACCGCGACGGGACTCCCCGACAACATGCGTATGCGCGCGTTCTTTTAGCCGCGGGTGGACCCGCCTTCGGCCGTCGCCTCGGTAACGTGAGACGGCGGTCGGACCCGGCGAACCTCGGGGCGATATCGCACCGCCAGACAGACGCGTCCGAAGCGGCGGGCTTTAGGCCCGCTTCCGAGATACACGACACAGATGAGTCACGAGGACTTCCCCACGGAGAACCCAGCGGTGGTGACGTGTGGACTGCCGTACGCGAACGGCGACCTCCACATCGGCCACCTCAGAACGTACGTCGGCGGCGACATCTACAGTCGCTCGCTGCGAACACTCGGCCAGCAGACGGCCTTCGTCAGCGGGTCGGACATGCACGGCACGCCGGTCGCCGTCAACGCCGAGAAGGAGGGCGTCACGCCCGAGGAGTTCGCGCTCCGCCACCACGAGAAGTACGAGGCGACGTTCCCCCGCTTCAACATCGAGTTCGACAACTACGGCCACACCCACGACGAGACGAACACCGAACTGACGCAGGAAATCGTCCGGACGCTCGAAGCCGAGGGCTACGTCTACGAGAAGGAGATTCCGGTCGCCTACGACCCCGAGGCGGACCAGTGGCTCCCCGACCGCTTCGTCGAGGGCGCGTGTCCGTACTGCGGCGCGCACGCCCGCGGCGACGAGTGCGACGAGGGCTGTGGGCGTCACCTCGAACCCGGCGAAATCGAAGAGCCGACCTCGACGCTCACCGGCAACCCCGCGGAGTACCGCGAGCGCGAGCACAAGTTCTTCGCGGTCTCCGACCTCCAAGAGTACCTCCAGGAGTTCATCGACCGCCTCGAAGGCACCTCGAACGCCCAGAACCAGCCCCGCGAGTGGATAGAGGGCGAACTGCAGGACTGGTGTATCACCCGCGACATGGACTGGGGCATCGACTACCCCGGCGACGAGGGCGACGACCTCGTGCTGTACGTCTGGGTCGACGCGCCAATCGAGTACATCTCCTCGACGAAGCAGTACACCGAGCGCGTCGGTGCCGACACGTTCGACTGGGAGGCCGCGTGGAAGGACGCGGGCGTCTCCGAATCCGACGCGGGTTCGGAGGCTCGCCGGACGGAGTCCGGCGGTGACATCGTCCACATCATCGGCCGCGACATCATCCAGCACCACACCGTGTTCTGGCCGGCGATGCTCCGCGGCGCGGGCTACGTCGAGCCGCGCGCGGTCATGGCCTCCGGCTTCATCACGCTCAACGGCAAGGGCTTTTCCACCTCGCGCAACCGCGCCGTCTGGGCCGACGAGTACCTCGACGAGGGCTTCCACCCCGACCTGCTTCGGTACTACCTCGCCACCAACGGCGGCTTCCAGCAGGACGTGGACTTCTCGTGGTCGAAGTTCAAAGACCGCGTGAACAGCGAACTCGTCGGCACGGTCGGCAACTTCCTCTACCGGTCGATGCTCTTCGCGTACCGCAACTTCGAGGGGACGCCCGACGCCGACGTGTCGGAAGAAGTCGAAGCCCGCATCGAGGAGGCCATCGACGAGTTCGAAGCCGGCATCAACGACTACTCCGTCCGGCAGGCCGGCAACGCCGCCGTTCGCCTCGCCCAGTTCGGCAACGAGTACATCCAGCGCAACGAGCCGTGGAAGCTCACCGACGAGGACCCCGAGGCCGCGGCGCAGGTCATCCGCGACTGCGTCCAGATTGCGAAGGCCATCGCCGTGCTGTTCTTCCCCGTCGCGCCGGGCAAGATGCAGGCGCTCTGGGAACAGCTCGGCGAGGACGGCTCCGTGACCGACACCGCCGTCGACGACGCCTTCGAGGCCCCGCCGGCGTCCTTCGGCGAGCCCGAGGCGCTGTTCGAGAAAATCGAAGACGAGCGCGTCGAGGAACTCAACGAGAAGCTCGAAGCGCGCGTGGCCGAGACGGAATCCGAAAGCGACGAGTCCGACGAGGACGCCGAGAACGATATGGACGCTGACTCCGACGCCGACATCGACTTCGAACCCATCGCCGACGACCGCATCAGCTTCGAGGAGTTCCAGGACCTCGACATCCGCGTGGGCGAAATCGTCGCCGCCGAGGGCATCGACGGCGCGGACAAACTCGCCAGGCTCACCGTCGACATCGGCGTCGAAGAGCGCCAAATCGTCGCCGGCATCAAACAGCTCCACGACCTCGACGCGCTTTCCGGGACGAAGGTCATCATCGTCGCCAACCTCGAAAAGGCCGAACTGTTCGGCGTCGAGTCCAACGGGATGCTGTTGGCCGCGGGCGACGAGGCCGACATCCTGACGACCCACGGCGACGCCGTCCCCGGCACGAAAGTTCAGTAAACGGCCGCCTCCGACCGATACGCGACCGCCTCCGACCCGACACGCGACCACCCACAACCCGATTTTTTCGACGCGCCGTTTTTCTCGACGCCGTCCCCGTGTCAGAGACGGACCACAGCGCCTAACTGCGCCGCCCCCCGAGCGTCGCCCATGCGAATCGGAAGACGGGAAGCGGTCGGAATCGTCGTCGCGCTCGCGGTGTTCGCGGGCGTCGTCGCCGCGGTCACCGGCGGCGGCGCGGGCACCCTGACCGTCGAACGCGTGGACGAACTCCCGCAGGGACAGGGTGCGGTCGCCTTCGGCAACCTCGACCCCGACCAGCGCGAGACGTTCGCGGAGGCGGTCTCGACCGACGAGCCGGTGGCGATACCGAACGAGGCGGCGCGAAACGAGTTCGTCGACCCCGGCTACGTCCGGTACGACGGCGGTATCTACCGGACGACCGTCTCCGACTGAGTCGGCGTTCGGCGCTCGAATCCCGCGCCGAGACCGGAGCGGCTTTGAACGGCGACGCTGGAGCGCCGGCCATGCGAGTCAGCGTGTTGCTCGCCGCGGCGCTCGTCCTCTCGACGGGCTGTCTCGGCGGCGGAAGCGGGACAGCGAGGCTGAGCGTCACCCGAGTCGACGACCTCCCGCAGGGCGAGGGAGCCGTCTCGTATCAGAACCTCGCGCCTGACCAACAGTCGGCGTTCCGGCAGGCGCTCGGGGGCGAGACCGTGACGCTCCGGACGGGAACGGACAGAAACGAGTTCCGCGACCCCGGCTACGTCAGATACGACGGGAAAATTTACCAAACGACCATTATAGTTGCGTGAGGTCGACCGAGCGGTCAGTTCGACGGGCGAACTATAGAGGGTACGTATGCGAACCCGTTACTCGGCACCGAGTTCATCATCGGGCTTTTTTATCAGTCACTCGTAGGCGGTGCCATGAGAAACGCAAAAATCGTCTGCACCCTCGGTCCCGCGTCGTTCGACCGAGAGACGATTCGCGGGCTCGCCGACGCCGGTATGAGCGTCGCCCGGATGAACGCGAGCCACGGCAACGTCGAACACCGGTCCGACGTCATCGACAGCATCCGCGCCGTCGACGACGCGACCGACGAACCGCTCGCGGCCATGCTCGACCTGCAGGGTCCCGAAGTACGAACCGCCGAAATCGACGAGGACATCTACCTCGAAACCGGAAGCGAGGTCCGCTTCTACGAGGGCGACGACGCCACCCCCGAGGCAGTCGGACTGTCGTACTCCATCACCGCCGCGGAGTCCGGCGACACCATCCTCCTCGACGACGGTCGCATCGAGGCCACCGTCGAGTCCGTCGAAGACGACGCGGTCCACGCGACCATCGTCTCCGGCGGGAAGCTCAGTTCGCGCAAGGGCGTGAACGTCCCCGGCGTCGACCTCGACATCGACCTCATCACCGACTCCGACTACGAGAACCTGAAGCTCGCCGCGGAGAAGGAAGTCGACTACGTCGCCGCCTCGTTCATCCGCGACGCCGAGGACGTCTACACCATCAGCGACACCCTCGAGAACCTCGGCGCGGAGATTCCCATCATCGCCAAAATCGAGCGCGCCGGCGCGGTCGAGAACCTCGACGAAATCATCCAGGCGGCCCACGGCGTGATGGTCGCCCGCGGCGACCTCGGCGTCGAGTGCCCGCTCGAAGAGGTGCCCATCATCCAGAAGCGCACCATCCGCAAAGCGCAGGCCGCGGGCGTGCCGGTCATCACCGCGACCGAGATGCTCGACTCGATGGTCCGCTCGCGCCGCCCGACCCGCGCGGAGGCGTCCGACGTGGCCAACGCCGTCCTCGACGGCACCGACGCCGTGATGCTCTCGGGCGAGACCGCCGTCGGCGACCACCCCATCCGCGTCGTCGATACGATGTCCCGCATCGTCAAGGAAGTCGAGGCCAGCCCCGAGTACGACGAGAGCCAAGAACAGCGCGTCCCGACCGCCGACGAGGGCTCCCGCACGGAGGCGCTGGCCCGCTCGGCGCGCTACCTCGCCCGCGACGTGAACGCCGCGGCCGTCGTCGCCGTCTCCGAGTCCGGCTACACCGCCCGGAAGACCGCGAAGTTCCGCCCCGGCGTCCCCGTCGTCGCCGTCACGCCGAACGACCGGACGCGCCGCCAGCTCGCCGTCTCGTGGGGCGTCTCGGCGCAGTACGCCGACTACAGCCCGAGCGTCGAGGGCGTCATGGACGACGCCGTCACCGCCGCGCTCGACGCCGGCGTCGCCGAGTCCGGCGACACCATCGTCGTCCTCTCCGGCATGATGACGGAGCTCGAAGGGACGAACACGACGAACATGCTCAAGGTCCACGTCGCCGCCGAGCCCGTCGCCACGGGCCGGAAAATCGTCAGCGGCCGCGTCGCCGGCCCCCTCTACCGCACCGAGGACGGCGACCTCACGGACGTCCCCGAGGGCGCGATTCTCGCGCTGTCGGCCGAGTTCGACGGCGAGTTCGACGGCGACGCCGACAAGCTCGCCGGCATCGTCGACGCCCGCGCGGGCATGACCGGCTACCCGGCGCTCGTCGCGCGCGAGCTCGACATCCCGATGGTGTCGGGCGCGCCGCTTCCGAAGACCATCGCGCAGGGCGCGACCGTCACGCTCCACGCCGAGCGCGGCATCGTCTACGAGGGCGACGTCATCAACCACGACCGCGACAGCCGGTAGGAGTGCGGTAGCCCTTTCCCGCCTCGACGCCTACCCACGAATCGATGTCCCGCGCACCCTCTCCCGAGGCCGACGACGACCGCGACGCTGACGGCGACGGCGAGTGGCGCTTCGGCGTCGACGACGTCGGTCCCGACGGCATCATCGACGACGAACCCGAGATCGAACAACTCCCCATCGAGCCCGAGTCGCCGCGGGCCGAGAACGTCGCGTTCGTCCTCATCGGCGTCCTTCTCGCGGTCGGCCTCATCGTCGTCACCGTGTTCCCGGGCGCGTTCTGAGCGACCCGCCGGACGCCGACCGCGACTCGTCGCAACCGCTGAGGTCGGCCGCCGCTCCGTCTCCGACTTTCCGTTTTGATAATCGGGACTGTTGATTTATGTGACCCCGAGGGAAACCACCGCCAACCACCCGACCGGGACGGGCGAAGCGAGCGACACGGCGCACCCTCCGCGTCGGTCGCCGCGTCGATTCTCCCCGCGGCGCCCCGGGCTCCGACGCCGACGGGGCCGCGCCGGGACGGGCTCGGCCGCCGCGACGGCTTCCCTCCCGGTCGTCGCGCGGCCGCCGAAACCGGCCGCCGCCGGGACGAACACCGAGACGACAAGATGACACACGACCGACGACGCGGACACGACCGACGACCCGCCCCGCCCGACCCGGAGGGACGCGAACAGTGACGAGACTCGTCGAACTCGACCCGGCGAAGTTCGTCCGGTTCCTCGCGGACCTCTGGACCCAGCGGAACTGGCAGACGAACGTCCAGCCCCGCGGCGAGGGGAGATACCTCGTACAGGGCCAGCGCGGCGACGGCACGAAGGGACTCATGCTCGTGCTCCCGGCCGTCGAGATGACCGTCGAAACCGAGCACGTCAAGGGCTTCGTCGCGCACGCGAAAAAGCGCGGCGTCGACACCGTCGTCGTCGCCACCCAAGGCGAGTTCGCCGACGCGGTCCGCGGGTTCACCACGAGCCACGACGTGACGCTGTTCGACCGCGACGAACTCGGCGAGACCGTCGCCGACGAGGGCCTCGAACAGACCGTCAAGCAGTACACCGACGGCGAGGTGTTCGAGACGGCGGAAGTCGAGTTCGGCCTGCCGTTCGACCTGCCCGAACCGGTGGAAGAAGCGCTCGCGTCGCTCCCGATAGCCGCCGCGCGCGAACGGCTCGCCAGACTCCTCGGTGACCGCGGCGGCGACGGTGGGGGCGGCGACAGCGGCGGAGGCGGAGGCGAAAGCGGAAGTAGCGGTGACGGAGACGGCAGAAGCGGCGGCTGGAAGTCCGTCGGGAACACCCTCCGCGACGGACTCCCGTCGTCGGTCGGCGACCTGAAATCGGGGTCGCCGCCGAGCGTTCGGGTCGTCGTGGTCGCCGTGCTGTTGCTCGTGCTCGCGCTCGGCTTCGTCGCCGTGCTCGGCCCGATGGTCGACGGACTCGGCGGGCCGACCGGCGGCGGCGGCGGCGGAGACGAAGGCGGCGTCGCCGTCTCCGCGCTCTCCAGTGCGAGCGCCGACTCGGCCGACGTGGTCGCCCGGTGGAACGCCCGGACGACAGACACGCTTCAGGTGGGCAATCGAACGTACGCCGCGCCGGAGGGAGAGCGGTTCGTCGTCATCGGGCTCAACGCCACGGCCGGGGGCGACGCGCCGGGGACGCTCCCGGAGTCGGCGCTCGCGTTCGAGACCGACGGCGTCAGCTACGGCTACCAACCGCTGTCGAACGCGACCGGCTTCCGCAACGGCGGGCTGTTCGCCCCCGACGAGCGAGCGCACGTCTGGACCGTCTTCTCCGTGCCGACGAACGCGACCACCGGGACCGTCTTCG
Organism: Haloferax denitrificans ATCC 35960; assembly: GCF_000337795.1. Classification (GTDB taxonomy): domain Archaea; phylum Halobacteriota; class Halobacteria; order Halobacteriales; family Haloferacaceae; genus Haloferax; species Haloferax denitrificans. The sequence continues at coordinate 400,860 of NZ_AOLP01000019.1, forward strand.
TCCGGCCGACGAGCGAGGACACCGTGGCGTTCGTCCACGACCGGTCGGTCTCGACCGACCCGAACGACGAGGACTGAGCGGGGAACGTCCGCCCCAGCCGAACCCGCGCCGCGTTCGACCCTCAATCCTTAATCGGGCGACGGCCCTAGACCCGGTATGGCATACCCGCCGCTCCCGTTACAGACCGGTCTCGTCAGTCCCGAGACGCTCCCGCTTTTGCTCGTGCTCGCGGGGCTCGGCCTGTCGCTCGCGGAGGCAATCGCCCCCGGCGCGCACTTCGTCGTCCTCGGCGTCGCCCTCCTCGCGGCGGGGCTGGTCGGCCTCTTCATCGCGCCGCTCGCCGGCCCGATAGCCCTCGGCCTGCTCGTGTTGGTCTTCGGCGCGCTCGCGCTCTACGGCTACCGAGAGCTCGACATCTACGGCGGGAAAGGAGAAGGAAAGACGAGCGACTCGGACGCGCTGACGGGCAAGATGGGGCGCGTCACGGAGCGCGTCACGCCGACCAGCGGCGAGGTCAAACTCGACGAGGGCGGGTTCAACCCGTACTACGCCGCCCGGTCGGTCCACGGCGAGTTAGAAGTCGGAAGCGAGGTCGTCGTCGTCGACCCCGGCGGCGGCAACGTCGTGACCGTCGAGGGCGTCGGCCCCGGCGAGGACGAAATCGACCGCGAACTCGCCCGCGAGCGGGCGCGACGACGACGCGAGGAGTCCGCGGAACGGGACGAAGAACTCGAACGGGAGGGCACGGAAGGCGTCTGACCGCCGTCGGCGGTCCCGATTGGGTGCGACTGAGCGCCACAGCCCCCGAAACCGTCCGACGTGACGGCCGGGCCACACGAATACTTATCATTCTGCCAACCCAAGGCGGGCTTATGGACCTACTTGCCCTCCAGGCGGGGCTGGGTATCGGAGGCGTCGTCGCCGGCCTCCTCGTGCTCGTCCTCGCCATCGTGACGGTGTACCAGATGGTCGAAATCGTGGACGCCTACGAGAAGAAGGCGCTCACGGTGTTCGGGGAGTTCCGACGGCTCCTCGAACCGGGTATCAACTTCATCCCGCCGTTCGTCTCTCGGACCTACGCGTTCGACATGCGGACCCAGACGCTCGACGTGCCCCGGCAGGAAGCGATTACGCGCGACAACTCGCCGGTCACGGCCGACGCCGTCGTCTACATCAAGGTGATGGACGCCAAGAAGGCGTTCCTCGAAGTCGACGACTACAAGCGCGCCGTCTCCAACCTCGCCCAGACGACCCTCCGGGCCGTCCTCGGCGACATGGAACTCGACGACACGCTCAACAAGCGCCAGGAAATCAACGCGCGCATCCGCAAGGAACTCGACGAGCCGACCGACGAGTGGGGCGTCCGCGTGGAGTCCGTCGAGGTCCGCGAGGTCAACCCCAGCGCCGACGTCCAGCAGGCGATGGAACAGCAGACCTCCGCCGAGCGCCGCCGCCGCGCCATGATTCTCGAAGCGCAGGGTGAGCGCCGCTCCGCCGTCGAACAGGCCGAGGGTGAAAAGCAGTCGAACATCATCCGCGCGCAGGGTGAAAAGCAGTCGCAGATTCTCGAAGCGCAGGGTGATGCCATCTCGACGGTGCTCCGCGCGAAGTCCGCCGAGTCGATGGGCGAACGCGCCATCATCGACAAGGGGATGGAGACGCTCGAACGCATCGGACAGGGCGAGTCGACGACGTTCGTCCTCCCGCAGGAACTCACCTCGCTCGTGGGTCGCTACGGCAAACAGCTCACCGGCTCCGACGTACAGGACACGGAAGGCCTCTCCAGCAAGCAGTTCGACGAGGAGACCCGCGAGCTCATCGGCCTCGACGACATCGAGGAGATTCTCGGGCAGATAGACCAGGCCGCCGAGATGGACGTCGAACAGCTCGAACAGGAGGCGGAGGCCATCAAGGCCGGCGCGGAGGTCAACGACATCAAGTCGCCCGACGAGGTCATCGCCGAGGCCGACGAGAGCGAGACCCCCATCAAGTCGTCCGACGAGGTCGTCGCGGAAAGCGAGGGCGAGGGCGCGGACGCCGCGGCCGACGAGTCGGCGGACGCGAACTCCGCGGGCAACGGCCAACCGGCCGCCGACGGCGACGACGACGACGAAAACGAGATGTCCTTCGAGAAGGACCTCGAATAGTCGCATCGACCGACCGTCCCGGATTCGGACGGGTGTGAATGCCGAAGCTCTTTTCTCCGCGCCGTCTCGTATGTGGGAGTAGATGTCGAATCGCCGGGTAGACGAAGACAAGCGCGCGACCCTCCGTCGGTTCGCCGCGCTCGGGGCCGCCACGCCGCTCGTGGGCCTCGGGGGCGGCGACGACGGCGACGACGACTCGTCGGGGTCGAGCGACGCGCGAGACGCCATCGTCGGCTACGTCGCGTCGACGCCCGGCGCGCACTTCTCGAAGGTCCGCGACGACCTCCAGTTGGGTACCGGTGAGACGCAGTACCACCTCCGGAACCTCGTCGACGACGACACCCTCGAAGTCCGCCGCGACGGCGACTACAAGCGGTTTTTCCCCGCGGGACGGTTCTCGGAGTTCGAGCAGGTCGCCCTCGGCTATCTGCGCCGCGACACGCCGCGCGGGATGCTCGTCCACCTGCTTCGGGACCCCGACGCGACGGGGAGCGAACTCGCCGACCGGCTGGGCGTCTCGCGGGCGACGGTGAGCACCTACGCGAAGGAACTCGACGCCGTGGGCCTCCTCTCCCGGGAGGACGGCTACGCGGTCCGCAACCCCGAGACGGTCATCACGCTCCTGATTCGCCACGCCGACTCCTTCAGCTCCGACGCCGCGGCGTTCGCCGACGACGCGGCCGAACTCATCCGGTTCGACCCCTGACCCCCTGACCGGGGCGAGAGTCGGGGAGTCGGTGCCGGCGCTTCTCCGTCGGTTCGGAACACTCAGCGGCGGCGCTGGGACGCGAGAAAACCCGAAAAAGCGGGATGGAACGACGTGGGGTGGGAGACGACGGCGTTCCGGGAGGGGTGGCGCGAGGGGGAACGCGCCGGAGTGCACGCCGGAGGCGGCGTGCGGCGGGGCCTGAGTGAAGCGTCAGCGGGGGCTCAGACGGTCACCTTCCACGTCGTGCCGGAGGAGTAGCCCCACTTCTCGACGGTCACGTCGAAGTCGCCGTCGAGGATGGGGCGCATGTTCGCGCCGACCTCCTTCGCCGAGAGGTCGAGGTCGTCGGCGATGAGGCGGGACTTGAAGTACGTCTTCGCGCCGGCGTTCGAGCGGAGGTAATCGAGGATGCGGCGCTGTTTCTCCGAGAGGCTGGGTCTGGTGTCGAGGGCCTCGCCCTCGACCGCGGCGGCGGAGGCGGTCGTGCTCATACCTACACAGAGAGACGAGACGACTATCAGGGGTTTGGTACGGGAGCTTAACACGTCGCTGTCTTGCGGTTTTCGCCGAAAACGAGCCGTCGGAACGGCCCCACTGCGCCGTCGCAGGTACAGTCGCCTAACAGCCACGCGACGCGGACACATCAACGGGGAGACAGTCGGAGGCGACCGGCACGCCGTCGAACGCCCGAGCGTTCCGAACTGTCCGTCTAAGCGGAGCGTAACGACTCCAAGACAGAAAATTCATACGCGGATAGCGGCCATACGACGACAATGGGTCGCCCGACAGAACGACGCCCGGCCGCCGCGACCGCGGCCGGCGTCGAAGTGAGCGTCGTCCTCCCCGCCTACAACGAGGCGCGGACCATCGAGAACACGGTCCGCGTCACCGTCGAGACGCTCGAATCGTTCCTCCCCGCCGACGCCTTCGAAGTCATCGTGGCCGAAGACGGCTGTGACGACGAGACGCCGGAGATAGCCGACCGGCTGGCCGCCGAGGACGACCGGATTCGCCACTACCACAGCGACGACCGGCTCGGCCGCGGCGGCGCGCTCGAACGCGCCTTCGAGGCCGCCGACGGCGACACGCTCGTCTACTTCGACACGGACCTCGCCACGGACATGCGCCACCTCGAAGAGCTGGTCGAGCGCGTCCGCTCCGGCGAGTACGACGCCGCCACCGGGTCGCGCTGGATGCCCGACCGCGTCGCCGACCGCCCGCCGAAACGCGGCGTTCCGAGCCGCGTCTACAACGGCCTCGTCCGCCTGTTCCTCCGCTCCGACCTCCGGGACCACCAGTGCGGCTTCAAGGCGTTCAGCCGCGAGACGTTCGAGGCGCTCCGCGACGACGTGGAAGACGACCACTGGTTCTGGGACACGGAGATGCTCGTCCGCGCCCAGCGCGCGGGCTTCCGCGTCGCCGAGTTCCCCGTCGATTGGGAGCCGAAAGGCGACACGAAAGTCGACCTCGTCCGCGACATCCTCGGGATGGGGAGCCAGATTCTCCGGACGTGGTGGCAACTCACGGTCCGGCCGCGCATCACCCGCCGGGTGACCATCGCCGCCGGCCTGCTTTTGACCGTCTTCGCGCTCGCGCTGATGACGCTGTACATCGACCCCTCGGAGGTCATTTCGGTGCTCGGCGAGGCCGACCCCGCGCTCGTCGCCGCCGCCGCGGTAATCTACGTCGTCTCGTGGCCGCTCCGGGGGATTCGCTACCGCGACATCCTCGGCGAACTCGGCTATCGCGAGAAGGCGAGCTTCCTCACGGGGGCGATATTCATCAGTCAGACCGGGAACCTCGTGTTCCCCGCCCGCGCGGGCGACGCCGTGCGCGCCTACGTCGTGAAGGCGCGCCGGAACATCCCGTACCCCTCGGGCTTCGCGTCGCTGGCGGTCGAGCGCGTCTTCGACCTGCTCACCATCGCGGGGCTCGCGGGCGTCGTCCTCGTCGGCCTCGCGGCGACCGGCGGCCTCGACGACATCGCCACGGTGCTCGCGACCGGCGTGAGCGGCGGCTCGGTCGACGTGTCCGCCAACGACGTGCGCACCGTCGCCTACGTCGCCACCGGCGTCGGCGTCGTCGCCATCCTCGGCGTCCTCGGCATCGCGCTGTCGGCCCGCGCGGACCGGAACGTCGTCCGGGCGTTCGTCGGCCGGTTCTCGTCGGACTCCTACGTCGAACTCGTCGCGGGCGTCATCGAGCAGTTCGTCTCCGACCTGCAGGCGGTCGCCGGCAACCGCGCCGCCTTCGGTCGCGTCGGCCTGACGAGCCTCGCCATCTGGACCGTCGACGTGGTGACCGCGGTCGTCGTCCTGCTCGCGCTCGGCGTCGACATCGACCCGGTCGTCCTCGTCGGCGTCTCGTTTTTCGCCGTGAGCGTCGGCAACCTCGCGAAGGTGCTTCCGCTGTCGCCCGGCGGCGTCGGCCTGTACGAAATCGCCTTCACGGTGTTCATGGCCGCGCTCGCGCCGGTCACGCCCGCCGCCGCGCTCGCCGCGGCGGTCCTCGACCACGCCGTCAAAAACGCCGTCACCGTCGTGGGCGGCGTCGCCTCGATGCTGTCGCTCAACGTCTCGCTGACGACCGCGGTCGAAGAGAGCGCGGACGTGCGCGACCGCGACCGCGAACTCGCCGAATCGGAGTGAAGGAAGTCAGTACAGGTCGCACCGGAACGGCGCGAACGCGCCCGTCACGGCGGCTTCGAGCGCGTCAGTGCGCGTGAGTCTGCCGCCGGTGAACACGCCCGCCGCGCCCTCGTTTTTCGCGATGTCGTCGGTGCCGAGCACGTCGTCCATCACCGGGCCGAGCTCCTCGCCCGCGTCGATGCGGTCCGCGATGCGGGCGGGAAGCGGGAGGCTCGGCCCCGCCGCGCGGCCGACGCGCTCGCCGTCGGTCGCGGCCGCCCACATCACGAGGTACAGGTCGGTCTCGTCCGTGCCGTCACCGGCCGAGAAGGTCGCAACGCCGCCTTCGATGCCGACGCCGAAGTCGTAGTCGCCGGCGTCGAGCGCCCGCTCCGCGCGGGTGACCGCGCCCGCGATGGTCTCGTCGTTCCCCGTCGGCTGTTCGGAGACGCCGGAGTCGACGACGACCGCCGCCACGGAGGCGTCGGGACAGGTTCGTTCGACCGCGCGCCGCTTCACCGGGTTGCCGCTTCCGACCGCGATGTCCATGTCGGAAGCGCGTCGCCCGGTTATTTCCCTTCGTCGGATTCGGTCGGGGTCGCGGTCGCAGGTTCCCACGGCTCGGGGAGGTCGGCGTCGGGGTGCAACAGCCGCGCGAGGCGGTCGACGCCGGAAACGACGGCCGGACTCGGCTGGTTGAGAAGCGAGTCGTCGACGGCGTGGACCGAAGCGTCGAGGTTCCACCCGCGGGCCTCGAACGCCTCGGGGTCGCCGCGCTCGCCTTTCCCGCAGGGGTGGAGAATCACGTGGTCGGGGTCGGCGGCCGCGACGGTCTCGGGGTCGACTTCGGCGGACCGCTCGCCGGGCGCGACGAGCGGGGCCGAGCCCCCGGCGGCGCGGACGAGGTCGGGGACCCAGTTGCCCGCGGCCATCGGCGGGTCGGCCCACTCCTCGCAGTAGACGGTCGGGCGGTCGCGGCCGGCGACCGCGTCGGCGACGCGGGCGAGGTGGTCGCGGCAGTCCTCCGCGAGCGTCGCGCCCGCGCCGGCGTCGCCCGCGGCGTCGCAGACGACGGGAAACGAGTCGAACACCTCAGCAAGCGTCGCGGGCGCGACGTGGACCACGTCGTAGCCGCGGTCGCGGGCCGCCGCCGCGACGTCCGACTGGAGGTCGTCGCAGGTGCAGACGGCGTCGGCGTCGAGTTCGTCGACCCGGTCGAAGTCGGGGTTCAGCCAGCCGCCGACGACCGGCTTGTCGGTCGGCGAGTGAACGGTCGCCCCGACGACGTGGGCGTCGAGACCGGCGGCGTCGAGGACGGCCGTCGCGCTCGGCGCGAGCGAGACGACGCGAGGGTTCGCGGCCATGCGTAGTCGTAGCAACGTCGCTTCACAGAAGTATGTATCGCGTCGCCGGCCGCCGGTGAGCAACCGGTGAACCGCCGATGAGCCGCCGAATCCATCACGAACCTCAATCGGCCGTGCGACGGCCTCACACGGGGAAACGCCGCCGCTCGCCGAAAGCGATACCAAACCATTTATGCGGTCGTCTGCGGTTGCTGGTGTTACGGACAGCATCCGGGTTCTAGCCGCCTCTAACCACCCATTCCCGGAGCACCCGCCGTCGTATCCATGAGTGAACGAATCTGGACCCGAAACCCCGGCGCACAGGAGCAGGAACGAAACACGCAGAACGGCCGACAGGAGGCCGAGACCGAACAGGAAGACACGAAGGGCGACACGCTTCAGTGCCCCGAGTGCGGCGGTCACGTCGTCACCGACGACGAACACGGCGAGACAGTCTGTAACGACTGCGGCCTCGTCGTGACCGCCGACTCCGTCGACCGCGGCCCCGAGTGGCGCGCGTTCGACGCCCGCGAGAAAGACGAGAAGTCCCGCGTCGGCGCGCCGACGACCAACACGATGCACGACAAGGGCCTGTCGACGAACATCGACTGGCGCGACCGCGACGCGTACGGCAACTCCCTCGGCGCGCGCCAGCGCCAGAAGATGCAGCGGCTCCGCAAGTGGAACGAGCGGTTCCGCACCCGCGACTCGAAAGAGCGCAACCTCAAGCAGGCGCTCGGCGAAATCGACCGCATGGCGTCCGCGCTCGGCCTCCCCGAGAACGTCCGCGAGACGGCGTCGGTCATCTACCGCCGCGCGCTCGACGACGACCTGCTTCCGGGTCGCTCCATCGAGGGCGTCGCCACGTCGTGTACCTACGCCGCCGCCCGCATGGCCGGCGTCCCGCGCTCGCTCGACGAAATCGCGGAGGTCTCGCGCGTCGAGAAGAGCGAGGTCGCCCGCACCTACCGCTACATCGCGCGCGAGCTCTCGCTCGAGGTCAAGCCCGCCGACCCCGAGCAGTACGTCCCGCGGTTCGCCAGCGAGCTCGGCCTCTCCGACGAGTCGAAGATGCGCGCGCGCCAGCTCCTGAAGAACGCCAAGGAGAAGGGCGTCCACTCGGGTAAGTCGCCGGTCGGCCTCGCCGCCGCCGCCGTCTACGCCGCCGCGCTCCTCACCAACGAGAAGACGACGCAGGCCGCCGTCAGCGACGTGGCAGACATCTCCGAGGTCACCATCCGCAACCGCTACCACGAACTCCTCGAAGCCGAGGAGAACCTCGGCCTCGTCTGAGAACCGATTCGGACGCCCGCGCCGGACGACGGTTCGACCCGGACGAAACGACTCGATTTTCGGTTATTCGCCCGCCAGCGGCGGCGCTCGACGCGACGCGCAACCATCGAGTCGCGGGGAGAAGTCGACCGCCGCGGGGCGACCGCCCCCGCGCCGAGGCGAAGGGTTTTGTTTCGGGGCGAACACGTCCGTACGATGCGCACGACGCACGCCCTCGCGGTGGGCGACGCCGCCGACACCGGACTCGCCGACGAGAGCGTGGACCTCGTCGTCACGTCGCCGCCCTACCCCATGATAGAGATGTGGGACGACCTCTTTTCGGCGCGTGACGACGCCGTCGCGGCGGCGCTCGACGCGGGCGACGGCGACGCCGCCTTCGAGGCGATGCACGAACAGCTCGACGCCGTCTGGGACGAGGTGGCCCGCGTGCTCGCGCCCGGCGGGATGGCCTGCGTGAACGTCGGCGACGCGACGCGGAGCCTCGACGGGTCGTTTCGCCAGTACGCAAACCACGCCCGCGTGCTCACCGCGCTCGCCGAACGCGGGCTGACGCCGCTCCCAGACGCCATCTGGCGCAAGCCGACAAACAGCCTGACGAAGTTCATGGGGTCGGGGACGCTCCCGCCGAACGCCTACGTCACGCTCGAACACGAGTACGTGCTTGTGGTCCGGAAGGGCGACCCGCGGTCGTTCCCGCCGGGCGACGAGCGGCGCTACGAGAGCGCCTTCTTCTGGGAGGAGCGCAACCGCTGGTTCTCCGACCTCTGGGAGTTCGGCGGGACCGACCAGCGCCTCGACTCGGGGACCAGAGAGCGCTCGGCGGCGTTCCCCGTCGAACTGCCGCTCCGCCTGATTCGGATGTACTCCGTCTACGGCGACACCGTCTTCGACCCCTTCGTCGGCACCGGGACCACGACGCTCGCGGCCATGCTCGCGGGCCGGGACTCCGTCGGCTACGACCTCGACGCCGACCTCGTCTCGGGGTTCGAACGCCGACTCGACGACCTCCCGAAACGCTCGCGCGCGGAGGTCGAACGCCGACTCGACGCCCATCGGGAGTTCGTCGCCGACCGCGACGAACGACCCGGTCACGACGCCGAACACTACGGCTTCCCGGTCGTGACGAAACAGGAGCGTCGCATCCGGCTGTACCGCGCGTCGTCGGTCGAGGCGTCGGCCGACGGGGCGGACCGCGAGTTCGTCGTCGAACACGAGCCGTTCGACGGGCCAGAGGCGGCCGAGTCGTCGGAGCGACCGCCTGTCTCAGAGGACGGACGGACGACCGACTGAGTTCGAAACACTCGGATTCGGGGGTTTCAGACACATGACGGCGTGCGTCGGTACTAGTTACCCGACTGTCCGACAATCCAGACGTTTAAGAGCGCGGACGACGACGCCAACGAACAATGCCCGATGCTCGTCGTCGCGCCGTCGTCGCCGCCCTCGTCGGCGTGGTTGGTGCCTCGCTCGGAATCGCCGGGGCCGGCCACGTCTACCTCCGCGAGTGGCGACGCGCGATTGCGTGGTTCACCTTCGTCTTCGGCGCGGCGCTGGTGTTGCTCTCGACGTTCGCCGACCCGGCGACCGTGACGGTGGACTCAGTTCCGAGAGAGGTGCTTTTCCCCGTCTTCGGACTGCTGTTTCTGAGCGCGCTCGACGCCTACCGCGTCGGACGTCGCCCGCGCGGTCGCAACGCGAACGGCGAGCCGACCTGCCCGGTCTGCGGCGGCGAACTCGACCGAAACCTCGACTTCTGTCCGTGGTGTGCGACGGAACTCGAATGGTACACGGTCGAAGGCTGACGCTCGACGGGCGGCGCTCGGCTTCGAAAAAACGTCCCTCCGTCCGTTACTTCTCGATGATGCTCTCTTCGACGGCCTCGCCGAAGTGGCGAGCCGTGTCCTCGTAGTAGATGAGCATCTCGTCGCCGGGTTCGAGGTCGGTGACCGCGGTCCGGCCCTCGCGGGTGTGGACCTTGATTGTCTCGGCGTTCTGGAGGAGCGTCGTGACGCGGTCGCCCTCGTAGTCCGCGGAGATGCGGAACATCGGCCGCTTTTCGATTTTCACGCGCCCGACGATGGCCTCGCGGGTGTTGCCGTTCGTGTCGATGAGCTGTACCTCGTCGCCGCTTTCGAGTTCGGAGAGATAGACCGTGCCGCCGTCGGGGGTCCGCGCGTAGGCGTGGACCGCGCCGGCGTTGACTCTAAACGGCCGGGACGCGACGTACGGGGACTTCGCCGTCTCAGCGTGGACGAAGAACAGGCCGCGGGCCATCGAGCCGACGAGCATCCCCTCGTCGTGGTCCATGATGGTTCCCGTGTCGACGCAGACCCGGTCGGCCATGCCCGTGCGTTCGACCTCCGTGACCTCGGCCCAGACGAGGTCGAGCGACTCGCGTTCGGCCTCGTCGCGGACCTCGACGGTCTTTCGAATCTCGTCGGGGTCGTCGCTGTCGAGGAGGACGCCGTCGGAGCCGAGTTCGAGCGTCTCGAAGGCGGTCTTGGCTTCCTCGGCGGTCGTGACGCCCGCGATGAGGTCGGTCTCCTCGCCGATGCGGGCGATGAGGTTCTCGAGCGGGATGATGGTCCAGTCCTCGCCGATGACGATGGTGTAGTCGCCGTCGCGGGCGGCCTCCTCGGCGAACGCCTCGTAGTCCTTGCTCAGGATTCGGACGTACGAGCCGTTTGCGAGGTCGTCGCCGCGGCGGAGCGTCGTCAGGTCGGCAGAGCCGGAGAAGTCCGAGGGGAGTTCGACGGTCGCGTCGCCCTCGCCGTCCTTGCCGACGATGTAGGCGTCGGCGAGCGCCGCGGGCTCTCCGTCGTCTTCCTCTGCTTCCATCACGTGGACGTCCGCGTCGGTCCGGAACGCGGCGATGTTGACGTCGCCGAGTTCGCGCACCTTCTCGACGTCGGCCTCGTCGACGAGGACCCAGTCGACGCCGGCTTCCAGTCCGGCCGTGATGCGTCGCTTCCGCGTCTCCCAGTCGCCGACCGCGTCGTCGGCTTTGAGCCAGACGCTTCGTGTCATTATCGACTTCACTCGGTGGGCGGGCTTGAACGTGGCGAATGAATCAACGGACGGCGAACGGATAGCGCACGGACGGCGACGGGTCGCTTGGCCGCCCTGACTGAATTCTATATCGCGCCATGAGATTTATCAGGGAGAAATTGGGGGTAAATCGACGGTCGGACGGCGATTCCAACCGCCAACGCGAGTCGAACGAGAGAGGCGACTCGCCTCGCTCAGTTACCACTCAACTCCCATCGAGTCGGCGGTTTGGTCGTTCGACTCGGGTTGGGTGCCTGCGACCTCGAAGGACAGCGGGCCTCACGCGTGAATCGTGAGTGCATCATCACCGGTGTGTCAGTCATCGAGTTCGTCAGTTCCACGAACATAGAACACAGCGACCACATCCGAATCCCAACCCCGACGTTCGAGGGTGACGACGGAGGCGATTCGTCCAGCATCGACACCCGTCGCTGGAATCGACCGCGTGGAACACCGTTTCGGAACTCCGGGTTCGAGGCTGGAAGACACATCGCGGTCGGAATCGAACGTCGTTTTCTGTCTCTCACTCTGTCGGCGAATACGGTAGCCCGGACAGGCAACTAACGTCGAGTCACGAACGCGGTTCCGCGAACGGCGCGTCAGAACGCTGGGAAAAGCTGGTTTCGCGGGGTACTCGGAGCGACTCACACACCGACCACGACAGTTCTCGGTCGGTTCGACAGTCAATAAACCAATTATGGCGATACGAAATCAGTCAAAACGCGTCCAGCCCCGTCTGGACCGCGCCGCGCTCGTGGTCGAGGAGCGCGCGCTTCAGGTCGACGCCGCCGGCCGCGGAGAAGCCGCCGAGGGAGTCCGCGCCGACGACGCGGTGGCACGGGACGACGAGCGGGACCGGATTCCGTCCGCAGGCCTGTCCGACGGCGACCGCGTGGCTGTCGAGTTCGGCCGCGACCTCGCCGTAGGTACGCGTCTCGCCGTACGGAATCGACGCCATGACGCGCATCACGTCGCCGGTAAAGGAGTCGGGAAACCGAACCTCGATATCGAACTCGCGGCGCTCGCCGTCTTCGTACTCGGCGAGTTGGTTTCGGAGCGAGTCGGCAGAACACCCGACGAGCCGTTCGTCCACGTCGACCGCGAACTCCCACATCGTGACGCGCATACTCGGGGTTCGCGCTCGGCGGATATCTATCTGTAGGCTGAGACTGTCGAAGGAAGCAGGAAGGCGTCGGAAAAACGGAGTCGCGTGAGTCGCGTTACGCCTCGATGCCGAGCCCGGCGCGTTCGAGGGCCGTATCGGCGTCGGCGTCGTCGTGGATAACGGCGCTCACGGCGCGGGTGATGGCCTCGGGGTTCTCGTGCTGGAAGATGGAGCGGCCCATGGAGACGCCGGCCGCGCCGGCGTCCATCGTGCCGCGGACCATCTCGACCGTCTCGCGGTCGGTGCCGCGACTGCCGCCGGCGATGACGACCGGCAGGCGCGTGGCCTCGACGACGCGGCCGAAGGACTCCGCGTCGCCGCTGTAGGCCGTCTTCACCACGTCGGCACCGACCTCCTCGGCGAGGCGGACGGCGTGGGCGAGCGCCTCGGGGTCCTGTTCGTCGATGCCGGGGCCGCGGGCGTAGGACATCGCGAGGACGGGCACGCCGAAGTCGGCGGCGCGGGAACAGAGGTCCGCGAGTTGCGTCATCTGGTCGGGTTCGTAGTCCGAGCCGACGTTGATGTGGAAGGAGACGGCGTCGGCACCGACGCGGAGGGCGTCTTCGACGGTGCCGGTGAGTCGCTTGTCGTTTTCGTCCGGGCCGATGACCGTCGAGCCGTTTACGTGGACGATGTAGCCTTTGCCGTTCTTGTTCGGGTGGACGCGCGGCGCGGTGCCCTTGTGCGTGAGGACGGCGTCGGCGCCGCCGCGCGTGATGCCGTCGATGGTGGACTCGATGTCGACGAGGCCCGTGACCGGGCCGAGGGTGATGCCGTGGTCCATCGGGACGATGAGGTATCGCCCGTCTGTGGAGATGCGTTCGAGTCGTGCGGAGAGTCCGATGTCGGTGTTCATGTATGAGAAAGGGTGGCAGAGTGGTTATGTGCGTTCCGGATGCGGTGGGCGTTGCGACGCGCCCGCTACCGCACCGTCTTTGAGTTCGCGGGCGAGCGTTTCGAGGCGGTCGGCGACCGTTTCGGCGTCGTCGCCGTTCTCGTGGCCCTCGGCGACGATGTCCACGAGCGCGCTCCCGACGATGATGCCGTCGGCACCGCTGGCGACGATGCGCTCGGCGTGGTCGCCGCTACTGATGCCGAAGCCGACCGCCTTGGGCACGTCGTAGTCGGCGAGTCGTTCGAGCGACGAGCCGGTCTGGTCGGAGACGCTCGACTGCGCGCCCGTCGTGCCGAGGCGCGCCTGCACGTAGACGTAGCCCGAGACCTGTTCCATGATGCGGTCGAGGCGGTCGCCGCGGGTCGTCGGCGCGACGATAAAGACGAGGTCGAGCCCGAACTCGTCGCAGGCCTCGCGGAGCGGGTCGGCCTCCTCGGCCGGCAGGTCGGGGACGACGAGGCCCTCGATGCCGACCTCGGCGGCCTTCTCGACGAACGGCCGCGGGCCGTTACTCGCGGTTTCACCGCTCGTATTCGAGGCGCGTTGCGCCTCGCTCTCGTCGCCGTAGCGGTAGATGAGGTTGTAGTAGGTCATGCAGACCAGCGGCACCGACACGTCGAGGTCCTCGACGAACTCGAAGAAGCGCGTCGGCGTCATGCCGCCTTCGAGCGACCGAACCACCGCGTTCTGGATGGTCGGTCCCTCGGCGATGGGCTCCGAGAACGGAAGCCCGAGTTCGATGACGTCCGCGCCGCCGCGTTCGAGCGCCTCGACGTATTTCAGCGAGGACTCGTAGTCCGGGTCGCCGGCGGCGAGGTAGGGGACGAACGCCGGGCCGTCGGCGAAGGCGTCTTCGAGCGACATCACAGCCCCCCCGTGAACTCGTCCATGTTCGGCGCGATGTCGATGTCGCGCTCGTAGGTCTCCTCGATGGCCGATTCGAGGTCCTTGTCGCCGCGGCCGGAGACGTTGACCACGACGTACTCGCCGAGGCCGTCCGCGTCCGCGGAGTCGGGCGCGTCGGGACCGACGACCGATTCGAGGTAGCCGAACGCGTGGGCCGACTCCAGCGCGGGGATGATGCCCTCCATCTGCGAGAGCCGGTGGAACGCGGTCAGCGCCTCGTCGTCGTCGACGTTGACGGCAGTGACGCGGCCGGTGTCGACGAGGTACGCGAGTTCGGGGCCGACGCCGGCGTAGTCGAGGCCCGACGACACCGAGTGCGACTCCATAATCTGGCCGTCGCGGTCCTGTAGGAGTCGGGTGCGAGCGCCGTGGAGGATGCCCTCCGTGCCGGTCGTGAGCGACGCCGAGTTGGGTGCGACGCCGGCTTCCTCGTCGACTTCGAGCGTCGAGCCGCCGGCCTCGACGGCGTAGAGCGCGGTCTCCTCGTCGTCGACGAACTCGGCGAACGCGCCCATCGTGTTCGAACCGCCGCCGGCGCAGGCGACGACGGCGTCGGGGAGCCGACCGAGCTTTTCGGTGGCCTGCGTGCGGGCCTCCTCGGAGATGACCGACTGGAAGTCCCGGACCATGCTCGGGAACGGGTGCGGGCCGACGACGGAGCCGATGACGTAGTGGGTGTCTTCGACGTTGGTCGCCCAGTCGCGCATCGTCTCGGAGATGGCCTCCTTGAGCGTGCCGCGGCCGACGGTGACGGGGTTCACCTCCGAGCCGTTGAGCTTCATCCGGAAGACGTTGGGGCGCTGGCGGTTGATGTCGCGTTCGCCCATGTAAATCTCGCAGGGCATATCGAGGTGCGCGCAGGCCATCGCCGTGGCGGTGCCGTGTTGGCCCGCGCCGGTCTCGGCGATGATGCGCTCTTTGCCCATGTACTTCGCCAGTAAGACCTGTCCGAGGGCGTTGTTGAGCTTGTGCGCGCCGCCGTGAAGCAGGTCCTCGCGCTTGAGGTAGACCTCGCGGTCGTAGCGCTCGGAGAGCCGGTCCGCGCGCTGGAGGGGCGTCGGCCGCCCGCCGAAGTCCCGCAGTCGCGCGCGGAAGTCGTCCATGAAGCCGTCTTCGTTGTCGAGGACGTACCGCTCGTACGCGTCGGTCAGTTCCTCGATGGCCGGCATGAGGGCCTCGGGAACGTACTGTCCGCCGTAGTCGCCGAATTTGCCGTCTGCGCTCATTGTGTGAGTGTCTCCGTGTTCCGTCGTACGTCGCCGTCCATGATGGCGGTCCCGACGAGGAGGGCGTCGGCACCGGCCTCGCGCATCCGCGTCGCGTCGTCGACCGTCTTCACGCCGCTTTCGGCCACGAGAAGCACGTCCTCGGGCGCTTCGGGCGCGAGTTCCTCGAACGTGCCGAGGTCGACTTCGAGTTTCCCGAGGTCGCGGTTGTTGATGCCGACGATGTCGGCGCCGGCCGCGAGCGCCGCCGTGAGTTCCTCGCGCGTGTGGACCTCCACGAGCGGCTGGAAGCCGCGGTCGCGGGCCGCCTCGACGAGGGCCGGGAGGTCCTCGCCGACGAACCGCGCGATGAGGAGCACGAGGTCGGACTCGACCACGTCCAGTTGGGCCTCGTGCATGACGAAGTCCTTGCGGAGCACGGGCACGTCGACGGCCTCGCGGATGCGCCGAAGCGACTCGGCGGAGCCGCCGAAGTGCTCGGGTTCGGTGAGGACCGACAGCGCCGTCGCGCCGCCGGCGACCATCTCGCGGGCCAGTTCGACCGGGTCGTCCTCGCGGACGCCCTCGGTCGTCGGACTCGTGGGCTTCACCTCGGCGATGACGGGAACCCGGCCCGCGGCCTCCGTCTCGGCCACGGCCTCGGGGAACGACCGCGCGTCGACCGACACGCGCGTCTCCCCGCCGGGTCGCTCCCGCGCGGCCTCCAGGATGGCGCGCACGTCGGGAGCTAATTCGTCTCCACTAGCGTTCATTGATGTACACTAACGCACGTATCTGTACATAAGACTTGCGTCGGCGGGGACACTCACCGTCTCTCGCGTGTTCGCGTTCGCGGGCGAGCGCGCGCGACCAGCGAACTCGAACCGAACGCGGTCGGCCGACCCCCACGCCGTCGCCGGAAGGGTCAAGCGTCCGGCGACGGGAGCCGAACGTATGCCCGTCTCGGGAATCTACGCGCGCGAATCGTCGACGCTCGGCCGCCCCGTGCAGGTCGGCGTGGTCAGCGGGAAGGTCATCGACGTCTCGTTTCCGGACTCGCTCCCGGCGGACGCCGAGTCCGACCACGAACACCTCGACGCCGTGTTGGCCGCCATCGACCGGGGCGAGACGGACCTCTCGTCGGTCCCCATCGGCCTGACCGTCCCGACCGACCAGCGGAGCGTGCTGGAGTCGCTTCGGAACGTCCCGCGGGGCGACACGGTCGACGTGGCGCTCCTCGTCCGCATGGCCGGCCTCGACCCCGAGGACGACGACTCGGAGCGCGTCGTCCGCGAGGCGCTCGCGGCGAACCCGGTCCCGGTCGTCGTCCCCGACCACCGGGTGAAAGACGGCCCGAGCGCCGCCCCCGACGACGTGGTCGAGGCGCTCCGGAAGTCCGAAGGAATCTAAATCTAATTCTGCGGCCCTCCCCTCAGAACGGCATCGCGTCGGTCTCGCGGCGGAGCGCGAGGTAGCCGAGCAGGCCGCCGAGGAGGAACAACGTGCTGGCGAGTCCGACCGACTGGACGCCGGTCGCGAGCTCGGCGAACTGCGAGAGCCCCGCGAGGACGAAGCCGCCGCCGGCGACGTACTTGAGTCGGCTGTCGACCGGAATCCGGAGCGTGACGACGCCGAGGAGAACCGCCGTCAGCCCGAAGGCGGCGTCGGCGGCGAGTCGAAGCGTCGGGTTCCCCGTGGCGAACGCCGCGACGACGAGCGCCAGATAGCCGATGAGCCCCGCCTGCGTCAACTGCCGCGTGTCGATGTCCATACCGGCTACGCGTGATGCGGACACTTGAACGCATCCCCGCGCCGCGGTCGCGGCGGCGAGCGATTCGGCGGTCGTCGCCGACGCCGACGCCGACACCGACGCGGCGAGCCGCCGCTACCAGCCGAACAGCTCGTGGCCCGCGAACTCCAGCGCGTTCACGAGGTAGTGGGCGACGACCACGACCAGCAGGCTCCCGGTGAGGACGAACGCCGCCGCGAGGACGAACCCGAGGAGGCCGGTGACGACGATGCCGAGTCGACCCTGCGCGCCGTGGCCCGCGCCGAAGGCGGCCGACGACACGGCCGCCATGAGCCACGGCGACACGTCGAAGCCGGCGGCGACCGCTCCCACGAGCGCGCCCCGGAACAACAGCTCTTCGAAGCCGGCGATGAGGGGAAGCGCGACCGCGAACAGGAACACCCAGCCCGCGGTCGTCCGCGGCGTCAGCGACTCGCGGACCGCCTCGTCGGGCGCGATGCCGAACCGCTCGCTGACCGTCGAGCCGACTCGGTTGGCCCCGTAGAGCGCGAGTCCGAGTCCGACGCCGAGAGCGAGCTTCGCCGGGAGGTCGGTGACGGAGAGGCCGAGCGCCGCCGCCGGTACGCCGGCGTACCACGCGCCGAGGCCGAGAAAGCCGCCGAGGAACGCCTGCGAGAGCGCGACGTTGGCGAGCAGGAGATGCGGCGGGAGGTCGTCGGCGGACGCGGGGCGCTCCGAGACGGCCGAGACGGGGGCCGCGGTCACGCCGGGCGGAGTCGCCCGGTCGGACTCGGGTTCGGACTCGGAACCGGCCGTCACATCGGAGTCGGCGTCGTCCGCACCGTCGTTCCCGACGAGCGTCGGCGGCTCGGGTCGCGGCGACGTGTCGGTCGAATCGACCGAGAAGGAGGCCAGCGAGACGGTGTCGGAGTCGGCTGGTTCGTGCGGTCCGTCTCGTTCGACGGGGGGCGAAACGGGGTCGTCCGGGGTAGCGACTCGGGCGTTTTGGGCGGGGTCGGACTCAGAGTCGTGGGGAGCCGCGGACGCGTCTGAGCCGGTCCCCTCAGCGTGTGGGACGCCGCGAGAAAAGTGCGCGAAAGAGAGTAAGACGGCGAGGACGAGGCCGGTGAAGCCCGCGAACGCCGCCCAGTCGGTCATCCGGCGTTACTGCGGGCTGGGGCTGGAGGGCCCTTTGACGCCCTGACCCTTGTTGAGGGCGGAGCCGGTGATGCTCTTGAGGCGGTCCACGAGCGAGTCCTTCTCGGGTTCGCCTTCGAGGGCGACGTCGAGGACTTCGCTGATGTGCGAGACGGGGATGATGTCGACCATCTCCTTGTACTCGTCTTCGATCATCACGTCCTGCTCGTTGGCGGCGGGGATGATGACCGTCGAACAGCCGGCCTTCGCGGCGGCCTCGATCTTGTGGGTGACGCCGCCGACCGGGAGCACGTCGCCGCGCACCGACAGCGAGCCGGTCATGGCGACCGACTGGTCGATGGGGATGTCCTCCAGCGCGGAGATGACGGCGGTGGCGACCGTGATGGACGCGGAGTCGCCGTCGACGCCCTGCTGGCCGGTCTGGACGAACTGCACGTGCACGTCCATCTCAGAGAGGTCCTGGTTGGAGAACTTCTTGATGATGGCCGAGACGTTCTGGACGGACTCTTCGGCCATCTCCTTGAGCTGGCCGGTCGCGATGACCTGACCGGGACCCTGCGAGGGCGTGACTTCGGCCATCACGGGGAGCATGATACCGGAGTCCTCGCCCATGACGGCGAGACCGTTGACGCGGCCGGTGACGAAGCCGTCGTTGACCGACAGCTCGTAGTCCTTGCGGCGCTCGATGTACTGGTCCGCGATCTGCTGTTCGATGGAGCGCGCGCGGCGCTTGGCCTGCAACACGTGGTCGCGGGTGGTCAGCTCGGCGTTCTCGCCGCGGGCGATGTCGCCGGCGACGCGGACGAGGCCGCCGAGGTTACGGAATTCGAGGGTGAGGTGACCCTTGCGACCGGCGCGGCGGCGGGCTTCGAGGATGAGCTCCTCGACCGCCTCTTCGGTGAAGTGCGGGAGCCGCCCGTCGTTGGTGACCTCCTGGGCCACGAAGCGCGCGTACTTGCGGCGCATCTCGGGGGTGTCCTGGATGGTGTCGTCCATGTACACCTCGTACCCGTAGCCCTTGATACGGGAGCGGAGCGCGGGGTGCATGTTCTCCATCGCGTCGAGGTTACCCGCGGCGATCATGATGAAGTCCGTCGGGACGGGCTCGGTCTGGACCATCGCGCCCGAGGAGCGCTCGGACTGGCCCGTGATGGAGAACTCGCCCTCCTGGATGGCCGTCATCAGGTGCTGTTGACTGCGCACGTCGAGGGTGTTTATCTCGTCGACGAACAGGACGCCCTTGTTCGACTTGTGAATCGCGCCGGGTTCGACGCGGTCGTGGCTGGGCGTCTCCATGCCGCCGGACTGGAACGGGTCGTGGCGGACGTCGCCGAGGAGCGCGCCCGCGTGAGCGCCCGTCGCGTCCTGGAACGGCGCGGACTTCTGGTCGGCGTTGTTCACGATGAGGTTCGGAATCATCGCGTCACTGCCGCGGGAGCCGTAGCGGAACGCGAGGTAGATGATACCCGCGGCGAGGATGCCGAGCAGGACCTGCTGGGCGATGATGAGCGAGTAGCCCAGCACGACCGCGATAATAATCCACATGAGGAACGAGCGCATCTGGTTGCGCTTGCGTGCCTCTTCTTTGTGCGCCTCGACGATCTGGTCACCTTTGCCCGCGGGGACCGTGCGGACCTTGGGGCGATTGCCGTCGTCGGGGTTGTGGTAGACGAGCACGTCCTGTAGCTCCTCGCGGGGGAGAAGCTCGGACATCGCCTTGGCGAGCATCGACTTCCCCGTCCCCGGGGAGCCGATCATCATGACGTGGCGGCGCTGTTTGGCCGCCTTCATGATGACGTCGCGGGCGTGCTCCTGCCCGATGACCTGGTCGACGAGGCGGTCCGGGACGGGAATCTCGTCGGTCGTCTCTATCTTGAGACCACCGAGGAGGTCGTCTTCGTCCACGTTCTCGGCCACGTCGGCGTCGATTTCGACATCGCTCCCGAGGTCGTCGATCGTCTTCTTGTCGACCTCTTCGGCCTCGTCGTGCTGGAGCGTCCCCCCGTCGTCGATGCCCTCTTCCGAGGGCGCGTCGTCGGGTGAATCCTCCCGCTCGTGGAGGCTGTCGTCGGTGTTCGTATCGTTACTCATAGAACTGTCGTCGCTACTTCTAACGTAGGCCCTGCGACTGATATACTTTCTCCCCGGTCGCATCCGGCGTACCTTGCCGTAACCTCGCGTTTCGACCGCCCTACCACCGGAATACCGGAATTCTCGTGACTCGGCGTATTTATAAGTAATCCGGACTAACGCCCGACCCATGCGGGGGTTCTACATCGGTCGCTTCCAGCCGTACCACAACGGCCACCACCGAATGGTCGAAGAGATTGCCACCGAAGTCGACGAACTCGTCCTCGGCATCGGGTCCGCGGGCGACTCGCACTCGCCGCGGAACCCCTTCACCGCGGGCGAGCGAATCATGATGGTCAACAAGGCCGTCTCCGACTTCGACATCACGACCTACGCGGTCCCCATCGAGGACCTCGACCGCAACTCGGTGTGGGTCAGCCACGTCCAGTCGATGTCCCCCGCGTTCGAGGTGGCGTACTCCAACAACCCGCTCGTCATCCAGCTGTTCAAGGAGGCGGGCGTCGAGGTCCACCAATCGCCCATGTTCAACCGCGAGGTGCTGGAGGGCACGGAGGTCCGCCAGCGCATGGTAGAAGACCGCGACTGGGAGTCGCTCGTCCCCGACGAGGTGGCCGACGTGGTCCGCGAAATCGACGGCATCGAGCGCCTCCAGCGCGTCACGGCCACCGACGGCTCGGAGCGCGTCGCCGACGACGAGGACCCCAACCCCTGTTGAGATGATAACGCTCGCGTCTGACTTCGGGCTCGCGTACCCCGCCGCGATGAAGGGCGTCGTCCTCTCGCGGACCGACGCGCGGCTCGTTGACGTGGCCCACGACCTCCCGCGACAGGACGTTCGCGCGGCCGCCTTCTGGCTCCGCGAGACGCTTCCGTACTTCCCGCCGGCGGTCCACCTCGTCGTGGTCGACCCCGGCGTCGGCACCGACCGCCGGGCGGTCGTCCTTCGGGTCGGCGACCACGTCTTCGTCGGCCCCGACAACGGCGTCCTCCGTCCGCCGGCGAGACGCGTGGCCGCCGAACTCGCCGCCGACACCCCCGTCGAAGCCTACGAAATCGACGTTCCGAACCCCGAGTCTACGACCTTCCACGGGCGGGACGTGTTCGCGCCCGCGGCCGCCGACGCCCACGTTGCCGGCGCATCGGCGCTGGCGTCGGTCGACCGCTTCGAGCTGATTCCCGTCGAGTCGCTCGCCGAGTGCCGCCTCCCCGAGGCGACCGTCTCGGCCGACGGCCGCGAGGCGACCGGCGAGGTGCTCGTCGTCGACGACTTCGGCAACTGCATCACCAACGTTCCGGGCGCGGTCGTCCGCGACGCGGCGGGAGACCACGCGACCGTAAACGGCGAGTCGGTCCCGGTCGGCCGCACCTTCGAGGCCGTCCCGCGCGGCGAGAAACTGGTCACGGTCGGCAGTCACGGCAACGTCGAGTGCGACGTGAACCACGGCCGCGGCGACGAGGCGTTCGGCCTCGCGCCCGGCGACCGCGTCGAACTCCGGGTCGACTGATGAGCGTCGCCGCTCTCGCGTCTGTCCCCGCGCCCGCCTCCGTTCT
Source organism: Haloferax denitrificans ATCC 35960 (assembly GCF_000337795.1). Lineage (GTDB taxonomy): Archaea > Halobacteriota > Halobacteria > Halobacteriales > Haloferacaceae > Haloferax > Haloferax denitrificans. Next base: position 422,748 of record NZ_AOLP01000019.1, read on the forward strand.
CGCACCCGTTCCCGCCGCCGTCGCCGTCCCCGAAATCGACCCCTTCGCGGTGATGAACGTCGTCGGCCTCCTCGCGTTCGCGGTCGCGGGGGCGCTCAAGGCCGCCGAAGCCGGCCTCGACGTGTTCGGCGTCTCCGTACTCGGCGTCGTGACCGCCCTCGGCGGCGGGACGACCCGCGACGTGCTGGTCGACCGGCTACCGGCCTCGCTCGCGGGGACGTGGGACATGAGCGTCGCGCTCGTCGGCGTCGCCCTCGCAATCGTCCTCATTCACTCGATAGAGGGGCGCGTGCGCGACCACCCGGCGTTTCTGACCACCGACGCGGTCGGGCTGTCGGCGTTCGCGGCGACCGGCGCGCTCGTCGGCGTCGACGCCGGGGTCACCCCGTTCGGCGTCGTCATCCTCGCGACCATCACGGCCGTCGGCGGCGGCTCAATCGCCGACATCCTCATCGGGCGCGTGCCGGTCGTCCTCCGCGACGACTTCTACGCGACGCCCGCGGTCGTCGGCGGCCTCGCCTTCCTCGCCGCCCGCGCGGTCGGCGCGCCGACCGGCGTCCCCTCGGGGCTGTGCGCCGCGGTCGTCTTCTCGGTGCGGGTGCTCGCGCTCCGCTACGACTGGCGGCTCCCGCGAGTCTGAGGCCGAGGGTGAGAGAACGCCGAGAACAGAACCTACAGCTCGTTTTCCACGCGCCGCTCGGCCGAGCGGACCTCGTCCGCGATGGCCTCGCGCTCGAAGTAGAGCAGCTCGACGCCGACGACGACCACCGCGAGCGCGAGGACCGTCCAGAACGTCCCGCGCTCGGCGTCGAACAGGTGCCACAGGAGCGCGGTCGCCGAGCCGACTCCGCCGACGGTCCCGACGGCGGGAATCACGGCCGTCGCGAGGTCCTCGCGCTCCCGGAAGGCGAGAAACGAGAGGCCGCCGAAGATGCTGATGAACGCGAGCGACGCGAACGAGCTGATGGCGTCGAGGCTCCCGAGGAAGGCGAACCCGGCCGCGAGCACGCCGAGCGTCACGAGCGGGCGAATCGGCTCGTCGGCGGACTCGTCGCGGAGGCGACTCGGGAGCAGGTCGTCGGCGACGAGGCGCTTCGAGAGCCGCGCGGAGCTGAACAGCGTGGCGTTGATGGCGCTCCCCGTCGAGAACAGCGCCGCGACCGAGATGAGGACGAACCCGGCCTGTCCGAGGAACGGCCGGGCGGCGACCGCGAGGGCGGTCTCGGCGTGCTGTTGGATGGCGTCGATGCCGGCGAGGTTGGTCGTGACGAGCGCCACCAGGATGTACAGCCCCGTCGCGCCCGCGATGGAGATGTAAATCGCCTTCCTGACGGTCTCGCGGGGGTCGGCGATGTTCTCTTGGTCGAAAAGCAGGAGCTCCCAGCCCTCGAAGGCGACGAAGGAGACGGCGGCGGCGACGAGCGGGCCGATGCCGAGGTTCGACAGGCCGAAGCCGAGGCCGCCGTGGGTCGCGCCGTAGGCGACGCCGCCGACGCCGAACACGAGCAGGATGGCGACCTTGAGGCCGACCAGAACGTCTTCGGCCCGACCGGAGGCGTGCGCCCCGAAGACGTTGAGGCTCACGAACGCGGCGACGGTGAGCGCGGAGACGAACGGCTGTATCGAGACCGACGCGACCGTCGAGACGCCGGTGAGTTCGACGAAGTAGCCGCCGAAGGCGTAGGCGTACATCGCCATCGTCCCGACGTAGCCGAAGACGAACGTCCAGCCCACGACGCCCGCGAGCGTGGTGTTGTCGTCGGTGAACCGCTCGACGTAGCCGACGGGCGACCGCGGCGACTCGCACAGACTGTTCAGTCGAAGCAGTGAGTAGCCGGCACAGACCGCGAGCACGCCGGCGACGACGAACGCCGCCCACGCGAGGGTCCCGGCCGCGCCGGCGACGACGCCGAGCACGGCGAAGATACCCCCGCCGACCATTCCACCAATCGCCATCGACACGGCTTCCGGAAGCCCGACTTCGTCGGACATTGAGTGCAGTTCGACGCTCGCGACGGAAGAACGTAGCGGCCGGCTGATAGGTAGTCGTTCGGCGGCGCGGCTCCGGGGCGGTCGTCTGCGGCCGGTCGCCTGCGGGCGACACGACCGAGAAAAGCGACACGAAGTGGCCCGGCGGCGGAACGCGCCGCCGGAGGTGGGTTGAGTGGGGGAGGCGTTCTGCGGGCGGTTCGGTTACTTGGCGGCGATGACGTCGTCGATGCGGACGATCATCGTCGCGGCCTCGGTCGCGGATTCGATGGCTTCGCGCTTGACCGCGACGGGGTCGATGACGCCGAGTTCGACGGGGTCGCCGATTTCGCCGGAGCGGCCCGAGGAGATGATGCCGGCGATGCCCTCGTTCTCGTAGCGGGCGCGGAGGTCGACGAGCGCGTCGATGGGGTCCATGCCGGTGTTCTCGGCGAGGGTGCGCGGGAGCGCCTCGACGGCGTCGGCGTAGGCCTCGACCGCCAGTTGCTTGCGGCCCTCGATGCCGGCGGCCTCCGAGCGGATGCGGTCGGCGATGGCGATTTCGGTCGCGCCCGCGCCGGGGACGACGCCGCCCTTGTCGATGGCGGCGACGACCACGTCGACGGCGTCTTCGATGGCGCGTTCGAGCTCGTTGACGACGTGTTCGGTGCCGCCGCGGAGGAACAGCGTGACGGCCTTGGCCGCCGCGCCGCCCTCGACGAACGCGAGGTCGTCGTCGCCGAAGGTGCGGATGCTCACGGAGTCGACGCGGCCGAGGTCGGACTCGTCGAGGTCGGCGAGGGAGCCGAGGCGCTTCGCGCCGGTCGCGCGGGCGAGGGCGCGGGCGTCGGACTTCTTCACGCTCTTGAACGCGAGGATGCCCGCGTCGGCGAGGAAGCCCGCGACGCGGTCGTCGATGGACTTGGTGCAGAACACCACGTCGACGCCGGCGTCGGCGAGGGCCTTCGCGTAGCCGCGGAGTTCGCTGTCCTCGGCGTCGATGGCCGCGGTGAGCTGGTCGACGGACGTGATGTTGTACTCGGTGTCGACCTCGCTCTTGCGAACGTCGAGTTTCATGTCGAGGACCGCGACGGTCGCGTCGGAGACGGACCGGGGCATGTTCTCGTTGACGGGCTCCTTGTCGAGGACGACGCCCTCGACGAGTTCGGTCGCCGAGGAGGACGCGCCCGTGCGGGTGAGCACGCGAACGTCGTCGCGGTTGAAGGCACCGCTGTCGTCCTCGTGGACCATCTGGACCGCCTTGACGACGTGTTTGGCGAGCACGTCGGCGGTCACGTCGCCGGTCCCTTTGCCGGTCATGGAGGATTCGGCGACCTTCCGGAGCAGGTCGTCGTCGAGGGCCGCGTCGAGGACCATGTCGTCGATGGCGTCCTGCGCGATGCGGGCGGCCTCGGTGTAGCCCTCGACGATGACGGTCGGGTGGAGGTCGGCGTCGAGGAGGTCCTCGGCGTGCGCGAGGAGTTCGCCGGTGAGGACGGCCGCGGTGGTCGTGCCGTCGCCGACTTCCTCCTCTTGGGTCTGGGAGACTTCGACGATCATCTGCGCGGCGGGGTGCTCGATGTCCATCTTCTCGAGGATGGTCGCGCCGTCGTTCGTGATGACGACCTCGCCCGAGGAGTCGACGAGCATCTTGTCCATGCCGCGCGGGCCGAGCGTGGTCCGTACGGCTTCGGCGACGGCCTTTCCGGCGCGGATGTTGGAGTCCTGCGCGGAGCGGCCGTGCGTTCGGTTCGTCCCCTCTGCCAGAATGTATAACGGTTGCTGCATTCGTGAAGCCATGTTGAAACCTCAACCGCTATCAACGATTGCAGTTCTATAAATACGTTTCGGCGAGGGTGCGCTACGAAATCGCACGACAGGGCGACGGTTTTCCGAATCCCGGAGGAGACGACCGCGGACCGATTCGGCGGCCGAGCGAGGCTCCGCCGAGCCGGGCACGTCGCTACTCGTCGAGAGTGTCGACAGTGAGCGTTCCGTCGCCGAACAGCGAGACGAGATGGCCCGCGTACTGGAACGAGAACCGTCGAGACGGGTCGTGAGAAGGGTGAAAGAGAACGTCGAGCGCTTCGGGGTCGACGCCGATATCGGAGAGCGGCGGGAGTTCGAGTGGATTGAGTTCCGCGGCCGTCGCGACCGCCGAAGCGATGGCGACCGCCACCTCGTCGTACCGTTCGACGGAGATGGTTACCACGGACCCGGCTCCACCTTCGAGCGGGTCGTCCATACAGTCCGAATGGGTAGTCGGGTACCTATTGGTGTGGGTTGACTATGTAACCCGTTATTCTGGGTGTCGCTCGTCTCGAATCCGCTCTGCGAGCGTCCGGTAGGCGCGTTTGAGGCGGGCGGCGACCGCCTGCCGCGAGATGCCGAGTTCCGCGCCGAGTTCGGCCAGCGACGTGCCCCGATGCTCCTCGAAGTAGCCGCGTTCGAGCGCGAGAAGCAGGGCTTCGAGTTGCGTGTCGGTCAGTCCCTCGCCCGCCGGCGCCTCCTCGGCGGCGACCGTGGTGATGCGGTCGAACTCGGCGTCGATGCCGTGGGCCGCCCACTCGCGTCTGAGGTCGGTGAGCACGCGGTGCGACGAGACCCGGAGCTTGAGCCACCACGAGTCGGCGGTGGAGAGACATTCCAAGAGAACCGCGTCTCGCGCCGCCAACGCCGCTAAGATAGGCGTCTCGGAGACGTTCCACGTGACGCCGTAGAGCGCTCGGTCCGAGACTGACTCGACGAGCGTGAGGTCGTCGACGCTCGGAAGCGACCCCACTGCCTCCCCGAACGACGCCGCGTCGGGGCCGCGAGCCCAGACGAACGACGCCGCCGGCGAGGCGGTCGGGACCGAGCGTTCCAGTTCGAGTTCGACGTCGTGTTCCTCGACCGCGGGACCGAACGGGAGCGCGGACAACGGCGCGACGACCTCGACGATGAGGCACACGCGTGAAGATACGTAGATGAGGCCAAAAAACCGCGTTTCAAGCTCTCTCCGCACCGTCGTGAAGGAATGAACGTCACGCGTCGGTGAACGAGCGACGCGGTACTGTGAGCTCGGTGAAACGACCGCGGCGGATTCTGCAACCTATTTGGCGGCCACCGGAGAGTGACTCCACAATGCTGGAGTTGGAACACGGGTTCAGGGTCGTGGACGTGAACGCCCGCCTCGACCCCGATGAGCAGTCGGTCGCGGCGCGCGGGCGGGAGATAAGCCCCGAGCGCCTGGAGCGCGAACTGCATCAGGCGGGCGTCGTCCGCGCCGTCGTCTCGCCGGGCGCACGGCGGGTCGAGGGGAGCTATCTCCGGCCGAACAACGCGGTCGCGCGGATGAGCGTCGACCGCCCGTTTCTGGCGTTCGCCCGCATCAACGGCCCGCGCGACCCGAGCGGCCGGCCCTCGGCGCGGCTCCGGAACTTCACGTCGTCGCGGGCGGCCCACCACGCCGACCCCGACGACATCGAGCAGTACGCCTACGACGACCGCTTCCACGGCTTTTCGCTCGCGCCGGCGGTCGACGGCCTCCCCGACGACGAGACGCTGGCGATGCTGGAAGACGTGGGGCTTCCCGTCTTCGTCGAGGGCGGGCGGGCCTTCGAGCCGAGCGCCGTCGCCGAGTCCCTGCTCGGGCGGTTCCCGGTCATCCTGTCGAGCTTCGGCGGCTTCCCGCTCGACCGCGAGCTGATGGCCGAGGCCATCGACCTCCTCGACGACCACGACGACCTCTATCTCGACACGAGTTTCGTCCGCTATCGGAGCGTGCTCGAACGCGCACTGCTCGAACACCCGGACCGCGTGCTGTTCGGGAGCGGCGCGCCCGAGACCCACCCGAACGTGGGCGTCATGGAGATTCTGACGCTCGACGTGTCGGAAGACGCGCTGTCGAAGGCGTTCTCGAAGAACGCGGCACGGGTCATCGAGGCGCTCGGCCCCGGAGAACAGTAACGCGAGTCAGCGCCAGTCGTAGCGGGCGACGGCGCGGTCGGCGCGCTTCGACCGGCCGTGGGGGTTCCGCGTGCGGGTTCGGTCGCGGGCGCGGGCGACCAACCCGTCGGAGACGCCCGTGGCGATACCGCCGAGCACGTCGCGGCCGGTTCCCGCCCACCCCGACGGCGTCACGTCGCCTTTCACGACGCCGAGGGCGGCGCCGACGCCGTCCGAAACCGCGTGTTTCGCCGTCCGCGTGGCGGTCCCGGGTCTGACGCCGTAGTTTTTCACGAGTCGATAGGTCAGAGAGCGGTACTTCCAGCCCCAGTCGCGCTCGGAGACGCCGCCGTCGGCCTCGAACTCGCGGCGGACGCACATCTCGGGTGCCCACGCGACGGAGCGGCCGAAGCCGGCGAGGCGGTGGGCCGCGTCGCGGGCGCCGCCCGTCTGGAGGTACTCGTCGAAGCCGTCGAGGGCGTCGATGGCCCCGCGGCGGAACGCGACGTTGCCGCCGTTGAAGTACGTCACCGTGCGGCCGCCGATGGCGTTCCGTTCGAGGGACTCGGTCGTCATGCCGTTGCGGAGCGTCTGGTGCATCGGCCCGGTGACCACGTCGGCGTCGGCGATGCCGGCTTCGAGCGCCGACAGCCACGACGACTCGACGGAGAGGTCGTATCGAAGGAGTGCGACCACGTCGCCGTCGGCGACTTCGAGGCCGGCGTTTCGGGCGACGTTGAGGTTGCGGTCGGAGATTTCGACCAGCACGTCCACGTCGTCGCGCTCTCTCACCATCCCGGTCGTGCCGTCGGCGGAGGGACCGTTGACGACGACGACTTCCGCGTCGGGGGCGTGCTCGGCCAGCGCGTCGAGGCTGGTGGCGAGCCGGTCCCGACCGTTGAGCGTCGGGAGCACAACCGAGAGGTCCATACCCGACAGTTGCGGTGGACGTACTTAAATGTGAATCGAGAACCGTGTTAAAATCTGCCGTGAGAACGCCTCACTCGGCGTCGCTCGCCCGCGTCGCCGCGCGGGACGACTCGTCGGCGGACTCGACCCGCGCGTTCCAGTACGACACGGACGCGAGGTCGTCGCCGACCGGCGAGTCGCCGACGGCGAGGTCCAGCGACCGGAAGGGCTGTGCGATGCCGTTGGGGACCTTCCGGTAGAAGCCGAACGGGATGACGAAGTCGTGGTTCGCACCCGCGAGGTCGAGGCCGGCGTCGCCGAGCAGTCGCCGCACGTCGCCCTCCGAGTAGAGCCGCGAGCCCATCGGGAGCAACCAGTTGTAGGCCACCCGGAGGCTCCCGTCGTTGAAGGTGTCGAAAAACACCTGCCCTTTCGAGACGCGGGCCATCTCGGCTAAGAACTTCGCCGGGGTGTCCGCGAGGTGGAAAAACCGCATCGCGAACACCGCGTCGAAGTGGTCGTCCGGGAACGGCAGTCGCGCCGCGTCGCCGCGGAGGAACTCGATGCGGTCGGCGACCCCCGCCCTGCGAGCCTTCTCCCGGCCCTGTACCATCATCGCCCGCGAGATGTCCAGTCCGACGACGTTCGCCCCCTCTTGGGCGAGCATCACGGTGAACCGGCCGGTCCCGCAGGCGATTTCGAGGATGTTCTTGTCCTCGACGGGACCGAGCGCCGCGAGGACCGCCTCCTTCTCTCGCCGGTCGATGAGCCGACCGCCCTTGGAGAACCGCTTCGAGTCGTACTCCTGGGCGACCTCGTCGGCCTGGTACCACTCCTTTCCTTTCACGCTACGCATAGTCGCGGGGGGGACGGTAAAACGGTACTGGATACGCGGTGCGGTAGCGGGGTCCGGCGAGCGGTTGGAGTGAGGCTTTCGTCCGCTGAGCGCGTATCGTGTGGTATGCCAACATGCAAAAGCTGTGGGGAGACCTGCGAGGCCGACGCGTTAACACGGCACGTCAGCGAGGGGTGGCTCGTCGTCCACTGTCCGGAGTGTCACGCGCCGCTCGGTAGCTATCGACTCGGCACTCCTTCGGTCGATACGATGCGAAACGTGGAGTGAGACGGCTACTCGCGGCCGATTTTCCAACAAACGCACGATATTAATATGTGTATTATGTGTCTGGATTCTTTTCACACACTTGTAGCTAACCCTTAACACGGAGCAACCGCCTGTGACGGGTATGAGCACCACCTCTGCAGAGCCAGATACTGAAGACCTGCTCTCGGAAGCCGAGTTCCGAGAGCGCCTCCGCGAGCTTCCCCCGAGCGCGAAGCTCGTCGCAAAAGTCCTCGAAAGCGACGCACCCCTCTCGCAGGGCCAGCTCGCCGAGGAGTCGCTGCTGCCGGACCGCACCGTCCGCTACGCGCTCAACCGTCTCGAAGAGTCCGACCTCGTCGGCTCGCGCTACTCCTTCAAGGACGCGCGAAAGCAGGTCTACTTCCTCAACACGTAAGCCCGCGGTCCACCGATAGCGCGACAGACCACCGCCCGCGGGGGCGCACTCCCGCAGACCAAGCCACCACTTCTCTCGAACCACCTAACCCGATGGCGAGCGTAGCCGCCGACATGCACGTCACGCGCGTCTCCGTCCCCGTCGCCACCCGCGCGCCGACCGGCGCGACAAACGCCTACCTCGTCGCCGACGGCGGGGACGGCCTGCTCGTCGACCCCGCGGCCCGCACCGACGACCTCGACGACCTCGTCGCGCGCGAGGATATCGACCACCTCGCGGTCACCCACACCCACGCGGACCACGTCGGAGCGGTGGCCGCCTACGCCCGCGAGACGGGCGCGACGGTCTGGTGTCGCCGCGGCCGCGAGCGCGCCTTCTCGGACGCGACCGGGGTCGAACCCGACCGGACGTTCGCCGAGGGGACGACTGTCCCCGTCGGCGCGGGCGTCGATGTCCTCGACACGCCGGGACACGCCCGCGACCACGTGAGCTTCGTCGCCGGCGACGCCCTCCTCTGCGGCGACCTCGCGGTCGCCGAGGGGAGCGTCGTCGTGGGCGCGCCCGAGGGCGACGTTCGCGCCTACCTCGTCGCGCTCAGGCGACTCCACGCGCGCGGCCCCGAGCGACTGCTTCCGGGCCACGGCCCCGAAATCACGGACCCGCGGGCGACGCTCGCGCGACTCGTCGCGCACCGAAACGACCGAGAGCGGGCCGTCCTCGACGCGGTGCGCGCCGGGAACGCGACGCCGGACGCCGTGACCGACGCCGCCTACGACAAGGACGTCTCGGCAGTGCGCGACCTCGCCCGCGCGACGGTCGTCGCACACATCGAGAAACTGGCCGCCGAGCGGCGGGTCCGCTGGGACCCGGACGCGGAGCGGGTCGAACCGCGGTAGAGACCCCGCCGATTTGAGGTCCGCGCTCCCCCGAAAACCGCGCCCCTCTTTGGGCTCGCGCCCGCATCGCGGGTATGGACCTCGACGCCGAACTGGACCGCGCCCGCGACCTCGACGTGTCGGAACTCGCCGACGCCATCGAGTCCATCGGCTTCGAGTGCACGCGCTGTGGGGCCTGCTGTAAGGGCTACGAGGGCGACGACGGCCCCGAACCGCACACCGCGACCGTCTTCCCCGACGAGGTGCGCGCCCTACAGGACGCCGGACCGGAACCGATGGAGTGGCGAGACGTGGCCCGCCCGATGCCCTACGGCCTCGCCGAAGGCGACGACGGCCCCGAGGGCGAGACGTTCGAGTGGGCGCTCCAGACGACCGCCTGCGGCGACTGCCGATTCTACGAGGAAGACGACGACGGACGGGGTGCCTGTCAGGTCCACGAGGACCGCCCGCTCATCTGCGAGACCTACCCGTTCAGCGTCGCCCTCGGCGGCACGAGCCAGCCGATGGGCGAGGCCGTCGACGAGGAGGGCGTCGTCCGCGCCCACGAGTGCGAGGGGCTCGGCCGGGACATCTCCCGGGAGGACGCGGAGGAACTGGCGCGGGCGCTGAAAGAGCGGGCGATTCGAGAGCTCCGCGAGGCGCGGGGCGTCACCGAGAACTACGAGCCGGTCGAGACCGGTCCGGGCGAGGTCGTCGTCCACGACTCGGAGGGCGCGAAACGGCCCGACGGGACGCGGGTTCAGTAGTCGAATCCGCTGACTGCGGTACATCTTTAACACTCCGGCCTGACCACATATTGGAGGTCTTACGGTGGAAATCTCAGATAAACTCCTGTGTCTGTTCAATGCTGACGTTCGCACCGAGGACGACCGTTACGTCGTCGAAATTCCGCGCCGCGAGGTCGAGACCGGGACCGTCGAACCCGGCGAGACGTACCGCGTCGCGCTCATCTCCCGCGAGTCGAACGACCCCGCCGAGTCCGAACCGAACGCCGGACCGACGCCCACGAACGAACCGCAACCGCCCGTCGAGGCCGGCGAACTCCGCTACGTCGAAATCGAGGACATCGGCAAGCAGGGCGACGGCATCGCCCGCGTCGAACGCGGCTACGTCATTATCGTCCCCGGCACGGAAGTCGGCGAGCGCGTGAAAGTCGAAATCACCGAAGTCAAGTCTAACTTCGCCGTCGGCGAAGTCGTCGAAGACGACTTCTGACGGCGCTCTTTTCGCGGTTCGACCCCGCTCGCTCGACGGGAGACTCCCCACACCGACAGACCACGACTGCAAGTGAACGACGCACCACGCTTGCGAGTGAACACGCCGGATAGTTCGAGCGCGGAGGGAGAGCGCGATTGCAGGTGAAGAACGGAGTTTCGAGGGCTAAGCGCGCTACTGAACGTATTTGGTCACGTCGGCGTCGACGCCCACGTCGGCCGCGTCGGCGTAGGGGCGATTCACCACGATGTCGCCCGCGGTCGAGCGACCGATGCCGGGGATGGCGGTGAGTTCGTCCATCGACGCCTCGTTGAAGTCAAGCGGGTAGGGAACGCCGGTGACGGAGCGGTAGCCGTGGTCGACGACGGCCACGTCGATGGTCTTTCCGAGTTCGCGCTCGCCCGGAATCCCGACCAAAAGCGGGTAGGTTCCGAGCTGGCGGCCGAACGTCCGGCCGTCCTGATGGTATTCGAGGTGGACGTTCGGGAGGACCGTGCCCGCGGGGGCGACCCGGCGGAGCATCGGGCGGTCGATTTCCTCGCGGACCTCCTTTTTGTACGTCTTGAACAGCTGTTTGTGGTCGCGGGCGATGTCGGCACCCGTGTCGGACATGTCGGTGCCGTCGAACGCCATCACCTGCCGGATGTTGATGCGGCGGACCATCAGCCCCTCGTCGTAGACGCGCTGAAGGAACCGCTTGTTGTGCTCGAACGTCTCCTCGCGCTCGCCTTTCAGCCCGTGGAGGAGATTGATTCCGGGGAGGAGCTTCGGCAGGCGGTTCGCGGCGTCCGAGCCGTGGGTCGGCGCGTCCGCCGGGTCGTCGCCGGGCCGCCAGCCGGCGACCTCGTTGACGATTTTGACCGCCTCGAAGCACTCGTCGGCGGAGACGTTGAGGTTGTTCTCCTCTTGGACCAGCGGGTCGGCGGATTCGAGGCCGAACGCCGCGGTGTCGCCGGCCGTGTTGTGCTCGGCGATGATGCGGAGCGCCTCGCGGGACTTCTCGGGCCAGCCGACGATGGTGATGGGGTTGACGTTGTCGAGGTGGAGCGTGCCGAGGTCCGGCGCGACCTCGCGGATGCCGCCGTAGAGCCGGCGGAGCGCGTCGGGGTTCGGGGCCTCGCCGTCGCCGCCGAACGCGAGGATGTCGGCCTGCCGGCCGAGTCGGAAGTGTCGCGCGCCGCGGTCGTAGAGGTTCTCGACCTCTTTGACGACGGAGTCGGCGGTGCGGAACGCGGGGTTGCCGTACAGCGGTTCGGTACAGAACGAACAGCGGTAGGCACAGCCCCGCGAGGTCTCCATCTCGCAGATGAGATGGTCGGGGTGGTTCGGGTGCTGTTCGACCACGAACGCGCCCATGGCGGCCCAGCGGTCGAGTTCCTCGTTGTCGCGCATGCGGTTGCCGAAGCCTTCGAGCCCGGAGTCGACGAGGTCGTAGGCGGCCGCCTCGATGTCGCCTTTGGCGACGAAGTCGTAGTCGAGGTTCTTGCGCTCCATGTCCTGTCCGCCGGCGTTCTCGTCGCCGACGCCGAAGCGAATCGGCCCGCCCATCAGGGCGGTTCCCTCGGCGACCCACGCGAGTTCGCGCACCTCGTCGGGTTCGGCGGGCGTCCCGCCGACGTACTTGCCGGGGACGGTCATGCCGCCGATGTAAATCATGAGGTCGGCGTCGGCCACGTCGCGCCACTTCTGTCTGTCCTCGCGGAGTTCGTCGATGGTGTGGTAGACGACGTTGGACTCGGGGACGCCCGCGTCGACCACCGCACCCGCGGTGAACCTCGGATACGTCGAGATGTACGGCGGCACGCCGAAGTGCGCCGGCTCGTCGACGTATCCGTCGACGATAGTCACGGTGAGGTCGGCGGGGTCGGTCATCGGTCGCGGTTCGGGTTCGACGCGGAAAACGCAACCGGTCGGCGGTCGCGAATGGGGCGGTCAACCCGGGGGCGGGCGCGGGCGTCGCTTCCGCCTCCCGCGCGTTTATGAGCGTGGGAGCGTAACTGACGGCCATGCCCGCGACCCTCGAAGTCAAGTGCGCCAACGAGGACTGCGAACTCGACATGTTCGAGATGCACTACACCTACGACATGCCCGACGACGTGACGGTGGCGGACTTCTCCTGTCCGTACTGCGGCGAGTCCCGCGACCTGGAGGAGATTCAGCTATGAGCGACCTGCGGAAGTTCGGCGAGTCGGCGGCGAACGCCGTCCTCGAACGGGTCGGCCGCGGCGTCAGCCAGATGCAGGAGCGCAAGCCGCTGGCCCACGACCTGCTCGAATCCGAGGACGCCTACCTCGTCGTCTTCGACGCGCCCGGCGCGCGCGCCGAGGACGTGCAGGTCCGCTTCCTCGACGGCGAAGTCGAGATTCGCATCGACCGCTTCCGCGACTTCCACGAGGGCTACGAGATGCGGTTCCCCGGCCGCGGTCTCACGCTCTCGGGGAAGGCGACCATCCCCTCCGACGCCTCGGTCGAGGCCGCCGAGGGAACCGCCACAGTCGGCAAGAACGGCACGCTCCAGATTCGGATTCCCAAGGACGAGCGCGCGAGCGACATCGCCGTGACCGAGGCGGAAGACGAAGGCGAGGCCGATGCCGACGACGAGGTCGACTTCGGCGACGTGGACGACCAAGACGCCTGAGCTAAGTTTCGGACGCGACGACCACAACGCATCCCCTTTTCGCGCTAGTCGCCGTCGAGCGTCATCCCCTCGACCACCGCGAACTCCTCGTCGCCGTCGAAGCGGCGGGGGTCGAACGCGGCCGGAATCGCCTCCTGCCCGTCGCCGAGCACCGCCTCCGCGAGTCGCTCGCCGATTGCCGGGGCCCACATGAACCCGTGGCCGTGCCAGCCGGCGGCGACGTAGACGCCCTCGGCAACCGGGCCGACGAGGGGGTTCCGGTCCGGGGTCGCCCCGCAGAGACCGGCCCACGCGCGGTCGAGTTCGGGGCCGGGGCCGGGGTCGGTCGAACCCGCAGAGTCCAACGCGCCCGCGTCGCCGCCCGCCGTCCGGTGTCGAACCGCGTCGAGGGCGTCGGCGACGAACCAGTCGTCCGCGGTCGGGTCCCAGTCGTCGGGGTCGGGTTCGACCGGTTCGACGCCGTCGCCCGCGAGGACGCCCGCGGGGTGCGGCCGCAGGTACGACTCGTCGGTCGCGTCGTAGACGGTCGGCCCGCGGTAGTCGCAGTCGGCGACGAGCGCCTGCGCCCGGTAGGGTTTGAGCGCGATTGGGTGCCCCGCGTCGGCGAGCAGGCGGCGCGAGTGGACGCCGGCCGCGACGACGACGGCGTCGAAGCGGGCGGTCACCACGTCGTCGATGGCGACGCCCGGCGGGTCAGTTCGGAGTGTCACCGCGTCGCCGACGCGGAACTCGACGCCGGCCGCCTCGCACTTCTCGACGAACAGGTCCACGTAGGCCGCGGGGTCGGCCCAACCGGCGTTCTCGGCGACGCCGGCGAGGAGTACGTCGTCGGTCCGAATCGGGAACCGGTCGGCCAGTTCTCCGGCGTCGACGAGCGACACCGCGCGGTCGTGGACGCGCATTCGCTCGACCGATTCTTCGAGCGCCGCGGCCGCCGCGTCGTCGCCCTCGCGCGCGAGAAAGACGTACGGCGTCTCGTGGAAGGCGAACTCGCCTTCGCCCGAGAGGCTCCGGAACCGAGCCATCGCGCTCTCGGCGACGGCCACGTCGATGTCCTCGGCGTAGGCGTCGTAACAGATGCCGGCGGCGCGGCCCGTCGACCCGCCGCCGGGCGCGTCGCGCTCGAACAGCGTGACCCGCGCCCCGCGCTCGGCGAGGTCGAAGGCGGTCGTCAGGCCGACCGCGCCCGCGCCGACGACCGCGACGCGCGCTGATTCGTTCATACCCCGTCTGCGTCGGCGACCGACTTGAATGGCAGTTGCTCGCCGGTCGTGAGAGTGGCCGAGAACTGCGCGGCGCGGTCGCTCTGGATGTGTTGAGAGACGGGGTAGGTCGGCCGGCCGTGGCCCGCGTGGAAACCACGTGGGTCCGAAAGGAGCCACCCGACCGTGCCGTCACCTGTCCTCTCCGGCGACCGCCTAAAAGGCCTCCGGTGTCGGTGGCGAGGACGCGGGAGATGAGGACATGCGGCGCGGGCGGCGCGGCCGACGCGGACGATGCAGGAAGAAGAAGAGAACGACGACTTACTCGGCGAACTCGTCGACGCCGCGGGCGGGGTAGCCGACCACGAGGTCGATACCGGCGTCGCGGAGGTCGTCGACGCGCCGGCGCACGTCGGCCACGGAGCCGATGAGCGCGTAGTCGCGCGAGGCTTTCAGGAGCACCTCGCGGGCGCGGCCCTCGGCCGAGGCGTCGGTCGCGGCGTCGTCGGGGAGCGCGCGAGCGACGGGGCGACGACGGGAGACGTACGCGCCGACGGCGTCGAGAATCTCGTCGTCGTCGTCGGTGAGGACGGTCGGGGCGTAGACCGCGACCTCGCCGTCGAAGCCGGCCGCCCGGAGCGCCCGCACGTCCCCGCGGGTCGACCGCGAGAGGAGTTCGTACTGGGTGCCGCCGGCGGCGAGGGCGATTCGCTCGATGCCCTCGGTGCCGACCCACGCGTCGGGGGCACGCTCTCTCGCGGCGCGGAGACGGGGAGCGACCGCGCGACCCGCTTCGTCGTCGGTCAGGTACGCGCCGTGGCCGGCCACGAGCACCTGTCGAATCCCGTCGGGAAGCCACTCGTACAGCGAGTCGTCGCCGAGGGGGTCGAAGCCGTCGGCGCGGACCGGCGTGGTCAGTCGGACCTCCTTTTCGGCCGCGAGCTCGCGCAACACGTCCTCGTCGGGGAGTCGCTCGCGACCCTCGTAATCGATGGCAACGACGTCGAGCGGGACCGAAAGCGCCTCGCGCACGTCGCACTCGGCGGGCTTGAGTGCGACTGCGTCCAGACCGGCTTTCGAGACCGCGCGCTCGGCGGTCAACATACTATCACCACAGAAATTTCAGTACCGTCGCGGAACGCGATCCATCGTCTGTGCGACCATGTGAGAACGAGTAGCGCGGAGGGGGCCAAAACCCTGTCGGTGACGGCGATGCTGGCTCGCCGCGACGGTGTTTATATAGCCCGTGCCGGCGCGACGGCGAGCGGCTCCGAAGCGCGTGTCAGCCGGTCTCACTGCGGGAGACCGCCGTGTCCACCGGCGTACCAACACGATTGTATTCAGGACACAATTCTGAACTCCGATTAGTATTCGAAAACGAATCGTGACAGTCTCAAACGCCCGTTTTCGGTCATTCCCAGTTCTATGGATTCGGAAATCGCGTCGCCGTTATATGGGGTTCGCGGCCGACGGTTTAGATGTAAGGTGAACCGAGATGCCCGCTAACGCACAAATCGAGATGCTGGGGAACAGAATGGACTTCGACTACTCGCGGGGTATCACGGGCTACGTGCTCGTGTTGACCCGCCTCATCACCGGCTACTGGTTCCTCCACGCAGGTTGGGGGAAGCTGGTGGGTGAACCGTTCAGCGCCGCGGGCTACCTCGCGAACGCCCCCGCCGCCTCGCCCCTACAGGGCTTCTTCGCGTGGGCCGCCGCGACCCCGTGGCTCCTCGACCTCACGAACATCATGGTTCCGTGGGGCGAGTTCCTCATCGGTCTCGGGCTCATCGTGGGCGCACTCGTCCGGCTCGCCGCCTTCTTCGGCGGCGTCCTGATGGTGTTCTTCTACCTCGGGAACGCCGACTGGGCCCACGGCGTGGTCAACGGCGACCTGTTCGGGCTGATGATGTTCGCCATCGTCGGGACGCTCGCGGCGGGCCGCATCCTCGGCCTCGACGCCATCATCGAGAAGATGGAGTTCGTCCAACAGCGCCCCGCGCTCAAGTACCTCCTCGGCTGAGGGGGTGCTCGGGGGCAGAAAGGGAGTTGTCGTGGGGACGACGACACGCTGACGCCGGTTTGTTTTTCGGAACTGACGCAGACACCGCGAGCGACTGCGCTGGCCCGCCCGTCGACAGAACGTCCCGCGCTACACCGGGTAGTCGGCGTCGGGGTCGACCACGCGGTCGACCTCCTCGGGGACGCGCCAGTCGGTCGTGAGTTCGAGCAGTTGCACGAGCATCCGCCCGGTCGCGCCCCAGACGGTGTAGCCGTCGACGTGGAAGAAGTGGAGCCGAATCTCGCCGTACTGCGGGTGGTCGCGGCGCTCCGACTCGTAGTTCGCGCGGTCGGTCAGGTCGTCGACCGCGAGCACCGCGATTTCGGCCACCTCGCGCCGGTCGGGCTCGTACGCGCGGTCGGGCACCGTGGCGACGAACGGCGAGACGGAGTAGTCGGTCACGGTGAGGATGTCGTCGAGTCGACCGTGGAAATCAGCCTCCTCGGGTCGGAGCCCGATTTCCTCGTTGGACTCGCGGAGCGCGGTCGCCCGCAGGTCGGCGTCGCTCGGTTCGCGGCCGCCGCCGGGGAAACTCATCTGGCCCGGATGCTCGCCGAGGTGGTCGGCGCGCTTGGTAAACAGGATGTGCGGCCGCTCGTCGCGGAACACGACGGGAGCGATGACGGCCGCCCGCCGGCCCGCGTCGACGGTCACCGGTTCGTGTCGGCTGACGCCCGCGAGGTCCATCGTCACGATTCGTAAAGAGATGCCGCGACTTAGGCCTGCCCCTCCGCGTCCAGCGCGGCGTCGAGGCGCTCGCGAATCGACCCCACGTCGGTGTCGGCCCACGCTTCGAGGTCGTACGTCACGTCCAGCAGACGCTCGATTTCGTCGGCGTCGCCCGTCTGCACCGCGCTCGCGGCCGCCGCCCGGAGACGCGATTCGACCTGCGTCGCCAACTCGTCCCGCGGCACCTCGCGGGTCGGGTAGTCGAGGATGTGCGGCAGGTCCTCCGCCCGGTCGGGGAGCGTCGGAAACGCCATCGGACCGACCGTCAGAAGCTCCGCGTCCGTCTCGTCGTCCTCGTAGGGGACGAGATAGTAGGCGTCGACCGCGTCGGAAACCGCACCGGAGAGGGCGTCCCCGTCGGTCTCGCGGCCCTGTTTGAACGCGAGTTCGTCCAGTGCCGTCTCCAGTTCCTCGCGGGTGAGCGCGCCGAAGAGGTCGACGACGCCCGCGAGGTCGTCGTAGGTGGTCTCGCTCATCGGCCCGCGCCCTCCCGCACGTCGTCGAGGTCGTCGCTCGCGGCGGCGAGCACCTCGTCGGGCGACAGCGTCGTGTCCGTCCACGCCGGAAGCCGCGTGTCCTCGCCGGGCTTCGAGATGGCATCGGCGTAGGTGGCGACCTGTTCGCGCTCGTCCCCGCGGTCGTAGTCGAAGCCGTTGAACGCCGCGTCGACCGCGTACTGTTCGACCAGCCGATGTCCGGCGTCGCGGTAGCGGTCTGCGAGCGTGTCGAACTCGATGTCTCCGCCGTGTTCGACGACCGCCCGGAGGAGCGTCCGTCCGACCGACTCGCTCATGTCCGAGAGGCCGGTCGGCCCGCTCACGGAGCGGTGGTCGTGTTCGTACTCGCCGAGGTCGACCTGCGCGCTCCGGTCGAAGCCGGCGTGGGCGAAGGCGTCGCCGAGGGTGCCGACTTCGAGACCCCACTTCCGGGGCGACCGCATCCGCACCGCGAGGTCGGACGTGGCCGCGAACTCCCCCGCGAGGGCGTACCGAAAGGAGTCGAGATACCGGACGATGGGGGCGTCGGTCTCGGCTTCGAGCGCGCGGACGAGCGGGGCGTAGAACAGCCTGAACAGCCGGCCGTAGAGCCGCCCCTCCTCGACGCGGGCGTAGTAGCCCTTCGAGAAGTCGTGGCCGTGCGCCAGCGGGAACAGGAGCCGCGGGACGTAGCGCTCGTCGTAGGTCTTCGTGTCCGCGTCGTGGACGACGACGTACTCCTCGCTGGCGGCACAACCGAGCGCGAGCCACACGTCGCGTCCCTTGCCGCGCTCGCCGCCGAGACCGTGGGAGTCCAGCAGGTCGGCGACGCGGGGGCCGTCGCACCACAGCACGTCGAGCGGCAGGTCGTACTCGTCGAGCCAGTCGGCGAACGGGGCGACCCGGTCGGCTGGCGCGCGAAGGGGGACGACGACCCGCGCCGGCGAGAGCGACTCCAGCGTCGAGAGCACCCGGTCGGCGGCGAGACCGGCGTACTCCCGCTCCGTCATCGGCACGACCACGGCGGCGCGGTCGGTCGGGGCGTCGGGGACCGTGCCGGCGAGGTCGTGGAGCGTCGTGACCCGCTCTTGTACGTACTCCATCGTGTCGGTCGTGGGACCGGGCGAGCAAAAGTGCGGCGAGAGCCGAGTCGTCTGCCGACTTCGCTCGACCGCCGCCGACCCGCTCGGCTCGGGTTCAGCTCGGGATGCGCCCGGCGCGCTGGAACGCGATGAGGCCCGCGACGACGACCGCCAGCCCGACCGAGAACCAGAAGAACACCTCGTCGAACGCGTAGCCGGAGTCGGTCAGGGTGCCGACCGCGCCCGACCCGCTGGCCTGGAATATCATCATGCCGAACGAGTACACCGAGTAGGCGCTCCCGCGGCTCTCGTCGGGGAGCGTGTCGAGCAGGTAGGCGTCGAGCGCCGGAAAGAGGCTGTGGATGACGTAGCCGACGACCGCGGTGACGACGACGAGACCGACGAGGCTGGTCGTCATCGTGAGGACGAACACCGAGACGACGAAGGAGACGAGCACGCCGAGGATGTACGGGATGCGCGGGAGCTTGTCCGCGAGCCGCCCCGAGAGGAAAAACGCCGGCACGCCCGCGCCGAAGATGACCGTCAGCATGTTGCGCGCCGTCGTCGCCGGCAGGCCCTTCGACACCATGTACAGCTCGTAGAAGTTGAACAGGCCCTGCCAGACGAAGCCGGTGAAGCCGAGGATGACGATGCCGGTGAGGATGACGCGCCACTCCGTGCGGGCCGCGCCGAGGAGGTCGCGGTCGGCCGCGCCCGCGTCCGGGAGGTCCGTCGAGCGGGCCGTGACGAACAGCGCGAGCGTCACGACGGCGGCCGCGACCCCGACGCAGACGAAGACGAGTTGCCACGCCGCGGAGACGAACGGGAGGCGGTCGACGAGGTCGGGGCCGACCGCGAGGACGAGCGTGACGAAGGGGGCGACGCCGACGGCCGCGAGCTGGCTTGCGGTGCCGTGGATGCCCATCGCGCGGCCGACGCGGTCGGGGAACAGCTCGCTCACGAGCGGGTTGGCGGCGACGAAGTACGCGCCCGAGGCGAGGCCCATCGAGACCGCGCCGACCATCAGCGTCTCGACGGTGGTCGCGCTGGCGGTGACGCCCGAGGCGACGACGAGGACGACGCCGGTCCCGAGCACCACGCGGTGTCTCGGAACGCGGGTGAGGAGCCAGCCGGTCGGGACGCGGAGGACGGCGCTCCCGAGCCAGACGAGGGTGGCGACGATGCCGACGGTGGCCCGGTCGACCCCGAAAAAGACGATGAACTCCCCGAGAAGCGGTGCGAAGACGACCCGCGCGAGGTTGACGAGTAGCACCATCCCGCAGAGCGTTCCGAAGAGGCGACCACGTGACACGGACAACACCGCGCGCCCCGGGGTGACAACAGTTTCGGCTGAACGAGACCGCCGGGCGTCGTGCGGGACGAAAACGGGACTGTCGTCGGGTTTTTATGTTCGTTGCACAAACGGGAGCGTATGAAGACAACGCGGAAGGGGCTTCGAGACGGGGAGTTAGAGAAAGACACCTACGGGCGGCTGACCTGCGCCGAGTGCGGCGAGTCGCTGAAGAAGAAAAACGACCCGGACGAGGTGTTCTCGGTCCGCATCTGCGGCGACTGCGGGCGCGAGTGGAAAGAGCTCAGATAACCGCGAATCGACCGACGGCGGCCGCCCGCTGGAGCCGGCGACCGCTCACTCGAAGACCGAATCGAACGCCCGCGCCCCGAGGGGGTCGAACGTGCCGGCCGCGACGTTCTCCGCGACGTGTTCTACCGACGACGCGCCGACGAGCGCCGCGGTCACGCCGGGCGCGCTCCGCGAGAAGTTGAGCGCCCGCTGGGCCGCCGTGTCTCCCGCGAGCACCGAGTTCACCGACGCCGGAATCTCGGCGGCGAGGTCGCCCTGCGCGAGGCTGGCGCTCGTGAAGGCGTGCAGGCCGTGTTCGTGGGCGTACCAGAGGGCGCTCATCGCCTCGCCCGCGTCGGTGTCGTGGGCCTCGACGGTGAACGCGTCGGCCATCACGACGTTGAACGGGAACTGAATCGCTTCGAGCGAGTGGCCGTCGTTGCCGACGGTCTCGGCCGCGCGCTCGGCCCGACGGACGAGTTCGGGGAGCGACAGGTAGGCGTCGTGGTCCGGCGCGACCCGGAGGGCCTCCCACGTTGCGACGCCGTACCGGCCGATATCGTCGGCCGCGACGCGGCGTTCGAGCACCTCGAAGGCGGCCTCGACGCGGTCGTACACCGTCTCGCGGTCGGCGACGGCCAACTGCGTCTCGGGGTTGTGGAGGTAGTAGCAGTCGATGTGGTCAAGTCCCGTCAGGTCGAGCGACCGGTCGAGCATCTCGTCGACGAAGGCGGGCGCGATGGTGTGACTGCCGTGTGCGAGTTCGTCGGAGTCGGCGAGGCCCGCGTCGAGGACCGTCTCGCGGACGTACGCGCCGGGGTCGTCGGGGCGCTCGCGGTCGAAGGGGACGAAGCCGGCCTTCGAGGCGACGACGACGGCGTCGCGGTCGACGTCGGCCCCGCGGACCGCGTCGCCGACGACCCGCTCGGAGCGCCCGTGGCGGTAGTTCGACGCCGTGTCGACGAGGTTGACGCCGTGTTCGAGCGCGGAGCCGAGCGACTCGCGGTAGCGCTCGTCGACCGCGTCGGTCGGCTCGCCGAGGTAGGTTCCGATGCCGATGCTGGAGACGACGCCGGGACCGAACCGGCGGTAGAAGGTGCGGCCGAAGCTGTCGCCGAACCGGTCGCGGTAGGCCCACGTCGCCCGTCCTGTAGCCATGGGCGGGCCTACGGCGGCCGGCTGTTAAGGGCCACCGGTCCGCGTCCGGCGACGGCGGTCCGGTCCGAAGTCAGATATCGCCCGACAGCGCCTCGAAGATGTGTTCGACGAGTTCGTCGCGGGGGACGGACTCGCCGTCGCCGCCGTCGGTGACGGCGTCGGGGCGGATTATCTGCCCGCCGCCCATCCGGGCGTGGCCGCCGGCGCTCGCCCCGCGGTAGTGGTCGAGCGCGGACTCCAGCGTCCGACCCATGTGGACCCGGTCGTCGCGGGAGCGTCCCGAGAGGTAGACGTTGCTCTCGCGTTCGCCGCAGACGACCGCCGCGGTGACGCCCTCGAGTTGGATGAGTTCGTCGGCCGCCTGCGGGATGGCGTCGACGTTCGAGATGGTGCCGATGTCGGCGACGGCGAAGGGGCCGCGCACGTCGCGGCCGGCGATGGCGCGGGCTTTCGCCTCCAGTACCTCGCGGGAGACCTCGGGGTTGGCGATGCGGTCGAGGTGGTCCTCGTTGACGCCGGGAAAGAGGAAGCCCGCGGCGTCGAAATCCGCGGCCGAACAGCCCGCAGTGAGGTGTTTGGTGTCCGTGAGAATCCCGTAGACGAGTCCCGTGGCGACCTGCGAGGGGACGGTGTAGGAGGCGTTCACCTCGCTCGCGTGCATGTCCGGCGGGACGGGTTTCGCGCCCACGTCGCGGAAGTACTCGGCGACGATGCTCGAACACGCGCCGTAGTCGGTCCGCACGTCGGTGAAGGCCTCGCCGGTGCCGTCGCCGGGGTGGTGGTCGACGACGGCGTAGGGGAGGACGCCCTCCGCGCCAGCGAAGCCGCGGGGTTCGTTGTGGTCGACGAGGACGACCGCCTCGGCGGCGAGGTCGCTCACGTGGTCGATTGGGTCTAAGTCGAGGTCGAGAACGGTTCGGAACGCGCGATTTTCTTGGTGTCGAATCTGGCCGGCGAACTGGATGGTCGGTGTGGTGCCGACCTGTTCTGCGAGACAGGCCACGCCGATTGCCGCGGCCATGGCGTCGGGGTCCGGGTTCGGATGCATGAGGACGGCGATTTCGTCGACGCCCTCCAGCGCCTCGGCGAAGCGCGTGCCCATCGGCCGCTTGAACCGAATCGCGGCGTAGACGACGAGCGCGAGGGCACCGAGCGCGACGACGAGCGCCGCCGCGACCTCGGGGTGAGTGCGCACGAACGAGTCGAGAGACTCGAAGATAGCACCCGTGTCGAACTGCCCCACCGGACCCAACATACACAACACGACCGGGGCCTACCGTATGAATATTCCCCCTAATCGAGTTATCCTGAGTGACAGAATTTCGGCGGTTCGAACCTGTCGAGCCGTGAATACGGTCAGTCGCCGTCCGCTCGGTAGGCGTCGATTGCCGCCCGGTAACCCTCCCGATACGTCGGATACGCGAACGAATAGCCGAGTTCGCGGAGGCGGTCGTTCGAACAGCGCTTGCTCGTCAGGACGCGGCGACGGGCGGCCGCCGAGAGGTCGCCCGCGTCGAGGCGTTCTTCCTTCGTGCGCTTTTCGGGTCGCGGAACGCCGCACTCGTCGGCCAGCCAGTCGGCGAACTCGTGTTTCGAGACGGGTTCGTCGTCGACGACGAGGACGGTGTCGTCGCGGGCGCGGTCGGTTTCGAGGAGGTACGCGACGACGCCCGCGGCGTCGTCCCGGTGGACCATGTTGAGGTAGCCCGCCGTGACCGGGCCGGTCAGGTAGCGGTCGAGCCGGTAGCGGTCGGGACCGTAGAGTCCGGCGAACCGGGTGACAGTTCCCTCGATTCCCCGCTCGGTGGCGTGCTCGCGGGCGATGCGCTCGGCCTCCGCGAGGACGCGCGTCTTGTCCGTCGTCGGGTCGAGCGGCGTCGATTCGTCGACGAAGTCGCCGCCGTGGTCGCCGTAGACGCCCGTGCTCGACGTGTAGACGAGGCGCTCGGGCGGCGAGTCGCGGGCGGCGAACTGGTCGATTGCCGTTCGGAGTCCGTCGACGAAGACGGTGCGGGCGGCGTCGGCCCCGCGGCCGCCGGAACTCGCGGCGAAGACGACGTGGTCTACGTCGGGGACCGCACCGAGGGAGTCGGCGTCGGTCACGTCGGCGCGGACCGCTTCCGCGCCGGTCGCTTCGACGGCGGCGAGGCCGTCGTCTGAGCGGCGGACGCCCCACACGTCGTGGCCGTCGGCGACGAGCGTGCGGGCGAGTTCGAGGCCGACGTAGCCACAGCCGAGGACGGCGACTCTCATCGCTCGTTTCGGACGGCGATGGCGTGGTGGATGGCGGCCAGTTCGTTCAGCGTGGCGGCGGTGCGGCCCTCGATGGCCTGCTGAATCTCCTGTCCGGAGAGGTCGAGGTCGACCTCGGACGCGAGCGTGTCAACGTCGAGGATGCCGCTCGTCATGCCCATGAGGAGGTGGTCGCGGAACTCCCAGACGATGGCGTCGGCGTCGGGGTTGTCGTCGGTGAGTTCGAGGACCGCGGCGGCCTGTTCGAGCGTGAGGTCCAACACGCCGTTCGAGAGCGCGGCTTCCGAGACACCGGCGGCCTCGGCGGCCGTCTCCGGCCCTGCGGCGTCGACTGCGCGGCGAATCTCGTCCTCGTAGGCGGCCCGCAACTCGTCGGCCGAGAGGGTTCCCGGCTCCGCGGCGGCGTCGTGCAACATACACCGCGGGTTCGGCGTTCCGGCGGCAAAACGGTTGCCACTCGGGTCGTATTGGCGGCTACTCGTCGGGCGGGCAGTCGGCCGCGACGGTACAGCCCGGTCCTCCCTGCCACCCCTCGGAGCGCTCGTCCGCGTCGCCGTCGATGTCGCCGACGCCGACGCCCGACGGCGGGACTGCGACGACGATTGTCGTATCCACGTCGAACGAGACGCGGTCGCCGCGGCCGACCGTCTCGGCGACGCCGTCGTCGTCCCAGTCGAGGGCGACCGTCGAGCCGTCGCGGGCGTACGTCAGCGACTCCGTGTCGCCGCGGGCGTGGACGCGGAACTGCGCGAACTCGCCGGCGACCGCCACGTCCCAGACGTTGACCGTCGCGTACCAGGAGCCGGGGACGGGCGCGACCGGCATCCCGGCGGGGACGCGCTTGAACGACTTCCCGAACCGCGAGTCGAGCGTGTCGTTCAGGCGGTCGGCGACCGCGTCCTCGGTGGCGTTCATCGCCGCGTCGGTCGCCACGTCGGCGACGGCCTGCTGACGGGCGGTTCGCGTCGTCTCGACCGTCCGGTTCGTGAGCCGCTGTGGGACCGTCGTCGAGCGGTCTCGGCGGACGGTTCTGAACGCCACGTCGAGGCGGCGTTCGAGGAGGTCGGCCTCGACGGTTCCCGGGGCGGCCGCCTCGACGGCGATTGCGCGCGCCGCGGAGCCGTTCGTAATCGCCAGCGCCCGGTGAGCGGGGTCGTCCCACGCGCCGAGCGAGCGCTCCAGAATCCGTTGGCGCTCCGTCACGGAGTGATTGGTGTGGTCGCGAAGCGTGTGGCGGGCGGCCGTCTCCGCGGGAACGACCGACCGGTCGACCGCGGTTTCGAGCCGGTCGCGTCTGTCGGCGAGCGTCTCGTTCGTCCCGTTCGTGTTCGCGAGGACCGAGTCGGCCGCGAGGAGCGCGCGGGCCGCGACGCGAAGCGGGACGCGGCGGTTCGAGCCGAACACCGGTTCGAGAACGGTGTCGGCGGCGTCACCGTAGGGGAGCGTAAACAGGTTGGTGTTGCGGGCGGCGAGCGGGTGATAGGTGCCGCCGCGGGCGACCGTCGGGACCGAAGCGCCGTCGAGGCCGCCGAGCGAGAGGTACATCGGGTCCGCGTCGGGGACGAAGCGGACACCGCTTTCGTTGCCAGTTCCGCTCGCGCCGTCGGCTCGCGAGTCGCCGAGCGCCGCGCGGGCGACCTCCTCGGCGCGGACCGCATCCGAGAGCGACCCGAGGTCCGCGTCCCGGCTCGCGTTGTCGGCCGCGTCGCTCGCCGCCGCGGTCTGGTTCGCCCGGCGGTCGAGCGTCGCCAGCACGCGGTCGAGGTAGGTCGCGCGAACCGCGACGCGCGTCCGGTCCGCGACACCGTCGTAGGCGGTCGGTGCGCCCACGAGGTCGCGGCGGTCGGCGCGGAGGTCGGCCGCGAGTTCCGCGGCGAGGTTCGCCTCGCCCGCGGCGACTCGCCGTGCGGACGCCGTCACGCGTCGGTCTCTGACGCGGTCGGCGAGGTCGACGAGGTCCGCGCGGACCCAGCGGTCGAGGCCGTCCGCCGACGGCGCGGTCGCCTGCCGCGGCTCGGGCGGGTCGCCGGTCGCAACGTCGCAGGCGATGTCGTCGAAGCCGCCGCGCGTCACGACCATGTCGGCGGCCGCGTCGGCGGCCCCGGCGAAGTTCTCGCCGTCGAGCGCGCCGCCGGGGGTACTCGCGGGGTCGATGGGGCGCACGGGGGCGGAGACGGCGGCCGGGTCGACGACGGCCGCGAGGTCGACGCGCGTCCGCGTCTCCGTCCGCGCTTCGGTCTGGAGCGTCTCGTTGCCCCGGCGGAACGTCCGAGTGGTCGTCTCGACCGTCGTCACGATGCGGGAGCCGGCGTCGACGACGACGGTGTCGGCTTCGACCGCCGGGACTCGCGTCGGCACCGTCTCGGCCGACGACGACGTGTCGGTCGAGATGCTGACGAGCGTCCACCCGCGTCCGGAGTGCTCCGGCGGGTCTTCGGTCCGGGAGAGAACGTCCGTCTCGGCGTCGATTTCGACCGCGGCGCGGTGGGCCTCTGCGACCACGTCGTCGTAGGCCGGCGCGTCGCCGCGACCGTCGAGGAGGCCAACCAGCGCGTGGTCGGCGGCGGAGCCGACGGAGGCGTTAATCGTCCGGTTCGTCGGTATCTCGCGCGGGGCCGACTCCGCGGCCGGGTTCGGTGCGGGAAGCGCGTTCGCCAGTTCGGGCGCGGCCGGAACGCCGGTCTGCGAAAGCAGGCTCTGGGCACCGACTTGGACGGCGGCGCGGCCGGTCGCACCGCGGCCGTCGGCGTCCGTCGCCCCGAACGCCTGCTGTTCGGCGAGGAGGACGCCGGCGTTCGTCGCCAGCGCGGCGTGGTCGTTCGAGACGACGTTGTCCACGGGCGCGCCGGCGTACTGGCTCCAGCCGCGGGTCCACGCCGAGGCCCACAGACCGGTCGTCACCGTCGCGTCGAGCGTCCCGCCGTCCAGCGCGTTCGCGTCGAGGCGGCGCTCGAAGGCTTCGGTCCGGTCGTGGAGCGCGAGGACGGGCGTCCGGACGCCGACGGTCACGGTCGCGTCCTCGGCGGCGACGGTTCGACCCTCGCGGGCGACTTCGACCGAGACGTTCTCGACGGTCGCGACGAGGACGGTCCCGTTCTCGCGGCTCGAAATAGAGACGCGGTCCATCGCGGCTCGCAGGCTCGACTCGTTCGTCGGTCGCGGCAGGGTCGCAGTCGCGTTCACGTCGCCGCGGGCGACCGAGACGGCGCGGAGCCGCTCTGTCGCGGCCAGCGCGATGCGGAGCCGGAGATAATCGCGGAAGGGTCGCTCGTCGGAGAGTAGTCGTCCGACGGTCGTGTTCGCGGGCGAGGTGACGGGATTCGCCGCGGCCTCGCGCGCCGCGTCGCCGACGGCCGCGCGGACGGCGGCGTCGGCCTGTGCGCTCGCGCGGTCCATCGCGTCGTCGACGCGGCGGTCGGCCACGGGGTCGTGGCCGGCGAGCGCGCCGGAGAACGTCGCGCTCCCGACGAGCAGTAACACGCCGAGCAGGGCGAAGGGAACCCGGCCGCGGTCGTCGTCGGCGAGTCTCACAGTGACCACGTCCTGACGACGATGGTGACGCGCCCCACGGAGACCGCCTCGGCGGCGGCGCGCGGCGTGTCGTATCGGGCGCGCATCGTCTTGGCGAACCGCGGGTTCAGCGCCGCCGCGAGGTCGGCGTTTGCGGCGCGGGTCTCCTCGCGGGCGACCTCGGGCGCGACGGAGGCCCCCGCCAGCGCGCCGGCCCGCTCGTACCGGTGGGCCATCAGCGTCGAGACCGGCTCGTCGCCGCGGAGCGCGAGCCGGGCGAGCGCCGGCGGGAACAGCCCGGCGACGGTCCGGTCTGCGACGAGTCGAGCGACGGCGTCGAAGCCGTCGTCGCTGGCGGCGACCGCGTCCTCGCGCGCCGCGGGGAACCCGCTCGGCACGTCGAGCGTCGCGGAGTGAACCGTCGCCGAGGACGGCGGCTCGGGACCGAGCGCGTCGCTCGCACGAACGGACGAGCCGGGGAACGGCGTCCACGAGACGGCGACGGAGACGCCACGCGTCGGGAGTTCGGAGGCGACGCGGGCGGCGGCCCGCTTGCGGAAGTCGTCGCGGGCGCGAGTCACGCGAGCGCCGTCGACGGTGACCGCGCCGAGCGTCGCCCGAGCGAGAAGCCCGGCGAGACTGCCGTGGGCGGTCCGTTCGAGTTCGCGTGGGTCGACGCCGTCGGCATCGAGCAACGACGGGTCGGCCGCGTCGACGCCGGGGGCGAGCGAGTAGTTGACCGTCGCGGTGCTCGTCGCCAGCGACGAGGCGACCCCGTCGGCGTCGACCGCGGCATCGCCGTTGAGACCGGTGTCCGCGCCGGCGTCCGCGGTGACGACGAGGCCGATACTCGCGCTCACGAGAAGCAGACACACCGTCACGTCGAAGACGAGGTCGGTCATCGCCACACCTCGACGCGGAGCGTGCCGAAGCCGACGCGTCCGGGTTCGACGCGGGCGGTAATCCGAGTCGAGTCGGCGTCGGCGTCGGCCGGAGCGTCGGGACCGACGGCGCGGCGGTCGTCGTCGATTGCGACGACGACGCGACAGGAAAATCCGTCAGGACAGGCGTCACGGGCGTCCGAGAGCCGCGAGAGGACGACGACGCCCGAGTCGTCCGCGAGGGCGGACTCGACGTTCGACAGCGTCGCGGGCGCGAGGTCGCGGTCGGCGGTCGGCAACGAGTCGTCGAGCACCGTTGCGTAGCACGAAATCGCCGCGCAGACGACGACCAGAGCGGTGAGTGCGGCGACGGGCGAGGTCTGTGCTCTACGCCGAGACGACGGTGACATCCGTTCCCTCCCAGTTGACGTGGCGGACGACGAGCAGTTCGCTGGCGGGCCGCCACGAGGCGTCCCGGTCGCGTGCGGTCTCGGCCGCGGCGGCGAACGCGGCGGGCGAGTCGAAGACGGCGCTCGGCGGTGTGCCGGCGGCGACCGAGCCGAGTCGGGAGTCGGGCGTCGCCGGCGTGACCGGCCCGAACCCGAACGTGGCGTGCGCCGCGCCGCCGTCGTTTCGGAGCCCGATTCGGTGCGAGCCGAGGCGGACGGCGTCGGCGTCGAGGTCGTGTTCGGCTGTCGCGTCGTACTCGGCGACGGCCACGGTGTCGACGGCGTCGGCGACTCCCGAGGCGTCGGGCGCGGGCGTGGTCGGAAGCCCGGCGACTGTCCCGACGAGGACGGTCGCGGCCACCGAGAGCGCGGCCCACGTGTAGAGCGTATCGAGCGGTGCGTCGAGCATAGACCGGGGTGGTCCCGTCCGAGTATATAAACCTCAGCACGGAACGGCGACGGGAGCGGAGCCGGCGACGAGCGTCGCGAGAGCCGCGACTTAGACGAGCGCCCCCGCGGCGGCGAACGCGACGGCGAACGTCGTCGTCGCCGACACGAGCGCGCGGCCGACGCGGGAGGCCACGAGGTGGCGGTCGAGACCGTGTTCGACGCCGACCGAGAGCGTCGTCAGGATGACCGCCGAGAGGAGGACGTACGCGCCGACGGCCAGCCCGAGGTCGCCGGTCGAAAGCGGCGCGGCGACGGCCGTCTGGTCGAGCGTCTTCGCGGGGGCCATCCCGTCGGCCAGCGCGACGGTCGCGCCGGCGACGAGCGGCCCGAAGACGGCGGCCGTGTTCGACAGCGTCTCCGTGACCGAGGCGAGTTCGCGGCGGGCCTCGGCGTCGAGCCGGGACAGCGCCGAGAGCTGGTCGGCCATCGAGACGATGGCGCGGCCGGCGGGTCGGCCCTCGCTGGCGGCGAGGCCGAGGAGCGTCGCCACGCCCGCGACGCGGGGGCTCGGGGTCGATTCGAGGACGCCGTACTCGCCGCGGAACGACTCGGCGACGCCCACGCGGAGGCGACGCTGGACGCCGACGGCCTCGTCCAGCAGGTCGCCGGTCGCACCGGGGACCGAGGTCGCCGCGCGGGCGAGCGCGGATTCGACGGCCTCGCCTTCGCCGACGGCGCGGCCGACGAGATACAGCGCGTCGGGGAGGCCGTCTTCGACCGCGCGGACGCGCGCTCTGAGCGCCACGACCGGACGGGCCGCGACGAACAGCGCGGTCCCGATACCGAGGCCGACGGCGGCGAGCGGTGCGAGCCACGGCGCGACGAGCGCGTCGGCGGCGACGAAGCCGACGACGCCGACGACCGCGCCGCCGGCGAGGCCGGGGAGACGGTGGTCGTCGACGGCGGGGTGGGAGGCGGCGACCGAGAGCGGCGCGAACGCGACCGGCCGGCGGACGAGCACCCATCCGACGGCGGCGAGGAGGCACGCGGGAAGCGCCGCGTCGTAGACGAAGGCGACGTGCGCGGCGGTGATGCCGACGCCGG
>NZ_AOLP01000020.1 GCF_000337795.1 Haloferax denitrificans ATCC 35960
TCCCGGGCTTCGGCCGGCTCTGCGACGACTGCGACGAGTTTCAGACGAACCCTTGTGGGATTGAAGCGACGTCACGCCGACCCACGACATCCCCGCGGACAACGGTTTCAGACGAACCCTTGTGGGATTGAAGCCCTCGGCGATGTGCTTCGAAGCGAGTTCGACGTGAGTGTTTCAGACGAACCCTTGTGGGATTGAAGCAAAAACGAGGGCGTGCAGGCCATCGACGGCGCACGTTTCAGACGAACCCTTGTGGGATAGAAGCGACAACCGCCCGGACAACCTCGAACTCCGCGAGTCGTTTCAGACGAACTTCAGTGAGTCGCGACCCGTCAAACTACGGGCATAATTTTATGTCGAGAAGCGAACAACCACAGAGACAGCAATGAGTGCAGAAGGAGGTGTCGGGTAACGGTGCGGATCATGGCTCACTTGTCAGCGCGTTCCGACGCCGCGTATCAGAACGATTACCATCACAAGATTCGCGGACGAATATGGAACGCTCTCGACGGGACCCCCTACGGGGAGCGACACGACTCCGGCGAGCCGCCGGGGTTCGCCTACTCGAATCCGTTTCCGCCCCGAGATATGCGGGAAGGTGACGACCGGAAGTTACTGGTCGCGTCGCCCGACGAAGAACTGCTCGCGAACGTGGCGGCGAATCTGCTCGATGACCGAGAGTTCAACGTCGGTGAGATGCCGTTTCACGTCGACGAGGTAACGTCACTCGAACCCGACGTGGGCGAACCCGGGACCAGAGGGACGCTCGAAACCGGGACCGGACTTCTCGTTCGAATCCCGCCGTGGCGGTGCGACGAGTACGGTATCGACCACCCCGGCGGCGATACCGCGACGTTCTGGCGACCGGAACACACCACGGCCCCGCTTCGAGAGCAGTTGGAGGCGAACCTCGACCAGAAACACGACCAGTTCGCTCACGACCATCTGCCCGGTCCGAGCGACGTCTCGGGCGACTTGTTCGACGGCTACGAGTTATTGAAGACGTTCGCGATTCCGCTGACCGTGACCGAGGGACAGGAGATGACCTACGTCCTGAGCAAGTGGAAATTCGAGTACACCGTGCGCGACGACGACCATCGGAGACACCTGAATCTCGCGCTCGACTGCGGGCTCGGTGAGCGAAATTCGCTCGGTCTCGGGTTTATGAACGTCACAGAGCGGACGCGCCCGGGTGAGACGATGGGAGAGGAGCGCGATGCTTTCGCCTAACGAGTTCCGTGACCGCTATCCGGAAACCGAGTTGGCCGACGAACTCCCGGACTCGCCGGTCGGCTCGCTTCGCGATTTACAGTACCTCTACGGGAAGCTCTACACGCTCGCCACGACGGGCGGGGGAGAGTACGCCCCGTACCTCACTCCGGACGCGGCACGGGACCTCGTAGACACGGACGACAGTCTGATCGCCGTTCGCGTCGATCTCTCGGGAGACGAGCCACGGTTGGCCGACGACAGTCTCGGACCCGTGCTGGTGACGCGATACACGAGCGATCTGATTCAGCAGGTAGGGCACTCGAAATATCCGGCTGCGCGTGGTATCGACCACAGCGTCACCCACCAAGCCGGGCGAAACAGCGACCCCGAAAAGCTCGCGCGATACGCCAAAGAACGGCTCACGAAATGGGCGACCGACGACGTCGTCGCGACTGCTGCCAGTGAACACCCGGAAGGCTGGGTTATTGACCGTCTCGCCGAGCTTGGAACACGGGAAGCTGCGCTCGAAGCCATTGAAGATGCGGTCGTTCGAGCTTTGGGCGGGGAGTCTACAACCGCGCTGTTGACGGTCCAGGTAAAGACCGAACGAGATGGCGACTATCGATGGCCCGGCGACATCGCCGCGTTCAACGAGGCGATGCGCCAACGCAAACTATCGAAGCTCGTCACGAAGAACAAGGCCGACGACTCATCGGGAGACGCGACCGATATCGTAACCGGGAGACCCTCCCGGACAGTTGGAACTGCGGAAGATCCACAGAACTACTTCCTTGGCAAGCAACTCGAAAAGTTCCCGGGGCTCGATATCGAAAACGCGTGGCGTTCCCACCCAATCTCGGAGGACGCCGCAGTGACGGTGATGAACGCTGAGGCGTTCGTCGAGGCGTGTACGTATCGGACGTTCGGTGCGAAAGTGTACTATCTGCCGTATTTCTTCGGACGGCTGACGCCAGAGAAAGTGTATCGCCTCTACAAGATGCTGTTTAGTGCAGTCGAAGACGGCGGTGACGCGACACCTATCGAGCAGGCGTACATGGAGGAACGAGAACTCGACGACTCCGACGCCAGACTCCGATTCTACGTTTCGGCGGTCATGCCGCACCAGATGTCTCGGTACGACGTCTTCGGCGAAACGCTGAACGGCCGCTTACACTACCCGAGAGAGCTCGCATTCACGCACAACCGATTCGTCCGAAACGCGTCCGCGTTCAACTCGGAGACCGACCGGACGGCACCGCTCCCGAAAAACGACAAGTGGGGGTTACTGTCGGCGAACGACGAGCAACTCCACGCGGTTTCGACGGGGTGGTACTTCTATCAGACGTTCGCAGAGCGAGACGACGCCGAAGCGGACGCGGACGACCCGCGAATCGAAGCGCTTGTGAGCGTACTGTGTGGGGATGCGATAGCCGTCGACGTGCTGCTCGAAGAGTACGTCACCCGAATCATCGATGGGGAGTCAGACGACGATTTCGAGGGGTTTCCGTCGTTTCTGGTCGCCAGTCAGTTCGCACAGCTCTGTGCGCTCGCCGATGGTGAGCTTGAACTGTTAAAGACGAACGAACCCACGAAAAGCCAGATTACCCTCGAACCGACCTACGAGAGATTGACGATGCCAACACTAGACGAGATCCTTATCGCCGACGGGGGCTCCCCCGCCGAACAGAAACTCGAATCGTTCATCAACGAGACGCCCGCGCTCTCGCCGGCGCACGACGACGACGAAGACTCCGTGACCAGCGAGCGCCGGGGGGCGTTCCTTCTCGGCGCGCTCGTCGGAGACATCGGAAGTTACCAGGAGTACTCCGAGGACCGGTCCACGACACTCGTCGACCAGTATCCGGTCAAGTCAATCACGCGAGCGCGAATCAAGAAAGTCACGCAGGAGACCGTCGCCAAGACCCTGACCTACACGCGCCAAGAAAAGAAGAAAGGAAAGAGCTACCCGGGGACGAAAGCCGAACACATCGTCGAACGACTCCGAGAGACGGTCCTCGACCCCGACCCCGACGACTGGGAGATCGACACCGACGATCTCCGCTTCTACTACGCCCTCGGCGTGACCTACGGCATGAACGACCATCCGGACTGGAACCAACAGAACAGCGACGCGAGCGACAAACGAACCACCGACGAGGAACACTAAGATGTCAGACACGAACGACGCCGTCACGAATCGCTCGGAGATCGTATTCCTGTACGACGCGGTCGACGCGAATCCGAATGGGAATCCCCTCAGCGGTTCTAATCGACCTCGAATCGACCCGCAGACTCAGCAGGCCATCGTCACCGACGTTCGGCTGAAACGGTATCTCCGCGACCAGTTGGACGACGACGGCCACGGGGTCTACATCAGGAACGTCCAACGCGAGGGGAACCAGTACACGCGGGGAGAACTCCTCGAAGACCGGCTCAAAGACGTCGAACCGGACGAATACGACCTTGACGACGGCGAGGAATCCGAACGGTTCCGAAACGACGTGTTCGGCGAGTTCCTCGACAACAGCGTCGACGTTCGATACTTCGGCGCGACGATGTCTGTCGATACCGACGACGTGTACGCAAAGCACCTCCCCGACCACTTCACCGGCCCCGTCCAGTTCTCACCGGGGAAATCGGTACACGCTGTCAACGAAAACGAGGAATATGACAGCCTCACGAGCGTTATCGCCACGCAGGAAAACAAACAGCAAGGAGGATTCGACCTTGACGACCACCGAATACAGTACGGACTCATCCGGTTCCACGGACTCGTCGACGAACACGGTGCCGCCGACACGAATCTCACCACCGGCGATGTCGAGCGACTCGACACGCTCTGTTGGCGGGCCATCAAGAATCAGACCATAAGCCGAAGCAAAATCGGTCAGGAACCGCGGCTCTACTGCCGCGTCGAGTACGCCGACGAGAGTTTCCACCTCGGCGGTCTCGACAGGGACCTCGTCCTCGACGACGACCGTTCCAAGCCGGACAAGGAGCTGCGAACGGTTCGGGACCTCACCCTCGAAATCGACGGGTTCGTCGACCGACTGGCGGCCGCAAGTGCCCGGATTAACCGGATTCGAATCGTCGCGAGCGACGTCCTCGACATCTCGTACGACGGAGACGTGGGGAGTTCCGAACTCCTGTACGGGGCGCTTCGCGAGGCCGTGGGGGACGACGCCGTCGAGGTCGTCGACGTCTACGAGGAACACGCCGAGACGCTTCCGGCCGGCGACGCCGCATAAGATGGAACAGGAATCGTTGGACGAGTGGGTCGATGGCGGCGACGACGGGCGTCCGGAGCGCTGTCTGTCGTTCACCGTCAGCGGTCCGTGGGGACACTTTCGGCGGGTCGAGGGGAACGTCGTCAAGCAGACGTACCGAATCATCCCGCGGACGACGGTGGCCGGACTGCTCGCAGCCGTACTCGGAATCGAGCGCGACGGCTACTACGACCTGTTCGCGCCCGGTTCGTCGGGGATTGCAATCGAACCGGTTCGGGCGGTTCGAACGCTCAATATGCCGATGAACACGTTGTCGACCGCGAGCGGGAACCTACAGTCGCTCAACGGCCGCGGGAAAATCAGCGTGAAGCTACCGAATCCGACGGCGCTCCGTCAACAACACAACTACGAGGTGCTCGTCGAACCCGCTTACCGGGTCGACGTGTGGCTCGCGGAAACAGCACGGTACAGAGAGCTTCGAGAGATGCTGGAAGCCGGGAAGTCACACTACGTTCCGAGCCTCGGTCTGTCGGAACACCTCGCAGAAATCGACTATCACGGAGAGTTCGATGTCGAGTCAGCCTCCGGAGCCGGCCGGGTCGAAGTAGACTCCGCCGTTCCGAACGCGGTGGACGATGTTGTGCTGCGAGAAGGGACGCGGTGTCAGGTGGAAGAATCACCCGCGTTTATGCGAGTGGACGCCGGTGGCCGAACGACGACGGAGTTCACGACGTACGCGTACAACCCTGACGCGGAACCGCTGGTCGTCGACGGTGTCGACAGCGTCGAGGTCGACGGCCGGAACGTGGTGTTCGTCTGATGACGGAGCGGTACTCTCACCCGCCGAACGACGTTCACGACGGCGTTCCGCTGGTCGACCATCTCGGAGACGTCGCCGAGCGTGTCGGATACGTCGTTCCGGCCGACGCGAAGACGCCGGCCGGCGAACCGCTCCGGGCGGTCGTCGAAACGCTCGCATACGTGCACGACTTCGGAAAGGCGACGACGTACTTTCAGGACTACCTGTTGCGGTCGGTCGAACCGAGATACGAGCAGTATCGCTACCACGCGCCGCTCGGCTCGTTCGCCGCATACTACGCGCTCAGCGCCCAGAATTTCGACCCGGAGACCTGTCTCGCCGGCTTCGTCGCGGTCGCAAAACATCACGGTCGACTCCCCGACGTTGCGGCGTACGTCTTCAGCCGGGCGAATCGCCGCGAGAACGTTTCGAGGGGGAATCAAAGCACCGCCGAGATGCAACAGGTGGCGATTGCGAAGCAGCTCAAAGACATCGACGAGCACGCACCGGAACTCGCCCGAGAGGTGTTTCAGAGTGCGACCGACGGGGAGGGGTCGTGGTCGTCGTTCCGAGGGTCGTTCAGGGAACTCCTGACGGAAGTCAAAAAATCGACGGGGTCGAGCGCAACGGCGATTACCCGGGAAACGCTCTCGGAGCGCTGTTACGGGCTCGTATTAGAGTGCTGGGGCTCGCTGGTCCTCGCCGATAAGACGAGCGCGGCGGCGGCCGCAAGCGGTTCCAACGCGTCCGCGGGAACCTACGACGCAGAGAAGCCAACGTTCGAGCGGCTCGAAGAGTACATCGAGTCGATAGAGCGAACCGCCGACGCCGACCGAGACGGGAACCGGAGCGAACGATTGAATTTCCACCGAGCGAAAGCGAGAGCGTCCGTTCTGTCGAACGTCGAATCGTTCGCCGACGCCGACGGTGGAGTCGCGACGGTAACGCTTCCGACCGGGATGGGAAAAACGCTTACTGGCCTGTCAGCGGCCCTCAGCGTTCGCGACCAACTCGGTGGGGGGCGCGTGGTTTACGCGCTCCCGTTTACGAGCATCATCGACCAAGTTGTCGCCGAAGTCGAAGAGATATATCAAGTTGATACGACCGGGCGGTTGCTGACCGCGCACCATCATCTCTCGGAGGCGACAATCGTCGATGAAAGCGATGAGAGCGCCGACGAAGCGGACGCGAACGACGATGTCGCCGGGATGCTGGCGGAGAGTTGGCGCGCCGGGATGACAGTGACGACGTTCGTCCAACTGTTCGAAAGCCTCGCCGGACCGGCCAACAGGCAGTCGATGAAGCTCCCGGCGCTCCGGGACAGCATCATCGTGTTGGACGAACCGCAGAGCCTCCCGTTGGACTGGTGGAAGTTGGTTCCGCGGCTCGTGAGAATGCTCACCGAGCAGTACAATGCAACGGTTATCGCCATGACCGCCACGCAACCGCAGTTATTCGATGACGCGACTGAACTGGTCTCCGCACCCGAGACGTACTTCGAGGCGACAGAACGCGTCCAGTACGAGCTGGACGACTCAACGACTCGATATATCGATTCACGGGAAGAACCGAAATCATATGCCGAGGCGGCAAGTGCGATAGTCGACGAGACTACCGACGCCAATGGAACCAACAGCGACGAGGCTGGTGAAACAGAGTCGGTGCTCGCGATTTGCAACACTATCGACAGTGCACAAGCGCTGACAACGCACGTCACCGAGACCCTCTCAGACGCGATATCGGTGGGTTCGGTCTACGCCGACGTGCTCGAAAACGCTGACCGGAATAGTACGGATATAGAGGTGGCGACAGTCGCAAAGCGAGTCGCCGACGCCGGAGGGCGGCCAGTCCTCCACCTCTCCACTCGATTACGTCCGGTCGACCGGCTTCGACTCATCGAGACCGCGAAACTGCTCACCGAACGAGGTTGCTCGCTCGTCGTGGTTTCGACCCAGCTCGTCGAAGCCGGCGTCGACATCAGTTTCGACCGCGTCTACCGAGACCTCGCACCGATAGATAGCATCGTCCAGGCCGCCGGACGGTGCAACCGTTCGTTCGAGAGGGACCGCGGTCACGTCGTCGTCTGGTGGCTCGAAGCGCCCGACGAACAGACGAAGACGCCGTCGGAAGCGGTGTACAACCGAGGAACGGCGCTCCTTCCCGTCGCGACCGAAACGCTCGATGATATCGGTGGGACCGAAGGCACGATTCCGGAAGCGACTGTTTCGAAAACAGCCGTCGAAGAGTACTACCGCCGACTCCACGACGAGAAGAACATCGGCAAAGACGCCTACGTCGAGTACGTGAACGAGGCGAGAGCGGACGAACTCGGGGAGTTGTCGCTGATCGAACAACGGCGGAGCGTGGAGGTCGTCGTCTGCCGGACGACCGAAGAGCGGGAGCGAGTCGAAGCCGTCAGAGCGGCGTGGCAGGACTACGAGTTCGAAACGGTACGCCGACTCATGGACAGCCTAAAAGAAGCGAGCGTATCCGTTCCGATATACCGCGGCGATTCGAAGGAAGCAAAGGCGCTCAGCGGCCTGACGCGTATTTACGAGGACACCGAAACAAGGTGGATCGACACGCGAGACGCCCGGCACGGAAGCTACTTCGACTCGACGACCGGGCTGGCTGCAGAGAGTAGCGTCGACAACCGGATTTTATGACTACCAAAGATCCGGTGGACCGACTGCTCGCGACCGCACGGGGAACGCCCGTCGACGAGCCGTTTCGCGTCACCGGAGTGATGATGCAGTACTACTACGTCTGCGAGCGGGAACTCTGGTTCGAAAGCCGGAGCCTCGAAATCGATCGCGAGAACGCGACCGTCGTGAGGGGGATGCGGGTCGACGAGACGGCGTACGACGAGAAACGAGAGAGCCTCCGTCTCGGTATGATCTCGCTGGACCTGCTCGACGACGGCCGAGTCGTCGAAGTCAAACCCTCGTCGGCGCTCACCGAGCCCGCCGAAATGCAACTGTCGTACTACCTGTGGTATCTGGACAGAGTCGCCGGCGTTCGTCGTGATGGCGTCCTCGCCCACCCGCGAGAGCGCCGCCGAGAGTCGGTAGAACTCACAGAAGAACGAGCGAAAAAAGTCGAGTCGTCGATTCGTAGGATTCACGAACTCGTACGCCGATCCTCGCCGCCTCCCGCCGAGCGGAAGCCCTTCTGCGAGTCGTGTGCATACCACGACTTCTGTTGGTGTTGACAATGGACAGGAACTATCACGTATTCTCCGACGGTCGACTCGAACGAAACGACGACACGCTCAGGCTCGTCACCGAAGCCGGCGACAAGAAGTACGTGCCGATAGAGAACGCGGAGGCGTTCTTCCTGCACGGACAGATCGACTTCAACACCCGTCTGATGTCGTTTCTCAATCAGCGCACGGTCGCACTCCACGTCTTCGGTTGGGAGGATTACTACGCGGGGTCGGTGATGCCGAAGCGCGGCCAGACATCGGGCCGAACAGTCGTCGAGCAAGTCCGTGCATACGAGGACAGCGACCACAGACGGCGGCTCGCGGCGGCAATGGTCTCGGCGAGCATCCACAACATGCGGACGAACGTCGTCTACTACAACAATCGAGATCGGGAGTTAGAAACCGAGATCGACGATCTGGACGCCGCGTCCGCGCGCGTCGACCAGACGCGTCCGATTGACGAACTCATGGGCGTGGAAGCGACTGCCAGAAAAGCATACTACCGGAGTTTCAATCAGATTCTCCCCGACGAGTTCCGATTGGAACGCCGCGAATACAACCCGCCGCCGAACGAGGTCAACAGCTTGATTTCGTTCGGTAACGCGCTCGTCTACGCTAACTGCGTTTCAGCGATTCGCGCGACCGCGCTCGACCCATCAATTAGCTATCTCCACGAACCCGGAGAGCGTCGCTACTCGCTATCGGTCGATCTCGCCGACCTGTTCAAACCCGTCCTCGCGGATCGCGTGCTGTTTCGGCTCATCAACAGAAAACAGATTACGCCGAGCGATTTCGAGACCGATCTCGGCTCGTGTCTCCTTGACGAAGACGGCAGAAGAACGTACACGAAAGCGTTCGAGGAGACGCTCGAACGAACCGTCGAGCATCCGAAACTCAACCGCAAAGTGAGTTATCAGTACCTGATGCGGCTCGAAGCGTACAAACTGAAAAAGCATCTGCTGACCGGAGAGGAGTACGAGCCCTTCGAACGGTGGTGGTAAGATGTACGTCGTGATGGTGTACGACCTCGAAGCCGAACGGACGTATAAAGCGCTCAAACTTGGGCGACGCTATCTGACGCACGTTCAAAACTCCGTACTCGAAGGCGAGATTTCCGAAGGTGACCTAGCGACGCTTCGGAACGAGGTCGAAGA
Source organism: Haloferax denitrificans ATCC 35960 (assembly GCF_000337795.1). Taxonomy (GTDB): domain Archaea; phylum Halobacteriota; class Halobacteria; order Halobacteriales; family Haloferacaceae; genus Haloferax; species Haloferax denitrificans. Next base: position 9,598 of record NZ_AOLP01000020.1, read on the forward strand.
CCTGTTGAAGTCGGGCGAATCGGTAATCATCTACGAACTCTCCTCGGACGCGCTACTCAACCGCTCGGTGTACGGCAACGATCCGACCGACGAGAAGCGCTTCCTCTGAGTGTCCGTCGACCCCCCGGTCAGCGCGGGTTACTGGAGGTCGACGGAAATTCTTTATTCGAGTCGCTCTTCAGGGAGCCTGTGTCCGTAGTATTGGGCATGGTTTCAGACGAACCCTTGTGGGGTTGAAGCGCGGTGACGCCCGAACTCGTTGAGGAGAGAGACGTGTTTCAGACGAACCCTTGTGGGGTTGAAGCAACGAAAACCTCGCCGAACTCGACGGCGACGTGCGGTTTCAGACGAACCCTTGTGGGGTTGAAGCCTCCGCAAGCACATCTGAGATGAGTTCGCGAACGCGTTTCAGACGAACCCTTGTGGGGTTGAAGCGTCATGCGTTCATTGAACCTCGTTCGATAACTCTCGTTTCAGACG
>NZ_AOLP01000021.1 GCF_000337795.1 Haloferax denitrificans ATCC 35960
CTCGCGTGTCCTTTGTGAAATCTCTGGCAATATTTTATAAAAATTGCCTGTACTTCCAATCTCGTCTGCATTGAATACAACTCCCGATGGAATCGCTCTTTGAATTGCAATGTTTTGGTACTCGCAAATACCATGTTTCTCTTCAATTTCATTGTTTAATTCCTTTCTTATAATTTTTCTGAGTTCACTTGGACTCATGTCTTTCTTCTTAGATGAACTTGAAAAAGCTTTTAAGGCTGGAACACCGGAAATGGTTCTTCTTGCTCGTTTTGTAGCTGGCATATTGTAATCTTAATATTTTAAAAAAAAGTGACCTAATTTATAAAAACGTATAATTGTGCAAATGTTATTTTCTCACTCACACTTATTATTCCTTACACTATGTCTGTCTGTGAAATATATTTCATCATTCTACAACATCGGCGCAGCAAAATGCGGCTTGTTCAGAAGTGGCCTAGGTAATATTAGACGTGGAAAGTCTGTGACATTCTCGTCTTTCTAGGCCACTACC